>CAVYHM010000045.1:0-26346 GCA_963768265.1 uncultured Acidobacteriaceae bacterium
CGCGCGTCCTGATAGCGGTTGAGTTTTGAATAGGTGAATGCCAGGTTGTATTGCACCTGCGGAGATTGTGGCGAAAGTTCCGCCGCCCGCAGAAAAGGCTTCAGCGCTGCCTCCGGATCGCCGTGTTGCCCAAAAATTGTTCCCAGTGAAGTGAGCCGTTCGGCGTCATCCGGATCATAGAGCTTCTCGCACAGGGCACGTGCCTCCTCGCGCGGGCCGCTATCCAGTTTTTGTCCGCACTCGGCTCTCAGCCGGGCTTCGTCGTCCCCGCGGCGGTGCAAGTCCTCCGACAGTGCGATGGATTTGTCCGCCTCTTCTTGGCGGCCTTCCTTGCGATATACGAACCCGAGCTGATACGGAATGCTTGGATCCCGCGGATTGATTTTCTGAGCTTCCTTCAGCCACTTCTCCGCGTTGGGCAGATCGCCCTGTTTGAAATAGGCGAATCCCAGGTAATAGGCTGTGTCCGGGAACGGCGGCTTCGTCATTGCCTGGTTGAGATTTGTGATCGCGCTTTGGTAGTTGCGATCCTCGATGTCGAGCCGGCCCAGGTAATACAGCACATTCGGATGATCCCCGGCTACGTGGCGAACCGCCTCCAGTTCACGACGCGCCTCCGCGGACTTGTGCTGCTCAAACAATGCTACGGCCAGCGGGAATTGTGCGCGCAGCACCAGGGTCGGATCGATGGCAAGCGCCGCCCGGAATTCATCCACGGCAACAGGATATCGGTCTTGCTTAAGCGCGTCGTAGCCCTTTCCCAAGTGCGTTTCTGCTGAGTCCGAGGCCGCAGGTTGTTGCGCGGCTGTAACCGTGTCCTGGCACACGGCGCTTAGTGCTAGCAGCGCGGCCGCCATCAGGAGAACCCAAAAGGAGCGGACCAGCGCTAGTTTTTCTGCAGCTCTCATTCAGGATCGCGCGCCACATTGCGAATAAGACGCGAAGATAAAATGATTATAGCGGTGGGTCCCGATGTTGCCTTGACCCACCCGGATACCGATGGTAGCTTCGGTTCCACACGTGATTCCGCAGGAGACATTACTCTGAGCCGGGCCGGGAAACCGCATCCGCACACCGGTCTCAGCCGGCGCGACTTTCTGGTTCGCTTCTGTCAGGGAACTGGGGCTACTCTGGTCCCGGCACGTTTATGGGGATTCGCTTTTCCCGACGCCGAGTTCGCCGCGGATCGTACCTCTCCGCCCGCCGACGCCCGATTCCATCTGCATCCTCACTACCGGAACGATCGTCCGCTCGATGCGACGCTGCTCAAAGTGCAGGCAGGCCTCGACGATTTCATCACGGAAAAATATGCCGATCAGCTCGCTGCGACTCTCGCAGGCTGGAGCGCCGCCCTGCTGCAATCCCCGCCGGCGCTACAAGCGATAGCGAGAACGCTGGACACCGATTTCTCCGGCGCATCGCTTCTGCCGTTAGAGTCGCGAGTCGTACGCTCGGATTCGATGCTCGAAATTCACAAGAACAAGTTCAGAGGCGAGGTCGCATTCCCTCGGGATGCCTTTCTTCACGAGTTGCAGTCGTATCTGAGCGTCTTCTCGAGCATCCTGACTGCCGAATTTAAGATCACAAGCGTTGACGCTGGTCCTGACCCATCGGCGAAGCCTGCACAACTCCGCATCGAGACTCGGGTCCGCTACGAAATCGTTGGCACCGGCGCCGATTTCTATCGCGAACAGCGCGTCGGAGTTTGGGAACTGTCATGGGCTACATCCGCCTCGGACGAGTTCCAAATCCGCAGTTGGCGCGCTCTCAACGAAACTCAAGCGCGTTCCCGTTCGCCGGTCTACGTCGATATCGCCACAGAGGCGCTCGGCAAGAATTCATCCTACGCGGAGCAGATGCTGCATGGGACCGACTATTGGCGCACGATTCTCGACGGTGCCTGCGGCATCGACGTTTATGGACACAACGGAGTGTCAGTCGCCGACATCGACAACGACGGCTTCGACGATCTCTACGTGTGCCAGCCCGCGGGCCTGCCCAACCGGCTCTATCGCAACCGCGGCGATGGAACGTTTGAGGACATCACCGAAATCTCGGGCCTGGGCATCCTCGAAAATACCGCCTGTGCGCTCTTCGCCGACTTCAACAATGACGGCCGGCAGGACGTGATTCTCGTGCGAACCAACGGACCGCTGCTCTTCCTGAACGAAGGCGGCGGCAAGTTCCGCCCACGGCCTGACGCATTCCAGTTCGCGAGCCCGCCGCAGGGAACTTTCACCGGCGCAGCCGTCGCCGACTACGACCGCGACGGATGGCTCGACATCTATTTCTGTCTCTACACCTACTACCAGGGCACCGGACAATACAAGTATCCCTCTCCCTACTACGATGCCGAAAACGGTCCACCGAACTTCATGATGCGGAACAACCGCGACGGCACCTTTCGCGATGTGACGCGGGAGTCCGGTTTGAGCCAAAACAACACGCGCTACAGTTTCGCCTGCGGATGGACCGACTATGACCGCGATGGCTGGCCCGATCTTTACGTGGTCAACGATTTTGGCCGCAAGAACCTTTATCACAATAACGGAGACGAATCCTTCACGGATGTCGCTCCGCAGGCCGGAGTCGAAGACGTCGGCGCAGGGATGAGTGTCTGCTGCTTCGACTACGACAACGACGGCGCTGACGATGTTTATGTTGCTAACATGTGGACTGCTGCAGGAGTGCGCGTATCGACCCAGCCAATCTTCAAGAAAAACTCACCGCTAGCCGAGCGGGCCCTCTATCAGAAGCACGCGATGGGGAACTCCTTATTGCGCAATCGCGGCCGCGAGTTTGAAGATGCAACGCAGGCCGCCGGCGTTGGAATGGGCCGCTGGGCGTGGTCGAGCGACGCGTTCGACTTTGATCACGCTGGGTTCCTCGATCTCTACATCGCCAACGGGATGGTGTCGGGTCCCCAGCGCGAAGATCTCAACAGCTTTTTCTGGCGACAGGTCGTTGCCAACTCCCCAGATGAAGCGCGCGCTTCCAAAGAGTACGAGCAGGGATGGAACGCGATTAACGAACTCATCCGCTCTGACTGCACCTGGAGCGGTTACGAGCGCAATATCTTCTATGCGAACAACCGCGACGGAACGTTTTCTGACGTCTCCGCTGTGGTCGGGCTTGATTGCGTCGAGGATGGCCGCTCCTTCGCACTCGCCGATTTCGATCATGATGGCCGCCTCGAAGTCGCCTTGAAGAATCGCAATGCTCCGCAACTCCGGTTGCTGAAGAATGTCGCGGATAGCCTGCCACCTTCGATTTCATTTCGACTGCGCGGCACCAAGAGCAATCGCGATTCGATCGGAGCCGCTGTGACGGTCGAAAGCAGCACTGGCCGCCAGACCCGCATGCTTCAGGCCGGTTCTGGCTTTCTTTCCCAGCACAGCAAGGATGTTTTCTTCGGTCTTGGTGACGCGGTGGGCCCAGTGCACGCAATGATTCGTTGGCCGAGCGGCCTGGTGCAGGAGGTGCACGACCTTCCTCTGAACCACCGGATCCGGATCGAGGAAGGATCGGAACCTTCCTCGATCGAGCCTTTCAGGAGAAGCACGACCGACCGTGCACAAGTTGCGCCCGTGCACGCCGCAGAAGCCGAATCGCTGCCAACGCAAGCTGAAACTTGGCTTTTGGCTCCCGTTACGGCTCCCGTCTTTTCTCTGCCCGACCTCACTGGAGAGACTCAATCGTTCTTCACTCGCCGTGGTAAGCCGGTCCTACTGAATTTCTGGGTCATGCAATCGCCGGAGTGCCTGGCTGACTTGAAAGCGTTCCAAAGAATGCACGGTAGGTGGGCGACGCTAGGACTCCAACTCCTCACGATCAACGTGGACGAAGCCGCGGCCACTCCTTCGCGGGGCGAGAAGCTCAGCGCCTTTTCACGCGAGCAGAAGTTTTCCTTCACAATCCTGCGAGGACCCGAAGACACGGCCGCCATCTACAACATTCTCTACCGCCAGATGTTCGATCGGCACCGCGACCTCTCCCTTCCCACGTCCTTCCTCATCGACGCTAAAGGCGACATCGTCAAGGTGTATCAAGGTCCGATCGACCCGGAGCACGTCGAGAAAGACTTTCGAAGCATCCCCACGACGGACGTGGAACGGCTGGCTCGAGCCTTGCCCTTTCCTAGCGCTGGCCACACGCTGGAATTCGGGCGCAATTACCTTTCGCTGGGCTCGCTGTTGTTTCAGCGCGGATACCTCGATCAAGCCGAGGCCTCATTTCAGCAGGCGTCCCGCGAAGACCCATCGAGCGCCGAGGCTCTCTACGGCATCGGCAGTGTTTATCTGAATCAAAACAAGAACGCGTCGGCACGCGAAGCGTTTGAACGCGCCGTTAAACTCCAGGCCGACTACCCCGATACGTTGCCTGACGCTTGGAATAACCTGGGTGTGATTGCCACGCGCGAAGGGCGAGTCGATGAGTCGATCCAGCGCTTTCAGGACGCTCTGCGGCTGAACCCTCATCACGTGCTGGCTCTCGACAACCTGGGCAACGCCTATCGTCTGCAAAAAAACTGGGACGAAGCCCGCAAGGTACTGGAGCGTGTCCTCGTCATCGCGCCGCAGGACCCGGAAGCCAACTATAGCCTCGGAATGGTCTACGCACAGGCGAACGAGACCGGCAAAGCCTACGAATACCTGCAGCGCGCGTTACAGGCTCGTCCCGTCTATCCCGAAGCTCTCAATAATCTCGGCGTGCTCTACCTAGTCACGCAACGGCGGGACGAAGCCGTGGCCAGCTTCGAGCAATGCATTCGCGTCGCACCGGCTTTTGATCAGGCGTATTTGAACCTGGCTCGGGTCTACGCCCTGGAAGGCGCGCGCGACAAGGCTCGCAGCGTGGTCCTCGACCTGCTCCAGCAGCACCCCGACCATCCGCAGGCGAAGCAGATGCTGGAGCACCTGCAGCAGTGAGACTCGGAAGGTCCGGGCGCTGTGTTACACTTTCCTATTCAAATTGAGCCCGTATTGCACGCACCAGTTCCGATCCACACATGCTTTTTTCCAAAGAATATGTGGGCTACCTGGCCCGCGAAGTCACCAAGAAACTGATTGCAGGCAAGTTCATCGAGACCTCGGTCGTTCCCGCGGTCACTGAGCGCGTGCACGGTGCCATGGTCGACGAACTCTCGCTCGAAGACCGCATTAACGACGAAGTGCGCGTCATCCTCGAAGCCTACTCCGAAGAAATGCGCAAGAGCGGCGCCAACTACCAGGAAATGTTCCGCAAGGTGAAAACCGAACTCGTGCGCAAGTACAAGGCGGTGCTGTGAGACTCAGCCGCGACAAAGTGAACGTGCTGGCCCGTGCCGTCGCCGACGTGCTCAAAGAGATGGACCAGGTCGAATTTGTCGAAGACCCCAACACCATCCGCCAGGAAACCCGCAAGATTCTTGAAGACCTGCTCAACCAGGAAGAAAAGATCGACGTCGCCGCTCGCCAGAAGATCGAGAGCCAGAAGCGGACCATCCTCGAAGGCTCGCAGGAATGGGACATCCTGTACCGCAAGTACTACAACGAGGAAGTGAAGAAACTCGGCGTTTAGGCCGTCTGCGCGGTTTGCAAGCTCATTGGATCGACTTCAATTCAATCGTCGTCAAGTTGCGCACCGACCTAGCCGGGCGCTTGTCCTCCGTCACGACAAGCTTGAACGGGCCTGAATGCGCGTCCAAGGGCTTGCCATTCATCGCATCGGCGACAATCACCTCTCCGGGATGAAAGCTGGGATCGACCTCGCCGATTGCCAGCACCGCCTGGTATCCGTCCGAACCTGTGGCGACGATGTAGTTGGCCAGCGCCTCGCCGTGTAACTCACTGCCGAGCGGAGCGCCCATCTTGATCAGAAGATCTGCGAGACGAACGCCTGAGTAAGTCTCGTCCGCGTTGGTGTGCGAATTGTGCACGCTCACTAGGATGTGGGGCATGGCCTTCACGTCGAATGGCGACAGGTTGGTTGGTTCATGATACGGATAAGTCAGCAAGACGAGGTCATCTTTCGAAGAAGCTGGCGATACCATGGGGCTAGATGTCGCTCCGAGCTGCAAGACAACGGGAAATGTCTGAACCTCTTTTCCTTCCCGAACGTCGATGTGGGTGATGAACGTCCTAAAGCCCTGACTTTGAGCAAACAGGGCATAGCCGCCAGGCTTCAAATTCAGCGACAGTGAACCTTTGTCGTCCGTTTCCATCCGGGGAGCAGGATCCGGTGTGGGGACAACGCGAATCTTCGCACGAGGGACGCGGGTCCCTGTCGGATCCGACACCGTGATCGCGACAGGAACACCGGCGGCTTGCGCTGACGAGAGCAGTGGAGAGACCAGGACTCCCAGGCAGAGAATAAAGGGAGAGAGATCTTTCGTGAGCATGGCGGAAGGATAGCGCCGAAACTTCGGAATTTCAGCCTCCCGAGATGGAAAGCTTAGAATTAGAATTGCTGCGAATCTGCCATGCTTAGCCGGGTCACCGACCTCAAAGCGATCGTGGAGCGCGCCGCCGAAGAGGCTGGTTTCGACCTCTCAGGCGTAGCTCCTGCCAGTCATGCGCCCGAACTCGACCATTTCCCTGAGTGGATTGCGGCTGGCCGCTCCGGTGAAATGAAATATATGGAGGCCAAAGATGAGCAAGGCGATCTTAAGCGCGCCTCTCTCTCTCGCGTCGCGCCCTGGGCGCGAAGTGTCGTCGTCTGCGCCATCAACTACAACACCGATCATCCCTACTCGACGCAAGTCAACGACCCCAGCCGCGGATGGATCTCCCGCTACGCCTGGAGCCGCGAGGACTATCACGACGCCGTCCTCCGCCGCGTCAGGCAGGTAGAGGCCGCGCTGCGCCAGGCCGTGTGGGGTGGGCACTCTTGCCCGCCAGACCGCACCACTCGCTCATACGTCGACACCGGCCCCATCGTCGAACGCGTCTTTGCGAAGTATGCCGGTGTGGGTTGGATTGGCAAGAACACCTGCATCATTAATCAGAAGAAGGGTTCGTGGCTCTTCCTGGGCGTGATCCTCACGTCGCTCGAACTCGAACCTGACCTGCCCGCTCCCGATCGCTGCGGCACCTGCACGCGCTGCATCGAGGCGTGCCCCACAGAAGCAATCCTCGCACCGTACCAGCTCGATTCCAACAAATGCATTGCGTATCTTACGATCGAGAAGCGCGGGTCGATCCCGGAGGATCTCCGCGCGGGGATGGGGCGACACGTCTTCGGCTGTGACATCTGCCAGGATGTTTGCCCGTGGAACCGCAAGGCTCCTGCCGCGACTCTGCCCGAATTCGCGCCGCGTCCCGGTCTGGTCAATCCGGCTCTCGCCTGGCTCGCTGAAATGTCCGCGGAGGAATTTCGGGAAGCCTTCCGGGGATCGCCCATTCGCCGCACCAAGCGATCTGGCCTGCGCCGCAACGCCGCGATTGCAATGGGGAACAGCGGTAACCGAGACTTTGTCCCGCTCCTCGAAAAACTGACCGACGACGAAGACGAGTTGGTCGCCGAAAGCGCCCGGTGGGCGAATTCGCGGCTCCAGAGCACGCCTAAGATCAGATAGTTAACGCCCCTCCAATTCTGCACCAGATCGGGCCTTCCAGCGCCATGACTTAGGCTGGCCCGATTCGCCTTATATTCGCAGTATCGTGAAGCCTGATTCTTTTGAACTTCGGTAACTGGTCTTGCCGATTCCCTGCAACTAATCTCTCGTTAAAGGGTTCTTATTTAGGAGGTTACGGTCAAGTCTGGGATAACTATGTTCTTACGCCACATCCCGAGAATGCGGTGCGCTTTCATCAAGTTGGCGGTCATCGTCTTAGCCTCCGCCTCACTCGCGGGAGCGTCAGCCACCCTGCTTCTAGAAGAACCCTACGGCCATCTTGGTTTCTTTACCGCCACCGGCCACGCCGCTGTCTATCTCTCGGGAGTCTGCGCCGAGACGCCCGTGGTCCTGCGCCGATGCGCCCCTGGAGAACCCGGGGTCGTGATCAGTCGTTACGACGCGGTCGGCGGTTATGACTGGATTGCCATTCCTCTGATCCCCTACCTGTACGCGGTGGATCGTACTGAAGACATCCCACTGTTTGCCGACGCCAAGATGGTCGCAGTCCTGCGCGACCGCTACCGTCGAAGATATCTGGAGGACATCGCTCCTGATCGAAACAACGGCGAAACACCAGGCGGAAACTGGTACCAACTGGTTGGCTCTTCCTACGACCGCACCATCTACGGCTTTGAGGTCGCAACCACACCGGAGCAGGACGAGGCGCTGATCGCCAAGTTGAACTCATCGGCGAACGAGTCTCACTTCCATCTTGTCTCCAATAACTGCGCCGACTTTGCCAAAGGGATTATTAACTTTTACTACCCGAAGACTCTGCACCGCAGCGTGATCGCCGATGTTGGCATGACTACTCCGAAGCAAATGGCGAAAATGCTGGTGAAGTTTAACCAGCGGCATCCGGAAATTCAGCATTCGCGCCTGGTGATCGCGCAAGTGCCGGGCAGCATGCCACGCAGCTCGACCGTGCACGGGGTGGTCGAGTCCTTTTTCAAATCCAAGAAGTACATCGTGCCCAGCGCCGTCGCCAGCCCCATCTTTGCCGGATGCGTGTTTGGGACATACGTGGTCACCGGAGCTGGCCGCTTCGATCCGGCTCGCGACGCGCTCGTCTTTAATCCGGAAGGCAAGCCCGAGGCGCCTCTAGGTCGCGAGGATCGCCGGTCTTTTCAGCACCAGCTTAGAAATCTTCTGACGGAATCCTATCCTGTCACCTCGGGCCAGAATGTCGAAAAGGCGTGGTCCAGGACGCAGGCGCATGCAAAAGTTGACTTCGATGATCAGGGACGGCCCATTCTGGAAATGCAAGTCGGCGACCGCATGGTCCGCATCGGTGAGTCCGCAGAGAATGTCTTAACCTCCGGCGCGCCGCCCGACTTGGTACGCCAGCTCATCGCAGCGCGACTGCAGTCAGAATTACACTCCAAATCGTCTCGTGCCATCTCCGAAGATGAAATGGGCCGCGACTGGAAGCTCCTTCGGCAAACGATGCCCGACGAAGATTCGCCTCTGACAGCTCGATCAGCGCAGCGCTCCGAAATTCTCCGCGGGAACCGGCAATAAGACTGTCTCCAGCCGTCAAGCGCAACCCGGAACGTGATTCCTCAACCGTTGCACCCAGGGTGTAATCTTGGGTTTGGTCTTTCGCCCAAAGAAAAACCTCAATCCCTGTTCGGAGTCTGATCTGCCTCAACGGCATCCAACTAATATCCCAAGCAACATGGTCAGCGCTGAAACAGCCACGTCATCACCCCGGTCATCCGCGGATCGCAATTCGCTCGTTCTGTCGGTCGAACGCGTGACGAAGAACTACCACACCGACGGCGAACCCGTTCGCGCCCTCAATGATGTGTCGATGCACGTTGGCTTGGGCGAATTCGTCGGCCTTGTCGGGCGCAGCGGATGCGGCAAGTCGACGCTGCTCAATCTGGCGGGCGCCATGGACTTCCCGACCAGCGGACATGTGCTGCTCGATGGAGTCGCAACCGACCAGCTCAGCGAAGTCCAATTGACCGGACTTCGCCGCGAAAAAGTCGGTTTCATTTTCCAGTCATTTCAATTGCTCCACACACTGAGCGCGGTTGAAAACGTCGAGCTTCCGTTGCTGCTTGCGGGACATGCGGATCCCCGCCCGCAAGCGCTGGATCGGCTCGACTCGGTCGGACTCGCCGAGCTTGCCCACCGTATGCCGCATCAACTCTCCGGCGGCCAGATGCAGCGCGTTGCCATCGCGCGCGCCTTGGTTCACTCGCCTCGCCTTCTGCTCGCCGATGAGCCCACGGGAAACCTCGACACCGCCACCGGAAACTCCATCCTCGAACTACTACGGCGGATCTGCACCGAGCAGAAGACGACGATTCTGATGGCGACGCACAGCACCGAATCAGCCTCTTTCGTGGACACCGTGGTTCGAATGCGGGACGGCCACATCGAGGAGATCACGCGTTCCTGATATGGCGTATTGGTCGCTTTTCTTCCGCCTGATCGTCCGTCCGGTGCTGCGCGAACGCTCTCGCTCCATTCTCGTGGTGTTCGCGGTTGCATTGGGCGTTTCGGTGGTCCTCGCTATCGATCTCGCGGGCAACGCGGCGGCGGGCTCATTCCGCTCCTCCATGGAAACGCTGGCGGGCGACGACGACCTTGAGGTCACCGCGGCGGGCGGAGTACCAGAGCAGGTGGTCGGCCAATTGGCAACGCTGCCCTACGCACTTCACGTGACACCGCGGATTGAGGATCACGCGACGGTTTCTTCGACTGGCGCAACCGTACCTTTGATCGGGATCGATGTCATCGCCGAAGCTAATCGCCATCAGAGCCGGAATCTCGAGATCCCACAGGACCGCGACAGCTTCCAGCACATCAACGATCCAGAGGCGATTTGGACGACGCGGCGCCTCGGTCACCGCCTAGGGGAAACCATTGCGTTGCTCATCAACGATCAAAGGCGAGACTACGTTGTTCGCGGCTTCGTTCCCGAATCAGCGCAAGGCAGCGAAGATGTCGTACTTATGGACCTCGCCGCCGCTCAGAAGGCGACGCACAAGCTGGGCCGCGTCGACCGCATTCTCGTGAAAGTTCCCGACCACCCGGGCCTCGACGTCTGGCAGCAAAAGTTGCGCGACGTTCTTCCCAGTGGCGTTGCACTCAATCCCGAGGGCAGCCAAACTGCGGCCAATCGCCGCATGCTCTCCGCCTTTCGATGGAATCTTCGCATTCTCAGCTACATCGCTCTACTGGTGGGAGCATTTCTCATCTACAACACCATTTCCGTTTCGGTCGTTCGGAGGCGCGCGGACATTGGCACAGTCAGGGCGCTCGGTGCCAGCCGGCACGCGGTGCTCCTGGCATTTCTGGCCGAGGCCGCAGTGTTCGGTCTTGCAGGAGCTTTGATAGCGCTTCCGATGGGACGGCTGATGGCCACCGGAGCAGTACGGCTTCTGGCCACGACGGTCAACGCGTTGTACATTACAAGCCGTCCGGGTGCTCTGAATCTCTCCGCCGAATCCGTGATCTTGGCTTTGATCGTGGGCGTCGGAGTTGCAGTTTCTTCCGCACTGGCTCCCGCGCGAGAAGCCTCGCTGGTTCCGCCAACCGAAGCGATGGCCCGTGGGCTGCGCGAATATACAATTCGGGTCGAGCGCACCCGAGACGCTGGCATCGCCCTGGTGCTGGCCATTGCCGGAGGGTTCGCCGCGCGCCTCCCCGCAGTTGGCGGCAAGCCCATCTTTGGATATCTCTCCGCCCTCCTGCTCATCGGCGCTTCTTCGCTTTCCATTCCGGCCCTGGTGTACTGGATCACCTCCGTTGCCTCGACGACACTGCAGAGATTTATGGGCGTGGAAGCGATGCTCGCTTCGCGCAGCCTCGCTGGCTCGCTTCGCCGGACGTCGGTGCTGGTCGGCGCACTGTCGACGGCCATCGCGATGATGACATCGGTGGGCATCATGGTCGGCAGCTTTCGCCAGACCGTGATTACCTGGATGGACAGCCAGCTTCCGGCCGATCTCTACTTGCGGCCGGCGGGCGACCCTTCCATGGATCGCCACCCGACGATTTCGGTCGACCTGACGGATCGCATTGCCAAATTGCCGGGGGTGCAAAGCGTGAGCCGGTTTCGAGCCTACGAAATCGAGTACCAGGGTCTGCCCGTGACACTTGGGTCGGCGGATACCGAAGAATCACGCTATTACCGATCGTCGGGCTTCCTTTCGGGACGCCCCGCAACTGACGTGTTGCAGGAACTCCTGGCCGGGGACTCAGCCATTGTCAGCGAACCTTTTGCGAACAAGCACCGCGTCAAAGCCGGGGACTTCGTCACGCTCCCGCTCGGGGAGAGGCTCGTCAGGTTCCGCGTCGTGGATGTCTTCTATGATTACGCCAACGAGCGAGGTTACGTCATCGTCGACCGTTCTACGATGCTGCGCTACCTGCCCGACCCGTCGGCTTCGAATCTAGCGGTCTACCTTGCTCCGGGCGCCAACCTCAAAACCACGCGTGAAGAAATTGAGCGAACAGCCGCCAACCGTGACGTACTCATTTTTTCCAATCGAGATATCCGCCGCGAGGCGATCCGCATCTTCGACCAGACCTTCGCTATCACCTATGCCCTGGAAGCGGTAGCAGTCGTCGTTGCCGTCATGGGAATCGCGGGCGCGCTTATGTCAATCGTCATTGACCGGCGCCGCGAGTTTGGACTGCTGCGTTTTCTCGGAGCCGCAACCTCCCAGGTCCGCAAGCTCATTCTGGTCGAGGCGGGACTGATCGGCCTTCTCGCCAACATTGCCGGACTCATGCTGGGCGGCGTGCTTTCGCTGGTGCTGATCTTCGTGATCAACAAGCAATCTTTCGGCTGGACGATCCAATTCCACTGGCCCGTCAAAGTGCTCTTAGCCGGGCTCAGCCTCGTCTACCTGGCTACCATCCTGGCGGGGATTTATCCCGCGCGTATTGCCCAGCGTCTCAGTCCCATTGAGGTGGTGCATGAAGAATAGGTGGGGTTCTTTCCTGGCCCTCCTGCTGTTGACGAGCACATGGGCTGCGGACTACAAGGTCGCGTTGCCCGGCTATGAATACCAGTTTCCCCGCGATCATTTCGATCACCCGGACTACCAGACCGAGTGGTGGTATTACACCGGAAACCTGAAATCACCCGACGGCCACCGCTTCGGTTTCGAGTTGACATTTTTTCGCCAGGGAATTACACGCGACAAGGACACATCACCCTGGCACATTCACGATCTCTACATGGCGCATCTCGCCTTGAGCGATCTGACCGGACGCCACTTTTACCACACTGAGCGGATCAATCGAGCCGGCCCCGGAATCGCTGGCGTGAACCAGCACACCGGCATGATCTGGAATGGCAACTGGCAAGCACATGTAAGGGATGACACGCAGCAACTGAGCGGAATCGACGAGGAATTCGAAATTAATCTAAGTCTCAAGACCGACAAGCCGCCGGTCATTCACGGCCGAAATGGGATCAGTCAAAAAGCCGAGGGAGCGGGACACGCGTCCCACTACATCTCATTCACTCGGCTCCTCGCCTCTGGATCAATCGAACTCAACCGCACAACCTACCAGGTGGAAGGCACCTCGTGGATGGACCACGAGTTCTTCACCGAATCGATGGGCCCGGGCGAAAGCGGATGGGACTGGCTCGGCCTGCAACTCGACAACAACAGCGAAGTGATGCTCTACCGCCTGCGTCACAAAGACGGCAGCGTCGATCCGTATTCGTCGGGTACTTACATCGACCCACGCGGCCAGGCTTTCTTTCTTTCCGCGAAAGATTTCACCATGACTTCCAACGGCGAGACTTGGACCAGCCCGCAAAGCAAGGGGACCTATCCCCTCCGATGGCACGTCTCCATTCCGAGCCGGGGCCTGGAACTCGACGTTGCCACGCCCCTCAACAGCCAGGAGCTTACCAGCATGATCGGCCCGAGCTACTGGGAGGGGGCAATCGATGTTACCGGCGGTACGCGCGGGGTCGGCTATCTGGAGATGACCGGCTACGCACCGCACTCGCAGAACCCCGAGCGTTAATCGACGACCAACGGCTCCGTTGGTTGCCACAGGGCCCGAACAATGAACTCCGCAAACCAGGGCGCAGCGGGACACTTTGTCCCACTACCCTCCGACTGGGACAGAAAGGCCCAGTCCAGAATCCTGCCCGCTTAACAAATCAACTACTTACAGCGCTTTGGTTGGTTACTCCCGTGCAACTCAGGCCCCTGGGGAAGAAGAACGTTTTTCCGAGAAAGACAGGTCATCATTCATGAGGTCGACACGAAATCCTAAACCCGCGAAGCGTGGCGAACGCCACAGCGCCGCGTGGGGGAAGCGCCTGAGCGTGGCGCTATTCCTGGTAACAGGGATTGCCTTCGGGCAGCGGTGGTCCAACGTGCCTGCCGGCGAGTCGGGCATGCCAGCGTTGTCCCGGATGGCTCCGGAACTCTCGCATCTTTACGCTAAGGCCCAGCTGGGATCGGCGAAGAACCAGACGGTAAGGGTTATTGTGCAGTACCGCCGGGTCCCTTCGGCGTCACACTACTCCGCCATGCAGAGGCGGGGTGGACGCTTGCACGCGCAGTTGCACATGATTAAGGGTGCAGCGTTTACGATCCCGGTCAGCGCCTTGCCCGCGCTGGAGGCCGATCCCGAGATCGCATCGGTGAGCATCGACCACCCATTGAAAGGGATGGACGATTACACTAATGCCGCCATGAGCGCAACCGGGGCCACCACCTTCGGATACGACGGAACGGGCGTTGGCGTGGCCGTGATCGACAGCGGTATTAACGACGCCCACTCCGACCTGTGGACTTCGACCGGACACAGTTCCCGCGTCGTCTATCACCAGGACTTCACCGGAACCACCACTTACCTGGGCAGCAAGCAGGTATGGGACCTGTATGGCCACGGCACCCACGTCGCGGGCATCATCGGTGGCAGCGGCCAAAAGTCCGCGGGACGCTATGCCGGTGTGGCGCCGAATGTGAATCTGATTGATCTTCGTGTTCTAGATGGCAACGGCTCCGGCAGCGACAGCATGGTGATCGCCGCCATTCAGCAGGCAATCGCACTGAAGAACACCTACCACATTAAAGTCATCAACCTGTCGTTGGGCCGCGGAATCTCTGTGGACTATACGCAGGACCCGCTGTGCCAGGCGGTCGAGTCAGCGTGGAAGAGTGGCATCGTGGTGGTCGCCGCCGCTGGTAATTTTGGCCGCATCAGCGTGAATAGCAGCAACGGCTACGGAACCGTGGCCGCTCCCGGCAATGATCCTCTGGTGTTGACTGTGGGCGCCATGAAATCCATGGGAACCTATTCCCGCACCGACGATCAGATTGCCAGCTACAGCTCGAAGGGTCCTACGACGTATGACCACGTGGTAAAACCGGACCTGGTCGCTGACGGCAACTTGGTGGTGTCGCTGGACGCCCCCGGGAGCAAACTCGAAGCCGAGTTTCCCGGCAACGAGGTCGCGGGTACCTCGTCGGGCAAAGACTACTTCACTCTGAGCGGCACCAGCATGGCAACTCCGGCAGTTGCCGGCGCCGTCGCCCTCCTATTGGAGAAGAACCCAAACTTAACGCCGGACCAGGTCAAGGCGCGTTTGATGAAAACCGCGTACAAGACTTTCCCAACGTCCACGACCGCAACGGACACCACGACCGGACAGACTTATACCTCGTTCTACGATCTGTTTACGGTGGGCGCCGGCTACCTGGATCTCGGCGCGGCTCTGGCCAATAACGACCTCACTCCGTCCAACGTAGGCGCGGCCCTGTCGCCGACCGCTAGTTACAACTCTTCGACCGGCAAAGTCGCGCTGTCGAACGGCAACGGCACGGTTGCCCCTACGTCTGTAGTCTGGGGCTCATCCGTGGTCTGGGGCTCGTCGGTCGTTTGGGGCGCCAACGTTTCGGGCAGTTCGGTAGTCTGGGGAACTTCGGTCGTTTGGGGCAGCAGCATTACCAGCGGCTTCAGTGTGGTCTGGGGTTCGTCGTCCGGCCCGTCGGCGACCAGCGTGGTTTGGGGCTCGTCGTTGCTGGGCGCGAACGGCGCTTTCTCCAGCACCGAGGTTGAACAGTAGAGAACCGTGTGAATCCACAGGGAAAAGGACGAGATCGTGAATAGCACACGGCGAGTCAAGACCTTCATTGGTGGCATGACGCTGGCCGCGGCCATCGTGGTCGGGTACGCAGTCTTCGTAAGTCACGCACAGCATCTGTACTTTGCGCTGGCGCTTCTTGGGCTGGCGGCGGTGACATCGCGGATGAAAGTCAAGCTGCCCGGGATTGACGGCAACATGTCCGTCAATCTGCCATTCCTGCTCATTGCGGCCGTGAACCTGAGCGCGGCTGAGGCCATCCTGATCACTGGCATTTCGACAGCAGTGCAGTGTTGGCCGCAGAAGCCCACCAAATTCAAGCCGCAACAAATGACATTCAATGTAAGCATGATGGCCTTCGCTACCTGCCTGGCGAGCCTGATCTTCCACGCCGCGTGGCTAAGTGGAAAGTATTCAACGTCTGCCGCTTTGGGGCTGATGCTGGCAACCGCGACTTTGTTCGTTGGACAGACCGCTCCGGTGGCTGCGATCATCGCTCTGAGTGAGCGCAGAGCAGCCGGACCGATCTGGTGGCGCCTGGCACACCTCTCGTTTCCGTACTACGTGCTCACTGCGAGTGTAACTTCTATGGTGCAGACGGCCAGCTCCCACGTGGGCTGGCAGCTATCGCTGGCGGTGTTCCCGGTCATGTACGTCGTCCACCGATCCTACCGACTGTATTTCGGAAAACTCACGGAGACTGCTCGCCCGGATGTGTTGGTTCGGACGGCCAAGGCAGGGGCATAGCACTCAGCGCAACGGCGCAGCGTAGCGACCAACTCCAGCAGCAGACCAGACACAAAGGTCTTTCGCCCAATATCCAGCTCGCCGTCAGCCCTCATCGGAATGCGTGCATTTTACAATTCCGAGAGTACCTAAGAAATAGCTTCGTCTTATAGCGCCGGCAGCCATTTGTCCGAGCCTGTCAGCTTAACAGCGACATCAGAAATAAAGATGTGGAGCTGCTTGCCATCGGCGGTGCCGAGATGCTCGGTTGAGAACAGAATTGGACCTGCCTTCTTATAGCCCGCCCACGATGCGATGACGCGGCTCGGCGGCTTGGCTCCTCCGCGGTGGTAAACAAAGTACACGACGCGGTTGTCTTTACCGACGTAGAGATCCCACGTGTCGCCGGGTGTATATCCGCCATCTGCGGGATACTTCACCGGGACTAATTCGGCCATGCCGGGGCCCACAGGCAGGTTAAATTTGCCCTGATCGATCGCGCTGGCGCTCTTGTCCCAATAAGCATGAAAGGGGAACAGAACCCAATAGTTGTCGTTGATGAAACTCGGGTCGACTTGGTTCTTCACGGCGTCGGATTGGGTGCTGAGGTCGGTACGCACGTAGGAAACCTTGACCGGCTTGCCATCTTTGTCCACGCCTTCAAAGGAGACCTTGTTGGTCTTGGGCTCCCACTCCCACTTGTGAGCAGCTTTGAAGAGTCCGGTAATTTCCCCATTCCAGGTGTAGCGGATCGCCTCGACTTGATCCCACGAGTCGACACCGTAGGTCTTGGCGACCTGATCGAGAATGGGCGCGCGCTGTTGCGCAACCAAAGTCGCAGGGAGGATCAACAGCATGTTTAAGGCTAAAAGGCGGATCACAACGAGTCGGCCCGAATTTGTCATGAACGTCCCTCCTCGGTGAATTGAACAGATCTTGGGTTGGATGAGAGCCGCAGATTTCGGTTGCAGAAGTAGAGTGTTGGCCCAACCGGCTTGACTGAACTAGTCCGTTTGAGTACGGGGGGCTACCGGCCGCATGAGCTGGCGCAAACCAATCATGGCACCCGCCGTTGCCACGCATCCGTACTCCAGCGCCATGGCCCAACCAGGAAGCGCCCCCCAGGGACGCCCAATTGCGCGCAAGTGCCATTGGACGTATGTGGGGATAATGCTCACGGTCCAGACGATGATCACCAGCGTCGAGGCCGACATCAGAAATGGCAGCAGCCCGAGAAGATACCACGGGAATACGACGGGTGCGCATAACAGAGATGCTGCCATTGGCCAGGCAAACAGGTCCGGAGACCACTCAAGCGCTGTGCTTCTTAGCCAGGCTGCAGTCACCAATCCGACGAGCACGGCCAGCCCAGCCAGCAACTGCGGAGGCGCCACCTGATCGAGCATCGCAAACACGGGACCATTGAAGCGGAAAGTCTGCACATACGTACCCAGCGAGCCGATCGGAATACCGCCGTGATTAAGAAATGGCACGTACAGGAGTCCGACCACGGCTGCAGCCAGCGCTGAGTCGCGAATGCGAACCCGCTTCCAGTAGAGCGGCAAGAGTACAACCGGCAACAATTTCACTGCTACAGCTAGCCCAAGTGCGACGGCCGCAGTCGCCCGCCATCGGCGTACTAGCGCAGCGGCGGACACCAGCAACAATAGCGCGGCAACAATATCAATGTGACCGCTTCCTGCGACCTCAATGGCCAATAATGGATTCCAGGCGAACGCCAGAACCAGGTGCGCTCCCTGCCGAGTACAACGCAAGACATCGAGCAACAGGAAAACAATTGCGAACTCGCAAACGACAAATGCTACTTTCAGTGCAAACGTGGACTCCTGAATCGCGGTTACGGCGCGGAAAAAAAGCTGTGCTCCTGCTGGATATGGGCTCGGTAAATCCGGATTGTTCAAGGTTCGGGTCTCCGGAGTATGAAGTCCCTTCATGGCAGGATCGCTGGGAATGACCAGATACGGGTTGTAGCCGAGCCTCTGCAGGCGGCCATCCCAAACATATCGATGGATATCATCATCGGCGCCCGCGGGCAGGCGAAGAAATAGAATGTGCCACACAGCAGCCAGGACGAGTCCGAGCACGACCACGCGCCGCGGAAACCCTGGTGTGGCGCGGACCTGCCCTGAGCGAAGTCGAACGGGGCCCCGCCCGCGAAAAAACTCGCGGATCGATAAGAGATACACGATGCCCGCAAGCGTCAAAGAGGCCATGAAGTACGGTCCACCCCGATCGGCGAAGTTGCGTGAGCAGACCGTTAGCGCCACACACAACGTGGCGCCGAGGACGTACACTCTCCACTCGGGGGTGAGCTTCACAGTTCTCTCGTGCCCGTTCGCAATCGTACTGCGACAAGGTTTCTATGTGGAGCGGGCACTCCTGCCCGCTAGCTCTTGCCACCGCAATCAGAGCGGGCAGTGCCTGCCCTGAGCTTGTCGAAGGGAGTGCCCGCTCCACATAATCTCTCCCACTCTTTAAGCCACGCCGCCGTGCGCGGCGCCCTTGCCGGAGCCAGCCGCAACTCCGCTGCCAGTCGAGTCAGGTCGTCAGCAACATCGATATCGTAAAAAGGATCTGCAAAACCTACGGATAGCTCAAGCGTTCGTGCGCGCGATAGGAGTCTCTCCAGCGCACTGGCGGTGCCCATTCCGTCGTTATCGAAAAGCGTAGGATGAGAAGCCCTTGCCCCTACGAGATAATAGCCTCCGTCGTGCGTTGTTCCCACGACTACGTCATGTGCAGCCAGCGTTTCGAACGCGTCTTCGAGAACAGAACGCGGCAGGTGTGGGCTATCGCTGTTGAAGGCGATGGTGCGTCGTTGGCGGTCATCCGCAAAGTGCGCAAACACCGAGGTGAGGCCTGCGGCAAGACCTTTACCTTTCTGGGCAACTACGCTCGCTTCCCTGCCCGTCAATTGTGCCAACTCGTCTACGTCGGTGTCCGGACACATGATAGCGACTTCCACATCGCCCAATGACCTCGCCAGCGCCAGCGTGTCATCCAGAAGACAGCAATAGAAAGCGGTGACAGCCTCAGGAGAAAGGCTGGAAGCCAGGCGGGTCTTGACTTCGCCTGGCCTTGGTGCTTTCGCCATGACTACCAGGACACGGTCACTGCCTGACGACCGCACTACGGTCTCGCTTGAAGATTTCATAGATTGTTGGGGCAATAATATACGACGGGTGGCCCACTCAAGCCCGTGGAGTACGATAAACCGTCGCATCAAAAGGTGGAGGATCACGATGTCCGCCGTCTGTTGGGATTGTGTCGAAGATTTGTACCTTAAGAAGATCGTTCAAGAAAAAGGCGAGGTCCAGCTTTGTTCTGAATGCGGATCGAGCAAGAGAAAGGCGTTCACGGCTGACGATCTGGCCGAACTTCTCGGTCCGATTCTCCAGGAACACTATGCCCCCGGCGCGGAGGTGCAGAAATTTGGGGTCGATGACGACCACTGGTGGGAGCAGGAGGGCGATCCACTTTCCCACATTGTTCAGCAGGCGATTGAACAGTGCTTTAGTTTTAACGAAGAAGTAGTTGACACACTCATGGAAAACGACGACGCCCGCCCCCAAGATGGCGAGGAACCCTTCTTCGCCAACGATATTAGTTACGTCAGTATGGGGCTCAGGCCCTACCGTCTCCGCAGTTGGTGGGACTCCGTCGAGGAGGACTTGAAGCATCACGAACGTTTCTTCAGCTCGTCGGCAAAGGAACTGTTTGAATATCTTTTCCGTGGCGTTGAGACCAGGAAGTTTTGGGACGTTGCTCAAAAAAAGGACGTGACCGTAGTCCGCGAACTGCCTGAAGGCTCCGAGCTATTCAGAGCACGGATCTGTGGTTCTAATGAGAAGTTGAAAAACGCTATCACGGACCCGCTAAAGCACATCGGGCCTCCGCCTCCCGAGCGAGCCCGCGCTGAAAAGGATGAGTGTGGATGGAGTTGCGGTATTTTATGGTGCTCTGGAATCTGAGACATGCCTTGCAGAGTTGCGGCCCACCATCGGCAGCGAAGCGGCAGTGATTACGGTGCGAACTACAACAACCCTTCGATTGCTTGACTTCACGAGGATCAAGGATTCGTACCACGTCCTGAGCTATTTTCAGCCCGACTTCAATGAGCAGGCAGAAAAGAATATCTTCCTTCGGCAGCTCGAAAGCCTGATCTCACAACCCGTCAGGCCGGGGAGAGGGCCGACTACTTGATCACCCAGACGATGGCCGAGTATTTGGCACATGTGCACGGCGAGAAACCCGACGGCTCACTCTTCAGGGCGGAACCGTTCAACGGCCTACTCTACAAATCGGTCCAGAGAACGGGTGGCACTAACATCGTTCTGTTTCCCAAACCGACGGTTGAGACCGACAACGCCTTTCCATTAGCCTATGTCTCCGAGAGCATTAAATTCTTTCGCACGAGGACGATTGCCTACGAACACGATGAGATACGTCTCGGATTGATGGATGATGGCGAGATTGTTCAACACTCCGATGGCGACGAGATCTGGGAGGACGAATAGCGCCAGGGCATGATAGGAGTACATTGTGGTCCCGCACTCTTCGCTACTCCCGCAGAGTTAACGATCTTTGGCATGTCCTCCACCATGCGCAGGAGTTTCTTGTAGGAATCGGACGTGTGGGGGGCTGGCCCACATGGAATCTTTCTCATAAATCACCACGGAACAGGATGCCCCACTCGTCGCGGTGTTCGACGAAGCCTGCCCTGAGCGAAGCCGAAGGGTGGGCACCACGGACCTCGATATTCTTTCGCAGCGATCTGATCATTGCCCCATTAAGCGCCCCGAAAAGGCTTTCCACAGCTCAACCTTGTGACATCTGACCTTGCGCACAGCGCCCGAGTCGTTTCATCATTGCTCCGGGAGAGGACGCAGACGCAGCAATATCGGCAAGTACGCTCGCGGTCAAAAATGAGCCCGCAAGTCCCACGCTTTCAAGATTTTGACTTATAAGATCTTTGTTATGAAGATTTTGGGGGAATTCGGTCCGGCGTAGTCGGTAAGCTGCTGATTCTAGATATTTTAAGAAATCGAGGAGGGAGGGGGGTGGGGTAACTAAAAGATAAACTTACCGCATACTTCGCTTATGGTTTGCTGTGCCAGCCTACGCTGGCCGTGGTCTCCCTCGACGCCGGAAATAATACCGCACGATCAAGCTGAGAATGAACCAGCCGGCGCCGACCGTGCCCTTCACCGTACCGCTGATCTTCGATTTTCCGATGCGCGGGTAGTAGCTCACCGGAACTTCCACCACGCGGAATCCAGCCAGTTCTCCTTTGAGGATCATCTCCACCGCCCAGCCATAGGTGGTTTCTTCGAGGGCGAGCGCGCGTAGTACATCGGCGCGGCCGGCGCGAAACGGGCCGAGATCACTGATGTCTACTCGATACAGAAGCCTGATCAGGCCAGCGGCGAGACGATTACCAAACACCTGATGCCAAGGCAACGCCCCAGCAGAACGCCGCCCCTGCAGGCGCGAACCGAGCGTGATGTCCGCACGCCCCTCAATGATTGGCGCTAAGAGAATCGGCAGTTCGGAGGGCCGATCGCTGTAGTCGCCATCAAGGAATACAACCACGTCCGGGGAATTTGCCGCGGCCATACCCGTGAGGCACGCCCGCCCATAGCCGAGGCGCGGTTCCTGAATGACGCGGGCTCCCATTCTTGCGGCGATCTCGGGCGTACCGTCATTCGAGTTGCTGTCGACAACGATGACCTCCGTCGTGAGATCGGACGGGAGATCCGCTAAAACGCGCTCAATCGCCTGCGCTTCATTATGGGTAGGGATGATGACGGACACTCGCACAGGGCATCAGCTTAAATCAACCACCACGGAACCGATGGCCACCGTTGCTCCAGCCATGCATCAACGCCCCATCTCCGGCCGGCGCTCCCGATCGCGACCCCGAGCGATGCCATCACCGGAACCAGCAGTTCCCAGATCCACGAGGTGCCCCACTCCGAGATCCAAAGGCTGCCGAGATACAGAAAAGCCACAAATGCGGCCGGTCGGGTAAGCAGACCGATGACGAGCAGAATACCGAGAGAGATCTCGGTCATGGCCTGCATGGGAGCAGCCATAGCGGCGTGGTTTGCCGCCAGTCCCATCACAGCCTTCCAGGCGGCCGGCGAGTGGCTCGCCTTGATGTAGTAATTGATCAGACCCGCGTAACCCGCCGGTGTGTACAGGCCTTTTCCCAGATTCTCGAAAAAGACCCACACCAACATTGCCCCAATCGTTACGCGCACCAGCGCCAGTCCGTTTGCGGTGGGCAGTTGCTTGGCCTCACTTGGTTTCGGGTTTGCGTTCGCCCCCATCCGGGAACCTCGTTCCGGTGAATGCTGTACTTTTTGTGGATCTGGGAACTGCTGGTTCCGGTGCTCGCATCGCTGCGACGAGCAGCTTGGTTCGGAACAACGAGAAAACATCCTATGCCGTTCTTCGCAGTATTGCTAGTCGATCTGCAAAGAACATTCGGGTTGCTCAAAGATGGACAGTACGGAGGTGCGGCGCTTGCCGCATTCGGCAAAACATACGGAAAGAGAACAGGACCTCGAAAGCTGTCCGCGTCGGCTCGCGCGAGGATCGCGGCTGCCCAAAAAGCGCGTTGGGCCAAGGTTCGGGAACAAACGAAAATCGTTCCTGTGCGTGGCAAACGGATGCTTTCTGCAGCCGCGCGAAGGAAGATCGCTGCTGCACAAAGAGCTCGATGGGCAAGGGTGAAAGCCGGAAAGAAGACGGCCGAGTCCTGGATTTCGCTGATCAAGCGTCTTTGAGCCAGGAGGCAGTCGACTCGCTAGGTCGCCTTCTGTCGCCGTCATCCACAAGTAGTGAAACGACAACCTGGAGGGCGGCAATCTCCTTCCGGACGCGTTCGATCGCCAGCTCTTTCTGTCGAAGAATTTCGTAAACATCCTTCATAAAGCACCTCAACGCGAATTAATCCTACCGTGCCGCTGGGGTCAGTTGCCAGCACTTCCTGCAATTCCAAAGACTCGCAAGTGCAATCGTGACAGAGAATTTGTGACGGGGCACGGACTTAGGACGATTTGCCAGAAGGCAGGATATTTGCCCATCGCAGCCCCTCGGACCGCTCGGAAGCGCTCAGCCCTTTCGTTTGGGAAGTCCGCCACAACAGTCTAGTTGATGTTAGACTTTTGAAACTGTGCCGCAATTCGTCGTTGAACGCGAGATCCCCGGTGCCGGATCGTTATCCGAAACCCAGATTCGCGAGGTATCACTGCGTTCGCTGCAAACTCTGAAGGAGATGGGGCCACAGATTCAGTGGCTTCACAGCTACGTTACTGAGGACAAGGTTTACTGTGTCTACCTGGCGCCGGACGAGGGCAGCATTCGTGAGCACGCCCGCAGGACCGGCATTCCCGCCAACCGTGTCTCAGCAGTACGCAGTCTGATCAACCCCGCTAACCTGAAATAGCGGAATCCAGTTCCTCCAGACAGTCTTTAATTTCTTCTTCAAGGTTCATCGCGGAGCCTTCTGTCCACCCACGCTTCCCCTCCGTCACCGTGAGCGGTTGCCATCAGGCCAAGATCGGTGATCAAGGCCAAACTGACATATGGAACCCCAGCCGCGAACCCCGCTTGGGCCAGTGAATTTTCCTTTCCCGCTCTGCAGCCGCTTGGGGCGAATTTCTCGTTGATCTATCGAAAGAGTGGGGTGGGACCGGTCGAAATCTGGAGCATCGAAATCAAATCATTGCTTCTTCTAGCGCCCCTCCGGGCTCAGATACACCGCAAAGTAGTCATCTACGCGATGCCAAGCGTCGAGTAAGACATGCTCCCGCGTGAAGTAGTGGAACTCACCGGGGTACATCATGAAGGTGAGCAGATCACCTTTGTGTTTCTTAAGAGCTTCGTCGATCAGCCACACCGATTCAAGAAATGGGACGTTCACATCGGCCGTACCGTGCAAAACAAGGAGCGGCCGCGCAAGACGATTGATGTGTGAGATGGGCGAAGCGTTCGCGTACACCTTGGGGTTTCGTTGCGGCGTACCGATACGGCTTTCAGTCCAGTCGCCATGATATGGATCGTTGTAGTACATTTCATAATCCACGACGCCAGCCACGTCTATACCCGTGCGGAACAGAGTTGGCTGATCGGTCATCGCGATCAACGTGAAGAATCCGCCGTAGCTTAAACCCCAAACTCCCATGCGGTCGCCATCGACGTAGGGAAGAGTCTTGAGGTAGTTGCCGGCCATCCACGCATCTTTGGCATCGTTTCCACCGACATCCATGTAAACTCCGTTACGCCAATCTCGCCCGTAGCCGATGCTACCTCGATAGTCTGGGGCAACGGCAACCACATACCCCTGCTGAAGCAGATACTGATGCATGCTGTAGTAGACGGCATAATTTCGCTGCACGTGCCAGCCGTCGTAGTTTTGGTTGATGCCGTCGCCATGGATCCATACGATTGCCGGATGTTTCTTGCTGCGGTCGAGATTCTTGGGGAACAAACAGCCATGCAGGCACGGATTGACCATCAGGCCCTGGGTAGTGAACGAATTGCGGCTCGACGAATGCCGTGCGATCGATGCCTGAGGGCATCGAGTCGCCGAGACGGATAGGCTTCCCACCCGGGACAGCGTCGATGACGTAGAGATCGGCGGAGTTCCGGTGTATCGGTATGTTGATAGACGAGGCGTTTGTCGTCGTGCGACCATAACGGCTCGATGTTGGTTCCGTTTGCGTCGGTGACATAGGCGATGGTGGCATGAGCGGTATCAGCGCCGATAGTTGCGACGCCAACGCGGCGGTCTCCGGGATGGTCCGGCTCGTTCGCGTCGAAGGCGATGCGGGTGTCATTGTGCGACCACGAAAGGCGCCACGCTTCAAAATGTCCCTTGGTGATCTGAACAGGAGTACCGCCGGCAGAGGGAATCACATAAATGTGATCCCGGATTTGTCCGCGCATCGGAAACAGACGCGACCCACTGCCCATCGGGCGAAGGTTGCGGTTCGGTTCCCGTCTCCCAGTCTGGGATACTCCTGAATTTCTCTTCGTTGTCTTCGTGGATCGATTTCGGCTTGCCGTCCTTTATATCTGCGACATAAATAATACGAGTCTTGTATTGGTTTGGGTACTGGCGGGCGAAGACAACGCGATTAGAGTCAACCCACGAGAACGCCTCGTAGTCACCTTTCGTGCCGATGGAAACTGTCTTACCGCCGGACGACGACACAGCGTAAAGCATCCCTGGGACGTACTCGGGATTGGCGAAGATGAAGCTTTTGAGCCAGAGTACGAGGGAGACGAATCATGAGGAATGAGCTGGGCGCCGCCGATATAACAGATTTGCGACCCATCGGAAGACCACGCAGGATTGTCGATGTTGACATCGTCGTGGGCAATTCTTGTTTCCGCACCGGTAGACAGGGTGAGAACAACTAGATCACTTCCATGCCCTGCGCCATTCTTACGTACCACAGCGACGCGAGTGCGATCCGGAGACGGTGACAAATCTCCGTCTTGGAGAGGCGTACTCAATGCACGGAGAGGCTCTCCACCGCCCAGGGGAACCTGCCAGAGATCACCATTACGAGCGAAGTAGATCGTCCGGCCATCGTAACTAAAGAAGACGTTGCTCATTATTCCGTCAGAATAGGTCGTTGCCGCGGCAGGCTGAGCGCGGCCATCCAGATCTGAGACATAAATATCGCCCACGCTGGCTCGTTCCCAGATAAAGGCGACTTGACGGCCGTCAGGCGACCAGACTGGATCGGAGGGA
The DNA here is from genome assembly GCA_963768265.1 of uncultured Acidobacteriaceae bacterium. Lineage (GTDB taxonomy): Bacteria > Acidobacteriota > Terriglobia > Terriglobales > Acidobacteriaceae > Sulfotelmatobacter. The sequence goes on from CAVYHM010000045.1 coordinate 26,194, forward strand.
TGCTTGATGTCGATCAACTGCTCAATGGTCAAGCCACCATGAGCTTTGGTGGGCTGATCCTGCGCGGTTGCAGCGAGCGTTAACGCACTGACAACAATAGCGAGGGTAGGGTTCATGCTGAACATGTCGCTTCCGTGAAGTTTGACGACAAGC
>CAVYHM010000046.1:0-85182 GCA_963768265.1 uncultured Acidobacteriaceae bacterium
TTCGGAACGACACACCTCTTTATTCCGCTCCAATCACAGACGTCGCTCGCCTATCTTTCCTAAAGCCAGGGGTATGTTTCGAGTAGTACTTCGCATGTGACAAACTGGTCCGCGTCGTCGTAGTCCTTTTCGCAGCGCCTTTTTTTGCCGCCTCCGACTGCGTCCCTATCCACGAAGCCAGGCAGCCATGTGGGAGAAACGAAGTGCGTGAGCGGAATGGTTGTCAGGGTCGAAGTCGGCGTGAAAGGCGTGCACTTCCTCCGTTCTGCGAGGATCAGATGGCTTGCCCGTTTACGGTGGTCATCTTTCCCTACGACCTGAAAGATGTAGGCGACGTGCGCGCCTCGCCGGCCGCATGATTGAAATTCACGGTCCAGTGAAACTCTACGACGGGCGCGCCGAGATCATCCTCAACCGCATCAGCCAGATTAGGGCGGCGCCGCCCTGATTCCTCCGACTCCCAAGAACTACGACGTAGACAACCGTGGCCACTACAGCGCCGGCCGCGTGCGTCCCACGAAGAAGCCGGCAAAAGTTAAAGCCAAACCCAACACCACGACAACCTATGGCAACGACGTCGAAGGCGACGAATCTCCGCAGTAGTGCTCAAACCATGCTTACGCAACTCCTCCAGCCGGTACTTCGTCCCTCGCCACTCAATCCCGTCATTCCCAATGTCAGCACCATCGAGCGAAGCAGCGTGTAGATGAACAGCGCCGTGCTCACCGGATGCAGCAGGAAGTAATACGGCGGCACCGCCGACCGCCACGACATCCCGATGTAAATCAAAAACATCGATCCCAGCGCCACGACGTATGGGGCTCGCTCCCACCCGCTGGCCAGCCACACGCCCAAAAAAGGCCCGAGGTTGAAAACGCCAGTCCCAACGCCGAGATCACCGTCCGCCACCACTGAAACGACAACACGGCAAAGAAATTCTTGGTCAGATTGTTCACGACTCCCATCGCCCCGTCGGCCCAGCGGATGAGATAAAGTCGCCGCCGAAGACGTTACGCTGGGCGAAGCCTGCATTCTTCACCACCTTGCCCAGTTTCATGTCGTAGAACTCCATGCGCAGCGCCTCGTAGGTTCCCACCGCGTCGTAGACTCTGCGCCTTACAAGGTTAAAAGCGCCAACGCCCATGTGATCGTCGGTGCTGGGATCGGCCACTTTCCACGGCCGGTGCCCGAACATGAACATGGTCTGGAAGAACGCGATCATCATGTACTCGCCTGGCCGCTTCATGATCATTTGCGGAAACAGCACCACGTGATCGGCCGGCACGCTCTCGGCATAGGCGAGCGCTCGCCGGAGCGAATCTGGCTTGAACAAAACGTCGGCATCAGTAAAGAGCAGCCAGTCGCCAGTCGCCTGATTCGCAGCGGTCCACATGGCATGAGTCTTACCAAGCCACCCGTTAGGAAGTTCGCGGTGATGAATGACTCGAAGGGTCGGATTACGAGGTGGGTGCCCTGTCCAAGCTCCGCTTGGGCGGGGACTTTTCTCCATCCCCTCCATGATCTCGCCCGTCCGATTGGTCCACCGGTCGTTGACCGCGATCACTTCATAGTTGTCGTAGTCGAGGGCAAGCAGAGTGTTCAGCGCCTGCTCAATGATGTCTTCTTCGTTGCGCGCTGGAACGATAATGGACACGCGAGGATTACCCGCAGGCGAAACCGGATTGAGATCCCACTCCGGCCGGGCAACATCAGCAACAGACGGCATGCCGAGAGCAGCGTCCACAATGCGGGACAACCAGGCGATCGCCAGAATCGTTCCCGCAATCCAATAGAAATAAGCCATCCTGCTTAAGTCTTCCCTGCCCCGGTAGACGCGCCGTCGACCGCAACCGGCGGCGCGAATTTCATCCCATAAAACAGTATGGCAGAAGAGATCCCCATCGCGATGATCGGCAGAATGAACGCGGCCTGCAACGACCGCTTGTCGGCGACCCAGCCCATCATCGTTGGCGAAGGCACATCCCCCAGAATGTGGATGATGAAAATATTCACTGCCAGGGCTGTGGCGCGAATGTGCGCTCCGACCGAGTTGATTACAGCCGCATTGAGCGGCGCGGTATTCAGGAGTAGAAAGAACGCCGCCATTCCGATCGCCGGGATCATAATCGCTCCCTTGGCAAACAATGCAACGATCATGACCGGCACGCCGAGCAACATGCTCGCGGCCGAAACCAGGTAATAGGAACTCTTCATTCGAGGCAGCACGTAGTCGCCCAGCCATCCGCCAGCAAGGGCGGCCACGATGCCATCCACAACAATGATGATCCCGAAGGAAAGATTCGCCGCCTCCAGCGTGTAGCCGCGCTCGCTAAACAGAAATTTCGGCATCCACACCTGAATGCCGCCGAGCGAAAATGTCATGGCCGCCATCCCTAGCGTCGACGTCAGAAATGCCGGATTGCGCGCCAAGCCAAGAATGGTCCCCCGCTCCGGAGTCTCCTTCAGCGAATCGAACTGCCCACGCTCCGGCTCCTTCAGGAACAAAACCGCCAACGCCAGCACGAAGCCCGGAGCCGCCGCCACATAAAAGGGAAATCTCCACCCGTGATGTGGCGCCAGATACCCGCCCAACAGATATCCAGCGGCCGAGCCCACCGGAATCGCGAGATAAAAAACTCCCAGAATCCGCCCACGTATTTTCTCCGCGAACAGATCTGCCACAAACGTCGGCGCAATGGTGACAAACGTCGCCTCGCCCACGCCCACCAGCGTGTGCCGGACCAGCAACTCTGTGTAGGTATGCGTGACCGCAGTAAGCAGCGTGAGCCCGCTCCAGAACAGCGCTCCGAGCACAATGATTAGTTTGCGCGAGTAACGGTCGGCCAGTGGCCCCACGAAGGGCGCCGCAATCATATAGAAACCAAGAAATGCGCTGGTCAAATACCCGATCTGTCTGTTCGTCAGGTGAAACTCATCCTGCACGAGCGGTTGCACCGCGAACAGCACGTTGCGATCTACATAATTGAGCAGATTCAGCGCCGTGAGAACAATCAGCGCGGTGCGAGGCTGGAGATCAGATTGTGCCACAGGTCCAGCGAATATAGCATGACTAACAGAATCCCTACCGCCGCCGCTTCGGTCGCGGCCACTTCGCCACAATCGTCGTAGAAATCCCCCCTCGCGGACGGAATTCCCCCTTGACTTCGGCCCACACCGGCTTCGCCCACTTCACCACATCCTCGAGCACCTGGTTGACGACGTTCTCCTGAAAAATTCCCAAGTTGCGGTAGCTCCGCAAATATTCCTTCAACGACTTTAGTTCCAGGCAACTCTTGTCCGGCATGTAGCGGATCGTTAACGCCCCAAAATCCGGCAGTCCGGTCTTTGGACATACCGACGTGAACTCCGGGTCATCCACCACAATCTCGTAGCCGGGAAACTGGTTCGGCCAGGTCTCAATCTCCGGAAAGTCAATGTCAAGACCGGCGGCAGCGTGCTCAGGCGTGTAGCGAGGCGATTTCACCATGAATCTATTGTAGCGGGAGCATGTGTGGCGGAAGGCCGGTGCAGCCGATTGCGCAGTGTCCGCATCCAAACAGATACCGCACCTGGGGCACGTAGCGTATCTGCGGCGGCCTCTGGAATGGTAAATTACTGCTTACAGTAGTTCCTGCCTCACCCTGAAAGACAACAGGTTGGCATCGACGAACAATTCGAATACACCGTCGCGCCGCCGGTGGATATGGGCCGGGCTCGCCATATTCGCAGTGGCGGTGTTTTATTCGTATCTTCACCAGACTCCAGTGAAGGCCCGCATTGCGACGGTGCAGCGAGGTCCGATCCGCAGCCTGGTTTCCACCAATGGCAAGATTGAGCCCATCCAATATTTCGAGCCTCACGCCCCCATTTCGACGACGGTGAAACGCCTGTTGGTCAAGGAGGGCGACCACGTGCGCAAGGGCCAGCTTCTGCTGCAACTCGATGATGCCGACATTCGCTCGCTGGCAGCTCGCGCTCAGGCCCAGATAAAGGCGGCGCAGGCCGAACAGTCTTCGCTCAAGACCGGGGGCACGCAGGAAGAAGTCCTCACCTTGAATTCGCAAACTATCAAGGCACAGAGCGCGCGCGATGCGGCCCAGCGCAATCTCGAGGCACTGCGCCGTCTGCAGCAGGAGGGCGCTGCCTCCCAAGGGGAAGTTCGCGCCGCGGAAGACACTCTAAAGCGCGCCCAGGCCGACCTCACGCTGGCGGAGCAGAAAAAAGCCGACCGCTACTCGCCTCCGGAAGTTGCCAAGGTGCAGGCGCAGGCCTCGGAAGCTCAAGCCGCCTACGATGCGGCCGAGGACGCACTCAGCAAGTCCAGCGTGCGTGCTTCTTTTGACGGCGTAGTCTATTTCCTTCCCGTCAAGCAGGGTGCCTTCGTGCAGGCCGGCGACTTGCTCTTACAAGAGGCCGACCTCTCGCGCGTGCTGGTGCGCGCCTTCGTCGACGAACCTGACATTGGCCGACTTCAGGTTGGACAAATAGTGGAAATTACCTGGGACGCCGTCCCGGGCCGAACCTGGACGGGCAGGGTCAGCACAGTCCCTTCGACCGTGAAAGTGCGCCTGTCCAGGAATGTCGGCGAGACCACTTGCTTGATCGACAACCACGACCTGCGTCTGCTGCCTAACGTCAATGTTGGCGTCACCATCGTGGTTGCCCAGCATGACAATGTCTTAACCCTGCAGCGCGATGCGGTGCACGTCGACGACAGCAAACCCTACGTCTTCCAGATCATCAACAATCGCCTGAAGCGTCAGCCAGTCGAGATTTCATTACAGAATCTCACCCGCGTCGAGATCGCCAGCGGTCTTAACGAAGGTGCCTCGGTCGCATTGCCTTCAGAAGACTCCAAAGCGCCGCTGTCCGACGGCGCTTCGGTCAAAGTGGTGCCCTAACCGATGCAGTGTGTTGATCCGCGCCTCCGTTTTCGCTTTCAGCCTTGGCGATTTTTGTTTTCCGCTCTGGTAAGCGTGGGCGCATTTCTAGTGCCGACGCATGCCGCCGCTTCCCCGAAAGAACTGCTTGCGGCGGGCCGCGTGGACGACGCCATCCAGACTCTGCAGCACCAGCTCGAACTCTCCAGTACCGATGCCGATTCCTACAACCTGCTGTGCCGAGCTTATTTCATGCTGGAAGAATGGGATCGTGGCATTGCCAATTGCGAGCGCGCCCGCAACCTTGATCCGCACAAGGCGCTTTATCACCTCTGGCTGGGCCGCATCTACGGAGAAAAGGCAGATCGTGCCGGGTTCCTATCCGCCGCCGGGCTCGCGAAAAAAGTCCGCTCTTCGTTCGAACGCGCGGTGGAACTTGACCCCCAAAGCTGGGAAGCCCGCGCCGATCTCGCCGAGTTTTATTTGGAAGCCCCCGGTATTGTTGGCGGCGGCAAAGACAAAGCACAAGCTCAGGCCGACGCGATCGCCACACTCAATCCCGCGCTGGCGCACTGGATTGCCGCTCATATTGCAGCAAAAAACCACGACTCCGCTTCAGCAGAGCGCGAGTATCGCGCCGCAATCGCTGCCAATCAAACTCTGGGCCGCGCCTGGGTTGACCTCGCTGGTCTTCTCTTCCGCAATAATCGGCTGGACGATATGGAGCAAGTTCTGCGCAACCTCGAATCCGCACCCGTCGAACAGCGCGAGGCCTTGCGGGACGGAGCCAGTGTCCTACTGAAGGCGGGCCGCGACTATCCTCTCGGCGTTCGTCTTTTGCGGCGTTATCTTTCCGCACCAGCTGAAGAAGCTCCCGCATTCAAAGCGCACGACATGCTCGGCCAATTACTCGAAAAGCAGGGGGACCGCCAGGCTGCTGCCGACGAATACCGTGCCGCCATCGCACTCGCACATGGCTACGTGCGCGCTCAAGCAGACTTGAAGCGGATCCAGCCGTGATGTGGCTGGGAAGGCGGGTGCGTCAGCCTATTCGCGTTGTGCGGCAGGTGGGCTTTTGATTGTGCTTGCTCCCCTATCTGACATTTAGAATCTCGCTTGCATCCAAATTGTTCATACAATCATTTCCAACTCACTCTGGAAGGGACGCAATGAAAAACTCGTGCCGAGGTGCGCTGCGTGCAGGATGGACACTGGCGGTCCTGTTAATTCCCGCTACTTTGCTGGCAGAGCCGGTCCCTCTCAAGCGTGTCGTTCAGCTCGCCCTGACTCACGCCACCGGCGGCGCAATTGCAGCAGCCGACGAACAGCGGGCCGCCGCCGGCTATCGCGAACTCAAGGACAACTACGTCCCACAACTGTCCACGGGCGCCGGCCTGGGCTATTCCTACGGATTCCCCCTCGGGCTTGAGGGATCCGCGCCATCGCTGTTCAACCTCAACGCTCAGTCGGCGCTGCTGAACCCGTCGTTGCGCGATTTTGTGCGCGCCGCCAAAATCGATTCTGCTGTCGCATCTCTTAAGAATAAAGACCAGCACAATCAGATCATTCAGGACGCGGTCTTGAGCTACGCGGAACTCGCCAAGTGGGAACAGCGCCTGGCTCAACTGCACGAAACCGAAAGCCAAGCTGAAAAAATGCAGGCCGCGGTCGCCGAGCGCGTCAAAGAAGGCGTGGACAGCGAAATGGACGGCACTCGGGCGCGCTTGTCAGCCGCGCGCGTACGCCTGCGCGTTACCGAAGCCCAGGGCGCAGCCGATGTGTTGCGCGAGCATCTCTCCAAGCTCACTGGACTTCCAGCCGCCGGCCTTCAGACTGAGATCGACGCGCTTCCCGACTTCCCTGCACTGCCACAGGACGCAACCGCGCCAGCCCACACCGCGGATGTGAATCCGGGCGTTCAGGCTGCCGTCGAGCACGCACGAGCCCAGTATCTGCGTGCCGAAGGAGAGCACCGGTCTCTCTGGCCCAGCTTCGACTTTGCCGCTCAGTATGCTTTGCTTTCGAAGTTCAACAACTTCCAGAATTACTACATTCCTTCGAAACCCTGCGTCGTATCCGGCATTTCGGTTCTCTGCACCACCAACAGCTTCCAGCAGAATAATGCCACGATCGGAGTTTCCATTCGCTTTCCGTTATTCAACGCTTCGCAGCGTGCGCGCGCCCAGGCCGCCGATGCCGATGCCTTGAAAGCGGCCAAGCAGGCGGAAGCCGCTCGCAACCAGGTTTCCGAAGAGACCCTTCGCTTGCAGCGCGCCGTTGCTCAAATGCAGGCCGCGCGTGACGTTGCCCAACTGGAATACGAAATCGCCCAGAAAGATCTGGCGGCGGTTCAGACCCGCATGGATGCGGGTACCTCTACGATTCATGACCTCGACTACGCCCGCTCCCAAGCCAGCGAGCACTTTATCGCACTGCAGGACGTCACCTTCGAACTCGAGCGCGCGCAACTCGGTCTCCTGCGTTCTAGTGGAGATCTGGAGAAGTGGGCCCTTGGCACGCCCTAGTGAGATAAGTCAGAGTCACGCCCCGTAACGGGTATGGGACGTGTGAGACAATTTCCTTCCAATTCTGTAAGAATGAAACCCTCCTCCCCTCCGATTCGGCAGCAGAAGGCTCCTGCCCCGGCGCTACGGGCAGGAACACCGGAGTTGTTGTCGCCTCTGACCTTTTCCATTGGTGCCATCGCCTTGGTCATTGGTATCTTCGCGGCTTACAGCCCGACACTGAGTTTTCAATTCATTCTCGACGATCACCGCTTCGTAAACGATCCCCGCGTGCAATCCTCTGGTCACGTCTGGGAATACTTTACGAACTACGTATGGGCGCAATTCAGTGGGGGGCCGACGAGTTTCTATCGACCGGTTTTTGTTTTGTGGATGAGGATCAATTTCATTCTTAGCGAAATATCTCCCTGGGGATGGCATTTTGTCAGCATCGTGAAACATGTGTTGGTCGCCGTTCTGCTGGGAGTACTGGTTTGGAAGCTGCTCCGGGATCGCAGCGCCACATTGATGGCCGGAGCTCTGTTCGCGCTGCATCCTGCTCATACGGAGTCGGTAGCATGGGTGACGGTGCCCGATCCGTTGATGTCCGCCGCAGTATTGGGGAGTGTGCTTTGCTACCTCCGATATGCCGACCAGTTCTCCGCACAGAGCTCGCCGCCAGCTGGCAAATCCGGCAGAAAGCTCGGCAAGCCAGGCCGGGCCAAGGCCCGATCGTCGGTGGCGTGGCTGATCGCCTCCGCTGTTCTTTGCCTGGTTGCGCTGTTCGCGAAGGAAACTGCCGTGGTGTTGCTCCCCGTACTTTTTGCACTGGCACTCGTGATGCCGAGCCTCAAGTACGACGGGGCCAACCTCGGATCGCGCCTGCTCCGTGCGTTACGCCACATCATTCCGTTCCTCAGCGTGACGATGATTTACCTGCTCTTGCGCCTTCATGCTCTGGGAGGACGCCTCGGGGCACGCACGCAGAACTTGCCTTGGAGCACGGTCGCACGGTCGGTGCCGGCCACTCTTTGGTTCTACCTGAAAGTGCTGCTCTGGCCGGTGCGGCTGCATGCTTTTGCTGACTCCAGCCAGGTCGATACGTACTCCGCGCGTGACGTCCTGCTGCCAGGGCTAGGCGTAGGCTGCGCCATAATGGTCTTACTAGCGGCTTTGCTCTGGGCCTGGAAAAAGGCCCCCGATTTACCTGACCGAGAAGCGGCAGGTGTCGAGTGCGCGCTGGTCTTAGGTTCTCTTTTCCTGGTGCTTCCAATTGTTCTCGCATTGAACCTGAACGCGCTTAACCCGGGAGATTTCTTGCACGGCCGATACACCTATCTATCTTTGACTGGGTTGATGCTTCTGCTGGCAACCGGATGGCACCTGATGGAAAAACTCCGCATCCCTTCACTGCTTGCGGCAGGGTTGGTGATGGTTGCCTTCGCCGTGTTTACGGTGAGACAGGAAAGTGCGTGGAAAGATGACTTGACCGTATTCACGGCGGCTCATCAAATCGCACCTCACAACGCTCCCGTCGAGCTGAACCTTGCGCGGGCTCACGTGCAGGTCGCGTTGCAGCTCGGCGAGGCCGGCCGCTGCAACGAGGCTGTGGTCACCTTCAACGAAGTGATCAGAGAATTTCCGCAGGATTGGTATGCCTGGGCCGGTCTGGGAGAATGTCAGCTACAACTCAACGATCTGGCAAAGGCCGAGCAGTCGCTCCATCGTGCTGCCGAACTCTCACACGAGCCGCGCGTCATGCAAGAGTGGCAAGAACTCCGAGCCCAAATGGGGCTGCCTTCCGCGTCTCAGTGAATCTCCGGAATCGGGGACTCTCTTAGAGCTTCCCGCGCAGTGTCTTCACTACCTGATGGATCGCCTTCTCATCGCGGCGGTACCAGCGCCACTGCCCCTGCTTCACGGCCGCGACCAGTCCGGCCTTCGTCAGGATGGCCATGTGGTGAGAAATGGTAGGTTGCGAAAGGTGAACTTTTTCTTCGATGTCCCCTGCGCACAAGCAGCTTCCAGTACCACCGCTCTTGCCCGCGGCTTTCGCCTCGAGTGCACCCTCTTTCAGTGCCCGGAGAATGCGGCGGCGCGTCGGGTCGGCAATTGCGTGAAGCGCGCGATCGAGCGAAGCCTCGGAAGTCATGGCTGGTCTCAGGAATATCGTGGAAATCGACGGATGTCAATGTAAGGAGTTTATGAACCTTGCTCCCATGTGTCATCTGGATTCTACCCGCTGGAACCTTAACCGGTGTTTCGGTGTCCATCGTCATATATACACAGGCATCGTCGCTGTGAATTGTCGGCCGGCGCGGTATCGTGCCACAAGCAAGAAAACTCATCTGTAGTCTCGGTAGAGGATTCAGGATGAAACCGCTCGAGCCGTTAGGCATTTCAGAGCCACGACCAGTCACCCGATGGTTGCCGCAATTCGGGGGCCTGCTGGTCGCGGGGGTTGTTGCATTCCTGGTGTGCCGTCCGCCGCTCCTGCATACGCTGTCTTGGAGCGAAATAATCATCGCGTCTGTGGGGAGTGTGCTGGCAGTGTTTGCGGCTACTGCCGTGACGGTGTGGGGCCTTTACCGGCTGTTGGAGACCGCAATCAATACACGGCGTCTCGTGCTAAGAACCTCGCTCGACGCGCTGTGGCTCGCCCCTGTCACATTCTTCATTCGTGAGAATTCCGCGTGGACCATAGCCATGGCCGCCGTGCTCGTAGTCGCTGTCACAAAATCATTTGGCCCGGTGCAAGACTGTTCCGATCGAGGCCAAGCTGAGAACCCGCCCGATCTTTTTTCGAACTCCAACCTGTTCAGCCCGACGGAATCATCGCCTTGGTTCTGGCGACAGCTTTGCGCGGCGGTTGCGGCCTTGTGCGCTCAAACGGGCGCGTTAGCCGGTTTCGCTGGATACCCTTTGCCCGCTGCGGCGCTTGTAGGCATCAGTTCTGCGGTGTGGACATCGTCTTTCACGATGGACGCCGTCTCAGATACCCCGCAGTCCTCCGGTAAGTCGCAACCGACATCGCGCATGCTCCTGGCCGTCGCGATGGTCATCGTCTCCATGGTAGGCGGACTGATTCGATATCTACCGAACACACTTTGGTTTGGTGGGTTCGGCCACCCATCCACGCACCACTCACACCACCTAGTTACGCACTTGGGTCAGCGAGGAGAACCGGGTAGCGAGAAAAGATCGGAAGGCGAGGCGAGGCTCCGCCGATCGACCGGGGAAAAGGCGTCGGAAGGGTTGGACGAGACCGTGAGTGAAGCGAATTCTGGCATTATCCTGTGGCCCAAGGAGCAGGCATATACCAGGTTGGTAGCCCCAGCACCGGCGACGGGGAGCGGCCTGCTCACGAGCAACCCCATCGCGAAGCCGTTGGTTGTTCCGTTCAGTGGCGTCTATTGGTTTTACAAAGCGCCCGATCTGCACCCACCCCGCAGTTCTCGCCAGGCCCACGGAAGTCCTGAACTGCTCGACATCCACTCCACGGACCGGCGTCCGTTGTCGATGGAGGCACACGAGAATTTCGGCAGCATGATCGATGTGGATTGCTGCAGCAGAATTCAGATCTCGATTAGAAACGCGGATCTCTATTCAGAAACGGTCTCTCTGGAACTTATCCTGATCAATTCCAGCCTGCCCGGAAAGCCATCGCAGTCTCTCGGGACGGTCATGTCCAAGTCCACACGCGCCTGGAAGATCTACGAAAAGCCGTCGCCTACCGCTGAGACATTGAACTTCCCCATACCGGCCAATCTTTCACTCCGACGTTTTGACGAAGTGATGATCGTGTTTCGACTGGCGCCTTTCCGGGCGGATGATGGGGCCAAGATTGCCATCGACCACTTCGTGCTTGTTCCGCGCGGGCTATGATGGCTTTGTGCCACGGGGTTCTGGGGATCTTCCCTCTGGTCGAGTATCTTCACTTCTTCACAATGGGGCTGTAGCCATCCCCGATCAGCCGCGCGCGCATCGCCTCGGCATCTTTGACGTCCTGGAACGGTCCGAGCTGGACACGAAACAGCTTGTCGGACGTGACTTGCGCCGCCACGAAGGCAGGATACTGCTTCTTCTTGAGCGCGTCGACCAGCGAGTCTGCGTCTTCCTGCTTGCTCACGGCGGCCACCTGCACGAAATACCCACCGGTCGGAAGAATTGTGGTTGAATCCGGAGTGCCCGAGGACGTCGCCGGCGTTGTGTTCGCATTGGCCGGCGTTGCTGCGGCTGCCGTATCGGTTTTGGAGTCGGGCGCTGGCGTCAGTTCGGGGTTAGCGTCCTTCTGTTCGACGGACTTATAGAACGTCATCGGCGCCGCTGTCGATCCGCCGTTTGCTTTTGCGCTGGGGGTTGCCGGAGCAACTGCTGCGCTGGCGGCGGCTATGGCCGGCTCTGACTTCCGCCCTAGCGAATATCCCAGCGCGAAGAAAAGCGCGCACACGCCCACTAGTCCAAAAAACAGCACCAGAAGCTTGCTGGTTCCAAGCGTAATCTCAGTATCTTCTGCCGTAGCCATAGTTCAACTCCAATCACTACGCGCAATCAACATGCGCTCCACAGCCCCGAAGAACACCGCGCTCCCTACGCAGTTTTCGCAGGCGCCGCAGGCGCTGAGGTCGCGCTCGGGGCAGCCAACAACTTCTGGATCCCCGAGAAGAAATCCACCGGTACCGGAAAAACCACCGTCGTATTCTTCTCGACACCGATTTCGGTCAAAGTCTGCAAGTAACGAAGCTGCACGCTGACCGGCTCGCTCGACAGCAGATGCGCCGCGTCCACTAGTCGCTGCGCCGCCGAGAATTCCCCTTCGGCGTGAATAATCTTCGACCTCTTCTCGCGCTCCGCCTCGGCCTGCTTGGCCATGGCGCGAAGCATCGATTCCGGCATGTCGACCTGTTTGACCTCGACGTTCGTGACCTTCACGCCCCAGGGCGATGTGTGGGTGTCGAGAATGCTCTGCAGCCGCAGATTGATCTTCTCCCGATGAGAGAGTAGTTCATCCAGTTCCTGCTCGCCCAGTACCGAACGTAACGTGGTCTGCGCGAACTGCGAAGTTTGATAGACGTAGTTCGAAACTTCGACCACCGCCTTGCGGGGCTCAATCACGCGCAGGAAGATGACCGCGTTGACCTTCAGCGTGACATTGTCGCGGGTAATGATGTCCTGCGGGGGCACCTCCAGCGCCTCCTGCCGCAGTGATACGCGCACCATGCGATCGATTGGGGAGAAAACCAGAATGACTCCCGGCCCCTTGGCTGCGGGCAACAGCCTCCCCAGGCGAAAAATCACGCCGCGCTCATACTCGGCCAGAATCTTGATGGAACTCAAAAGGTAAATAACCGCGATAATGATGGCGATGGTGGTGAAGCCAAAACCGAACGCTTCCACAGGAACCTCCACGATCGAGCGCAAACTGCTCCTACCGCGGATTGTATAGCAGCGGGAAGAAGACCGGGTGCAATTCACGAGGCAGGAGGGTTGCTTGGCTTGATGCGCGGGTGTTGGCGCAGGAAGTTAGACCACTGGATGGTTGAGGTCTTGTGGGGAGTGGTACCTTACGATCCCGCCTTCGCGACCTGAATCCGGCTCGCGTCCACCGGGATCTCCCGCTGAATCTCCATTTCGATCGACGTTCCCACGCCGAGCCTCACGTCAGGACCATGCTTGAGCAACGCCCACGCCACTCCCGCGGCCGCGCCCAGCCCGGCGCCGACCCGCGCCCCGTTCAGGCCGCCGGTAGCCAAACCACCGGCCGTAGCGCCTCCCATGGTTCCGATCGCGCCGCCTTTGGCCGCGTCTTCAATTTTCTTGCCCGTAGTCTTGTCCTGCTGGATCGTCCCCTCTTTGTCCTTGACGGACGTGTTTTCCGACCCGGGCATGTTCTCCACCGATGCCGGAAGCATTACGGTATACCCGCTCGGATAAATCATGGTCGTGAAGTGCATCAGGATCTCTGCACGCCCCTTCACCCGTCCGGCGCGTTCCACGTGCGAAATCTTCCCTTGGATGTAGGTTCCTGCCGGCACGACGACGCGTTCGTTGACCACAAACGGAAACGCCGTTTCCGCGTACACCGCGTCGCCCTCTCGCGCATTCTTGGTGGAGATGGCCTGCTTCAGTAAAAGCGGAATCTTCGATCCCTCCGGAATCACCGCAGCATTCGGATCAGACGCCGTTGCCCGAGCCGGGCCCGGAGAATTCGGCTGATTCGAATCAGCGGCCTGAGCAGCAGCGTTTGCAGGCTTCGGAGCATCCGCCTGCCCCCAAGCCATACCCGAAACCAGCAACACCACAAAGAGTCCTCGCATCCCGCACCTCCCGAAGTAAAACTACTGCCCTAATTCAGACTGAGGTTACCACGGTTCGACAACGCGTAAGATGCGAAGTTGTTGGTAGACGCTGCCCCGCGGGCTCGATCCTTTCTCCGAATCAGCGATCCTTCGTTTCCCCTCCTCCGAAGACGTGCACGGGAATGTCCCACGTAAAATTAACGTTCCCTTCAATGGGTGCGATCAGATTTGGTGTCGTAGCTGGGTCCGTACCCGGCCCCGGAGTTTGGACCCCCGCGTTGACGTCCGCTTCTAGTTTCATACCCTTGGGCAGACCGAGGATCTTGTGCAGATCCAGGTCGAACTCCACGCCAGCCTTGAACTGATTGGACTCCTTCCCACCCTGTAGTTGGGCGGAATACTTCAGGAACGGAGCTAGCGACACATAGTCATTCTTCCAGAGATCGTCGGCCTGCACCTGGACGTTACCGACAACGGTGGATTTATCGCCGAGCGTAGTCCCAACAGAAGTGCCGCGATGATCTTTGTCCACGGGAACATCGTACTCAGCACCAAGGGTAAGCTTGATCTTCCCCTTTCCAAGGGCCCATCCCGTCAACAGCGAGATATCGAACTCGGTCTTCTGATCGAGCTCAAGCGTGTCGGGCTTGAGCTTAGTGCCCGTGCCCGACCTTCCCGTCCACATCGGTACGGCCCCACCGACTCCCAAGTTCGGCGTCAGCTGCAGCGTCCAGGGCTTATCGTCGTCGTCATCATCAGCGCTGTTTCCCGTGGGCGTGGGGTTGGGAACTGGCGGCTTTACAGGGTTGTCAGTCCCTTTGCTGGGCTGAGGTGAGGATGATCCGGACGAGCCATAACGCGTCCCGGAGCCTCCCGAAGAACCGCCAGCGGACCAACGGAGCGGTGGGCACTTTAAGCGTTTGCGCAGCAGAGAGCCGCGGAAGCGCAGCAACGGAGGCAGCATCACTCGGGTCTTGGGACAGAGACAGCCACTCGACGGCAAGCTCCAACGCTGCTGAAACTCTTTCAAGGCCAGCTCTGTGTCAAGTCGGAGCATCCCATCTTCGAGAAGGTACGGCCAGCGGAGGCCGCCGCTCGTCAACCATTCCGACCCGAAGTATCCGCCAATATAACGGTTCAAAAGACACTGTGCGCGGTAGACCTGCAAGTGATTGTCGCCACGTTTGAACCAGCAAAGTCTTTCCGGGTTGGGCTCAGCCTTGGCCGAGAAGAACATGCCGGAGGAATACCGCTGGCAGACCGACAACGGCTGCGGAAATAACCAGGAACTGTCGTAGGACGCGAAATCCGAGGGTATATCGAGAATGTCCATCCTGACCTCCCATGCTTAGGATAGTGACGCCGCCACGGCTCACGTTTCATCCAAAAAGGCCAAGCTGACACGGATAGATAGGCTCTATTTGTAGATCAAGTATTTCTCCCGCACCTTCTGAAACTTCTCCAACCCGTCCTGCCAATCCTGCGCAATCCGCCGCGGATCTTGTCCCGCCATCAACGCGTCGTACACGCTCTGATTCACAAGCAAATCGGTCATGCGCTCGATTTTGAAGTCCGCGGCATGCAACTTGTGGAGCGCCGCCGCCAGCTCGATCCCCAATTCCGGCGCATCAAACCCATTCCGATCCGTAACAATAATGTTCACTCCCCAACAGGTTTGCCCGCTGTACACGGCCGAAGTCGGCGTAAAGCCTACCGGAACGAAGCGCACTCCCGCAATCCCCCGCCCGTTCAAATAAGCAGCCAGTTCCCTAATCTTAATCCAGGGTGCGCCCACCAGTTCAAACGGAGTGTCGGTGCCCCGCCCCACGGAAATGTTCGTGCCCTCAATCAATGCCACGCCGGGATACAGCGATGCCTCGTAGACGCTCCGCAGATTCGGCGACGGATTCACCCACGCCAACCCGGTCGCATCAAACCAGTCCCCGCGCTGCCATCCATCCATCGGCACAACGGTCAACTTTGCGTTGATGTTCCGCTCCGCGTTGAACATCTTGGCCAGTTCACCCAGGGTCATCCCGTGCCGAGGTGGCACGGTCCAGTAATTCGTGAAATTCTCCCGCCCCGCATCGGAAACCGGGCCCTGCACAAACGACCCGGTAACCGGATTCGGCCGGTCCAGCACAATCAATTCCACACCCGCCTGTGCCGCTGCTTCCAGAAAGTAGCCCAGCGTCGTCTCGTAGGTATAGAACCGCGCACCCGCATCCTGGATGTCAAATACCACCGCATCTAAACTCTTCATCACATCCGCGGGTGGACGCCGCGCCGAGTCGGTCCCGCCGTAGACGCTGTACACGGGCACGCCGGTCGCCGCATCCGTCGAATTACCGACGTGCGTCGTGTCCAGTTCTCCGGTCACTCCGTGCTCAGGACTGAAGATCGCCTCCAGCGAGACTCCCGGTGCCTGCGCCAGCACATCGATCGTCCGCCGCCCCTCGGCATCGAACCCGGTCTGATTAGTCAGCACACCGATCTTTTTCTTGCGGCCGGCAACCTGCAGCACATCGAACCCGTGCTCCGCCAGTACGTCGATTCCCGTTTTAACGCTGCCATTCCGCGAACTCATCCGCCGGGCCGCACTCTGCGCCTCGTTGTATCCGGTGATACTCTTCCAGCGCAGTGCGTCCTTCTCGGTTGGGTTCAACGCCAGCGCCGCAGCCACTTCGGTCGCCACCTTAGACCGTAGCGCAATCGCATTCCCTTTGCCCCGCGGATGGACCGCATTCGTCAGCAAAATGATGTAGGTCCGTGTCGTTGGATCGATCCACACTGAGGTTCCCGTGAACCCTGTGTGCCCGAACGACCCCACGGGCAACAGATCGCCGCGATTCGACGAAAAAGGAGAATCAATATCCCATCCAAACCCGCGCAGTACAGGCGCTGCCGGTGGTTGCTCGGGCGAAGTCATCTTCTCCACCGCGACAGCCGACAGGATCCCTCCGCCACCGTTCAGCAGCGCCTGCGCAAACTTTGCCAGATCGTCCGCCGTGGAAAACAGTCCCGCATGTCCCGCCACGCCACCCATCCGCCGCGCCGTTGGATCATGCACGACCCCGCGCAGCATGTGTTCGCTCTCGTCGTACTGCGTGGGCGCGATCTTCGCACGCCACAATGCCGGAGGAACGAATCGCGTCTGCGTCATCTTCAGCGGCGCAAAAATATGCTTGGCGGTGTACGCTTCGAGGGTTTCGCCCGAGACTCGCTCCACAAGCGCCCCCAGCACAATGAAATTGATGTCGCTGTAGGTGAATCCGGAGCCCGGTGCCTGCGCCGGAGTCTCGGCGAACGCCATCCGGTACGCAGTCTCCTTGCCGTCCCACGGCGCTTTCAAATCCAGATCCGGCTCCAGTCCCGAGTAGTGCGTCAGTAGCTGCCGCACCGTGATGTCCTCTTTCCCATTCTGCACAAACTCCGGCAGATACTTCGCCACCGGATCATTCATCCGTACTTTACCCCGCTCCACCAGTTGCATCACCGCAGTTGTGGTCGCAATCACTTTGGTCAGCGAAGCCAGATCAAATATTGTGTCGGGCGTCATCAATTCACGCTTCGGCTCTAGCGCCCGGCTCCCATAGGCCTTGCGGTAAATTACCGCCCCGTTGTGTCCCACAAGAAGCACAGCACCGGGAATGTTCCCGTCCGCGATCGCCTGCTGAATGATGGAGTCGACCGCGCCAAGTCGCACTGCGGTGGCCGGCGTAGAGGACGAGGATGTTGGGACAGCCGCTGGCTCAGCGTATAGCGACAAACTACATACCGCCGCCAAAAAGAAAGAGATGATGAACAGAAAGAATCTGGACGCCGCATCCTTTCGCGCTTGTGGCGAAAGGGCTGGGATTTTCTCCGCCCCCGATTTGGACTTATAGAAGAAGATGCTCTGACTCTACACAACCGGAGCACTGGGACTCAACAAACTCAAGTAATAAAACTTGATTCCCGCCTGACTCTGTCGCTTTACGCGTCCTACCAACTCTGCTATAACCCGCAAAGAGAGCGAAATCATAACGAGCGTCCAAATCCTGAATCGCGCTGCTCCAACTCTCGTCTCAGCCTTCGACCAGCAAAGCGAGCAGTTCGCCTCCGCCTTCTCCATCCTGCGCGATGCAATCGGCGAGCACGTCTTTCCGGCCGCCTGCGTCGCCGTCACCCACGACGATCGCCTCATCGCCCTCAATGCTTTCGGTCGCTTCACATACGAGACGGCGTCTACCGCAGTTGCGCCAGCGACCTTGTTCGATCTCGCCTCAGTCACCAAAGTCGTCGCCACCACGACAATGGCTGCACTCCTTTACGAACGAGGCCTTCTCGAACTCGACGCGCCGCTGCTCGGCACCATCCCGGAATTCCTCGTCGACTCCTGCGGCGAACCCGACCCGCGCCGCCGTAACGTGACGGTGCGCATGCTGCTGGCTCACTCCTCGTGCTTGCCCGCCTACGAAAAGCTGTTCCTCGAGGCTCACTCACGCGACGAACTCCTGCGAGCGGCCTTCACGATGCCACTTACGGCCGATCCCGGCACTCGCGCCGAATACAGCGACATCGGATTCATCATCCTCGGCGTCGCTCTTGAACGAATCGCGGAAGAATCCCTCGACCGATTCTGTCAGCGCGAGATCTTCGGCCCTCTGGCCATGACCAGCACCACCTTCAATCCGCCCGCAGCCCTGAGGTCGCCAATTCCCCCCACTGCCGACGAGCGCCAAGAAGAATGTGGCGCGGGCGCCGCCGCCCGCGAAAAGCCGGCAGCACATCAGTCGAGCGGAAGCCCACACGCAGCCCGCAGCACCTTCCGCCAGCGCATCATCCAGGGCGAAGTTCAGGACGAAAATGCCTTCGTCCTCGGCGGCGTCGCCGGACACGCGGGCCTGTTCTCCACAGCCGAAGACCTCGCCCGGTTCGCCCATGCCATGCTCAACGGCGGACGCCCGGTCCTCCTATCCGAAACTGTCGCCATCTTCACCCGCAGAGAGTCAGCACCTCCAGGCACTTCCCGCGCTCTAGGCTGGGACACGCCGTCTGTCCCGTCGCAGTCGGGAAGGTATTTCAGCCCCGCTTCCTTCGGCCACCTCGGCTACACGGGAACCTCACTGTGGATCGACTCCGAGCGCCAGCTTTCGATAACCTTGCTGACGAACCGCACTTGGCCCGACTGTTCGAATCAAGCCATCAAACAAGTTCGGCCTAAATTCCACGATGCAGTGATTGAGGCTCTCGAGAAGTCCCGATGAGCTCATATGCAAACCACCTAGGAAGAAAGGCGCACGACTTGACCCGAGTTCGCAAAACCAGATCCGATCTTCGGATCCTCCTCACCGAACAAATCCTGCCCTCTGCCGCCGATCTTGACCGCATGTCGTCGCTCGAAATCGCCCGGCTCATCAATGACGAAGACGCCACCGTCGCCGCCGCGGTCCGAGAAGCGTTGCCGCAGATTGCCCGCGCCATCGACGTGATCGCTGCCGGACTCCGCAGCGGCGGACGCCTCATCTATGTTGGTGCCGGAACTAGCGGCCGGCTCGGCGCGCTCGACGCCTCCGAAATTCCGCCCACGTTCAACACTGATCCGCGCACGGTGCAATTCATCATGGCCGGAGGCCCCAGAGCGCTGGGCGCCTCTACCGAAGCCAGCGAAGACGACACGGCCCTTGCCGTCGCCGAAATGAAAAAGCGCAAGCCCGGCAAGCACGACATCGTTTTCGGCATCGCCACCAGCGGACGCACTCCGTTTACCATCGCCGCGATCGAATACGCTCGCCGCCGTAGCGCTCACACCGTCGCTCTCACCTGCAATCGCGACTCGCCACTCGAGGGCGCCTCCGATTTCGCCATCATCACCGAAGTCGGCCCCGAAGTCCTCGCCGGATCGTCCCGCATGAAAGCCGGCACTGCACACAAGATGGTCCTCAATATGATTTCGACCGGAGCCATGTGCCGCCTGGGCTACGTCTATGGCAACCTGATGGTCAACGTCTGGACCAAGAACGAAAAGCTCACTCAGCGCGCCACCCGCATCGTCGAGCAGGCCACCGGTGCGGACCACGACACCGCCAGCCGCTCGCTGAAATCGGCAGGCAATCGCACCCCGGTCGCCGTCGTTATGCTTGCCGCAAACGTGAGCCGATCCCAGGCCGCCGCCGCGCTGAAGAAATCAAAAGGCCACGTCCGTCAGGCTATTGCGCTGGCGAAATCATAGCGGCTCATCGTAAGGATGCCCGATCCTCTTCGCGTTTTGTGCGAGAGGGTGGGGATTCTGACTTTCTACAGACTGTGTCCTCACTCCCTATTCCCAAACGTCCGTGTCCTCCCGGTTATCTACCGCCGCCTAATTTCCCCGCTAGAATAAAGGCGCAACTCAAGGATTCCTCTCTCTATGGACAAATTTGTGATCCGCGGTGGCGACCCGTTGCTCGGGACGGTGCGCGTCAGCGGCGCCAAGAATGCCGCCCTCCCCTGCATGGCCGCCGCCCTGCTCACCGAACAACCGGTCATCCTCGAGAACATTCCGCAGGTGCGCGACATTCAGACCACGCGCAATTTGCTCGCGGCCATGGGCGCTGATGTCGAACTCGGCTATGGGCGTGCCCAGCACCGCACGACGCTCCATTGCGCCAATCTCGCCTCGCCCGAAGCCTCGTATGAACTAGTCAAGACCATGCGCGCTTCCACGCTCGTTCTTGGCCCGCTGGTTGCCCGCTGCGGTCACGCCCGAGTCTCGCTCCCCGGCGGCTGCGCCATTGGAGCTCGCCCAATCGACTTGCATATCAAGGGGCTCGAGCAACTCGGTGCCAAGATCGTCCAGGACCACGGCTACGTCGAAGCCACCGCTGCGCACCTCAAGGGCGCTGAGATTGTTTTCGACAAGATCACCGTCACGGGCACCGAAGACCTGCTGATGGCCGCGACACTTGCGGAAGGCGAGACCCTGCTGCAGAACTGCGCCCGTGAGCCCGAAGTGGCCGACCTGGCCGATCTGCTCAACAAGATGGGAGCAAAAATCGAGGGCGCCGGCACGCCAACGATCCGCGTGAAAGGTGTCAGCAAGCTCAAAGGCGCGAAGCACCGCATCATCCCCGACCGCATCGAAGCGGGCACATTCATCGTCGCCGGGGCCATGACTGGAGGCGACCTGAACGTCGCTGGATGTGACCCTTCGCACCTGGGCGCGCTTCTGGCCAAGCTGCACGAAGTCGGCGTCAAAACCAAGTGCTCCGCCGACTCCGTCCGCGTCATGGGCGACAATCCCTTCACCGCCGCCGACATGAGCACCGAAGAGTATCCCGGCTTCCCCACCGACTGTCAGGCGCAGTTCATGGCGCTCGCGACCCAAGCCGAAGGAACCTCGATCGTCACCGAGAATATTTTTGAGAATCGCTTCATGCACGCGCTGGAGCTGGTCCGGATGGGCGCCAACATCAGGATTGAAGGCCGCCGCGCCATCGTTCGGGGGAAGACGCCGCTGGGCGCCGCCGCCGTGCTGGCCAGCGACCTGCGCGCCTCGGCGTCGCTGGTCCTCGCCGCCCTGGTCGCCGATGGCGAGACCATCATCGACCGCGTCTACCACATCGACCGCGGCTATGAGCATATTGAAGAAAAGCTAAAGGGCGTTGGCGCCCAAATTCGCCGGATCGGCGAGATGTTCCCCAAGAAGACTGCCGCCGCAAAATGATTGTGAGGCCCCGGACATACTCCTCCTGCGCGGTAGCGTGGAGAAGACACTCCTGACCGCCAAACTCCAGATTCATCCTTGGCGCTCAGACATCTTGCCGTGTAGAATGCGTGCGCCTCGATACAAAACTACAAAACATAAGGAGGACGTGATGCGTAGATCATTGATGGTCGGGGGATTGGTTGTTGTACTGGTCGCAGCTTGGTCCATCGGCCGACTTCAGGCGCAAGGTGACAAGGTTATCTATGTTTCTTCGAGTCATGCGACTTTTGGTGAAATGCCGGGTAGCAAGGGTGTCTCGACGGCCCCCATTTGGGGGGACGCGAGCGCCGGTGCACACGGAACATTCACCAAGTTTATGCCCGGATACGACGCGGGCATGCACACCCACACCCACGACGTCTGGATAGTTGTGATCAAGGGTGCGTACCTCTACAAAGACGAAGCCGGCGATAAGCGGGTCGGTGCGGGAGACTTCGTACGCGTCCCCGGAGGACATAAACACTGGAGCGGCGGTGACAAGAAGGAGGGCGCCCTGTTCTATGAAGAGGGATCGGACAAGTTTGATTTGATTCCAGCGAAATAGCCTGAATTAAAATTCGCAAGGCAGCACGGCTGCTTGAAGCTTTTGCCCGCCATTCGGACCTTACTTGGCTTCTCATCCGGTTGGCGGGCACGTGATTGCACGGATTGTCATGTAGCCCAGATCACATTCGTTCGGGTAGTGACAGCCTATCCTCGCGTCAGCGTCCGAATAATCGCCCGGTGCTGCGGATAAAGCCGCACCAACTCGTCGCGATTTGCCAACTCGAAATCCGCAAAATCAAACCCCGGTGACACCGTGCACCCCACCAACGCGAACGCGCCTGGATCCCGTAGGCGCGACCCGAACCAGCATCCCGCCTTCACCACAGCCTGAAATAGTTCCCCCGCCTCGGCGTCGCTGCCGAGCAGAATCTCGGAATGGCGTCCGTCCTCAGCGATGACATGGACCACCAAAGCTCCGCCCGCGTAGAAGTGCCACATCTCGTCCGACCGCAACCGATGAAACGCCGAGAGATCCGCCCCCTCCAGCAGAAAGTAGATCGCGGTGGCCACCGCCCGTTTGCCCCCAAACTCAGGCGGCAACGCTTCCCTCTCCACCGTCAACTCCGCCCGGTAAGTCTGCCGATAGTACCCGCCTTCGGGATGAGGGATCAGTTGGAGTTTATCGACCCAGTATTTCGCGTCAAAAATCATCTACCGTCCGCGAAACGTTCTGACACCCCTCTGCACTATACCCGCGAGCGAGGAATTCGCATGTCAGACGAAAATACGATCTCACAACCAACCACCTGTCACCGCCGAATCGCAGCCTGAAAAGCGCGGTGACTTCCTGTCTCCCAGGTATACCAGCCTCAATGCGGGAAGCCCCACCCTTGCATCCTCTGCCAGGGTGGGGACGTGTTTTTCATCTGGATCCATGCTGAGGCGGAGAAGACAGATCGCGAAATGCAGGATCCTTTTTCAAACGCTCGGGAAATCCCTCGACGTACCCTTCCATCCCCGGGCAAATTGCGAGATGCCATGTGCTGAACCCGAACGCCCTCATCTCCAGCAGCGCTTCGGGCGCGGTCCAACCTTCACCCGCCATCCGGTACGCCGCTACTGCCATGCCAGTGCGGTCCTCGCCCAGCCGGCAATGCACAAACATTTTCTTCCCCTCGTTCTCGCGGATCACCTTCAAAAAGCGCGCCCACGTCGCATCGCTGGGAAACGGACAATGCGACGGAATCGAAACGTATTGCATTCCAAGTTTGGTGACGCGCGCTTCTTCGACCTTGTCCCTACCGCGCAAATCGACCACCACCTCAACGTTCATCTTTTTCAGCCCCTCGATCCCTTCAGGGCTGGGCAGTCCTCCGCGATACAGATTCGGCGAGACCTGGCCAAAATTCGGGATCCCCTGCACCTTCTGCCTGGTCCCCATCGAGTGCTCTGCATGAGGCACAGTCTCCGTCTGGCGCGGCCAGGCGTTCCCGTGCGGCACGAGCGCGAGCGCCAATACGCACAGCTTGATCGGAACCAGTAGTCGTAATGTCACAGAAGATTCGATGCTTCCAGTCGAGATGAAATTCTTACTGGCTAAGGCGAATGGCCAGTTGCCGTTCCGGCTGCGTCATTTCGCCCCACAGTTTCTTCAAGTCCGTCTGTACCGCCTGATTCTCGGGATCTTTGCGTAACGCCAGCGCGAACCAGCGATAGGCCGTTGGCAGATCCCGCGGTGTGCAAAGCCCGGCCGAGTACAATGCGCCCATTTCGATCATGGCCTTGGAATTCGACTGGGCCGCCGCAGGCTTCAACAGGCGGATGCCGCGTTCGCAATCCTGTCGCGCGCCACGCCCGTAAAGATACTTTTGAGCTTCCGCCACGGGATCGGCCGTCGCAGGTCGGACTGGCGCGGCTGGCTTGGCCACCGGCTTTACCGGCACATCTTTCGGCTTCTCGGCGACGGCATCCGGCGAAGCGTCGTCGGAGGCATCGGGGTTCGAATCTTTAGCTACGGTAGCTACGGTGGATTCCGCCGCTGCTGGAGGAGACGAGTCGGATTTCGGCGCATCTCCCGTCGTCGATGTCTCCGGTTTTGACGCCGGGGCCGGGGGCGAACTTGCAGGATTCGTCACTGGCGCGGCCAGTGCCGAAGTGGCTGTACCTGAGCTTGGATTAGCCGACGCAGGTGCAGGAGACGATGGCGTTGCAGTGGAGTCAGCAGGGGCGGGTGGCGATCCTGCCGGGACAGTTGGGTTTGCTGCGGGCGGCGAGGTGCTCGCTGTTCCGGAAGATGGCGGCGCCGGCACGCTCGAATCCGCGGGCTCCGAAGTTTGCGTGGCAGGGGGAGCGCTCTTCGTGCCCGAGATGAGCCAGCCGAGCCCCTGATGCTTCCAGCGCAAATATCCGAATCCCACCGCGAGTGCCAGCGCCACAAGAATCAAAACGAACTTCCATCCTCCGCCGCCTCTTGGTTCTTCGTCCTCCAGGAGGTAGTCCAGGCTGCGGGAACTTGGCGCACTCTGCGGATTAATGCTTAAATTCGACCGCCGGCGCGCGGTAGCCTCGGGTTGGTTCAAGCCAAGAAAAGATGGTCCGCTGATCACGGGATCCGAGGAGCCTATCGGCGCCGCGGGCGGAGGGGTCGACTTAACTGCCGTTGGCACAGGAGTGGCTGCAGCCACGGATTCGGCCGTGCTCCGAGACACCGAAGCTGGATTCTGCCCCACAGCAGCAGCCGCCGTCGCGGGAGCCTGCAGTAGGGTGGCGCCACACATTCCGCAAAAGCGGTTTGCCACCGGATTTTCATTACCGCAGCGCGGGCAGCGCAAAGCCCCCTCCTTAGTATCTCCTTATAGCTTACGACACCTTTACAATTGGATGCATTGCTAACTGCGACGGAGTATCCAAAAATTGGGCTCTGAACGAGAATCTGGAAAACTATGCATATTACGCGGCTTTCTGAAGAACGAGGAATTCAGTCTTCGTGGCCGCCAAGCGCTGCGCTTTGAGCAGCAGATAGTTCATGTCTCGATAGCCGCGGCCGCGTCGGAGCAGCGCTTTGATGTTGCCGTTGACGGCTTCAATCACTCCCATCGGTACTTTGGTCCGGCAGTAGTTCAAGATGCCATCGAGATGATCGAGTAACATGCGAGCTAGTTTCTCCATCGGTTTCAGCCGCTGCCAGCGCAACTGGTCGATCCAACTCTGCAGGTAACGCAACATGGCCCCTTCGTAGGTGTAATTCCACAACTGCGAAAGGCTCTCCTTGAGGAGATAGGCTTTGAGAATGCGTCGGTTCAACGCAAACAGTGTGTTCAACTGACGCCGCTTGCCGCGATCCAGGTTGAGCCAGCTGCTCAGAAGCAACCAGCGCTTGCCTCGCACCAGATCTCGCGCTGCGCCTCCTTTGCGGAAGAACTCAGCCCGTCGTACTTCATCCACCGCTTGGCTGGCATGCTGCAGAATGTGAAACTTGTCGTAGACGATCCGGCACTCCGGCACCCACTGCTCCAGGCTTTGCCGGAACGGTTCCCACATGTCCACACACACCGCTCGAATCGCAGTTCGTTGAAATGCACTCAGGTGCTTCTCGAAAAACTCATCCAGCGTCTCTTTCTTCCGTTCCCGACCAAACCACAGCGGTTCTCCCGTCTCCAGGTTGGTCACCACCGTCAGAAACTTCTGTTTCTTCCCCAGATAGATCTCGTCGACTCCCATCTGTCGCAGCGCCGGTCGGCGTCGCTCTCGTGCCCAGCGCTCCAGATACCGCAGATCGATCGCCCGCACCGTACTCGCCGCCAAGCCAAACTGCCGGGCCACTCGTCGTACCGGTGCGCTCTCACAGGCTTGCCCCACCGCCTCCTCAAAGCGCTTGCTGAACGGTGCCTTGCTCGGCAGCAGTGCTACTTTCTCAGCCTTGATCCCGCAGTCCGGACAGCGCACTCGATACACCTCGATCACCACCGTCGTGCGGTACTCTGACCACGGCAGATCGCGTACCTCGCGCTCGTAGACCTCCGCAATTTCGTTGATTTTCCGACCACAGCCGGAACACTCCAGTTTGCGGTTCCCGCGCTTGCGGCGCACCCACAGACGCAGAGTCTTGGCGCTTTCGTTGACCTCGCTGCGATAGACCCGGTATCCCGGCCATCCCAGAATCTTGGTCCATTCGCTCTCGCTCATCCTCCCGAGCGTACTGAAAAATCCCCTCCTCGAAAACCCCCGTTAATCGAAGAGTTATTCAGATTCCTGCGCAGAGCCAAAAAATGTAACCTGCAGCGCCACCGCGGTTGGAAACAACTCGAAATAACCAACGGATGACTCAGCGCAAGACCTCCCCAACGTTAGTCGATATTACCGTCGCTGGCCATCGTCTCGAAGTGCAACGTATCCCGGGACGGCAGCCCCGCTCGCCGGAATTGGTCTTCCTTCACGAGGGTCTGGGCTCCGTCTCGCACTGGAAGGATTTCCCGGCACGAGTCGCGGCCGCGACCGGACGCCCCGTCACGGTCTACTCGCGCTACGGCTCAGGCAATTCCGATCTGCTGGCTGAACCCCGCCCAGTAAGATACATGCACGACGAGGCCCTCCATTCGCTGCCCGATTTGCTGGCGCAGCTCGACATCGTAAACCCGATCCTGGTTGGCCACAGCGATGGCGCCTCCATCGCGCTGATCTACGCCGGAGCCCACGACCGATTGCGCGGTCTCGTCTTGCTCGCCCCGCACGTCTTCGTCGAAGATCTCAGCGTCGCCAGTATCGCCGAGGCAAAAATCCAATTCGAGACGACCGACCTCGCCACAAAGCTCGCCCGCCACCATCAAGACGCCGCGCGCACGTTCTGGGGATGGAACAACATCTGGCTCCATCCCGACTTCCGCAGCTGGAACATTGAAGAATATCTCCCGCGCATTACTTGCCCGATCCTCGCGATTCAGGGACTCGACGATCAATACGGAACTATGGCGCAGGTCGACGCCATCTCCCGGCAATCCGGCGGCGCCGTGGAAATTCTCTCCCTGGCCGAGTGCCTCCACTCGCCTCAGCGCGACCAACCCGCTGCGACATTGGAGGCGATTGCGAAGTTCGTGAACCGAGTCTGCGGGAACCAGGCCGATCGCAGCAGCGTTTAACTACCCACCCGCCGGCGGTCGATGGCAGTTCCGCATTCGGCGTAGAATTTTTTCAAGCATCGTGGAGTTGGCCATGACGAAGCTCGCGGCAAGGAGATGTGTGTGACATCGCGACGAGCAGCACTCTTTCTTCTTGTCCTTTGCGTCGCGATTTTCGCCACGTCGCAGGATGCTCCTCAGACTCCGGACCAAGTGCCCGATGACGCGACGGAGAATCTGCTGATTAAGAAGGTCAATCCCCTCTACCCACCTTTGGCGCGCCAGGCGCGCATTCAAGGCACCGTCATAATAAAGATTGTGATCAATAAGTTGGGGAACGTTCAGAGCCTGGAATTGGTCAAGGGCCATCCCCTGTTGGTGCCGGCAGCATTCGAGGCTGTCAGGCAGTGGAAGTATCGACCCTACCTATCGAACGGCGAGGCAAAGGAAGTCGAAACCAATGTGCAGGCGAATTTTGTTCTGGGGCCGAAACCCACGTCCAGGTGAACTGCAGGCCCGCGAGAGTAGGGTTGTCGCTGGCCCGGACCGATTCAGAGTCCCTCTCAAATCATCCTCTTCCAACTTCGGTGCCTTATCGTTACCTTCGTTCATTGAGAGTCGCGCCCGTCGAATGCAATCCTATGTTGACGCCGTTCTCCGGGAGCAAGCCAAGCCTAGAGTGAGGACGGCTCAAGGAGTTGTAGATGTTTAATCTGATTCGGAATTCAGCAATTCTTGTGTGTAGCGTCTTGCTGGCCGTGGTCAGTTACGGACAATCCAATGAGGACGCGGGCAGCTTTGGCATCGGCGCAAAAGCATCCTTGCTGGGTGGGGGCGTTGAAGCTGCGGCGCGTGTCACTCACCGAACCAACGTTCGCGCCGGATTCAACATGATCAGCTACAGCCGCGGGTTCAACAAGGACGGTGTACCCTACGATGGCCAGCTGAGTTTCAAGACTGTGGAAGCGCATTACGACATTTTTCCATTTGCCGGTAAATTTCATGTCAGTCCGGGAGTGCTCGCCTATATCGGCGACCCTATCACTGCGACGACAATTGTGCCCGCGGGGCAGAGCTTTACCCTTGGTGGCACGACGTTTTACAGCGACACCTCTGCGCCTGTCACCGGAAAGGGAAAGATCGACTTCAACTGGGCGGCGCCCATGGCCACGTTCGGTTGGGGTAACCTGGTGCCGCGCCAGGCCTCCAAGCACTTCAGCGTTCCCGTCGAGTTTGGCGTTGCCTTTCAGGGATCCCCCAAGGCCACGCTGAACTTAGCTGGGAACGCGTGTCTCGCACCCGGTGTCAACTGCCGCAGCGTCGCCGACCCTACAATTCAGGCCGCCATCCAATCTGAGCAAACCAAGATCAACAGCAGCATGTCCTTCTTCAAGGTGTATCCAATTATTTCAGTCGGCCTCGGATACAAGTTCTAGGTGGCATAGGGCAATGCTTCGGGCGTCCTGGTTGATGGGAAACAAGCCCGTCATTTTCGCATTATTTGCTCGCGAGGCAAGACGGGCTTGATGTTAACGATTAGTTCTCCGCGCGCGTGACCCCGTTCTGACCTCAGATTCCAAGTGCGATAACCAAAGTCATTCCCAGCATTGGCACTCCCCGCGTTACATTCAGATAAGAACTCTTCCCGAACCGAAGATGCGCCGCAAAAACCGAAAATGGGTCGCGATTGCGGCCGTCGCATATTTGTTCGTCATGTGGTCTGCTTACCGATGGGCGGTAGGCCAGCGCATTCCCGAAGGCAACATCTTCGTTCGCATTGAGCGCGAAGGGATTCGCCGCCAGGCCGAAGAGCAGGCGCGCGCGGCAAAGGAGAAGACCCCGCCTCCGCCCACAGGCGAGACCCGGCTCAGCGCGGCCGGACCGGCATTTGTCGCCGCGCGTTACGACGCCACCAACGTCGTGTTCATGGTCGCGACCGACACCGAGTCGCGATTCTCCAATTCTCCCTTCCACCGCCAGTCCGGAAGTCCGACCCGAATTTCTGCGCCTCCCAAGCCCGCCGCCCCGCTCGCCGGGCTCGACGAATTGTGGGAACCTGATTCCCGCTCGCTTCATTTCTTTCCCGAAATCGTGCAGAAGACCAAAACCGGCGAACAGTGGAACCTCAACGTCTCGGCCGACTCGACCATCCCTGTTGTGATCGATCGCGTCGTCATCGCGCCGACAGGATGCTCGCTCGCGCTGGGATTTCTGGCCTCAGTGCCGTCCGAACATCAGGCTGAGTTTACGGCACCTGCCAGCGAGTACTTCCTGGTGCGCCGCGCCGAGGTGGAACCGGCAGGCTCTCCTGTCGCAGCGCATATCGGAGAGCTTCCCGGTTGGAAGTCATCGCCCGTGATTTTGAAACAGATCGAGGAAGAGCTGAACGCACGGATGAAGGAAGAACTCGCGAAGATTGATGCTCGCCTAATCGCCAACGCCGGCAGCCCCGGCGCGACATCCGTCGCAGTGCCTGTTGGCGACGCGCGCCCGCGCCTCAAGGAGTGGCTGCATGCGGACCAGGGCCTTGCTCGCGGCGAAGGCATCCTCGACTACGACGTTCGCGCCTTTCGTCTCACGCCCGACGAGGTCCCGCGCCTCTTCGTTCGCGCCCGGTGGAGGCTGGCCAACGCCCCCGTGTTCCTGATGACCGCGTGGTTCAAGAAAGCTTCGTTTCCCATCGACGCGCCGACCGAACTGCTCTCCGCCGACCCGAGTTGGGCCCGTGCCTTGCGCGACGGACAGGCCCCTATTTCGCTCGGCGATCATCTCGACTTTCAAACTATCCTCAACGAATTCGACGCCGACCACGACGGCTGGGCCGAATTGCTGGTTCATTCCTACGACGCCCATTCCTACGAAGCCACGTCGTCCCAAAGCGCCTCGACCACGATCGCTCCTTACCTTTACACCGATAAGGGATTAGTCCCGCTGAAAAGCCCGCTCCGACGAGACGCCCAGTCCCCCGAAGCCTGCCTCGATCCGTGACGCTGCCATTACTCTGGCCGCGGCTCCGACCCCAACCGCAGCACATTTCCGTCCGGATCTTCGATCTGCATCTCAAGCGCCCATGAGTAATTGGTGGGCGGCATTCGGATCGGCACCCCGCGGGCTTTCAAGTCCTCGTAGATGACCTCGACGTCGTCAACTCCGAGCCAGATCCAGGCACCGCCGCGTCCTTGCCCGCCGCGGCAAAGGTAAATTCCCGCCGAGTCGCGATTTACGCTGGTAAAGTCTTCGTTGCCCCAACTGGCATTGGCGAATCCGAGGACACCCACGTAGAAGCGCAGGCTCGCCTCCATGTTCTCGACTCGCAGGATCGGCTGACTGCCTTCATAGCGCACGCGCGATGGATTGGTCTCGTTCATAAATTTCTCCCCAAAGAAACGGAGAGCATCACGAGATAGGCTCAGGCGGACCTTGGTCCTCGTTCGCGTTTTCCGGGGCGGGGATCTCAATTCGCTCGTACCTGCACCGCCCCGCTGCGTGGTAACGCGGGGCAAAGGAATGGACAAAGCCGAGCTGGGCTCTGGTCGCCCTCTGCAGTTCGTATCTCTCGTGAGCCTCCTCCGCGGTGGCAAAGCCGCCGCGAGGAGATAGAGTGTACTGGACTCGCACTGTGCGCTTTCCCGCGGCGTCCCACCAGCACTGCGTCTCGCGCACGAAGTATCCCAGTTGGTCGTCGACCGTCTCTTCTCCCGTAGTCAGCTCGAAATACTCCTCGTGCCACGCAGTCTCGGGAGATTTCCTTCGGTAGAGAGTCTCAATCATCGTGATTCCCTTTGCCAGGGCTGAGCGATTTTACTCCCACACTCCGCCGTCATGAGTGGATCCCGGTTGGCCATTCCGCATGTCTCGTGTTTCTGGACCACATGTCGGCCGTTTCTCCACGTTGCACAGGGCTATAATGTGCGCGCTATGCGACTTCTAATAAAGTTCAATCTGATATTGATCCTCGTGTTCGGTTCTGGGATGGCCGTCGCCGGATACTTCGCCCGCGATTTCATGCAGCAGATCGCCCACGAGCAGGTTGTGCAGCAGGCGCGCCTCATGATGGGCTCGGCTGGAGCCGTGCGCACCTACACCACCAAGCAGGTCGGCCCTCTTCTTCAGGAGCATCAGAAACAGATCAACACTTTCCTGGCCCAGACCGTCCCAGCCTACGCGGCCACCGAAGCGTTCAACTATCTGCACAATGACTATCCCGATTACACCTACAAAGAGGCCACGCTGAATCCCACCAACTTACGCGACCGGGCTGCGGATTGGGAATCCGACGTCATCCAGATCTTCCGCACCCATCCCGAACAACGGGAATTTTCCGGCGAGCGCGACACTCCTGCCGGGAGAGCCCTGTTCCTGGCGAAGCCCCTCGTGGCGGCCCCACCTTGCCTTGAATGTCACAGCACCTGGCACGAAGCGCCACCTGCCATGGTCCAGATCTACGGCAAGAACAACGGTTTCGACTGGAAGTTGGGCGACACGGTTGGCGCCCAGATCATCTCGGTTCCCATGTCGGTCCCTTTGGGGATCGCAAATCGCGCCTTCCGCAGTCTCATGTTCTCGCTGGGCGGAATCTCGGTCGCAACCATGCTTCTGCTCGACCTCGCCATTGTGCTGATCGTGATCCGCCCGGTCACCCATCTGTCTCAAGTTGCCGACCGGATCAGCAAGGGCGACCTCAACGTGCCTGAACTTCAAGTCAAAGGGTCGGACGAGATTTCGCAGCTGGCTCAGTCCTTCAATCGCATGTACCTCAGCCTGGTGAAGGCGATCCGTATGCTCGAGCAATAACAGTAAGGAGAAGAAGAGGCTGAAAACATCGGCAGCCCGCCAGAGGTTGCTTGCAACGTCATTCAAGCCTACGGGAGACCGTACGCGAGGAGGAGTCCTCCTGGCTCATTTTAATTAAAGCGGCTGGGAGCGCAGGAATTTTTCCCGGTCGGCGAGAGACGCAATCTCCGTCGCCAGCACGCGATACAGGTCTTCCAGATTACGCGCATTCCGGGCTGCCCTGCTGACCAGGACTTTCGCCATCGGACCGACGAAGACGGCAAGATCCTTGCGCACGTTTTCCAGCACGGCCGGATCCCACGTCTTCAATTCCGTGTCAGACTTCACTCCCGACGGCGGCGTCGATTCGATCTGCACCGGAGTATGTGCCGGGGTCCCCAGAGTTGGCGTCGCGCTTCGCGCGACCGGAGCGTCGGAGGCCCACTGCCCCCTCAACCTCGTGGTCACGGCAGCCACTGCGCCGCCGCCCAGCTCGAACCCGCTCAGCGCTGCGTGAAATTCCTCCGCGGTCTGGAAGCGGGCTGGGGGCGTCTTTTCGAGCGACTTCTCGATGACGCGCGACAGTTCGGGCGCGAGTCCCGGCACCAACTCCCCCGCCGAACGAGGTTTGTCTTCCAAGTGTGCTTTCAAGATTGCGTAATAGCTGCTGCCCTGAACCGGCGTCTGCCCGGTGACCATCTCATACAGCGTCACTCCCAGCGAGTACAGATCCGACCGCGCGTCGAGCGTTTCCGCCTTCATCTGCTCGGGAGACATGTAGTGCAGCGAACCTAAGGCGATTCCGGCTCCGGTGAGTTTCGGGTCTCCGCTTCGGCTCGCGATGCCAAAATCCGTAAGCTTGACTCGATCATCGATATCCACCAGAATATTCGGCGGCTTAACGTCGCGATGCACCACTCCTCGCCGGTGGGCGTACCCCAGAGCTTCCAGAACCTGCCGCGTGAAGCGTACGGCGCGCGCGGGGTCGATCCTTTCTTGCTGTAGCATCTGATGAAGCGAGTTTCCCTCCACATACTCCATAATCATCAGAATCTGATTGTCGACACGAAGCGCCGTTCGCAGCGCAGCAATGCCGGGATGCTCCAGGCCCGCAACCACCTTGATTTCCCTAAGGAACCGCTCCACCAGTTCCGGGCTCGGATCCATACCTGGCAGCAGAACTTTCATCGCCTCGACGCGGTCCGAGAGCAGGTTGCGGACCTTGAAGACTTTCCCCATCCCGCCCCGCCCCAGCACCGACACGATCTGGTAATCGCCAATGGTTGTTCCGATTTCAAGGCTCACAGGCAGGAAACTCATGAAGCGGCTAGTATACGGCGAGTAGTGCCTGCGATCAGCGAGATCGCCTTTCGGGGGCTCGTGTCAGGAGGCGGTCAGAAAAAATCCCGGCTGGCCTGAGAAGAGTGGGGTAAGATTTCGTCCGCTGCATTCCTCCCCCCATCAAAACGTGTTTCGTAATAACCGCGAAGGAGAATAGCCATGGCAACCGCTGAACAGAGACGGCAAGAAATTCTCAATGTCGCTCAGGGCTTAGCCAAAGATGGCGCACACTATCTCTGGGGCGCGGAGGGTCTGAAGCCCACTCGCACAGGCGGAGGATTCGCTCCCGTCTTACTGGATCGGCCCGCGGATGCTACTTTCTGTGCCGCGACCAACACCGTGGGCGGCCAGGTTTTCGTTTGTGCGGGACGGTGCTCCCGTCGAACGGGAGGCGGGCTCATCCCTTCGCCCGATACCGATTCTCGCCTGAAGGCCTTCCTCGCCCAATGGGCAGGTAAAGCGCATAGCCAGTATGGCTGGGGGGACGAGTTGACCCCCAGGCTCGTCAAAGGCGACAACATCATGGACTATGCCAGGAACATCGACTTAACTGACAAAGTCGTTTGGGGGGAAGGGTGTGACGATACCTTGCACTTCGACTGCGGCGGACTCGTCAGGTGGGTCGTACTGCAGGTTTGCGGCGTCATCATCAAGGGCATCAGCCTCCTGCCGGACCCGGCGACCATGCTGACTCCGAAGAACACCCCCATGGCCCGGAAGGTAAAGGCCGGAGAGATGCTATTGCCGGCTGACATAGTTGTCTACGACGGCGGAACGCACATTGCATTCGCGATTGCTGATGACAGGCCCGTCTATGTTGAAGGGTCCAAAAGTTCCTATAAGGTAGCGCAAGCCGAATGCGCCACTGACGGAGTGAACTACGGGGAGACGCACTCCGCAAAGGCGACGAAGTGTATCCGTTTGTCGGATGATGCCTTGACCTACAAGAATTGAATCAACACGCCACCTGATTGCTCCACACTTAGAACCCACTTCCCATGACCTCACCGATCAAGGCTTGATCTTCCCAGGTCCACCCACGCAATCTGCGTTACACGCTCCTGACAACGATTCTAGGCGTCCACGGGATATTCCGGCAACTGACGCGAACGGCATCCCCTACTGCGTTTTAGCAAAAAGACAGTCATCGTCAGGATTGAGCAAAATGTTCGGAGGTTTGGACCACTGCACGATCAGACCTGCATAAGTTGCTGATGCATTCTTATCGATCTCTCCGGTCTTACTTATGCGAAGATTCTCGATTCCGATGCTGTCCTCGCCCGTGTACTGCCAACTTCCCGCCGTTACAAACTGCGAACCGTCCTTGAATCGGTCGCGTTGTTCCGAAGTACCGTCCGCTCGGAGTTCAAGAGTCGAGCTTTCGATCCCTCGGCCCGAACAGTTGCTCCCGTTTCCCCAATGGAGTTGGTATTGCCCGACCAAAGCAGCATGCGGATCGTTGGGTCTCCGAGAACAGCCGTCGAGACACGCTATGGAAGAAACAACCACCGCGATGATGAAACACGAAGACTTCATCCTCGCGCTAGTTTAGACCAAAGTACTCGGAGGTTGATGTCAACTGACGAGAACTAGCGCAAGCTTGCGCCGTTTTGTTCGCCCCCCACGCCGCCATACACATCCGCGCGTCACATCATCGAAAATATCTACATGTTTATCATCTAATCAAAAGAGGTGTGTCGTTTCATCTTTCCTAACTACTACCCCCCGGCGAGGCTTGACACCCCAGGCTATTCGGATTTATCGTAGGCGAATAAAAGGCGAATCTAAATGCGTTCCCTGCTCCCACTTGGCCCGACGCCCCAGCTCGTTGGCATAGCCCGTCTCGCCGCCGAGGGGGAATCCCTTCGCGAGGGTCACCACGTCGAATACTTCACCCTCACTGCCAAGTCCCTGTTGAACCGCTGCGTGAGCCGCCGCGCCATGCCTTTTACCTGGACCATCAATCCCTACCGCGGCTGCGAATTCGGATGCCGTTACTGCTACGCCCGCTACACCCATGAATTCATGGAAATGCGTGACGGCCTCGACTTCGAGCAGAAGATCTACGTCAAGCAGCATGCTGCCGGGCTCCTGCGCCACGATCTCCACCGCGTCAAGCCTGACGAAGCCATCGCCCTCGGCACTGCCACCGATCCCTACCAGCCTGCCGAGCGCCGCTACGAAGTCACCCGCGGCATTCTGGAAGAATTCGCCCGCCACCATGGATTCGAACTCGGCATCGTCACCAAGTCGAATCTCGTCTCTCGCGACCTAGAGCTTCTGCAGCAAGTGGCTGGCGCCAACAAACTCTCCGTCCACATCACGATTACCACGCTCGACACCGACCTGGCGCGGATTCTCGAACCCCGCGCTCCGCGTCCCGATCTTCGTCTTGACGCCGTTCGCGCCCTGAGCCAGGCCGGACTGCGGGTCGGAGTGAGTTGCTCTCCTGTCGTTCCCGGAATCACTGATTCACCGAAAGATTTGGAGTCTGTTATCCGAGCCGCCGCGGGGGCCGGTGCCGACTATGTTTTCGCCAACCCGCTGTTTCTCAAGCCCTGCTCCGCTGCCGTCTTCCTGCCTTTTCTCGAGCAGAACTTTCCGCATCTCGCCGCGACCTATCGCGAGCGTTATCAAGACCGCGCCTTTCTCGCGCCTGCCTACGCGAAACGCCTCTCCCAACTCGTCAGGAGCTTGCGCGAGAAGTACAAAATTACCCGCGCCGACCGCCGCGAGCGCCCGGCCTATGCGGCGAAATGGCCTGTCCAGGCGTTTGATGAGCAGCTGACTCTATTTTGAATATTGCGATACGAGATTGACGATTTGCGATTGAACATTACCTGAGCCGCGCGAGAGCGTCGCATAATCGGCCAACGAAAATCGCCGATCCAAAATTCGCTGATCCCTTTCTTCTATAATCGGACCTTACCCATGGCCACCGCCTCCCCGCCCGCCGGACAGCCCGCACAGTCCATTCCCATCGGCGTGCGCCTGCAACGATTCTGGCGCCGCGTCACAGAAGGAATGGAGGTGAGCCAACTCTGGTCGCAGTTTGAAAACGAGGCCCGCGCCAGCTACCGGCTTTACTCCAAGGATGTCGAAGCGAAAACTCCCGAGGGACTCACTCGCCGCGGCCGCCATCTGCACGTCATCAAGGAATTCTTCTGGGCAGTTTTTGAAAAACTCTCGCCCGCGCGCCGCGTCCTGCTCCTGGTGGCGCTGATTCTCCTCGCGATCCCTCAAGGCGGCTACAACGGCGGCAACGGCAAGGTGTACGCTGTCGAATTCGATCTCCACTTCTGGGCAGGATTACTCCTGCTTCTCCTTCTCATCCTTGAGATCGCCGACCGCGTTGTGATGAAGCGCGACCTGCAGATCGCGCGCGAGATCCAGACCTGGCTCTTGCCCGGCGTCCCACCACAGATTCCGGGACTCTCCATCGCCTACGCCACGCGCCCCGCGAACACGGTCGCCGGAGACTACTACGACGTCTTCCCCCGCCCCGGCAAAACCAACGACGAAAATCGCGTCGTGCTCGCTGTGGCCGACGTCGCCGGCAAAAGTATTCC
Organism: uncultured Acidobacteriaceae bacterium; assembly: GCA_963768265.1. Classification (GTDB taxonomy): domain Bacteria; phylum Acidobacteriota; class Terriglobia; order Terriglobales; family Acidobacteriaceae; genus Sulfotelmatobacter. The sequence continues at coordinate 36,696 of CAVYHM010000046.1, forward strand.
CGCCGCCATGCTCATGGCGACGTTCCAGGCGAGCCTGAAAACTCTTTCCACCGCGCAGGTGGCCCTGCCCGAACTTGCCTCCAACATGAACAAATATGCCTGCTCCAACAGTCAGGGAGGCCTGCGCTTCACCACCGCATTTCTCGCCGAATATGACGAGGTCCACCGCACGCTCCATTACATCAACGCCGGCCACAACAATCCCATCCTGCGTCGCGTCAGCGGACAAATCGAGCGCCTCGACGTCGGCGGCCTCCCCTTCGGCATTCAGCCGGAAGTGAAATACGAGTCGGCAACCATCACGCTCGCTCCCAACGACTGGCTGATCATCTTCACCGATGGATTAGTAGAAGCCGTGAACGCCCGGGAAGAAGAGTACGGCGAAGTCCGCGTCCTCACAGTACTCGAAACTGGAAAGTCGGACGCGCCCGCCGCTCTGCTCAAGCAGCTGATGTCCGCCCTTGACCTATTTGTGGGCAATACTCCTCAGCACGACGACGTCACCTGCATGCTGCTGAAAGCAGAGAGTTTCAACCTCACCTAGTATTGAGTCACATAAATTCGCGGCATAATTTCGACTTGTCATCCTGAGCAAAGCGAAGGACCCATGCATTCTGTTTGCAGCGTCAATGCTCGGGCAACGCTGCTGCGAAGTGTGCGTCGACTTTGTCACGCATTTACGGGACACAACACCAGCGAGGCTTCGCCTCAGACCGACGAGCGTGTCGTTAAGTGCAGATGTCGACGGATGGCTCCGGTTGCGTGCATTGAGTTAGGAATGGTAAACCACTCCGTTGAATGGGACCGCCGAAAGGCGAATCGCCTGGCCGTAAAGGCACCCCGCAACCGGAGCCGCGATGAGCGTACCACAGACTGTTGCCGAGGTCTTAAGCAAGCACGTGGTGTTGGAAGTGGAGAGCATCGACCGAATGTATCTCAACGTTTATGTGCCTCAGCTTCAGGCCGTCGAAGGCACCTTGAAGTTCATTCGCATCCATCGCGGGCACAAGGTGGCCTCCACCCGTATGGTGGAGCCGATCACTCGCGAGTTCGTCGGCTCGATTGAGCGCTTCGCTAAGGACAACCAGATTCCCCTGATCACCTTTGAGAAGGGACAACGCAAAGACGACTTTGCCAAACAGCAGCGCAAAAACTTCCACAAGCGGGAAGGCGTGGTATTCATCGGCAAGGCCCAGGAAAAATGCACGGTCTATCGCACCGAGAAACGTCGCAATCCTAAGACGAAGCGCACTTATCCCTGGATCGTGAAGTCCACGACCCTGGTGAACCATTACTACTTCTACTGCATCGATGAGGACTTCGGGCCATTCTTCCTAAAGTTCTGTTCCTATTTTCCCTATAACGCCAAGCTCTGCTTGAATGGACACGAATACCTCAAGCAGCAACTGGAACAAAAGGGGATCACCTACCAAGCCTTGGAGAACGGCATCCTGTCGTGCGAGGATCCCCAAGCCCTGCAAGCCCTCTGTGACCGGCTATCGGAGGAGAAGATCGACGCACTGCTTCGCAAGTGGTTGCGACGACTACCCCACCCTTTCGCCCCCCGAGACCGTCAGGCCGGATACCGTTATCAACTCTCTATTCTCCAACTCGAACTGTCCCTCACTCAGGTCCTAGATCAGCCCGTCAGCGGCCGCATCTTCTTTGAAGATGTGATCCGAGAAAACCTCGATATCGGCCGTCCCAAACAAGTACAACTCATCTTTGATCGCTGGGTCACCAAGGCTACGCCCGGCCCCTTTCGTACCCGAGTCATCACCGATGGAGTCATACCCTCGCTGCACATCGACTATAAAGGAACGCGCATCAAGCAGTACCACAAGGAAGGTCGGGCCCTACGTACGGAAACGACTATCAACAATACCTATGACTTTTATATCGGCAAGAACCTGCGCAACTTGCCCGCGCTACGGCGCATCGGCTTTCAAGCCAATCGACGATTACTTCAAGTACAGCGCATCAGCCACGATTGCATCCTCGCCGAAGAAGCCTTCCAAAAAATCAATCGTCCCGTACAGGTGACATCCCAACGCGCTTCCGCACTGCGCTTCGCCGATCCCAAGGTGCAAGCTCTCTGGCGTGCCCTCTTGCTGTTTCAACTCCTGCCCACAGGCTTTTCCAACCGCCATCTCCGCCAGCACTTCGCATCTTTACTGGGGCAACCACCCGACAGCCTCACCCAAGGTCAAATGACCTATCACCTACGCCGCCTGCGCCTCCACGGCATCGTCGAACCCATTCCTCAAACTCACCGCTATCGCATTACCGACTTCGGCTTACGAACGGCGTGGTTCTGCACTCGAACCTACAGCCGCATTCTCCGCCCTGGACTCGGATCCGTACTGCCGGAGCTCTCGCCACCCAACTCCTCGCTCCGGCGCAGCTTCGACAAACTTGATCAGGAGGTCACATCTTGGATCCAACACGCAAAATTAGCCGCCTAAAACTTGACTCATTTACATCAAGTTTTCGACTTCAAGACGTCTAGTGCCGGTCAGGTTGTGATTGCAATTCCAGGACGATAGTCCGCTATCTGAGGGGTTTCCCTCACTGGCATCAGCTTGACCCCGCAGGTCCTTTTCAGCCAGAATTCGCAAAGCCATTTCATCTCAGTTACACGCATGCCTGATTCGTCCACCGTTCACTGAAGCCAGCCAACAACTCAAGCTAGCCAAGGAGGAAAGATGACGCGCCTGCTTAGGATTCTGCTCGACTGCCTCGTCCTCGCAACCTGTGCGTGCTTAGTCGCGCCCGCCGCAATGGCCGATGTGTCAGGTTCGTCCCGCCACCCCAATTTCGGCCAGAACGTCTACATCTTCGACCCCACCATGACGCAAAGTCAGATCCAGGCGACGGTCGATGCCATAGCCAACCAACAGGTCTCCAACCAGTTCGGAACGCAGCGCTACGCGTTGTTATTCGAGCCTGGCACCTACGGATCGAGTGCCACACCCCTCAACTTCCAGGTTGGCTACTACACTGCCGTGGCCGGCCTCGGCGCCTCTCCGAACGACGTTGTTATCAACGGCTCCATCGACGTTTACAACCAGTGTTTCGGCGGCAGCTGCATCGCGCTAGTGAACTTCTGGCGATCGTTGTCGAACCTGACCATCAACGTGACCAACCCAACTTTCGGATGCCACACTGGAGAATTTTGGGCTGTATCGCAGGCCGCGCCGATGCGTCGGGTCAAAGTCAACGGGCTCACCACGCTGATGGATTACTGTAGCGGTCCGTCTTTCGCGAGTGGCGGCTTCATCGCCGATTCAGAGTTCGACAATTCCACCGTAATTAACGGCTCACAGCAGCAATGGCTGGTCCGCAACAGCAAGCTCGATGGCTGGACCAACGGCGTCTGGAACCAGGTGTTCTCTGGCGTCGTGGGTGCTCCCGCCCAGTGTTTCCCCGCCCAGTCCTCGTGCGGTGGCCCGTACACCACTCTCGCGACCAGTCCCGTGACGCGAGAAGCTCCCTACCTGTATATCGACTCCGATGGAGACTACAACGTCTTCGTCCCCTCGGTGCAGGCCAACTCGCTGGGTACGACGTGGGCCAGCGGCGCTACGCCGGGCTTCTCCATTCCCGCCAGGAGGTTCTTCATTGCCCAGGCCACGGACTCTGCGGAGGATATCAACGAAGCATTAGATTCCGGCAAGAACCTGATCCTCACCCCGGGTGTCTATAACCTGGACCGAACCATCAAGGTCACGCGACCCGATACTGTAGTGCTCGGTCTCGGTTTTCCGACTCTTGTTCCCGAGAGCGGGATCGTGTCCATGACAGTCGCGAGGGCGGAGGGGATGTTGATCTCGGGGATCATCTTTGACGCGGGCGCGACGAACTCTCCGGTGCTCCTGCAGGTCGGAAGCGGCCACGCGCGCAGTGACAATGAAGCCTCGGACCCGACAGCGCTTCACGATGTGTTTTTCCGCATCGGCGGTGCCACGCCGGGAAGCGCGACGACCGCTCTGATAGTCAACAGCAACAACGTCATCCTCGATGACATCTGGTCGTGGCGCGCGGACCACGGCAACGGTGTGGGTTGGACCAGCAATCCTGCCGACACGGGCGTCATCGTCAACGGTGATAACGTGACTGCCTACGGGCTTTTCGTCGAGCACTACCAGAAGTACGAGGTGATCTGGAACGGGAATGGCGGCACGGATATCTTCTTCCAGAATGAGATGCCCTACGACCCGCCCAGCCAAGCGGCGTGGATGGAAGCTCCCGGGGTCAATGGTTGGGCGGCTTTCAAAGTGGACAATGCTGTTACCAGCTTCACCGGATACGGTATGGGCAGCTACAGCTTCTTCAGCCAGGGCGTGAACATTTACGCCGCGAACGCCTTCGAGGGTCCCACCGCGCTCGCGGCGTCGAGCCTGCATGATCTGTTCACGATCTTCCTCTCCACCGGCGGGTCAGGTGGCATCCTGAACGTGATCAACAACACAGGTGGTTCGTCGACCATTGCCAATCCGGACGCCCCGGTCACGGTGGTGAGCTACCCTTGAAGGCTTCACTCTCATCCGATGCATCTGATTACGGGCCATCAAGCCTCTGTCTCCGAAGGCAGACGCTGATGGCCCTCGCAGCAGCAAGCCCTTTGCGCTCAGAATCCCGTGCCGCGTCGATCCTCTTTAATGCATTCTCCGTACATCCGGTGAAACGCATGCACACCCTTCTCCTGCTTCACGCTGAACCTTCCGCACGAATAGCTGCGTGAGCGCAGGTTCCGCTGCACTGCCTCACAAATCCCCACGTCCTCAATCTGAATCTGATCACTGAACTCCACCGACGCCTTCGCCGTCGGTGCGTTATGACCCTCTTCCGGCAAATACCATTCGAAGATCGCCAGCGACCGCTCCGGCTCGACCGGCAGCACGATATTCAGCGAAACGTTGTCGGGATAACAGTTCAGCATCCAGTTTGGGAAAATCCAGAAGTAGTCCGTGGTCAATTCCTCTCCCGCTCCCTGATACCGCCGCGGTGACGCGTCTCCCGGCTGCGCTCCGCGGATCGGACTGAACTGCCGCACATGCCGCGCGTACGGCTCAACTAAATATGCGTTGTAATCCAGTTCGCGATTCAGGCTGGGGTGCACGCTGGGCAGGTGATATCCCTCGAGATAGTTGTCCACGTACGTCTTCCAGTTGCACTTCATGTCGTACGTCCGCCGCTGGAACAGCTTCATCTCAGGAAACGGAAATTTCTCGGCTTGCTTCGGCAGCTCGCCCAGACTATGGCGCAGTGGCGGCGCCTCCGCCTCCAGATTGGCAAAGACCAGATTGAACCACTCCTCGGTCCGCACCGGCGCCAGAGCAAAGTCCTCCTGGCGAAATCCCTCGACGCCCTCGATTTCGGTTGCGCCGATCAGCGCGCCGTCGAGCCCGTAGGTCCACCCGTGATATCCACAGCGAAACAGCTTGCGCGATCCGCATCCCTCGGCCGGGGGCCCCGCACGATGCCGGCACACGTTGTAGAACCCGCGCAGCTTGCCATCCAGGCCACGAACGAACACGAGCGGCTCGCCGGCAAGCTCCGTGGTGAAGAAGTCTCCAGGTTTGGCGACCCTGCTCGCATGGCCCACCACTTGCCAGGTCCGCGCAAAGATTTTGTCTCTCTCCGCCTCAAACACGCTCCTATCTGTATAAAGAAACGATGGGAGGGTCCAGGCCTTCGCGATGTTAGGGTCGATCTGGAGGGAGTCGAACGGGCTAGCCATGGACGTAAGAGCCAACATTGTACGCCCCGAGAACTGCTACCTCACTTTACTGTGACTGGTGACTCTGCGCCTTAGGAGCGGGGGTTTCTGGGGACGCACATCCAAAGAAAATTTCCGTCTCGCTGGCGGTTTTCTCGGCCTGGCTCAAGTCGGGCGAAATCTTGCGCGCCCGTTCCTCGGCGCCTTCGGCCTCACTCTGCCGGCCATCTCGCCGCAAGGCGTGCGCCAGCAGCACATAGCTGACCTCGCCCGGCTCAACATTTACAGCGCGGGCCAGTTGCGCCGCCGCCTCACCTGAATGTCCGGTACGCTCCGCCAGCATTCCACTGCCAACCAGAGCTGACGGGTCCCTGGGATTGAGTTGCAGTGCGTTCTCATAGCTAAGCTTGGCCTCATCGTAATTCTTGACTTGAGCATTGGCCGAGCCAATCTGGCTCCATGCTGAGGCGCGTAGTTGCGGATCCGTGCTCCGGCTCAAGACTTTCTGGTACATATCCAGCGCATCCGGCACGTGGTCATAACGTTGTAAATAGATGCCCATGCTGAGAACTTGAGGGAGCGGATACCGGTGCAGCGCCTCGGCCGCCTCGAACTCCGGGATCGCCTCCTCAACGCGCCCCTGCTTGTCGAGTGCCATGGCCAGGTTGTCATGAGCCATGTAGTTCGCTTGAGTGACGGAAAGAGTGTATCGCCATAGAGTCTCACCATCTCTCCAATAGCCGAGTTGGTGGTGGGTGATTCCTCCCAAGAACAGAACAATAACCGCTGCAGGCATTGCGACCCACTGTTTCGCGATTCTCTTCTCTTCTGCGATTTCCCACGCCGCCCACACCAGGGAAATCAAAACGCCGATGATCGGAACGTATAGATATCGGTCGGCCATGGCTTGCTCTCCAACGGTCACGATCCCAATCATGGGCACCAGAACTCCGAGAAACCAGAACCACCCCACCGCGAGGTAACGCCGCTGTCGCCAGTGCAGAACAATCGCTGTTAGCCCCAGCAGCACGGCCGGGCTCAGAGCAACCTGCGAAAGTGGGATCGAGCTTCCCGGGTGCGGATACAGCGGCGCCAGGTGCCGAGGCCATACCAGATTTGCCAGATACCGGTCGTAAGAAACGAGCGCGTTCTCCAGGCGCGCCAGCAGCGAAACCTGTTCCAAGGTTCGCACCGAACCACCCGAGTGCTGCGCCGCCATCGTGACCACAGCGCCTGCCAGCGCCACCGCAAAAAGCGGCACCTTTTCCGCCACCAGAAATGTGAGGGGCCGCCCATCCGCCCTGGCCGAATCCGCCTTGGCGAACATCCTCTGCAGCGGCCAATAGTCCCACAGCAGCAATGCGAAGGGCAGTGTGATAACTTGCGGCTTGGCCATCAGCCCCAGCACGAAGCACAGAGCAACGATGGCATAGCGCTCAACTCCACCTCGCTTCGCATACCGGCCGTAAGCCCACACCGCTAGCAGAAAAAAGAACATGCTGAGCACATTCTTGCGCTCCGCGGCCCAAGCCACCGATTCCACGTTCACGGGATGAATCGCAAACAGGGTCGCAACAAGCAGACTCGGCCATGTCAGCGCAGTTGCCTCCTCCAGCAGCAAGAACAACAGCACCGCATTCGCCGCATGAAACAAGAGGCTGACGTAATGATGCCCCGCCGGGTTCAGCCCAAACACCTGGCAGTCGAGCGCATGCGAAAGCCACGTCAGGGGATGCCAGTTACCGGCATGGAACGTAGTGAACGACCATTTCACCGTGGCCCAGGTGAGCCCAGCTCGAACCGGAGGGTTGCTGATGATGTAGGGAACGTCATCGAGCACCACGAACCCGTCGTGAACGATGGGATTGTAAAACACAAGCGTCAGGGCAAACAGCGCCAGGCAGAGGATCGCCCTCTGCTTGTTGCGGACAGCAAATCTGCGCGCGGGCACAGATATTGTCGCGGATTCAAGTTTGGTAGCGGCTGAAGGCAAATCCTGATTCCTCGCCTACCAGGCAGAGATAATAAATTCTAAGGGAATGTGGTTACTGTTATGCATTACGCGCGTAACCGATGCTTCCGACCGTTCATTGGCGTGCTCGATTCGCCATGTTAGGTTGAGTTCAGCATACGTCATGAAGGTGTTCTCGAATCTGCCGCGCGTTCTCGTTTGCTTTTTAGTAACCGCCCTTGCCGTGCTCGGTGCCGTGCGGCTGGATTTTCGCCAGCCGTTTATCGGCTACGGGTTGGGGGGTGCCTTTCTGTTGTTCCTCGCCGCCCGGCAGGGTCGAGTGCGTACAGCTATCGTAACCGGACTGGGCGTGGCCTTTGCGTTCGCCATTGTCTGGAGGCGATTTGAGGATCTGCCGGCGTTGCTGGTGCAGATCATGGGAGCGCTTGGACTATCGAGCCTTGTGGTGCTTGGCTGCTTGGTCGCGTGGAGGGGCCGCGCACGCGAAGCAGGGGCCTACCGGGCAATGCTTCCAGCGGCGGCGTTAACCTTCATGATTCTGGCGGCGATGTACTCGCTCAACATGGCTTCTCTGCTGCACGCCACCACCCTCGACGTCTACACCTACGGTTTCGACGGATCTCTGGGATTTCAACCCAGCTTCAAGCTTGGACGCATCACCTACGCGCACGCCTGGGTCTTCTTGTTGGTGAAAATGAGTTACGAGGCAATCGTAATCGCGATGGCGGCTGTCTATGCGGGATTTATGAGGCGCCGAGAAAAGCCGATCTGGGAACTGATCGAAATGTTATTCGCGCCCGCTATCGTGGGTTATCTCTTTTTCAGCGTGTTCCCGGTGTGCGGGCCGCGCTATGTGTTTGCTTCCTTTCCCAACACATACTTGCCCTATTCCGTCATGCCTCAGCTGATCCTGCGCCGTGTTCCGGTGCCCGCCATGTATCCCCGCAACGGTGTGCCTTCTTTGCATATGACGTGGGCTCTCTTGATCTGGCTGAATACCCGCGGCCTGCCGCGTTGGGCGCGAGCGGCGGCGCTGGTCCTGGTGCTGACCACGGCTTTTGACACTCTCGGGACCGGCGAGCACTATCTCTTCGATCTTATCGCTGCACTGCCGTTCACCCTGTGCATGCAGGCCTGCCTGGTGCGCACAGTCCGCTTCGGCCAGCGCGAAAGGTGGCTGCCCGCGCTGGTTGGAGCCCTCCTGTTCCTGACGTGGCTCGCGATCGGACGCTATGGCTTTTCTTGGATGGTCAGCAGCCGTCTCTTGACTTGGTCGCTGGCGGCTGCCTCGTCATTCGCTTCGGTCTTTTGGGCGACTCGCCTGCCCGCGATGATTCCAGAGATGGAGGACTATGGGGAGTCCTCAGAACTGCACACCCTCGCGGCGGCTGCGGCCAGATAACGCTCGGGCGATCTCATCGGCTGGCCGCAAGTTAGCTGCTTGCTACTCTCCGGGATGTACCACGGGTGTAAGTCGATCCCGCCACGCTTGCAACCCTGCTTTGCCCCTGCGTTCCATTCTCCGACGGCCCGCTCCAGCATTGACACAAATTGTCACTACCGACGACGAACATTGTCCACAATGCCTACGCAGGGGAGGAGCAGGGAGAAACTGAGGTTAGGACTCAGGCTGAAAATAAAGGCCTTGACCGAAGTGCGGGTAGAAACCAAGGTAACTAGCGTGTCTGGCCCAGCAAGTGCAAATATGAAGCACGACTGCGTCATCCGTGACCAGAATATTAAAAAAAGAATCACACGAGGGGAAAAAAGAGATGCGGAAACAGAAGGGTTTCTCACTGATTGAGCTGCTGATCGTGGTGGCAATCATCCTGATCATTGCAGCTATCGCTATTCCGAACTTGCTGCGCGCCCGCATGGCGGCCAATGAGTCGTCTGCTGTCGGCTCCGTCCGTACCATCAATACCGGTATGGTCACTTACAGCACCACTTACCCGACGGTCGGTTTCGCCAGCGCCCTGCTCAACCTGGGCGGTGCAGCCAATGCGGCTTGCACGCCCGCTACCAACACCGCTTGCTTGATCGACAACGTTCTGTCGGCCGGCACCAAGAGCGGATACACCTTCACGGCTCAGGCTGGAGTAGCGGCGGTCCCGCAGACCACCTACTACGCGACGGCGACTCCGGTCACTCCGAATCAGACCGGTATCCGCAGCTTCTGCGCTTATGAAGATGCTGTGGTGCGCTACGACTCCACCGGCGCGCTGGCTGCCAGCGAAGCCGCTTGCCAGAAGCTGGCTCCGCTGAACTAGTAACGCGATTTGAGTTGGCGAAGTACCTGGGGGAGGGTACAAGCCAGAGAGCAGCGAACGAGAGTTCGCTGCTCTTTGTTTTTTTCTCTGTTGATTCCTCCTTTGCGCATTCTGCCAAGGCAGCCCGAACCAGACTGGCCGTTGAGATTACTTCCGTCATAGATGAATTGAAATCGCACCTCTGCTGCGATCACTGCGCCCTATAATCACAAGCGGTGGAGGGTACCATGGCGTGTGCGCCTGTCCGGGCAAAACAGTCTGACCAGCTGCTCGCGCGCTCATGGGCACCCTTTGCTTCGCCGGAGAGGCGGACTTTTGTCCTGTCTCTCCTGCTGGTCGCGTTTACCTTAGTGCTCTACAACCGCGCCACTCATTTCTCATTCATCAACTACGACGACCGCAGCTATGTCTACGAAAATATCCACGTTCGGGCGGGGCTCTCGCGAACCACGATCTGGTGGGCCCTCACTTCCTTAGACGAAGCCAACTGGCATCCTCTGACCTGGATGTCGCATGAGCTGGATTGCCAGCTATTCCACTTGAATCCAGCCGGGCACCATTTCACCAGCATCCTGCTGCATGGGTTGAATGGAGTGCTGCTCTTTCTGTTGCTGGCGCGCAGCACGGGGAGGGTGGGACGCAGCTTCTTCGTGGCCACGCTATTCGCTCTGCATCCGATGAACGTAGAGTCCGTGGCTTGGATCGCAGAGCGCAAGAACGTCTTAAGCACCACCTTTTTTTTCCTGACACTTGGGGCTTACGCCTGGTATGCCCTCAAGCCTGGGTGGAACCGTTATCTGGCAGTCGCAGGCCTGCTGGCATGTGGACTTGCGTCCAAACCGATGCTGGTCACCACTCCCTTCGTGCTGCTCCTGCTCGACTATTGGCCGCTTGGAAGAATCGAGGGTTGGACAACTGCCTCCGATACATTGGCGATCAGGCAGTCCCGGGTTGGCAGGCTGATCCTAGAGAAATTACCGTTGCTGGTTTTGGTAGCAGCCAGCTCCGTGGTCACATTGCGTGCTCAACGGGCTGCCGGGGCATTGGGCCTGTCCCCTCCATTCTCCGAGCGTCTGAAGAATGGAATCTACTCATACGCAGCATACTTATGGAAGGCCATTTGGCCGGAAAATCTGGCGTTGTTTTATACGTACGCCGGGCACTCGCTGTCGCTTTGGAGGGTTTTACTGGCCGCGGCGCTTTTGATAGCAATCACTTGCTTTGTGTTGAAGCGGCGCTCCCTCGGCTATCCGTTAGTTGGCTGGCTCTGGTTTCTGGGCACGCTGGTTCCTGTGATCGGAGTGGTGCAAGTGGGCAATCAAGCCATGGCCGACAGGTATGCTTACATTCCTTTAATCGGCGTTTTTGTAATGGTTGCCTGGGCTGCGGCGGACATCGCAGAGGCAAGAAAGTTAGGGCTTGGACGGTGTGTGGTCCCGGCGCTTTGTGTTGTCCTGGCGCTATCGATCACTGCCTATCGGCAGATCGGATACTGGCGCGACAGCGTAACCGTTTGGACGCATGCGCTTCAAGTCAACGAGCACAACTACGTGGCCGAGGATAATCTCGGCGAAGCGTTGGTCCATCTTCATCGCGCAGATGAAGCCTATCCACTATTTCTCCAGGCGGCTCGGGACAATCCGATCGATCCCGCCGCCCGGTTGAACATTGGCACATATCTGTTCCAACATGGGAACCAGGCTGAAGCTGTCCAGCAATATGAGCTTGCCATCCGCTTCGGAGCGGAACCCGGGTTGGTCGCCATGACGTATGCCAACTTGGGATCGGCGTTCTGCGGTATCGGAGATTTCGAGAAAGCACGAGCCAGTTACGAGCATGCCCTGCAGCTCAACCCTTATCAAATCGCCGGCTTGCAGGGAATGGCTTTTGTGTCGCAAAGGCAAGGAAAACTTGAAGACGCCGTTGGCTACCTTCAACGAGCGCTGGAACTGCAACCGAGTGGCCAGGGTTATCTGGACGTGGCCAGACTCCTGGCGCAGACTGACCATCGCGCTGAGGCTCTCGTGGCATACCAGCAGGCCCTGAAGCTAGCGCCAGACCTAGTCGATGTGCCGCACCCAGCGGGAGACGTGGCAGGACACCATTGAGATCCAACCCCTCTGTGGACGTGACGGAATCGGCTGCTTTCCCAAGATTTGCGCCTGGACCCTTGCGGCATGACACTTTGTGTCATGCTCCCACGGCAGGGCCATCCTCGCCCGCTTTTTTCCATCGTTCGGCGCGCCTAACGCGTTGATTTACAAGCTAATTGGAGGATTACCAAGGTGCGGCTGCGAGACAGGAATGGCGCTGAAACTGCTACGAAATCTCTGTCAGTTGACCGTGATTGACGTTTTGGCGACATTTAGGAAGACTCTTTATGCGCTACGCAAAGGGATTCTCACTGATTGAGTTGCTGATCGTGGTGGCGATCATTCTCGTCATCGCCGCCATCGCAATCCCCAATCTCTTGCAGGCGAAGCTAGCGGCCAATGAATCGTCCGCGGCCGGATCGATTCGCAGTATCACAGGCGCCGAAATCACCTACTTCAACACCTACCCAACTGTAGGCTACGCCACCAAAATCACGCAGTTGGGAGGACCCGGCCCTTGCACTCCGTCCCCGATCACGGCATGTCTGATCGATGACTTTCTTGCCAACGCGACTCCGGGCGGCACTGGGAAAAGCGGCTATTATTATCTGGCGACAGGCAGTGTCACCGGGGGAGCGAGCTACAACGACGCATATGTCATTGGCGCGGCTCCCATCGTTGTTAACTCAACCGGGAACCGGGACTTCTGCTCTGTGAATGACGGCGTACTACGCTCGCAACTGGGGACGACGGGAGACACGCCCGCAAACGTTGTAGCCACTTGCCTGGCGTACCCCGTCGCTCAGTAACGATTCTCAACTTCTCATATCAAAAGGAGAATCGTTCCTCTTTCGTGTGCTTGACGCTCACTTACTCTTTCGATTTCGCACCTGGTTCAAACTCCCGCTGATGACTGTCGTAACCCCTCCCCCATCCTCAAGCTCCGTCATCTTGCATATAATCTTTTTGGAAACGACTCTACAAATGGTTTTTGACCATGCCAGCAATTGAGATCCTCAACCTTGAAAAAACTTACAAGGTCGGATTCTGGCGCCAACGTCCCAAGCGCGCCCTGGAGCCTCTGAATCTGACCGTGGAAGAAGGCGAGATTTTCGGTTTCCTCGGCCCTAACGGGGCGGGCAAGACCACCACCCTGAAGCTTCTGATGGGCCTGGTCTTTCCTACCGCCGGCACGGCCCGGATCCTGGGACGCGAATGGACGGATCCCGAAGTCAAGGCCCAGATCGGCTTTCTGCCCGAACAACCGTACTTTTACGACTACCTGACTGCACACGAATTGCTCGACTATTACGGACAACTCTCGGGCGTTGCGGCGCAGGACCGCAAGCGGCGCATCCCGGAAGTACTCGCACGGGTAGGCTTGACCGATGTCAAAGGAGTGCAGCTGCGCAAATTTTCCAAAGGCATGCTGCAGCGCGCTGGAATTGCGCAAGCCATTCTGCACAATCCCAAACTCGTATTTTTGGACGAACCGATGTCCGGCCTTGATCCCCTCGGCCGCCGCGAAGTTCGCGACCTGATGGGTGAACTCAAGCAGGAAGGCAAGACCGTATTTTTTTCTACTCACATTCTTTCCGATGCCGAGGCCCTCTGTGATCGTGTTGCCATCATCCACAAAGGCGCGTTGCGCGGCGTAGGGGCGATCGAGGATTTGACCTCAACCGTTCAGGGCAAGGTCGAAGTCGTCTGGCAAGGCACCCAGATTCCGGCCTCGATGAAGGCTCTGGGCGCCGAATGCCATATCACGGGCGAGACCGTCCGCGCCGTTATCACCGAAAATCAGCAGGACGCAGCCATCGACGCATTGCGCCGCGAGCACATCCGACTGATCGCCATCACGCCGTTGCGCACGTCGCTCGAAGCCTATTTCGTCGAGAAATTGCAGCATTCTCAGACCGCGGTCGGAACCGCCATGGGGAACGGAAGATGAGCGCACGCATCGTCCATATTGCCTCGAACACTTTCCGCGAAGCCGTTCGCGACCGCGTCCTCTATAACCTGATCGCCTTTGCCCTGCTGCTTTCCGGCGCCGCCGTTTTCGTTAGCCAGATTTCCATCGAAATCGAGCGGCTGGTCGTGGTTAATCTCGGCCTCACCGCGGTCTCACTATTCGGAATCGTCATCGCGATCTTCATCGGCATCGGGCTGGTCTCCAAAGAAATCGAGAAGCGCACGCTCTACACCGTGCTCTCGCGCCCGGTCCAGCGCTGGGAATTCATCGTGGGAAAATTCTTCGGGCTCGCCGGGACGCTTGCGGTTAACACATTTTTCATGGCGATCGGCGTGTTCGGCGCGCTGCTCTACGTCACCCACAAATTCCACAAACCCGACGCCCTGATTCTGGTCGCGCTCTATTTCATCATCCTCGAGTTCCTCATCATCTGTTCACTAGCGCTGCTGTTCTCATCGTTCTCAACCCCGCTGTTGTCGGCCGTCTTCGCCTTCTCACTATTTGTCATCGGCAGTTTCGCCGACGACCTCCGCGGGTTTGCCGGGTTGACGCACGGCTTCAGCCGCTGGTTGGCCACCGGGGCCGCATATCTTGTGCCCAATTTTTCCGCCCTTAACGTGATCAGCGCGGTCGCGCATCAACAGCCGGTGGGCGGGCAACTGATCCTGCAGAACACGCTTTATGCCTTGTGCTACTCGGCCACAGTGCTCAGCGCTGCAGTTTTGATTTTCGAGCGCAGGAATTTGAAATGAGCGCTCGGGCTGCAGCGCGGAGGCAGAGATGACCGTCCGGCAGCGGACCACCGCCGTCGCCAGCGCGTGCCTGGCCCTCTCCATGACTGCCAGCGCTCTGCTGTTGCGTCACATTGACCAGATTCGTCCGAAAGCGGCGATTGAAGATGTTCTGTACATCGATTCGCCGAAGATGGTGGAGCGCGCCAGCCTCGGCTTTCGCGGCCTGATGGCCTGTATCTACTGGACTCGCACCGTGCAGTATTTCGGCCACCGCCACTTTGATCACGAAAAGACGTACAACGAGCTTGCTCCGCTGCTTGAGATCACCACTGCGCTCGATCCCCAGATGCTGCCGGCCTACGAGTTCGGAGCCAGTTTCCTGGCGCCCACTCCGCCCAACGGCGCCGGAGACCCTGCCCGCGCGATTGGGCTCATGGACTACGGCATCGCTCACAATCCCGACAACTGGCGCCTCTATTACGATCTAGGCTTTGTCTATTACACCGAGCTCAAGGACTACAAGAAAGCTTCGGAAGTCTTCGCGCGCGGGGCGCAGGTTCCAAACGCACACCCCTTCATGAAGGTGATGGCCGCTCAGATGGCGGAGCATGCCGGAGACCTCAATACCGCCCGCATGTTGTGGAGCGCCACCTTCGAAACCAGCCGTTTCCCTGAGATCCGCCAGAACGCCCTCGAGCACTTGCGCTCGATCCAGGTCGACGAAGACGTCACCAACTTGCAGGCTGGTGTCACCCGTTTTGGCGAGCGTGCCGGACGGCTCCCCGCGAACATGGCCGAATTAGCAGCGGCTGAGCACCTTCCAGCGATTCCAGTTGATCCCGACGGAACTCCGTATAAGCTGACCCCAGAAGGGCGCGTCCTGGTCGAAACTCCGGAGAACTTCCCCTTCATCACCGCGGGCATGCCTCCCGGATACAAGCCCGCCGCTCGCCCCACATTCCACACCAAGCTCTAGCCCTGTTCCATTTACATGTGGGGACAGCCACGGTAGCTTGCCCTGAGTAACGTCGAAGGGGCGGTCCAGTCTCACGGAGCGCGGCCCAGTCGAGAGCGCCAGAGTCAAGAACTGCGTTACGATTTCCTTTATGTACGCGTCCGAGCCACAGCTTCTCCCCGCCGCCCGCCGCTACTGGTCAGACCGTGCCGTGCGGTCAGGAAGGCTTGCGGCCACCCGGGCCCTCCTCGCCACGCTCTGGGGATTCCTCCGCGACTCCACTCCCGACCGCCTTCGCCAGCGTTACGGCGATGCCGATTACGATTGGGACTACCGCGTCAATACCACCAGCGCGGCCGTTGGCTGGCGCGATCGGCTACTGGGTGTGTTTCACTCGCCGTATCAGCCAACCGAACCGGCGCTGTTTCACGAGATGCTCAGCACACTGGCGCGAGACTTCGATTTGAATTTTGGAGACTTTACCTTCCTCGACCTCGGCTCCGGCAAGGGACGCACGCTGCTGATGGCCTCCGATTATCCCTTTCGCCGGATCGTGGGCGTCGAACTCCTGCCGGCGCTCGACCGGATCGCGCAGGAGAATCTGCGAGGTTACCGGAATGAATCGCAGAAATGCTTTGCCCTCCAGTCCGTGTGTGCCGACGCCACTGCGTTCCCTTTCCCCGATGTCCCCCTCGTTGTCTATCTCTTCAACCCCTTCCCGGAATCGGGCCTGCGCCGCATGGCCGCCAGTTTCGACCAATCGTTGCGCGCAATTCCGAGACCAGCATACGTGCTCTACCACAACCCTTTGCTCGAGCATGTGCTCATCGAGATCGGTTCGCTGTGCAAGGTGGGCAAGAGACACCAATACTCAGTGTTTGCGTCGCGAACGAGCAGAGATCCAATAGGACCTTGAGAGACACAACCAGGAGTTGGCAATTTTAGGGACGGAGAGTGATCTCCGCGCCGCGAGGGTGCAAGACGCGAAAGCAGGACGTCGCTGCCGTGGAGCCTACGAACCTTGCTTCTCGAACACGATCTCGGCTTTCTTGGCGTTCACCTTGTCTTTGCGGTAGGCGCGGGCCACGTCGCCGAGCGAGGGCTTTTCGGAGACCGGCCCAAACTCCCACAGCGGAACCTCCCCATGTTCGACCGTGTAGGACGAACCTCCAACCAGGGACTGCTCTCTGGCCATGTCATGAGGTGCGGCGTGCTGTGGATGTTCGGGGAATGCCAAGACCTGCGCTTGATTCGAAAGCACCCCGCCACCCTGTCCGAATGCAGCTGCTGCACAAAGAATGAAGAGCGTGAGCAATATAGGTTTCATTGGCGTTAGTCCAGTGTTTCCGTTGTACATCAGTGCAAATTCCATACCAATTTAAATAGCCGTAATATCAGCCGCTTACAAGGACAAGGTGAAGTTACGCGCAACACTTTTCACATTCGCGGAATGCCCGATTTCCCTTTTCTTTTCCGAGGGTCCTCAGCGGCTGAACCCAGGGGCTACGTCTGCCATCAAGTGGGGTATATTGTTTCCGGCGTGAGACAAAGATGATCGCCCACATCAAAAAGGCACTCTGCCCCTTTGGCATCTTCTTGTTTGTTGCCGCATTGATTCCCCGTGCCACCGCGCAAACCGACTGCGCGGAAGGCAACGGCGTGCTCGACATGACGCCGCCAAAGAACACGACCCCGCAAGAGCTGATCCAGAAGATCGGCGCCGAGGAAGCAAAGGTCAAAGAAGCGCGCGCGCACTACACCTACACACAAGACTTGATGGTGCAAACCCTCAATGGGAACGCCGTCGACGGCCAGTTCCATGAGGTCACGACTGTCTCCTACGACGAGAAGGGCAAACGCCTTGAAAATGTGACCTTCGCGGAACAGTCCACGCTACGCGGAATCGTGTTGTCGGCAGAAGATATGGACGACGTCCGCAGATTCATGCCTTGGGTCCTCGCGCCCGACGAACTGCCGCTTTACAACCTGACCTACGCCGGGCAGCAGCATGTGGACGATCTCGACACCTACGTCTTCCACGTCGAGCCCAAGAAGGAGGAGAAGGATAAGCGCTATTTTCAGGGCCGGATATGGGTGGACAATCATGATCTGCAGATCGTCAAGCTGTGCGGCAAGAGCGTGCCCGAAATCATCCGCAAAAAAAAGAACCAGCCTGTGGACGTCCGCCCTACATTCGTGGGCTACCGCCAGCCGGTCGATGGTCTCTGGTTCCCGGCCTACGTGCGCGTCGATGACACGTTGCACTTCCGCGTGGACGCCATCCACGTGCGCGAGATTCTTAAGTTCACCGGGTACAAACGGGTTGGGGTGGCGGCAAGCGCGAAACCGTGATGGCAGCCCCGCATTCGTGAAGTTCGGGAATTGAGCGCGATACTTGAACCATTATTTCAGCTGTGGTGTACTTCCCCATATGGCAGAAGAAAAGAACCGAAGCAAAGACGTAATGCTGTGGATTATAACCGTGGTCTTGGTTGCTTTGGCCATCTACTGGTACAAGAAATAGTTCTCGCAAGCCAGACCCGCGTTGTGCCCGAAAATGTCGAATGCCCTCATCAGGTCACGCGGGCCCCCGTCGTCTGCGCTCAAAAAATCGGGTGGCAAGACGATGGGATTAACACCGCCCAGTTCCTTGCTAGCCTTCCAACGCACTCCTTAACGCCGTAATCCCCCGTCTTCCCAGCGGTTTTGCCGGGGAAACCCCCGACACTTCTAGTTTACAAAAACAGAACAAAACTGAGGCCAAGACGATTTTCACAATCGGGTGCGATGTAATCTGGTACTAGAAGTCCCACTCTGAGGCATGTCTCCCGCAGTCATTCGCCGGACAGCCACACTCGCCTCGAGGTTGTGGGTGTTTTTGTTTTGTCACTCCGTCAAAGAAAAATCCAAGGAGATGCGATCCTATGAGCAGAAGGTGTTTTGCCTGCCTTTCAATTGCCGCCCTGCTATCAACTTCCCTTACCCGGACCGCGTGGGCGCAAGACGCCCAGGTGGTCGAGCCGCGCGGACACTTCGTCGTCATGCCGCCGCATCTGCGCAACGACCTCGCGCTGGCGCCCGCGGCTCCGCTTCAGAGCTGGAATGGGTCCTTCACCTACGCGGGAACAAGATACACCTACAACATGGTCGGAGCAGCGCCTTCGACGAACACGACCGCAGTCATCACGACCTACCTCATTCCCGTCAAGATCGTGATCACCAACAGCAATGGAACGAAGAGTACGTACGACCCCGCGCACGTGCTCTCCAACGGCAATTCGGTCACGACCAACACGCTGCATTCCCCAATATTTGACTCGACGACGACCTACACGCAAGGCGGGGTGAACGTGGGAACCACCCAGTACATCGACGCCTTTCAGCGCGCGAACTTCTGGGGTACGGTGAAGAGCCATCTCAACTCACACCTGCTACTGAGTACAACCGTGCTGGCGGAGCAGACGTTGAGTCCCTCCCGAACCTATGGCAAAAGGGGATCGGTATTCGGCTTCACGGCGGCGCTGGTCGACATCAACTGGTTCGATGCGCAGCTCCCGAACCTGATCAACAAGCTGGGGATTCAGCCCAATCAGTTCGCGATCTTCCTGACTTACGACACCTATTTGACTCAGGGCGGGGGCTGCTGCATCGGCGGGTATCACAGCTCGGAGGGCAGCATCAGCAATCCGCAGTCGTACTCGGAGGCCACCTATGTGGATCATGCGGGAGTGTTCTCGCAAGATGTGTCGGCGTTGTCGCATGAGGCAGGCGAGTGGGCGGACGATCCGCTAACCGTGAACTTCAACGGCAACAATACCCCCTGCGGCATTCTGGAAGTGGGCGACCCGCTGGAGGGGAATGCAAATTATGGCGGCTACCACTACGTGCTCCACGGGTTCACCTACAATCTGCAGGACCTGGTGACCCTTCCTTATTTCGGAGCACCGACCAGTACTACGGTGAACGGGTGGCTGAGCTTCCAAGGAGAATCGCTGGGAGTCTGCTCGAATGGTTCGTAGCTGCCGAAGGTAGTTGTACGTCTTGCCCCAATCGCAGGCCCGCTCTATGGAGCGGGCCTTTTTCATCGGCACCGTCTGGCATTTATTAAAGGAGTCTTAATTCTGCAGCCGATGGTGAAGATAGCTTTCGCAAAAAGTAGATCGGTGCTAATTTCTTGCTGCAGGTCAGCCAACACTTATGCAGGCTAACGAATACGATCTGGTGGTGATTGGAAGCGGTCCGGCGGGGCAGAAGGGTGCGATTTGCGCCGCGAAGATGCGCAAGAAAGTCGCCATCATCGACCGGCGCCTGGCCATCGGTGGAACTTGTGTTCACACGGGGACGATCCCCAGCAAGGTGCTGCGCGAAGCTGTGCTTTACCTCAGCGGGCTGCGGCAGCGGTCATTCTATGGGCGCGGTTACGTGGTGAAAGACCGCATCATAATGTCGGACCTGGTGATGCGGGCCAACGCGGTCATGACGCGGGAAGTGGATGTGATCAAGGCGCAGCTTCGCCGCAATTATGTGAATGCTCTGGAAGGCGACGCGCACTTTGCCGATCCGCACACGATTGAAATTGTGACCGAAGAGGGGGTGCAAGTCGTTCGCGGAGAAAAAATCCTGATCGCCTGTGGTACTCGGCCAGCCCATATCGACGGAATTCCGGTGGACGGGAAGCGGATCTTTGATTCGGATCAGGTCCATTTCATGGATGAAATCCCCCGCGAACTGATCGTGGTCGGCGCTGGGATTATCGGGCTGGAATATGCGTCCATGTTCACGGCTCTGGGGGTGAAGGTGACCGTGCTCGATCAACGCCCCACGCTGCTGGATTTTGTGGACCGGGAGATTATTGAGAGCTTGTGCTTCCAGTTGCGGCAACTAGGGACGGTTTTTCGCCTGGGGGAGAAAGCGATTTCGGTGGGGTTCGACGACGAGCGCGATAAAGTGTTCGCCCTGCTGGAGAGTGGGAAGAAAGTCCGCGGAGAAGCGCTGCTGTATACGATCGGCCGCACCGCGAACAGCGACAAGATCAAAATTGAAGCCGCCGGTTTGACGGCAGACGGCCGAGGCAAGCTTGCCGTGAATGAACATTTTCAGACCACTGTGCCGCACATTTACGCCGCCGGTGATGTAATCGGGTTTCCGGCCTTAGCCAGCACTTCGATGGAGCAGGGGCGGCTTGCCGGTTGTCACATGTTTGGCAAGCCCAGCCGTTTGCTGCCGAACTTGATCCCTTATGGCATTTACACGATTCCAGAAATTTCCATGGTGGGTGCAACGGAAGAGGAGTTAACTCGCAACAAGACACCTTACGAGAGCGGTTTGGCGCGATATTCGGAACTGGCTAAAGGACAAATGCTCGGCGACGATCAGGGGCTACTGAAGATATTGTTCGATCCCGAGTCGTTGAAGCTGCTCGGTGTACACATCATTGGCGATCGGGCGGCGGAAATCGTGCACATCGGACAAGCGGTGCTGGCCATGAGCGGAACCATCGAATATTTCCGCGATACGGTCTTTAATTATCCGACACTGGCGGAAGCTTACAAGGTGGCCGCCCTCGACGGGCTAAATAAGCTCTGAAGTCGGCGGCTTCCGTACCCCGCTGGAATGCTCCACAGAAACCTCACCCCTGCCTTGTTGCGCCCCGTACTTCGCAAAGACCGATTGGCTGGAAACAATTCCTTCCAGCTTCTGCGGATTGGCGCGGTTCACCACCGGAACAAAGGGATTGGTCTGCACGAAGCGCAAAGCGTTGTCGAGCGGGAGATCGGGAAACAGGTACGGTAGCGGCTGCGACGAAATCAGCGATCCCAGCGTGTGCTCGCCTTTGCCTTCCTTTAGACGACGCAGGATCAGATCGCGGGTCACGACGCTCCATCCGCTCGGCTCCAGGCGGACCGGAAACGTCGTCTCGGTAGAATCCTCGATGCGACGCGCGGCGGCGTCGACATAGTCGGCGGCGCTGAGGATGATCGGGGGCGGAGGAAGCATGGCATCTTCGACCCGGAGGATGGTTTCTTCACGCTCCTCTTCGAGCGAGGGCAGCACGAGACCGTCCTGCCGCGTCAGCAGATCGAAAATTGGGGTGGGCTGCAGGCTGCGGGAAACCAGGTAAGCGAAAGTGTTGGCGACGATGACCGGGACGATGATCTCGTAGTTACCGCTGACTTCTAGCACCATGAAAACGGAAGTCATAGGAGCGCGCAGGAATCCAGCGAACAGTACGCCCATCCCGACGAGGACGTAGGTTCCGCTGGAAGCCGAAAGGTGGGGAAAGAAGATGCGCTCGACGCCACCCACCGCACCGCCCAGCATCGCTCCGATGAAAAGCGTGGGCGCGAACATGCCGCCGGGCGTTCCACTGACAAACGACAGCGTAGTAGCGAGAATCTTGAGCGCCGCCAGCGCAGCGAACATCTGCCAGACAAATTGGCCGTGCATGGCCTGATCCATGAAGTCGTAGCCCGCGCCCATCACCTGAGGCGCCCCGAAATAGCCGATGAGCCCGATGAGCAGTCCGGCAAGCGCAGGTTGGAAGTATTGCGTCCAGCGCGGCAAGGCCTTGAGCCAAGGGCGCAGGAAGCCGATACCCTTAGCGAAGATCACTGCGGCCACACCGCCCGCGATCCCGAGCACAGCATAGGCGATCAGCTCGGCAGGACGTTGGAAAGTAGTGACTGGAATACGAAATAGCGGCTCGGCGCCGAGGAACCACCGCTCGACGACGACGCTGGCAACAGCGGAAAGTACTACGGAGCCGAGAATTCCGGCACTCCAGCGTCCAATGACTTCCTCGATGACGAACAGCACTGCGGAAATAGGAGCGTTGAAGGCAGCGGCCAGACCTGCCGCGGCCCCCACCGGCGCCATCAGGCGCAGCTTTTCGCGCGAGAGCTGGAGTTGGCGTCCGAGAGCAGAAGCCAGGCTGGCGCCGATCTGCAGCGACGGATCCTCCGGGCCAAGTGAGTGGCCCGCGCCGATGGCGAGCGCAGCGCACAAGAATTTGCCGATCGCGGTGCGGAACGGGATGAAGCCGTTGTAGATGTAGAGCGCAGCCTTGGTCTGATTGACGCCGCTGCCGCGAACGCCAGGAAAAACATGGAGGACGAGGGCCGCGACCACGAGTCCGGCAAGCGACGGCACCACGAATAGGCGCCAGGTGTGAGCTTGCGGGAGCGGACCAAGCAGCGCCAGATGGGTCCAGTCAATGGCCAGGCGGAAGCAAACAACGGCCAGGCCTGAGAAGATGCCGATGAAGACGGAGAGGATCAGGAAGAAGCGGTCCTCGTCAAAGACGCCTTCCACGGCCGCGAACATGCGCCGCGGTCGAAAGCGAAAGCCGGCGGCGCTGGTGGGACCGGCGGAAGGCGGCGCTGCGGGTAGATCGCTCATCGGTCGGCCGTCTCTCGATCGTGGGAGATCAGAAGCAGGGCCTGGTCAACCCCTTGCGGCTCTCCACAGTCTTCTGCAGTCTGCTGCTCGATCTGAAAAACGAGATCCATGATCGCGTCAGGCAAGTCGGCTTCACCGGCGGAATGTAGGCGTGGGAGATCGCTTCGTGTGGCCATCCAGCGTGATTCCAGAACCGCAAGCGGTGGCGACGCATGGGACGGCGACAGAGACGAGGCCACAGACGGATCGCCTGCGCCGGCGAGATTGAAGCCTCTTTGTTGGGCACACGCTCTGAGGCGCTCGCCCGCCTTCGAGAAAGCAGCTGCAATGCGGCGGTTGCGTTCGGCATCGGAAATACGACGCACGAACGGGTCGGTTTCGAGAATCAGGTTGGCTGACGATAGCAGATAGCGCAAGGTCGGATCCTGCGGTTTGGCATTAAGGCCGAGGCGCAGGTAGCGCTCCGCGGTGCGGTAACGCCCGCCGTGATAGGCGGCCTCTCCCGCCCCTGCCAGCGCGGTCGAATTTCCATGATCAAGGCGCAGAACTCGCTCATATTCCGCGAGCGCATCGGGATAGTCTTGAGCCTGAGCGAAAAGAACGGCAGCGCGTAGGTGAAGCGCGGGATCGGGCGGCAGAAAAGCGGCCAGGGCCACAAGTTCGGACTGCGCCTGAGCGTCGGCACCTTTCCGCAAAAGAAATTCGACAAGTTCCAGGCGTGCGTCGCGGCGGTTGGCTTCGGGGTCGGTGCTCCAGACGCCATACATCGCGTTATGGTAGTAGCGAAGCGCGTCGTCAACCGAGCCGCGCCGGGCGGCCACGCGAGCCAGTGCGAGATTGATGGTGCCGTCCTCCGGCGTGCGCTGCCACAACGACTCAAGATAGGACTCGGCTTCGTCGAGGCGCCCGGTATCGCGCAGAGCGCGGCCCAGGCTGAGCTGATACTGGGGGTTAGCCCGGTCGCAAGTAAGCGCGGCGCGGAATTCCTCGATGGCGCGGTCGGCGCCCCCGGCATTGAGGTCCGCCATCCCTTGAGAGTAGAGCCTGCGGCCGCGGGACTGCTGGTTGGCGTTGAAGCGGGCTACCAAATGGCTGACTGCGGCAAACGCCGCGACGGCAGCCAGGGTCAGGACCATAAGCACGAAGATGGCGGACCGCGGGACGAGCTTGGTCAGGAACTGGAACATGTATCGCGACCCGATATTACTCTAAATCATTGCTCGGACGCCGGTCTTGTCATCGGTCGCGTGAGACGACTCATGCGGCCGCTATCCTAAGTCACCCGAACGGCTTGCAGTCTCCTGATGCGCCCAAAATCCTTCTTGTACATGGGAACTTTCCGCCACCCTCAGGTGTCTAGGCAACTAATCGGGAATGGGGTCGAGATATCACATTCAAGGAGTGGTTATGAAAATGTGGATGGCTGTATTGAGCCTCGCTGGTTGCCTCTGCGTGCTCGCATTCGGGCGTCCGAATGCTGCGAGCGTACCGGCGAATATGACTGAAGACGACTTTCGCAAACTGGAACAGAATTGGCTCGACGCCGAGGCCGTACCCAACCTGCCGGCTCTGCGGAAGATGTTTGCCGACGATTTCATGGGAACTTCCTTCGGCGGTGGCGTGCTGAGCAAAACAGACGTAGTGCCGCCGGATGGAACGCACGCGAACCACTTCCCGAAGTCCATTCTCCACGATTCCACCGTGCGCATCTTTGGCGACACCGCCGTATTAATGGGAGCCGTCGAAATGCAGGTTCCGGACAAAGCCGAGCAAATCCGCATGACAACCGTCTTTCAGAAGCGCGGCGAGCAATGGCAAGTGATTGCCGTGCACATGTCGAAGGCCGGCGAGTAGCAATAGACCCTGTTTTTTTCTCAACAAACCGTACCGAATGATAGCGGGCGGCTCACCTCCGGATTGAGCTGCCCGCGTTCTACTGGCCAACCCCGCGAGTTCGCTTCCTTACCTTATCGGGGTCATCCTGAGCGGAGCCGTTTTTCAGGCGGAGCGAAGGATCTCCCGCGAAACACAGCATCCTAAAGACCGCAGCATCCTCAGTAGGCCATTCCGACCGTGATCGGGTAATATACTTCGGCTGCTAGAGGGACGTTGTAAGCAACGTCTCTGCGGAGTGGCTTTCACTCTCACGATGAATCGCGAATATCACAAGGGTTATAGCCAGGAACTGCACCGCGACATGGAGGCGCTGGTCTTCGGGCATGCGGGGACGCCCCTGCTGGTCTTCCCTACGTCGATGGGGAAGTTTTTCGAGTATGAAGACCGCGGGATGATTGGGGTGTTAGCTCCGAAGATCGAGCGCGGCGAGTTGCAGGTATTTTGTCCGGACGCCGTCGATACCGAGAGCTGGTACAACAAGGGCGTGCACCCGAGGGTGCGGGTGCTGCGTCATTTGCAATATGAGCGCTATCTTCTGCATGAGTTCTTGCCCTTCGTCCGGTGGAAAAATCAGACCCCGCAGCTCGCAGTGACCGGGTGCAGCTTCGGCGGCTACCACACCGTGAATTTTGCTTTGAAACACCCCGATGTAGTGACCCATTGCGTGAGCATGAGCGGGGCGTTTGATGTCCACAAGTTTCTGGATGGGTATTACGACGACGATTGCTATTTCAATAACCCGCCGGACTTTTTGCCGAACATGTCCGATGACTGGTTCTTGAGCCGCTACCGGCAAATGAAAATCGTGCTGGGGTCGGCGGATTGGGACATCTGCCTGGATGCCAACATCAAGTTCTCGGCAATTTTGAATGGCAAGGCAATCCCGCACTGGCTGGATGTTTGGGGCGATAACTCGAAGCACGACTGGCCGCTCTGGCAAAGGATGGCAGGAAAGTATTTCTAGGCCCGCGCTGTGAGTTAATCGTTCGACAAAAACCATGAGATTTATCATTGCGATTGTCGTCCTAGCGGTGATCGTTACTTTGTGGGTTTTCTTTCAGATTGTTACAAGGTCACGAGATGAATCCCTCAGCGTCAGGAAAAAACCGGGCGCCGGAAAGTCAGCGGCCACGCATGCGGAGTTGTACACGGGGTTGCGGGATCGGGTATTGCGGGGCACTACGGCCAGTTGTGGTTTGGCCCCCAGCCGCGGGCCGACCTATCCCTGGGGCGTCCTAATGGACTGGACTCTCGCGAATGGAACGGCAACAGTGGTGGCTCTGTCTGATGGGAGTGCCAGCGTTTACCTCAGCGGTGGTGGCGGCTACATAGGTGGGCACGGGCAGGCTCCAATTCGCTTGGCTGCAGAGCGAGCAGTAGACATCGCTCAGGAGTCCAAGTCCCACTTGAAGGCAACAGATTCATACCCCCTTCCGGAACGGGGGCAGGTGTTCTTCTATGCGCTGACCGACTCCGGAGTACTCGCGGCCAAGGCTTCAGAGGAAAGTTTGCGAGAGGACCAACATCCGCTGTCGAAACTGGGAAACGCAATGCAGGACGTCATCACGCAGTATCGGCTCTGGGACGAGCAACAGAAGAGGACGGAGCCAACATAATGTAGAAGAACTTGAGATAGCGCTGACTTTCGCCAGGGAGTGCTGGAATCCTTCGACTGCGTTCAGGATGGCAAATCGAAAACGGAGCGTGCTTTGTGAAGAAGATTGGGATTTTGTTTGGGATGGAGAATACGTTTCCGCCCGCGATCGTTGAAAAGATCAACTCGCTGAAGGTCGACGGCGTTGAAGCGGAGTTCGTAAAGATCGGCGGCATCCGGATGGATGAGCCGAAGAAGTATGCCGTGATCATCGACCGGATTTCGCAGGATATCCAGTTCTATCGCGCGTATTTGAAAAATGCGGCGCTGCACGGGACGATTGTGGTGAACAATCCGTTCTGGTGGACGGCGGACGACAAGTTCTTCAACTACGCCTTGGCGCACAAGATGGGCGTGGCCATTCCGCCGACGGTGATTCTGCCGCACAACAAACATCCCGAAGGGACGACGGACCGTTCGATGCGGAATCTGATTTTTCCGCTGAACTGGCAGGAGTTGTTCGACTATGTCGGCTTTCCGGCGTTTCTGAAGCCCTATTCCGGCGGCGGCTGGAAGCACGTTTACAAGGTTCATACGCCAGAGGAGTTCTTTCATCATTACAACCAGACGGGCGATTTGTGCATGACGCTGCAGCGCGGTGTCGAATTCGACGAGTACTACCGTTGCTACGTGGTCGGGCAAGAGAAGGTGCACATCATGAAGTACGACCCGAAGGCGCCGCATCATGAGCGGTATGTGAAGGGTAACCCACCCCCGTCTTCGGACGCGCTGCGCGAGCGTATTGAGAGGGATGCGTTGAATTTGTGTCGGGCTCTGGGGTACGACTTGAACACGGTGGAGTTTGCGGTGGAGGCTGGGGTGCCGTATGCGATCGACTTTCTGAATCCGGCGCCGGATGCCGAGATCACCTCGGTCGGGCAGGAGAATTTTGACTGGATTGTGAATGCAGTGGCGGAAATGGCGGTGAAGTTGGCTGAGAGCGGAGAGAGTCCTGTGAAAGGGTTGCGGTGGGCGGAGTTCTTGACGGGACAACCGGTGCCGAAAGCTGCGCCCAAGCGCGGGAACTAGAGGGCAAGGGATTCGGTTTATGAAGAAGAAGTCTGCTCGCGTCTCGAGAATGGGCGGTAACGCGCCTAAGACAGTGGACGAATATCTGGCTGGCACCCCAGAACCTGCGCGCACCTCCCTGAAGCACATTCGCGCCGTGATCCGGTCGGTCGTGCCGGCGGAGACCACCGAGGTGATCAGCTACGGGATCCCGATGTTCAAATACAACGGCATGCTGGTGGGCTACGCGGCCTTTAAGAACCATTGCAGCCTTTTCCCAACAGGCTCGGGCGTGCTCGACCAGTTCGAGAAAGAACTGAGTGGTTACCGTACTTCCAAGGGGACGATTCAGTTCCCGTCAGATAAGCCCTTACCGGACGCGCTGGTGAAGAAGATCGTGAAGGCGCGGGTCAAGGAAAACAAGGAATGGGACTGACCTGATCCGTCCGGATTTTCCCCTCATTGTTATACTGTTAGGGCCTTGTTCTTCCCCAAATGCTCGCAAGGGCCGCGAGACATGGGACACCGGCAGCTGGGCGCTGCCGGCGAACAGCAGGTTCCTCGACTTCGCTCGGAATGACAAGACCTAGTATGTTGCCTACTTTCACCATCGGGATTGAAGAAGAATATCAGACCGTAGATCCGGAGACACGCGATCTGCGGTCGCACATTCATGCCGAAATCCTGGAGAAGGGCCAGATGATTCTTCAGGAACGGGTGAAGGCGGAGATGCACCAGTCCGTGGTCGAGGTGGGGACGTCGGTGTGCAAGAACATCAAGGAAGCGAAGGCCGAGGTTAAGAAACTGCGCAGCAACATGGTGCGGCTGGCCAGGGAGAATGGGCTGCGTCTCGCGTCCGCGGCGACACATCCGTTTGGGGATTGGCGAGTACAGGAAATTCATCCCGACCAGCGCTATAAGAATATCGTCGAAGACATGCAGCTTGTGGCGCGGGCGAACTTGATTTTCGGGCTGCACGTGCACGTCGGCATCGACGATCGCGAGACCGCGATCCACATGATGAATCATGCGCGGTACTTTCTGCCGCACCTGCTGGCACTCTCGACCAACTCCCCCTTCTGGCTGGGGATGAACACCGGTTTGAAATCGTATCGCTGCAAGGTATTCGACAAATTTCCGCGAACCAATATTCCGGATTATTTTCCCAGTTGGGGCGAGTACGAGAATTTCATCAAGCTGCTGATCAAGACCAACTGCATCGATAACGCGAAGAAAATCTGGTGGGACATCCGGCCGCATCCCTTCTTCAATACACTTGAGTTCCGCGTGTGCGACATTCCCATGCGGGCGGATGAGACCATCGCAATTGCGGCGCTGATTCAGGCTACGGTGGCCAAGCTGTACAAGCTGTATACCGCAAATCAGGGTTTCCGGCTTTACCGCCGTGCGTTGATTATGGAGAACAAGTGGCGGGCGGCACGCTACGGGCTCGACGGCAAGCTGATCGACTTCGGCAAGCAGGCGGAAGTCCCGGCGCGCGATCTGGTGCGGGAGTACCTGGAGTTCGTCGACGACGTAGTGGATGAACTGGATTCGCGCGAGGAGTTGAATTACATCCGCACGATGGTGGAAACGGGCAGCGGCGCCGACCGGCAGTTGCGCGTGTTCCAGGAGACTGGGGATTTGAAGAAAGTGGTCGACTACATCATTGAGGAGACGGAGGCGGGTCTGGCTGAAAGCGACGAACCGGTCGCCGTCAGAAAAATCGGGTAATGAGCAATTCTGCAGAGAAAGTCAAAATCCCCGCGCTGTCGCCAAAAACGCGACAAGGACGGGGCACCCTCAACATTCCATTTGATCCTGAATACACCCCGGGAGCTTACAACGCGGTCAATGTTTGTCTACGCGTCCAGCCCAGCGAGCAGGTTTGCGTGATCACTGACGAGGCTACGATCGAGATCGCTGCGGCCGTCGTGCGGGAGATCGAGAAATTGGGGGCCCCCTACCGTGCCTGGGTTCTGGAGGACCTGGCGGATCGCCCGCTGAAGGATCTGCCGCATGAAATTCTCGACGACCTTGAAACCAGCGAGGTTTCGATCTTTGCGGTGCAGGTGCAGGCCAACGAATTGCGGTCGCGCATCCAGATGACCGACGTCGTCAACCGGCGCAGGATACGTCATGCGCACATGGTGAACATCAACCGGCAGATCATGCTGGAGGGAATGCGCGCAGACTTTAGGCGCGTGGACCGGCTGAGTCAGAAGGTCGTCGAGATGGTGCGCAAGGCTTCGAAGATCCGGGCGAAAACCGCCGCCGGCACGGATCTCACCGCGGACTTGAATCCCAACTACAAGTGGCTGAAAACCAGCGGGATTATCACGCCGGAGAAATGGGGCAATCTTCCAGGGGGCGAAATCTTCACGACCCCAGGCGAAGTGAATGGAACCTTTGTGATTGATGGTGTAGTCGGCGATTACTTGTGCGCGAAGTTTGGCGACCTGCAGGAGAATCCACTCACCGTGCACATGAAAGCCAACCGGCTCACGGAGGCGCATTCTGAGAATCACGAACTGGAGAGTGATTTCTGGCGCTACACCCATACCGACGGCAACAGCGATCGCGTAGGTGAGTTCGCCATCGGAACCAACATCGATTTAAAAAAGGTGATCGGTCAGATTTTGCAGGACGAGAAGTATCCCGGCGTGCACATTGCGTTTGGCAATCCGTATGGGGCGCACACGGGTGCAGATTGGGATTCGACCACGCATATTGACGTAGTGGGGCGGAAGTTCAACATCTGGGTGGATGACGAGCAGATCATGCGCGAGGGGAAATTTCTGGTGGAGGTGTGAAATCAGCTTTTGGCTGTTAGTTCTTGGCTCTTAGCCTTCAAATTCCTCGCTCGCCAGGGCCGCTGTGACGCCGGCTGCAATCAATGATCCCTTCCTTACGAAAGCAGTTCAACGACAGTTTCACTCCCGACAAATATCAGCAATTCCTGCGACGGATTAACGACGTTTGCGGAACGCATGTGCAGTTTCGCTTGTCGGAAACGCCGTGCTTTTTCCCGAAGGAATTGATCGATCAGATGGCTCGCGACGGGCAAGAGTTGATTCGGCAACTGGTGGACAATCCCGAATATCACGCAAAGTCGGATGAGGCCGTTCCCGCCGAGTTCAAAGTCCCGAACGAGCCTTCGCATCCGATGTTCGTGCAGGTCGACTTCGGCCTGGTGCGGGATGCTCGCGGGGAACTGCATCCGAAGCTGGTGGAGTTGCAGGCCTTCCCTTCTCTGTATGCCTATCAGGGTCCCCTGGCTGATGCGTATCTCGACGTTTACGGATTGGACGCTCTAGGGCTCAAGTACTTCCTGAGTGGGCTTGATGCGACGTCTTATCGCAGCCTGTTGCGGCGCGCGATTGTCGGCTCGCAAGATCCCGAGAACGTGATTTTGATGGAGATTCACCCGCAGGAGCAGAAGACCCTGCCGGATTTCTTGCTCACGGAAAAGATGCTGGGCGTGCGGACGGTCGACATTGTCGACATCAAGAAGGAAGGCTCGCGGCTCTATTACGAGCGCGACGGAAAGCGCGTGCCCATCCGGCGAATTTACAACCGTGCGATTGTCGACGAGCTCGAGCGGAAAAACGTCAAGCTTGGGTTTGATTGGCGCGATGAGCTCGATGTGGAGTGGGCGGGGCATCCCAACTGGTATTTCCGCATCAGCAAGTTCTCGATTCCCTACCTGAAGCATGAGTCGGTGCCAAAGACATGGTTTCTGGATCGGCTCGACGCGATTCCTCGGGAGCTGGAAAATTACGCTCTGAAGCCGCTGTATTCTTTCGCCGGGCTAGGCGTCGTGATTGCTCCGAAGAAGGAAGACATTCTGGCGATTCCGCCCGAGAAACGTCCTTACTACATTCTGCAGGAGCGAATGCACTTTGAGCCGGTGATCGCCACGCCGTTTGGCGGAACCAAAGCTGAGGTTAGGGTCATGTATGTCTGGCAGGAAGAACTGACGCCGGTGCTGACGATTATTCGCATGGGGCGGGGGCTGATGATGGGCGTGGATCACAACAAGAAAATGGAGTGGGTGGGGGCATCGGCAGGGCTCTACCCGGGTTAATCCAGCTAGCCGAGCATTACTCCACCCTGCCGTAGACTTCAGACTGGCCGCCACGCGATTTCAGTTTCACGAACTGCAGCACGAAAATCGCCCAGATCCCCACGGTCACGGGAAACTGCACCAGCATCGCGTCGCGCAAGGCGCCGCCTCTTCGCAGCGCAAACGTCAGCATCATCATGGCAAGAGCGGTAAGTACTCCGACAAGAATTCTGCCTTTGGGGTTCATCGTTCGTCCCGTCATTCGGCATGGCCGAGACTTTGTTTCTGACCGGCAGCCGATTCTACATCGCTTTCGTGCAAAGTCTTCCCTCTCTAGAGCCTCAAGAGTTGGTCGAAGCTGGTCAACGGAAATGCCGCAGACGCAATCGGCATAGGGGGACGGGTCGCCCCGCCTCCGCCGAGTCGGCCCGGGGAATTTCGCCCCGAGCCGCTCACAGAGCCGGACGTGAATCTCTCGATTCATCCGGCTCGTGCCACCCCTGAAAGGCTGCCGCCTTGCGGCAAGACAATGAGTTCCTCCGGTTTCCCGTTGACTCCATCTCGCCGAGGGTGACCTGCACACGGACGACATCAAAACCGGAACTCCTGCCAGGGCCGGGAGGAGCACGGAAGCCAGGCTTTCGGACTGGCGCTTCGCCATGTGCGTTTCGGTCCCTTGCTCGGTGGCCTTCGGAGCATCACTCCTACCCTCCACCGGAAAGGCCAGCACCTCTTGTTCGGGCTGGTTTTTCTGCCGCTGTCCGCTCATGAGTCGCGCTGCTTACTTGCCCTTCCCTTTATTCCCCTTGCGGGGTACCGTTCGGGCCTTCGGATCATCGTTCCCGGCTCGGCCTATCTTGTTTGCTCCGCCTTTCGGCTTTGGAGTGCCTCAGTAGCTTTGCCGACTGCATGACCTACTTTGCCCTCTGCTGACTTCTGCGACACGGTCAGGGTGAATCTCTTCATCCTCAGTCACGTTGTGTGACATGCCGCAGATCTCCCGAGGTAAGTTCGACCACTTTCGACGCGCAACCGCCGGATTTACCACCAGTGAGCTTGATGGATTTGGGCTTCGCAGTCACTTGCCCGCTCGCCCGCCACCGTAGGCCTCGTATCCGGTTCTTGTTCATCGGCTCGCGTCTTTGCTCCGCGCTTCTTTCAGGCCCCGCCTCGCGGCGAGTGTTATTTCACCCTTGCGCTTCGCTATGACTTCACCTCCATCAGGCTGTCAAAGGGACTTTCACCCTCGAGTTGTCGAACATGCTCGGCACACAGGAAAAAGGCCCTGCTTTTCCAGCAGGGCCTTAACCTAGAGTGACCGTGTTACATGCCGTTGGCAGTGCTCACTTCCCAACGTAAGTCTTGGGGCTGCCGACGCCGGTGCAAAGGTCCCACTTGGCTACCGCGAGGTTTGCATCGTAGAAGCTGCAGAAGCCAGTGGTGATGTCGTGATAGTCCGCAGCGTAGGTCGTCGCGTTGTTGTAGGCGTTGTAGATGGTAGTAAGCTCCGCAGCGCTCGACGCGGCAAAGTGACCAGCCTTATTTACGATGCCGGCCCACGTTGGCGAGGAGACACTCGTCCCGCCGTATACATACCAGCAGCAACCGCCAGAGGGGTTGTTGTCATAGACCCAGACCCCTGTGTTCGGGTTGGCGTCCGAGGAGACGTCTGGCACGAGCCGATGGCTCGCCGCCGGTAGCACGCTCTGGTACGAGGGGCGAGGTTCGTAGAGGCTCAACCCTCCGCCACCGTCCTCCCACGCTGCCTCGGCGATGAAGTTTGCAAACGTAGCACCACTATTCACTCTTCTGGTGGTAGTGCCGCCGACGGAAACCACATTCGTGGAAGCATTTGGCCATGACGTTCCAGCCGAATCGCCACTCGAGGCCAAGTAAACGATCCCGGCATGTACGAAATGCGAGTCCATCGTGGTTTCGGTTGAGAACTCAGACCCACCCCAGCTGTTGGAGATCTCGCCGCCACCCGCTGCCGCCACCAGTTTGGTGGCACAGTCCTCGGCGACCAAAAGATCGGTAAGCGAATTCGAAGCCGCCTCGACCAGGAAGATCTTGGCATTGGGTGACATGGCGTGGGCCATGTCGATATCCAGCGCCTGCTCTCCTTCCCATCCGGGATTGTTACCCGGATCAGTTCCGGCACATCCGCCGGTCCCTCCGGCAAAAACGACTTTGAAGGTCGTCGCGGTCACCTTGGGTAAACCGAACTGTGTCGAAAAGGCATTCAGATCCGCCATCGCGGTCGGATAGTCGTAAGCATCGACGATCCCGATGGCCTTGGTGCCACCGGTGGGATTGGTTTTGAAAGTGTTGGGATTACAGCCGGCTACCGCCGTCACCAGACCATAGAGACAGGCAAGTGAAGCTGGTGTCTCGAAGGCGTAGCCGGTGAACGGGGGCCCCGCTGGAGTCAAACCGGCGACGTCGGGCAAGGCTAGTCCACTTGGTTCAGCTCCCCACTTGGCCCGGTTCGCAGGTACAAAGACTCGGGTATTCGTATGCATTCGATACCCGACGTCCTCAGGGCGTTCAATACTGGAATCAGGAATGACCACTCTGCCCTTGTGGGCTAAAGATCGTTCCTGGGCAGGCGTAGAAATCGCGCTCCCCAATAGCAGCGCGGCGACAGCCGAAAACACAATTACTCGTCTCATTTGCACTTCCTCCTGTATTCAGCAAGTTGGCTCACGTTTTGTTAACGGTTGGGCTACTCGCCAACGGGGGGAGCCTCCTTCTGGGGAAAGGCTTTGGGCGAGAACAATTTGGCGAGTCATTCTAACCCAACGCGACGTTGGGCGCACTAGATTTATGAACAAAGGGGATCTGTAATGTTCTAGTGCCGAAAACCGCGATGCTGCGAAAGAAATTGCACACTGGGTCTGGGGTCGACCGACGCCCTTATCTATGCGGGAAACACTTCACTTTGGCGACGTCGGCAGCGGCGGCTCTGCGCGCAGATGCGGCAACAATTGTCGGGGCGAGCCCTCGTTGCAGGGAGAACCTCAGCCGATTTTCTTGACGATCGTCGTCTCCAGTTCCAAGCCGCCGCTGCGTCTCAAAAACATTTTATCGGCGTCAAAACGCACCATCACCGGATCGCCGGCCGCGAATTCGCCGGGAGCGTAGCCGTCGGCGGCCTCGACTGAGTACTCACCCACGTAGCGGACGCCGCTGACTTTGACCACGACCGCGGCTCGACCTGAACGGCACTCCGCCTCACGGAGGATTTCTGTTTCGGCTTGCACCCAATTCTCTATGTCACGGCCAGGGGTTCTGCCGTTGCGAATGTAGATCTCTTCCGCGCGTCGCCGAATGGCGCTGTGGCGATCTGTATCGATCGACGAAGGGTTGGGCGGGCGTTTCGAATGAGTCACGGCTTTCATAAAGATGCTCTCCAGTTTGTGTGAGTCCGTCGGCAGACATGCGGTGGCACGCAAGTCCCTTCTGTTATGGTATTTGGGCAAAACCCAACGCGGAGCGCCAAGCATCTTACCGAAGGACGTGGCTGAGACAAATCTGGGAAGCGATTCAAATCGGGATGCATCGATGAAGCTAGTTAAGAAGACGGCGCTGGTTCCGACTCCGACCGCACTCCCACGACCTCGCTATGTCCGCGGAAACCTTGGGAGTTGACCGGAGTCGGTGGGGAGCCTAACATTACCGCCGAGTACGGTCGGAACAGCTCATGATCGGTCAGCAGGTATCCCACTATCGTATCCTCGGAAAACTTGGGGGCGGTGGTATGGGTATCGTCTACGAGGCCGAAGACCTGAAGCTCGGGCGACACGTTGCCCTGAAATTCATCCCCGAGAATCTGGCCGGCGACCCCAAATCGCTGGAGCGGTTTACGCGCGAAGCACGGGCGGCCTCGCAGCTGAACCATCCCAATATCTGCACCATCCATGGTATTGAAGACAACAACGGGCATCCCTTCATCGTGATGGAGAAGCTCGACGGTGAGAGCCTGAAACAGTGCATCTCTGGCCATGCCATGGAGGTAGACAAAGTCCTCGACGTGGGAGTGCAGGTGGCCGACGCGCTGGTGGCGTCGCACTCCAAGAACATCGTGCATCGTGACATCAAGCCGGCCAATATTTTTCTGACCCCGAGCGGGCAGGTCAAAGTGCTCGACTTCGGGCTGGCGAAACTCGTGCACAACCTGGGAACGGAAGATGATGCCGGGGCCGACAATTCCCTGACGGCGGTTGGCGTCATCCCGGGCACGGCCGTATACATGTCGCCGGAGCAGGCGCGCAGTGAGACGGTAGACGCCCGCAGTGATCTGTTTTCCTTTGGCGTGGTCATGTACGAAATGGCCACCGGCAAGAAGCCGTTCACGGGAAATAATTCTCTGGTCACTTTGGATGCCGTGTTGCATTCGAAGCCCGTACCGCCGCGCGACTTGAACCTGAAGATTCCCATCGAACTCGAGGGCATCATCGGCAAAGCGATGGAAAAGGACCGCAACCATCGCTACCAGAGCGCGGCCGAAATGAAATCGGACCTGGCGCTGCTGAAGCGCGAGACCGAGTCTGGGCAAATCAAGAGCGGAACCAACACCGCCAAGCTGCGGGCGGCGACCCGGACTTTTGGCCGGAATACTCGGTGGCAAATCTATCTCACGCTGGCGATGGCCGGCCTGCTGGTAACCGTGCTCAGTGCGGTGGGCGCCTGGTGGTACAAACACCGCGAAGCGGTCAATGCCGAACAGCGCAATGCGATCGCAGTGCTGCCGCTGCAGAACATGAACGGTGATTTCAACATCGACTACCTCCGCTTCGCGCTGGCGGACGAGTTGACCAGCGTGCTGACCTATTCGCGATCGCTGGAGGTGCGGCCTTCGTCAGTCACCCGCAGGTATGTTGCCCTCGATCTCGATCCGAAAAAGGTAGGGCAGGAGTTGCGCGTCGGCCGGCTGCTTTCGGGGTCCTTCCGCAAGCAGGGGGACCAGTTGTCGGTGACGCTCGAGGCAATCGATGTGCCGACCGACCGGCTGCTTTGGCAGGCCAACGTTATGGCGAAGGCCGACGACTTGATCGGGCTGCAGGAGCAGTTGAGCACACAGGTGCAACATGGCCTGTTGCCGATTCTGGGTGGCGCGGCCGGAGCCACCGAAGCGGCAGCATCCAGGCCGAAGAATCAGCAGGCCTATGACTTCTATCTCCGCAGCGTCGCGGTCCCTCATGATCCCAAGCCCAACAAGGAAGCCATCAAGATGCTGGAGTGGGCGGTGGGCATCGATCCCAGCTACGCGCCGGCGTGGGAGGCCCTCGGACAGAGGTATTACTACGACTCGACTTTCGGTGGAGGCGGCGAAGAAGTGTTCCAGCGGTCCAACGCCGCGTATGAACGCGCGGTCACACTGGACCCGAATCGGACGATGGCCGCGAGCAATCTGATTACAAACCGCGTGGAGCGCGGCGAACTGGGCCGGGCTTATGACGCTGCCACGGATCTGGTACGGCGGCGTCCGCAGAGCGCCGACGCTCACTTTGCTTTGAGCTACGTGCTTCGCTACGCCGGGATGCTCGATCAGTCCACGCAGGAGTGCAACACGGCGCGTGCGCTCGATCCCGGAAACTTCGCCTTCCGCTCCTGCGCCTGGTCCTTCCTCGAGATGGGCAAGACAGACCGGGCCATGGACTTCGTGCACCTCGACGCGGGCTCGGAGTGGGCGGCCTGGGTCACGCCATATGTGTATATCGCAGAGGGAAATATGGCTGAGGCTCGCGCCACCGCAAAGAATATGGGGACGGCGTCCTCCTATCACCGCCCGCTGATGGAGGCGTGCACGGCGGCACAGCGCCCGGCGGACATGGCAAAAATTGTGCGCGACGCCGAATCGTCGGTCATGATGGAGCCTGACGCCGAGGCGTGGTATCACGTAGGCGCACTGATGGCTGCTTGCGGGCAGAATGAACCCGCTCTCAGGCTGCTCAGAGCTGCGGTACAGCAGAATTATTGCGCACACACTGCTCTGCTGGACGATCCTCTGTTGAAGGATCTGCGGAAAGACACGGCGTTTAACGAAGTTCTGACCGCCTCCAGCAACTGCGAGGCGGTCCTTAAGGAAGGGCGGCAGTAGAGCGGTTGACACCAAGTTGCCAGTTTTCACCGCAGGCTCATGGGAGTGCCGTGGAGGGCCCGGCTTTTAGCCGGGCCGTTGCTGTCTCTAGAAAGGCTGGGCTTTAGCCCCTGAGGGCTTCGCAGCATGCAGACCATCACGAGGCGCACGTTGCTCAAATCTTCGGTAGCCGGCGTGGCCGCGCTGGGCGTCCCGTCGCTAGACTCCCTCGCGGACACAGCCTCCCCAACTCGCAAAGGCCGTATCCATCAGTCCGTCTGCCAATGGTGCTACCGCAACATTCCCATCGACCAATTGGCGGGGTACGCGGCAAAAATCGGACTCCGGGGAGTTGATCTGCTGAAGCCAGAGGAATATGAAATCCCGCGGCGCTACGGCCTGCTGTGCACCATGGGATATGCAGGCGGTGGCGAAATTGGCAAGGCGATGAATCGCGTCGAGAACCATGCCGCGATCGAGGAGGCCTTTCGCGCCAATGTTCCGCGCGCGGCCAAGGCCGGCGTTCCCAACGTCATTACTTTTTCCGGCAACCGGGGCGGCATGTCCGACGACGAAGGCGCGAAAAATACCATCGCCGGACTGAACCGCGTCAAGAAGATCGGGGAAGATCATGGCGTGACGATCTGCCTAGAGTTGCTCAACAGCAAACGCGACCATCACGATTACATGTGCGACCACACGGCGTGGGGAGTGCGCGTGATGCAGGAAGTGAACTCGCCCAACGTTAAGCTGCTTTACGACATCTACCACATGCAAATCATGGAAGGTGATCTCATCGCGACCATCCGCGACAACGTCCAGTGGATCGGACACTTTCATACCGGAGGCGTCCCCGGCCGACACGAACTCGACGGCACCCAGGAGATTCAGTGGGACGCCGTCATGCGGGCCATCGCCGACGCCGGCTACAAGGGTTACGTGGCGCACGAGTTTTTGCCCACCGGCGATCCGCTGGCTTCGCTGCGCAACGCCGCGGACTTGTGTGATGTTTGAACCGGACATGTCTAGCCGAACTATGTCGCGGGAGGGCGGCGTGCAGAAAGAATTTGCGTCAAAGCAGGGGTAGGCCCCATCCTTGTAACGTGAGAAATCCCGGACCCGCCAGCCTGCCGCGCCTCGCTCGCGGCGTTTCCAGCGTATTTCTGAAACTGCGTTCCATCGGTCTGAAGTTGGTTGGCCTCGTCACTATCCTCGCTCTCGCTGCACCGGCGCAGGCTCCAACAGCTGCCCAAGAGACTTCGACGACCGCCAGGGCGTCGACGCCCCAATCCTCTCCCGCCGAAGTTCTCCCCGATCCTCCCGGCCTGCTCTACCAGGGCGTTCCGGCGGCGCTCGCGCAAGATGAAGGATTGGCCGGCTTGCGCCTCGAGCTACAGCGTCTGGGAACGACCGCGCGCCTGATGCAGGTCGTTGCGCATCCTGACGACGAAGATGGTGGGATGCTCACGCTCGAGGCCCGCGGGCACGGGGTGAGCGCCCTGCTGATGACGCTAACTCGAGGTGAAGGCGGGCAGAACAAGATCGGCAGCAATTTGTCAGACGTGCTGGGCGTACTCCGCGCGCTCGAACTATTGGCCTCCGACCAGTATTACGGCGTGCAGGAGCGCTTTTCGCGCGTCGCCGACTTTGGGTTCTCCAAGAGCCCAGACGAAACGTTCGCCAAGTGGGGCGGCCACGACGTGGCGCTGGGCGACGTGGTGCGAGTCATTCGGACCTTTCGTCCCGATGTGCTGGTCCCCCGATTTTCCGGGACCAGTCGCGATGGCCATGGACATCATCAGGCTTCGAGCATTCTCGCGCAGGAGGCGTTTCGGGCAGCGGCTGACCCGACGCGTTTTCCTGAGCAGATTGCCGAGGGACTCGCGCCTTGGCAGGTGAAGAAGCTTTATATCGGAAACGTCTGTGGCTTTGGCGCGATGACGTGTCCCGACGCGGATTGGACTCTGAAGCTCAATACCGGCGAAAAGAACACCGACTTGAGCATGTCCTACGTCCAGTTCTCTATGCAGGGGCTGCGGCACCAGATGTCGCAGGGCGCGGCCAACTGGACCGTCGATCCGGGAGACCGGTTCACGTTTTACAAGCTGGCAGATTCGGTGGCGCCTTCCACCGCCGGCAAGGATGGTCACGAAAAGGACTTCTTCGACGGACTCGACACGACAGTGCCAGGGCTGGCGTCGAGTCTGGGCGCGGAGGCGAGCAAGGTTCCGCAACTGCGCCAGCAGCTAGCGGAAATTCAAAAGCAAGTTGCGGAGGCAGCCCAGGCCGCAAAAAGCGATGCATCCGGGGCATCTGCGCCGCTGATGACAGTAGTGGCCGGATTGAAGCAGGTGGACGACGAGGTGAATCGTGCCGCGCTGAGCCCTGCGGCGAAGGTTGATTTTCTATCGCGCATCGACGAGAAGTTGCGGCAGGCGCAGACCGCGCTGAATCTGGCTCTGGGAGTGAGCCTCACCGCCGATGTCTCGTCCGATGGCAACCGCGACCCCCACCCACTAAAAGAGGCCGATGCGCTGACCACGGTTTCCCCAGGCCAGGAATTCTTAATCGCCGCGAAATTTCACAACGGCTCGAACCAGCCGCTGCTCATCGATCAGATCAAACTCGAAGTCCCGGCAGGATGGAACACGATCAACGGCAAGACTAAACCGGAAACGATAAAACCAGGAGAAGACTTGCATGCGAATTTCCGGTTGCGTGTGCCCAACGACGCGAGTTACACGCGGCCATATTGGCATCGGGACAATCCCGATACCGAGAGCCTGAATCACATTGATAACGAGAAGTATGCGACTCTTCCCTTCCCGCCTCCGGCGCTGCGCGCGCATGTTGAGTATTCCTCCGGTGGGCTGGGCGGAACGAAAACGCGGAATGGCATTACGGCCGTCGTGGTCACGCCTTTTCTGGACGAAGCCGGAAAGCTGCGCACTCGCCCGCTGGCGATCGTGCCGTCATTCTCGGTGGAATTGGAGCCGGGCACGCAGGTGATATCGACCCACAATGGCTCGACCTCCACGGTTACGGTGGGAGTAACGAGCAATCTCGCCCGCGGGGCGCACGGCGTACTTCGGCTGGAGTTGCCCCAGGGTTGGCGGTCGGACCCTGCTGAGTCCGCTGTGGACTTCACCCGGCGCGGCGAGAAAAAAGACTCACAATTTAAAGTCTTCCCCGCCGGTTTACAGGAAGGGCGAGCGACGGTGCGCGCAGTGCTGGACTCGGAAGGTCAAAAGTACAGCGAAGGATACACGCTGGTTACGCGCGAGGATCTCGGCAGTTTCTACTATTACCAGCCGGCGCGGCAGCGCGTGAGCATCGTTGACGTCCAGGCACCGCACGATCTCAAAGTTGGCTACATCATGGGAGCGGGCGATGATATTCCGACGGTGCTGAAGCAGGTCGGGATGGACGTCACTTTGATTCCGGCCGAGAAGCTAGGCACAGAAGATCTCGGGAAATACGGAACGATCGTGCTGGGCATTCGCGCCTACGACACGCAGAAAGAAGTTGCGGCCAACAATAAGAAGCTGTTGGATTTTGTTTCCGCCGGCGGAACTCTGGTGGTGCAATACAACACCGGCACAGGAGATTTTAATAGCGGAAAGTTTACTCCTTATCCTGCGGAGCTGAGCCGGGCGCGGGTGTCGGTCGAAGAAGCTCCGGTGGAGATTCTGGCGCCAGACGATCCCGTCTTCCATTCTCCTAATGTCATTACGGCCAGCGACTTCGACGGATGGGTGCAGGAGCGCGGCTTGTACTTCATGAGCAAGTGGGACGAACATTTCACGCCGCTATTATCCAGTCATGACCCGGGTGAGGACGCGCAGAAGGGCGGGTTGCTGCGCGCTCAATTCGGCAAAGGAACGTACATCTACACTGGCTACGCGTTCTTCCGCCAGCTGCCTGCGGGCGTGCCCGGAGCGGTGCGACTATACGTAAATCTGTTAAGCGCGGGAAAACTCAAGCCGTAGAGACGTAGTTTGCTCCGTCTCTGCCGGCGGCGTTGCGGACCCAGAGTTCTGAGGTGATGCCGGCAGAGACGTTGCCAGCAACGTCTCTACGAAAAATGCAATCTCCAACCAATCCTGAAACCAGTTCCCCGAGCCTTATTCGTGGCATGGGCCTCGGCGCCGCCACGGCGCTGAACATGATAGACATGATCGGCGTGGGCCCGTTCATCACCATGCCGCTCGTGGTTGCGGCTATGGGCGGCCCGCAGGCGTTGCTCGGCTGGGTAGCGGGCGCTCTGCTCGCCGTCTGTGACGGCCTGGTGTCCGCCGAATTGGGCGCGGCACTGCCTGCGTCGGGTGGATCGTATCGCTATTTGCGCGAGATTTACGGGCCGCAGAAATGGGGCCGTTTGATTTCCTTTCTGTTTATCTGGCAGGTGTCGTTTTCTGCGCCCCTGTCCATTGCAACCGGATGCATTGGGCTGGCCGGATACGCCGCCTACTACTGGCCAGAGTTGGATACGGTGTACGCGCACCGCGAGGGAGCGCTGCAAATTCCGTGGGCAGGGACGCTGCAGGCAAACTGGATCGTAACTCCCGGAACAGCGGTTGCCGTAGTAATTTGTTTCTTCACGGTGCTGCTGCTTTACCGGAACATCACGGCCATCGGGCGGCTTTCAAAAATATTGTGGTTCGGCGTGATGGGAACGATTGGCTGGATCATCTTCGCCGGGCTGACGCACTTCGACGCCGCACGGGCCTTCGATTTTCCTCCTGGCGCATTCACCATTTCCCACAAGTTTCTGACCGGCCTCGGCGGAGCGATGCTGATCGCCACCTACGACTACTGGGGCTATTACAACGTCGCCTTTTTGGGCGACGAGATCAAAGATCCGGAAAAGAACATTCCGCGGGCGCTGTTGCTTTCCATTCTGCTGGTGGCCTGTCTATATCTCATGATGAACGTCTGCATCATGGCCGTAGTGCCCTGGCGCGAGATGCTGCAAGCGGGACAGAACAACACCGGACTGTATGTTGTGTCAGTGTTCATGCAGAGGCTCTACGGCGCGTGGGCGGCACGACTGGTGACGGGACTGGTGATCATTACCGCGTTTGCCTCGGTCTTTTCCCTGATGTTGGGCTATTCCCGGGTTCCGTATGCGGCTGCGAGGGATGGCAACTACTTCAAGGCATTCGCCAAAGTGCATCCCGTGCACCGTTTCCCGCATGTTTCGCTGTTGGCGTTGGGGGTGGTGGCAGCGGCCTTCTGTTTTCTGCGATTGAAGGATGCGATCGCCGCGCTGGTGGTCATCCGCCTCATTCTTCAATTTCTGGTGCAGGCAGTGGGCGTGATCTTGTTGAGGATCTGGCGCCCAGATATGCGGCGGCCGTTCCGTATGTGGCTGTACCCGTTACCTGCGTTACTAGCATCGGCGGGGTTTCTCTTCATATTGTTCAAGCGGGAGAACTGGCAGAAGGAGATGCGGTACGCCGTGGTCATTCTGCTGACGGGCGTGATCATTTACGTGGTTCGGGCCTGGAAAGATTCGGAGTGGCCGTTTGCGGGAACGCCGGTAAAGGCTGCCGGTTCGTAAGAATAAAAAGCGCACTAGAAAACGGGGGCAATGGCAGACAACATCATAGTTTCGCCGGTTCGGGGCGCCAGCATCCAGCGGGCAGATGCGGCCTGGGCGCCTTTGGGCGAACCGCTGTTTCGATCGCTGTGGATCGCCGCCGTTGTTTCTTACACTGGCACCTGGATGCAGAACGTCGGCGGTGGCTGGCTGATGACCCAGCTGACGACGTCCCCTCTGATGGTAAGCCTGGTGCAGGCCGCCGCCGCGGTTCCCTTCTTCCTCGTGGTGTTG
Organism: uncultured Acidobacteriaceae bacterium; assembly: GCA_963768265.1. Taxonomy (GTDB): domain Bacteria; phylum Acidobacteriota; class Terriglobia; order Terriglobales; family Acidobacteriaceae; genus Sulfotelmatobacter. Next base: position 80,354 of record CAVYHM010000046.1, read on the forward strand.
CCAGCTGGAGCCCTAGCGGACATGGTCGACCGGCGCCGGCTGTTGCTTTTCACCCAAGGTTGGATGGTCGTGGCCGCGGTTGCGCTTGGCGTCCTCACCCTGCTGCAGGCGGTGAATCCGTGGGTGCTGCTGGTGTTCACGTTCTTGTTGGGACTGGGCGCGGCGATGAACGATCCGGCCTGGCAGGCGATTACTCCCGAGGTAATTTCGCCGGAGCGTCATGCATCGGCCGTGGCCTTGAACTCGGCCGGGTTCAACGTGGCGCGGGCGGTCGGTCCGGCGCTGGGAGGATTCGTTGTTGCGGCCGCCGGATCAGGGTGGTCGTTTCTGTTGAACGCAGCCTCATTTTTCGGTGTCATCTTCTTCCTCTACCAGTGGCGGCGCGCACCGCACGAGACATTGCCGAAGCAAAAAGTGTGGAATGCAATCGTCGAGGGATTCCGCCATGTGCGCGCCACACCGCAGGTACGATCAGTCCTGATCCGCACGGGGGCTTTCAGCCTGGGAGCATCGTCACTCCTGGCGCTGCTTCCCGTCGTCTGCCAGCCCCACGGGGCGCAAGGTTACGGCTTTCTGCTCACCTGTTTTGGCCTGGGCGCGCTGTCTGGTGCCGCAGTGTTGCCGCGCTTGCGCCTGCGCTATTCGGTGGACGGCCTGGTGGCCGGCGCGACTGTCGTCTTCGCGGCCATGACCTTCATGGCGGGTCAAACGCATATCTTTGAATGGCTGTGTCTGGTATTGTTTACCGCTGGAGCGGCCTGGATCGGCATCCTGGCCTGCTTCAACGTCGTGGCCCAAACGATGTGTCCCCCATGGATGCGGGGTCGGGCGCTCTCCATGTATCTGCTGGTATTGCAAGGAGGCATGGCCCTGGGCAGCGCCGTGTGGGGAGCATTGGCCTCGTGGCAGGGCGTTCCGGCGGCACTAATGTGGTCGGCCCTGGCAATGATCGTAGGACTGACCAGCATCGTGAGGCATCGTTTATCGGCCGCAGAGTTGAAGACGGCTCCAGCGGTTGTGAGAGATTAGACCACAGGGGGAATGGATGAGGAGAACTCTGGCCGTAGTGGCGTGCGCCTTGCTGGCAGTGACCGTTGCCGCAGTCGCGCAGACGCCAAAGCCCAAGGAGGAACGTCGGTCGGTCACTGAGATATTGGACCACACGGTCAGCAATCTGGAGTACGAGTTTGTTCCCGCCGCAGAGGCCATGCCCGAAGATAAGTTTGGATTCGCCCCCACTGGCGGTGAGTTCAAAGGTGTGCGCACATTCGGCGAGCAGATCAAGCACGTAGCGGCGGTGAACTACGAACTGGGAGCCGCGATTCTGGAGCAGAAACCGCCGGTCGACATCGGCATGGAGTCAGGCCCCGAGTCAGTCACGACGAAGGCGGACATCCTGAAATACCTTAAACAATCGTTCGAATACGTACACAAAGCTGTCGCCACGATCAACGAGACAAATGTGACGGCAACCGTGAGAAGCCCCTTCGGCGAGGGGAAAGTATCACGCCTCGGCTTGGCAGCCGCGGTTTCGTCGCACGGTTACGACCACTACGGGCAGATGGTGGAGTATCTGCGAATGAATGGGATCATCCCCCCAGCCAGCCGCTAGGCCTGGGTGTAAGTAAGTTTCCTATCACGCATGCCTTCAGGAATCCCGTTTGTACGTTCGTATCAGGACATGCCTTCACAGGCTCCGGAAAAACCCAAACGCGCTCGATTCCGTGGAGGAGCGGCCCTTTCAGGGCCGCGTAAGCGTCCGAATAAATCAGGGCTTTAGCCCCCGTGGTCGCCTTTGATGCGTCAACGCACTTTTTCCGCAAGCTGTTCAGGCATGCCCTAAGTGCAGCATCACAGGTGCGCCTTCGGATCAAACTTCCCCCACAAACCGCTAAGCCCCAGCGGATCTCGCACTGGCGACCGGGATCAGGTTGCTGCGATGCTGTTCGAAGGTGACTGTCGGGTCCGAGGCGAACCGGTCCGGATACGATTCGAGGGCTCGGAGAAAGGCTTGCATCTCCTGCAAGACCTGCTCATTGTCCGAAACGTGAGCCTCCACCCTTTTGCCAACTAAAATCAGATTCTTCACACCACACGCTCCTACGTCCGAACGCGTCCGCACCTTGGATGCCACAGCCCGGCATTTTGCTGCCATTGACAACTGCCGCAGATAGAGATTCGGGCTTTTCGGGGGAAGGTTGACCTTACCCGGAACGCGGCTTGTGAATCAATGGCCCGTTCGGGCTAAAGCGACGCTTAGAAACGCGCTCCCGCCATGGCAATGGAGGTGGGAATGAGTTCAGCGGCAAGTCCATTTTTCGAGAGATGACCCGATGCAACTTTGCGTACTTTTAGCACCGAAGCGTCAGGGTCCAGAAACATCAGGACCGAAGGACCCGCGCCACTCAGGACTGCGCCGAGAACGCCGTCTCTGCCTCTCAATTCCCCGAGACAAGGCAGCAGCGGACAGAGCGCCGCGCGGTACGGCTGATGGATGCGGTCCTCAAGAGCGGCGGATAGCAGGTCGTGCCGTCCTTGCGTGAACGCTGCGAGCAGCAGCATCGAGTTCTGAATGTTGATGACCGCGTCGGCGCGCGAATATTTCTCCGGCAAGACGCGGCGTGCTTCCTCGGTGGAGAGGCTCTGGCTGGGCACGGCCAGCAGTAGCGGCCATTTCCCTTTCGGGCGAACGCAGACGACCTGGGCTTCAGCCTCTGTCGCCATGCGCGCCACCGTAAGCCCGCCCATCCAGCAGGCGGAAGCGTTGTCGGGATGGTGCTCGCGGCGGGAGGCTTCCCCGATGATTTGTGCGTCGGTCCAGCGCAGGCCGCCGAAGTGCACCGCCAGAGCAATGCCCGCCAGCCGCGCGGCAGCCGACGAGCCGCAACCCTTGCCAATCGGAATGTCGTTGGCGATCCGAAGTGAGAGGGGCGTGAGGGCCTGGCCTGAGCCTTCCACCACTTCGCGATAGGTCTGCAAAATGAGGTGGTTTTCGAGCGCTCCGCAGATTTCGCGATCGCGGCCGGTCGCGGTAATGGAAAACTCTTTTGCCGGGCTCGCATCGATCTTGATGTAAAAATCCATGGCTAGAGCGGCGGCGTCGAACGCAGGCCCAAGATTGGCCGACGTGGCGGGAAGGGAGATGCGGAACTGTTTTGGGATTTTGGTTTTCGATGGCATGAGCAATTGTCGCGGTTCAGGACTTCTCAGCTTGCTCCAAGGTTTGAATCACCGCGTCCAGCGTGGCATCCAGCACAATGGGCGGACGGCGCAAGTGCTCCAGTGCGCCGCTCGCACCTTCGGCGCCTTTGAACAATTCGCCGCGATGGAAGTCGATGGTGAAGTCGGGATCCTTCAGCAAATTCCCGGTCAGCACGAGAACTACGGTCTCATCCGGCTTCACGAATCTTTGTTGCACCAGCTTCTTCAAACCAGCGAGCGTCACGGCCGACGCGGGTTCGCATCCAATGCCTTCAGCCCCGATCTCAGCCTTGGCCTGCGCGATCTCGACTTCGCTCACCTGCTCGCAGGCCCCGCCCGTGGTTTCCAGAACGCGAGCCGCTTTCTTCCACGACGCCGGATTCCCGATGCGAATCGCTGTGGCGCGGGTCTCGGCCTGCACGCTGATCAGGCGCTGGCCCTTGGCTTCGCGCAAGGTACGCACCAGCGCATTCGCTCCTTCGGCCTGAATGACTGACAGCTTGGGCAGATGCGAAATCAGCCCCAGGTCGCGCATTTCAAGCAGCGCCTTTCCGATCGCGGAACTGTTTCCGAGATTACCGCCGGGAACGATGATGTGTTCGGGAACGTGCCAGTCGAGTTGTTCCAGCAGTTCGAGCGCAATCGTCTTCTGGCCCTCGAGACGATACGGGTTGATCGAGTTCAACTGATAAACGGGCGCGCTCAGTACGAGTTCCTGCAGCAGGCGAAGACAGCCGTCAAAGTCGGTGCGCAACTGGCAAGTAACCGCGCCGTAGTCGAGAGCCTGAGAAAGTTTGCTCCACGAAACCTTCCCTTCCGGAACCAGCACCAGGCTGCGCATGCCTCCGCGAGCGGCATAGGCAGCCATCGACGCGGACGTATTCCCGGTCGAGGCGCAAGCGACCCATCGGAATCCGGCGCGGCGGGCAAAGGTGGCGGCGACGGTCATGCCCGTATCTTTGAACGAACTGGTGGGATTCATCCCCTGGTGCTTGGCGAAAAGGCGCGGCACGCCGGTGATGCGCGCGCACTGCGGAAGTTCGTAGAGCGGAGTGTTCCCTTCGCGGAGCGTGACCACTTCCTGATCGTTCTCGATCGGGGGCAGCAGCTCTCGGAATCGCCAGACCCCGCTCAAATCGATGGCGCCAAGCGAGAGCCGACGCTTGCGCCACAGGGACTTCAGTTCGGCGGCATCGAACTTGGCTTCCTGCCAGCGAGGATAGGTGATTTCGAGCAGGTCTCCGCAACGAGCGCAGCGGAAATTCTGGCTGGCACTGTCGCTGAGATCGCTGCAAGCGATGCAGCGAAAGCGCGAATCCGCGGGCTGCACAACGGGAACAGAACTGGAAGACGGTTGCATGGCCCGGATCGATTTCTCTCCCCGCAGATACTGGTCTGTCTTGTTGATCCAGTCGGCACGCGGGGGAGCGAAGACATCGAGGTCGACCGTTTTCCATGGCCTCGGCTTTGTGCGGCATATGCGAAGGGATGCAGAGAGTTTCTCCGGCATGGACGCACATCTCTTTGCCATCGATCCAAAAACTGAGCGCGCCCTCCTCTGAGAATGTGGTACGAACTGCTCATTGTGGTGGCTGTGCTCCGGTACTATGCATCCCTTCTTCAGCAGC
>CAVYHM010000047.1:0-412653 GCA_963768265.1 uncultured Acidobacteriaceae bacterium
GGAGAAAGACAGAAGGCTTATGTGTTCTGCATGCGCAGCATGGCCAGTGGAGGGGCCTTCCATTGCAGCTTTCCGCACGCCAGTCAGCAAGCCTTTCTGAAGGGCACAGAGCGAGCCTTTGCCTATTTCGGGGGAGTATTCGGACTTTGTCGGTATGACAATCTCAAGAGTGCAGTAAAGAAGATACTGCGCGGACACCAGCGAGAAGAGACGACAAGATTCATCGCATTCCGATCGCATTGGGGCTTCCAGTCGGAGTTCTGCACGCCCGGAGAAGGCCACGAGAAGGGCGGAGTAGAAGGAGAAGGAGGATATTTTCGCCGGAATCACATGGTGCCGGTACCCGAGGTTGCCAACTGGGAGGCCTTGGACGAGTTGTTGCTGGCAGGCTCTCGGCAGGATGAGCAGCGTTGGATTGGCGATCGGAGCCAGACCGTAGGCGCAGGGATGACGCTGGAGAGAGAACATCTGCGGGCCCTGGCGGAGGAAGGCTTTGATCTGGCCGGGGTTCATTTTCCGAAGGTAAACGCAAGTAGCTGCGTGAGAGTGCTGACGAACTTTTATTCCACACCACTTCCGGTGGGAGTGGAGGTGCAGGCCAAGGTGTATTCCTCATGCGTGGAGATTTGGCATCAGGGACAGTGTGTGGCGAAGCACGAGCGTTGTTTCCAGCGCCAGCAGAAGATCCTGAACTTGGAGCACTACCTAGACGCGCTGCTGAAGAAGCCCGGGGCTTTGGCGGGTTCGACACCGTTAGAACAGTGGAGGACACAAGGACGCTGGCCGTCGAGCTTTGATCGTTTTTGGGAGATGCTGAAGCAACGTCGAGGAAAACAAGGTGGAACCCGAGCCATGATCGAGGCGCTGCTGCTAGGCCGTCAGTATGGCTACGCAGCGCTGAAGGAAGCGCTGGAGAAGGCTCTGAATCTGAGTTGTTTTGACGTCGAGGCCTTGCGTCTGCTGTTGACCGCGGAGCGAAGCGGGAAGCGCGAGCCGAGCGAAACGGTCGAGATCGGGGCCTTGCGATCTTACGATCGACCGCAACCCACCACCAAAAACTATGACCAGTTGCTGGAGAACTATCCGGCGAGTGGGGTGATTCAATGAGCGCGGCCACGGTTGCCGTACAGCAAGCCACGATCCGGCAGTATGCCAAACGACTCCAACTGGCCACGATTGCAGGACAGTTTGTAGCCATGGCGGAACAAGCCCTCAAAGAAAAACAGAGTCATCTCAACTATCTGGAAGTGATGCTAGGCATGGAGGTGGAAGAGCGAGAACGCAATACGGTGGCGCGACGCATCAAGGATGCGCACTTTCCCAAAGTGAAGACGCTGGAAGAGTTCGCGTTCGGTGATGCCCCGCACATCCCGGCCGCTGTGGTGCGGAACCTGGCTGAAGGTGGATATATGCAGCGCAGTGAGCCGATCATTTTTCTTGGGGAAGCCGGAACCGGCAAAACCCACTTGGCGACGGGACTGGCGGTGGAGGCTTGCCGGCAGCGGAAGCGGGTGCGTTTCACCACCGCGGCCGAGATGGTGAACGAACTGACGGAAGCCAAGAATAACAGTGAACTCAATCGGGTTACGCGGCGGTGGACACGATACGAACTGATCGTCATCGATGAGATGGCGTATGTGGCGATGCCGGAGACCGCCGCTGAGATGTTGTTTCAGATCATTGCCGGAAGAGCGGAAAGAGCGGCCGTGATCGTCACCACGAATCTGCCCTTCTCGGAGTGGACCACGATGTTCCCCAACGCGCGCCTCTGCAAAGCGATGCTCGACCGGCTGACCGATCAAGCCCACATCATCGAGACCGGCACGGAATCCTATCGGTTCCGTAGAACCCTGGAGAAGAAGAAAGGCGGCAAGAACTGACTTACGACACAGTGGTATCGCGCAACCCCAGGTTCGATCCGGAAAAAACAAAAACGCGGCGGCCGCCGGGCTGTGGAAAAAGCCGGTCCGTGGAAAGCGAGGAAAACCAAAGGCAGGTTTTCCTCTCTTCCCACCGCCCTTGGAATCCCGCACAACCCGCGGGATTCCACTTTTCCCACAGCCCCGACTGCTGCTGCTACTAATAACTACTAATGATGTGGGGAGCCAAATTAGATGATCAAAGTGGGCCAAGTTAGGTTGACGGAATCAGATGGTTCGCGGACAGTTGAAAATCAGCCATTTCGTACCTTTCGGACAGGTGCGGGCGGGTAAGGGTCCGAGCATCCACCGATCAGGATTGGGCTTTTACGGCTCTTCTCTTCGCCTGTGTCCAAGCCGCGATTTCGTCGGCTGTGTTTCCTGCCCGATAAAGGCGGTACGCTTGCGGGTACCTGATGCCGAGATATTTCGCCAGTTCTGCCAGCGTGACCCGTCGTCCCTGATACTGAAGAAATATCGTGTTGCGCCGATTCCGCGTCTGCTCGCCTCGCGTAGCCCACTTGCAGTTCTCCGGCGAGTAAGGGCCGTCATTGTCAATCCTGTCGAGTGTCTTTTCGAGCGGGCGCACACCGTAGTCACGGAAAAATGCCTCAAAGTCGTTTCGCCACTGCTCACAGACGTAGATTCCACGCCCTCCGTAGTTCGGGTAATCACGGTGTTTCGGATCGTGGCAGCGCGCAACCATGCTGCGCCATTCTGCTCGCATCAGGATCACCTCAATCGAGTCACGCTGGTCTACGGGCCACGGTACTGGAAACCCATGCCTCCGTGCCCTTTCGCGTACTGTTCCGATGTACCGACAATCGCAGCCGCGAAAATCCTTGCGTAGTACGTCGGACGCACGGTGTACGCTCGTGCCTGAGCAGTACCTGCACACACAAACGGCGTGGACTTCTTTCCGCCCCTTGAACTCCCTCGCGGTGCCGAGCACGAACACCTTGCCGAATTTTTTGAGGGTTAGCGCCTTCTCGATCCTTACGAGGCGAGCTTCCTGATAGTCACTTTGGGCGCAACCACAACTAACGGTGCTGCCGTCTCGTAAATGGTCACCGCGTACCTCGATCTTCTCTCCGCACTCACACACACACTCCCAGTAGGCATGTCGGCCTCGATTCTCTGCACGGCGTACCACGGCCAGCTTGCCGAAGCGATCCCCGACGCTGACACCACCAAAGCTCACCGGAGGATTCGCAGCCGCATTCGGCTCCTCACGCCGCCTTGCCCTCGTAGTTTGGGTGACGTGATCTTCACTCATCGTATTCTCTTCTCGATGACTCATCGGCTTAGCCCGAAGTAGCGATAGCTAGGGATTTACGATCTAGCAATCCTCGGTGCGGTGCAAATGGGGATATTCCTAGATTATTGAGTGAACGGATGAAGGAATGGCCAACACGTTGACAACAAAGGACATGCGTAGTGTTCCAGTGTAACCCAATGTATCCCAATGATGATCTTACACCAGCCTCGGAATGGAGGTGCCGGAGACGCTCCCAACAGTGGATGCCGTCACATCTGTCCGAACAGCAACGGCGTACAATCCGGCCATGACCGACGCAGTCGTGTACACGAGAGTCAGTACCGCGGAGCAATCTGACAGCTTGCAGGTGCAGGAAAAGAAATGCACGGACTTCGCTCAGTCTCAAGGTCTAAACGTCCTTCACGTCTTCACGGATGCTGGCGAATCTGCGCGTACTGCGGATCGACCACAGCTTCAAGCAATGCGGGCCTTCTGCCGGAAGCGTCAAGGAAAAGTTGGGCATGTCATCGTCGCTGACATGTCGCGTCTTGCACGCAATAGCGGCGACCAACACAACTTGATTGTAGAACTCGCCGACTGGGGAATCCGCCTTCGTTCTGTTGACGAGCAGCACATCGACGGAACTGCATCAGGCAAGTTCATGGCAGGAATGATTGGCGCGTTCAACCAGCACTTCAGTGATTCTCTGTCGGAACGAACACAATACCGAATGCAGGCTGCCGTTAAGGCGGGCCGCTTCGTGTGGCGTGCGCCAGTCGGATACGTGAATGCAAAGAACGGTGCGGGGTCGACGATCAAACCCGACCCGGCTCGTGCTCCGCTGGTGCGAAAGGGCTTTGAGTTGATGGCAAGCGGCAGCTATCACGCCGACGACGTTCTGCGAAGCATCACTGCACTGGGTTTAAGAACTCTGAAGAACGAACCGCTGCCGCGACAGACTTGGTACGCCATGCTTCGCAATCCGCTTTATGCAGGTTGGGTCAAATCGGGTGACCTTGTGGCTCGTGGCGTACACCAGCCCCTCCTTAGCCAAGAAGTGTTTGACACTGTACAAGAAGTTCTATCAGGTCGGTCGAAGACCGCGAAACCGCGCCAAGTGGTGAACGCAGACTTCCCGCTGCGACAGTTCGTGCACTGCGGGAAATGTGGGAAAGGTCTGACTGGCGGGTTTGGCAAGGGGAGGTTTCCATACTACTGGTGTTATCAAAAAGGCTGCCGGGACGTATTTGTCCCGAAGGATCATCTCGAACGTCAGTTCGTTTCTCTGTTGGCGATGCACCACCCCACCGTCGAACTTCTAGCGCGTCTTCCCGACATCGCACGTAAGCATTGGCAGACACGGGAGGAACGCACACGGCAGGAGTCCCGCGCTCTGAACATCCGGCTACAAGAGCAGAAACGTTTGAACTCTGCCGCCATTAAAGCAAAACTGCGCGGAGAACTCTCGGGAGAAGATTTCGACTGCCTCAAGGCAAGCATTGCCGAAGACACGAAGATCATCGAGCAGCAGCTTACTGCTCTGGAATCAGAGCGTTCCACAATGGAAGAACTTCTGGCACAGACGGAACGCGAATTGATCGACTTGGTCGGTGCGTGGGACAAGGCGGGAGTGAACCAGCGACGTGAACTCTGCACGGCCCTCTTTCCTGATGGTTTAGTGTGGTCGCACGAATGGGGCTTTTTGAACCATCAAAACAAGAGCTTAATGCAGGATTTACGGGCGTTTATGGAGCAGATTGCTTCAGGTGACATGTTTGGCGTCCCCGACGGGATTTGAACCCGTGTTACCGCCGTGAAAGGGCGATGTCCTAGGCCAGGCTAGACGACGGGGACTTTTAGCAGGTTCAACGACTTGCCATCTTTCCGATTATAACAGCCTGAGCCTATGGTACCTGTCGTGGTACCACGAGCTGAATTACGCCATGACGCGCGGTTGCTTCTTGTCAGTCAGGGCTTGCATGTAAACATCAAATCCGGCGCACGTCGAACGTTCACTCACTCGAAAACGCCATACTCGCCGTTTGCCAACAGCAAGAGGGTGGCCAAGTACAACGCCGCGGCGAGCCCAGCAAATCAACGTCTCACGGTCGATGCTAAGAACATTCGCTGCACATTCGGCGTCCACGAAGTGTTCCGCGTTCCATTCAGTTTGCATGATTGCCCTGCATATAATCGAGCTTTTGCAATTCGGAAAAGACGTAGTGCCTCGGCGACCGATAGCCGGCCGATTTTTCGATTTGGCGGATGATTTCATCTGTGGATCCCATCCTGAGCCAGCCAAGGATGTGCGTCACGCTCGGCAGTTCAGCGCCAGACGCAAGCATGGCGAAGGCCGTCTGGATGGAAACGGGCTTCAATAGCTACGATGTCATGAACGATCCACAGGGAATTCTTGGCAGGAGGCCGAGGTATGACTTTTCCAGCAGAAAGACTACCCACACTTGAACCTCTATCTACGGTTGCTCATCTTTCTGCGGTGGAACCGACGGAGAACGCCTCCGCTGCCTCAAACTAATCGAGCAGACTATGGCTAGTACGGCGAAAAGCAAGTAGCCTTTGGTCCGATCCAAACCTGAACGAGGGAAACATCCCATTCTTCGGCTTGCGTTGGCTGGATTCGGACCACTATTGAGCAAGCAGGGGAGCTGCGATGATCAGGGCTTCAATTTCCCTCTGCACACGCCTGATCTCTAGCAACTTTCGATCTAAGACCACAAATACTCTCTTTACCAAAGCGGGATCAGTAATGTTCACGTTGTGGGTGATCTCGGCATGTGGTTTAAGAAGGGCTGGCGGCCCATTCTTCGGTAAACCACCAGTTTGCCCATGCATTCTGGCTAGGAATTCCAACCCGAAATAACGGCCATTACGATTGCGAACGGTTGCTATGACTTTCACAGGATGCGGAGTCGGAAATTCAATCTCAACGAGATCGTCTAGCTCCATATCGACCCCGGCGTGTAGAGCCATCCCGCCCTGACTCAATCCAGTACCCCGACCAGTCACAGCAATCGCAGGAAGCCGGCTGCACGGAAGGATGCGGACCCGCAGTTCCTCTGGATACCGATGCCAACGTCGTGTATTTGTGTGAGACGCAGTCATTTGAGTAAATCGACGCGAAAAAAGTATGCCAGGCTGATTAAAACCAGTATTCCGAATGCAATTGATCCAAGGATGATCTTCAAGGTTCCTCTTTGTGACGGCGCCCTCTGAATAATCGCCGAGCGATACTTCGCAATCCATCGGTCTTCATCGGAGCTCTGGTTCAAGTGCGCCTGAATGCCGAGCTGTAGATTGCGCCGATATTTTTGATCAAGCGCAACGAACCGAAACGCCTGCTGGGTGCGAGACAGAGGGCTCAACATTTCTGCCTTCCCGAGGACCGGTCCTGCGTCACTGAGGAACATCAAACTAGCTTGGGTGTTCGGATCCAGAGGTTGAGACAGACGGAGCATTCCTCCGGCCACGGAAATAACCTGCAAATTGCCTGCCACGCGGCTCCCATCCTGGCGTCGAAGAACAGCAGGCGTGGAGTTTGGAAGATGTACTCGCGCAGCGCGTCGGGGCGCGAGAACTGGGGGGAGGGTTGCCATGCGAGGCAAGTATGTTACGCAATTAAAAACCGCAGGAGATTACGGAAGTGCTTGACCCTTAGGAAAGCCATGGCCCCGCGCAGAGAATAGGCCATGGCATCACAATTTTCCTCATAGTGTCCCCCCCCGACAAAGCAGAGCTTATCGCGAGCATGTGCATGCGAGGCAAAGTTGAGTCCGGTGTTCAAAGTCACGGTCGAAACTGTCAACTCGTCGCTGCAGAGCACGAGCTGCGCATGCTCAGAACGCTTTCCTCACCAACCATCGTGCATGACCCCACTCGGCGGCCGTCAGTCGATTGCGCAGGAAGCGCTTGAGACAGCGCACGGAACGGAGTGATTCCAATACTACGTCACTACCAAAGGTGGACGGCTTTTACGCGCGGCGGGCCTGACCGACCTTGAATCACCTGAGTTTCGAGAACCACTTCGATGTTCTTCTTCTGCCAGTCTACGGGGAGTTGTTTCAGTATTTCATCCATGCGATTCTCGTTGACTAAGAATTCGCCCGCCGCAACAGTTCCCCCGCGACCGATACCGGCGGCCACGACAGAAACCTGATCTGTATCCGGAGGGATGAATCGTACAACGATCGCATAATCCTTATAGTCTTCCGTTTTCTGCTGCAACCGGTCGAGAAGCCATTGTCGTTGTTCTGGATTATTCCGATCCTCGATCCAAAACTTCGTCATCGAAGCGTCATTACCAAAATGGAATCGTAACGGAGCCGTTAGCCGCAAAGTCCAGCCATTATCGAACGCTCCAATGAATACGGATGGGCTGCGTCGAAGGTCGGTTAAAGTGGTTGTTGATTCGGCGAGCACGCGATAGTTCTTGCCGTATGCGCGAAGGGTTCCCGCAATGTTAACAAGTGGATCTACGTCATCGATGATGACCGTGACCATGCTGTCGGCAAGTGTGGTCTCGTGCTGAGGATCGGCGGCATCGCGGAGCCGGATGCTGGCGTATTGCGGCTGGTCCGCCAGGCAGAAGAGCGTTGGCTCGGGCGAATTCACGAATGGCTGCCAGAACTGCCGAACCAAAGTCGCGCGAGGGTCCCGTAAAGTTGCCCAAGCGCCAACCAGAACGAGGAGCAACGTGGCGACAATCGCGAGAGTCTTCGCGTGGGCCGAAAACCGCCTCAATCCCAGAACCGATGGATCCGCGAGCGCGGTAACGGATTTAGCTTTGAGCACGGCCAATCGGTCGGCTGATGGCGCCGGCGCGGCGTCGGGAAAACCGTTGGGGTGACCGGGCCAGGAAAAGTGCGGCACATAAGATCCGGACGACAGGAATAGCCGAATCTCCTGGCTGTGTTTGGGATCCTGGTAATACTGATCGATGCGCTTGCGAATTTCGGCCGCTGTGACCCTTACGATGGGGTCAGTGTTTGTGTCGTAATCGGCAGGCCGTTCGAAGATCTCGACCCCGAGAACGCGTTCCTTGAGTTGACTTCCTTGGCCATCCAGCGCACGCGCGATGACAAACCTCAGAAACTGGCCATACCTCTTGCTGGAATTGAATAAAGGAGAAGCAAGCACGTGCTCGAGCTGCTGCTCAACGGCGCCCTTGTCGTATTCGCTGGTAGGCGTCCAGCTCTCCGCTAGTGGCTCGGATATCACTTTGTAATGCCCTACGTGAGGCAAATTCACAACGTGGTGACGACACGATTCGGCAACGAACTCTGGCTTGCGGATAGTACTGTGCCAGATCACGAACTTTCAACCGTAAAACGGTCCTCTCAGGCCTGTCTTATCGGGATTCTTTACGGGCTCCCAAGTCGTTGAAAACACGATGTAACATGTGCCCGCCAGATCGATTATCCGGGTTATCCCTTCCGTTTTACCGGTAAATCCTTGCCTCCACGAAAAGCAGCCTTACCATGCGTGTTTGTCAATGGCTTGCTCTGAATTTTCGCAAGCAAGCTTGGAATGGTAACCGCGAGGAGGGAACCTATGTTCCGCAGCCGCTCCGTTTGGCAAGTTTGTGCACTGGCAGGCACCGTTTTATTTGTGCTCATGGGGAGCCGGCCGTTCTATGGGCAAAACCAGGAAGTCGCCGCCACATTGAACGGCACCGTTATGGACCCCACCGGGCTTCCCATCAATGGCGCCAAGGTCACGCTTACCAGCACGCAAAATGGCATCGTCCGTACCTACACGACACAGGACAGCGGTCTGTTCACGTTTACCTTGCTGCCTCCGGCAGTCTATTCCTTGGAGGTCAACGTCGCTGGCTTTAAAGACTACAAACAACGAGCGATCTCATTGGGCGCTGGCCAAACCGTTCAACAGAACGTGAGGCTCACGGTCGGATCGACTTCAGAAACAATCGAAGTGACCGCCCAAACTCCACTCCTCAATACGGAAAATGCCAATATCTCCTCGGACGTTTCCGCGAGGCAGGTCGTTGATCTCCCTCTGAACCTGCGGAATGTAATCAGCCTGGCGGAGCTCAACTCCTCAGTCAGCAACACCGCAGAAGAGCAGATCGTAGGCGCACCCGGAATCTCCGGAAGCGCCGATCAGGATGTCTCATTCCTCAACTTCGGGGGAACCTTCTTCGGCACCGCACAATATTTGCTCGATGGCAGCTGGGACACGCGTGTGGACTGGGGAGGAGTGATTTACGTTCCTTCCGCTGACGATGTCCAGGAATTCAAGATTCAAACGAACGCCTTCACATCGCAATACGGTTTCAGCAGCGGCAATGTCGTGAATGTCGTGACCAAGTCAGGCACCAATCAGCTGCATGGCGACGCCTGGATGTTCTATCGAAACAGCGCTTACGACTCGAGATATTACTTCAACAACGACCACCAGCCTGCATTCCATCGCGACCAGTTCGGCGCCACGATCGGCGGCCCAATCATCAAAAATAAACTCTACTTTTTTGGATACTACGAAGGTCTGCGGCAGGCAACACCAGCAACTTTCCTGGGTACGATGCCCACGATCGCTGAGAGAGGCGGAGATTTCTCGCCGTTGTTAGGCAGCCAAGTAGGAACTGACTACCTGGGCAGACCCATCTTTGCCGGGGAGCTCTACAATCCTTTCAGCACGCGCCAAGTGACCTGCGGTGGGGTTGACAGCGTCACTGGCGACGCAGTGAGTCACTGCCCCGCGGGTGCAACCACGGAATTCCTCCGGGATCCGATCTCGGGGAACATTGCATCGGGGACCGGAGTAACCAACGTCGTTCCAACCGGCCTGATGGATTCAATCGCTTCCAAGATTGCAACTGGAAGCTACTGGCCCAAGCCAAACACTTCTGCTCTGTTCAACAACTTTGCATCGGCCTCTTCAGCCGCAGCGCATTCCAACGAGTACTCCATCCGTATTGACTACAATTTTTCGCAGAATGACCGCATCTGGGGGCGCTGGTCCCAGAAGTACGAGCAAAAGATAAACTTCCCCACGTACTACGGCGCTTCCGATCCAGGGGGCCCGGGCGTTGTTGCTCCGAATAACCGCTACAGCGCTAACGTCGGTTACAGCCACATTTTCAGTCCAACCTTTGCCTTGAGCGCGAATCTCGGCGTAAACAGGCACGTCGAGCAGTCCACCACCCAGAGTTTTGGTTTCAAGTCTTCCACGCTCGGTCTTCCCTCTTTCATCAATGGCATCGCGCCAAGCTTCCCGGAGTTCCAGCCGCAAAGTTATTCGCCGTTGGGTGCACAGGCCGGTCTGGACAATTACATCGTGCCGCAAACCATGTGGACCGGTTCGGTCGATTTCACAAAGATACACGGCAAGCACCAATTGGGCTTTGGCTTCATGGACATCTGGGCCCGAATTGATGGCGGGCACTACGCCAATACCGTTCTGCAGTTTCAGACGACGTCAACTGCAGGTCCTGACCCCCAGAACGCAACTGCAGGGACTGGCGACGGCTTCGCTTCGTTCTTGCTGGGCGTAGGCAGCGGAAACGACAATACAGGATTCAACAAATTCCCCGCGACTGACAAACACATGCTCGGCTGGTACCTGCAGGATGACTGGAAGGCCACGCGAAAGCTCACGTTAAACCTTGGTTTGCGCTATGAAATCCAGACTGCTCCCACTGAGCGCTACAATGCTCAAGAATATTTCAATTTCACCGCGACCAATCCGATCAGCAGCGCCGTGGGCACCAATTATCCCGGAGAGCTCGTTTTCAATTCCAGCGGCAATCAAGGTTTGTACAAAACCTCTCACACGAACTTTGCACCGCGAATCGGAGGCGCTTATCAGTTGCGCGACAAGTTAGTCCTGCGCGGCGGCTACGGCATATTCTTCGTCCCCAACTACTATGGCCCGGGCCCGAACACGGGCTTTTCGCAGGGCACCCCGTGGGTCACGAGTCTTAATAGCGGACTCAATCCCTTTACCACTCTGAGTGGAAACGCAAACCTCCCCTGCAGCAACGGTGCCACAACCGTGGCTTGCCAAAGCGCATTTCCGAATGGTGAGGTGCTGCCGACGGGAAATTCCCAGGGCGGCCTCACCGATCTCGGCTTCGGACTCAATCCAGTCACGAATCCCGTTCGCCATTCTCCGTACGTGCAGCAATGGATGACTGGCGTTCAATATTCGCTAACGAACAACGATCTAATTGATGTCGCCTACGTCGGCAACCACGGAGTACACGTCCTTTCGCAGTACTTGGAGTGGAACGAAATGCCGGCGGCGGATCTGACTATGGGGAACCAGCTCTTCGCGCAGGTTACGAATCCGTTCTTCGGACACATCACAGCTAGTGGTTGCGGTTTGGACCAGCCAACGGTTGCGCAAGGGCAATTGTTACGGCGCTTCCCGGAGTACTGCAGCGTGACCGAAGCGCAGCCTGCTGCCGGCGGTTCAACCTACAACGCGCTGCAAGCTACCTACACGCATCGTTGGCATTCCGGACTCGACATTAACGTGTCGTACACCTATTCGAAGTTCATGGATGACGTGGAGGGCAATTCCGGTTGGGCGTTCCCAGGCAGCGGAAGCTCCGTCCGCAACTCGTACAATCTCGCAGCGGAGCACTCGCTCGATGTCAGCGACACTCCCCAGAGCCTCGTCGTCAATTACAACTACGAACTGCCATTCGGAACAAACAAGGTCATTGGTAAGGGTTGGAACAAGGCGGTAAATGCTGTTCTCGGTGGATGGCAGTGGAGCGGCATTCTGACCGCAAGATCCGGATTACCGCTCTCCATCAACCCTGCGACCAACAATACTGGTGGCTTTGGTTTCAATCAACGTCCGGATCTGGTCCCCGGCGTTGGCCCGGTTCCGCAAGACCAGTCAATCCGTCACTGGATCAATGCCGCAGCATTCTCGCAGCCCGCAGCGTTCACCTTCGGCGATAGCCCCCGATTTCTCTCAAATCTCCGTGCGCCCAAGTACTTCATGTGGGATATGGGCATCCACAAGTGGTGGGAGTTAGGTGAAGCGCGGCGATTGCAATTCCGTTTCGAGATGTTCAACGCGCTGAACCATTCTAACTTCTTCGAGCCGGACACAAACCTGGGAGACAGCAATTTCGGGACAATCACCTCTGCCTATCCCGCGCGAAGCGTGCAGTTCGGACTCAAATTCTACTGGTAGCGCTCGCCTTCCCCAACACATGCCTGGCAGGTTAAGAAACCTGCCAGGCAAGATGGACCACACAATTCCATCAGCGGGCTTAATAGACCAATACACACATGAAAAGTCTTAGGCTTATTCGCACTTTGTGCACCACCAGTGTGTTGGTGCTTAGCATTCTGCCGCGCGCTCTTTCCGCGGCTCCAAGAACGAATACGGCCGTGCACTATGATCCTGTTGCCGATCCGGAAGCAGTCGTGATTGTTGGCTCAGCTCGTTTCACGATTCTGACGCCGCAGCTCATCCGCATGGAATGGGCTTTTGACCACAAATTCGAAGATCACGCGTCCCTGGTTTTTCTCGATCGCCGGCTGCGCGTTCCCGAATTTACGCATGAGACTGCCGCCGACGGAAAAACCGTAATCCGGACGACCGCACTAACATTGGTTTATGCACCAGGCAAATCGGATGGAAAGTTCACGGCTGAGAACCTCAGTATCTCATTGAATCTTGGCGGGAAGGAGATTGTCTGGAAGCCTGGAATGGCCGACACGGGAAATCTGCTGGGCACCACACGGACTCTCGATCGAGTTCGCGGCTCTGACGTACAGCTTGAGCCCGGTCTGATCTCGCGCGACGGCTGGACGGTCGTAGACGACACCACGCGCCCCTTATTCGATTCCGACAATTTCTCCTTCACCCAAGGCGAGCAGAGCCCGTGGCCGTGGGTGACTCTGCGTCCCTCAGGTGACCGGCAGGATTGGTATTTCTTCGGTTACGGCCATGATTACAAACGCGTTCTTTCCGACTTCATTCGGGTGGCGGGAAAGATTCCATTGCCTCCCCGGTTTGCGTTCGGGGCCTGGTGGTCGCGATATTGGTCTTATACCGATCAGGAATTTGACAAGCTGATCCAGGGATTTCGCACACATGAAACTCCACTCGACGTGCTGGTCATCGACATGGATTGGCATCCCACATTCGATGAATTTCCCGCAACCAACAAGCTGGATGCGTCCGGACACAGGCTCGGCTGGACTGGTTATTCCTGGAATAAGGTTCTATTCCCTGACCCCGATCGATTCCTCGCGAGCGTGCACGAGCAGGGGATCAAGGCTACGGTGAATCTCCATCCCGCGGGTGGCGTGCAACCCTGGGAGGAAGGTTACCCGGGCATGGCCCGTGCATCCGGAATTGATCCCGCAACGAAGCAATACATTCCCTTCGACATTGCCGACCGGGAGTTCGCGACGAACTACATGAAGTACATCATCCATCCGCTCGAACGGCAAGGAATCAACTTCTTCTGGCTCGACTGGCAGCAGGAAGACACCACGAAGATTTCTGGGCTGAATCCCACATGGTGGCTGAACTACATCTTCTTTAGCGATCAGCAACGCGAAGCAAAACGCGCTCTCCTGTTTCACCGCTGGGGAGGATTGGGCAACCATCGTTACCAGATCGGTTTTTCCGGCGATACGATCTCCGTCTGGGAGTCGCTCGCGTTTCAACCCTACTTTACGGCCACCGCAGCCAACGTGGGCTACGCCTACTGGAGCCACGACATCGGCGGCCACATGCCCGGTGCCATTGATCCTGAACTCTATCTGCGCTGGATTCAATGGGGAATCTTCAGTCCCATCTTGCGCACGCACACCACGAAGAATCCCGACGCCGAACGCCGCCTTTGGGCATATCCGGAGCCGTACTCAGACCTGATGCGCGACTGTTTCGCCCGCCGCTACGCGATGCAGCCTTACATTTATACCGAAGCAAGAAAAACGTACGACACGGGTCTCGCATTCTTGCATCCCCTTTATTACGACTGGCCCGAAGCGGCCGAGGCTTACGCCGCCAAAAACGAATACATGTTTGGCGACAGCATTCTTGCCGACCCGATTACGCAACCCGTCGCGAGGGACTCGCAATTAGCGACGGTTTCAGTGTGGCTTCCACCTGGAGATTGGATCGAATGGGATAGCGGAGCAACATTCCGGGGACCTGTGACCGTGCAGCGCAGTTTTTCTCCCGGCCAAATTCCGTTGTACGTGAAGGCGGGCAGCATAATTCCCATGCAGCCTGTGACAAGCCATACCGGGGAGAAGCCAGTTGATCCTCTCATCCTGACTGTGTTCCCGCTGAAAGACGGGCAAACCTCGGAGTATCGCATCTACCAGGATTCCGGTGACACGCCGGGCTATCAAAGTGGTGAAGCGGCCTGGACTCCAATTCTTGCTTCCTTGAACGAAGGTGGCACTGTTCTGAATGTCACGATCTCACCGATCCAAGGCAGCTACAAGGAAATGCAACTCGACCGGGCCTATGAGATCCGACTTCCCGGAGGTTGGCCTCCGTCGTCCGTCTCAGTGAATGGCGAGTCGCTCGCGTACCAGAAACGAAAGGGCGACGCCGGCTGGCGTTTCGATGGCAACACTCTGACCACTGTCGTTGCGACGCCTCGTTTTCGCGTTGGAGACGCAGTGACAATCACGGTGAGAACCGGCCTCGAGATGGCCCGGAATCGTCCATTGCTCGACGCTTTTGCCGGCAAGATGACGCGACTTCGTGAGAGCTACGACATCTTGAATGCAAACTGGCCCGCTGCCTGGTCGCCGGATTCTCTAGTTCGTGCAATGCAGACGGGAGATCGCCTCACCTACTATCCCAACACCGCATTTGCCGAACTCACTGCCTTGGAGCAGAAGCTTTCTGCCCTTCCCGGGGTGATTCGAGCAATGCGTGCGACTGAAAGCTCACCAGAATTCGCGAAGACCGGTTCCGATTCGAGTCCCAATCAACCGAACGCTCGGCTCGCCGCGTACAACAGCACCATCGCAACCGCCGTGGCACACATTGCTGATATCAGCGAAATCAAGCCGCGAGCCTCACTCGATAAACCTTCCGGCGAGCAGAGTAAAATGCCAGAGCGATAGCCACAGTTGTATCAGCCATGACGCGAATATGCCTACTATCGTTTCTCTTCCCGCTTTCTGCGATTGCGCCAACTCCAAAACCGAGCCCTGAGCCGCAGTTCAAGCTCAGCCCTCTCCACGGTATCGATTTCGTCCTGCAGAATTCGCCCACCTCCCGCAAATATCTCATTGAGACTATGCCCGGCGGAGTGGCGTTACTCGATTACAACAATGACGGGCTAGTCGACATTTTCCTCGTAAACGCGGGTCGCGTCGCAGATCCGTTGCGCAGCCCAGCTGACTTTGATCGCCACGATCCTTCCTACTGGAACCGGCTCTACCGTCAGAACAAAGACGGCACCTTCACAGATGTCACGGTGCAAGCCGGATTGCAAAACGTTGGAGACACAAATTACGGCATGGGAGTCGCCGTCGGGGACTACGACAATGATGGGTTCGCCGACATCTACGTCACAAATTTCGGGCGAAATATCCTTTACCACAACAACGGCGACGGAACCTTCACCGACGTGACGGCCAAAGCAGGAGTAGGGGCGGGCGGTTGGTCGGTCTCAGCCGGATTTTTTGATTACGACAACGACGGGCATCTGGATCTCTTCGTGACTCGCTATCTTGATTGGACTCCAGAAAAGAGTAAAACGTGCGGCCGCATTGCAGAGCCGATGTACTGCCCCCCGAGCGAGTTTGCCGCCACGACAAATATCCTGTACCACAATCGTGGCGATGGAACGTTTGAAGATGTAAGCGCAGTTTCGGGCATCTCTGCGAAGCTAGGTCGTGGACTAGGAGTCGCTTTCGCCGACTACGACGGCGATGGTTTTACCGATATCTTTGTCGCGAACGACGCGATCGAACAGTTCCTATGGCGCAACAACGGAAACGGAACATTCACCGAAGTGGCTATGGATTCAGGTGCCGCGCTTTCGAGCATGGGCAAACAACTCTCAGGGATGGGAGTTGTTTTTCAGGATTATGACAACGATGGCCTCCCCGATCTGATTGTGACGCAGCTTCCGCACGAGCCTTACGTCGTGTTTCACAATGATGGCAAGGGATCGTTCAGTGCCCAAGAACTGGAAACTGGATTCGGAGCGCTGTCAGGCAACTCATCCGGTTGGGGAGTTGGTCTGGAGGATTTTGATAATGATGGTTGGAAAGATGTTTTCATCGTGCAAGGCCATATTTTTGATAACGTGCAGTTGTATGACAGTTCGCTGAACTATCGCGAGCCTCCGCTGTTTGCGTTGAATCGCAGGGGACACTTCGAGAAAGGCAATCCAGGCTCTGACCTGCCTGTCGCGGGCCGTGGCGCCGCCTTCGGAGATTTGAACAATGATGGTTGGGTCGACGTCGTCACTACGTCGCTGGGCGAACGGCCGCAATTCTTTTCAAATCGCGGAGGCAAATCGCATTGGCTCACGATCACGCTTCGAGGGAAACGAAGCAATCGCGATGGCTACGGAGCTCGCGTTCAGGTAAATGGCCAGCTGCGATTTGCGACCGCGTCAGGGAGTTATCTATCCTCCAATGACAAGCGACTACACTTCGGACTTGGGAGTGCCGACAGTTGCGACATAGACATAAAATGGCCGTCAGGAATTCATCAGAAGCTGCGCGGGATCAAGGCTGATCAATTCATGATAATCGAGGAGTCGGAGCAGTGATCATTCAAGCTGTTTTGCTCGTGCATTTCCTCTTGCCAGCACAGATTGTTGGGAGTCAGAGTCCTCCAGAGGCCGCGAGACTGCTGCAGTCCGCCAGCGACGCCGAAAATCGTGGCGATCTCGAGCAGGCCATCGTCGATTGCCGAAAAGCTGTCGAGCTCACTCCATCGTCGGCAATCGCTTTCCTGAAACTGGGCGACGCATACATGAGGAAGCAGGACTACGGAGCGGCCATCCCACCATTGAAGCGAGCCGCGGAACTGAGTCCGGATTCTCCTTCCGCACATCAGTTGCTCGGGTATGCGCTCCTGTCGCAGGGCTATGCGGCGGAAGCGATTCCTCATCTTGAGATCGCACGGGAGTCGGGCGCTCTGGGAGTAGCGCAACTCCAGGCAGATCAGCCTGGAGAGGCTGTGATCAACCTGAAGAACGCCCTCGCAAAGAGTCCAGACGATCCCGACCTCATCTATTACCTCGCCAAGGCTGCTGCCGCCCTCTCATCCGAATCCAACGAGAAATTGCTCGCGCAGTTCCCGCAGACCGCGCGCGGGCACCAGGTGCTTGGCCAGAGCTACTTCTCCGCGAAGATGTTCCGGGAAGCGGCGAGAGAATATGAGAAGGCTATGGCAGTGCGACCCGATCTGCCGGGTGTGCACCTGGAGCTTGGGGAAATCTATGCTGCCAGCTCGCAATGGACGCAGGCAGAAGAGCAGTTTCGCGGTGAGGCCAAACTACAACCCGGAAACGCAGAAGTTGCATATCGTTTGGGAGACGCGTTGTTGCAAGGGGGAAAGATGAAAGAAGCGGCCGAAGAACTACGCCGTTCTGACTCTTTACGCCCTGATATGCCGGAAACGTTATACGCGATGGGCCGAGCCCTGGTGGTTAGCGACCCAAACGCGGCCGAGCAAGCCCTTGATCGAGTGATCTCCGTAGAAAAGCAGAGCCCACTCGCCGCGCAGGCCTATCTGCTATTGGCCGGCACTCACAGAAGACAAGGAAAATCCGAACTGGCCGCTCGCGACATGGAAGAGTACAAACGCATTCACAGTCTTATGTCAAAGCCGGAACAATAAAGACAATAAAGATGAGGACTCTCGCGCCGAAGCAATCATCCAGCGCTGCAATTTGATCAGGTCGAGGCACGCAGCTGACTCACGACCGAGCCTCAAATCACGATATTCGAGTTAAGTAAAGGAGTGCTGGCCTCCACCTCGGCACGGTGCAGAATGTAACGCTTCTACGCCTTCATATGAGGTAGATCGAAACTGTGAGGATCCATTCCGAGCGTGAGGGTGGCTCGTGACACATAGCGATCAGAAAAGGTACGGCACCAAGGCGCCGGTCTGATGGGCATAGGTGGCATACGTCTCCCCAAATTGGGAGCGCATCCACTCCTCCTCCTTGCGGAGCTTGGCCCAGAACACGAGGAATATTAGGACGAAACCGACGACCCCGCGCACCTGGGAGAGCGCAATCGCGGTACCAAGAAACCCGGTTAGAATGCCGGTGTAGATGGGGTGACGGACCACGGCATAGGGGCCGGTGGTAATCAACTCGTGGCCCTGCTTAATGGTTACGGAGCTGCTCCAGTTGCTGGCAAGGTGCTGGCGCGCCCAGACGGCGAAGAGAAGGCCGACGACGGTAAAAGCAGCTCCAATCCCAAAGGGCCAGATGCCAGACGGCCAGAGCTGGCTGTAGAGCCAGGGCAGCGGGATGCGAGTTGTCGAAAGGAGCACGATCACGATCAGGAAGGCGAGGGCCCGCAGAATGCCCGGGGCGGCCGGCTCGAGGCGCTGGGCGGTTTTGGTATTGGCGGCCTTGATCCGCCAGTAGACAATAAAGGCGATCCAAACCACGGGAAAAAAGGATTCAAAGAACCAGAGCATTCAGGACCTCCGGGCGTTGTAGTTGTTTTGAGGCTCTTCGCGTTGTTTACGTAGATGCGCAAGGAGGAATTCAGTGTGTCCGGTGGACCGGAAAGTTCACACAAGCTGATGCCGAGACACGTAGCTTCGTCGAACACATTGGACTGTAAGTGTAAGAGCAAATACATGGTTGACACGTTGAAATCCACAGCCAGCGTGACTTCGCCGCTTGATCAGTCAATTTCTGAGGCGGCAAGTCTTCGTCCTTCGTCCAGGGCGGAATACTGCCGGTTAGCCCGTGATACTTCATTCGAACCCCGGTCCTGCGGCGAGTCTTCAAGGTTCTTAGCATCAAAACGTTTGCGAGGAATCGGTTGCTGACTGGAAAACCGCGCGTTGATGGGAAGGCTGTGCTATTCATGGTCGGCGGCTGTAACAGTGAGACGTTTCCGGAGTCGGTGGCAGGTATCAAGCCCACGCGGTCTCTATGAATAGGCTATTCCGCGAGGAACGCACCGTTACCAATCCAAAATTCTGTGAGAGGTTTGAGGTTCTTCTTGTATGCACTAGTAACTGCGTATTCCTTCCCACCCTTAACGCGGAGACCGCACTTTCCCGTCGAGTAGGGCTTGATCTCTACCACAAACGTGGTATTCACGAGCGCAGATCGATGGATCCGAATGAATCCGTACGGCTTCAACTTTTCTGCCACCCTCGAGATTGACTCGCGCAGGAGATAGGAGTCCGATTCCCGCTGCAGCGACACATAATTGCCCTCAGCTTGAACTGCGACCACATCTCCAGGATTGATGAACAAAATCCTTCCTTTAGCCTTGATTGCGATCATCGGGCGACCCGGACAAGACAGCTTCTGCAACTGCGGCAAAGCTTCTATCAATTTTGCGGCTCGCTCGCCCTGTGCTCTCCGAGCGGCCCGGTCCAACGCTTCGTTGATGCTTTCGTTCGAGAAGGGCTTTAGCACGTAGTCTACGGTGTGCCTCTCGAAGGCTGCGACCGCGTGTTCAACATGTGCCGTTACAAATACGATAGACGGCAATGGAAGGTTTCGTTCCCGAAGCTGGTCTACGAGTTGAGAGCCCGAAGGGTCCAGATCGATGTCGAGAAGCAGAACATCGTAGGAGCCCGTGGCCAATTTCTCGAGCGCTCCGATCGCATCGTTGGCCGAATCGAAATGATCCACGTCGCACCTCGCCGACAGGATATTTGCCAGAGCCGTTTGAGCCAGGCGCTCATCATCCACGAGCAGCACTCGCATAGTTTCCACTCACCATCCATCTCTATTCCATCGGACGTAGACGGTGCCGAAGATCAACGAGAACCTGGTCGGGAACATGCACTTTGAACAGGCGAATTGTGGCAGGCTCCGGCTTTGCCGGCGCTTGCGCTTGTCCAAGTGCAATTGACGGGAACAAAAGCAATGCGCCTAGCAGAAGCCTCCCACGCAGCGAGGCTGTCCTTTTCTCTCTCGAACCCAGTTCTCATGGCACTCTCACCTTTCCATGTGCAGACATCAGTTAAGGCCCACTCGGGGCGGGCTTGCATCGGGACCAATTAGGAAAACTCGGACACGACACTCCTCGCCAAATCTCCACCAAGCCCCCTTAGTGCTTATGAGAATCACCAGAGGAGCTATCTTGGGACGGCTTTTGCGCTGCCACGACAATCAATCTTTCCGGCCCGGGGTACGTCAGATAAGGCACCATTGTGGGCGATATCGATTCATATCCCAGGTCTTTCGCGGTCTTATAAGGCGCATAGAACATCAAGTGCGGAGGGCACGAAACCACTTTCCTTGGACTCGGAATCGTAGACATAGTTTTCGGTCGACATCATGTAAAGGAAACCCGGCCCGGGCACTTTGAATCGGCCATCCTTATATCCCTTCGCGATGTCATCCTTGATCTCTACTTCTGACTTGCCTTGTGCCCGCGGTTCTTCGCTGCGCATGGCAGTAACCATAAGAGGTGGGCTACCTACGGCGTCGAAGCACGCCGGCGCCGCCGAAACTTGCATCGTTTCCTTGAATGACCGCCAAATGAAACAGCTAAACCCGTTAGTGCCTTCGCGAACTTTCTCGTAGCTTTCGGCCCTCAAAATATAAAGTGTGGCCTTACTCGATACCTCGGTTGAGGCCGCGCTCAAGGCGAGTTCGATCTGCCGCTCGCGCGGTGTGGAAGCAGTTACTAAGTGCACTCCTTCTTGGGCTCCTGAGGCGTGTCTTGAGCGGTAGTACTGCTGGATAGGACGCCGATCGACAGGACGCCCGCAAAAGTCGTCTTCATCCATCCCGTAAGCTTTATGTTCCTTTCTTTCTCGCAAACAAAACGACCAGCTTTGAGAATTTCACCGATCTTCTTCGCGCATGGTCATGACCTGAATTTGCGTTAAGATCGGACGTCAGTGAGCATCCGCCGCCGTTCCGTCCGACCACTCGGACACCACAACCAAGAGCTCAGTCAACGGCTCCGGAGCGCCATTAAAGCGTGGAGCCACCAGAATCGGGGAGTCAGGCGCGCCTGCGCCCCAATTCTTAGCGTCTTGCAGGGGAACATAAAACATGAGGTGGGGAAGCCAGTGCCCGGCGGAGTCGTTAAGGTGCCCTTGCTTCGACAGCATATAGATCAGCGCGCCAGGCTCGACGTCCGGCAGTTCCTTTTTCTCCACCGCGGCCTTCATACTCTCGTAGATCTCATCTTTCGATTGTCCAGCCAATGCAAATTTCGTCCTCATGAGATCGATCGGCATCACCGACCGAGCGGCCGGCGGGTTATAGCAGGCCGGGCCTCGATTCTTAGGGTTCCAAAACTCTGGATGCTTGAATCCGGCCGTCCACATGCGTCCTACGAGGCAGACAAAGCCGTTCGTGCCTTCGACCGCAGTTTCATAGCCATGCCTTCCGAGGACCATAACTGTGGCGTCCTTGGCAATGGATGGCGGAGCCGCGCTTCGTCCCAGAGCAATCTCAGCGTCGCGGTCCATCATGTATTGGTCGAGCGGTGCCATGCTCGGGTAGAGAGTCTTGGCGTCCTGTGCCAGTGCTTGCCATACCGTGATCACCGCGACAATGAGCACCAGGCTTCCTAGTGTGATCGTCCTGACTATCTTTTGGTTCATTGATTTCCCCTTCCGATGCGCCGTTTTAATACACCTTCGAGAGCGGTGAAGCTTTGGCCCCTTTGAAATTGGTTTCCTGATCTCCACTCACTGCTGGCTGGAGTGAAACCGCTGTCGCGCTCCTTTTCATTGACACATTCCTACATGATCGGCGCCACCGTTCCATCCGACCATTTGCCAACCGAAATCACGAACTCGGTGATGGGCTCCGGACCGCCTTGAAACTGCGGATTCAGCGTGACTGGCGAGTCCGGCAGATCCGCACCCCAGGAGGATTTGTCTGTCAGCGGAAAGTAGAACATTAGGTGAGGTACGAAGTGCCCAATGGCGTCATTGAGGTGGCCTGCCCGCGACATCATGTAACACATCGCGCCCGGCTCCGGTGCCGGTAGCTCTTTATTGTCGAATCCGGCCTTGATGCTGTCGATCATCTGAGCTTTCGACAGCCCGGCTAATACCATCTCCGTCCGCTTGATCGTGAGAGGCAGAATGGTTCGCGCGGCTGCCGGATTGAAGCAGACCGGCACATGCACCTTGGGGTTCCAGAACTCTGCCGAGTTGAATGGAGACGTCCATGATCGTTCCACCATACAAACGAAACCGTTTCTTCCTTCGATGGCAGTGTCATAGCCCCGCCACCCGAGGACCAGGATCTTTGCGTCGCTGGATATAGATTGCGGGGCGGCGCTTCGTGCCATGGCGATCTCGGCGTTGCGATCTGGCATCAGGTATTGCTCGATCGAAGCCATGCTCGGATACGCTGTCGAGCGATCCTCATTCCGATTGCGGCTGGTAAGCGTTAACTTCAGTCCCACAGCCACGCAGACGATAGCCAATGCGCCGGCCCAGACCCAGCGGCTCGTCATCACTCTGTTTTCCAATCCCGGCGAGCTGACCTTTGCCGCTTCCCGCCTCTGGAGGCGCTCCCCAAGCGCCGCGTTGATCTGCGAAGGGATGCCTACTTCTGGTGACTCAACTTCCCAGGCCATTAGTTCTTGGGAAACACCCCGAAAATCGGCAACAAGGGTCTGGCACTCCGGACACAGTTCCAGGTGCGACAAGGCCTCGCTGGCTTGGTCCGTGGGCAGTTCGCCGTCGAGATAAGCCATGAGTTCTTCCTGTTCGATCGGATGTCGGTTCGTGATCATTGCATGCCTCGTCTTCCTGGGTGCGTCTGCCCGGCCCTCGCTCTCAGGGCAGGATTTGATTTTGCCTCCGACTCTAGGTAACCCTTCAATGCGAGACGCGATCGAAAAAGCCTGGAACGGACTGTATTTACGGGAATTCGCAACAACTCCGCAATGTCGGAGTAACTCAGCTGTTCGTATTCGCGCAGCATCAAGATTTCGCGCTCCGGCGCATCCAGCTTTTCCAGGGCTTGCCGGATCCAGAGCACGCACTCGGGAGTTCCGTCAGTTTTAGGCTCCGGAGCGGACTGTCCTGATGTGCTACTCGTCAAGAACTTGCGCCGTTCCGCAGCCAGCAGCTTCAACGCAATGCCATACAGATACGTTCGAACCAAGGCTCGCGGCTCATAACGGGAGGCAGCGCGGATCACCGCGAGGAAAGTTTCCTGGGCGAGATCCTCCGCCCGCTCGGGATTGTTCAGCCGGCGCGCGAAGAAGCCGTACAGTGGCTTATGATAGCGGGCAAACAGCTCCTCGAATGCTGGGCGTGATCCGCCCTGGAATTCCAGCATCAAGGCTTCGTCGCTAATCATAGTCGGTGCGCCAGCTCAATCCGGGCAACCCTTCTGCGGTATTTTTCGCATCGTCCATGCTTCTTTAATGTCACAAGAGAGCCAAAAGTTCCCGCTCCGTTCCATTCCTCCTCTGTTTTCTGAATCTCATCAACATGATCTCCACCCATCGGGACTGGGGCAAGGAAAAGTCAAACCCCGTCCGCTTGCGGAATCCTGCATCGAGGGGGACATCTCTTGGGACAGGTTATCCAGCGGACTGCCGCGCTGGAGTTCTTTCGGGCTTCACAGATGTGGACTGAACAATGCCGACCAAGGTGTCGCTATGCATGTTAAGGCTGCAATTTTCGAAGGCCAATGTTCTTCCAGCTTTCCGAATCGCGGAACCAGGTTCCCACCTCTGGCCTCCCAAATCTCGGAGCATTGGCGGCGATCTCTACTGATATCCGTATGAATTGATCACTGAGCTTGTTTTACTTGGTTTCCGTAATTGGTCAATTCGTCACTCTCTGATACCGCAAACACATACCTAAGCAGTGGAACCTGGCGTATTTCCCTCCAAAGACGGCCCCCGGCTTGCTCCATTGCACAGCAGAACACTACACGAGTGCACCCGCGTCGTTCGTCAGGCAGTGAACAGTCGGGTCGCAAGGGTCGATCTTCGTGATTGGAAGGAATTAACTCCCAGTGATGCCAGGAGGAAACTTGTGAACGTATTCGTCTCGAAACCTGCCTTTTCTGTATTCAGACTAACGCTGCGCACATTGCCGATGAGAACCGCCTCTCTCGTTTTCGGGCAAGCCGAGACAGGAACCGTCACTCGTGTCGTCAAAGACACTTCAGGCTTGGTAGCCGGAACACGCAACCTAGGAGGTAGGTCAATGAGAAGACCGGTGTTCTGCCCAACCAGCATTGCCACCGTCAGCCTGGCCCTATTCATGATGTTTCTCATCTGCATCGGTACTGTCCTGCCCGCACTGGGTCAATCATCAAACACGGGCACCGTCGTCGGAACTGTCACCGACCCAACGGGTGCCGTCGTGGATAGTGCCGATGTCAACTTGACGGATCCTTCCGTTCACTCTTCCCGTTCTGCCACATCCAACTCTACCGGAAGGTACATACTTGTCGACGTCCCTCCCGGAAACTACGAGCTCAGCTTCAGTAAGCAGGGCTTCTCTACCGCGAAGACTCACATCACTGTTGAAGTTGGACAAGCGCTCACCCTGAACATGACCCTGAACGTTGGGAGTGCTAACACGGTGGTCGAGGTGACTGCCGTTGGTAACGAGCTGCAGACCATGAACGCAACCGTCGGCAACACCATCAATAACCTCACGATCGACAATCTGCCCGCGCTCGGTCGCGACGTCAGCACCTTCATCGCTTTGCAGCCGGGCGTGAGCCCCGATGGTTCGGTTGCGGGGGCGGTTGTGGATGAAAGCGCTTTCACGCTCGACGGCGGCGACAACACCAACGACATGGACGGCAGCATGAGCGTTTACACCAAGAGCTTCGCTGGCGACCCAAGCGGGGGTGTGGCGAATCAAAATAGCATTGGGCCATCCGTGGGCGGCAAGGGCGTGGGCGGCGCCACGGGCGTCTTGCCCACTCCCCAGGATAGCGTCGAAGAGTTCAAAGTGAATACCGCCGGCCAGACTGCCGACTTCAATAGTTCTTCCGGCTCCGAGGTGAAAGTGGTCACTAAGCGCGGAACCGATGCCTGGCACGGCACGGGCTACGAATATTACAAAGACAACCACTGGTCGTCGAATAGCTGGCAGAACAACTTCAGCGGCATTGCGATTCCCAGCTTTCATTACAGCCGTTACGGCGGGGCGATTGGCGGTCCGCTTATCCCCAAGGAAGTTCTGGGCGGTAGGACCTACTTCTTTTTCAACTACGAAGCTTTCAATTTCCCCAACTCCGAAACCATTGCTAGAAACGTCCCTTCGCCAACCTTGCAACTGGGGCTGTTGACGGATGACGTGACTGGCACCCTTTACAACCTGAAACCGACACCTGTGACCTACAACGGCGTCACTTACCCGGGAACTGCCAACGACCCGCGTGGAATTGGAATGAATCCCCTGGTGCAGATGATATGGAACAAATACGAACCGGCTTCGAATGCTAAGTGCAGTCTGTCGCTATGCGACGGCGCGAACATACTAGGATTCTCAGCCAATCTTGCCCAACCAACGACCAGCAAGTTTGCCGTCGGGCGGCTGGACCACGATTTTTCGTCGAAGTGGCATCTCATGTCCAGCTATCGCTGGTACGAGCTGAAAGCCGCCGCAGACTCTCAGGTGGATATCGGCGGATTCTTCCCCGGAGACAAGCTTGGGACCCCGGCTTCTGTGTCCAGTCTTCCGCAACAGGCTTTTTTGTGGACGGCGGGGTTGACCACGAATATCAGCACCAATACCACCAACGATCTGCACTACAGCTTCCTGCGCAACTTTTGGCAATGGAAGCGGGCTGGAGATCCGACGCAAACGGCCACGCTGGGCGGAGCGCTTGAAATCGATAGCGGCCAATCAGCCGGGTTCGGGCAAGTAAATGATCTCGGGCCCTACAATGTGGACACGCAGAACACGCGCAACCGTTTCTGGGATGGGCACGATCAGATGCTGCGCGACGATGTCTCCATGCTCAAGGGCAACCACCTCTTCACGTTTGGCGGCACCTACGAACACAATTGGGATTACCACCAGCGCACCGACAACGGCGGAGGTATCAACAACCAGGTCGTCTACGAACTCGGCAACGGGACCTCCGGATCGGGTCTGGCGCAAGATATACCGCTGTGCTCGCAGGCCGGCGTCACCATCACAGGTTGCAGCTCTCTTAGCGCGGCGGCTCTGGGCATAGTTTCCATCGCGCAGGTTGCGTATACCCGCTCCGGCGCGAATCTGACGTTGAATCCTATCGGGTCCCCGGCATTCGACAAAAGCACGATCCCTTACTACAACGTCTACTTCAGCGACACCTGGCACATGAGGCCGACGTTTACTCTGACCTACGGACTGGGCTGGACGCTGGAGATGCCGCCGGTGGAAGCCAATGGCAAGCAGGTGGAACTGGTGGACTCGTCAGACCAGCCAATTTCGGGTGGGGCCTACCTGAGTGCTCGCAAGCGTGCGGCGCTGCTAGGCCAAAACTACAATCCCGAAATTGGTTTTGCCTTGTTGGGCAATACCGCTAACGGGCCGAAATATCCTTACAATCCTTTCTACGGCTCGTTCAGCCCGCGGGTAGCGGCTGCCTGGAGCCCGCGCTTCGACGGTGATTCCCTTGCGGCCAAATTGTTCGGCCATGAAGATACGGTGGTTCGCGTTGGCTATGGCCGCATCTTTGGCCGCTTGAACGGCGTGAACTTAGTGCTGGTGCCCTTACTGGGCCCCGGCCTCCTCCAGCCCACGCAGTGCGTCACTGGCCTCAGCAACGGTACCTGCGGCCGCGCTGCCAGCAATACTGCGACCACCGCCTTCCGCATCGGCGTGGATGGCTTGACCGCGCCGCTCCAGCAAGCTTCGGCGACGTTGCCTCAACCGTATTATCCCGGAGTCAACGGTATTTCAGCCGCCACCGCCTCGGCCCTGGATCCAAATTTCCGGCCCAATGAGGTTGATTCAGTCAACCTGACGATCCAGCGTCAGCTGTCGCGCAAAGTGATCTTGGAAGTTGGCTACATTGGGCGCAGAATCACCCACGAGTACCAGCCCGTCAACCTTAACGCCGTACCTTACATGATGACGCAGGGCGGCCAGCAATTCGCTCAAGCCTATAAGAATGTCGTGCTGCAATTGTGCGGCGGCGTTCAAGGTCTGGCCGGAGGCGGTTGCAACGGCAATGGCGCGGGCGGACCTCTTACAGCCACCAGCATCAGGCCGCAACCATTCTTCGAGAGTGCTATGAATCCAGCGTATTGCCAGATCGGCGGGGTTGCGAGCACCTGCACCGCCGCCATGGTGACGAATGAACTCGCAAACCTGACGAAGGCGCAGGTCTGGACCCTGTGGAGTGATCTCGACGGCGGTGCCGGTTGCACCCAGTGCAACGGCCAGGGCTTCGTCTTCAACGGAGTCCCTGGAACCACCATGATGAACAACACCAACCCAGCCATCGGCGCCACGTCGCCCCAGATGTCGTCGGGGCCTGCGTCTATCGCCAGCACTGGCTACGGAAATTACAATGCCGGTTTCGCATCCCTCAAGATGGCAGACTGGAAAGGATTGACCTTGCAGTCGAACTTCACCTATTCCAAGGCGCTGGGAACTGGAGCGCTGGTCCAGGCAACCGGCGGATACACTCCAGACGATCCCTTCAATCTGGGGACCATGTACGGGCTTCAGACCTTTAACCGAAAGTTCGTGTACAACTTCTTCTTTGTCTACCAGCCGCCCTTCTTTAAAGGGCAGTCAGGATTCCTGGGACGCGCGCTGGGCGGCTGGACGTTCTCGTCTGTATTCTCCGCCGGCAGCGGCGCGCCGGTCGAACTCTTTACCTCGACCGGAGATGGTCAGGAGTATGGCGCCGGGGACAACGCCAACTACTTTGGGAACGAAAATGCCGTGCCCGTTGCACCCGCCAAGAGCGGTCACGTCTATTCTCAACCCGGGAATTTCCCCAATCTTTTCAAGGCTGGGCCGGCGGCGATTAACGACTTCCGCAACCCGATTCTGGGCTTGGACAACAAGGACTGCGGCTTCGGCTGTTTCCCTGGACTGCCCTATTGGAATATGGACCTCAGCATCCGGAAGAATTTCCGAGTGACGGAAGGCATTAGCATGGAAATTCAAGGCGTCTTTGCTAACGTTTTCAACCATAATCAGTTCCTGGATCCGGACGGCTTTTACGCAAGCTATCTGGCTCCAATTGACAGTTCACAGCCAGGCAGCTTCGGAACCCTCTCCGGAGGGTCAGCTCAAGAAGAACCAGGAGGCAACCGGCAGATCGAAGTCGGTCTTCGCGTTCGCTTCTAAACGGCTGGAGGAAGCTCGGAGAGAGACGTTCTCCGGCGCGAGCGCGGAAGGGGCAACGCTGAAAAGTCCCTGCGCTGCCGTGGAGACGGAGTTACAGAGCACGCTATGGGCATCTAGACCCTGCTGTAAGTGCGGTTCGGGCCACCAGTCCAACGCTGGTGGCCCGTTTTGTTTGAGGCGTGGTGATAGACCAAATTTAAACGCGCCTTTTACCAACGCCTTCACAATCGGCCCGGTTGTCCGATACCGAATTCAAACGCATTCGTTTGGGAACGAGTGAGTTATCATGTGGCCGTTCTCACGATTGCATTGTGCAGAACATCCGAGTTGCTTCCGTGCGGGCGCAAGGAGGAGACTCGTGGAGCTGTTTAAGACAGCCTAACTCCAAGTTTTATTGATACGACTTCAAGGTGCGAGGCTGTCGCTACCGTGGATCAACCCAGGAAACTAAGTCCGTCAGGGGCGGTACAAGTAGCAAAACCTGAAATTAGCTTCGGCAATGGAAAACACCGAACCGCTTCCAAGCAAGCCTCCTGTTCTCGGGGAACTTGCCGAGCGATTTCTCGATTGGGTCAACAACAGCAGGCTGGAAGAGAAAACCGAGAAGTCTTACCGAAACGGGTGGCGGTTGCTAAAGGTGACATCTGTTGCGGTGGTGCGTCAACCAGATCACAGGTGACTGTGCCGAGCAGTAGGAAAGCGATTTGTGAATTGGGCAGAATTCGTTGTGACGGAGTCTCATCGTGGAAGTCTCATCGTGGATCTCCTGCGCTTCCTTGGGGGTAGTGGGATGAAGGTGACCGGCGTCAACGCGAGCTGGCAGAACACAAACATCGCGGTTGGCACGATAGAATTGCGATGGGATGGGAGTCACGGTCGAACTGCAGAATCTCAGCGACGCTCAGCTCTGCCGCGACATTACCGCTCACCTGGAGGACGAATTCAGTGGGTGACAGGGTCAGTGGCGCGTGGATTGCCGGATCGCCCGTGACAGAGAGCTGGGACTTGCGAGTGGATGGACCTAATGGTTTTGAACGGTCGTATACTGTCTCGGCTGAGCACGAGCCTGCGGCGATCTGCACACTTGTTCTGAAGCTCGTGCTATCAGCCAAGGCGTGACTGCCGCTCGCGTTCGTCCAGGTGCGGCATTCATTTCTTTGGGCTAAAATGTCAGCCGAACAAAAGGAGCACAAATGGCAAAGAAAAAGATTGATCCGCTAAACAGGAAGCAGTACAGCGCCGTCTCCGCCGCGCTTACCGTCTCCAACATTCCGGCTGCGGTGAGCTTCTATCAAAAGGCTTTTGGTTTCGCCAAACGCGGCATCATGAACGGGCCTGACGGAAAGCCAGTCCATGCTGAACTCACGTTGCGCGGAACGACGCTGATGCTGGGGCCGGAAAGCGAGCCAATGGGGAGACGAAGCGCCAAGAGCGTCGGCGCCTCTCCTGCTACGCTCTACATTTACGTGGAGAACGCGGATAAGGTTGTCGAAAAAGCGGCTAAGCTCGGCGCCACACAACAGGGTCCCGTGACGGACATGTTTTGGGGAGATCGCTGCGGCACCGTCGTCGATCCAGATGGCTACACATGGATGGTTGGTACACACAAGGCAGAACCGACAGCCAAAGAAATGAAGAAAGGAATGGAGGAGATGATGAAGCCGCAGCCGAGTGCAGCTGCCGCTGACTGAGGTAGTGTCACTCGAACAACGCTGGCTGTCCGGTGGTCTCTTCCGCTTCCCGAACGTTGCTCAGGCCAACGCCGACAAGCGGATAGCGTTGTCCTGGGTCGAGATCCATTCGTTCTCGAAGCTCTAGAGCGACGTCAGTGAGTTCTTCGCAAGAGCGTGGTGGACAGCTCGGCATGTAGCTTCGCGTAACGTCGAGGAGAGATTTCCTGCCAATGACGCTTGATTCACACATGCGCCCGACACAGAGCGGGGAACTCATGTCCCAGGGATTGGACGGTGTGCGGCAAGCGGCGAGAGCAAGGAAGTAGGAACACAAACCGTCGGCTGTGCGTTGGCAGATATTATTTTTCCTACACTCGTTGGCGGCTTCGTAGCTATCGATCCCTTTCCGCCGCAGTTTCTTGATCAGTCGATCCTGATGGGTCCCGTGGTTCCGCTCCACCCGCCGCCGCGGCTTTGGTGGGCAGAGTGAAATAAAAACTGGCACCGCGCGGCGAATTGTGGGCAGCCCACAAGCGCCCACCATGTGATTCGATGATGGAGCGGCTGATCCGAAGTCCCATACCGGTCCCGTGCAGCTTAGTAGTGAAGAATGCATTGAAGATCTTTTCCATCTGCTGTGGGGGGACTCCTACGCCCGTATCATTGACGGATACAAGAATGTCCCCTTCGGCTCGCCGCGACGTGATGAGGAGTTCCCGCGTCTTATCCTGGTCCTTCGTCGCTTCGATGCCATTGATCACGAGGTTCATCAGTACCTGCTGCAATTGCACGTGGTCGGCCATAACCTGGGGAAGATGTCCCTCAAGGTCTGTCCCGACTATTATGTTGTATCGCGTGATCTCGCCGCGCAAGATAACGATCATCTCTCGAATGATCTCGTTTACGTCCACAAACTCCCGTTGTGAAGTACCTTTCTGGAAGAGCTGACGGATCCGACTGATAATTTCCCCCGCACGCTTCGCGTCTGTCACGATTCTCATGGCAGTCGCACACGCCTCTTCGATGTTTGGAGTGTCGCCCGCGAGCCAGCGCAGGCAGGTATTGGCGTTGGTGCGGGCTGCGGCGATCGGTTGATTCAGTTCGTGGGCCAGGGAAGCGGTCAGCTCTCCCATGGTGGTCACCCGGTTGACGTGCGCAAGATCCGACTGCGCCTGGCGTAGCAATTCTTCGGCCTGCTTGCGTTCCGTGACGTCGCGGACGGCACCTGAGACAAGCAGCCCCTCCTCCGTCTCCAACGGACTCAGACTGATTTCCACTGGAAACTCGGCTCCGTCTTTCCGCCGTCCGTACAACTGAAGACCTACACCCATCGGCCGCACCCGAGGCACCGCGAAGAACTCTTTTCGGTGTTGGGGGTGCCGGCCCCGAAACCGTTCCGGCACTAAAATTTCGATCTCTTGCCCCAGAATGTCGTCGCGTTGATACCCAAACAGCTTCTCGACTTGAGCATTGACCAACACGATCCTGCCCTGCTGATTCATGACGATCATTGCATCCGGAGCGGATTCTAGAAGTCCGCGGAATTTCTGCTCCGCACGCGTCCGCTCGGTGACGTCCATCATGGTACACACGAATTGATCCACATCCCCGGATCCGTTCAAAACAGGATGGCCGACGGTGTGAGTGTATTTGATAGTCCCGTCCGGAAGGACGATTCGATGATCCACTTCGTAATCCGACTTTTCGCTGATTGCTCGATCTTTTATGTCATGCACTTTGGCTCGATCCTCCGGGTGCATGCGTTGCAGCCGGTCTTGCCAAGCAGACAGCCCCTGTTTTGGATCAAAGCCGTATATGCGGTACCATTCCTCGGAGAGATACAAGGCTTCTTCCCCTGGCACCCGCCAGGCCCCGCTCCCTGTATGCGCGAGCCTTTGCGCTTCTGCTAAATATGCTTCTCTCTCTCGAAGCGTCTGTTCCACCTGCTTTGCCGCGGTGATATCCATCACCGCTCCCACGAATTCTATGTTCCCCGATCCATCGTTGGTTAAGGAATGACCCACGACTCGAAGGTACTTGATCGAGCCGTCCGGCATGAGCAGCCGATGTTTGAAATCGAACGCCCTCCCGTCCTGTGCTATTTGATCGATGGTTTCTTGGACGAAAGCCTTGTCCTCTGGATGGGTTCGTTGCAACATCGCTTCGACTGTCGGTTTGTTGGCTGGGTTGTAGCCAAAGATTCGAAACGTTTCTTCTGACCAGATGATCTCGCCGGTGGCGATCGTCCAGCCGAAGCTCCCGGTATGACTGAGCCGTTGAGCTTCCGCCAGGTAAGCCTCGCTTCGCCGCAGCTTCTCTTCTTGCCGTTCCAAGCTCTGTGCAACGGATCGCCTCTCCACCCATGACGTCAGCAAAGCCAGTCCGAGGACGATAAAGGTGACGGCGGCAATTCCAACAGTGCCGAGAGTGGAGATGCTGACCGCGCGAGACAGGTCTGACGGAATGCCGGTGGGCGTAAAACTCGCGGCGGCCATACCTGTGTAATGCATCACGGGGATCGCTGCACCCATCACGACGGCTCCAACTAACTTTCCAGGCTCGATCCCTGTTTTCTCATCTCGGAAGTGAAAGGTAATCCATAGTGCGGCGAGAGAAATCAGAACCGCGAAAATGATGGAAAGGACGACGACAAAGGAATTGAACTGACATTTAGCCGGTAAACGCATGGCGGTCATGCCGATGTAATGCATACCCGCTATACCTGCACCCATGAGGGTACTTCCGGCGACCGCTCGGGACGCCCCCATTTTCTGTCGGCTCGCCACGCCCAGGGCAACGATCGAAGCGAGGATCGCCGCCAGCAGTGACAGCAGAACGGTAGGCCAATGGTAGGCTACGGGAATCGGCAGGACGAACGCCAGCATCCCAATGTAGTGCATGGACCAAATGCCTGTCCCCATCGCACTGGCTCCGCCCAGCAGCCAAACTGCTCGAGTCCAGCCGCTAGTGGCAGTTACACGACCTGCAAGATCCAGGGCAGTGTACGACGCAAGAATGGCGATCAACACCGAAAGCGCCACGAGCGCGTAATTGTACGAGCCAAGTAAGTGTACGGCAGCCATGTGATGCCATCCGGTTGCCACATCGAACAGTCGCGCCGCCCTTCAATCGAAAATTAAAGTGTCTCCCTCGGCACGGTGTAGAATTTTCCCACCTTCAACCGAGAGAAGCGGGGCAGCAGTCTCTGCGTAATCGACATCTGGCGGTCTGTACTTCAAATCAGGAATTCCACGGCAGGTATGGACTGCGATGCGCCTTCGCTCCTCTGCCTAAAACCGCCATCATGTACCGCGCTTGTCAGGCGTAATCTGAGAACATGATACCGCAGTAACGTAAGCGCGACTTTCTTATAGCTAACAGGTCAACATATCTCCTGTCGGGGGTTGGCATGCGCCGCGCGTGTTCTGTGTCACGCTCTTTGAAGCCTTCAGAACGAATACTTCAACGAAAACTGGATCAACCGTGGTGTACCGACAACCGAAGTGATCGGCGCGGAGCCGACCGCTGGCAAGCCTGGTCCTGGCGCAGCAACCACTGCCGAAGGGGGACTGGCGAACGACGGATGATTGAACGAGTTGAAGAAGTCCGTGCGGAAGCGCAGATTCCGCCCGTTCTCAACTATGAAGACCTGAACTCGGCGGATGCGAAGATCGAACTCCTGTGCAAGGGATCTGTTCAAACCCGAGACGAACGACTGAAATGTCGGCGGCGAGATCGCAAAGTGCCACGAGTCGTCCGTTTCCGTAGGTAGCAGCTTTGAGCCCCCCGAATCCTTCTCCTGCGAGCGGCAACACCGCGAGGTCGTTCGCTGAGGCCGACGATATGAATGACCCCGGTGCATGAGGTCGACCGCCGGGCGTATAGTCTCATCCACCCCGTTTTGCGGGAGTACAAGTCTGAGTGTTCCGAAAAGGAGGGGGGCTCCCTTGAAACTCAGTTGCGAGCGACGCCGCGTTTTCCTGTTGGCTG
This sequence comes from uncultured Acidobacteriaceae bacterium, assembly GCA_963768265.1. GTDB lineage: Bacteria > Acidobacteriota > Terriglobia > Terriglobales > Acidobacteriaceae > Sulfotelmatobacter. Next base: position 34,296 of record CAVYHM010000047.1, read on the forward strand.
GACTCTTGATTTGTGGAACAGCAACATCCCATGCGCAAACCGACACAACGCCCGGTTCGAGCCCGGGCCAAGCTATCCCCGGCACGAGTGGAGTGAGCTCGTTCGCAGGCAGCGTGCCGACAAAGCTCGTTCCCGGAGTATTGCCACTTTCTTTGCAGGAGGCTATCGAGCGCGGATTAAAGCAGAATCTCGGACTTCTACTCTTGCATTCGGAACTTCGTTCGGCTCGAGGACAACGCTGGGAGCAACTGAGCGCACTCTTACCGCACGTGACGGCGGCGCCTTACGTCGCGGCGACCAAGATTAATCTCGCCGAGATCGGCCTTACGAGTGTGGGTGGAATTAGCATCCCGCCGTCTGTAGGCCCTTTTTCCTACTTTGACGCGCGCGCGGCTGTGACCCAAACTCTGTTCGATTGGAAGTCAATCAATGCTACCCGCGCGGCTAGCCAGAGTGTGAAATCTGCCGGCTATACGTTCAAGGACGCCCGTGATCTGGTTGTGCTGGCAGTGGGCTATACCTATCTGCAGGCCATCGCTGACGAAGCCCGTATTGAAACGGCAGAAGCGCAGGTCAAGACGGCACAGGCGCTCTACGATCAATCAACGGACCGGGTGAATGCCGGCACTTCACCGGACATCGACGGCCTGCGCACCAAGGTCGAGCTCCAGACCCGGCAACAACAGTTAATCCAAGCGAAGAACAACTTCGCGATCCAGAAGCTGACTGTGGCGCGTGTGATCGGCTTAGCCCCCGGCCAGGAATTCGAATTCACCGACAAGTCGCCTTACCAGTCGCTCGAAGTTATTACCGTGGACGAGGCACTGAAACGGGCCTACGCTTCGCGTTCCGATTACCAGGCCGCCATGGCCGACCTACGCGCAGCGCAGTTGTCCCGAAAGGCAGCGGTAGCCGGCTATCTCCCATCTCTTTCCTTTAACGCGGATTATGGTTTGGGCGGGTCGCATCCCTCCACCGCAACGCCAGTGGCCGACGTGCGTGGAACGCTCTCGATTCCGATCTTTCAGGGCGGTAGCGTTCACGGTGATGTTTTGCAGGCGGATGCCAGACTCGAGCAGAGCCGCGATCGTCTCGAGAGTCTGCGAGCGCAGATCGATTCCGACGTCCGCGCCGCACTGCTTAATTTGCAGTCGGCGGCAGATCAGGTGAACGTGGCGCGCAGCAACATTGACTTAGCGGAAACGACGCTGACCCAGTCCGGCGATCGTTTCAGCGCGGGTGTCACCGATACCGTGGAGGTGGTGCAATCGCAAGAGACGGTCGCCAGCGCGCACGAACAATACATCTCGAGTCTCTACAACTATAATTATGCAAAAATTTCTCTGGTTCGCGCCCTAGGCATCGCTGAGCAGGGCGTCAAGGAATTTTTCAGAGGAAAGTGATCATGGCGGAAGAAAACTCATCCCGGTCAGCGCCTGAGATAGGCAAGGCTCCCCCAATTGATCCGTCGCCCCTAACGGACAGGAACGATACGCCACCGGTGCGCCGAAGTCCCAAGCGCCGCAGAAACATCGTGATTCTGGTCGTTATTGTAGTGGTGGTCATCGCCAGCGTGGTGTTGTGGCGCTACTTGAGCAGCTACGAATCGACCGACGACGCCCAGGCCGATGTTCATCTTTATCCCGTCAGTGCGCGTGTTTCCGGCTATGTGGTGCGCGTCAACGTAGACGACAACCAGTGGGTGGAGAGAGGCACGGTGCTGGTAGAGATCGACCCGAAAGACTATGAAGTAGCGGTCGCACAAGCACAAGCCAGTCTCGCCAACGCCGAAGCGACGGCCCAATCGCTGAACATCACGGTCCCCATTACTTCAGTTAACACTTCAAGCCAACTGAGATTCACTGCGTCCGGCATCGAAGACGCTAACGCTGGAGTCGTCGCGGCCGAGAGGCAACTGAGCGCCGCTCATGCCCAGCTGGAGGCGGCGGAGGCGAACGATGCGAAAGCACAAGACGATCTCCACCGATATAAGCTACTGGTCGACAAGCGGGAAGTGTCGCCGCAGATCTACGATCAAGCTTTAGCCTCGGCCAAATCCAGCACCGCGACGGTCGCGGCCGCCCGCGCCAGTGAGTCCGCAGCAGAGCAATTCGTCCAACAGGCCCGGAGCCGCCTGGCGCAAGCCGATGCCAACCACCAATATGCGCGGACTGGTCCACAGCAAGTATCGTCCACCCGAGCGCGCGTGCAGGCTGCGATCGCGGATGTTGAGCAAAAGCGCGCTCTTCTGGAACAGGCCCAACTGAATCTCGGATATACGAAGATCCCCGCCCCGGCCAGCGGTGAAGTGAATAAAACGGTAGTGGTTGGGATGAACGTTCAAGACGGGCAGCAACTTCTTACCGTGGTGCCTCTCGACGAAGTGTGGGTCACGGCCAATTTTAAAGAGACCCAGCTTAAGCGCATGCAGGTTGGGCAGAAAGCGGAAATCCATGTGGATTCGAGCGGCCGGACTCTGAAGGGCCATGTCGACAGCATTGCGGGAGCAACGGGTCCGCTGTTCAGCTTACTTCCGCCGGAAAATGCCACCGGAAACTATGTGAAAATTGTCCAGAGGATTCCGGTAAAGATCGTTCTCGATCCGGGGGAGAACCGGGATCGCCGGCTTCGACCAGGCATGAACGTGGTGCCCGACGTGTACCTCAAATGAGTGCCGCGGCCCTTACACTCGACCAGGACGTTTGGCGGCCCAAGTACAATCCTTGGCTCATTGCCGTGGTCGTGGCGCTGGCAGCCTTCATGGAGGTCCTCGACACCAGCATCGCTAACGTCGCACTGCCGTATATGGCCGGGAATCTGGGCGCGAGCAACGACCAAAGCACGTGGGTGTTGACTTCTTACCTGGTCTCGAATGCCATCATTCTGCCGATCAGCGGCTGGCTTGCGGGAGCCTTGGGACGGAAGCGCTTCTTCATGTCCTGCTTGGCTGTGTTTACAGTGAGTTCTTTGCTTTGCGGCATCGCGCCGAGTCTCGGGTTTCTTCTTCTCTTTCGGGTGTTGCAGGGTGCTGGCGGTGGCGGGCTGCAGCCGATGGCTCAGGCGATTCTCGCAGACACCTTTCCACCGCAACAGCGAGGCCTGGCATTTGCGCTCTATGGCATTACAGCCATCATGGCGCCCACCATCGGGCCAACCCTGGGTGGGTGGATCACTTTCAACTATTCCTGGCGGTGGATTTTTTTCATCAATCTTCCGGTCGGCCTGGCCACATGGTTTCTGGTGCGGCGTTTTGTGGAAGACCCGCCCTATTTAGCCCGGGTCAGGTCCGCAGGGGTCAAATTGGACTACATTGGCATCGCTCTACTGACACTCGGAATCGGGGCGTTACAGGTGCTGCTCGACAAGGGCCAGGAAGACGATTGGTTCGGGTCGCACTTCATCACGACTTTAGTCGTCGTCGCGACCGTATGCCTAATCTCGCTGGCGATCTGGGAGTGGTTTCACAAGGCACCGATTATCGATGTCCGCATGTTCAAGAGCTTTAACTTCGCGAGCTCGAGCCTGATGATGTTCACTCTGGGAATCTTGTTGTTCAGCAGCCTGGTGCTGATGCCGCAATTCCTGCAGACTCTCGTGGGGTACACTTCCGAACTGGCGGGGCTTGCTCTTTCGGCTGGAGGCTTTGTTCTCCTGCTTGAGATGCCCATCATGGGCCAGCTGACAACGAAAATCCAGGCCCGCTACCTGATTGCCTTCGGGTGGCTTGCCCTATCGATCGCCATGTTCTATTCGACCAAGAGAATTGACTTGCAGATTAGCTTCAGTGCCGCCACGTGGCTGCGCATCGCCCAGGTGATTGGTCTGGGGTTCCTGTTTGTGCCGATTACGCTGGTAGCGTACATCGGAATTGCACCAGAGAAGAACAACGCGGTTGCCGGAATCGTCAATTTCATGCGCAATATGGGGAGCAGCGTGGGAACGTCCTTAGTCACAACGTTGATTGCTCGGCGCTCGCAATTCCATCAGGAAAGGCTGGTGCAAAACGCGAGGGTCGACAATCCCAATTTTGTGAATGCGGCGAACGGCCTGGCCCATCAACTGGCTACCACCGGTGTGGGCAAGCACGAAGCACCCATGCAGGCCTACGCCCGGATTTATCAAGCCCTGCAGGCGCAGGCGGCCAGCCTGGCATACATTGATACGTTTATGGTTCTTTGCGTGGGAGCGGCAATCATGTTCTGTCTGGCTTTCGTTTTGAAGAAGAATGATCCTGGTGGCGGCGGGGTAAGGGTCGTGGAATAACAAATGAATTTGATGTGGCCCGAGCCATACCAGGGTCAGTGACGCAGTCATGCTGGAAATTAAACTCATCCTTTGTCCCATTGATTTCTCGGAGTTCTCGATAAGAGCGTATCAACATGCGCTCTCGCTAGCTAAGCATTATCGAGCCAAGTTGGTGGCGCAGCATGTCGTAGAGCTATCGCGATATCCTTACGCCGATTATGTGGCCACTCAGGGAGACTATCAGGAGTTCAGCCGGGCGCTTCGCGAGGGTGGCGAGGAGAGACTGAGGGAATTTATGAAGAAGCACACCCACGATGATGTTCAGCCCGAGCTCGCGGTGCACGAGGGGGTAACCGCAGACTCTATTCTGTCGTTCGCGCAACAGCGGACAATGGACCTGATCGTCATGGGAACTCACGGTCGGCGAGGGTTTGACCGTCTGGTACTGGGGTCGGTGACTGACCGGGTGATGCGCACGGCTCCCTGCCCGGTACTGGCAATATCCAAGCTGCCGTACGATTCTAGTGCCACAGGTGAACAGCGGCGCCGCGTCCACCATTTGAACCGAATTCTTTTCTGCGCGGATTTCTCCGAGGCTTCGGAGCGGGCTTTGAACTATGCGATCTCCGCGACGGCGGAGTACAACGCCGAACTCACCCTGCTGCACGTGTTGGAGGAAGTCCCCAGTCCGGCCAAGACAGAAGAAGCCATAGCGACAGCCACGCAGCAACTCGATAAACTGATTCCAAAGGAGGGGCGGAAAACCTTCAAGATTAAAACAGCGGTGCGCATCGGAAAACCATACATACAAATCATTCAATTTGTCATGGAAGGGCAAATCGACATGGTGACCATGGGAGTGAGTGGGCGGGGCGCATTGGATCGAGCGGTGTTCGGTTCAACCACCTATCGGGTAATGCAGTTGGGACCGTGCCCCGTTCTCGCCGTCCACGTTTGAACCGTTGGGCGCAGGGGTATTGCGACACAGATGATCAAAATCATCACCATTGAACGCGAGTACGGAAGCGGCGGCGGCGAAATCGCGCAATTGCTTGCCAGCCAGTTGCGCTGGAAACTGTGGGATCAGGTGCTGACGGAGGAGATCGCGCGACGTGCTGACTGTCCCAAATCGGTTGTCGAGGTTCGAGAAGAACGAACGGATCCCCTCTACTACCGGCTCTTCAAATCTTTTTTACGCGGGAGTTATGAAGGAAGCATCAACGCATACAAGCTCAAACTGGTCGACAGCGAATGCATTTTGAAGTTTACAGAACTTGTCGTTCAGGAGGCGGCGAAAACTGGAAACTCTGTCATTGTCGGGAGGGGGTCGCAGCAGTTTCTCAAGAACCGCCAAGACACGTTGCGGGTCTTTCTTTACGCTCCGAGAGAAGAAAAAGTACGACGCCTCGTGGCTCGAGGCAAGAGTGAGAAGGAAGCCGAAGAGCTCGTGGATACCGTTGATCGGGAGCGCGTCGATTTCATTCAGAAGTATTTTCACGTCGAATGGCCTGACCGCGCCATTTACCACACCATGATCAATACTACTATCGGCTGTGACGCCGTCGTTTACATGATTCTAGAGGTTATGAAGACCCTCGACGCAAGAGTTACTGCCTGAGCGCTCGCACGATAGATAACAGGTAGATTGGCGAATCGGGTACCTCATGCAACAACCTATATACATCGCTGGCGTGAGTTCGTTCCTGGCGCAGTGCTTTTTGATTACCGGTCGGGAAGGGGCTGGGTGGTTTGTGCAGGATTGTGCGCCTTAGTTTCAACTGCTCAGCGTGAAGCAAAACGCCGAGCAATTGGATCTATGCTACCGGCGCTCCATCCGGCACAGACGGGCATTACAATCAAGACTGCATTCTCACTGAGTCCCCATGGCTGATCCTCTCTATCTTAGTCTCTGGTTCCCGGATTTCTCTGGTCCGGCGATGTTGCCGCACGCTCTGGCGGTGTTGGAGCAGTTTCCTTTTTCGGCACAGCGTCCCGGGATTACTTACGCCTCCGTGCAGCCGGTCTCGTGGAATGAAGCCAGCGTCCTGGAACGCCGCTTCTCCCCTGGGATTGGACCCGAAGAGGCGGTGATCGTCGCCGCTGACCTGATTCACGACGACTATGCTTATGTCTTTGACGCCTACTGGGATCTCTGGACACCCGACGAGACCGGCCACCAGTGGCGTCTCATCCCGAGTCTCGTGAAATTCATTCTGCAAGGCGAAGAATTCGACGATGCAGCGCATCACGAAACCGGCCACATTGAAATCGACTTCGGCCTTGACTCGCTTTTCGTTCAGGAGAGTGTCGAACTTACGGAAGAAACTCAAGCCAAGATTCGCGACAACGTCGCCAAGTTGGTCGAGTTCACCAAGAAGGCGGAAATGAACACGCGCGCCACTTCGCGTCGCTTATGGTCAGAATCGGAAGAGAGTCTCCCACAAAAGCTGATCGCTCGCCTACAGAAAGTGCAATAAACAAAGAGGGCGCAGCAAATTCAGAGTTCTCCTCTGTGATCCCCTACGCCCGCTGTGGTTGCGATTCTTACTTCGTTCGTCCGCCCTCCACTTTCAGCGTCTCGGTTGCCGCAGCCTGCGCCGCCGCTAACCGCGCGGTCAGCACGCGGAACGGCGAGCACGAGACATAGTTCAAGCCGGTGCGATAGCAGAATTCCACCGACGACGGCTCTCCGCCGTGTTCGCCGCAGATTCCCACCTTCAGGGTCGGACGCGTTTTCCGCCCACGCTCTGTTGCCATCCTCACCAGTTGTCCCACGCCCTCCTGATCCAGCGCCGCGAAGGGATCCTGCTTCAGAATGCCCTCGGCCAGGTAAGTCGGCAACACCTTGTTCACATCGTCGCGCGAGAAACCGAACGTAGTCTGCGTCAGATCGTTCGTGCCGAAAGAGAAGAACTCCGCCTCCTTGGCGATCTCATCCGCCACCAGCGCCGCCCGCGGCAACTCGATCATGGTGCCGACCATGTAGTCGACCTTCATTCCTTTTTCTTTGAACACTTCGTCCGCCACCCGCCGGACGATCGCGCCCTGGTTCGCCATTTCTTTAAGGGTGGCGACGAGAGGAATCATGACCTCGGGAAGCACTTCGATGCCTTTCTTTGTGCAATCGACAGCGGCTTCGAAGATCGCCCGCGCTTGCATCTCGGTTATTTCCGGATAGGTGATGCCGAGCCGGCAGCCGCGATGTCCGAGCATGGGGTTGAACTCGTGCAACTGCTCTACTCTGGCCAGCAGCGTGGGCAACAACTTCTTCAGATCTCCCACTGCTTTCGCGCCGTAGTCTTTGTACTTCGAGACCAGTTCTTTCTTCTGCTTCGCGTTATACGAAGAAAGCAGCGCGATATCAACCATCAGGTCTTCGCGACGCGGCAGGAATTCATGCAACGGCGGATCCAGCGTGCGAATCGTCACTGGCAGACTATCCATGGCTTTGAAGACACCAGCAAAGTCTTCGCGCTGCATGGGCAGAAGCTTCTTCAGCGCCGCCCGGCGGTCCTTCTCGTTATCGGCGAGAATCATGGCGCGCATGTGTGGAATTTTTTTCTCGCCGAAAAACATGTGCTCCGTCCGGCACAGGCCAATTCCCTCTGCTCCAAAGGCCCGCGCTTGAATCGCATCGCGTGGGATGTCAGCGTTCGCACGAACCTTCATCTTGCGATGCGGATCTGCCCAGTTCATGAACTTCTGCAGCTCCGGATCGTCGGGAGAAGGATCCAAGGTGCCCAGTTTTCCCTTGATCACCCGGCCCGTGGTTCCGTCCAGTGAAATCCAGTCCCCCTCTTTGAACGTCTGTCCCTTCACCCGCATCTCACGTGCTTTTTCGTTGACATCGATATCGCCTGCGCCCGCCACGCAGCATTTGCCCATGCCACGGGTTACAACCGCGGCGTGACTGGTCATGCCACCTCGAGAAGTGAGAATACCTTTCGCGACTTCCATGCCGTGAATGTCTTCCGGAGTAGTTTCTGCGCGTACCAGAATTACGGGGACATTCTTTCCATGGCCAGCCATTTCCACCGCTGCGTCCGCAGTAAAGACAATCTGGCCCACCGCTGCGCCGGGAGAAGCTGGCAAGCCCGTCGCCAATACTTCGACTTTCGTGCTCTTTTCATCCAGCCGCGGAACGAGGAAGTCGTACAACTGGTTCGGCTCGACACGGAAGATCGCCTCTTCCTTCGTGATCAGCCCTTCGTCCACCATCTGGATGGCAACCCTCACCGCCGCCAGTCCAGTACGCTTTCCATTGCGGGTCTGCAGCATGTAGAGCTTGCCATCCTGGATGGTGAACTCGAAATCCTGCATGTCCTTGTAATGCTTCTCCAGCCGCGAGGTGATGTCGCGCAACTGGTCGTAGACATCGGGCATGATTTTGTGCAGTTCGAGGATCGGAACCGGTGTTCGGACGCCCGAAACCACGTCCTCGCCCTGGGCGTTCATCAGGAATTCGCCATAGAACTCGCTCGTTCCAGTCGCGGGGTTGCGCGTGAACCCAACACCCGTGCCACTGGTGTCGCCCAGGTTGCCATACACCATCGCCTGTACGTTGACCGCAGTGCCGAGCATGTCATCGATGTTGTTAATGCGGCGATAGTGCTTGGCTCGATCGTTCTGCCATGAGCGGAACACGGCGTCGCGCGCCATCACTAACTGCTCGCGTGGATCCTGCGGGAAGTCACGCTTGGCGTGCTTCTTGACGACCTTCTTGTACTCGATGATCACATCCTGCAAGTCTTTCGCGTTGAGGTCGGTATCGAGCTTCGTCTTCTTCTGCTTCTTCTTGGCGTCAAACACTTCGTCGAATGCTGACTTCTCGATATCGAGCACGACGTTGCCGAACATCTGGATCAGCCGCCGGTAGGAATCCGCCGCAAACCGCGGATTGTTGCTGCGCTTCGCCAGCGCTTCCACGCTCTTGTCGTTCAAGCCGAGGTTAAGAATCGTATCCATCATCCCCGGCATGGAGAACTTGGCGCCAGAACGAACGCTCACGAGCAACGGATTCTCGCCCGTGCCCAACTTCTGTCCTTGCAGTGCCTCTAATTTCGACAACGCCTCGTCCATCTGCTTGTCTACGTCGGGCGAGAGGCCGCCGCGCATGTACTCGCGACAAGCTTCCGTCTGAATCGTGAATCCCGGAGGCACGGGCAGCCCGGCATTCGTCATCTCGGCCAAGCCTGCGCCCTTGCCGCCCAGCACGTCTTTCATTTTGCCGTTGCCGTCGGCCTTGCCACCGCCGAAAAAGTAAACGTATTTGGTTGCGGATTTTTTCGTTTCCTGTACTTCAGCTTCGGGGAGAGTAATTGTCGCCATATGAGTCCTTTGTGTTTCTGGATTTTCTAGCACTAATCCCAGCGAATCTCTTCGTGTGTCTCCTGCCGTTCCCGCAGGAAGGTCCTACGCTTTTCCTTCCGTCACGATCTCCGAAAAATCAGCGATCGTCGAAAACTCCTTCAGCACATTTTGCAGCAGCGCCAGCCGATTTGCGCGCAGCCGTTGATCCTCGACCATCACCATCACCTTGTCGAAGAAATTGTCCACGGGTTCGCGAGCCTTCGACAATAGAAGGAGAGCATCGCTGTATTGTTTCTCTTTTCGATGCGCTTCGATTTTTGGTCCGTATGTCTCAACTAACGCTGCCAGATTCTTTTCCTCGGGAGCCGACAGCGGGAGGTCTTCGAATTTAGCAGCCCGCTCAATTCCCTTCTCCGCCGCCTGTTTCAGGATGTTCCTCGTGCGCTTGCAGGCTGCGCCAATGGCTTGAAACTCGGGCATATAGAGAACCTGCTTCACCGCCTCTGCCCGAGCTATGGCGTCGACCACGTCCTCCGCATCGGCCCCGAGCACCGCCTTCACCACATCGTAGGCGTACCCCCGCACATCCCGCAGGTAAAACTCCAGCCGCTCGCGGAAAAACATGCTCACGGACTCGTAAAATTTTGCGTCGTCAACAAACTTCTTCTCCGCTTCGGACTTCTGATATCCCGCGTGTGCATCCCGCATGAGATCGCCGAGCCGAAGCGGCAATTTCTTCTCTGCAATCACCTTCACAATCGCATTGGCCTGCCGCCGCAGCGCAAACGGATCCTTCGACCCGCTAGGCACCAGTCCCAACGCGAACATACCTGCGATGGTATCGGCCTTGTCGCCTATCGAAAGCACTGCACCTTCGGTCGATCGCGGGACGTCATCGTCGGTCGACTCTGGCTTGTAGTGATCGTAGATGGTGTCGGCAATCGCCATCCGCGTCGCCTCGGGCAGCCCGGGATCAAGTTGCTGCACCCGCGCATACAGACCGCCTACAATTCCCTGCAGTTCTGTGAACTCCTTCACCAGTTCGGTGGTCAGATCGGTCTTCGCCAGGCAGGCAGCCTTATGAACGACGCCGGGGCGTACCGCGATTCCGTTGCCCTTGAGAATCTCGCTCAGCCAACTACACAACCGCTGCACGCGCTGCGTCTTCTCGTAGTAGCTGCCCAGATCCTTCTGGAATGTGACGTGGCGCAGCAGTTCGAGCCGGTCCAACAAGGACCGCTTCTGATCCGTCTGCCAGAAGAAACGCGCGTCGTTGAAACGCGCCCGTAGCACGCGCTCGTTGCCCTGACGAATCAATCCCTGCGAATCGCTGTCGGTGTTGAGCACGGCCAGAAAATGCGGCAGGAGCTTTCCGTTCGCATCTTCGATCGCGAAATATTTCTGGTGGTCTCGCATCACCGTCACCAGAACCTCTTCCGGCAGGGCCAGAAACTGCCGGTCGAACCCTCCGAGAATGCACGACGGAAACTCGGTCAGATTCACGACCGTGTCGAGCAACGCCGCATCTTCGCGCCAGCGTGCTCCGGGGACGGTGCGGGTCGCGGCATCGAGGGCCTTGCGAGTCTGATGCTCGCGCTCGGCGCGGCCGAGCACTTTGGCCGCTCGCAGGGCATCTACGTAACCTTCACCTGCCCGCAGGATCGTCACCGCTCCGTCAAACAATATCCGGTGTCCGCGAGAGCTCTTCCCTGCCCGAATCCCATCAAATTCAAGCGGGATTATCTCGCTGTCGAGCATGGCGACCAGCCAGCGCACCGGGCGCACGAAGCGCTCATTCGGCTTGCGCCAGTACATGTTCTTGGGCCAGTAGATCGAAGACAGTTCCTTTGGAAGCGATTCCGCAAGAATCTCGGAAGCGCCGCGACCCTTCTTTGTCACCCTTGCGGAGAGATACTCCCCCTTGGGAGTCGCAACCTTTTCAAGTTGCCCAACATCGACGCCGGCTTTCTTGGCGAATGCGTGTGCGGCAGGTGTGGGCTGTCCATCCTTATATGCGACGTTGACGGAAGGCCCGCTGATCTGCTCGGTCACATCGGGCTGGGACGAAGGGATGCCAGGCACGAGCAACGCCAAACGGCGCGGAGTGTCGAAGTGCGTTATTGTTCCAGCGGTCGCCAGCCGTTCGCGTTGCAGCAGTGCAGCCACGCGCTCGTGCAGCTCCTGCGCTGCGGCGCCGATCATCCGCGCAGGAATCTCTTCGCAACCGATCTCTAGCAGGAAATCTGGCATGCCTTAAACCATCAAGTGTCTCAAAATTGAGTCCGGCCCGCCTGTGATGCTCGTCACATCAACCTGTGCATATTCAAGGTATCCAGTGCGTCGTATGCATTTCATACCGACATTTCTTCGTACTGTTTACCTGGCTCAGCCGAGAAATCCCTTGCTCCGCAAGTGCTTTCGAAGACAATACCTTAATCACTGCAATGCTATTTCCCGGGTTATCCGGATTTATAGGAAAATCGAAACGGACAATTGCGTACACGTGCTGGAACTTTGAATGCGGCAGTTCACGCATCCTTGGTCACCAACAATTCCGTAGATTGCTTCACCTTAGATACCTTCGCTCCCACTCGTTCAAGTTCGTCGGCCTTCTCCGACGCGGACTCAGCTTTCTGCTGATCCACCCACGCCTTCGCGATTCCCACCGCCAGCGCCCGCACTCGCGCAATCACCCCAACGCGCTCGGTTACCGAGATCGCGCCGCGCGCGTCTAGAATGTTGAACAGGTGCGAACACTTCAAGCACAGGTCATACGCCGCCAGCAATGGAAATCGCGCGGAGGCAATCGCGTTCCCCGAAGTGTCGACCAATCCACCGAGGCCAAGCCGCACCAATTCTTCGGCATTCCCCTTTTTCGCGGCCCAATATCCTTCGATCAGGACAGAGCACTCCCGTTCATACTGATTAAAGTGACTCCACTGAAGATCGACACTCGCCGCCTCGAAGTTGTACACCGAAAACTGCTGCTCATCGGCCAGCCGCACGTCGGCATACTTCACTGCCCGTCCGGACTCCGGATCCCGCGCCCAAACGATATCGTAGATCGAATCCAGATCCTGTAAGAACTGAGCGATACGCTCCAACCCATAGGTCAACTCGGCAGAAATCGGGAACAGATCCACACCGCCGCATTGCTGAAAGTAGGTGAACTGCGTGATCTCCTGCCCGTCGAGCATGACCTGCCAGCCCACCCCCCACGCGCTCAGCGTCGGAGCTTCCCAGTTATCTTCCTCGAACTTGATATCGTGTTGTCGCAGATCAATGCCAATCGCGCCGAGCGACTCAAGGTACAACTCCTGCACATTCTCCGGCGGGGGCTTCAGAATCACCTGCAACTGCATGTGCTTGAACAGCCGGTTGGGATTCTCGCCATAGCGTCCGTCCGCCGGACGCCGCGACGGCTGCACATACGCCACTCTGCATGGCCGAGGCCCCAGCACGCGCAGAAACGTCTCCGGCGCCATGGTTCCCGCGCCGACTTCCACGTCGTAAGGCTGCTGCAGCACGCATCCCCGCTCAGCCCAGAATGTTTGCAGCCGCAGGATGAGTTCCTGGAAGGTGAGCGGGTTGAGGGAGGCTGGAGTCATGGGTGAAGCTCTTAGCTAACGGCGATTGGCTTTGGTTCAACTACTAGTCGGCAAGCCAAAAGCCATGAGCGAATACCTACAATGCCATGGGAGCGCAGCAGGCTAAACCACGATTGTAATGGAACCGGGCGGCGGACGTCAGCTTTCGGGCGGTCGGCTGAGAATTTCGGCACCCAAAATTGGCCTGACAGTTTGAACAATCTCTTAAATCATTCGTAGAGGGCAAATTCTTGTACGCCTGCCGGAAAAATCTACGCGAGGACGATCTTTGTGGACCCCTATCACCGGTGGGGCTATACCTCTAAACCATTCATCGACAATAGAATGCAGGCGCCAGTGGCGGATAGGTATGAGAAATGCACTTAATGACTGGGGCCATCCGTCAGATTTCTTGCTCCCGATCGTCTCCCAGTTACCGGAGGTTCTGCCATGTCCAAATGTGCAATTCCTTGCGCGGTTGCCGTTGTCTGTGGTGTCGGTCTATTTCTGCTGAGTTGTAGTGGCGGAAGTTCCCACTCCATGAATTCCAGCGCCCCGGCCATGGTCAACGTAGCCGTCAGTGATCCGGCTACGTGTTCGGGTCCGCAGGGACCGTTCAGCCACGTCTACGTCACCATCACCGACGTCCAGATCAACGCCAGCTCCAGCGCTGGAGACAACGATCCGGGCTGGATCGATCTCACTCCGAATCTCCAGCAGAATCCACAACAAGTGGATTTGCTCGGGCAGACCAACAACCAGTGCTTCCTGGCTATGCTGGGCTCGGCGGTCGAACTTCAACCCGGCAGCTATCAGCAGATTCGGATCATTCTGGCGAGCGACTCAACGACGGTAAAAACCAACCTGTGCGGAAACACAGCGAACTGCGTCATCCTGAGCAGCAATCCCGCCAACGCACCGCAACCGCTCTTGCTTTCAAGCCAATCGAAAACTGGACTGAAGATTCCATCCGGCCAGATCGCAGGCGGACAATTCGTGATCGCAGCGGGAGAAACCAAAGATTTGGATATTGACTTCGACGCCTGCGCCTCAATCGTGGCGCAAGGCAACGGCCAGTTTCGCCTCAAGCCAGTCCTGCATGCCGGCGAAGTCAGCCTGACTTCGTCGTCGATTAACGGAAAGATTGTAGATAGCGTGACCGGGCAATCCATTGCCACCGGCAATACGGTTGTAGCTCTGGAGCGAGAAGACAGTTCGGGCGTGGACCGAGTGATCATGGAGACGGTTACCGACGCAGCTGGGGCATTTGTTTTCTGCCCAGTTGCCTCCGGTACCTACGATGTTGTGGCTGTCGCTGTCAACGGAGCACAAGTGGCCTACGGAAGCACAGTGATAACCGGCGTGCAGCCCGGCGATGCGTTGGGAACTGTGCCCCTGTTGGTGCAGGCGGGAGGCAACACATCCCCCGCGTCGATTACGGGGCAAGTCACCACCAGCACTGGTGGTACGGGCACCGCGGCCGACATTGCCCTCTCTGTCTTGCAGCCGATTTCGGTAAACAGCATGGCGGTGCTGGTTACGATTCCTCTGGCGTCACAATCAGCAGCCACAGCCAGTTTGACCACAGCGGCCGCGGCGGCTTGTCCTTCGAAAACGGATTGCGCCAGTTACACGCTTTCTGTGGCGGCCGCCAATCCCAGCGTCGGGACCTTCAGCAAGAGTGGAACCCAGCAACCTGCCGCTCCGGCCGCCGGACCCGTGGGCTACACGGTGGACGCTCTGGCTTTCGTCCCGGGCAGTGGCGGCGCTGACTGTAGCCCGTCAGAGATGCAGACAAGTTCCACCATCAGCAACACGAGCTTGACCGTTGCCCCTGGAATCAGCGTGACCGCAGCGACATTAGCGTTCACGGGTTGTCAGTAAGATTGAGACGATAGCCGCAAGAAGAGAAACGCGTCGGGTGCCTCATTTCTCGCGTGTACGAGAAGTGGAGATGACGCAGTTCCGCGGCACTCCACTAGAACCCACCCTTCTCCAGCATGCCTGCCGTGACGAGCTTCTTCTCAATGTGCCTCTGCAGAATCTGGATCAGAAACTTCCGCAGGTCGGCGGCCTGCGGTTTGGGCCACGGCATCCCAGCAAAGCTCTCCACCGGAGCACGGAACATTTGCGCGGCCAGTGCCCGCGACTCGCTGGAGATCTCCGACGATGCCAGGCGTTTGTCATCGACGCACATCAGGCCATCCGCAAGCGCATGAAAGTAGGCACGGCTCCCATTCAAGTTGCGACCGCATACAACGCACTCCGTGAGCTCCGGTAGGAAGCCAACCAGACGTGTCATCCACAGTTCGAAATAGGTGACCGGCATCCAGATTTCCGGACCGGTTAGAACGTGAAGCACCGAAAGCGTAAGGCGGAAAATGGCGTCGTTCGATTCCCGATCAGGCAGCAGTTCGTCGAGCAACTCCGCGATGTGTCCCAGCGCCACCGCCCGCGCATAACTCACTTCCGAGGCCAGCGGCGACTCCAACACATCGCAAGCATCGAGCCGCGCTAATTCCTGCCGCTCGTGAAGGTCGTAGAATACCCGCACATAGGTGAGAGGCTCGAGCGCTCCCCCAAAGCGGCGCTTCGATTTCTTGGCCGACCGCGCCACACCCCGCACCTTGCCCTCCACTCGTGTGAACAGGGTGACCAGAAGATCAGCCTCCCGGAACGGGTAGGTGCGCAGCACAATCGCTTCTGATTCTCTGAGGGCCATGGGGATTCTGGCGGCGAAGGCTTGATTTTAGTGGAAGGGCCGTCAGCCGTCAGCCAGCGACTCTCGGAGGCTGTCGGTATCGCGCTCCCAGAGTGACTCTGGTACCCACAGGCGACGCACTTTAGGACCCTTTTTTCGGCCTGGGACTGATGCGAAAGTACAAGTCCTAAGGGACGATGCTGACCTAATACCAAAGTCATATGCCAACATACCTTTTACACCTAGCCTTCCGATCTCCGCTGCTCGTTGCACTCTTGCTGACAAGCTCCGGATCACTGTCCGCGCAAGAGCTTTCCGTCGCGCCCTTGCCGCCACCGGCCTCCCTCGAACCAGAAAAGGCGGCGGTCAACCCGGCTTCCGTCGACCCCTTCCCGAGCGCGCTAGGGGACGCCACCTTCGTAAGCGGCCTTCCTCTGCCGGCCAGTCCCGGCTCGATGGCGGTGGTGGCGTCTGCCCCCATGGTCGAACGGCCCAAGGAGTTCGCTCAGCATCCTTTCTGGGACCGCGAGAATCGTCTCCTCTTTATCGCTGTAGGCGCGCTGGCTGCAGCGGACTTTTGCACGACCCGCGCGAATCTGGCTAGCGGAGGGAGAGAACTGAACCCCGTGACTCGTGTGTTCAGCGGCAGCACTCCGGGGCTTGCGACAAACTTCGCTCTCGAAACCGCGAGTACGATTGGCATCAGCTTCATGTTCCACAAAACAGGCCACCACAAGCTGGAGCGGATGACGTCCTTCGTCAACATTGGCACCTCTGCCGGCGCTGTGGCGTATGGCCTGACCCATCGATAGTCCCGCGTTACCGGCTTGTTGTACCTGTGGCGGCGGTCCTGCTGCTTGATTTCGATATACTTTCAAGACCGTGAAAAAAATCCCATTCACTCTTCTGGCGGTGCTGGCGGTCGCCTCCGTTGGCCTCGGCGAGGAAACGTCGTTTCGTACCGTAAAAATGCCCGACGCCAAGGGCAAGCCCAAGAAAGCCGTTCTGACTTTCAGCGACAACGATAAGGCGGTGGAGGTACGTCCAGCCAAAAGCGGCGATTCCGTCAGCATCCCGTACAGCCAGATTGACAAGTGCGCCTACGAATACACCACGGAACGAACGATGGTTCTTACGGATGCGAAGAATCACTGGCTGGAGATTGACTACCACGACCAGGATGCGCGGAAAGTTCTGGTCCTGCGCATGGAAAAGAAAGACTATTTGCGCATCCTCGATGCGGTGAAAGCGCACACTGGTATGGATGTGGAAATTCTGGGCAACGCCGACAAGCGTCACCAAAAGATCTGGCGCAGGTGAGTACAGCCTTTTCTGGCTTTCGCGCTGCGATCTAGTTCGCCGCCGCAACGCTGAAGGACGACGGATCCAAATGCAGGTCGAGCCAGTAGTCCGGGCGGGGCGGCACCGGAAAGGGCGTTTCTTTCTTGACGTGCGATTCGTAAATCTCTCGCATCATGCACTGGGCCATGGCCGTAGGCTCGCGAAACCACGCATCTTCTGGGCTGCCATCCTTTCCCACTTTGACTATGAGCTCAAACTTCGTCTGATCATTATTGGAACTCTGCACACACTGTCGCATGAAGGGCAGCATTGCCTGTTCGATAGTTTTCTGGTATTGCGCCCCTCCCTCACTCTGCAAGTTTGTCGCAGCTTCCTGCAGAATGGCTCGCGAGCGTGCCTCGGCGGGAGCAACTTGGGCGGCCCAGGTCTTATTCTGGTCGAAATAAGTCTGGGTGATCCATGCTTCCTTGTCCCAGTTGTCGCCAATGCGCTGGAAGGCGCTGTCGGCAACCACCGAGTCGCCTGATTTCGACGCCATCAATGCAAGGCGGTTTAGATTCGCGAGAGACACGCCGTACTCTTTCTCGAGCGTTGTGTATCCCTTCTGCAGCCGCGCCCACGAAAGATGGGCGAACTCGGGGTCGTTGCAGGCACAAACAATCTTTTCGCCGATCTGGAAGTAGAGGATGTCTCCAGCATCGCTTCCAACGTGGTCCGCGCTCTCCGCAGCAAATCGAGCCGCATCCCCGTCCTCACCATTCCACTGCGGCATCAGGTAGTACGCGGATGAACGATAATAGTAGTAGTACGCCGGCTCGAAAGCGATTGCCCGCTTTAACAGATCCATCGCTTCTGGACGGCCCCATCCCAGACCTAACGCCACGTCCTGCATGACTAAGTACCACTCCGGACACTTACTGCTCAACGTTGAAGCCTCATCGAGAGTCGCTTTCGCCTTTTCCAGACGGTCGCCAAACAGCTTCCATCCGCTTTCTGTCACCGAGTCACTTGTGTCCTTACCTCGGGCATCCCAGGCATAGTTGATATAGGTCTTAGCCAGCACCACGCGCGCGGTGATGGAGAGAGGCCGGTCCGCCGCCCATTTCTGCACCAGTCGTAACTGCTCCTTCCAGTCCTGCTCAGTGAGGTGGCCTGGCAGTTCAGTCACAGCCCAGTAGAACTCGTGGATCTTCCACATGCCCCCCGGAATCCGTTCCTTGTTGCCGCGTGCTGTATCGGCGAGGCAGTCCAATTCCTTGAACTTCTCCTGCTTGAAGAGCTGTCGGACTGCGGCCCCGTAAGCCTTCAGGGCCTGCATGTCGTTGCCTCCGCCAAAATCCATTTCGAGCGCTGGGCAGGCGGTTTGAGCACTCTTGTCTGGGCTATTCACGGCAAGTCCACGAGCGGCGGGATGGGCAGTCGCAAGCAGCAAGACCAAGCTGCCCAACCACATTGCTGTGCGATAGATTTTCGTGTTTGGAGAGGGCGGTACAACGGAAGAAACAAAATAGCAGGCCATGATCAACTCCCGAAGGCAAAACAAGTGAGGAACGTTCGACGCTAATCAATGCCTGTCTCACCGTCGAGATTACCTGAGTGCGATGACAAAAACCGCCGAATTCCAGTCTTGCACTTTGCCGAGGCCGCATCCGATTTTCTCTTAGATCACGCCCGGCACCAAAAACACGAAGGCGCGCGTCCGTTCCGAGGACGCGCGCCTTTGATCCTGTCACAAGCTAAAAGCCAACCGCCAAGACCGTTCCCTACCGCCCGTAGTACTTGGCATTGCGCTCGGTGAAGGCGTTCCACTTCTCCGGCAGGTCGTCGAGTGCGAAAATAGCCGACACGGGGCACACCGGGACGCAGGCACCGCAGTCAATGCACTCTACGGGGTCGATGTAAAGCAACTCCTCGGTGGCGTAGGCGGGCTCATCTTTCTTGGGATGAATGCAATCCACCGGACACGCATCTACGCACGCAGTGTCTTTGGTGCCAATGCACGGCTCAGCGATTACGTAGGCCATAAAGGGATCAGTCTCCTGGGGTCTTTCTGCGTCTATTCTACTACCGCAGCGGTTTTGCGACTGGTCATTCTAGCAAGAAATAGGGACGCCGGTACAGCAGGCCAGCCGGAAAACGAGGCAAAAGAAAACGGCCGGCAGATAACGCTGCCGGCCGTCTTGCCTGAAATGCACGCGGATGCGTTACCGACGCCCGCCGCCGTGGAATCCACCGCCGCCGTGAAAGCCACCTCCTGCGTGATATCCGCCACCGCCGTGGAAGCCGGCATTACCATGAAACTCGTGGCCTCCGTGGAAATCTCTGCCCCCAAATCCGCGGCCATAGCCCCCACGATAGCCCCATCCCGAACGACCGTACCAACCCCGTCCTCCATACCAGCCACGTCCCCAATAGGGATGACCCCATCCGTGGTACCAAGGTCCGGCACCAATGAACACTCCTCCGGCAAACCAGTCAGGCCCGTAATAGCCGTACGGCGCGCAGGCGTAGGGGTAGTATCCGTAATATCCGTAGGCGCACACCGGAGGCCCGGCCACGTAACCCGGTCCAACTCCGATGCCCACTGCGACCTGCGCTTGCGAGTACGTGAGCGGCAGCGCTAAAACCGCGAGCAGCGTCAAATATTTTACGTACTTCATAGTGTGCCTCCTTCACTACTTCTCTTTCTCTTCCTTCCTTCTGAAGCTCTCAACTATTTGAACTCTCGGGGGGCTGAAAAGTTGCGCGCGGAGCCGTGGCTGATTTCGGCCATCGTGGTTGATTTCAACCACTTGCAAGACGACGCGGCGTTCGGTGCCGGATCGGAGCCTCCCCGGGTCCGCCTTCACCCAAACTAAAGTGACCTAGATCGAAAGTAATGAGAGTGCATTAATATCCACACGATCGGTAAAAACCGACGACGGACAAATCCACTCCCATGAACAAACTTACGGTCGTAGTTTCCTTAATCACGCAAGAAAACGATTACCAACGCGAACAGGCGGCCTCGGCGCAGGCAGCCGCCCTCAAGCTCGGCGCCAGCGTTCAGATCAATTATGCCAACAACGATGCGGTGCAGCAGACCCAACAAATTTTGAGTTTCATCCAGGAGCCGGGCAAGCGTCCGGACGCCATTCTGGTCGAACCCGTGGGGACGGGCATGCCTCAGGTCGCCAAGGCGGCGGTGTCGGCGGGAATTGCGTGGGGCGTAGTGAATACCGAAGTTGATTACATCCCCGCGCTACGCCAACGCGCGCTGGTTCCAGTTTTCTCAATTCTTGCCGATCACGAAGAGATCGGAAAACTCCAAGGCCAGCAGATCGCGGCTATCCTCGGGGATGAAGGATGCGTGCTCTATATTGAAGGCCCAAGCGTCCGCGACGTCACCAGATTGCGAACCAAAGGCATGATGTCGACCAAACCACAGCGCGTGGCCGTGAACACTCTCAAGGGCGACTGGACACAGCAAAGTGGCCACCGCGCCATCAAGTCATGGATGGCTTTGAGCACATCACGAGACCTGCACGTGGGCATGATCGCCTGTCAGAACGACGACATGGCCGTGGGAGCGCGCCGCGCTTTCGAGGAACTCGGTGACATGAGCGCGCGCGATTCCTGGCTCAGTCTGCCGATTACGGGGTGCGACGGAGTTCCCAAGTCCGGTCAGGCTTGGGTTCGCGAAGGTCGTCTCGCGGCCACAGTTATCTCTCCGCCGCTGTTCGGTGACGCCATGCATCTGCTGGCCAACGCACTCAGCACTGGCACCCAGCCGGCAGAACGCACCCTGATGTCGCCGATTTCCTTTCCCGCGCTCAAAGATCTGGTTAAAGCGAAAGGCCAGGCGCAGGGCTCTTCGTAGTTGGCCGAATCACTACTGGCCTCCGCGTGTTCCGCAATCGCAGTCGCCTATGGCCGGTAAATCCAGGCTTGAGCAGTAGCCTGGTCGTTGTTTGGATATCCGCCTGCCAGTAGCACCGTGCCATCCTGCAGCCTGGTTTCGGACATGAAGTGGCGGGCGTCGTTCATCTGGCCCGCAGTCACGAAGAATTTCGCGCTTACCGGATCGAACACTTCGACTTCCTTGCTTCCTCCTGCGATCAGTAATTTCCCATTAGACAGCTGCACGGCCTCGTCCGGCAGCTTGAAGCGGCTGTCGTTCAAAGGCGACGTGGCCGTGAACTTCCCCGTGCCGGGATCGTAGATTTCCGCGCTATTCATCGTCCCATGCCAGTCGCGTGCGTCGGAGCCGCCGGCGATCAGCACCCGGCCATCGGGCAGCAAGCCGGCCGTATGTTTGTGGCGCGGAGTGTTCAGGCTGCCGGTCTCACTGAACGTTCCGCTCTTAGGATCGTACAACTCTGAACCGGAGATCAGCCCTTCATTGCCGCCTCCGGCAATGAGAACTCTCCCATCATTGAGCAAGGTCGCCGTCTGACCGGAGCGCGCACGATGCAGCGAGCCAGTAGGCAGAAATCGCAAGCTGTCAGCATGGAAAATCTCTGCGGAAGCGATTGCGCCGTCGGGACCGTCATGATCCCCGCCACCCGCCAGCAATACGTTGCCGTCGTTCAAGAGCGTAGCGCTTGGCCGCGCGCGCCGCGTGGTCATATGGGCGATAACGGTGAACTTGCCGGTGGCTGAGTCATACAACTCCGCAGAGTCCGTCGTGCCATAGCCAATCCATCCTCCGGCAATCAGCACCTTTCCGGATCGCAGTAGCACCGCAACCTGGCCCACACGCCCGATGCTCATCTCGCCGGTCAGCTGAAACTTGCCCGTCGCTGGGTCATAGAGTTCCGCCGACTTGTAGAAATCCTGATTGCGCCGCATGCCTCCGACAATCAGCACCCTTCCATCCGGCAACAGCGTCGCAGTCTGGCCGGAGCGCGGCTCGATCATCTGCCCGGCCAGGACGACAGATCCGACGTTTGGGGTGAATGGCTGCGAAACATGGAAGGCCGCCGCCGCGATGGCAAAACCGATAGTGATAGTAGTGACGAGAAGCAGACGGGAACGGCCCATGATGTCCTCCCTGCAGAGGTCAGACGCTCGGGGTCCCCGCTTGTGAGCGCGGTTCAGTGAAGAAGTTGCAAGGTGACGCACTTCACGCCCCGACTAATTCGCGCTTTTCGCTCGGCTCATACTCAACGATGTAGCCTGCCACGGCGCTGGCCGCGACTGTCAGCGGCGAGGCGAGATACATCTGACCCGGACCACTACGTCCAGGAAAGTTTCGGTTCTGCGCGCTGATCACCACCTGATCGGGACGGGTTGAAACTCCCGGGCCAGCGTTGATGCATGCGCCGCAACTGGGTTCGATCACCCGCGCTCCGGCCTCGCGGAACACATCAATGTATCCACGGCGTAAGCAGTAATCGCGCGTGTCCTGCGACCCGAACTGGATGTAGAACTTCACTGAGTCCGCCACGCGCTTGCCGTGCTTCAGCGCGTCAGCCAGGACAAGCGCGTACATATCCATGTCTTCGTTCTTGCCGGCGGTGCAGGTTCCGCCGTAAGCGATCTCGACCGGCACAGGCGTATTCAGTTCGCGAACATACTTGCCGTTGCCGGGATCACCCGGCGTGGCCACCATCGGCGTAATCTCGGCAGCGTCGAGTTCGATGACGTGGGCGTATTGCGCGCCGGGATCGCTGTGCAGGCCGGCGATCATCACCTCGGCCTGCTGCCGATTCATGCCACGGCGTTCGACCAGAAAGTCGATCGCCTTCTTGTCGGGCGCGACGATGCCCGTAAATCCGCCGATTTCGGCCGCCATGTTGGTCATGGTGGCGCGCTCGTCGACGCTTAGTTCCTCGATGGCTTCGCCCGCGTATTCCATCACCTTAGCCAGCGCCTTGCCACTGCGAACGTAATCGAGGCTCAGAATCTTCAGGATGAAATCTTTGGCCGTCACGTTGGCGTGTTTCTTGCCGCGAATCACGACCTTCACCGACTCCGGCACTCTCACCCGCACGTCTTTGGTGATCCAGGAATTGAAGACGTCGGTCGTGCCGATGCCGAAAGCGATGCAACCGATCGCGCCCACGTGAGGCGTGTGCGAGTCCGACCCGATGTTCAATTGCCCGGGCAGCGCGTAGCTCTCGAGCACGATCGAGTGGCAGATGCCCTCCGAGCCTTTGCGGTCGGTCAGTTCCCCGTGCAGGCGGATGCCTTGCTTCTTCGCGAAATCCTGTTGCTTCAGTTTGAGTTGCGTGGCCAGATCGAGCAGGCCCAGCTTCTTCTTTTCCTCCGAGATCACTTCATCGAGAAACGTCAGGTGGTCGCGGAAAAACAAAATGCTCCCGGGATCGTTGACCTTGGCGTCTTTGCCAACGTAGTGCTCAAAGAAGATCGCGGCCATGGGAGTGACGTACTCGTGGCTGAAGCGCAGATCGGCGCGGGCAAACCCGGTATCGTCCGGCTTGACGGCCGGCACGCCGACTTCCCCCTTCTCGTTGATCATGTGCCGCGCAAAAATCTTTTCGGCCAGCGTCATTGGCATGGGCAAAGCAGTTCGTGTGGGCGCGGGCGACTCGCCCGCGCTCTTGATAGCCGGCAGAAATACTTTCCCCTGCATCCGAGCCACGTTGAACGGAAACAGCCCGCCATACTCGATCACCTGCCGCGTAATTTCATCCTCGCCGGATGTGAATTCGCTCAGAGCAACCTCCTCTCCGCCCCGAATGCGGTCGATCAGAGACAAGTTGGTGGAAGTCAGCACGCCCAGGTTCTGGCAGTTCTGCTTGTAAATTCGCTCGATGTTTTCGGCAATCACCACGCGGATCCCCGCGCACATCTCGGCATAGGGCGACTGCTCGCGGCTTGATCCCTTGCCGCGCCGCTTTCCGCTCACCGCGCAAACGAAGCCGCCTCGCTTGACGTCGCCGCGGCCGATGGGGGTAACGCTGCCGCATTTCAAGCCAAGATACGGGATCTCGCCCAGCGTTTCGTCAAAGTAGAAACAGTAGTGTGCGGGTGTGATTTCGTCGGTCGAAATGTCATCTCGCAACTTGGGATTGTTGGCGGGATTCTTAGTGTCCCAGGGCAGGTCTTCGCCCGCCAACTGCCGCTTGATGAGTTCAGGATCCTCGGTCAGGAAGAGAATGCGCCCCTGTAATCGCACTTTGTCCGGACGTTTTTCGATTTTGCGTTCCAGAAGAGAGCTGATCACGATAGACCTATCACGGCAGACCTGGCTAATTCGCGATTCTCAGGCGACGATCCGAAGGACCACAATCCCCATATGCTCTATTGTATCGCGGGACGGCCTAGTGATGTCCGTGCGCCGCCTTGTCAAACTTCTCACCCGCAGTGATCGCCACCGTGAGCCGGTTCTCTTTCGGGGCTAGGGGACAGGTGGCATACGGAGTCACCGCGCACGGAGGATTGTAGGCGCGGTTGAAATCAAGATCCACCGTTCCATTCACCACCGGCCCGGTATCGAGGAAGCGGCCTCCCGGATAGGTTTCGGCCTTCGCCGTCGGGTCGGTAAACACAAAGAACAGGCCGGTCTTGGCGTCGCCTCCAAGAGCGGTGAGCCTCAATTCCTGGCCCTTCAGCTTGAACACCAGGACGCCCGGAACCGGCTCGGCCGATACATCGCCTAGAGCGTTGGGCACTTCGACAGTCTTCTTGCCATCGGCCGGCACCCAGGTAGCGGTCGTGCGGTAGTTCAGGTCCAGAGGATAAAACACCATCCCTTTAAAATTGTGGGCGGCGGCGCTCTCCGTGTCGCGCACGCGGACTCCGACGCGCTGGCCACGAACGATGACATGAAATCGCAAGCTCCCCATCTCGACCCGGGTCACGTGATCCGAAGTGTCCGGAGCTAGCTTGGCGATGCTCGCCGGCTTTCCCTCAATGGTCGCGGGCGTGTCAGGCCGCAGCCGAAGTGTTACGTCGCTGCCCTCAAGATCGAACTCCCCCGCATCAGCCGGCCCTTTGGGAAACACAATCGCGTTGCCCGGGTCCGAGCCGAAGGCATTCGTGCCCGGTTTGAGCCAGAACAGACCGACTAGGGACAACCAGTTTGCCTTCAGGTCATCGGTTTGCTCGGCCTTCCACTTCTCAAAGGACTGCACATAGGCAGCATCCGGGGCATCGGCCGAGCCGGGCACTCGGGCCATCGTGATGGCGGATGTCGCAAAAATCGCGAGGAATACGATTCCGCTTAGCCTGCGGTTCATGTTCGGTTGAATCTCCTAGTACTACTCTAAGAGTCGCCAGCCTCGAGTTCCAGTCACCTCTGATATGCCCGCGGGTCGGGCAAAGGATCGACTCCGCGTCCTGCAAAGATTTCCTTAAACTCATGCACCAATACGTCGTGCACCAACCCATTCGAGGCCAGAGTTTCCCGGCTGTCGAGTTCGAACGCAGAGCCATCGAATCGGCTGACCTTTCCCCCGGCTTCCTCAATGATAAGCACGCCCGCCGCCGTATCCCACGGATTGAGATTAAACTCCCAGAAGCCGTCAAAGCGCCCGCAGGCCACGTTGCACAGGTCGAGCGCGGCCGATCCCGCGCGGCGAACCCCGTGCGTGCGCAGCGTGATCTGGTGGTAGAAATAGATATTTGGATTCTTATGCCGCTTCTGACTGGGGAAGCCTGTCGCCACCAGGCACTCTTTTAACTGCGCCGCCTTCGATACGTGAATCGCCTTGCCATTGAGCAGCGCACCTCTTCCCTGCTCGGCGGTAAAGAGTTCGTCGCGCGTCGGATCATAGACCACTGCGGCAATGCGCCGACCCGACCTCGCCGACCTATGCTCCAAAGCGATCGAAACGCCAAACACAGGATATCCATGAGCAAAGTTCGTAGTGCCGTCCAGCGGATCGACGTACCAGCGAAACTCACTGCCCCGATCGTTGAGCCCTTGCTCCTCGCCCAGAACGTCATGCGAAGGAAACTGTTTACTGACCCGCTCGCGAATCAGCGTCTCAGATGCGCGGTCGGCGGCAGTCACCAGATCGGCCTCGCCCTTGTACTCGATCTTCAGCTTCTGGTGAAAATACTCAAGCAGGAGCGACCCCGCCTCGCGGGCGATGTCCGACATAGCGGGCAGAAAACTTTCGAAATGTGCAGGAGCGGACATACCTTTCGAGCTTATCAGGTTGGCCCCGGAGGCCCTAGGCCAGTTTTACCGTTGCGGTACCCAGAGCGATCTGTCACCCCGAGCATCGCGAGGGATCTAGGTTTGTACCGACGGTGGGAACACTGGTGGGGCACAGACCTAGCTCCCTCACTTGGCTCGGGATGACACTATGGTTTAGTTCACAGCTTCCCATGAAAACGGACTAGAGGCGCGCGCCAGAGAGCAGGCAGTGGGAACTGTTCTGTCAAAACGCGACGTAAGAGAAGCGGCCCGACCTACTTCTTTTTTCCGCCATCCTCAGCGATGTACATGATTTCGTGCTTGAAGATAAAAAGATTCGGCCCGGCATCGCGCGTCAGCCGCACCATGTTCCGATCGTAGTATTCGATCCAGCCGCGAAAAGTCTGGCCATCCATCAGTTTGATGGAGACTGGTTTCTGCTTTTCTCCCAAAGACTTGAGGAAGGCCGCCTCTTCGAATGTGTCTTCCGGAGGCGGGGTCCGGCTACGTTTCGCTGCATTGGGATTGCCTTGCGGGGGGCGGAAGGACATGCATGCATTGTACACAAACGCCGCTGCTCTGGATCGCTGGAGCTGGTTCCAGAACAATGATCACTAACCGACAAAACCCGCCGCCACAATTTCGAAACTACCTTCTAGAAGCTGATCCGCAATCCAAATTCCAGTTGACGCGGTGCGCCCAGTGCATAGGTGCCGGACTGCAAACCGGCCCGGAACGGCGTCAGATTCGCACCCGTCACGCCGCCCACAACATTTGGCGCCAACACGCCGTTCGGCACCAGCGTCGGGTTTAGCCCCGGCAGCAAGGAGCTGTTGGGCAAATTTCCAGGCAGGAACGCATTGGTGAAGTTAAATATGTTGAACGCGCTCGCGCTGGGCTCGATGGTTACCCGGTCTCTGATCTTGATCGGCCACGCGGCGCGCAGATCTAAAGTCTTCAGCCAGGGAGCGCCGACCGCTCCCTGCGCCACTGAGGGCAGCGTTGGCATGACCCAGCCCAAGGCCTCCATGTCGCTAGTGGTCATTACTACGATGGGCGCGGCACCGGGGCAACCTGCGTCGGCCACCAGGCAATGACCCGCGGGGGTCAGGTTGCCGGCGAAATTCGTGTTGTAAGTGCTGAGCACATTCTGCAGATGGCTGATGTCGGTGCTGCCGCGCATGAACTGCCCGATCTGCGTGCCCTTCACTGGTTCAGGCGGCGCTCCGGAGCCCAGCCCGGAACCAATCCAATCGGAGGCGAATATTTCTCCTCCATTGGTCAGTTCCGGAAGGCGCAACGTCTGCGGCAACGGGCTGAAGAAATGTCCGATGAAGCTCAGTTTCGTGAACCATGGCAGATCGAGCGTGCCGCCGAAGGAAACCTGGTGCTTGCGGTCCATCCCATTCGGCCCCTTGAATAGGAGCGGAAGATCATTGTTAGTTGCGACACCGGCAAAGTCCTGATCCTGATCCTGGCTGACGAATTTGGAATACGAATATGCCACCTGCACATTGCCAGCTTTTATACCGTGAATCGGACTCGAAAACCGCTGCACCAGCCTCGCCTGCCAACCGGTGTAGAGCGAGCGTCCGATCGTAGAAAGCATGTCGAGCGTTCCCAGGGAACCGTTCCCGCCACCAGAGCCGGAGGTATTGACTCCGAACGGAGTAACACCCGGGAACGCACAGAAGTTGCACGGCCCACCGCCGGCGACGGCGGAATTAGAGTCCAGGCCCGCGGCCGAGTACGCGGCTTGCGCCGCCGCCACGCTTCCCAGTCCGGCTACAACGCACTGAGCCTGCCCTAGTCCCGCGATGCAGCCAGGCACAGCGGTCTGAACTTTGTCGCGCGCCGCAATCGCGTTAGCGACGTTGTAGGAGCGCGCTGCACCGCTGTGATTCGCATCCACGATCAGCAGGTTGTGGTCTCCGATGTTGCGGACGTAGTCGATAGTCAGAACCATTCCCGGACGAATCTCCTGTTGGAACCCCAGATTCATCTGGATGGATCGCGGCGTCCGGTAGTCGGGAGCGAAAACGTCAACGCCGTTGACGTTGCTCGCATTGAGCGCGGTCACAACGTAGTTGGGATTGGCTTGCGAGCTACCGTTCGCCGCCGTGGCGGCCTGGAAGGCGTTGCTGAGCGCCAGAATCTGGCTACTGGCCGTAGAAATCGCACCCCCGCAGAAAGTGGGCTGCACGCGGTTTGTGCCCGGATCCGTTACAACCGCCGCACCACCCGCAATTGGGGAATTCACCGCCAGCCCCGCAAGGCTGCTCGGCCAGAAAAACGGCGCCGGGTTGCCTGATGAGCAGACCTGTGGAGTGTAAGCGAACATGCCCTGTGCCGTGCGCGCACGATTGTCACTCAGCGCGTTGCTCAACAATGAGCTGTCATAGTACAGGCCAGCGCCGCCTCGGATCACCGTCTTGCCGTTGCCCCCGACATTCCAGGCAAAGCCGAACTGCGGCGCGAAGTCGGTGTTCGGAAGACGCACCGAGTTGCTGAATCCCGGCTGCCACTGGTTCAGCGCAGCCAACGAGCCCAGGTTGCTGTCAACGCGTCCATCGTCCCGCACGTAGCGCAGGCCATAAGTCAGGGTGAGATTGTGCCGATACTTCCATCCGTCCCCTATGTAGGCCTCGATCTGATTGTCGGGCCCCAAACCGCCGCCGTTGTATCCGAACGCTTTCCGCGCCGTCGAAAAGATAAAGCCGTTGCCGAGAGAGACAAAGTCTGCTGGGTACGCAGTAGGATCTGTGCTTGTGACGCAGTTCATGACTGTCGACCCCGGCAGACACACCCCTTGTGCGCCCACCTGCGGACTCGCGAACAGCGCTGCGAACCCGCCGGCCTGAATGCGGTCGAACGTCACGCCGTAGCGAAAGACGTGATTGCCCATCACCCGGCTGCCGTCATAGCGGCCTTCAAGATTAGATTGGAAAGTCGATTGCCCAGCGAACGGACTCGGGCCACCACAATAGGCACCAGTTCTGCTGAGCCCGCAAATGCCGCCGACCGGCGCTCCTATACTGATACCCAGACCGGGAATCGGGTTCTGTGCTCCTGCAGGAAGCGTCGCCGTGTCGTCGCCGATTCCGTTTCGCAGCCTCAAATACTCAACGCGAATGCTGTGCGTATAGCTCCCGGTATTGAAGTCGTAGCCCACAGTGTGAGACGGCGCGTGAGTCGCGTCCCGGAGTCCCTGAAAGGAACTCGCCGAGCCAAAAGGGCGGATGTCACTCACCTGGTCGAAAGTGAAACGGTAGAACCCGCGCGCCCCGCTGTTGCGCTGCCAATCCAACCTGCCATCCGCTTGCAAATCGCGAAAAGGCTCCGCCAATGTGGCGTTCAAGGTGTTGAACGGAGCAGCAAAATTCTGCCGGGCGGTGAGGTCCTGCATGGTGCGCTCGCCATCGATGAAGCCGAAAAGCTTGTCTTTGATGAGAGCACCGCCGACGCGGCCACCGTACTGCTCGCGCTCAAAAGATTGCGCTCCATGTCCCGGCAAAGCCGCCGCTCCCTGGTCGCCGCGATAGACCCCGAAGCCCTCGGCGTGAAGAGCGTTGCTGCCGGAACGGGTCGCAATGTTGACCGTGCCGGTGGAAATCATCTCCGACGGCAGATCAAGCGACGACTGCGAAAGATTGAACTCCTGGATCGCGCTGGCAGCGATGTTCTGCGTCGTCGCCCCGACCGTCTCGTCGGAGATGCTGACGCCGTCCACTTCAACACGCGCAGCACGGCCGTACCGGCCCACAAATGAAATCGATGAGATACCGCTCTTGCCAGGAGAGAGGATGCCGCCGTCCTGAAGCTGCAGACCGGGCGCTAGCTGAGCTTCATCGAGGAAATTGCGCCCGCTGACTGGCAACAGGTCCATCTGACTGGCAATGAGAACGCTTTGAACTGTCGGTTGCTCCGTGTTCACGAACGTTTCTTCTGGCGGAGCTGAAACCACCTCCGATTCCTTCCCCGGTTGAAGCTTAAAGTCAACGCCGGTGACGATTGCGACTCGCGCCGTCACCGCAGCCTCTGCGGTCTTGAAACCTTTGGCCTCGATACGTAGGGAGTAGTCTCCGGGCAAAAGCGGACCCGATGAATAAATTCCACTTGAAGAGGTCGTCACTGCAACGACGGCGCCTGTGCCTTTGTTCGCAATTTTCACCGCGGCGCCGGCGACTCCCGCGCCGTTTTGGTCCGTAACCACCCCCCGAATGCCGGCAGTGCCCGGCGTGGATTGTGCCAACACAATCGTCGACAGCAGCAAGTTCGCGCCAAAAATCACCCTGGCCAGCAGGCTACGCCGCTTGCCCGGGGTGCGGGAATTAAGGTTCATCGTTTACCTTTCGTATCTCGATTCCAGATGTTTGCTTCCAGATAATCACATCCGGATGTTTTGTGGCAAAGGCCCTGGGACTTTTGCGGTGGTTGTCTGCCTTAACGCACTCTGACGACCCGCTTCAGAAATCCGATTCCGATTTCACCGTGTAATAGCCAGCGCGATGCCGCACGTGGTAAGCCGAGGCATCGGCCACGCCCGCGACTTTCACGTCGATGCGGCGGAACTCAGAAAACGACGTGCGTTGCGAGGGATAGTACGCCAGCAGATACTGCGTGCGCAGTTCGTCACTGATCTTGTGGAAAGCATCGTCGAGCTGCGCCATCGAGGTCGCGTAGTAAAACTTGCCTCCGGTGTCTTCGGAAAGTTGAATGAGGGCGTGTTCTCCGCCAATTTCGCGTCCGGCGCTGTTTTCAATGGGCACAATGATAATTGAGTAGACGATAGCCTCCGCTTCTTCGGCGGCGCGCACCGCCTCCTTGTAGTCGATTTTGCTGATGGTGTCGGCGCCGTCAGTAATCAGTACGATGACTTTACGTCCCTGGCGACGGTCAAGCGCGCGCGAGGACAGATAAATTGCATCATAAAGCGCGGTCGCTGCTCCGACGCGGATATGATCGATGGCTTCCTCGATTCGCTTGAGTTCCGGAGTGAATCCGCGAGTGGCCTCGCTCACGGTTTCACTGAAGGCATACACTCCAAACGCATCCACTGGCCGCAGAATCGTCCGCACAAAACGCTTGGCCGACGCCTGCTCCAGTGGCAGGTCGTGCCGCGTGCTGAGGCTGGTGTCGATGTCGAGAGCGATCGAGAGTGGCAGCGCCGACTCCTTATCGAACACCTTGATCTTTTGCGCGAGTCCGTCTTCGGCGATCGCGAAATTCTCTTTGGTGAGCCCGCCGATGGGAGCGCCGTGCGCGTCCGTCACCGTCACAAACACGTTGACCAGTTTCACGTCCACTTTGAGGGTGGCCGCAGGCTCGGACTGCCCCTCCTGGACAGAGTCTGGGTGGGCCGGGTTTTGCGGTGTAGATGTCTGCTGTGCCCAGAGGCTGCAACCGAGCATGAGCACGCCTACTGTATGCAGACTCGTGGCGAGTTTTCTCATCGAGTGACGAAATTATACCTGTATGAAGTCGGCGCGCCCTTGCGCTTGGACTCATGATTGCCACTGCCGGAGATGCTTTCCCTGCGCGAGCGGGCGGATCGCGCCGCTTACTTAGATGCCGAGTCCTTAGTGGGGCTGCCTCGGGGAGAAGAATTTGCGCGGGGTATTTCATCCGGAAAAGGTTCGCCATCCGCCCAGACCGCACCGTCGGCGAAATATTCCTTCTTCCAGATGGGCACAGTACGTTTGAGGGTATCGATGAGCCAGCGGCAGGCCTCAAAGGCGGCGGCGCGATGAGCCGAGGCCACCGCAATCAGTACGCTGGTCTCACCGATTTTGAGACGCCCAAGCCGGTGGACGAGGGCAACGTCGCGGATTTTGAATTGCTTCAATGCTTGGCTGGCGAGGGATTCCATTTGCTGCAGCGCCATGACCTCGTACGCCTCGTAATCGAGGTAGAGCGTCTGTCGTCCGCGAGTCTGGTTGCGAACCACCCCCTCAAAAACCAGCGCCGCGCCGTCTTCTCCGCGCTTCAGCCTTGAGAGTGTGCCCGAGGTGTCGATCGGTTCGCGGACGATTCGGGCGTAGCTGTGGGCTGGCTCCTCTGTGCCTCCGCTAACCGGCGGCAGCAAAGCAATCTCGTCATCTGATTTCAGGTTCGCGTCCGGACTTGCATACTGTTGGTTCAGCGCGAATGCCAGCGATGGCAGCGCCGCTTTCAGGCGCGGGATCTGAGCTTCGTAGTGCGCCAGCAAATCGCGTATCGAGGCACCCTCCTCCAGTTCGATCACGTCCGACGCTTTCCCTGCCAGATCCTTCAACATCCCGAAAAAAAGTACACGCACGCGCATAAGTACCAGGCAACGAATCTTAGTGTATCGCGAGCAGGAGCGGCCGATAGTCCGCTGGGGCTGCGGCAGGCCAGGAATTGAACAGAGACAAAAAAATGCCAGCCTCCAAGAGGCTGGCAATGAAGCAATCTGTTCCGTCTTCACCCTCGCGTCAACACCTTCTCATGAACCCCTTCGGGTTCTTTCACTGGCTGTGTCGGCTTGTAGTCCTGCTTCGGATCCTTCGGCGGCGTCGATAGAATCTTAGCAGGTCCTTCCGCCACCTCCGGAAGCGAAACGCGCAAGGCTTCGTCAATCGTCTTCACGTAGTGAATCGTAAGGTTATCGAGTTGCTCGGGCGTGAGATCCTCCTCGACGTTCATCTTGTTTTCCGCCGGTAAAATCACGTCGCGCACACCCGCACGCTTGGCGGCGAGGACTTTTTCCTTAATCCCGCCAACGGGCAGCACATTGCCGCTCAGCGTAATCTCGCCAGTCATCGCAATCAGCGGCTGGATTCTGCGCTTGGACAGCAATGAGACCAGGGCCGTAGCCATAGTCACGCCAGCCGACGGACCATCCTTTGGAATCGCGCCTGCCGGTACGTGAATATGAATATCGTGGCCGGCGAAGAAATCCTCGGGAACACCCAGTCGGTCCGCATTCGACCGTACCCACGTCAGGGCTGCCTGCATCGATTCCTGCATCACCTGGCCGATCTGCCCTGTCATGGTGAATCCGCCCTTGCCTTTCATGGCATTCGCTTCCACGAACAGAACGTCTCCTCCCGACGGAGTCCAGGCGAGACCGACCGCAACGCCAGGGCGTTCGGTCCGCTCGGCAATTTCTCCCTCGCTACGGATTTTGATGCCGCCCAGAAATTCCTGAATGACATCTTTCGTGACCGTGAGCTTGTCGGTTTTGCCTTCGGCCAAACGCCGCGCCTGTTTGCGGCAGATCGTGCCGATGGTCCGTTCCAGACCGCGCACCCCGGCTTCCCGCGTGTAATGCCGGATCACGTAGCGCACCGCTTCTTCCGGAAATGCGATCTGCTCCGCCGTAATCCCGTTTTCGTCAACCTGCCGCGGAATCAGGTATTGAAATGCGATGTGAACTTTCTCTTCTTCCGTGTAGCCCTGCAGTTCGATGATTTCCATACGATCGCGCAAAGGCTCGGCGATCGGATCAAGCATGTTCGCGGTCGTAATAAACAACACCTTCGACAGGTCAAACGTCACGTCGAGGTAGTTGTCGCGGAACGTCGAATTCTGCTCGGGATCTAGCGCTTCCAGGAGTGCCGAAGCTGGATCGCCCCGGAAATCGCGCCCGACCTTGTCGATCTCGTCGAGCATGAACACTGGATCTTTCGTCTCTGCCCGCCGAATTCCCTGGATGATCTGTCCCGGCAAAGCCCCAATATAAGTGCGGCGATGCCCGCGGATTTCGGCTTCATCGTGGACGCCGCCCAGCGAAAGGCGCGTGAACTTGCGGCCCAAGGCTCGAGCGATCGACTTGCCCAGTGAAGTCTTGCCCACGCCCGGAGGTCCGACGAAGCACAGAATCGGCCCCTTCATATTCGGCTTCAGTCGCCGGACGGAAAGATAGTCCAAAATACGATCTTTGACTTTCTCCAGATCGTAGTGGTCGTGATCGAGAATCTCCTTGGCCTTCGGAATCTCGATTTCCTGGCCCGAAGTCTTAGCCCAAGGCAACACCGCCAGCCACTCGATGTAGTTGCGCGTGAGCGAATAGTCGGCGGCCATGGGTGACATGCGCGACAGGCGGCCCAATTCCTTGAGCGCTTCCTTCTTCACCTCGTCGGGCATGCCCGCTTCTTCGATTTTCTTCTTCAGGTCTTCGACGTCGCGCTGGCCCTCATCCTGTTCCCCCAGTTCCTTCTGGATGGCCTTCATCTGCTCGCGCAGGTAGTACTCGCGCTGCGTCTGCTGCACGCGATCCTGCACTTCGCTCTGAATCTTATTGCGCAGTTGCTGGACCTCGAGTTCCTTCGCCAGATGCTGGTTGATCTTCTGCAAGCGCACCAGGACATCGGTCGTTTCGAGTGTGTCCTGTTTGTCGGGCGTCGAAAGTGACGGTAGAGACGAGGCAATGAAATCCACCAGGCGTCCCGGCTCGTCAATGTTCATGGCCACAGTCGAGAGTTCGTCCGACAGCGTCGGCGAGCCGGCAACGATCTGCTGGAACAGCGTCAACACATTGCGCTGCAGGGCCTCAATTTCCGATGTCGCCGCTGGAGTCGTGCCCTCGGGCATGGGCGAATAATGCGCCCTCATGAAGGGTGTTAACTGAGTGAACTCGCCCAGGTGCACCCGCTCCAGGCCCTCGGCGAACACAAACAGGCTCTGGTTGGGCATCTTGACGACTTTGTGGACTACCGCCGAGGTCCCAATGGTATAAAGATCGCTCGGCTGCGGGGAATCGACGCGCGCCTCACGCTGCGCCGCCACGATGATGGTCTTGTCCTCGCCGAGCGAATTGATCAGCTGAACCGAGCTTTCCCGGCCCACCGTCAGCGGCAAGACCGCGTGCGGAAACAGGACCGTATCCCGGACCGGGAGTACCGGAAGAGCCCTTTGATCGTTCAGTTCCTTAGTTTCCTTCGGTTTAGGACTGCGCTCGACGGGCTGTTGCTGGCTCATAATTCTCCTTGAGTGTAACTCGCTCAAGTTTAGATGTTACTCCTCCGGGAAAGGTTTCAGCGCCTCACCCGAGGATTCCGGCAAGTTCTTGGATTCTAATCCCTAACGATGTTAGTGGGCACCGTGCCTAAGGTGCAGAGGCTAACGCGGCAGGTACTCCCTTGCAAGCACTAAATTGGGACTAAATTGGAACGTCGGCTCGGACTCCGTGCTTCACGCACCCTCGCGATCCCGCCTCCATAGGCGAAGCGCAAGAAAGGGAACCCCCAACAGCCAAGTGGCGGCTTCTATCCGACACCGACCGCGGGGGGCACACCATTTCCGTTGCCCGGGCACCGGACCGCTTAGTCCGACATCAAGCCATTCGATCGAGGGGCCGATCCTAAAACACGTGTTTGGCCTTGTCACCCCGGAAAATCAACTCTTGCAGCACCCGCTCGTTTGCAGCGTTCAGCAGGTAAATCGTCTGATCTTTTTCCGCTTTCTTTTCTAACGCAACCAGTGAGCACTTTACTTTGACCTCGGGACTCTTCCCTCCGACTTTGTGGAACACCATGATGTGATCCTCCCCTGCCATGGTGTGCCGGATCTTGTAGTCCCCCGCGGGGAGAACGTCTGCTCCCACGTGAACCGGCGCAACGAACGTGATTCGATACGTATCCCGAATACCCAGGTTCTCTCCCGCCGCTGCAGCCAGCGAGGCCAGCGCCAACACACACAAGAACAGACCGAGGATTCTCAACGAACGCATACACCCTCCTTTAGGATAATTTCGTGCGTCCCGGACAAAGCAAGCCCAAGACGTCATGATCAGTCTAGGAGCGTAGGTGGGGGCCGAATGTGTGCCGCATCACAATGGGGTGTGAGGGCACGCAAGCCGCCCTATCTTCAGTTTCATTTTGGAGTGAACTGGGCTAACTCATAGATGCCAAGCCTTTTTTCGAGCCCCGCCACCTGATCGACCACTTTGAAAAATCCTTCGTCACCAAATAATTCATCTTCTTTCCTTCTCGAAATCCTCGCCCAATGCGTCGTATTCGTGAGCCGAGACGATGGAACGAAACGCTGGGAAGAGCACCGTATCCTCGCGCGCCTCGTGTGGACGATACATGTGCAGAAAAGCACGTAGCGCATCACCCAGCTTGTCGCTGTCGGAGGAAACATATTTCAGGGTGGCCGTGCCGGCGAGTTCCTTGATCTTGGCCGTCAAGTCGCGCCCTGCCTTGTGTTGAGCCTGCAAGGTATCAACCAGATTCACCAGCTTGCCGGCTTTACGAAAACGGGGAAACAGAAAATCCTCCTCCAGTTTCTCGTGGTATTCCTCGACGAAATGGCGGACGATGTCGGCGGCGCTGGCCAGGACTGATCCGTCTAATGTCCGCTTGGCCGCGAGCTTTTGCAGATGGTTGTCGTAGATCAGCAAGATGCGGTTGAGCACGCCGTGCTCGCGCATCAGGTCTTCCGCGGGAGAAATATTTTCATCCCCCTTGGGCTTATCGTTCTCGGGAGCGGGCTTTTGCTGTGCTCCAGCCAATATCGGCACCAGAAGACCGGCGCCCGCAATAGAGGAATGGCGGAGAAAACTGCGGCGGGTGTTGCCGGGAGATGAGGGCACTTTGAGCATCGGGGGCCTCGTCTGACCTCTTGGTGTGCAATCTCTGATGTTCACGCCCCAGAAAAGGGACGCACGCTTCAGGCTGCCGGATAAATCCCCAGCACCTTGACGAACTCGGCGATTTCGCCTAAATGACGCAGCGCGTTGCGCGCGGGTTCGTCGTCACCCTGCAGGAAGTCCACGTAGAAAACGTACTCCCACGGCCGACCGCGCATGGGCCGCGACTCGATCTTGCTTAGGCTGATGTCGCGCAGGGCAAAGACGCTCAACGACTTGAATAGGGCCCCGGGCAGGTTGCGGACCTTGAAAGCAATGGAAGTTTTATTCGCTCCGCGAGGAATCAGGCGCCGATAGTCATCGCTTCCCTTCTTCCTCGCGTGCTGCAGCCTGCGAATTAGAAAAAAGCGTGTGAAGTTGCTCTTGTCGTCTTCGACGCCCGCCTGAAGGATTTTGCCGCCATAGGCGCGAGCGGCCAGACGGCCTGCAATTCCTGCGGCATCCTTCAGTTTGTTGGTCGTCACATGCTTCACGCTGCCCGCCGTGTCATAGAACGGCACGGCCTCGACCCGCGGATGACGACGGAAGAAGTCCCGGCACTGGTCGAGCGCCACAGGATGCGACAGCACGCGGCGCAGGGATGACAGTTTCACCCCCGGCTCGGCAATCACGTTGTGCACAATGCGCAGCAGGTATTCGCCCCGAATGAACACCTCCCGAGTCACCAGAAGGTCGGCATGCTCGGCGACGGTTCCGGCCAGTGTGTTCTCGATCGGGATCACTGCGGCGTCGACCGAGCCGCCTTCGACGCGATCAAACACCTCTGCCGACCGAGCGCACGGCACAACTGTGCAGTGCGGCAGCATCCGCCCCGCCGCCTCGTTACTGAACGACCCGAGTTCTCCCTGGATTGCAACTTTCATGACTTCTACCCGACAAGGCAAGGTATCTGCAGACAGCATCCTAAGGCAAATGTCGCGGCCCTCAACCTGCCAATGCCTTCTTCATCACCAGCGCATCCACACCGTTCGAGTAGTACCGAGGCCAGGTCCGGATTACGCTATACCCGTGCCGCTTATAGAATGATAGAGCGGCGAGGTTATCGACTGCGGTTTCCAGCCCTACGGCTCTCGAGCCTGCCGCCCGCAGACGCTCCTCTACTGCCTTCAACAATAACGATCCGACCCCCGAGCGCCGCGCCGCCTCGATCACATCAATGGTGATGATGTGTCCTATCGGCCCGCCGTAGGCCACGATGAATCCCGCGATTGATGGGCCGTCGCGTCCCACCGCCACAAGCGTGAACGATCCTTTGCGCCGCAGGTAGACCTTTAGCTCCTGCCGCGAGTAGGAGATCCCCGGTGGGAAGCATTGCTGGTCGACCTGCCAAAGCGTTTCGAAGTCTTCTGCTTTGAAATCGCGAATCGCGAAGGGCACTGCCACATTGTAGCCGCAGCGAAATGGCAAATTCTTGCAACCTATAAGCCTCGAACCAGACTTGACGCGGGAATTGCCGCTCTTTTCCACAGCTCCCCCCACCTAGGCCAAAAAAAAAGGCCGCGAGGGCCTGTTGGCCTCTTGCCCCGATTGCAATTTAAGACGTACCATCGGGGGAAGAGGAGGCGTGTGGGGCGCCTTTTGCTCATCGACGTTGTCGGCTCGGTGGTCGTCTTGGGGGCGTGGTACCTCCTGTTCGCCGCCTATAACCGCCGCAAAGGCACGGAAGCTCTGCGCTGGGTCGAGTCTGCCTGCGCCGGTAAGGGACGCCTCGTCGACTGTCGCTGGCTGAACAGCTCCCGCCTTTACGCCCGCCTGCAGTTCCGTTCGCGCAGCTTCGAAAATGCGCGACTTACCATGCGCTTCCGTCCGCGAGCCTTCCCGGTGCAGTGGCTGCTGAGCAGCTGGCGGAAGCAGAAGGAAACCCTGACCTTCGAAGCCGACCTGGGCGGAGCCCCCAGCTTCCATCTCGAAGTGGTGCGCCACCGCTGGTGCGCTCACAGCCGCGGAGTCACTGCCAGCCATCGCGACGAGCGCCAATGGGATGTCTACGAGCCCGGCCCAGTGATTCTCACCACTAGGACCCATTGGAAACAGGATCCCGCCGCCGAACTCAGCGCGCTCATGGCGGTCCGCCACCAGGACGTGCTGCAAGTTCGCTTCCGCCCTGAGTCCCCCCAGTTCACCGCCACTATCAAGCTCGACGCCCTCGATGATCCGCGCGCCGCCGCCAACTTCCTCACCACCTTACGCGAGTTGGCCGCCGGCGCCTCGGCGCACCGTCAATAGGCCCAAGCATTGCGATCGCAGGAGGTTTTTCAATGACGGAATTCCCTGTTAATCCCACCCGTTTCGACCCATACAAGAACTTCAAATTCAGAGTCAAGTGGGACGGCCAGTACGTAGCGGGAGTGTCCAAAATTAGCGCTCTCAAGCGCTCTACGGAAGTGATTGAGCACCGCGAAGGCGGCGATCCCAGTACAGCCCGAAAATCGCCGGGACGAACCGTGTTCGAGCCGATTACGTTGGAACGAGGATTGACCTACGATCACGCTTTCGAAGAGTGGGCAAACCTGGTATGGAAGCTCGGTGCAAGCCCTGAGACAGCCCTCGCAAACTTCCGCAAAGACATCCTGATTGATGTCTTCAACGAGGCCGGGCAGAAGATTTTTTCTTACAAGGTGTACCGCTGTTGGGTGTCGGAGTACCAGGCGTTACCGGACCTCGATGCCAATGCGGACGCGGTAGCCATCGAGCACATCAAACTCGAGAACGAAGGATGGGAACGCGACACCTCTGTTACTGAGCCGAAAGAGCCGACATCTGACTGACCGGGATGTGTTTTGGCGTCGACTTATGCGCATCTCGAAGAGACTGGAATTACGCTCCCCTGCTGTTATGAAGTAGACTGCGCACATGCCCAGTGGCCGCCAAGGATCCATCCATCTCTTTCGCTTCGCCGGAGTTGATGTATTCCTCCATTGGTCCTGGTTTCTAGTGGCAGCGTATGAAATCCAGCTGCGAAAAGGAAGCTATTCCTCTGTCACCTGGAACGTGCTGGAGTATCTGGCACTGTTCTTAATCGTGATGCTTCACGAGTTCGGCCACTCCCTGGCTTGCCGTCAAGTGGGCGGAAGGGCAGACAGAATAGTGCTATGGCCTCTGGGTGGCGTGGCGTACGTGGACCCGCCGCCGCGACCCGGCGCCACGTTGTGGAGCATCGCCGCGGGGCCGCTGGTCAACGTTGCGCTCTTGCCCCTCTTGTACGGAGTTGTCGCACAGGGCCGATCGCAGGGCTGGGCAGAGGCGATGCCCGATCTGTTCTCGCTGATCCGCTCGGTCATGTGGATCAACGCGGGCCTGCTGTTCTTCAATATCCTCCCCATTTACCCTCTGGACGGTGGCCAGATCTTTCGGTCGCTGCTTTGGTTTGTGCTGGGACGAGCCCGTAGTTTGATGGTGGCCACGATCCTTGGACTTATCGGAATCGCGGGGTTCATTGGCTTGGCTCTCTGGAGAGGATCGGTGTGGTACGGAGCGCTTGCTCTCTTCATGTTGATGAACTGCTGGGGTGGCCTGCAACACGCACGGGCGCTGCTACGCTTTGCAAAGCTGCCGCGCCGCGAAGGCTTTGCTTGTCCGAGTTGTAAGACGGCTCCCCCGCTCGGGGAGTATTGGAAGTGCGGACCCTGCGGCCAGCCCTTCGACACTTTTCAGACAGGGTCTGTCTGTCCACATTGCGGTACTCAGTTTGCTCTGACACGCTGCTTGGACTGCGGCCAACAGCATCCAATCAACGAGTGGACTGTTCCCTATCTTGTGGCGCCAACGCTGTGATTGTCGCAATAGAGTAATCCCGGTCACACCGACACGGAATATGTCGAATGACGAGACGGTATAGGACTTGGAATCACACCGAATAAATCCCTTTTATGCCTCGCATCAGCTTTTTCGATTGGCTGGCCTGTTGGCCCCGCGTTATTCTTCCCTGTCTTGAGTGAGCGTGTTGAAACCAGCCATTTCAACCCCCCAGATTTCTTGATGTTGCGTTGCCCAAAACCTAGCGTCTTAAACCGAAGGAGACGGAACGACATCCATGTCCACTGAACTGCGCAATTTTCTGGCACTCTCATACGACGAACTCGAAGACCTCAACCTGAAGGCGAAGGAACAGCGCTTGAAGCGCGTCGCCCCCGGCAAGGTCCAGGAAGAGCGGCTCAAGTACCTGACCGACGAGAAGCGCATCAAGGCTGTGACTGTGCTCTTCAGCGATCTTGAGGGCCGGTTGCACATGCTCGACTATGACAAGAAGTTCCTGCTGAAGAGTTATGACAACTTGACATTCGACGGCTCTTCGATTCGCGGCTTCACCGCGCAACGCGAAAGCGATCTGCGCCTTGGCATCGAC
Source organism: uncultured Acidobacteriaceae bacterium (assembly GCA_963768265.1). Lineage (GTDB taxonomy): Bacteria > Acidobacteriota > Terriglobia > Terriglobales > Acidobacteriaceae > Sulfotelmatobacter. The sequence continues at coordinate 75,492 of CAVYHM010000047.1, forward strand.
TGGGGCGCCTTCTACTGGGGTCCCGCTGACGTGTTCGGGCCTGGCAAGGTGCTGGTCTTTGGCGAGGTCATCGACAAGGATGGCGAACCTTATCGCGCCGACATTCGCAGCGTGCTCAAATTGTTTGCCACCGAACAGCACAAGAAACATGGCTACACCCTCAACGCCGCCAATGAGATCGAGGGTTTTCTGTTCCAAGGTCCGGAGGCGGAGCGCGTCTATCACGAGACCGGCAAGTTTGAGTACGTCAATACCGGCGGCTACTATCACTCCCTGCCCGGCGATCCCTTACGCACATTTATCGACACCACTGCCGAAGTGCAGCGCTCGATGGGCTTCCAGAACGAAAAAGATCACCCCGAGGTCGCCCCTTCACAGTTTGAAATCAACTACGGCTACGGCGAAGTGGTGGCGGCCGCCGACCAGATCCAACTCTACAAGCTGATCTGCCGCCAGGTCGCTCGCAACATGGGACTCACCGCCAGTTTCCTGCCCAAGCCGGTCGTGGGCGTAAACGGCAGCGGCATGCACACCAACGTTTCGGTCAGCGGCGACGGAAAGAACCTGTTCTGGGATCCCAAGGGCGAGGAGAAGCTCAGCAAGTTGGGCTACGAGTTTCTCGACCGGATTCTGACTCACGGCAACGATCTCTGTTTGATCTTCAACTCCAGCGTGAACGCCTATCGTCGGCTGGACCCGCATTTCGAGGCGCCGAACCAACTCAAGGCGTCGGCCGTGGACCGCGGCGCAATGATCCGCATCCCCATCGGCAATGAGCGCAGCATGCGTACCGAAGTTCGCGCCGTTGCGCCTGACGCCAACCCGTACCTGGTCATGCTCGGAATCTTCAAAACCGGGCTGGAGGGAACCACCGCCAAGATCAAGGATCTGCGCCAAGGGAAACAGCGCTACCTGCCAGACAACATCTACACGGCGATCGAGGACTTCCGCAAAGCCGACTGGACCACCAAGCTGCTGGGCGAAGACGTGAAGGGGCGCTACGCCGACCTGAAACAAGCCTCGGCGGACCGCTGCCCCCGCCTGTTGGGATCGGTGGTGAAGGCCTCGGAAGTGCAGTTCCACCATGAGGTCTACAACCAGTTCCTCTGGAATCTTTTCTAGGTGTTGTGTCCCCTAAATTCGCGGCATAATTTCGACTTGTCATCCTGAGCAAAGCGAAGGACCCATGCATTTTGATTGCAGCACCAATGCTCTGGAAACGCTGCTTCGAACTGTGCCTCAGACTTTGTCACGTATTTACGGGACACGACACTAAGCGGTACCAGCAAAAGCCGCATGTGCGGCAACCACCGAAGATACCTAAAACCAGGTCCAGCACCTTGCTGGGACCTGGTTGAATCCTCCTTAACCCAAAGGCCGGCAAGGAGCCCACCCGGCCGCAAGATTCTGCCTTTGATTCTTGTCCTATTGGTAATGAAACGATCAATAGCAGAGTCTATTTCCGTCAGAAGTAGTCAAAAACCTAGTATTCAGCACCATCGCCGATAGGTACTTCTACAGATTGCAAACCCCACGCAACTGAGCGACGTTAGATCATCCGCCAAAGGTCCCTGTGTTGTTTTGGTCGCTGGGTTCTCCTGGCCAACTCTTTCTTTTTGCTAAACGTTGTTGGAGGTCAGTTGCGGTCTGCATCAAATGCAAGGTTAGTTGTCATTCTTTTGCTTATCATGAGCTCACTCGCGGGAGTGAGCATTTGGCTGACCTGGCTTCCGCGCCCGGCGAGTCCCGGAATTGTTGCCGCCGACGCGCTTATTCTTGTCCTCACCTTGTTGGTTGTCGTCCTCTTACGCCGAAATGGGCGCTACCGCCAAACTTTGTTTGCCCAGGCTTTTAGATCGAGTCCACTCTCAATAACAATCAGCACCCTCTCGGAGGGGCGTTACGTAGACGTCAACCAAGCCTTTCTGCAACTGCTGGGTTACGAACGTAAAGATGTCATCGGCCGCACCTATCAGGAACTTGGAGTCTGGGTGGATCCACGGGACCGCGTCCGACTTTTGGACCAGGTAGGTGGCTCCGCCCCCGGCAAAGGACATCACACAAAGCTAAAGACGAGGACCGGAGAAATTCGCGAAGCCAGCGTGACGGCGGAGATCATTGACCTCGATGGAGTCCCGTGCCTCCTCGCGGTAACCCAGGACGTGACGGAGGCCAAGCGTCTCGAAAATCAGCTACGGCAGGCGCACAGAATGGGCGCCGTGGGTCGTCTGGCGGGAGGAGTGGCGCACGACTTCAACAACATTCTGACCGTGATCATGGGCTATAGCGAACTCGCATCCTTTCGCCTGGGTTCTGCTCACGAGGTATCGAGGCACCTTATCGAAATCAAGCTCGCCGCCGAGCGTGCCGCTTCACTGACCCGGCAATTGCTGGCTTTCAGCCGCCAGCAGGTTCTTTATCCGAGAATCCTCGACCTGAACGCAGTCGTGAACAACCTGACACAGATGCTGCTGCGCATGATCGGTGAGGACATTTCTCTTTCCTTTAAGCCCGGCGCCACCGGTTATATCAAGGCGGACCACGGCCAGATTGAGCAGATCCTGATGAATCTGGTCGTGAATTCTCGCGATGCCATGCCACAAGGTGGCGTCATCGCCATCGAGACATCCAGCATTGACCTCACCGACGGCTACGTCGACTCGCATTTGTCCGTGCGTCCCGGCCGGTACGTCCTGCTGTCGGTCAGCGATACCGGCTGCGGCATGGACGAAAAAACTGTGTCGCAGATCTTCGAGCCCTTCTTCACCACCAAGGGTCCCGGGCAGGGCACAGGTTTGGGCCTTTCCACGGTTTACGGGATCGTCAAGCAGAGCGAGGGATACATCTGGGTCTACAGCGAGGTGGGCCGGGGCACGACCTTCAAGCTCTACTTCCCCGAGCATCAGAGCAGTGCACAAAAGCCGGCCGACCCCGCTCCCATAGTTGACCTGGTGATCGCGACGGAAACCGTGCTGGTGGTCGAAGACGACGAGGCCCTGCGGAAGCTCATCACTGCACTTCTCGGAAGTTCAGGCTACAAGGTTCTGGAGGCCGCCAGCGGCGATGCCGCCCTCCAACTGGCGCAGACCAGCGGTGAGCACATCGATTTGCTTCTGACCGACATGCTCATGCCCGTGATGAGCGGCATCGAATTGTCGGCCCAACTCAGGAAGACGCAACCCCAACTCAAAATCCTGCTGATGTCCGGATACGCGGGCGACCTTATCCAGCGCTACGGCGTGGCCGCGAGCGAGATTATGCTGATCGAAAAGCCATTTACCAGAATCGGCCTTCTTTCTAAGATCAGGTTTGCCCTGCGTGGTGGCTCGAGTTCCATGACGCGACCAGATCATCCTTCAGCCTTCGAGGGCTAAGGCTCAACAATCTTGTTGCGAACGGCATAAAGCACCAATTCGCCCACCGATTGCACCTTGAGCTTATCCATTATTCTGGCACGATGGTGGTCCACCGTTCGCTTGCTGATGTTCAACACCGCGCCAATTTCCTTGTTGCTTTTGCCCTCTGCGAGCAATTGCACCACTTCGCGCTCCCGCACGCTGAGCCGCTCCCCCGATGGGTGGGGGCCCTTTTTCTTTTGGCCTTCGCGCAGGTGTTCCAGTACCACAGTCGACGCAGCCGACGTGAAGAACATCTTGTTGTGCAGCAGCGCATCGACCGCGGTAATGAGGTCCCTCTCCGCGTCAGACTTAAGCACGTAGCCGCTGGCCCCTGCCTTAAGCGTCTGCTGGATAAGCGTTTCAGCAGCGTGCATGGTTAGCATCAGGACGCGCACTTTAGGATTTGCCTTGAATATCTGCGCGGCCGCATCCAAGCCGTTCAGCTTGGGCATGCCAATGTCGAGGATCACCACCTGCGGGCAAAGCGCAGCGGCTTTCTCTACGGCTTCCCGTCCGTTGCAGGCCTCACCCACTACCTTCCAATTCGGCTGCGTCTCCAGAAGAGCGCGCAGGCCTCGACGCAAGACCGCGTGATCGTCCGCGATCAGAATTGAAACTGTTTGCATGCCGCCCCCTCCTGTACCGGCTGACGGTCGCCCTGAGAGTCCCCAATGTGGTCAGGGTTCGGGCGTGGATCAGTACAGGCCTCGGCAAATTCCGGCCTATTCTACTCTTGGTCTGCAACTCTGCAAGCTGTTCCCAATGACAACTTCGTGCCGCGAGACCGGATTGCGGTGATAGAATCTGCGTAAAATTCGGCCGGCCCTCCGGGGCCTTACAATGAAGCGCCGGCGTATCCGATTTCTGATCCAGACAATTCGAACCCTAAGATGCTCCTGCCATCTCCCGGAGTCGCCGGAACTCCTCCGCGCCGGGCTCTGCCTGATTCTCGTCGTCGCGGGCCTCGAAAGCTGTCGAGAGCCTCCTCCCGAACTGGGTCCCGTCACTATCACATTGCTGGATCCGGGTTGGCCCGACAAGGAATTCATCGCCTGGCGTTATCATGAGGAAGAGGACTTCACTCGCGAAACAGGCATCCGGGTAAAGCACTTTCCCGCCCCAGAGAGAGCAGTAGATCAGCTGACTTTGTGGCGCAAGCTTCTTCAGAGCCCCTCCGACGCCCCCGACGTATTTGCCATCGACGTGATCTGGCCGGGGATGATGGCCGAATATTCCCTCCGCCTGAATCCTTACCTCAAGGACACTGAGCAGGATTTTCCCGCGCTGGTGGCCAACGACACAGTGAACGGTCAATTGGTCGCGATGCCCTACCACATTGATACGGGCATGCTTTTCTATCGCTCAGACCTGCTGCGTGCCTATGGATATAAGGCCCCGCCCGCAACCTGGGATGAACTTGAGCAGATGGCGGCCCGGATACAAAAAGGTGAGCGCGCCAAAGGAAAAAAAGATTTCTGGGGTTTTGTGTGGCAGGGAGCGGCCACCGAGGCCCTGACCTGCAACGCCCTCGAATGGCAGGTGTCCGAGGGCGGCGGGCGCATCATCGAAGGAGATGGAACGATAGCGTCAACAATCCCAGAGCCATTCAAGCGTGGGAAAGGGCCGCTCACTGGGTGGGCTCCATTTCTCCGCCGAGTGTGACTGAATACCTGGAATGGGATGCTTTGAACGTTTGGCGGTCGGGAAACGCAGCGTTCATGCGCAATTGGCCCACTTCCTATTTGGCGAGTGAGAATGAGGTCTCGACGGTGTCGAGCAACTTTTCTGCCACGATTTTGCCCAGCGGGCGCGCCGGGCACGCTGGAACTCTCGGAGGCGCCAGCTTGAGTGTTTTCCGCAACTCGAGTCATCCCAAGGAAGCGGTCGCGCTAGTTCGCTATCTTTGTCGTCGCGATGTGGAACTCGCACGAGCGAAGGCAACCTCCCAGCCGCCAGTCTTTCCCGCACTGTTCGACGTTCCCGAAGTGCTCAAGACCAGACCCCATTTTGCGGAACTCAAGCAGCTGTTTCTTAATGAGGTGGTCGCGCGGCCCTCAACCATCACCGGAACAAAATATGGGCAGGTCTCGGAGGCTTATTTCAACGCTGTCCATTCGGTCTTGACGAAGGAAAAAACAGCCCCGCAGGCTGCCTCTGAACTGGAAAAGGAACTGGTACAGATTACGGGTCTTCAGCCGCGAGGAACGGCTCGCCCATGAGGCATTGGGCTCGCGGAATCTGACAAGAGGGTTTCGAGGCACAAAATGGCAGTTAATGTCAGGACCGATATCACCCGGTGGCTCCGGAAGGCATCGCCAGGTGCCTTGCTGGCACAGGCCCATCATCGCGGCCACGTAAAGATCGGCGTGCGTTTGACGCTGTGCTTCGTGGCGATTGTATTGCTGATGATTGCCAGCGACATCTTCACCCTCTGGCAATTTGGCCGGTTCCGCACCCAGGAGCAGCGCTTGCTTCAGGTGGATCAGGAATCGCAGTCCGTGCTGAGCCTTCATGCGAATCTATTAATTCTGCGGGACAAATTGGACGATGCAGCCAACGCTCAGGACGTCCAAAGGTTCGCCTCCGAAGCCGGAGCACTGCGCACTCAATTTCTGGATGGGGCTGAACTCGCCAACGCGGCGTTACGAACTCCGCCGGCACGTTCCGGCCGCGATCCAACGATGCTCAGCACACTCGAAACGATCCAGAGCACGTTGCCCGTGCAAATCGACGCTCTCACGAGCTTGGCTAACGCGGGCGACTGGCCTGCCGTACGCCTTCGCCTGAAGAATCAAGTGGGGCCACTGAGTTCGTTGACCTCTTCGCTGGTGGAGAAGGTCGATCTCGAAGTCGCGGCAGAACGCGCCCAGGCGCAGGAGAGCATTCAGCGCCTGCAGCAACGAGTCTTTTTCATGCTCCCTTTGGCCGCGTTATTTACCCTGTTGGTTGCTGGAATCCTGGGAACCATGGTGACGCGCAGCATCACCCACCCACTGGCACAATTGGATGCCGGGGCTCAGGCCCTGGCTCAAGGCGATTTCCACTATCGAGTCGCGGTGGCGGGCAACGATGAACTCGCAACCTTGGGGAAGGTCTTCAATTACGCGACTCAGCGCCTCAGCGCTCTGTATGGGGCGTTGAGCACCAGTGAAGAACGGTTTCGCACGGTGGTCTCTACTGCCCCGGTAGGGATCGCCGTGATCGATGACAAGTCCACGGTCCAGATATTCAATCCGAGATTTCTCGAGATCACTGGCTTAACGATGGAACAGGCCGCTGGCGTGCGGCTGAATGATCCCAATCTTGCAGTGTTTCGCGAGGATGGGACTCCTTGTCCAATTGCAGAACGCCCCAGTCAGAGGGCGATTGCCACCGGAAAACCTGTCCTGAACCTGGTACTGAGGAATTACCATCCCGCATCGGGCGACCGCCGCTGGGTTCTGACCAGTGCGTGGCCCCTGTTGCAAGACGACGGCAGGGTTTATCAGGTCATTCTGACCTTCGCGGATATTACTGAACAGAAGAAGGTTGAAGAAGAATTGCGATCTGGACGGGAACTCCTGGCTCAGGCCCAGCGAGCCGCGCACCTCGGCTGTTTCGACCTGGATCTTACAACGAACACGGTCGTGTGGTCGGCCGAACTCGCCGACCTCTTTGGCATGCCCCCGGGAACGTCTCGCGGCCAACATGAAGACTTTGAGTCGCTCGTACTGCACGAAGATCTGGAGCACGCCCAAGCCAGCATTTCGGAGGCGTTGAAGACGGGAGACTCCATCGCGGAATACCGCATCTGCCGCCAGATCGATCGCGCAATCCGCTGGGTTGAGTCGCGGGGACGAGTCTTCTTCGACGACACCGGTAAGGCTATCCGATTGATCGGCGTCACCATGGACATTACGGATCGCAAGCGCGCGGAGGAGGCGCTTCGCCGCAGCGAAGAAGAGTTCCATATCATCTTTGAGCATGCCGCCATCGGCATGGTGCTGGTCGATCCGTCCGGCTATCTTCTGCGCAGCAACCCTGCCTTCCGCGGCATGCTCGGCTACACGGAGCAAGAACTCCCCCACCTCACGTTTGCTGATGTCACGCATCCCGAGGATGTGACATTGAACCGGTCGCTTTATCAGGACGTGATCGAGGGCAAGCTGGATCGATATCAGATCAATAAGCGTTATATCCGTAAAGACGGCGGAACCCGATCGGCTCGATTGACGGTCTCAGCACTCCGTGCTGAGAGCGGTGCACTCCAATTCTGCGTCGCCATGGTCGAGGACATCACCTCGCAGGAGTTGGCCGAACGGACATTGCTCCAAATGTCGAATCGGCTGTTGCAGATTCAAGAAGAGGAACAGCGCCGAATTGCCCGGGAAGTGCATGATTCCACCTCTCAAGAAATGACGGCGTTGACCTTGAATCTGGGAGCGCTGAAAGCCGCTCAGCACACATTTCCGGAAAAGGCTCGAACGCAAATCGCAGAATCCCTTGCCTTGGCTAAACGGGTGGCGCGCGAGATTCGCACCTTTTCCTACCTGTTGCATCCTCCCTTGTTGAACGAACTGGGCCTCTGGGCCGCATTGCGCATGTTCGTTGAGGAATTCAGGGATCGGAGCGGTCTGCGAGTCAGTCTGGAAATCTCCAAAGCGGTGGAGGGGGCCAAACTCCATACCAACCAGGACATGGCGCTGTTCCGGTTCGTGCAGGAAGCTCTGGCCAATGTTCATCGCCATTCAGGGAGTAAGACCGCCTCAGTGAGTGTGCAACTCAAAAATCGCCTGATCGAGGCGTCCGTCGCGGACACCGGCCGCGGCTTTGCTCCCGCCTTATTGAAGGAAATCCAGACCTCCAGCGCCTTCGCTGGAGGAGTCGGAATTTCGGGCATGCACGAGCGCATCGGCTACATTGGCGGGCAGTTGAAAATCCGAAGCGACGAGCAGGGTACAACCGTCACCGCTTTGGTGCCGCTGGACTATCAACCTGCATCTACGGAACCAACGCTGCAGCCCGGCTCAACCAGTGGCCCGCCATCACGAGCCCCGATTGAAACTCCCCAGTCCGAATGACAAAATCCACCGTCAGTATCCGCGCACGCTTGATTCACGATGCTCTTCGGTGTGTATTTTTCTCCCCTTGTTTTGAGCACTATTGCCTATTGAATTCCCGTGCCTGTTAACCAAAGATATATACACTTGCGCGGGGCAGAGGCGAACAGTCCTCCCCAGGGCATTCTTAGCCTGACGGCTGCCCCGCGCGAATTTCCGAAGGTGGCTCTACCTTGGCTCAACCCACTGCGAACTAGGGCGTGCGGGGCGCTCGTCGCGGAAGATGAGGGAATTATGAATTGCTCTGAATGTCGCGATCTTTATCGCGCTTTTGAACGGAAGAATACCCGGTATCTGGAGGCCCGTTCTGCGGCTTTCTTTCAAGTCAGCCCCAAAATCGCGATCAGAAAGCACGTCGACGTGCAGCGCGCTATGAGCGATCTGCAGGAACATCAGGCAGAATGCCCGTGGGCGATCGCTGCGGAACATGTCAGCCAGCGGTTAATACAGTAGTCTCTTTTAGCAGTCCCGCGTGCCCCGGCAATCGGGCAGACGCTCCAGCAAATCACGTGCGTCTGCAAGCCGATTTCGTGCCAGCCTTTCCAACCGATGCGGCCGGACCACCGCTGACACGAGAGCCCGAACATCAAGCCGCAGGTAGCGGTGATCTACAGCTACGTCATTCGACAGCGAGGTCTAAAGCGTAAATCTCATTGATTCCGGTATCACGCAGCAACACCGGCGAATCATCAGGAGCCAAGGTCATAGTCGGTTGCACCAAGAAGGTGAGACGGAAATCTTTCAGCGTGACAATCTTTTCTATCTTGCGTTCTGCTCGGTCGACACGATAGATCGCTGGATCCGCAACTTCGTGCGAATCGAAATACACATACCGGCCGTCTCGGGACCAGACGGGGTTGCTCACGTTCTGCATGGCCGCTAAACCGCTCCACTTGCGGCTTTTGAAATCGTAAATCATCAGCTTTTTCGAATCGCCCGTAAGCGCGATCACGTAACGGCCGTCAGATGACCACCGGGGTGCCCAGAATCCTTCCGATCCAGGCAGGCTGGACCTCTGACTCGTTTTCAGGTCAAAGAGACGAATTGATGTTGCTCTTTCCGCAGTGACATCCGCCCACGGCAGGCCGGAGAAAATCACCGTCGTCCCGTCCGGAGACCACGAAGGTTCCGCATCTGTCTGGTCGGTCGCGGAGAGAGGCCGCGGGTCTCCGCCCTCTGCTGGTACAACGAAAATCTCCCAGCGCTGCTTGGCGGCGGCAAAGACGATCCGTTTGCCATCGGGTGACCATGCCGGATGATGAGCCCTCATTGGCGCATACGAAAGCTGCAGCCGTTCGCTTCCGTCGAGTTTGCTGCGCCAGAGTGTCAGGTCGGGATAAGTAGTGTAGGCGATCCATTGCCCGTCGCGGGAAAAATCCAGTGCGTTCGCCGGGACTCCAGGCAAGTACGGGCGAAACTGTTTTGTGGCAGGGTCCAGCCGAGCTAACTCCGCACGTGGCTGATAACCAATGCTGTACAGTTGTTTTCGGTCTGCGCTCGGCACGGCATAACCGAATTCCATCGGCCCGAAAGTGAGTCGAACGGGTTGGAGGCCAGCTTTTGTCCAAAGGCTCGGGCTCTGCCTCGCCATCCATAAATCGGTTCTGCCATTTTGTCTACCGGCAAAGAGAAAATACTTTCCATCCGCAGTCCAGTTCAGCCCTGACGGGTTTAGTGAACCCTTCCAGTCTGGCAGCAATTGATGGAGTCCAGTGCCATCCGTGAAAGTCTCCCAAAAGGAATTCCTTCTCGTGTTGCGATCATTCAACACAAATCTCAGCAACCCTCCGTCTGGCGACCACCTAACGGTGGAAACGAACCCGTTAAGCGTGGCGATTTTCCTCGAATCGCTTCCATTGCTATTCGCTATATACAACTCGTTACCCTGGCTGTAAGCAATTCGCTGCGCATCGGGCGACCACGCGGCATCCAGCGCGAGCAGGCTGCCTACTCTTCGCGGTGCTCCCGCAGGAATCGGAAGTATCCAGAGTGGGCCACCTTCGTAGGCAAAACTCTGACCGCTCAATAGGAGCGCAGAACGATCAGGCGAGATGTCGCACAACCCCCCGAATGGAAAAGGCGTTTGTACGACTGCAGGCTCCCCACCGGCAGCCGAGACCTCGGCTAATACGAAGGCGGCACCGCGTTGCTCACTGAAATAGACTCGTGGCCCATCGGTGAGCAATGGCCCGGACTTCCCCTGTCCGTCATTCGTGAGCGGATTGTAGGAAAGTATTCTGGGCGGCTGCGGTCTCCCCATTGACCAGTAGGTGATCGTCAGAACCAGCAAAAGCAGAATGGTTGCACCCTCAATGAGTGTGTTCCGCTTTCTTGGCCATTTGGTAAGCGCGACTGTAGATGCAGAGGAGGGCTCACTGATGGCCGCAGTTCCCGACGCGCTTGACTTCAGATCTCTCCGAAGCCGCTGCAGGTCGGTTCGAATATCCGAAGCGTGCTGGTAGCGCAGATCGCGGTCTTTTTCAAGGCATTTATTGATAATGCGTTCGAGTTCGGCTGGGAGATCGGGATTGAGGCGGACGGCTGGTGTTGGAGTCGCGTCAAGGATCGCCTTAAAAATGACGCCAGAGCTTTCGCCGCGGAAGGGCAGCGCTCCGGTGGCCATTTCGTAGAGAACAGCGCCGAATGAGAAAAGGTCCGTGCGGGCATCCAAGTCCTTAGCGCGCACTTGCTCGGGTGACATGTAGGCAACGGTGCCAACGGCCGTGCCCGGGCTGGTCAAGTGTTCTTCGAGCGTCACCGTCGATTGTGCAGTCGCAGCGGGGCCGTCAGTGTCCCGAAGGGCAGGAGTGATTTTCGCCAAGCCGAAGTCCAGAATCTTGGCGTGGCCGCGTCTGGTCACAAAAATGTTCGCCGGCTTAATGTCACGATGCACAATGCCGGCCGTGTGCGCGGCATCCAGGGCCTCGGCGATCTCGATGGCAAGAAGAAGCACCGTGTCGATCTCGAGAGCGCGGCCGCCGATGCGGTGCTTCAGGGTCAGCCCATCCAGAAACTCCATCGCGATATATGGAAGTCCCCCTCGCTCCGCAATTTCGTAGATGGTACAGATGTTGGGATGGTTCAGTGCTGAAGCGGCACGTGCCTCACGCCGAAAGCGTTCCAACGCCTGCTGGTCCCGCCCTACGTCTTCCGGTAGGAACTTCAGCGCTACGAAACGCCCGAGATTTGTATCCTCGGCCTTGTAGACCACACCCATCCCTCCGCCACCCACTTTTTCGAGGACTTGGTAGTGCGAGATGGTTCGGCCGATCATTGAGGTGGAATCTTAGGACCGGATATTAGGGCAAGTCAATGAATGCCGAGAGGATGCCCGCCAGTGCGGCACCATAATTGAAGTCAAACTGTCTTTACACCCACCGACCCCGGTTGTGAGGAATGCCTACCCCGCCCGCGTTGACTCCCGACTCGCATCTCTCTAAGATAGGTTGCTTCGTCGACGGGCGTCAGAATGATTCTCGCCCGCAAGCATCACGATCTATCTGGAAGGGCGGCCTCATGTCGGACGGCGCAACTGGATCCGTAAGACCCCGCAGTCGTTTTGTCGCAATCGCGACCGATCTTCACTTCTGGATCCCGCTGAGTGTGCTCATGGGTGGCCTGCTGCTTTTGGATAAACTCCGCTGAAATCATCGGGGGGAATCGTGGAGGCTGGAACAGCCACGGCTGTTCGTAGTCGAATGGATGTCACGCGCCTGCGCAGCCTGCAAGGTCTCGGCATCTTCTGCGGCTTCGCCGCGGGGGCCTGGCTGGGTGGCGCGGAAGCTCCTATCAAACTTGTCAACCCTGATGTCTCCCCCATCACCGTTTCTCTCATCATGGTGTGTGGAGTTTTCCTGGCACGGTGGAGTGTCCCCGCCTTGGTTCGCGGCACCTCCCACGTGCGCAACGACGTTCGCCAAGCGCCGCACCTCGTCATCTGGGCCGTGCTCGCTGGATGCATGTGGGCCGTCGCCAACACCTTGACCATCTACGCCATCCGCAACGTGGGCTTGAGCATCGCCTTTCCATTGTGGAATACAAACAGCCTGCTCGGAATTTTCTGGGGATACCTCCTCTTCAACGAATTGCACTACGCCGGATGGAAGCGCTGGCTCGGAGTTCTCGGTGGTGCGGCCAGCATGTTCGGAGGAGCCACACTGCTGGCCATCGCCTCGTCGCATCAGGCCGCGCCCGGCAAAGCCACGCTGGGCGTCCTTGCTGCCCTCGGTGCCGGCGTCCTTTGGGGAACCATGTACATTCCCTACCGCAAGGCGTATCTGACCGGCATGAACCCACTCTCCTTCATCACGTTCTTCACCATCGGCGAAATGGTAACGATGACTGTGCTGGCCATCGGGTATCGTGGCGCGACGCCGCTCTGGCGTGAACTCGTAAGTGCGCGCGCCGTAATGTTCTGGCTGATGCTGGGCGGCTTCGTCTGGGTCATTGGCGACTTATTCCAGCAATTTGCCACTAAATACGTCGGCATTAGCCGTGGCATTCCGCTCTCCAACACGAATCAGCTCTGGGGACTGCTGTGGGGCATCCTGGTTTTTCACGAACTGCAAGGCACCAGCCGTGCGGTCTACTGGCAGGTCGCCGGAGGATCGCTGCTGATGGCGCTGGGAGCAGTGGGGATCGCACTCTCGTCCGCAACCGAGCGCGAGCATTCCTCCTGGCAAGATGCCGCGGAACGAGAGGGTCAACGCTATGGCATCGAAGACGAATACGTCCGCGCCGGCATGGAAGGCCGTGCATACGAAGCCGGTCCCACCCGCAGAACGCTCCTCGATTGGCTGCTCATTGCCGGAACCACAGGTCTGTTTGTCGTCCTTGCGGCGATGGCAAGCTTCCCGCGCGTCGATGTCAGCCTGTTCTGGGCTCTCGCCCTCGCCGCCGCTATGCTAGCGCTTCTCGTGACCTGCGGCATTTTCCTCTGGCGCACCACTGAGTTCCGGTGACGATGACTTCCGGCAAAGACTTGCGCGCGGCGATGTTGATTTGGCTCTAGACAGACTTTCCCGTATGACTAGGCTGGTCTTACATGTCCAGTATCCGAGGGCGATTTGTCATCCCGACTGTAGTCTCTCATCCCGAGCGAAGCGAGGGATCTAGGTGTTTGCCAGGAGCGGCAGCACTGGCAGTGCGAGCAAGAACCTAGCTCCCTCGCTGCGCTCGGGATGACACTGCGGTCTAGTCAACGCTATACAAAAAAATGGGCTAGACTGTCCCGACGCAAAGGAGACTCCCCGTGAAATCCATTTTCTCAGCCCTATGCTTGTTCGTCGTTGCGGCTAGTGCTGTTCAAACGGCAGCGCAGATCAATCCCTACAAAGAAGGCACGCCCGGCGTGACCGGCTATCGTTCCGAAGTTCTGTCCGAGGTGATCGTTCAGGAAGATAAGTTCACTCGCCTCGCCGAAGCCATCCCTGCCGAGAAATACTCGTGGCGCCCGGCCCCTGACGTGCGCTCGTTCGCCGAAGTCTTCCTCCACGTCAGCGCCGCGAATTACAACCTCTACAAACTCGTGGGCACCCCACCGCCGGCCGGAGTGGATGTGAAGAGCCTCGAGAAATCCACCACCGACAAAGCCAAAGTCGTCGCCACTCTCAAAGATTCCTACACCCACGCCAAAGCGGCCATTAAGGCAATGCCCGATACCGATCTCGAAAAGAGCATGGACTGGTTCGGTGGCAAGAATACCGAGCGCGGCATCCTGCTCTTCATCGTCCGCCATGGAGCCGAGCATCTGGGGCAATCGATCGCCTACGCCCGCTTCGTCGGTGTAGTTCCCCCGTGGACTGAGGACGCGCAGAAGAAACAGCCAGAGAAGAAAGAAGCGCCCTCCAAGGACAAACCGTAGGCGCACGGGAATCTGGTGGGTGTGCTAGATTCTGAAGTTCCATGGATTCCGCGCCCACCATCTCCACGCAGGGCCTCACCCGCCGATTCGGAGAGTTCGTGGCCGTCGAAAATGTCGACTTGCGCGTCTCTCCCGGACAGTTCTTCGGTTTCCTCGGCCCGAACGGCGCGGGAAAATCCACCACCATCAAAATGCTGACCGGGCTTCTAGCGCCGAGTTCGGGGCGCATCGAAATCCTTGGCCTCGATCTGAATGCCCATCCCGTCGAAGTGAAACGCCAGATCGGCGTCGTGCCCGAAGGCATGGCGCTATTCGGCCGTCTCACTGGCGCTGAATTTTTGAGCTTTGCCGGACGCATGTACGGCCTCGACCGCGAAACGGCGGCCAAGCGTGCTGCGGAGTTACTCGATTTCATGCAACTCGCCGATCAACCCAGGAAACTCGTCACCGACTATTCCCACGGCATGCAGAAGAAGCTGGCCCTCGCGGCGGCGGTGATCCACGGACCGAAAGTCCTGTTTCTCGACGAGCCCTTTGAAGGCGTCGACGCGATCGCCGCCGGTACGCTGAAATCCATGCTGCAAGGAATGATCACCCGTGGGGCCACGATTTTTCTGACATCCCACGTGCTCGAAATTGTCGAGCGCCTGTGCAGTCACGTCGCCATCATTCATCAGGGGAAACTGGTGGCCCAGGGATCACTGGAGGAATTGCGCGCCGGAGTCGAGGCGCAAACGCCCACCGGATCAGAGGATGGCCCTGCGTCTGCCGGTGAGAAGCTTACTCTGGAGAAGATTTTCCTGCGCATCGTCGGCGGAACCCGCACCGAGCAGGAGCTTTCATGGCTGGGATGAGGCCTCGCCGGAAAGTTGCTCGGACAACTGCTGGAGCTTTTTTCGGTCATGTCTGCGCCGGGCACGTAAACGCCGAAGAGCGCCGAAAAACTTGCCATGCGGCATGATCGACATGGTTCGCAGCGAATAGTCGAACTTGGCGCCGCAATCGCAGCAGACCTTGTAGCTGCGGCCTTCGATAGTAAAGACGCGGCTCAGCTTCGCATGATGACAGCCAAAGGCGAACTCCAGTGCGTTCGCGAACGGATGCGTGACGCTGTCCCACAGCGGAGTTCTCTCGGATGGCGCCATTTAGAATTCTCCTCCTGCCATGACTCTACATCTTCTAACGGCAGTCGCCGAGTAACCGTGAGTAGTCCCACCCCCGTGCGTGACGGGGATCACGCCCAATATGGAAATGGGTCGTGACCCGATACTCAACAAAATTGCTGGGTGAAAGGAAGTGACGTCCTTTCATTGCCTTGTAAATGGATGCGCCACCCACTCACCTGTGCAAGAATGAGAGCACGAAATGACATCTCCTATCGGTATCCGACTACAAATTTCCACAATCGCCAACCTGCGCTGGCGCATGTTCGTCAACGGCCTGCGCACCAAGCGCGGCAAGATGGAACTGGTCTCCCGCATCGTCATCACGCTGGCCTTCGCGCTGGGCGGTTTCGGCAGCTTCACCGCCGCGACCGGGTTCGCCTTCTATTTCGTCTCCCAGGGCCAAGCCGAATTCCTCGCGATTCTTCTGTGGCCCGTGCTTTTCTTCTGGCAAGTCTTCCCCGTAATGGCAACCGCCTTTACCAACAACCCGGACTCTTCAGAATTCCTTCGCTTCCCGCTCACTTACCGTTCGTATTTTCTGATCCGCCTGGCCTACGGATTCTTCGATCCCGCCAGCGCACTGGGCAGTCTCGCCTTGTTCGGGATTCTCCTCGGCATCACTTTTGCCCGCCCGCTGCTGTTCCCCTGGGCGTTGCTGGTGCTGCTGACCTTCGCCCTCTTCAATCTCGTCCTGATGCAGACCGTCTTCGCCTGGGTCGAGCGTTGGCTGGCGCAGCGGCGCACCCGCGAAATCCTCGGGGTTCTCTTTATCCTAACGATGCTCAGCTTTCAGTTGATCGGTCCGATGGCCGGGCGATTTGAGAAGAAGCCGAGTCCAGAACTAAGAAGAACCGTTGAGATTGCAAGCCAAGTACAAGGAGGGCTCCCTCCCGGGCTGGCAGCTAACGCGATTGCGCAAGTCTCACAGGCGAAATACCGCGACGGCTTCACTTACTTGCTCTTCCTGGGAGCGCTGACGACGGCCGTAGGGTATCTGCTACACCTACGCCTGCGCCGGCAGTTTCACGGCGAGAATCTCAGCGAAGCCGCTGCACGCCCGGCGGTCGCACAGGTACGAGGCCTGCAGGTAGGATGGGACCTGCCGGGATTTTCCCAGTCCGTCGCCGCGGTGTTTGAAAAAGAAATGCGCTACCTCGCACGCAGTGGTCCCATGTTGCTCACCCTGATCATGCCGGTCTTCATGCTGCTGGTAGTTCGGCTCGGACCGCTGAATCCCATGCGGCAAACACACTTCCTCAACCGAACGCCGGACATGGCGTTTCCCGGCGCGGCCGCTTATTCCTTATTGGTGCTGACGAACCTTGTCTACAACAGTTTCGGCGGCGACGGCGGCGGCATCCAGTTCTTCTACGTGTCACCGGTGCACTTTCGCCAGATTGTCCTGGGCAAGAATCTCACCCACGCCGGCATTCTCCTGGCGAACACGGCCTTGGCCTGGTTCGCCGTGACTTACTTGTACGGCGCTCCCGATCTGGCGGTCTCAGTCGCAACCGCCGCCGGACTTCTGTTCGCCGCGCCTTTGAACTTCGCCGCCGGCAACCTGCTCTCAATCTACACTCCCAAAAAGCGCGACTTCTCGACGTTCGGTCGCCAGAATGTCTCGCAGACGACGGTCCTGGCCAGCCTGGGCGTCCAGATCGTGATCGTTGGGGTTGGCACCGCTGCTTTCGTCGTCGCGCGGCTCTACAAGAATCTATGGATCGCAGCCCTCGTATTTCTTGCTCTCTCGGCGATTACGGTCCCGCTTTACATCATGGTTTTGCGCCGCCTCGACGGCATCGCCATCGAACGCCAGGAAACATTAGTGGCGGAGTTGTGTCGCGCATAGAGCGGTTTCGCAGTGGGGTATCGGATTTGAAAGGGCGCCCGGAGTTCTGCCTGGCAAAGGCTTGTCATCCTGAGGCGCCGTTCTCTTGGAGCCGAAGGACCTCAGCACTCCCGGTCAGCTGCACAGGTCCTTCGGCGGGCAAAAGCGCCCGCCTCAGGATGACAAAACAACTTGGGGCCGCCACAGCAAGTCGGAACCTTACTCTAGAAAATCTTCGAGCTGCCTTGTCACACTTCTAACGCGGACCGATTGGATCTCGTCTACTTCGCCGGGTTGGCCAGAAACCTGTACCCCACTCCCCGCACCGTCAGCAAATGTCGCGGATGCCCGGGATCATCCTCCAGATACCGCCGCAAGCGCACTACGAAATTATCAATCGCGCGCGTATCAGTATCTTCGCGCAGCCCCCAGACTTCTTCGAGAATCTGTTTACGCGACACGATGCGCCCGTCACTCCGCACCAGGTGGCGCAACAATTCCGCCTCCATCAGCGTCAGATGAATCGTGCTGTCCACGGTCCGCAATTCGAGCGCGCCGAAGTCGATCGTCTTTCCCGCAAAGGAGAATGTCCCGAAATCGGAGAGGTGTGCAGCGTCATCCGGCGTCTCGCTCGGCTTCGGACTTCCCGAAGTCTGCCCGCGCATCCATTGACTCCGCCGCAGCAGCCCCTGCAAGCGCGCCAGCAAAATTGACAGATCAAACGGCTTCGGCAGGTAATCATCGGCTCCCGAAGCAAATCCCTTCAACACATCTTCTGGACGCCCTCGCGCCGTCAGCATGAGCACGGGAACGTAGTTGCGCGCGGCCCGCAACTCCGAGACCACGCTGAATCCATCCTTGCCGGGAAGCATGATATCGAGCACAACCGCGTCGAAGTTTTCCTTCTTGCCAAGCAACCGATCCGTGGCCGCCTCTCCATCCCCGACCACTTCCGCGGCATACCCTTCCGCCTCGAGGTTGAAGCGCAACCCCTGCGCCAAATGGTCTTCGTCTTCGACCACAAGAACCCGGCTCACGCCGCCCACCTCGGCAACTCCAGAACGATCGTAGTTCCGTGCCCCTCGCCCTCGCTCTCGGCGAAGACCTTGCCTCCATGTTTTTGCGCGATCGCCTTCACAATAAACAAACCCAGCCCCGTACCCTTCACGTGCGCCAGCGACCGATGCGTCACCCGGTAGAAACGTTTGAAAATGCGTTTCACATCGTCGGCAGGAATACCTACCCCCTGATCCTGCACCCGTAGAACGACCCGCTTATCGTCCGGAGTCTCCAGCCGCACTCGCACATCAATGTTCTGGCCAGAATATTTGATGGCGTTATCGAGCACGTTGAAAACTGCGGTGCGCAGGTCTTCCGCGCTGCCTCGCACGCGCAGCCCGCTTCCGTTACTCGACGACTCTTCATAGCGAAGAGCTTGGGGCTCTAGATGATGACGCGAGCGGGTCGCCTCCATGCACTCGCGAACCAGTTGGCGGAAGTCGACCTCGGCCTTCTCCCGGCCCGCCTTCCTGTCGCCCGCGCGCCCCGCCCGCAGAACCTGTTCGACCGTTTCGGTCAGTCGATCTGCATCGCTGAGCATCAGGCTATAAAACTCCTGCTTCTGCGTTTCTGGCAGAACCCGGCGCTGCAAAGTTTCCAAATGCAGCCGGATGGACGCGATCGGCGTCTTCAATTCGTGAGTGACGGCGTTGATGAAACTGTCATGCTGCTCACTGCGCCGGAGTTCACGCACCAGGAAAATCGTATTCACGACCATGCCCGCTATGATCAGTGCGAAGAAAACAATACCGAAAAACAGCAGCACGCCCTCGCGCCAGTTGAGAATGATCCATCCGACGTTGAGCGCGACCGCAAGTGCAACCAGCCCGATCCCTAGGCAAAGGAAGAAGACGATCGTTCCGCGGCGGCTCGTGATGCGCATGGCTTTAAGCCCCGATTCTACAGCTTGGGCGGCGCCCCAGAGAAAAACAGCCGCCCCAGCCAGTTCACCGCCACGTTGTTTGCATTGGTATCAGGCCATGGCTGGTTCGTATCTGGGCATCGCTGGTTCGTATCAGGGCATCGCTTTAGCGATGCCGCACGTGCCGCAGAATCAGCGCCGGCTTTAGCCGCTGCGGGCGAGCCACACGGCAAACCCTGAGGGAACTCCGGTCCAAACAAAACCCCGGCCGGGGCCGGGGCTTTTATAAGAACTGAAAATATGCCTGTTTAGTCTCCCGCTGCCCAGAACTCAGCCGGCGCATTCGGTGCGATCAGACGCCCATTAGGCGCAGCCACCAACCCCTGCTCGATCTCCGTCAGCTTCACCCGCTTGATGTCCCAGGCCAGTCCCAGCTTCTGCAGTGCCCAGATGCCGTACCAGTTGGTGTCAATTTCATACCAGACAAATCCGTGCGACGCCGAGGTCGGATGGGCATGGTGATTGTTGTGCCAGCCCTCGCCAAACGTCAGCAGAGCGACCCACCAGCTGTTGGTCGAAAGGTCGCGCGTCGCAAACCGCCGCGTGCCCCAGGAGTGCGTTGCCGAATTCACCAGCCAGGTGGCGTGCAGTCCCACGACCGTGCGCATAAACGTTCCCCACAAAAGCCAGGGCAGACCGCCGATGGCAAACAGCAGAACGCCCAGCACAATTTGCGGAACGTAGTGATACTTGGTGATCCAGACGTGGAACTTATCCTTGGCGAGGTCGGGAACGTAGCGGGCCAGCGTGGTCGTATCGTGGTGCATCGACTTGCCCATGAGAATCCATCCCATGTGCGCCCACCATTTGCCGTCGATCGGGGAATGCGGATCCCCATCCTGATCGGAATGTTGGTGGTGAATGCGGTGCGTGGCCACCCAGAAAATCGGGCCGCCCTCAAGCGCCAGCGTCGCGCAGACCGTCAGAAAATATTCCACCCACTTCGAGGTCTTATAGCCACGGTGCGTGAGCAACCGGTGGTAGCTCATGCCGATGCCCAGGCTGCCCGAGACCCACCACAAGAACATCGCGACAAACAATGCCTTCCACGTGAAAAAAAAGAGCGCCGCTATGGCGCCCACGTGAAACAGGGCCATGAAGGTGGCCGTGATCCAGTTGATTTCACCTTTTGCTGCTTGCGGTCTTTCCAGATCCTGCAGTTGCATGTCCAAGGATGGTCCCCGTTCTCGTGGTCTTCAACGTTGAAGAAGCTTCTTTTAAGCTATCAACAGAACGAGGGACGGAACTGTAATACTTGTGTAATAGCGGCGTTTCGGGCATTACTGCGGTAATGACTGAGGGACTTCGAAGCTACTCTACGCAGCCTGCCCCTTCACTTGCACTCCCGCCCATTTTTCCAGCAGGGTGAGGGTGGCAGCGTAGTCGAGGTCCTGGTGCCCATCCTCGGTGGCCATCTCGTAGATCTCTTCCACGGTTTCGAGGCCTGGCAGCTTCACCCGAGCCTCCTTGGCCGCCTCGAGGGTCAGCCGAATATCTTTGTGCATGAGCCGCAGCGGAAAATTCGGCGTGAAGTCACGCTCCAGAATAAACGGCCCCTTGTAGTCCACCACACCCGAGCGAACCATCGTCGCTTCGATCAACGACAGCAGTTGTTTAGGATCGACGCCCAACTTCGTCGCCAGGGTCAGTGCCTCCGCGAATCCTTCAAAAATCATAGCAATCTGAAGATTCATCGCCAGCTTGGTCGCCTGCCCCTTACCGGTTTCGCCCATGCGGAAGATTTTCTTCCCCATGGCTGCGAACAACGGCTTCAGCCGCTCGACCGTCGCTTCGTCTCCACCTACGATGAACACCAGCGTCCCGTCGCGTGCCCCGATCTTCGACCCCGTCATAGGCGCATCCACCCAAGCCACGCCTTTCGCCGCCACTCGCTCGGCAAACTTCGTAGTGGCCGAAGGAGAAATTGTGCTCGAATCCGCGATGATCGTGCCCTCGGCCAAATAAGCTTCCGCGCCGTCCTTGCCGAAGATGACTTCCTCCACAGCGTCGGTGTCAGAAACGCAAAGCCATACGACTTCCGCGCCCTGCGCCGCAGCCGCGGGTGTGGGAGCAATCCCGGCTCCCTCGACCAACTTGCCCGGCGTACGATTCCACACGGTCACTTCATGGCCCGCTTTGACCAGATTCGTCGCCATGGCCTGCCCCATGATGCCCAGCCCTAAAAACGCAACTCGCATTCGAACTTTCTCCTTCGTCCTCAAAACGCCCGAAAAAAGAACGCTCCCGGATTAGATATGACCAGCGCAATCAAGGTCAAGCCGGAGATGCGCGACAAGATGTGGAACCACGGAGTGTGTGGGTCCGGGTCTCAGACCCGGACAGGCCGAGCGAAGCTCGGCTGCGCCGCCTCAGTCTTGCGAGTCATCTCGCCCGGCTATTACCGCCGTACTCCACGATAAACGAAAAATGGAGCGCTACTAGCCCGATATTCATCTAACATTAACAACTGACAGAAAGGTTCGGTCGCATCGGTGTGGTTACTCTGACAGCGGCAATCAGGATGAGTATCATGAAGTGGAAGCACTCAGTTTCCCCGGGCTCCATAGCAGGATGATCAAGCAAACGCTGCGCAATCCGGCCCTCCGCAAGCGTGCCACTCAGTTTGGGCGTTTGGTGCGACACTCCGCGGTAACTCCCCGCTCTGGGGAGACGCACAAGCCTCGCTTGGCTACCAACGGCGAGCTCGGCATCACGTTCATCGGACACGCCAGCTTTTTTGTACAGATGGGCGGCCAAAGCGTAATCATCGACCCAAACTTCGCGCGCTGGCTTTTCGTTTTGAAGCGGTTGCGACGGCCCGGCTTGCGCGTCGCCGATCTTCCGGCGATCGATCTGGTTCTGGTCTCGCACGCCCACTTCGATCATCTCCATCGCCCGTCTTTGCGGGCGCTGGTGCAGAATAATCTGCGCACAAGCGGCATTGCGCCATCCATCATCGTCCCCACTCATGTGTCTGACCTGGTGTCTGACCTGGGATTTTCCGAGATCGTCGAGCTCGACTGGTGGAAAAGTTCGCGTCGGGGCAATCTGTCGGTGACTCACGTTCCCTCGCGCCACTGGGGAGCGCGCATCCTCAAAGATTCGCACCGCGGCTATGGCGGCTTTGTCCTGAAGGCCGGCAAGCATTCCGTCTATCACGCTGGCGACACCGCATATTTCACCGGCTTCAGTGAAATCGGACGCCGCCTCGCTCCCGAACTCGCCCTGCTGCCGATTGGCGCCTACAATCCCCCACAGTTCCGGAACGTCCACACGAACCCGGCCGACGCCACGCGTGCGTTCCTCGACCTTAAGGCTCGATGGATGGTCCCCATGCACTACGGCACGTTCCGCCTGTCGCACGAACCGGTCGACGAGCCCTTGCAATTGCTTGAGCGCGAAGCCCGCGCAGCCGGGATCGAAGACCGCGTCGTCGTGATGGAAGAAGGCGTCACAAGATTCTTCTGACGCTAAACAACTGTTTTGTTTCGTCACCCAAATAGTTGTTATCGTCCTTTAACAAACGCCTCCCCTCTTCGGTGTAAACTTCTTTCCCTAATTCTCACTAGGAGGCTGCAATGTCCGTAAAGCCCATCCCCGACGGTTATCACAGCATCACACCCTATCTCACGGTGCGCGACGCCGCTCGCGCCATCGAGTTCTACAAGCAGGCGTTCGGCGCAAAAGAACGCGGCGTCATGAACGGCCCCGACGGCAAAGTCATGCACGCCGAACTAATGATTGGCGATTCCATCATTATGCTGGCTGACGGATTTCCTGAGTATGGATCTTTGTCACCACAGTCCACCGGTGGCACAGGCATGGGTTTGCACATCTACGTGGATGGAGTCGACGCTGCGTTCGACCGCGCTGTAAAAGCGGGTGCGCAGGTCGAAATGCCGGTCATGGATCAGTTCTGGGGCGATCGCTATGGCAAGCTGAAGGATCCCTTCGGCCACAAGTGGTCGATCGCGACTCACACCAAAGATCTCTCCTCGGATGAAATGAAGCACGCCATGGACGATGCCATGGCCAACATGCCGAAATCGGCGTAGCTCGAACTAGGATGGATTGCGGGTGCCCCATTTCTCGCGCGCTCTTTGCGCGAGAAGTGGGGATCTGCGCCAGAGCTAGTAAGCCAGCAGTATTCGCAGGTCGCGCAGGTTGTTTCCCGTTGGTCCAATCTCAATCGCGTCGCCGAGCGTGGTGAAGAAGGGATACGCGTCGAACGCATCGAGCGCCGCGCGTGCGTCGATCCCACACAAACGCCCACGTTCCACTGTGCTGCCATCAGCAACCGCTCCGGCCGCTGGACTGTTGCCGTCCACGCCGTCGGTCCCTGCGCTGAGCAGTGTGATATTTTCACTCGCAATCTTATCCGCGCAGGCAAGCGCAAACTGCTGATTGCGCCCGCCAACGCCGGCGTTTGTCACCTTCACCGTGACTTCCCCTCCGGAAATGAGACACACCGGAGAAAACTGGCGCCGCAGTTCGCGCACACGCTGCAGTAAGTAGTCGGCCGCGCGCTGGTAGTCCCAGTCGTCGCAGGAGTTGTCCAGGTGAACGATGAACCCGGCGCGCTCGGCCGCGACGCTGGCTTCTTCAATCGCGGTCTGGTTCGAAAGCACCGTCCACCAGCGCGCGCGAAAAAATGCCGGATCGCCCGACTTCGGAGTCTCTTCCAAAGCATGTCGAGTGAACAATTCTCGCGTCGAGTTCGGAAACTGTCCCAGCAGGTCGTACTTCTCGGCAATCTGATAGCAATCTTCCACCGTCGTCGAATCCGGCATGGTCGGTCCAGACGCCAATGCATCCGGTGATCCATCCGGGACGTCGGAGACCAGCAGTGAAACCTGCTGCGCCGGAGATGCGGCCCGCGCCAGGCGTCCGCCTTTCACCGCGGAGAGATGCTTGCGCACCGTATTGATCTCAGCGATGGGCGCTCCGGAGTGAACCAGTGCCCGATAGTTCGCGATGAGATCGTCGAGCGAAATCTCGTCGTCGATCGGTTTCTCCACGATAGACGATCCACCACCGCTGAGTAAAAAGACCACCAGCGCGGTGGACGGTTGGGCCTCCAGGGCCTTCAACATGGCGCTCGCCGCGCGGATCGACTCCTGATTCGGCGTCGGATGCCCGCCGCGGAAATACTGGAACCCATGCACTTGCGATGGCGGATCAACCGAACTGGCGACGATGCCTTCAAACGACGCTCCGGCTTGCCCCGAGAGCGACTCAACCATCGTGTGGGCCGCTTTGCCCAGGGAAATCACCAGTACTCGCGAGTACGAGTGCAGGTCGAACAGGTCTTCACGAACCCGGAGCACACCGCGCTCGCAGTGCACATGCCGCGCAAAGGCCTTCGCAATGGACGCCTCAGCCAGTGCCTGCTGAAAAATCGCGCGGGCAGTCTCACGCATCTGCCGGAATGTGGATTCGCGGGCCGAGTCAGGCATGGGGTGGATTATAGAGACCGAGGCGCAGCTTTCAGCTCTCAGCTGTCAGCTATCAGCGCAAACCTCAGCACGTTTCGGTCAACTGAGAGCTGACGGCTGAGAGCTGAGAGCTTGCTTTAACCACGATTCGATCGTCTCTCGCAATTCGCTCAGACGGCCTTCGAAGAAATGATCGGCGCCTTCGATCACAACGAGCTTCTTCGGCTCCGGGACCGAAGCTACCAGTTCTTCCAACTTGCCTCGCGGACCAAACTTGTCCCTTCCTCCGCTGACGAACAACTTGGGCTTGGCACAGTCGCGCAAGAAGTCGAGCGTGTACACCCGCGGTTCCTCCGTGTCGGCAGCCACGGGCGCAACCGGCGTGCCGACGCCGATCACGGTACGGACACGGGAATCGGCGCAGGCAGCACGCAATCCGACCGCGGCGCCGAACGAGAATCCCGCGAACACCAGAGGCAGGTGGAACTCCGAGTCGAGCCAGTCGAGTGCTGCCCGCACGTCTTCGACCTCGCCTTCGCCCTGATCGTGTTCGCCCTGGCTCAGTCCGGCTCCTCGGAAGTTGAATCGCAGCACCGGGAAGCCGAAGCTGTTCAGCGCCTTCATGGTGTGAAATACGACTTTGTTGTGCAGCGTCCCGCCGAACAGCGGATGCGGATGGCAAACCACCGCGGCGTGAGACGCGTTCGCCGATCCCGCGTTGAGCAGGGCTTCCAAGCGGCCCGCAGGACCGTCGAGGAACAGAGAACGGATCGATGAGTTCGAAGAAATCACGACGTCAGATTATACGGAATGGTGGGAAGAGAAGAAGTCTGTCAGAGGCGACAACGGAAGGTGTGACCTGACGTCGAAGCCTGAGGGCAGAAAGTCGGTCTGCTATCCTCTCAGTGCAATGGACGCAGTTACCCTTACGCACCAACTCGTGGATATCGAGTCGATCACCGGCAACGAAGCCGCGGTGGGCAATTACCTTTACGGCGAACTTTGCCGCATCGGTTACCAGACCAGAAAGATGCCGGTTGAGGGCGAGCGCTTCAACCTGTATGCCACATCGGAGGAGCATCCGCACCCTGCAATCGTGTTTTCCACGCACATGGATACGGTTCCGCCGTTTATTCCATCGTCGGAGGATGCATCGCGCATTTATGGACGAGGATCGTGCGACGCGAAAGGCATCATCGCCGCCCAAATCGCCGCGTCGGAACGATTGCGCCAGCAAGGACTTCATGTGGGATTGTTGTTTGTCGTGGGAGAAGAGCGTGACAGTTTAGGTGCGCACGTGGCCAACGAATATGCCGCGAATGAGCCCGAATCGAAATGCCGCTTTCTGGTCAACGGCGAACCCACCGAGAATCGGATTGCTCTGGCATCGAAGGGAACTTTGCGCGTCGAGGTGACGGCGAGGGGGCGCATGGCGCATTCGGCGTATCCCGAACTGGGCGAGTCGGCTATCGACAAGCTGATTGCCGCTCTGGCGCGGTTGCGCGTGATGCCCTTACCTTCTGATCCCGAAGTGGGCCCTTGCACGCTGAACATCGGGCTGATCGAAGGTGGTCGCGCTCCCAACGTCATTCCCGACTATGCGCACGCGGATTTGCTTTACCGGCTGGTTGGGCCTTCGAGCGATTTGCGCCGGCAGATTTCTGCAACTGCGGGCGACGAAGTGCAGGTGACGTTTCCGCTGGAACTTCCGTTCGTGCGACTGCGCACGGTCGATGGATTGCCCACGATGATTGCGGCTTTCACCACCGACATCCCGAAGCTCACAAACTGGGGCGAGCCGCTGCTGATTGGTCCAGGCTCGATTCACGTGGCGCATACCGACGCCGAGTTCATCGAGAAGCAGCAACTGGCGGAAGCGATTGAGTTGTATTGCACGATCGCGAGGCAGTTGCAGGGGCTAAAGCCCTCATCTACTCAGACGCTAAGGCGGCCATAAATGGCCTCTTGCACAATTTCTTGGTGAGACGAACTGAAGATCGGTCCGGAAATGGGAATTGGAGGCTTCGTGGTACCACCCCCTCCCCCCTGGTCTCTTAGAATCATGGAATTAGCGAAAATCTCGCAAGTAATGCTAGCGCTACAATAACTTCGGGGCAAAATATTGATTTAAAAGAGCTTATACGGCCACTAGCAGATTCTGCCACGGCACTCGCGGTGTTGATCATGCAACAGATTTCAAGCGCCACGCAAGGTCAGATGTCACAACTGACCTGTGGATATCTCGCGGCGATTTTGTGCAGCCAATTAAGGGGGTTTCATGCTGCGTACGCCGCCCACACTTTCGCAAAACAGCCGGGCCGCCCGCGAGTTGCAGGGGCTAAAGAGTGTGCGTGAGAACTCTTCTTTCGCCCTTTCAGGGCTTGCTGTTTTCCCACTTTTCACCCACGGCTTGCGCCGTGGGCTTTATTCTTGCGCCGCTTCGCGGCTAAAAGTGTTGGGAGTTGCTCCACCCTGAGGTGCGCAAAACGAGATCTCACGCACACTCTAAAGCCCTGATTTATTTCGGACGCTTACGCGGCCATGAATGGCCGCTCTTTCACTCACGCGCTAAAGCAGCTGCGGTCACTGCGGACTCCAGGTCATCTCGATGCGGATCGGGATTTCGTTCTTTACCGGCATGGTCAGCAGCGACGGTGGATCGATCTTGAAGTCGGTGAGGGTGGCGGGGATGGTTCCCGTGATCCGCTTCTCGCTGCCGTCGGTCACCAACTCAAAGGCGATCCGCTGGTAATGAACGGTCTGGCCGGCGAACTGGATTTCCAAGTCAGCCCTGATGGAGGACGATCCTGATTCCGCCTCCGGCAGGCGCGTGCGGACGGTGACCATGGGGAACTCCGCGCCGCGCGTGACCTGAATCATGTGGAGATCGCGGTTGCTGTCTCCGGAATCGAAGGTCTTCACGGGCACCGCGATCAGGAAGTCGCACTGGCCCTCGTGGCAGATTCCCTTGCCACGCGCTGCATGGCTCACGCCATCGGTCTGATGCAGCGGGTGGGAAACGTGATAGGTCAGCGTGCTCTGCTTCAGTACCCACTGGTGGTCGGCGGCGAAAAGCCTGGGAATTGCAAGCAGCACGAAGAGAGTCAGGGTTCTCTTATTCATAGAATCGGTCTGTCCAAGCGAGGAACACTCGCAAACTAGCTCTCGGGGTAACGAGCCGCATGCACGAGCTGTGTCGTACCCCGTAGAGAGTTGGCGGTTTTCTTTCGCCCCCTTCGGGGCTTGCCGGCCTCTAACCTGCCACCCCGGGCTTACGCCCCTTCGACAAGCTCAGGGCAAGCTCTGGGCTCTATTCTTTCACCGCTTCGCGGCTGGACTCCAGGGTTTCACTAAAACTTTACCGACACTGCCAACAGGGCGGCGCCGAAGGCTCCTGCGGTAACAATGGCGACAGGGCCGTGCGCAGCGGCGATGCCATGAACTTTTTCGCCGTTGTTTTTCTGTTGAAAGGCCAACGCACCCAGGATTGGGGTCAGGATCATACCGGGACCATGAACCCAGGCCAGGGCTTTGTGCAGTCGGATGGGACCGCGGGTCTCAGTCCCGGGCACTCTGGGGGCGCGGATGGCGTAGTAGGCGGTAATTCCGTAAAGGTCTCCGGTGAGCGCGCCCAGCGCAACATGCAGGTCGCGGGAAGTGCTACCCGTGTTTTTCCCACCCGCATTGAGCGAAGTAACGACCGAAACCACCATCGGTATGGTCGTGATCAGGCCCAGGCGCTGATGAATCTTCAGCATGTGCGTGCGCTTATCGAGCAGGGCCTGCTCTTTGGCGTTGGCTTGCGACTCTGCTGGAGAAAAGCCCAAGTCTTCGAGGGACGGCGCCGCTTTGCTGCTGGAGGAAGGAGCGTTCGGTAATTCGGAAGGCGCTCCAGCGGCCGCGGGACTCAAAGCTAGATTGAGCGTCTGCGGACTTCCGGCTGTGAGCGTCACCTTGCCCATGCCAGCCCCAACGCCCTCCACCGAAGCGGATACTTCGTAGTCCCCGGTGGCAAGGTTCGGAACGTTGTAGAGTCCGGCGGAATCGGATTGAGTCTCGATCGACTGGCCCGTCGACAAGTTCTTGATAGAGACCTTTGCGTTCGCGACGACTTTGCCGGATGAATCGGTGACGACTCCGGAGAGCGTAGCTTTGGCATCCTGCGCTGGTAACGGACTGTTGGTGAGTACGAAAATCAATACAGCCGCGATTCCAGAAAGCACCTTCGCCGTGCAGGGGTCCATTCGGAGTTTTCCTCGTACTTGGTCAAGACCGCAGATTAGCGTATTTTGCCATGGATGCAACAACTACGAGACAGGATGTCTGCAACTGTATTGTCTGCGAAGCGCCGGTCGGCCTCCGACGCTCTTCTTTCAAAGGATTTAGACTGAACTGGCTATGACCACGACCACGCTCAACTCCCTGGCCCGCGCTTCTTCTGCCTACCTGCGTTCTGCGATGCACCAGCCGATTCAGTGGCATGAATGGGGCGAAGAAGCGTTTGCGGCGGCGGCGAGCGCGAACAAGCCCATTCTGCTCGACATCGGCGCGGTGTGGTGTCACTGGTGCCACGTGATGGATCGGGAGTCGTATGACGATCCCGAGGTCGCTGCCATCGTGAATGAGCATTTCATCGCGGTGAAGGTGGATCGGGACGAGCGTCCTGATATTGACAGCCGGTATCAAGTGGCGGTGCAGGCGGTCAGCGGGCAGGGCGGGTGGCCGCTCACAGCTTTTCTTACGCCCGACGGGAAACCATTTTACGGCGGGACGTATTTTCCGCCCAACGATGGGTATGGGCGTCCGAGCTTTCGGCGCGTGCTGCTGAGCATTGCCAATGCCTACAAAGAGAAGCATGGCGACGTGGTCGAGCAGGCGAAGATGGTCGAGAACGCGATCGTTCAGTCGGAATCGTTCGCCGGGCGGAGTGGGCGGGTGTCGGCGGCGGTGATCGCGGCGATGCAGGAATCGGCGTTCAAAATGTTCGATGGGCAGCATGGGGGGTTTGGGCAGGCACCGAAGTTTCCGCATCCGTCGGCTCTGGATTTGTTGACAGAGCGGTATGCAAAATCCCCACCCTATCGCAAAGAGCGCAATAGGATGGGGCACCCGGATCTTCGTGAGGTAATCGTCACTACGCTGGAGCACATGGCGCGGGGAGGGGTTCATGACCAACTGGCGGGAGGGTTCCATCGGTATTCGGTGGATGAGCGCTGGGTCGTACCCCACTTCGAGAAGATGTGTTACGACAACTCCGAATTGCTGAAGAACTACGTGCACGCCTACCAGGCCACCGGGTCGGAATTCTTTGCCGACGTGGCGCGCGACATCATCCGGTGGATGGACGAGTGGCTCAGCGATCGCGGGCGCGGAGGATTTTATGCGTCGCAGGATGCCGACATTTCCATGGACGACGACGGCGATTACTTTACGTGGACGCTGGATGAAACCCGCGCTGTGTTGACCGAAGAAGAGGCCCAAGTCGCGGCGCTGCATTATGACATCAACGAAGTTGGGGAGATGCATCACAATCCGGCGAAAAATGTGCTCTACGTGCGCGCGCCGATTGAGGAAATTGCACGCCGGATGAGCCTGACGCCGGAACGAGTGCAGGATCTGCTGGCGTCGGCGAAGAAGAAGCTGTACGCGGCGCGGCTGCAACGGCCTACACCCTATGTCGACAAGACGGTGTATGTCGGGTGGAACAGCTTGTGCGTGTCAGCGTATCTGGCGGCGTCGAAGGTGCTCGACTTGGCCGAGGCGCGGCGCTTTGCGCTCCGGTCGCTGGATCGCGCGCTGGCCGAGGCTTGGAGGCAGAAAGAAAGGAGCACGGGCGAGGCGAGCGCGGCCACACGAGCACCGGACACACGGGCACTCCTGTTGCATGTGGTTTCTTACTCAGACCCGAAGGCGGAACACCGGGAAGTTCCTGGCATGCTCGATGATTATGCGTTTACGGTTTTGGCCTGCCTGGACGCCTACGAGACGACGGCCGATCTCAGTTACTTCAAGTTTGCCCAATCCATTGCCGACGCGATGATTGCGCGCTTTTTCGATGCGACGTCGGGGGGCTTTTTCGATGCCGAACCGGCCGAGGACGGCAAGAATCTGGGCGTGCTCGCCACACGCCGCAAGCCGCTGCAGGACTCGCCGACGCCGGCGGGCAATCCGATGGCGGCGATTGCGCTGGTTCGGTTGCATCACTACACGGGAGATTCCAGCTACCGCGACAAGGCGGAGCAGACGCTGGAGACCTTCGCGGGCGTGGCGGAACAGTTCGGAATTTTTGCCGCGAGCTACGGCATTGCTGTCATCCACTTACTGGAAAGTCCCGTGCAGGTTGTAGTGATTGCTGAGGATCAGGAGGGGACGGCTGCAGAGTTGTATGAGGCGGCGGTTGCGCCATTCGCTTTCAACAAGACTACCCTGCGCCTGACTGCGAACCAGGCCGTCGCCGGGAACCTTCCGCCAGTGTTGGCGGCAACTATTCCGGCCCTTCTGCACCTTCGTTTGGGGAAATCTTTCGCGGTGCTCTGCTCCGGAGCCGCCTGTCAGCCGCCGATCTCCGATGCTGGGGCATTAAGGCGGGAGTTGGAAACGGCGCTAAGCAATCCTAAGTAAAAGCGAACCAAAAAACGGGGCTGGCGGGTTGGTATGAGTCCCGACAGCCCAAAGATTGCATGCCCTCTTGTTCGGCCCAATTACCACAGGTTACTTTACAGGTTACCTTGGTGACCTTGCGGTCAGGCTCGGCCTCCGATTAACTAGCTGACGATCGGTGGCAGGTTGGCTTGACAGTGGTGGCCCGGGGGGCAGACAAAAATCGGGCCTCCGTCCGCGGCGGGAACCGTGGGGGCGGCGGCGACGATAAATGTGCCCACGAGTCCTACGATCAGGACCACAATCCTGATAGCACGTTTCATGGGTTCGTCTCCTATACCGCGTGGAGTTGTCTCGTGAGGGCAACTTCGCGCGGTGCCGCATTATAGGGCAATTGTCAAGTCCCTGTGCAAAGATTTTCACCTGTTGGACAGGTGGACCAAGGGTCGCCTTCAAAGACCTAGAAATCAGGGACGGCCAATAAGACATTGAATCAATTGCTTTTCCGGATTTGATCAAGTAATACCTCATCTTACTCGGAAGGCCCGCGAGAACGTTTCTCCTCCCAAGACTCTTTACAGTTCCCAAACAGAGAGTGGCATGGCTGGCAACTAGAGCAGGACTGGGCCTAGCCAGCGAAAAGAGGAACTCAACAAGGCGGAAGAGCTAGGTCTTGGAAGTTGCCCGGACCGGGGACGAAAGTCCGGATACGGCAGCAGCGGCCGCCCGCTTGCCGTCAGGCTGCACGGGCGCCTCTGATTGCGTGCGTGACAACGCACGGTCGACCATACCTTCAAACATCGGGATCAATGAGTCCGCCGGAAGCGGATGATGGATGTCGGAGAGACTCTGCTCCCAGCGTTGCGTCTGCAAAGACGTGTTCGCGTCGCGCACCGGACTCTTTAAGGCTACATAGCCGAGCCACACGATGAGGCTACCGTTGTAGGCGGCCATGTTGACGATGCTCATCCACGGGTTGGTCAAGTGGTTGCCCACCCAGGACGCGATCAATGCGAGTTCAACGACAGCAAACGAACCGAAGCCCAACGCGATCCCGAAGCTTTGCTGCCTTCGGTTGACTCCCATGTAGCGAGCAAAGAAAAGCAGGAAGAGCACCATCCCAACCTGGACCATGCGGACGCAACGTTGCGCGGTGATGATCGCCTGCATCCAGGGCGGCATCTCAGTCGAGTTGGTGGATACCGAGACCACGCCCGCGACCAGCAACATCACCAGGCCCGCCCATTTGAACAGCACCGTGCCCAGATCGCGCAAGGTGTGGAATGAGCGGAACACGTCCACAAAAACTTCGTGAATCACGCCAAAACCGAAAGCCGCGCCAAACGCAACCGAGCTCCAGTAGAGATAGAAGCAGGCGTCATCATGCCCATACTCGTGGGCGGTAAATATCACAACAGAGAAGACCGCTTGTGTAAGGAGATAGCCGAAGAAGAACCTGAACTTGCGATACAGCCCGCGCTGAAACAAGAGGGACGCGATCCCCAACTGAAGCAGGGGATGCGCGATCCAGAGACCGTAATACAGAATCTTGACTCTCTCGCTCATGGTGAGGGCTGCATTGGATCGAGGAGCGGCAGGCTACGACTGCCAGATCTCGATCCACTTAATGGTACTTCGGCTCGGTTTAGTTACCTTAACGTGTCCCAACCAGGTGTTCAATGCACCCCGGTAATCCAAAGTAACGTTACGACATAGGTACTCAGTGCACAATGTTACCTTCGTGCCATTCCGATCTTGTTGAGCAACCACGGGGGCTCGTTGGCGGCCTTCGGACCATGAAAAGGCTGGAGCGCACGGGAGGGCGCGGGATGAACTCTTACTGCCTAGTGTTGACGCCCTTGCAAACGGAGGCGTTTCCTTACGAATGGCCGCCCGTGGGATGAGGTGGCGAAGTCTTGCTGGACTTCGCTCGATCACCGACGAAGACGAAGTACGATGAATTCCACAACGCCGTCGGCAGACTGCCGGGCGCACGGGCGGTGACGACGATGTTGTAGTCGTCAGGTGCCGTCAAGTTCATGCCGCGCAGCGGATCCCCCTCGGAAGACGCCGCTGCCGGTCCAGGTTCCAGCAGATTGCTGGTTCCCGGCTCAATGACTGCCAGCCATCCAAGAAATTCGTGCAGATCGCGCGTACGAGGTCGCCCCGGAACGACGAAGGAAACCTCTGCATCCTGGGTTGAGAAATGCCAGGCCAGCGAGGCGGTCAACTCTACAGCCTTCTCGTAGGCGTTCTCCGGAATCGTTCCTGGTTCGGGATTGTCGAAGACCACACACAATTTGCGCTCGTCTTCGCGCGCGAACTCACGGACTTTCAGCGAGCCCGACTTGGCGGTCGCCTTCCAATCGACGTGACGGGCGCTGTCTTCGGGCATATATTCACGAATACGGTACAGGTCGGAGCCACGTCCACGCACAAAGCTTTCCCATTCGCCTCGCACCAGCGGGAGGATCTCGAATAGTTCATCGGCAGGCCCGACGCGCGGGTACACCAGCACCTCGCGCAGCAGAGACACATGACGAGTCTTGGTGAGGAAGGCAAAAGGAAAACGCGTGGCCAGACCGAAGCTGTCCTCCCGATAACGACCGCGCCGTTCGAATTTCAATTCCAGGTCGGCCGACAGCTCGGCCTTCGGGGGAATGTAGGGAAAGTACGCCATCCCTTGAAAGATTCCTGCGGGCGGCGGGGCCACCGTCACGCGCCGCAGACGGCGATCCGGCAGGTGCAACCACTGCTGATCCGGCGGCCGGTTGAAGGGAAAAGTGAACGTGGTCGCCTCCCATTGCCATTGCTTGACTGCCCTCGACTTCTTCTTGAGGGTCGATACAACCCGGATCGAAAATGACGGTAGAAACCGGCGCGGGTTGTAGAGCACGATGCGCCCGAGCACCGCACGACCGGCGAAAACATGCTCCGGCAGTCGAACGTCGAGTTCCAGCCAGCGCAGCACCCAAGCCGAGACAATGCCGGAAACCAGAATGGCTGCCAGCATCGCCGCTACCACGATGTAGAGGAGATTGTTTCCCGTGTTGAGCGCGGCGATTCCGATCACCAGCGTCACCAGCACATATACGATACCGGCGCGCGTGACCTCGTAGTCGAACGACTCGCGCAGCCGTTCTACTGCCACTCGGCGCGCCAGGTAAGGCACGGTGACCAGTCCGACCAGCGTTGCGAGCACCAACGACGCGGAGGCCAGAATTACCGTGGCCCACAAGTTGCCTGCGTCGCGCGACACCGTGGAGAACAGGGCTGAAACAAAGGCCAATCCCAAGCCCACCAATGCGAGCAGGAACTTGACCCACACGTCGACCGACGCCGATTGCAGCCACTGCACGACTCGGACCGGCAAGGAAGCAGTCGAATCCAACGGATTGATTTGAGTGGAACTCACCCAATTCGAGCCTAGCATTCCCCTGCAGAACGAACAATCCGGATCGGCTTGCGCAACAAGCGTTCGTAACAGCGAGCGCGCCCCATAAGCCCTCACTTAAGCAAAAATTCCTCCTGGATTGCCGACCATCCTTCCACCAAGAGGAGGGCCGTGTCCCCGCGGGGCCAAACGTGAACCAGAAGTGCTCGTCTTAACTTGCTTTGAGCCGAGGCAGCAGAGTCAGCGCATTGTTACGGCCGATGCGCTCGAGATCGTCTGCCGAAAAACCGAGCTGCATAATGCCTTGAGCCGTTTCGGCGAGGGGCACGAAGGGATTATCGCTGCCAAACAGGATCTGTGTGGTTGGGACCAAACTCTTGAGTGCTGCAATCGCTGGTCCATAGGCAGTACCCGCGATATCGTAATAGTGGCGTTTCAGTTCGTATTCGATTCCGTTGGGTGCCTTTTCGGCGATATTCTTGGGACCATATTGGTGCATGCGACCCAGCAGCATCGGCACGTTGCCGCCCGCGTGGGTAAAGATGAACCGAATGTCCTTGAATCTGGCAAATGTTCCGGTAAACAACAGATTCGTGACCGCCCGAGCGGTATCTTGTGGGATTTCAATGAGTATGGGAGAAACATCAGGCAGCAATGTTCGACAACACAGCGGTGTTGTCGGATGCACAAACACAACGGCCTTGCGTCGGTTGAGCTCCTCAAAGACTGGCTGGTAATCAGGATGTCCCAACCACTTGTCGTCGTAGCTAGTCGCCAATCCAATCCCGTCTGCCTTGAGTACGCTATAAGCGTACTCGATTTCGCGCAGGCTGGCCTCTGTATCCGGAAGGGGGATTATGGCAAATAGACCGAAGCGCCCTAGGTGACTTCGCACCAGATCGGCCGTGTATTCGTTCACTCGGCGTGCTGTGCGCGCCGCTGCCTGCGAGTCTCCAAACCAGTAAGCAGAGACCGAGAGAGATAAAACAGCGATCTCTACGCCGTGCTTGTCCATCGCTGCGAGCGATTGCTCCGGAGTCCAGCTCGAGTAAGCGGGGTTAATCCGACCGCCACCCGCGGCGACGATTCGATCACGATTTTCTGCGAGGTAAAAAGGCGGGACGATGTGATGATGCACATCGATCAGGTTCCGTTTCGTGCCGGAAGCAGCTGTCAGCGCGATCAATTCCCCGACCGGTGCAACTGAGGTTAGACCGAACGCCGCAACCGTTGTAAGGAACTCTCGTCTGGAACGATCAAATGTTTCGGATCGAGAGCTGTTTGCCCGATCACCGCGCACACCGATGATAGGGCAATCGACATTTCGGTTTGCCATAGGACTTCCGCCAGCAGGATTCCAAACGGCCAAGTCTATCAGCGAAATGCTCAAACAGTCGCTTCCACCGCTCCGCTGGACGTCATTAGACGTATTACGGGCTACTCGCAAACAATGGCTCCTTAAGTTATTTCTTATGGCCGCCCAGCCCCGCCGTCCGGCCGGTTCGTCCTTCTGATGGCGATTCTTTTGTGCTACCCTTTTGGCCGCACAGCACCCCGGCCCACGTCAATCAATCCCATCTCAACTCCAGGAGATCTCAATGCCCATCGGTAAACGCGCAGCGGCGGAATTCTTTGGAACGTTCTGGCTGGTTTTCGGCGGATGCGGCGCCGCCGTGCTCGCCGCAGGGTTTCCCTCGGTCGGCATCGGATTCGCGGGCGTCGCGCTGGCCTTCGGTCTCACGGTCCTGACGATGGCTTTCGCCATCGGACACATCTCGGGCTGTCATCTGAATCCTGCGGTGAGTGTTGGACTCGTGGTGGGCAAGCGCTTCCCTGCTTCCGAGTTGCCGCATTACATCATTGCCCAGGTCCTGGGCGCGATCGCCGCGTCCGGTGTGCTCTATTTCATCGCCAGCGGGACGGCCAGTTTCGATGTGCATGCCGGCTTCGCCTCCAATGGTTACGGCGTCAACTCTCCCGGTGGCTACTCGATGGCGGCGGGCTTCGTCGCGGAAGTGGTGCTGACCGCATTCTTTCTCATCGTAATCATGGGCGCCACCGATGGCCGCGCGCCTAAGGGATTTGCGCCCATCGCGATTGGCCTCTGCCTGACTCTGATACACCTCGTCTGCATTCCGGTGACCAACACTTCGGTGAACCCTGCCCGCAGCACAGGCCCAGCAATCTTCGCCGGCGGTTGGGCTCTGCAGGAGTTGTGGATGTTCTGGGTCGCTCCGCTCATTGGCGGGGCGTTGGGCGGAGCGATTTACAAGAACTTATTCGGCGAATAGGTAAACAATTCACCGCCCTAACTCGCGGCTTCCACTTCTTCGCGGCAGCCAACTAATTTGCGTTGGGGAGGGAGGGCGCGGTTGCTCGCGAGATCCTTCGCTCCGCCTGAAAAACGGCTGCGCTCAGGATGTCTCCGTTTGCGTAGAAACGGTTACTGCCTCCCAACTGAGCCGCCATTGACCCGCGTCGCCCGCCCCTGCTACCGTCAAATGTTTGCCTACTGGATCCAGCCCAACGTGGGCCGGCAAACCTGCTTACTGATCGTCCAGGTCCACTTCACGGTTACGGAGACTCGCATGCCGGCCATCAAATTTCGTGGCGTCGATTTCATCCAGTACGATTCCCTTCTCACCGACGACGAACGACTTGTCCGCGACACCACGCGTAAGTTCATCGAAGAGAACCTCATTCCTATCATCGAAGAGTGCAACCGCGCCGGGCGATTCCCCCGCGAACTGGTCAAGCCCATGGCGGAACTTGGATTTTTCGGCGCATCGCTGAAGGGGTACGGCTGCGCCGGTATGGGCAACGTCGAGTACGGGCTGATGACGCAGGAACTGGAGCGGGGCGACTCGGGCGTGCGCAGCTTTGTCAGCGTGCAATCGGGGCTGGTGATGTATCCGATCTACGAATTCGGCAGCGACGAGCAAAAACAGACCTGGCTCCCGGCCATGCAGAAGGGCGAAAAGCTTGGATGCTTCGGCTTGACCGAGCCCGATTTCGGCTCGAACCCCGGCGGCATGCGCACCCGCGCGCGCAAAGTTGGCAACGAGTACGTGATCAACGGCGAGAAGATGTGGATTACCTCGGGCAGCATCGCCGACGTCGCCGTCATCTGGGCGAAAGTGGAGAACGAGAATGACCTCATCCGCGGCTTCCTCGTCGAAACTAACCGGCCCGGCTTCAAAGCTGACGACATTCACGGTAAGTGGTCGCTGCGCGCGTCGGTGACGTCGGGGCTGTCGCTGCAGGATGTGCGCGTGCCGGAGTCGAATCTTCTGCCCAAGAGCGGCGGCCTGAAATCTCCGCTGATGTGCCTGAACCAGGCCCGCTACGGCATCGCCTGGGGAGCCATTGGCGCGGCCATGTCGTGCTACGACTGCGCGCTGCAGTACTCGCTGCTGCGCAAGCAGTGGCGCGATCAACCCATCGCCTCCCATCAACTCGTGCAGGACAAACTCACATGGATGATCAGCGAGATCACCAAGGCGCAGCTACTGGTCTTGCAGGTCGGGCGTCTGAAAGAT
Organism: uncultured Acidobacteriaceae bacterium; assembly: GCA_963768265.1. Taxonomy (GTDB): domain Bacteria; phylum Acidobacteriota; class Terriglobia; order Terriglobales; family Acidobacteriaceae; genus Sulfotelmatobacter. Next base: position 113,795 of record CAVYHM010000047.1, read on the forward strand.
GCTGGCAAAGTAAAGCCGCACCACATCTCGATGGCGAAGCGCAATAACGTGTGGATGGCTCTGGAGTGCGCCCGCCTGTCGCGCGACATCCTGGGGGCCAACGGCGTCGCTGACGACTATCCCATCATGCGCCATCTGATGAACCTGGAGTCGGTCAAGACTTACGAAGGCACGCATGACGTGCATTCGTTGATCATCGGGCAGAGCGTGACGGGGATCGACGCGTTCTAAGCTGGTACGCGACAGCGTCAGAAACCAAGCTGAGAATGGCGAGTAACTTCCCAAGTGGGCAGGTTCCCGCAGGCGGAGACACCAGTGAAAAGACTCATCGTTTTTTTGCTCCTTTTATGTGCAAGCCGCGTCACGAACGCCAAGACCGAATTCGGCAAGGTGCAAGACGCCGAGTTCCGCATTGATGTGCCCGACAATTGGAACCATGGCCTGGTGGTCTATTACCATGGCTACCGCACGGAGAACCATGGCCGGGTTTTTGATCAGGGGGAACTTCTGGAGCCAGTCCTGGCGATTTTCACTAAGGCCGGTTATGCGGTGATCCAGTCCGGATACTCGCGGGGGGGCTCGGCTCTGGAGCAGGCTATCCCCGAGACGGAGGCATTGCGGCAATACTTTATTGCCCACTACGGCAACCCGTCTGAAACTTACGTTGCCGGCCACTCCATGGGCGGAACATTGACCATGATGACCATGGAGCAGTTCCCTGAGCGCTACGTCGGCGCCCTCGACCTTTGCGGCGCGGTGACTGATACTCTGTCGCGCTATGGCCGCCGTTTTGATATGAGGGTCCTGTTCGACTACTACTTTCCAAGGATCCTTCCGGATCCGGCGAGAGTTCCTGCCAGCTATGAGATTTCGGACGACCTCGAAAAGAAAGTCGCTACTCTTCTCGAATCAAAACCCGAGGAAGCGGCAGCGCTTCGCAGTTTTGCGGGAGTCCACAGCAAGGATCTGGCCGGCGTATTGCTCTTCGCCACCTGGGTTTTGAAGGACATCGAGCAGCGTGCTGGTGGCAATCCCTTCGACAACCGCAATACGATCTACACCGGAACGACCGATGACAACAAGGTGAACGACGGCGTGAAGCGCTATGCAGCGGACCCTGGCGCGCTGAGTTACGTGCAGCGCTACTACACGCCAACGGGCCGACTTAAGCGGCCAATGCTGGCGATTCATACGACCTACGATCAGCTGGTGTCTCCCTCCGTGCCGGGTGCGTACGCTCAGCTTGCCCGGACTGCAGGCGCGGGCGATCTGTTCGTGGTGCAATACGTCGAGCACGACGGGCACTGTAACATCACTCCGGAAGAAGTCGAGCGGGGATTTGCGGAACTTCGTCAATGGAGGGAGAAAGGGACCGCTCCGCCGGCTGGCCGACTGCCTTAGCCGCCGGCCAGTGTATCGAGGCTTGACGCATCTAGGCCTTGGCACGCCGGGTTGTGGCGACTGTAAGTTTCGGATGACTCCTGACAAACAGCGGCGAGCAGCGACTGCCGTGGGCTTCCTCTGCGGAGTGCTCGCCTGTTTGGATGTTTTGCGCGACGCCAGAATCTTATGGCCTCCGGATGCGGTCTGGGAAGCACTGCGCAACCAGCAGCGACTCGAACTTGGCGGTGGCCTCGCGCTGATGCTGATTACTCTCGCGCTGACCATAGGGCGTAACTGGTTCGCGTGACCATCATAGTTATTCCGCACACATCCTCCAACTCGGAATGTGTTCTGTTTTTGTAACACTGCGAAACAAGCGACAGACAGGCGGTCGAAGCGATTCGCAGCATCATTTGTATCGGCCAGAGACGAGAACGTTGAGAAGCCACATACGCGGAATGCCCGTAACGAGGGGCCTCCTCCCAAATCCGTAACAACGCTTAACTTCCGCTGGACATTCGTTATCTCCAGGGTTATCTTTCTGCACAGCGAGGGTGACGAGCCTTTCCCCCATAGCGGCATCCCATGTCGCTCGTATCCTCCAGGGGCGTGGTATCAACAACAGTCGAAAGTAGAATGAGCGGCCCTTTTGCGGGCGGCGCACCCCGGTGTTCGAGGCGTGCGGATAAGAGAGTCCGCACACTGGCACTGTGGACCCAGCACGCGAAAATCAAGGAACATGGAACGACACTCTTAAGGGGATCACGGGCCTTAACAATACGTTGAACAATGCGAACAGTAAGGTCTGTTGCTCGACCGGGGAGGCTCAATGTCTGAATCCACTGCCGATATCGTTGGAACGGTAGGGGCGAATTTCACCTGCACGATCGACGCAGGAACCATTCTCTCCGCGTACCTAGAGGTTCCCAACTCACCCATCGTAGCGCTCGCCATTGGCGCAGACGACCGGGAAGTCACAGTGACGAGTCTTCCTAAAGGTCAGTCCTGGGTACGCTTGGACATCGTCTGGGGACCCGGCGACGGCGACGCGGATATTGTCGTGGGAACGGTCACCTCGGGAAGCGCAAAAGCTGCGATCCCCACTCATACCCTCGATGCCGGCAATACTCCCGGCTACATCGAACTGTTCGGGAAATGACCCATGACCAAAACACTGCTGAGGCTTTCCTTTACCGCTTTGCTTGTGATCTCTGGAAACGCACACGCACAATCGGCCGGCGCAGCGGGGGTTCCCAGTGGAACTCCCTCCGACAGGGATCGGGCTGTGTGGACCGAAGGCAATCCGCGCGGATTCTGCGAGCACGATTTGCGTCCTGAGATTGTCGCTTATTGCAAGGACCTTGCCGACCTGCAAACAGTAGTGAACAAGGAAAAGAAGAGCCCGACGCCGAACCTGACTGTGGCGAACCCGACTTTCGTCAACGCGTTGTCGAAACTGGACATCACAAGTAAAAGGGGCGTTGACAACTTCATCGCAGCGAGCGCCGCGAGATTTGCTCTCAATACGGCAATCGCCGACGCCTTGCGAACTGCCGGACAGCAACGCCCAGACCAGCAACTCGGCTCGACCGCAAGCGCCAGCGGTACGACTTCGCTACTTTCGAAGGCAGGAAGCGCAGAACTGGTTTCGCTGGCACTGGACGCCGGAGTTTTGACGCGATCCATCAACGGCACGACGGCTACTCTCGCTATGAATTCGGATCAGCTCTTCCGGTTAATCACGGGAGGGGATCCGACGTGTATCGTGACGACCCAGTCCTGCAAAAGTGGCAATTGGTTTGAGTCTCGGGTGATCAGCCCCACCACCATCTCCGCCAGCATGGACCTGGCGCAGCAAAGTAGTTCGACCGCGGGAACTGCGGGACAGGCCAGCGGCACCACGTCGACCCCAGTCAACTCCGTGGCCATCCCGACCGGGGCTGGAAAACTGTCAGCGGTGACGGCGCGTTACGAGGTGAGGAACGGTTTTGATCCCAGGAGCGAGAAATTCCAGACAGCCTGGGCGACGCAGGTCACTTCGCTCAAGGCCAACGTGACAGCAATTGGTGATGACACCGACGCGGTGTCCGCCGCATTGACAGCCCACAAGGACTTTGCCGGGCCAGACGGGAGCAATGCCTTCGCTGGAGCAAGGGACCTGCTTCAGAGCGTTTCCGATGATTCAAGCGGAAAAGCTCTCGTGAAAGCATTCGAGGAGTATTGGTCGAGTCTGGTCACGGCAGAGATCTGGCGGGATTCCAAGTTGGCTGCGGCGGTATCCAAGGCAGTGCAGGATCGCAACATCTACCGTCAAGCGTGGTTTGCTGCACTGGATAGCGCGGTCGGCACAATGTTCACTTTCGAGTACGACTTCAATCGTCCTGCCAACCAACCGCTGACCCACGACTTCAAACTCATTTACGCGCACGACTTCGGTGCCAGAGGAATGGTCACCTTCAACGGAGCCGTGTCTCTCTATGACACGCTTCTAGGGGGCGCGAAGTACGGACGTCTGCATTACGGGCAAGTATCTACCGAGTACGACCGGACACTCTCCGGAAAGGACAAGTCCCTGCAGACGCAACTCAGCCTGGCTGGATACTGGCAATACCAGCCGCACCCATCCATTCTGAATATTCCCGCAGGTACTGTGGTTCCGGGTACCAATATTCCATTACCCAATGGAACGCAGGAGTTTGTCGGGACGGCTGGCTCACTTTGGGTCACCCAGGCGAAGCTTACGATCAAAGGATCGGGCGGAATCAATGTGCCAATTGGCGTCAGTTGGTCGAACAAGACGGATCTGCTGCAGGGCAGCAGGATAGGAGCTCAAGTTGGACTAAGCTACAATTTCGCATCGTTCGCTAATCTTTTCTCCAGTTCCAGCAGCCAGTGACTTTATTGGGGACGGTCGCCGGACGGCTTTCCCCACATTCTCACCCGTACAACTCCTCCAACAACTCGTACGCTCGCCTCAAATGCGGGATCACGATGCTGCCTCCTACCACCAGCGCCACATTGAGCGACTCTTCCTGCTCTACGCGGGCCACACCCATGCGGTAGGCCTGAACCGCGTGATAAATGACGCAGTCGTCACAACGCAGGCAGGCCGAGGCAACCAGTCCCATCAACTCTTTCGTCTTAGCTGGCAGCGAGCCTTCCAGGTACGTGTTGTGGTCGATGTTGTAGAAACGCTTTACCAGGAAATTATTGGCTTTGTCGACGTTGGCGTTCAGCCGGGCTCGAGTTTCGATGAACCGGCGAGCAATCTCGCTCTTGTCGGCCACATATTTCTCGGTGAAGAGGTAAGTTGGTTCTTTTCGCTCTTGAGTGGGGCGCTCGGGAGCGGAACGCTCTTCTGTCGCGAGGTGTTCGTTGGGAGTCATGGGCAAATGGTAGCAGAGAGATCGCCGAAGAACGACCTCCCTTCATGAGTTGACACTCCGGCTTGAGCGGCATGATGATGCTTGCAGAACCGTCTGGAAAAACAATCTGATGTAGCCGGACTGTCTCTGCGGCAAACCGCGCGCGGAACGAGGACCGGCGAGGTTAGGAGCTCTATTGATGAAGCAGGCTCTGGCTTCGATTTTTCTTTTTCCCCCCGGCTCCTCTCTTACACCTCTCGCCGCTCCACCCAGATTGTCGTTCGCAGGTCGTCGAAGGCTATTGCCGTTGGTGGGGATTGTCGTCGCAGTGGCCGCTTTCGCCAGTGGCCCTACTGGCACGATTACGGGAACGGTAACCGATCCCTCCGGAGCAGTGGTTCCGAAGGCGCGGATCACCGTACGCAATGAAGCGACCAACGCCGTCAGGAGTGCGGGAACCAACGACGATGGCGACTTCACGGTCGCGCTGCTGCCGCCGGGGCGGTACCAGGTGACGGCCGAGGGGACGGGCTTCCGCAAAAGTATCTTCAGCGATATCACCGTCGATGTGGACCAGACGGTGCGTGCTGATTTCGCGCTGGAGGTCGGCGCCACCACAGAGGAGGTGCGCGTCAAAGACACGCCGCCGGCCATCCAGACCGACACCTCGACGCTCGGCCAGGTGGTCAACGATCGCCTGGTGCAAGAGTTGCCGCTCAACGAGCGCAATTTCCTGAACTTCGCGTTGCTGGTTCCAGGTAGCCAGCTACCGGCGGAAGGCTCGCAGAACTCGACGCAGGGCGGTGCGCTTAGTGTGAATGGCGCGCGTGAGCAATCGAACAATTTCCTGCTCGACGGCGTCGACAATAACGATCCTTACATCAACCAATACGTCGCTCTGCCGTCGGTGGACGCGATTCAAGAGTTCAAGGTTCAATCCAGCGATTATTCGGCCGAGTATGGCCGTGGCGGCGGCGCCCAGATCAACGTGGTGTTGAAGAGTGGCACCAACGCTTTTCACGGCACGCTGTTCGAATACTTCCGCAACCGGAGCATGGACGCCAAGAACTATTTCGACTTCCCCGATTGCACTCCCACGTCGGTGCCGGGCGAGTGCGGAGGCATCCCAGGGCTGCAGCGCAACCAGTTCGGCGGCACGCTGGGCGGGCCGGTTCGCCAGGACAAAACTTTCTTTTTCATTTCGTATGAGGGATTGCGCCGGCGTCAGGCGAGCACGCGGCAAGCTACCGTGCCGAGCCAAGTGCAATGGGCAACGGCTCAGGTCCTGGCGCAACAATTCTTCGGGTGCCCTTTGAATCCGTCGTGCCAGCCGGGGCAGAACGTGTTCAATCTATATCCACAGGCCAACGTTGGTTCGGACCTGTTGAATTCGAATTTGTTCCTTTCGGCGCCGGTCATTCGCGAGTCGGAGAATCTCTACTCGGCAAAGCTTGACCAGCACTTCAGCGCGACTGACACGGTTTCGGCCCACTACTCACTGATCGATGGCAACACTTTCAATCCCTTCGATCCGGTCAATGCTTTCACCGCGCTACCGGGTTATGGGAGCTTCTCGCTCAACCATGGCCAAAATGCAGGTCTGGAATGGACCCGCGTATTCCATTCCCGGTTGCTCAATGAATTCCGCCTGGGCTTCATTCGCATGAGGGCGACTGTATTGCAGCAGAACCATGGCACCGACCATAGCGCGCAGCTGGGCTTTCCGGATGTTCTCACCAACCCGGTGGATTTCGGATACCCAGACATCTCCCTTACGGGTTTTGACGGCATAGGCGAACCCGTCAACTATCCGCAAGACCGCCACGACACCACGCTGCAACTCGCCGACAACGTGGCCTGGACGGTTGGGCGTAATCAGTTCAAGATCGGAATTGACGTTCACCGCATTCGGATCGACAACTATCTCGATTTTCTGGCACGCGGCGAGTGGCTCTTCCTGGGATGTGTTCTCACGCAATCTGCTACCTGTACTCCGCCTCCGGGCCTGGATCTGCCAACTTTAGCTTTGACCGAGTTGCTCTCGGGAATTCCGGATGCCGCCATTGGGGTGAGCGGCAACACGTATAACAGCCTGCGCAGCCACGGTGTCAGCACATATGTTCAAGACGACATCCATGTAGTCCCGCGCTTCCTGCTCAACGTGGGCCTGCGCTATGAATACAACAGCCCGCCAGTCGAAGCGCTGAATCGATTCAGCGTGCCCGACCTCAGTTCCAACTCCGCCACCTGCAGTCCGGTTCCCGACTGCCAGTTCATTCGAGCGGGCACTAATGGAATTCCACGCGCGACCTACTCGCCGACCCGCACCGATTTTGGCCCACGCCTCGGTTTTGCATGGCGGCCGCTGAAGACCGAACGATGGGTGGTTCGCTCCGCCTACGGCATCTTCTATGATTCTTCGATCGCGAATATCAACATCTTTCCTCGGATCAATCCGCCGTTTTACCACCTGTCGTTCGTGCAGCAAAACCCGCTGGCATGTCCGGGTGGAGTGTGTACCGTGCAGGACATTCTGAGTCTGCAGGGAGGACTGGTCCAGGACAACATGATTTCTCCCAAGTTTCGCGATGGATACATGCAGCAGTGGAACACCGACCTGCAGTACGAGGTGCTGCCGAACTGGATGGTGGACGTGGCCTATGTCGGTTCCAAAGGAACGCATTTGAGCGATGTACTCGATCTGAACCAGGTGGACCCGAACACGGGGCCGCCGTATCCGCAGTTTGCTTCGATCCTCTTTGTGGAGTCCAACGCGAACAGCAATTACAACTCCCTGCAACTGCGATCCGAGAAGCGCACCAGCTACGGGCTGTCTTTGCTACTTTCCTACACCTACTCCAAGTCGTTGGATGACATCTCGTCGGTGTTCGGCGGCAGCGTCGGCTCGGGCCTGCCACAGGACTCGCGGGATCTGGCAGCCGACCGTGGGCCGTCGGACTTCAACGCAGTTCACCGTTTTTCCGGCAGCTTCGTCTATGACCTGCCGCTGCACCGCATGTGGACTCACGGCCCAAGGCGGCTTCTGGACAACTGGCAGGCAGGAGGAATCGTGACCGCACAGACGGGATCGCCTTTCACCGTGGTACTGGCCGGAGCGGCCACCTCAGCCGGGGCCGCATTCGGAAATCCCGCGCGACCGGATCTGGTCGCCAGCCCATTTCAGCCCAGCACCGGTGCGGGCTGCGCCAGCCAGGTAAAGATTCCGCAAGACTGGTTCAATCCGTGTGCCTTTGCAAGTCCTGCGGTGGGTACTACCGGTCTTCCCCTGTTCGGGACTGAGGGCAGGAATGTTCTCACGGGGCCGGGATTCACGAATCTCGATTTCAGTTTGTCCAAGAGTACAGCCCTCGGCTCCGAAGACCGCCGCCTGCAGTTTCGCGGTGATTTCTTCAACCTGTTCAATCATCCCAACTTCGATATCCCGAGTCACGTTTTTGACTGCCCGCCCTCTCCACAAGTTTGCGGCTCAGCCACCTCACGGTACGGCGGACCGAGCTTTGGGAAGGTTCTCTCATCGAATTCCTATGGCAACAAACCGCCACGCCAGATTCAGTTGAGCGCGAGATTTATTTTCTAATGGAGCGGGCAGAGTGCCCGCTCCACACGAGGCTAAGCGGTGGGCTTGTCTCGCGGAGGTTCAATCGCGAGAAATTCTTCCGCGAAGCGCTGAGCATAGTTCTCAAGCACCACCGGAATTCGATGCGGGTCCGTCGAGCGCAGCACCAGGCCGGCGTGGTGATGCTTCTTGATTCGGAGGTGCACTTCAGAGTCGTTGTAGGCCGACGTATCCGGATCCTCCTGCCGTGCTAGCGAGAGAATCACGCCGGCATACTCCTCGCGCACCGGCGGCAGTTTGTAACTGCCGTCGCCCCCGGCAATCTCGATGCGCGCCCACTCCCGCCACAGATTCACTCCGGTCGCGGCCTCGACCATCTCGTTGATGTAGGCGCCGCCCACCCGCGCCGCACATTCGAGAAAGTAGAAATGCCCGTCGGCATGCGCCTGGATGAATTCCGCGTGTGCCACTCCGCGCAACAGCCCTAAAGCCGCAATCAAGTCACGGTTAATGGCCCGGAGCCCGGCATCTGCTTCGCTCCCCCGCGGCACGGTGAAGGTCGTAAAGATTCCACCGCCCTGGGCGACGTTCATCGGTGGCTTGCCGTACTTGCTGACGTTGGCGAAGACGACTTCGTTCTCCGACACCACCGAGTCGACGTGATAGACCTCCCCGGGAACAAATTTCTCCAGCAGGAACGACGACTGTTTGTCGCCGAGGTGCTCAAGCACCGGCCAAAGGTCTGCCGCGGCGTTAATCTTCTTGATCCCGATCGCCGACGCTTCCTGCCGCGGCTTCAGCACCCACGGGCCGGGCACATGGTCCATGTAGTAGCGAATATCGTCGTGGTTCACCACCGGCACGAAATCAGGAACTCGCACGTTCCTATCCAGCGCGCGCATGCGCATGGCCAACTTGTCGCGGAAGTAGCGCATGGTGGTGAGCCCCATGCCCGGGATGCGCAAATGTTCACGCAGGGTAGCGGCGGTCTCCATGTCGTATTCGTCAAGAGCGACGATGCGGTCGAGTTTGCGGGTGCGCGCCAGATGGGTGACCGCGTTCACGATGTCGGCAACCGGAATCTCTGCCGGAAGATAGAAGGTATCGTCGAGGCTTTCGCGCGGCCAGTCGGCATCACGGAGTTTTTCCGCCGTCAGCAGCAGCACCCGGCAGCCCTGGCGTTTGCACTCGCGCATGAACTCCTGTCCCTTTTCGTAGGTGGTGATGCAGAGAAAAGTCAGCGGGCGTGCGTCGGGCATGAGCTTCGTTCCGAATCAGGGGTAGGAGGATACCACGGTCTGCTGGCGCTCGGGATCGAATATTTTACTTGGCCGACCGATGTGATCTCTCGGCCACGGCTTGCAGATGCCATGCGGTTTCCAATTCAGCCTTGCGCCCGGGATGATCGCACCCACTCGGCGATCAGCGAGGCCATCACGACAAATACGATGGTCCAGATGACGTAGAGAATTTCCTGCTCGATGGCGTGATGGAACGCCTCATTGATCTCGATACCCATAGAACGAAGCAACTGGTCCACGAGGCCGTGGATGCTCTCCGTGGCTTTCCAAATCATGCTGCCGTCGCTGCGCAGGCCGCTCAAACTGAGTCCGCCGAGCAGTCCAGTGGCGCCCGCCTGAAATCGCTCACTTGCTAGAGCCACGGCAACTACCGAAAGGAGCGTGCCATTGACCAACCCGGCCACGAACGAACAAGTTCCTGGCCACTTGATATAGATCCCCAGCGCCGCCAGGCCCACGTTAAAGATGACCCAAAGGCCGCCCAACAGCGGAATCCACACCTGATCGGATGACACGCGCAGGGGCTTTCCAACGCTTAGTGTGCTATCAGCTACAGCCGACATAAGACCTCCTGAGATCTCGCTGGCTCATAGTGCAACCAGGTGGAAATTCGTTTCACCGTCCCCGACAGGCTCACCGTGCTTTTTGCCCCTACATGTCTTGACCAGCGCCTATCGGTTGGGGCATTATGCGCGGGGCCCAAGCGGCAAAGCCGCCCCAGGGTCTCGGAGATCCGTATGTCTACGCAGACTCGTCCAGAAGGCAAGGCCCGGAGTTTCGGGGAAAACATCGAGAGCGACCTGGCGTCGCGATTCCTGCGCGTGGTCGAAGTCGCCGCTATCGCCTCGGCCCGCACCATGGGACAAGGCGAGCGCAAGCTCAGCGATCACGTCGCTACCGAAGCGATGCGCAAAAGCATGGAGACCATCCCCATGCGCGGCACCATCGTCATTGGCGAAGGCGAACGCGATGAGGCTCCCATGCTCTATATCGGCGAGAAAGTTGGCGCCGAATTTCCCGACGGCAGCGATGTGCCCGAGGTCGACATAGCCGTCGATCCGCTGGAAGGCACCAATCTGTGCGCCACCGGCGCGCCCGGATCGATTACCGTGCTGGCCGCCTCTGAGCGCGGAGGCCTGCTCAACGCGCCCGACTGCTACATGGAAAAGATTGTTGTGGGCCCGTCGTGCAAGGATGCAGTGGAATTGGATGCGCCCGTCGCCGACAATCTGAAGAACATTGCGAAGCGCCTGGATCGCGACGTGGAAGATCTGGTTGTGATCGTGCTCGACCGTCCCCGCCACGAGAAACTGATCGCTGACATTCGTGCGGCGGGGGCGCGCATCCGCCTGATCGGGGATGGCGACCTCTCGGCGGGAATCGCCGCGGCCGTCATCGGGACGGGAGTGCATGTCGTCATGGGCTCCGGCGGCGCGCCGGAGGGTGTGATCACAGCCGCCGCCATCCGCTGTTTGAACGGATACATGCTCGGCCGCCTGGTCGTGAAGCCCGATCAGGAAGAGCGTCTCGCCCGCATGGGCATCAAAGACAAGAGCCGCATCTACGAAGCTGAAGATCTCGCCCCCGGGAAGCAATTGATCTTCGCCGCGACCGGTGTCACCGATGGCGCACTGATGAAGGGTGTGCGTTTCTTTGGCGAAGGAACGCGGACGTCCTCGGTGATCATGACGCTGCGCACCGGGAAGGTGCGGTTTGTGGAGAGCATCCACTTGGAGAAAGGGCCAGACGTGAAGGTGAGGTTCTCCTAAGGGGGTCGTTGGCCGGTCGTCGTTGGTCGTTGGTCGTTGGTAAAGCCCCCGTACGGATGGTGTGGTATAATCTAGATGATCCATCTAGATGAATCAGTGGGGGGATCGATGCGAAGTGTGGGGTTGTTTGAGGCAAAACAGAAGCTCTCGGAACTCGTCGAGCGCGCCAGCAAAGGGGAGAGGATTGGCATCACCCGCAGGGGAAAGCTTGCCGTTTACATCGTTCCTGCCAGCAATAACGTCAGCTTGAAAGAAGCTTTTGCCGAGATCGAGCGAATCCGTATGCGGGCCAAGCCCTTGCCCAAGGGCATGACGGTTAAGGATCTCATCGAAGAAGGACGTCGGTGAAGCGGTTTGTTCTGGACGCCTCCGTAGCCCTAGCCTGGTTCATCGATCGTCCCATGGCGCCCTATGCCATGCGCGTGAGGCAGCTCCTGCTGGCGGGCGACCGCGGCCTGGTTCCGCCAATTTGGCGGGTTGAAGTTGCCAATGGATTTGTCGTTGCAGAGAGACGAGGCCTTCTTGCCCCGTCCGATATCGCTCATGGTCTGCAGAACTTCGAAATCGTGCTCGCCCAGTCCATTGACGATAGCCCGCAGCCCCTCCCAATACGGCGTGTCATAACCGCGGCCAGGGACTTTCGACTTACCGCCTACGACGCTGAGTATCTCGATACAGCGAGAGTTCAGCAACTTCCCCTTGCAACCCTGGACCGGCAATTGGAAGAGGCAGCGGTACAGGCGGGCGTCCCGTTGGTTCGGTGAGAATCTTCCTACTTCACATACTCCGAACCCTTCTTTAGGTCCTCCGGAATCGTCGGCATCGGCGGCCAGTCCTGCGAATATCCCTTAAGCAAGGGCGTAGCGACCTCGTAACGGAGGGTCCCGTCGTGCACCGCGAATGTATGCGGATGCCCGGGAGAATATCCTTCCCACAAACACACTCCAGCGTACGCGCCATCTTTGCGCAGGATGTAGTAGGTCATGTCCATGTAGTGGAGCTTGATCATGTCGCTGTTGTAGTTACGGACGATGCGCTTGAGCGCGTCCATCCCGGCTTCCTGCGGCGCCATGCCGTGCCTCATGTTCTCGACAATTGTGTGAGCGCCGGCGATCTTGATGTTCTCCTCCCCGGCGCCGGTTGCGCCGGCAGAGCCCACGTCCTGGTCGGTATAACAGCCGGCGCCGATGATCGGCGAATCACCGCATCGGCCAGGCAGTTTGAATGCCAAGCCGCTGGTTGTGGTGATACCCGACATCTCGCCTTTTTCATTTAACGCCGAACAGTGAATCGTGCCCGTGGGCGGAAACAGCACGCGGCGGACAGATGCCAACTGGAACTCGGGCTCTATTCCCAGATCGGCCGCTCGCTGCTGCAGTCGTTGAATATGCTCCTGCCAGAACTCAGCCTGCGGTTTCGATTCCGCCGCTGGCGGACGCCAATGCGGATCGGCCATTCCGGGCCCCCACCAGTCGCGATCGGAATGAGATTCCTTCCACAGCAGCCAGATCTTGCGCGAGCGCTCGGTCAACAGGTTCTCGCGAGGCAAGCCCAAGGCAACGGCAAATCGTTCCGCTCCCTCGCCGACCAGCATGACGTGACCGGTATGCTCCATCACAGCTTTCGCTGCCATCGACACATTCTTGATGTTGCGCACGCCGCCCACCGAACCGGCACGCCGCGTGGGACCGTGCATGCAGCAGGCATCGAGCTCAACCACTCCTTCTTCGTTGGGCAAGCCGCCCAGGCCGACGGAATCATCATTGGGGTCGTCTTCCGGGCCTTTCACCACACGCATCGCTGCATCCAGCGTGTCCCCGCCCCCTTTGAGGAAGGAATATGCCGCCTCGACATAAGCGTATCCGTTATGGGCGCAGATTATGATCGGACGCTTCGGAGCGTCGCTATCTGAAGCATGGCCCTGCTGGCCGTTGCTGGCGCTCGGAACCTCTGCCCGCGCTCGCACTCCGGCGGCCACGGCTCCCAAGACTGACGTCTTCACAAAATCACGGCGCGAGAGTGTCACGGATTCCTCCCCGGGGAAATCGATCGGTTCGATTAGCAAATCAATTTTGAGACAGAATCTATTTCGACTGCCAACAGCCGATTGCCGCTTCGCTCACCATGGAAGAGGTGGGATTGGCAGCGGACGGAACGCCGAAGAATATCACGAGTGCAGCTTGCGTCCGCCATCCACCATAGCTGGGCGAACGAGTCGTGCATGATCGGTGAGACTCCACTTTACGCCGCTCGGCGGATGAGGGGTTGCAATACCGAGTCCAGGATGCGATGCATCTCCGATTTTTCCCGGTCGAGAGCGGTTGTACCCGTCAGGAAGTTCGCGAAGATCCCCAACCAGTACGACAGATAGCTCTCGTTGATGATGGGAACCAGATGCGGATCCCAGTCGGCGTCGAAGTACACAATAGCTCGGAGAGTAGTCTCACCCACTCGCCGACCCGTGTATTCCGGGAGGCGACACGGAAATAGTGGTGCTGCGATGGCGCGAAAGTCCTCGTAACCCCGCCGACTCAGGGGCACGAGAATGATGAGCCTGCGGGGTTCCACCGTTTTGGCGCATTCTCCAATCTCCCAAGACAATCCGGCCGTTTCGCCGGCCCGGACAATAACGAGCTTGGCCTGAGACAGCAATTTTCGGACATGCTCATGCCAGTCCCCGTCTCCCACGTAGATTCGCGCAGCACCGTAGTAGGAGAGTTCCTCGCCCGGGCGCCCGATTGCGACCAACGGTCCAACCGAACGCACGATTTCCGCGATCTCTCCCTCTTCGCTATCTACCTTCAGGTCCGCCGCAAGCCCCAGCCGATTTGCCGCTTTGGAGTCATCGGCGAACGAACGAAGATATACAACCGGTGGACGTGAATCCTGGGAAAACACAGCAGACGCTGGAGCCGCATCAAACCGCTTCGCATATGCGAAGCAGCGAGTCCCCAACAACGCGAATACCAGAAAACCGCCATACAGGCCGAAGATACCGGCTGCCGTCTCTGCTCCTCCCGCCGCCATGTCAATGTTCATCCACGCCATAACTGGATCGAGTATTGGCAGGCCTCGCGCTTCCCCAGCCAGCAGAGCCCCGACCACAATGCAGGTCAGGCCAAGCAGTCTCCATCGGCCGGGACGGGTTTGGGGATTCAGACCGGAGCGGCCCTGCCAGGTCGCCCCAACTAGCCTCGCGAAAAGGCTAACCAGCGGCCAAGCCACGAAACGGAAGAACACGTAAATGCCGAACAACACGATCAGTGAGAACAGGATGACGACGAAGATGGAACTCATGGCGCCCCCAACAAAACCGCATCCGGCTCGCTCGACACGAATTCGAGCAGCTAGTCGCAGGTCCCCTTGAAACTTTAGCTAGCCCCAGCTCAACGGCTGGCAAATCTGCGCAGGCGCCCGGGATACGCGGCGCCTGCTTTCGCCAAGTTATCTGCCGCCGCTGACGTTATGGGCTGCACGTTCTCCGCCCGGAAGCGAAGGAGAGCGGCGATATTGCCGACCTTGTCGAATTCGGCGTCATCCTTGACGTAGAAGGTTTCAATGTCGCGGCGAATCACCCAGGGCAGGATGGCTTCGCCCACGTCGACGACTTCCTGCGTCGCCCGGCCGCAGGCCGGGCAGAAACTTACCAAGTGTGCGTCCAGATGGCCGCACCCGGCACACTCGACGGCATGCGCCTGAAGGTTCTCGCCGATCAGCAGAGTCTGCACTTCTCCCATTTCCAGCGAACGTAGCACGCGGCGCAGGCCGGTGACGCCCCGTGCCTTGCTACGCGCCTGGTCGAGCACCAGCCCGACCAGTTCGCGGCGGCGATTGCTTTGCCAGCGGTCGACGATCTGCTGCGCGTGTGTGCGAATTTCGTCGCGTGTGATGTGGACCGTGTCCGCCGAAAACCGTCCCGACAGCGCCTGGCTCACATAAGGATGCAGTTGCGGCTCCAGTTGCGCACGGTGAACGTCCTGGCAGCCCAAGATCCACTTCTCGAACACACCCTTTTCCAAAGACTCCTTCAGGACTTCAGCCACAGCCTTGAAATGATGGCGGGCCTCGTCGTCGACGCGGCGCTGCGCGTGACCACCGTCATATCCGGCATAGCCGTCACTGCGGCCTTTGCGCGACAGCGGCTGGAACAAGCCCTCGCGCTCCGTCAATTCGCCCATGCGAAGGTCAAAAAAGCGGGCCCGGTGACGGTCGACCAGCACCACGCCCAATTGCGGGAACGCGCCCAGCAGGTGCGCCAGCGGCTTGAGATGAAAGTGGCGGTCCACAAAAAGCTGCGTTCCGGACAGGGTCGGAGGCAAGTCATATTCCCGCCAGAACTTCTCCCCGGCGCAAGCAAAGACAGCTTTGGCATGAGTTCCGTTGCTGCGGAGTTCTCCCGACAGCCGAACGATGCGATCGAGATCGCCGCGCGCACTCTCTTTAGTTCCTTTAGTCTCCAGCTTACGGAGCGCCTCGCGCGCCAGATCTTTGATCAGAATCGCGTCTTCCTTATGCGCCTTGTTGCGGGGCGTGGAGGGTTGGAAATAGCAGCTGACTGCACAGGAATTAGAATCTTCGAATTCAGCCACTTCTCGTATTTGTTCGCGAGTAATACTCATGGAATAACCTCTCGAAAATTTGCAATTGGGATTAGGCGACGCCAGACGGAGCCAGCCGCTCGTGAAACTCGCGGGCCAGGCCCGGCGATTTGCGCAGGTGTTCGCGGGCGGCGGTGATGAAAGCGACGATCCGGTCGGTCGGAAGGCCGGTGATCCCCGCGATCTCGCTGACGCTGAAGCCTTCGATGGTGTGAAGAATGAACGCCTCGCGTGGACCAGAACCCAGATCACGCAGAGCGGAGGCAATCAGACGCAGCATCTCGTCGGAGGCCATGATTTGCTCCGGTGTGGCCACGCGCGAGTCCGCAATCACGGTAGCGCCCGTAATCGATTCATCGGGCTGATGAAACTGCAACTCCGGCTCGTCGCTGCCCTTGACGTTGGGCTGACGCGCGGATTCTTCCAGACACACCGCATTGCCGTTGCTTTCGTCGGTCCGCGATAACTCATCCAGTGCGTGCAGAGCCAACCGATAAAGCCAGGGCTCAAGCGTCAATCGCTCGGGCTTCTCCTCGCCGTCTCCCAAAGCGGCAGCGATGGTTTCGTCGATCACTTCTTCCTTGCTCAACTGATCGGGGGCAACGGACTCCTGGGCTTCCCGGAAGTAAATCTCGCGCTCGACGAAGCGTTCCAAGCGAGCCAGGTTGACGTTGACATAGGAACGGACATCATCGGCTGAAACCATCGGCGGGTATACGGCGGCGAGCGTTTGCTCGAACGGAACCTCGCTTACCGTCTGCGAGGGGCGGACGGTATTTCCGCGCTTTCCGCGCTGCCATTTGTGCGACGAGCGCAGAATCTGCTTGTGCTTGTTTACTTGCTGCAGCAAGTCCTCAAACGCGCCCTTCACTGCGGCGGCAGCGGTCGGAGCGTTAGTCTGCACGGCCATCTGGCCCGAGGGCAAACGCAAGTTGAGAGAAACGCTGGTGCCTTCGCGCGCGGAGACCTCCTCCACAACTCCTTTCAAGTGGATGAGTTCAGGCCGGAAGACCTGAAGGCGTTTCCGCAGTTTTTCGATCTGATGTTGAGTTTCTTTTTCTACGGCGGGAGATTTATGAAGACGGTAACTGATGTGGACGTTCATGAGCGCCTCGGCCTTGCTAACGAAGTCGCGCAACCAAGTGCTTCCTAAGCCGAATTGTACACCCGGTTCAAAAAAGGCAAGCGGAGAATTGGATCCGAATTTTTCATGAAAAGAAGCTCATTTCCCGGAATGTACGAGGCAACCCGCCGTCATTTTTCGACAACCCATCCGCCGACGCGTCTCGGCTATTGCGAGCCGTTGCATGGGCCGTTATCATCCCACTCCATGACTCCTGAAAGATTGCTATGGTTGGCATCACTCACGGCGCTCGCCTTTGGTCAGGCTCCGACAGCGAAAGAAGTCGAGAGCGTCTACCCCGATGCCCACGGCCTCTACGTCGATTTGCACCAGAATCCCGAACTCTCGACGCACGAGACGCAAACCGCCGCGAAGTTAGCTGCCCGGTTGCGCAGCGCCGGCTACGAAGTGACCGAACATGTAGGCGGAACCGGTATCGTCGCCATCCTGAAGAATGGCACAGGCCCAGCCATCATGCTCCGGACCGAACTCGATGCTTTGCCCGTCGAAGAGAAGACCGGCCTTTCCTATGCCAGCAAAGTGCGAGCCAAAGACGACGCCGGACGCGACGTTCCCGTCATGCACGCCTGCGGGCACGATGTGCACATGGCGTCGTTATTGGGCACCGCCGAAGTGATGGCGCACAGCAAAGACACCTGGCATGGAACTCTGATGCTGATTGGCCAGCCAGCCGAAGAGACGATTGCCGGCGCAGAGGGTATGATCCGAGACGGCCTGTTCACGCGCTTTCCGAAGCCGGACGTCGCCGTCGCCTTACACGTCGGCAACGAATACCCAGCCGGCATGGTGGCCATCACCCCGGGTGTCTACAACACGAATTCGGATTCGGTTCGCATCACCATCTACGGCAAGGGTGGACACGGCGCATCTCCGCACACGACCGTGGATCCGATCGTGATTGCGGCGCGAACGGTTCTTACTCTGCAGACCATTGCGTCTCGCGAAGTCAAACCTGGAGAGCTGGCGATTGTCACCATCGGGTATCTGCACGCGGGCACAAAAAACAACATCATTCCCGATCAGGCGGAGATGGGCTTGACCGTCCGGACGTTCAAGTCCGACGTGCGCCAGCAGGTTCTAGCCGCCATCAGCCGCATTGCGAAAGCGGAAGCCGCAGCGGCTGGCGCCCCGCGCGAACCTTCGATCGACCGCTATGAAGGAACAGACCTGGTCTACAACGATCCCGCGCTGGCCGAGCGGCTCCGGGCACCGCTGGAAGCCGCGCTGGGAAAAGATAAGGTGGTAACTGGTGAACCGATCACTCCCTCCGAAGACTTTTCGTACTTCGTCGAGCAGGGCGTCCCGGGATTCTACTTCAGCCTGGGAGGAGCGGACCCGGAGAAGTTAGCGCAGGCCAAGGCCGCGGGAACGCATCTGCCGTCGAATCATTCTCCTCTGTTCGCGCCGGATGTCGATCCGGCATTGCACACCGGAATCACAGCCGAAGTCGCAGTGCTGCGTTATCTGCTGAACACGTCGGCCGACGACCTGCACAAACTAACCGCAGAAAAACCATCTCACTAAGGGCAAGATCCGCGTGGCACGCGGCTCCAGAGACATCGGGCGGGGATGTGTCTGAGCAGTCGGCCTTACACAGCGACGGTTACCGAGGTCTCGGTCCTCGTGACCGGCCGGTAGAGGGTATCGCGCTCGATCGGCTCGCGGCCGGCGGCGCGGATCAGGCGCTCCAACTCTTCGCGGCGCATGCCTTGCGGCGTGGTGGCGCCGGCGTCGTGGTAGATCTTCTCTTCGATCACCGTGCCATCCATGTCGTCGGCGCCGAAGCGCAGGGAGATCTGCGCGATCTTGGCGGTCATCATCTGCCAGTACGACTTGATGTGCGGGAAATTGTCGAGCACCAACCGGCTCACCGCGATCTGCTTGATGTCGAGCATGCCGGTCGTCTTGGGCAGGTGCTGCAGCGGAGTGTTATCCGGATGGAAGGCCAGCGGGATGAACGTCTGGAATCCGCCTGTCTCGTCCTGCAGGGCGCGCAGCTTAAGCAGATGATCGACACGGTCTTCATCGTTCTCGACGTGTCCGTAGAGCATCGTCGCGTTCGACTTCAAGCCAATCTGGTGGGCGAGACGGGCCGTTTCGAGCCACTGGTCGCCATCAATCTTGTGGTCGCAAATGATATGGCGCACGCGGTCGGCGAAAATCTCCGCCCCGCCACCCGGCAGCGAATCCACTCCCGACGCCTTGAGTTGCACCAGGGTCTCGCGAATCGAAAGCTTCGCCCGCTTTGACAAGTAGGCCACCTCAACCATGGTGAACGCCTTCAGGTGAACCTGCGGAAAGCGCTGCTTCAGGCCGGAACAGAGATCCAGGAAATACTGAAACGGCAGGTCGGGATGCAATCCGCCGACGATGTGGAACTCCGTAACCGCCTCGGAGTACCCGGAAGCCGCAGTCTCGAACGCTTCCTCGAGAGCCATGGTGTAGGCTCCGGGCGCATCTTTCTTTCGGCCAAAGGCGCACAGCCGGCAGGCCGCGACGCAGACGTTCGTAGGATTGAGATGCCGGTTGACGTTGAAATACGTCTTGTCGCCGTGCAAACGTTCACGCACGGAGTTCGCCATCCATCCCACGGCTAGAATATCGCCGGTGCGGTAAAGGGCGAGAGCGTCGGCGGCATCAAGTCGCTTCCCCGCCACGACCTTGTCGTAGATCGGCTGAAGACGCGGGTCGTCGGTCTGAAATGCGTGAGTCTGGAAGGGGCGCGAAGAAGTCATCCTTATGATGATATCGCACGAATATGCGGGTGTGCCATTGCCAACCATGGCTAGTAAGCGCGGTTAGTGAGTCACGACGATGCGGTCCTGAATCTGGGCGTACTCATCCTCAGACAGCACATGCCTAGTCACCAGTTGATGGGTATTCGCGTAAGGACGCTCGGCCACAATGCGCTCCGCCTTCTGGGCAGAAATACCTGGCAGGGAGGACAGGTCTTCTCGCGAGGCTTTATTCAGATCCACGGACTTCTTCCCGCTGAGACCTTCTTTGACGCCTTCCGCCACAGCTTTCGTGTCGCGTTTGATGGCTGCCGTCTCTTCGGCCGTCTTCTGGCGTAGCTGATCAGGACTCTGATTCGGCGAGCAAGCGGCACACCCCAGCAACAACACGACGGGCAGACACGAGAAGAAGAAGCGGTTTTTCATGCTAATCCGATGCCATTCCGAGATTGGCGGTTGTCGAGCCCAGGTAGATCGTGGCCTACCTTCCTGGCCTGAACCTGCATCTATTTACCCATGGATTGCGCGCCCTTCGCCAATGTGGAAGGAGATCGACAATGAAACACATTTTTGCTGCTGCACTGCTTACCGGCGCCCTGCTATACGGATACTCGTCCGCCCAAAGTACAACGCCATCATCGACGGATCCAAGCGCTGCGGCACCCCAGGATCAGTCGCCTCAGGCCCAGCCTCAACAGCCACGGACTTCTCAGCCGCAGGCCAGTGAGCGCTCCGCGTCGCCCTCAACGGGTACGACCAAAATCGCGCCCGGTAGCGTGATTCCGGTGATACTGACGAAGACCATCGATGCCAAGAAGGTCAAAACGGGCGACGAGGTCGAGGCCAAGGTGACTGAGGACATGAAGACTAATACCGGTGAAGTGCTTGTGCCCAAGGACACAAAAGTGGTCGGACACGTAACCGAAGCACAAGCGCGCAGCAAGGAACAGAAAGAGTCCACGGTAGGAATCGCCTTCGACCACGCCGTCATGAACGGTGGTGACGTGTCATTGCCGATGTCGATTCAGGCCATCATCGGCGCCCAAAGCGAAAACCCCAACGCAACCGCGGGCAACGAGCAGCCCTATCCGGGATCCCCGGGCGGCTCGGGCGGAGCACCAACGGCTGGCAGTTCGGGAAGGCCCTCGGGAATGGGCGGGTCGACGACTCCCGCGCCGTCCGGTGCTGGCATGCCGAGCGACACGCCAACAGGCGCGCACGCGACTCCTCCAATCACATCCCAGACACAAGGTGTAATCGGAATGTCGCACGTTACGCTTTCCCAGGGAGGCACCGGTACGCAGGCCTCAGTCGTAAGTTCCGACAAGAATAATGTGAAACTCGAAAGCGGCACATTAATGATACTCAAGGTCAACCAGTAAAGGCGAAGCCCCTGCAAAGACCGTTGGCCACGGATCACACGGATTCACACGGATCACTGACTTGAATCAACGCGCTTATCCGTGTCAATCGGTGCAAATCCGTGGCCACGTTAATGCACATTCGATTCGGGAGTGTTCGCTCAATATTTACAATCAAGAAACCTTCAGGCCAGCATCCGGGGTTAGAATCAGCACTAGTAACCTAGTCGGCGCATGGATGGCTGGTTTCCCGACTGTACGCAGTTCCCCCTCGTAGTCCGACACCGGGTTCCCACGCGGTTCGATCTGCGCACATGATTGAGACGCTTTTCTGTGTGACGGCCTGACTTATCCACTCCCAACGAACCAGGGCCCCGTCCAAATGTCTTGAAATCTGTGGAGGTGAACCCGATGGCACTCCGAGATGTAGCTCCTCCCTTGCAGTTCCCGCCACGACCCTTAACCTCACTGCCGGAACTGATTCGTATCCCTCTCAGCACACCAGCAATCCCGACGCTCCGCTTCGCCTCCCTGGAAGACCGGGACCATTTCGGCAAGGCTTGGCGAACCGCGCCGCTCGTGGCCGATCCGACATCTCCCGGTTTCTATCAAATCGACGTCAGCTCCCTGGGATTGGCCGATGGAGCTTACGAATATGAGTGCTTCATCGACGCCGATATGACCCAAACCGTGTCCGATCCAGGCGCAATGGAATTGGTGAAGTTCGGCGGGTACCGGTCCGTCTTCCACATCGAGAATGGCAAGCGAGTCACCGACCCTTTCTCCTGGGACGACGAATTCCCGGTGGGCGTCACTCTTCCTAACAACAACCAGATGGTGATCTATGAAATGCCGGTGCGTTGGATGGCCGTAGCCTCCGACAATCGCGAGGTTGACCTGGGCACGTTCGACAAGGTGATCTTCGAGCATCTCGACGATCTGCGCACCCTGGGCATCAACGCCATCGAACTTCTGCCCTGCTTTGACTCGGCCGACACCCTGAACTGGGGATACGGCTCCCGCTTCTTTCTATCTCCGGATTACGACATGGGCACGCCGATGGACCTGAAGTTTTTCGTCAAACGGTGCCATCAGTATGGGATTCGCGTGCTGCTCGACGTGGTCATGAACCATTCGCGCGAGTGTCCTCTGGAACAGCTCGCCCACGACTGGTATTACCTGCGCGATGACGAGGAACCCGAGCGCAACGGCTGGGGAGGACAACGCTTCCGCTACCGCAATCCTGCCAATGGCGGATACCTGGCCCGCGATTTCCAGTACAACATGGCGAAGTTCTGGATCGGCGAATATCACATCGACGGATTCCGCCTCGATGAATTCCGCGGCATCAACAACTGGGACTTCCTGCAGGAATTTCACGATCAGGCGTGGGCGGAACATGAGCGGCTCTTCCCTGACCGTCCTTTCCTGGTGATCGCAGAAGATTCGTCGCGCAATCCCGGGATCACCGAGGATCAGGCGTACAACGAGCGCACGCTGGTCGACTCCATGTGGAATTTCGATTTCCGCGACGAGGTTCGCCGGGTGATGAACAACAGTCTGCAGACGAACTGGGGCGAACCCTCACGCAGCGACCGCATCCAGAACATGATTGCGGACTGGCGGGAATGGGACGACCTGAGCCGCAGCTATCGCTCCGACGGCTTCTCCGATTTGAGCAAGGCCGTGAACTACGTCACCTCGCATGATGTGGCGGGATACACCGAGCAGCGGCTGATGAATTTCTATCTCTCGGAAATTCTGAGCTATGAGGGCAAGACTCCGCTGCCCGGAGAAACTCAAACCCAGATGATCCGCCTTTTGGTGGACAGCATTGCGAGCCAGCCCGCCGATATCCAGGCGGCGCATGCGCAGAGCCTGGAGCGCATTGGCGGCACCTTTGCTCTCATGCTTACATCGCGAGGGATTCCGATGTTTCTCGCAGGCGAGGAGTTCGGCGATGTTCACGACACCGATCACACCGATCCCGGACTGAAGCAGGAGGATCCGGTCGACTGGACCCGGAAGGACTACCTCGGCCACCAGACGCTTTGCAATCGAATCCAGGACTTGATCGGTCTGCGAACCAGCCACCCCGCCCTGCAGCGCAATGAGGTGGCGTTCTTCTACTTCCATCCCACCATCGACGACAACGTTGGGGTAAGAGTCTTCGCCTATTGCCGTACTGGCGGACAAGCGCTGGGAAAGACTGGTCAGGTATTTGTGGTGGCCAACGCAGGGGGCGACAACTTCCCCCAGTTTTATCTGCCGTGGGACCCATCATGGCCCGACCAAACTCAGCTTCGCGAATTCGGAGCGCCGGCTGGCGCACTGAATCCGCAAACCACGGGGTCATCCCTGTGCCTCTCGCTCGCGCCATTTCAAGTGCGGGTGTTTGCGACCTAGAATGGTTTCGAGTTGCTGTGCGAGACCTAGCTTGTATTGTCATCCTGAGCCGAGCGCTCTTGGCCCGGCGAAGGACCCATGCAACTGGCGGGGAGTGCACAGGTCCTTCGGCGCCAAAGAACGGCGCCTCAGGATGACAAGACTTGCCGGGGGCAGAATTCCAGGGACGCCTTTCAAACCAGATGCACTCACTGCGAAACAACTCTCAGAACCCGGTCGATCGAAGTAATATGCGATGTTTTAGAGCAAAACGCGTTCAGGAGCGCGCTACATTGCGGACGCTAACTTCTTCTTTGCCAGGGGACGAGCGAACGCGTTGGGTGGGCGTTCGACTCCAGAGCCTTGCGGTAGAAGTCCCTGGCCGTGGCCGCTTCGCCGGAGTTCTCATAAGCCTGGGCCAGCAGCGCTAGATTGAATGGATCGTGCTGATCAGCTTTCAGCAACTCGGAAATCGCCGTCTTGTAATCTCCGCGATAAAACGCGACGTAACCCGTGAGATACGGAATGAACCGTTCCTGATCGGGATTCTTCGCGTTGCCGAGAGCAGTTTTTGCGGCGGTCACATGCTGTTGCGCTTCGTTGGCCTGGCCGCGCCGCGCCGCCACCCGGGCCTGCGCGCTCTCCCAGCGGAACAGCCAGAGGTTCTTGTCGGCCTCGCTCAGGTCGGGCTTGCGCGATACGGTTTCGTATCCCATCTTGTACACCTTATAGGCGTGGTCGGGATCGCCCAGTTCCAGATAAATGCGCGCCAGTTCGTTGCAGGTCTCAGCCGCGCCGACCGAATCCTCTTTCGCTAAACGCGCGTTGAAGACCTCGAGTTCGGGCTCCGAGGCCTTGTAAGCATCGCCTTCAAACACGTAGGAAATCGCCAGCGCGCGCTGCGCCTGCTGCTTGGAATCTGCGGGAGCGGCCTCGATGGCCTTGGTGAAGTGGTCCCGGGCGTCGGCATACTCGCCTTTGAGATCAAGCGCCATTCCCGCCGCAAGATGCGCCTCGTAGAGTTTGGGAGAGCGGTCGAGTGCCCGGCCGTACAGGGCGAGAGCCTCATCCTGCTTCCCTTCCCGGCTCAGCTTCTGACCCTGCTGGACCAGGTCCTCAGGGCTTCCTGGAGTAGGATCTCTCGCCGGCGCGGGTTGTTGCGCCAGAGAAAGAGTTGATAGCAGAATCAGAGTGTAAACAGTCCGAATCATGAGAGCCCTCCAGTCGCGTTCGCGATTATGGCACGGGACAACGCCGGGGTAGGGGTGAGCTAGCCCCCACTTTGTTGTCGTTCATTTACGAAGCAGCAAATCCCCAGCAACAAATGCAAGAAAGAGCACCGAGATGACGCCGTTCATGGTGAAGAACGCGGCATTCAGTTTACTCAGATCGTCGGGCGAAACCAGCGAGTGCTCGTAAGCCAGCAGCGCGCCCACGACAGCAACGCCGGCCGCAGCAACCTTGCCCAATCCAAAAGACCACAGCAACGCGACCAGCAACCCCAGCATGATGACGTGGAAGCTGCGCGCTATCCAAAGTGAGCGAACAATCCCCAAGTGCCGCGGGATGGAGTGCAGTCCGGTCTGGCGGTCGAAGTCGAAATCCTGGCAAGCATAAAGAACGTCGAAGCCCGCGACCCAGAAGGTCACCGCCGCAGTGAGCAGCAGAATTCGTCCATCCAGCGAGCCGCGCACCGCAATCCACGCCGCGGCTGGCGCGATCCCCAGAGCAAATCCCAGCACCACGTGCGACCATCGAGTGAAGCGTTTGGTGTAGGAGTAGAGCAGCAGGACAGCGAGAGCAACCGGAGAAAGCCACAACGACAGTCGATTCAGCTGGCTCGCAGCCAGCACAAAGATCGTGCTCGAAACCACCACGAAAGTCGCCACAAACGCGGGTGTGAGATAGCCCGCCGGCAGGGCGCGAGTTCTGGTGCGCGGATTGGCAGCGTCGATGGCCGCATCGGCCAGCCGATTAAAGGCCATCGCCGCCGAGCGCGCCGCGACCATGGCCACGATGATCCAGGCTAGTTGATGGGCCGTGGGAAGGCCTCCCGCCGCGAGCATGGCGCCGCACAGCGCGAACGGCAGCGCAAAGATCGAGTGCTCCCACTTGATCATCTCTAGCGTCACGCGCAGGTTGTGCAGGACGGGCATCGGCTCGATTGTAAAGCAGGAGCACGCTTTTGGCTCTTGGCTCTTGGCTCTTGGGTTTGGGCCTAAGACCCAAGACCCGGAACCAGCGGGACAAATCGGCACATTTCGCGCAACGTGGTGTGCGGCTGGCCGCCTCGCATATGAATCAGCAGCAACTGCTGAGAGTCTCCGGGTCCGACCGGAATGACCATGCGTCCGCCTTCGGCGAGTTGTGCGAGCAAAGCGGGCGGCACCTGGGGCGCGGCCGCCGAAACCAGGATCGCATTGTAAGGTGCGCCAGTGGGAAAACCCAGAGCGCCGTCACCCACAATTACCTTCAAGTTCGTATAGCCCAGGCGCGCAAGCAGTTCGGTGGCTCGCTCGGCCAGCGAGGCGTGACGCTCCACGGAGATCACATCAGCCGCCAGTTCGGCCAGCAGGGCCGTCGCGTATCCCGATCCCGTACCCACCTCGAGAACCTTGTCTGCAGGAATAAGTTGCAGCGTCTCCATCATCAGCCCGACCATGTAAGGTTGAGAAATCGTCTGGCCCGCGCCGATCGGCAAGGGATAATCTTCGTAAGCCTGATCGCGATCTCCTTGGGCTACAAAGTCGTGACGCGGAACCCGGCCCATGGCCTGCAACACGCGCTCGTCCGCAATGCCACGGTCGCGGAGTTGGATTGCGACCATGCGCGAACGCAAAGCGGCAAGCAGCGCGGTATCGGCGGTAGAAGTCATTCCGGCCCGTGGGAGGAAAGTCCGCCCCACGCCTTGATTCTATTTCCTTCGGCGCCGGACGCGAACATCGAAGCTGACCACACCGTTCTGATCCCGCGTGCCAACTGCGGAAATATTGCGCGTGAAGTAATACTCGCCCTGAATGATCTGCTGCGAACTCTGCGAAACGTTGGTGCTGTAGGTGAGAGAAACGTTATTGGCGAACTGCTGCTCGATGGTCACCTGCGGTCCTCTTGCCGTAGGGTTGGTTTCCGTGGTCAAGCCTTGCGGGTCAATCTTGATCCGGCTGACCCCGAACAGCTTTTGCAGGCGGCTGCTTACCGTTTGGTTGATCGCCTGATTGATGATCAGCGCCGTCGCTTCGTCGGTGAAGGGAGTCTGTCCGGATTGCTGCTGCAGTTGCTCCGACTCCTGGCTGGTGCGGCCGAGGGCCAACAACGCGATAATGTCCG
Source organism: uncultured Acidobacteriaceae bacterium (assembly GCA_963768265.1). Classification (GTDB taxonomy): domain Bacteria; phylum Acidobacteriota; class Terriglobia; order Terriglobales; family Acidobacteriaceae; genus Sulfotelmatobacter. Next base: position 140,740 of record CAVYHM010000047.1, read on the forward strand.
ACTTGGGCAGCGGAGGCTCGGACCGATAGTTCACGGTAAGGCGATCCGGAGTTCCGGTGACGGTGACGTCCAGGTCGTAGTTGCGAACGTGCGTTGTGGCCTGCAGGTTGACCTGCGGTTCGATGGCGACTGGGTTGGCAAACGTGATATCGCCGCGTTCCAGGCGGAACTTGATACCGTTAAAGGTTGCATCTCCTTCCAGAATATCCGCCCGGCCGAGCACGCTGGGCCGCGCGACCGAGCCGCGGAGGTGCAGGTCGGCATCGCCGGACAGCCGCGCCACCGCCGTCTTCATTTGCAACTCAGGCGCAGTGCTGACGGCCACGTCGAGCTTGACGTTGTACAGCGGCGAATTCGCGGGTGCGAGCGCGACCGACTGCCGGCTTCGCTCCAGGTACGAGCCGAAGTCAAAACCGGGTGTCACCGCCAACTTCGTGACCAGGATTTCGCCCGAAACCGTGGATGCCGAGCGGTTCCCCACCCAGTGCAATTCGGCATTAGCGGTGGAACTGACACCCGGCGGATAGCGCAACCGCACTTCTTTGCCCACGGCGGTGAGATTGAAATTAAGCTGCTGGTTGAACAAGGTGGCGTCGCCCTTCAGATCGAGAGTGCCGCCGCCCGTCCGCGCCGCCAGTTGCTCGATGTGAATGCTGTCGCGGGTGAACGCCAGCGATCCGTTCATTTCGCTCAGGCCGCTGGGCAGTCCGGCATAGTTGGCCGCCCCGTTCTTGATCTGAATGCTACCTTGCGGCAGAGGATTACTCAGCGTCCCTCCGACATTCATATGAATCGACATCAGACCGGAGCCGGTGAAGTCAGAGTTGATGCTGCCCAGCAACCGGAGATCAACCTGCCCATCGGCCGCGAGATCAAGTTCCCGCGGGCCCGCAAAATGGATCGCGCCGCTTCCGGTGACATCGGTTCCCTCACCCACCATCTGCGTCGGCGCAATGTGGGCGGTCTGCTGCTCGTATGTAAACCGTACCGGCCCCTGATTGTGCAGCTTGGTGTATTCCGCCTCTATAGTAACGTCGGCCAGGTCGCCGTTGAGCGTCCATTGCCGCGGATAGCGCAGCGGCCCCTGCATCGCGACCGTTCCGGTCACAGCAGAATGCCCTGTCAATTGGCCGCCGAGATAGGCGCGCCAGAGCGCATCGAGATCGAGATGATCGATGCGCGCATCAATGTTCGCGGGATAATCGCCGCGCATGCCCACCGTGCCTTCCAGTGAGAGCTTTCCGCGCGTGAACTCCGAGCGCCCGGTCACGCGCAGTTCGCCATCTTTGGTTACGGTTTCGAGATCGAGTCCGCCCGCCAGTTCACCATCCAGCGTGAGATCGCGAACATGAACTCCGGCGTTGATCATCGGGGCATCGAGCGTTCCAGACCCTCGCAGAGTAAAATCGGCACGGCCGTCCACCCGCAACTCGTCGAGATGAATCTGGCGCACGCGCGCTAAATCGAAATTCTGTCCTCGAAGGTCAAGCCGGAAGGCCCGGGTCTCGGGCGTAAAGGCTGCGTCGCCGCTTAAGGCAGCATCTTGATGCGTGAGTTGGATCTTGCAGAGCTCGGTTTCTCCCTCCACGATGTGCAGATCGGCCTCGAACTTCTCGATTGACTCACCGTAAGCCGAGGCATCCGCCGCGTGGATGTGTCCCTGCACGCGTGGAGCAGCCCGGGTCCCGGTAATCTGTAACGAAACGTCGGCCGTGCCGGTAACGGGATAGTCGAATCCCGCCAGCGCCGCCGTCGAAGCGACGTCGACATGATGCAGGTTGACCCGCGCATTGTAGGGGCTGTATTGGGTGAATTGTCCTTTCTGCAGCAATGCGCTGACATCAAAGTCGGCGGTGGTATCGCCACGCCGCAAGCTGCCGCCACGCAGCGCAAGATCCCGCGAAGAAAATTGAATGCTGGCCGCCAGCGAATCCCACTTCACCTGTTGCTCTGGCGTGCGTGAAGTCGCGGGGAGGGTAAATTCGAAATCTTGCGCCACCAGCGTCCCGGCCAGCGTTGGAGAGGAGAAGGTTCCCCCAGCTACTCCGTTGAACGCGGCCGTGCCATCCACCCGGAAGGGCAATTTTGTAGGGCCTCCCAGCACAGCCACCAGCGGCCGCCATTCCTCGAGGTTCGCGGTGGAGACCGAAAAACGCAGCGACGACGAAGCGGACAGTGTTCCTTCCGCCTGCACTCGCGACGCGGGAGTCGACAGATTGAATTGCGTAATCTCCAGCGCATCGCTCGCGCCGTGATACTTGCCTGCCCCGTGAGCCGTCAGCGGTAACTCACCTGCAGCCGTTTTCGCGGGTGGGCTCACGTCGAGAGCGAATGCAATCTCGACATCTTTCGGCGACCCCTTCCAGGCAGCCTCTACCGTGCCCGTGGCGATTCCGGCAGGGCGAAAGCGCCCCAGCGGATGTGACGGGACATTCAGAGCAGCAGCCACGTCGGCAGCAGAAACATCGCGGGCTCGCAGATGCACCACTCCGGTCTGCACCCCAGGGAGTTTTGGCCGGGGACCTTTCAGACTCCGCGGGCGAGCCGCGCTAACCACTGGAAGGTTCTCAGTGCCCTTCTTCGCCGTCTTGCCCACCGGCGGTGGTGGAACGCTGTGGAGCCAGTTATCCACCTGGGCGTCTCCGGTGACGCTTCCTCCGAACAGCTTGCCCTGTAATTTCGACAACTTGACCTGCTCATCCGTGATCGCGTAATCGGCAGTCCCGCTGGCTTTCTTGACGATGAACTGATCGTCTCGCCAGCTCAGGTCGCGCAACGCGAGAGCGCCGGACGCAGAAAACTCACTCAAGGACCAGTGCCCGCTTCCTTTGAGCTCGGCTACGCCCTCTTGAAGGTCGTGGCGTCGCCCAATGGCGGCGGCTTCCCCCAGGTCGACGTATGCGTCATAGCTGGCGTCGAGGCGAGGAGTGCGAAAATCGCTGATGCGTCCGCTGGCTTCCAGATGCGATAGACCGGAGGTCCACTGCAGCGATTTAATGTCAGCGAAAGTAGCCGCCAGGCCGATGTCCACCGTGGTCATCCATGCAAATGGGCGCAAATCTTCCACCACCGTGTCCACTTTGCCGACCGAGAGATGGCTCTCGTATCGCCCCCGCAAGTACGAGTAGTCCATCCGCAAGCCGGTGTCGTCGACGTTGAAGTTGAGCGGAACTCTTTGGTCGGCCCAGAGCAATTCCCCATTCCGCACCGACAGGTGATCAATCGAAAGTGCGAACAACGGCTGCAGCAGATTGTTCTGGGAAGGCGGCGATAACACCCTCAGGGCCGGGACGTTGGTCGTGCCGTCGGGAGCGACGGCGATGTGAACGATGGGATGCTCCAGACTCAGGGAATAGAATCCGAACTCAGTACGGAGCAACGAGATGACTTTGACTTGCGCGATCAGATGATCCGCGTGCGCCAGCGGAACATCGCCGGGGGCCTCCTTCCCATGCACGATGATATCGCGCACCTCAACCTGCATGCGAAAAGGAATGACATGGAAACTTCCGATTTCTGCGCGGCCGCCGGTGATTCGCTCCAACTCGGCGACCATCCGCCGTCGCACATAGGCTTGAAAGGAATCCGTGGTGACATACCACAGAGCGCCCAGCAGCAGGACGAGGCCGGCGCCGCCTGCGATCAGGAAGTATTTCCACCGGCGCCGCGGCCTGGTGGCTGGCTCAGTCACTGCGATTGTACTCCCTCGCCGGCGAACGCATTGGCACCAGGCATGCTCACTTTACTTTCTGAGCGCAGGGTCTGCAGCCATGAAACCAGTAATTCGTTGACTTTTTCCTCAGTGAGCAACTCGCGAATCTTACCCGAGACGTCAGCCAGGGAAACCCCGCCCGCGCCGGACTGCTTCAACCGCGGAACGAACTTATCCCGGTAATAGGCCTCGATGGTCGTCGAATCAATCTGCACCGCGGGGCGCAAGTGAGCATCGACTAGCCGCATGACGTCAACCTGCGTCTGGACGCGCGCGAGCAGATCTTTCTCTGCCAGCTGCAATCTCGACAGCACCGCATGCCAGCCCTCGTCGGTGGCGGCCTCCGGATACTGTTTTCGCGCTTCGGCGAGCCGGGCCGCCGCGTCCTCGGCGGTGCAATGCTGGAAGGCCGCCGACTTCATCTGCTCCCCCAGCAGTTCCTGATCGATCAGGCGCTCGAGTACGGCGCGGCGGTCATCCGCGGTGAACTCGTTGGGGGCGCGGCCATTGAGTAGGGCCTCGTAGCGCAGCGCATCGTCCCAATCGCTCTGCAGAATAACGTGGCCGTTCACGGTAGCTACGATGCGGTCGATCACCTCAGCCCGTGCAGCCGTAGAAAACGCAGCCGCGACCAGCAGCGCTGTCAGCGCTGCCACCATGACCGTCATCTTCGCCGGAATTCGTCTCATCAGAATGGCTGCCCGATGCTGAAAAATACGTTGAAATGCCGGCCACGCTCGGTCGTATAGCCGGTCAACTTCTTGGTCGTTGGATCGAAAATACCTGTGAAAAAGCCGGTCGGATTCAGATTGTATCCGAAGTCAAAACGAAGCGGACCAATCGGCGTCTTGTACCGCACTCCGACGCCCAGGGCGTGCGACGTGTAATCATACCCCGATTCGTTGAATTTGTTGAAACACCCGTTGGGCGTTGTACCAGATGTACTAACGGTCACTGGCAGACACAGACTTGGGTTTGCCTGGTGCCAACGCAATAATCCCTTGACCATGTCATGCGGCGCTGTAAACACGTTGCCCATATCGTGAAAGATGGCAAACCCGAATCCCTCCCCGAAATACGGCAGAGTCAGCGGGGGCAAGCGCAGTTCAGAATTGTTGACGAACAGCGCCGTGCCGCCGACCGGAAATCCCGAAGACGGATCGCGCGGGCCTGCTTGATTTAACCCGAAACCGCGATGCGAGTTGCCGCCCCCGGCAAAAAACTCTTCGGGCAGCGGAATGGTAACAATGTCGGTGCACTCTAAGGTGGTATTCAGGTTTGGGCACGCACCAGGGGGCAGGACCCTGGTTCCCCTCGCCGGTTGCTCCAGGCCGATGGTGGTGGAGCGGGCAAACACATACTGACGTCCCGGTTTGCCCTTTCCACCGAACGCGTGGTAGGTCGAATTCTGCGCCAGCGCCCTGCCGAAATCCGCTTGTGACCCGAAATAGCTGGAAGCAGCGAACGCGTCCAGCGTGAAGTAGTTTCCTTTTGTGCTTTCCAGAGGATTGTCCCGCTTATCCCGAATAAAGGTGAACCCAGGGCCCCCGACTCTGGCCGGCAGCGAAAGGAGCGCAATCTCACCGGCCGAGAAGTCTTTCGCGAAGTTGCTCGCCTTCACCCGCCGGAAGTCGAAGCGATACGTGATCGAACTCGGGCCCGGCCGCGTGCCGGGCTCCTCTCCGGAATTTCCAATCTGCTGGCGCAGGTCAATTTTCCCTTCCAGCCGCTGCGAGGTGAACGTCGCCACATCCAGACTGTTGTCGTAGAAGGCAGTGTAGATGAGCTTCCACTTGTCGCTGTCCAAGAGCTTGGGAACCGTGTAGCTCACCAACCCGCGTTGCTGCAGCCGCCCAACGTGCGACTGAAACGTCAGCGTCTGGTTTCTGCCCCCCACGTTCAAACGCGTCACGTCGAATCCAACCCGGGGGCTGACACCGGTGCTGCCCTGCGGGGCCGTCGTTCCCGCCGGCTGCCCGGTCTGGAACTCCAATCCCAAGCCGTAGGTAAAGGTGTAGCGTTTCGCTTCCTGCATCTGCACCAGTACATTCTTCTGAGGATCCGCCCCATCCGGATTCTGTACGGCAGTATCGACCTGGCTGAAGATGCCCAGATTGTAGAGTCGGGTCTGGGTATCGAGCAGTCCCTCCTGGCTAAGAGGCTCCCCTGCCTTGACCTGCACTTCGCGCTCGACCACATAGTCGCGGGTATGTTCGGTTCCCGCCAGCATCACCCGATCGACAGTGAAGCCCTCGCCCTCTGAAATGGTGTAGGTTACGTCCTCACGATTGGGCTCCGCGGCCGAGGCTTTCGTCGTTATCTCGAGCGCGGCGTTGGGAAATCCGTGGTTAAAGTAAAAGTTGAGGATTCTCTCCCGATCATTCGCCAGATCCTGCTCGGAATAAGGCTGCCCGGACTGCGTGCTCAGTTCCGGCAGTTTCTCGCGCGCGAACTTCTGATTGCCGACCACGAGCACCTCTCCCACCCGCGTCCGCGGTCCTTCCTCAATCTGCAGATGCACGGCCAGGTGATTGTCTGCGCCCTGGTAGTCGTCCTCCACCTTGCTTTCGATCTTGACCTGCCGAAAGCCGTTGGACCGATACAAACTCTCCAGCGTCGAGACGTCATTCTTGAGCAGGGTGCCGCTATAGCGCCCATGGCTCAAGAAACGGCTGGCGGGCTGCATCTGCAGGTACGACCGCAGCTTGGCCGTATCCATAAACTCCTTGTTGCCGCTGATTTCCAGAAGCACCAGCTTGTGGACCGCACCGGGATCGATGTCATACACCACATGCATGGTTTTGCCGTCAGATTTTTTGTGGATGTCGACCGTGGCATCAAAGTGGCCGCGCGTTTGCAGGTAATCCAGGAGATTCCGTTTGCCCTCGTTCAGAAGATCGTCGTCGACCGCATTCTCCTCATATACCGGAATCTCTTTCTTCATGACCGAGCGGCTGATGTGGTACCCTTCCGCCGAAATCTGCACAACCGGACCAGGATCAATCTGGAAGGTGAAATCCACGGCATTGCGCTCCTCGTGAAATTCCTGCTGTGCGATCGAAACCTGAGCCAGGGCGCGGCTTTGCTTCTGAAATCTCTTGCGCAGATGCTGGAGTGAACCGCTGACCAGCGCCGCCGTCACTCGGTCCCCGCCGTCGATATGGGCTATGCTCTGCACCTCCCCGGAAGTCAGGCCGGAACTGCCGGTCACCTTCACTTCACCCACATGGGCCTGCGACCCAGGTGTCAGGTGGAGCAAGATGTCCACTTGCTGCGTCTCCGCGTTCGACGTCGTCTCGGCGGTGACTCGCGCCCGGTAGAAGCCGCCCTCTTGCATCAGTTGCCGGACGTTCTTCAGCGCACGGTTTAGCTTGTCGTGGCTATAGAGTTCTCCCAGCTGAAACTTGGTTGCGTTCACTATCTGGTTGGGGGTGGGACGGGTCGGAGCACCTTCCGCATTCACCGCGCCCACAAAGAAATTCGCTGAAGTGGTGAAGGTCAACGTGACCCCTTCGCCCGAGGGCACAACTTCGGCCTGGATGTCGGCAAACCGCCCAGTGGCATACAGCGTGCGAATGCTGTCGCGCACGTGGTCGCGATCCAGCGGCTCCCCGGCCTTCTGTGCCAGCAACTGCAGAAAATGTTCCCGGTCGCGATCGGCCACTCCAGATAGCTGGATCAGCTGCACCATCTTTCCTTCATATCCGGAAGAGCCGGCTGCGGGGGGGCGCTGTGGCTCTTGACGTTCGGACGATTCACTCGCACTCGGGCCCGACACTGAGCCCGCAGTCAACAGTGCCGACGACGCAACCGCCTGTGCGACGGCCCCCGACGACTGGACCGCACTGCACATCAGGATCGACGCGGTCAGCAATGTCGTGTACCGTCTCGGCAAAGTGTCCTTAGGTTCCGGGCTCTGTTGATTTCGATGGAACGCGCCCGTTTCTCTGTTGTACGAATCTTCTCTGTGTACCAATTCCGTCGTGCCTGCGCTCCGGGCCAGGGGCTGCCCGTTGCAAGCGACAGGTGCAAACGCCAACCACTTATAATAAAGGTTTCAGAGCGTGGTACTGGTTGACCTCTTTGGCACGCGAAACACAACACGCGCAACCGGGTGGCGGCGATTTGAAAGAAGATTCCGCAGGACAGCCCCCAGCCGAACCTGACCGCTACTCCCGCCAGGTGCTGTTCCGCGGCATCGGCGCCCAGGGGCAGGGAAAGCTGGCAGCCTCGCGCATAGCCATTGTCGGTTGTGGCGCAACTGGCTCGGCGCTCGCCGGCCTGCTGGCCCGCGCCGGCGTCGGCACGATGCGCATCATCGACCGGGACTACGTCGAGCCCAGCAACCTGCAGCGCCAATCACTCTTCGACGAGAAGGACGCCGCTGAGTCCCTGCCCAAGGCCATCGCTGCCGCACGGAAGATCGCCGCCTTCAATTCCCAAGTCGTAGTTGAACCCAAAGTCGACGATCTGGTCCCCGCTAACATTGAAGTTTTACTTCAAGGAATGGATCTGATACTCGATGGCACGGACAACTTCGAAACCCGCTACTTGATCAATGACTACGCCGTCAACGTCTCCTGTCCTTGGATCTATTCCGCCGCGGTCGGAAGCTACGGCCTGACGTTAAACGTTCTTCCCGCTCAAACTGCGTGTCTGGCCTGCATTTTCCCAGACTCGCCGCGAGGCATGGTGGAGACTTGCGAAACCTCGGGCATTCTGAATTCGGCGGTAAACCTGGTGGCATCGATCGCCACCACCGAGGCGCTCAAACTACTAGTCGGCGGCAACGCCGCGCCCCATCTGCGCCGGACGCTGCTCTCCTTCGACGTCTGGACCAACGAGCACGCCGAAATTTCAGCCGCCAAGTCGCGTCCAGGCTGCCGTGCCTGCGGCGAGCGCGACTTCGTTCACCTCGCCGGTGAAGGACGCCCCCATATAACCCTGTGCGGGAGAAATTCCGTGCAAATCCATGAGCGGCAACGCCCTATTAACTTCGCCGAGATGAACCTCCGGCTCCAACCGCACGGCGTGGTCCGCCACAACGATTTCGTCCTCAAGTTCTGGCGTGACCCGTACGAGATGACCCTGTTCCCCGATGGAAGGGCCATCATCAAGGGAACGACCGACACTGCCGTGGCGCGGAGTCTGTATGCGAGGTATGTGGGAAGCTAGTTTTGGAAGTTAGTTCGGAAATCCGCCGAATCCGTTGCGAATACTCCTAGCCATTGTCATGCTGAGCGGAGCGTTGAGGAGCGCGAAGCGATCCTCAACGCGGAGTCGAAGCATCCCTACCCGCTTCCGACTTCATCCAGGGATACCACTCTGAAGCGAGATCAACCCAGTGCGGATTCCTCCGCACAATGAGGGCGATCTTTTTCGCCCGTGTCCATCCTTTCAGTTGCTTTTCGCGGGCGAGTGCCCTGTGCACGTCGTCATAAGATTCCCAGTAAAGCAACCGAGACAGGTCATACCGGTCCGTGAATCCCTCAAAATGATGGAATTTGTGCTGGAAGACGCGCCGGTGAAGGTGTCCGCTGAACCCAATGTACAGCGTCCCGGAGAGACTACCCATGATGTACCCGCAATAGCATTTGGGATCCCGAGCCATACAAGATCGTCGAACAATTTGATTTGTGACAGGCAGTGACAAACGTCACAACGCGAAGCAGCTGTTCCCACGGCGGGAATTGCTCAGGTAGGGATGCTTCGACTCCGCGGGAGGAGCGCTTCGCGCTCCTCCCGCTCCGCTCAGCATGACAATGGCTTGGGGAAGCTGGTGGCTAGAAGCTGAGTTCTGCTAATCTCCTAACTTCGCGAATCCACCGGTCCAATCTACCGGGAAAAGAGCGCAGATGGCTGAAACCTCGCGTCCCCAACCGCCAGTGTCCTACCGTTGGGCGGTTTTGATCTTCGTCAGCGTGGCCATGGGGGGGAATTACTACATCTACGACAGCATCAACCCTCTGGAGCGGATCTTCATCGACCACCTCGGCTTCTCCGCTACGCAGTTCGGTTGGTTGAACGCCAGCTACAGCGTAGCCGCGGTTCTTACTCTTCTCATCGGTGGAATCATCATCGACCGGATCGGGACCAAGAAGGCAATGACCGCGTTCGCCCTCTTGTGCTTGACGGGAGCCGTCTTGACTGCGGCCGAAGGCAAGGCGCCCCTGATGATCGCGGGACGCACCGTTTTGGGCCTCGGGGCTGAGTCGATGATCGTGGCTGCCACCACGGCGCTGGCCAAGTGGTTCCGGGGCAAGGAACTCAGCTTTGCCTTTGGCATCAACTTGACTATCGCCCGCCTGGCCTCGGTAGCCGCCGACAATTCACCAACATGGGCTCATTCCGTCTACTACCCACAGGGGTTCAACGGTCCCGCAAGCTGGCAAGGGCCGCTCCTGCTTGCGGTCGGCGCTGGCGTGCTGAGCGTAACTACCGCCCTCATTTACTGGGTGCTGGAGACACGAGCGGAAAGCAGATATGAACTCGGCAAGGCGGGCGAGGTCGACAAGCTCGAGTTCCGCGGCATTTTCCGTTTCAATATGTCCTACTGGCTGGTCGTTGGGCTTTGCTTCACCTTTTACTCCGCCATCTTCCCGTTCCGTACGTTCGCCATCGACTTTTTCACCAACAAGATCCTCGCCACCCACGGCGGCGTGGTGGCCACCGAAGCTATGCGCGTGCTGTCCCATGAAAAAGCAGGGTTCTTCAACGGCCTGCTTCCCTTCTCCGCCATGATTGCCACTCCCCTGTTCGGCTTGTTGGTCGACCGCGTGGGCAAGCGCGCCTGGTTCATGATGTTCGGCTCGCTTTTGTTGATGCCGGTCTATCTGATGATGGCCTACACCAACATTTCGCTGTTCGTCCCCGTGTCCCTGATGGGAATCGCCTTTTCGCTGATTCCCGCAGTGATGTGGCCTTCGGTCGCCTACATCGTGGAACAATCCCGCCTGGGCACGGCGTATGCTTTGATGACGCTCATTCAGCAGATCGGATTTTTCCTCTTGAATCTGCTGATCGGCTGGGCCAATGACTACGCTCACGCGGGCCTCGAGAATCCCGGCGGATACGCTTTGGGCATGTGGATTTTCTCGATCCTAGGATTCGTCGGAATGGCCCTTTCGATTCTTCTACGCATCCGCGAAACCGGACCCCATGGACACGGGTTGGAGACGATTACAACGGCCAAAAGTACGGCCTAGTCCAGGGGAATGCTTACCAATTTCCGAAGATTAGGCTCTAATTTCGGGATAGGCTTTTGACCGTGAAAAGCAGAATCTCTCAACCCCGAGCAGTCAAAGGATTTCCTGAGCGCAAGGAGCGGGTTTGAGAATCCAAAGTTCCGTAGAATGGCTCTGATATTCTGCATACTGACGTTACGTTCGTGCTCGCGGCACGACGCGCAAGCCATACAACGCAAAGATAGTTAGCCGCATCTCACCAAGTGCGGCCGGAAAAAGATAACTTGACCGACCGAGTACAGCGACAGAACGAAGAGTTCAACGAAGCCGAGGCCATTGAAAGGGCCAAGCGGGGCGATGCTCGGGCCTTTCAGGAACTGTACGAGAAGCACAAGCGGCGAGTGTATTCTCTCTGCCTGCGCATGACGGCGAACACGGCCGAAGCGGAGGATTTGACCCAGGAAGCGTTCCTGCAGCTCTACCGCAAGATCGCAACCTTCCGCGGCGAGTCGGCGTTCTCCACCTGGCTGCACCGGCTCTCGGTGAACGTCGTGTTGATGCACCTGAGAAAGAAAAGCCTGCCGGTGGTTTCGCTCGAGGAAACCACGCAGGGCGGTGAAGAAGATTCACCAAAGAAAGATTTTGGGGCAGAAGATTTGGCGTTGGCCGGATCCATCGACCGGCTGCAATTGCAGAGAGCAGTCGATGATCTCCCTCCCGGCTACCGGACGATCTTTGTCCTTCACGATATCGAAGGCTATGAGCATAATGAAATCGCCAGTATCGTGGGCTGTTCCATCGGCAACAGCAAGTCGCAGCTGCACAAAGCGCGTATGAAGCTGCGTGATTTGCTCAAGATCAATCGAGCCGAAAAGGCCGGGAAGTCCTGAGCAGCGTTTGAAAGTGTAGACGGTTTTTGAGCAGCAAAGAGAGCCAGCACAGACTGGCACCATCGGTAACCTCGGCAGGGGCGCAACAACTGCAAGCAAGCCGAAATCGGCAGTACACTGATTTGGACAGAGCGCCGGTTCGGCAGAGGCTTGGGGAGAGAGCAGTATGAATTGTGTTGAGCTGCAAAATAGTCTGGCAGAAATCGAAGACGCCAGCAGCGCCGAACAGCAGGCTCATCTGAGAACCTGCCGCCAGTGCTCTTCTTTGGTAGGGGAACTGAAACTCATCGCCGCCACGGCGGCTGACTTGCGCGGTGCCGAGGAACCCAGCCCGCGGGTGTGGAATTCCATTGAAATCGCCTTGCGGCAGGAGGGGCTTATCCATAGCCCTCGTTCCGGCCGTTCGCTCATTCCCTCCCTCGGCAGTCGCTGGGCGTGGGCGCGATGGCTGGCCCCCGCCGCTGCCGCTTTGCTGTTTACGGTGGGAGTTTATGTGCGCCAGCACTCCGTCTCGCCGCCAATTGCGGGCGGCGTGGCCCCGGTTCCCGTTTCCGACCAACCCGTTTCCGATTTGGCCATTGCGGGTCTCGACGACGAAGACCTCCTACAGGAGATCGCGCAACAAGCCCCCGCGATGAAAACCCAGTATGAAGACGATCTTCGCCGGGTCAACGAGTATATTTTCGATGCAAAAGGCATTGTCGCCGCCAATCCGAACGACGAGGAAGCCCGCCGCTCGCTAATGGAGGCTTACCAGGAAAAGGCCATGCTTTTCGAACTGGCCATGGATCGTTCTCTGCCATAATGTAGGATCTCGGGGAGTCACATGAGCGGGCGCACAGTCAAACTCGTAGCAATCGGCACGCTGATCGCAGGAACGCTAGTCGCCGAAAGCCGTAAGGAATATCACTTCAACGTGGGACCGAAGGCTGGTGTCTCGGTCAACAATCCCTACGGCTCGATCTCAGTCAAACCTTCCACCGGAAACACTGTGGTCATCAACGCCGTGCTCCATTCCGACAAAGTTGAGGTCGACAACAACCAGAGCGGAAATCACATCGAGATTCAGTCCCACCTGCTGCCTGGGGCGGATGCCACGAGTGGGCGCGTGGACTACGAAATTCTTGTGCCCGCCGATGCCAGCGTCACTCTGCACTCCAGTACGGGTCCGCTACGCGCCGAAAAACTCCATGGTGACATGACCCTGGAAGGCGCCGGAGCCACCGTCGACGTCCGCGATGTCCGCGCCGCCCACGTTCACGTGAAAACGATCAACGGCCCCGTCACCCTTACCAATGTGCAGGACGGCCACGTTGAAGTCGACTCCCTGAGCGGCGACATTACGCTCGACCAAGTCAACGGACCGCTGGTACAAGTCGTTTCCACCAGCGGCCGGATCAACTACACCGGCGACTTCGGCCGCAGCGGCGAATACCGCCTGACCAGCCACAGCGGCGACATCGAAGCCTCTGTGCCCGACGGCACCTCGGCCGATGTGAGCGCCCGCTCCGTCAAGGGCGAGGTGCATGACGACATCCCTCTCCAACCCAAAAGCCACACCTGGTTCCCCGTGCAGGAGGGGCGTGCCTTCATGGGTACTATGGGTCGGGCGGCGGCGTCGTCGACCGTCGTACTGCGCAGCTTCAGTGGTAAAATCCACCTCAGAAAACGCTCTGCCAAATAGCAACGAAAAGAAATCGAGTCACGCGAAGAAGCGTCGTAACCGCAAGGTTGGCGCTCAAAAGCGTGCCAGGGTGCGGTCCGCGAAGGGATCCACCCGGGTTTCTGCTCTTTGCGGCGCCGTTTTCCTGGTCGGCTTCATGGGTGCCGGCAAGAGCAGTGTTGGCCGCGCCCTGGGGCAGCGGCTGAATTGGCTCTTTGAAGATCTGGACGACCGTATCGAACGGCGCGAAGGGCGTCGCATTGCGGAGATTTTCCGGGACTCGGGCGAACCCGCATTCCGTCGGGCCGAGCGCTTGGCCCTCGAGCAGGCTCTCGAACAATTGCGGGGCGGAATCTCGAAAATCATCGCCCTGGGGGGCGGGGCGTATGCCCAGCGTGAAGTCACTGAGATGATCGAGGCCTCGGGCGTACCCACGGTCTTCCTGGATGCGCCGGTCGAAGCATTGTGGCAGCGTTGCTGTAAGCAGGCCGCCCAGACCCAGGCCGAGCGCCCGTTGCTGAAAAACATCGAGCAGTTTCGCCAGCTTTACGATTCGCGGCGTCAGAGCTACCGAAAAGCATCGCTGAAGATTCAAACCGGCAGCCGCACCGTGGACGCGATCGCAGCCGAAATCGCCGAGAAGCTGGGCCTGGAGAGCATCAGTCTCCGGACGGAATCAGGAGAAGCCGAGTGAAGTCGTACACCGCAACACGCCGGGTTCTTGGTTTGGCGCTGGCCACTTTCCTGGCCGCATTCCCCGCTGGGACCAACGCCGCACCCAAGGACGACAAAAAGGACAAGTCGAAGCCCGCTTCCACCCAGGTGGTCGATTCCGGTGCGTTTGGCGTCTTCCGCAAGGGCCAGCGCGTGGTCACCGAGACCTTCAGCATTCACCAGCAAAACGGCAACAGCATCATCCAATCGCAACTCAAGCAGACTGCCGGAGCCGATGCCACCAGCCAGAAGTCAGATCTAGAAATGACCTCCAGCGGCGAGTTGCTGCATTACGAATGGAGTCAGGATTCCGGCGGCTCCTTAAATGTGATGCCCAAGAATGATTTCCTGATCGAGAAAATCACCGCCCCCGGATCCGCCAAAGCCGCCGAGCAGCCTTTCCTGATGCCCAGCTTGACGATGATTCTCGACAACAATTTTTTCATTCACCGCGAGGTGCTCATCTGGCGCTTTCTCGCCGCCGACTGCAAGTCGGAAGGCGGAAACTGGAAATGCCAGCAGGATCCGGCGGAATTCGGCGTGCTTGTGCCCCAGGACCGCAATTCGCTGCGCATCCGGTTGGAACTGGTGGGCAAGGAAAAAGTCGCCATTCGTGGTGCCGAGCGCGAACTGCTGAGACTGAATCTGAGCGGAGAGAATTTTGTGTGGAACCTGTGGGTGGATCCGCAGGATCAGTTCAAACTAATACGGGTGGCGATTCCTGCCGATGATACGGAAGTAGTGCGGGACTGAGTGCCGTTCGGCGCGCAGGAATCGAGGCCACCCCCTGGAAAATCTTTTGCTGCTGACTGACTCACGTACGGCTCGGTCGTTGGTCACAGTGCTGCTGTTCGCGCTGGGACTGGGGTTTCTCTACGTCGCGCGCGCCACCCTGATCGCATTTCTGTTCGCCATCTTTTTCGCCTACCTGATGAGTCCTCTGGTGAACCACCTCGAAAGGTGGACGCGCCGTCGCGGCTTGGCCATCGCAATCATCTACACTTTTCTGCTTGCGCTGGTCGTAGTGTTCTTTGTAGCCGTAGGTCCGAAAGTAACCCGGGAAGGAACACGCTTGGGGCAGGCGCTGCCCACACAACTAGCCCAGCTCAGCTCTGGCCAGCTTGCCGAACAGCTTGGGGAGCAGCATGGTTGGAGCCGCTCCAGCACCGAACTGGCCCAAAATTTTCTAGTGAATCACAGGGATGAAATCACCGAACTGGCACAGCGCCTCGGCCTCCGCGTGGCTGACGTCGCCAAAGAGGCTTGGCTGCTGTTCGTCGTCCCTCTGCTCTCGATCTTCTTTCTGAAAGACGGGCGCGCCTTCAGCGATTTCCTCTTGTCCACCATCCAGTCGCGTCCCCAGCGCGAATTTCTGGAAAACGTGCTCAACGACCTGAACCACATGCTCGCGCATTTCATCCGCGCGCAACTGACTTTGGCCGCTCTCACCCTGGTGGTGTATTCCGCCGTCCTGTCGATCATGGGCCTGCAGTACTTTCTGGTTCTGGGAACGATCGGCGGACTGCTAGAGTTCATCCCCGTCGTAGGCCCGCTGGCTGCGGGACTCATCATCGTGAGCGTGGCCCTGTTGACCGGTTACTCGCACTGGCTTGCTCTGGTTATTTTTCTTCTTGTCTGGCGCGGAATTCAGGACTACGTTTCTTCTCCGCGCATCATGGGCGAGAGTATGGAATTGCATCCCCTGGCCGCCATTTTTGGCGTCATGGCTGGAGGCGAGGTCGCCGGGATCCTCGGAATTTACTTATCCATTCCCGTCATGGCCAGCCTGCGCATCGTGTTCCGCCGCTGGCGCCTCTACGCCGAGAAGAAGAAGTTCGGTCCCCTCACCGAGTATGCGATCGGCACTCAACCCGTGCACAGAAAATAGCTGTCTGCTTTCAGCTCTCAGCTCTCAGTTTTTCCGCCGCCGCGTTCACAATGTTGCGCCATCGTGGCCAAGACAAGCTGAAAGCTGACAGCTGACAGCCGAGAGCTGTCGGCTTCCTTACTTCCCTGCCCCGACTCCCAGCGCCTTGTCCACCGCTACCTTCCGCAGGAACTCCGCCGCCGCTTCGGGCAGAACGCTGTTGATGAACATACCAGACCCGAGTTCAAATCCGGCCACGCGCGTCAGCCGCGGGATTACGCTCACGTACCAGTGAAAGTGCCGGCCGCCGTTACATTCCGTCGGACCGCTGCGCACGGTGTAGTTCAAATCAGGATTCTCCAGCCCCACATAAATCTTGGCCAGCAGGGTGCGCAGAACCCGTGCCAGGTCGGCGATCTCGAGATCGGTGATGTCGCCAAAGCTGGCCATGTGGCGCAAAGGAAAGATGTGCGTGACAAACGGCGTGGGCGAGGCAAACACCTCCATAGCCACGAAGTGCTCGCCCTTGAGGACAACCCGCGTCTGATCTTCCACCTCCCGCTCTACCATGTGGCAGAACATGCACTCCCCGGCGTCATCGTAATGCCGCAGCGCCTCATGCAAACGGTGGCGCACCTGGCTGGGGATTACCGGCGTCGCAATCAGTTGTGAATGCGGATGCTGCAGGCTCGCGCCCTCGTCGGCTCCGTGGTTCTTGAAAATCGTAATGTGGTTAACCCGCCGGTCAATGCTCAGCGTGTTGTAGCGCTACCGATACACCCTCAGGATGCTGGCCACGTGCTCATCTGGGAGCAACGCCATGCACCGCGCGTGGTCGGGACTATCGATGATGACTTCGTGGAAGCCGAACCCGTCGATCCGCCGCCGCAAATGCTGCAGGTTGCGCGTGGGCTGCACGTCGCTTGACAGTGCCGCGAATCTGTTGGGGATCACGCGGACGGCCCAGGGCTCGCTCACATTCGCCGGCGATCGCAGCACCTCTGGCGGCGTCTTGCTTTCGTTCCCCGGACAGAATGGACACGTTTCCACGAATGACGCCACCGGGGGCGCCGCTCGATGTGTGGCCAACTCCTCGGGCCGCTTGGCCCTCTCCGTGGCGATGATGACCCATTCTTTGGTGAAAAAGTTCTGGCGTAGCTCGGGCATTAGAGTCCCTCCGTCCTTACGTATCGGCACACCAAACCGGGACTCCAGTGACTCAAGTGCGGGGCCTGCTTCCCCGATTGTTATAAAATTCGAACATCCTTATGAACCGCAAAATCCCAATCGGTATTCTCGGTGCCACCGGCGTCGTCGGACAGCGATTCATCCAGATGCTGGAGCACCATCCCTGGTTTGAAGTGGCCTGGCTGGCCGCCTCCGACCGTTCCGAAGGCAAGGTTTACGCGGAGGCCGCACGCTGGCGGCTGAAGACTCCGGTGCCCGCGCCCGTCGCCAAAATGCAGGTATCCCCCGCCACACCGGACGGTGCGCCCAAAGTTATCTTCGCCGCGCTCGACGCCTCCATTGCCGCCGAACTTGAACCCCGCTTCGCCGAAGCCGGCTGCGCCGTGGTCTCCAACTCCAGCGCCCTGCGCATGAAAGAAGACGTGCCGCTGGTCATTCCAGAGGTCAACGGCGGCCACATTAAGCTCATCGACGTGCAAGGCTGGCGCAAGAAATCCGGCGGCTACGTCGTGACCAATCCTAACTGTTCTGCGATCGGCCTGGTCCTCGCCCTCGCCCCGCTGCATCAGCGCTTTGGCCTCGAGACCGTCATGGCCGTCACCATGCAGGCCGTCAGTGGCGCCGGGTATCCGGGTGTCGCTTCGCTCGACATTCTGGGCAACGTCATTCCCTTCATCCGCAATGAAGAAGAAAAAATGGAAGAGGAGACGCACAAGCTTCTCGGCCAGCTGAACGGCTCGAAAGTGATCCCCGGCGCCTTCGCCATGAGCGCGCAATGCAACCGGGTCGCGGTCGAAGACGGGCACACCGAATCCGTCTCGATCCGTCTCAAGACCAAGGCCAAGCCGGAGGAAATTGTCGCCGCCTGGAATAGTTATCGTGCTGAACCGCAGGAGTTGAAACTGCCCAGCGCTCCCGAACGGCCCGTCGTCTATGTCGAAGCCAACGACCGCCCACAGCCTCGTTTCGACGTCGACATGGGCGCGGGCATGACGACCGTCGTCGGTCGCCTCCGCCCCTGCGGCGTGCTCGACTGGAAGTTCACCGTGCTCTCGCACAACACCATCCGCGGAGCGGCCGGAGCCGCCGTCCTGAACGCCGAGTTGCTCAAGGCCAAGGGATACCTGGGATGAACCCGTACCCAGCGGGGCCTACTCCCGCCACAAGGACGCCACGCCGATGATCGTGATGAAGTTCGGCGGCACGTCGGTCGAAGACGCCAAGGCCATCGACCGCGTAGCCTCGATCGTTGAGGGCCGGCTGGCACAGAAGCCGGTCGTCGTCGTCAGCGCCATGGCGAAAGTCACCGACACTCTCCTCACCATGGCCAAAGCCGCGGGCGCAGGAGAGCGCAAGACCGCGCTCAAACTCTGCCGCTCGCTGCAAGAGCGCCACTACAACACCGCCAGCGAACTTCTCGGCACGGCGCTGTTCACCGAATTTCATTCCGAGCTCGGCACCGAATTCGAGAACCTCGACGAACTGCTACGCGGCATCTCCGCCGTAGGCGAGATCACTCCCCGTACCACCGACCATGTCGCGGCGTTCGGGGAAATGCTCTCCAGCAAAATCGTCGCCGCCGCCTTTGCCGCCCGCGGCCTCAACGGGGCCCATGTCGACTCGCGGGATGTCCTCATCACCGACAGCGCCTATATGCAGGCGGTGCCGCAATTCGAGGAAACCAACGCCAAGCTGCAAGAGAGAGTTCAGCCTCTGTTGGACGAAGGCAAGGTACCGGTCATGGGCGGTTTCATCGGTTCGAACCGCGCCGGCATCACGACGACGATCGGCCGCGGCGGCTCGGATTTTTCCGCCGCCATCTTCGGCGCTGGCCTCAGCGCCGACCGCATCGAAATCTGGACCGATGTGGACGGCATCCTCACCACCGACCCCAGGATCTGTCCCGATGCCCGCCGCATCAAAGTGATTAGTTTCGACGAAGCCGCCGAGCTCGCTTACTTCGGTGCCAAAGTCCTGCACCCGGCGACGGTCCTGCCCGCCATCCAGAAAAATATTCCCGTCTACGTATTGAACTCGCGCAACCCTTCCTGCGAAGGTACCCGTATCACTACCCGCGCGCCCCAGGGCAAAAATATCTTCAAAGCCATCGCCGCCAAGAAGCGCATCACCATCGTCGACGTAGCCGCTCCCCGCATGCTTTTAGCGCACGGATTCCTCCGCTCTATTTTCGAGGCCTTCGACCGCCACAAAGTCGCCGTCGACGTGGTCTCCACGTCCGAAGTCAGTGTTTCGCTGACTGTGGACTCTAATCAGGCCATCCCCGCACTGGCCGCCGATCTCGCCAAACTAGCCGACGTGAAATACGAAGGCCGCAAAGCCATCGTCTGTCTGGTCGGTGAAAAACTGCGCGACACGCCCGGAATCGCCGCTCTTGTCTTTCGCGAACTCGCCGACAAAAAAATCCGCATGATCTCGCAGGGTGCCTCCGAAATCAACCTGACTTTCGTCATCGAAGAAGACGAGGTTCCCGATGTGATCCAGCGCCTGCACAAGACTTTCTTCTCAGAGCTAGACGCGGAAGTTTTTGCGTAGGAGGACGCCAGGTTGTTTCTAGCCCCGAAGCGGCGCAAGAATAAAGCCCAGGGCGTAAGCCCCGGGCATGTTGTAAAAATGACCAAGCCCCAGCCGGGCGAAAGAGGACTTCTCACACTCTTCGAGGCGCGCGCAAGTCGCCGATTCCGTGAGCCGCTGGGGAAAAATTAGGCCGTCCTCCTTTACACCGACAGCAATCGGTCAAAGAAGGCCCGATACCCCTGCAGTGCCACGCGCAGATCTTCCGTCGAAACGCTGTCTCCGCGATCCCATTGCAGCTCCAGCCGGGACCGTTCTTCCGCGAATACCTCTGCCAGCCTCTTCATCGCGGAAGCCACTAGCCCGTCGGCATGTTCCACCGCCTTTCGAGGCTCGTCTACAAAGGCCGTCTGAACCTCTTTCCACCGCGTGCGAAGCGCTTCCAACTCGTTACTCGGGAACAGTGGTTCGGTGCGTTCTGCCGCCGCAGAGGGCTGCTCGAAGCCACGCTCCGCTCCAACGGCTTGCGGCCCCCGCACATCGCTGATCGGCCGCTTGCCCTGAGCCAGATCCGCAGCTGTAATTTCCTCGTCTTGATTGAAATCCGGTTGCTCTTTCCTCAATGGCGTCGCCATCGCTATGCTCCCTTCCTTTGGGCTTGACGTTCGTCGAGCAGTTCCTGAAACAACACGTGGTAATGCACCATCGCCTGTCGCAGATCTTCGGTGCTGGCCTGACCCGAAGTGTGACGCACCGCAATCCCGTGCCCCGCGCGGTAGTTCTCCACCACGATCGGATGATCCACGGAAATGTCCGCGGCGCGCTGGTCAAACTCGCCAATCGGATATCCCCGAGCCTGCATCACTTCGGTGACCAGCGCGTCCGCCACGGTAACCGCACCTCGCGGATCATCGACGAAGCGTGCCTGCACTTCCCTCCAGCGGACGGCAAAACTCGATTTGTCGGTCTCGGGCAGCGGACGGATTTTGAACTTTTCGCGGCGCTTTTCGCGAAATTCCAGCACCCCCTCCGCCTTCCGCCGATCCCCTTCTTGCAGCAGCACTCGGTCGTACTCTGGGCCGAACCGCTCCCGCAGTTTCACGCTGCGTCGCTGGCGAGAAGTTACGAAGGCGATCGCCGCCACGACAATGACCGCGATGATGACCACCACTATGATCAAGAGTTGATTCTGATTCATGCATATCCTCCGTTTCACTGCGCTGCTATGGGATGCCGGTGTCATCGGCGCTGTTGTCGGAAGGATGCGACAGGTTGTGAAAAGTAATTGGTTCCACGCCGATTTTGTTAGTCCATCCGGTATTTACCGCAGGCCTCTTGCGACACAGCGCCAAGCACTGAGGTAATCTGTCTAGGTTCCTGGTGAGAATCATGCGCCTGCTTATTTTAGGTCGTGGCAAGACCGGCTCGCTGGTCGCCGAAGTGGCCGCCGAGCGCAAACATCACGTCGAGGTTGCGGGAACGAAAGAAAACGCCGCGTGTGCCGCGCTCACGCCCCTTAAGCTTGGCGAGATTGATGCCATCATCGACTTCACCGCCCCCTACTGCGTGATCCCCCACATCGAAGCTTGCACCAAAGCGGGCAAGAACATGGTCGTGGGAACGACGGGCTGGTACGGGGAACGGGAGCGCATCCGGAGCATGGTCGAGCAGCACGGAACCGGATTCATCTACGCCGCGAACTTTTCGGTAGGCGTGAATCTCTTCTTCGATGCGGCACGCGCCGCTGCCGCGGCCCTGCGCCATGGGTATTCCGGTCAAATATTCGAGCGCCACCACGCTCATAAGAAGGACGCCCCCTCCGGCACCGCCATCACGCTCCAGCGCATGGTCCGCGAAGCCAGCGGGAAAAAAAAAGAAGACGTCGAAATCATTTCCTTCCGCGAAGGCGAGGTCGTTGGCCTGCACGAACTCGTCCTAGAATCCCTCCACGACCGCATCTATCTCTGTCACGACGCAAAGTCCCGCCGCGGCTTCGCCGAAGGCGCGATCCAAGCCGCCGAGTGGCTCGTAGGTAAAAAGGGTTTCTACGATTTCAGGGACGTCTGGCGCGAGTTGTAGTTCTTTCCCGCATGTTCCACAGGAGCCTTGAGAATGCGACGACTATTTCTCCTAACCCTTACTCTCTTCGGAATATCTGCTGCTGCCTTCGGACAAGGCGCCTCATCCGACCCGCAGACGTTACAGGCTATTCTGACCGAGGTCCGTGCGCTTCGTCAGGAGTTGCGCGTCTCACTCGCGAGAGTTCAGCCAGATTTTGCTTTCCCGGCTGCAAATGCAGGAAGGGGCCGTGGCGCGAGCGTCGGAACATCTAAACGATGCTCGCTCCAAGCTCTCTGACATTCAGGTCCGACAGAGGGAAGTCACCGCCGAGGTCAAGCGACTTGAGGATGCGCTGGGTTCGGAAGAGAACATGCAGCAGCAGAAAGTACTGCAGGATAGGGTCAACCATGTTAAATCCGAACTCGAAGTCACACGGGATTCAGTGCGGCAACGTCAGACAACAGAAATCCAGGCCCAACAGCAGCTAAGGGCTGAACAGGACAAACTTGGCGCACTCGAAGCCCAATTGGACGACCTTATTCGAACCATGGGCGACCCAACCGGACGATCCGGCCACAATCTGCCCTGAGCGAGAGGAAGAGACCAAGCGAGGGCATACCCCTCGTCTCCCATTCGCGCTATCTTATAGCTATGCAACTGCGTGGCTGTGGTACAGCCCTCGTAACTCCATTCCATCAGGACGGTTCGGTCGACGACACCGCCCTGCGCAACCTAGTGGCGTGGCAGATAGAGTCCGGAATCGACTTCCTCGTTCCCTGCGGCACCACCGGCGAGACCCCCACTCTCACCCACGACGAATGGCTCCACGTAATTGACACGACCATCGAAGTCACCGCCGGACGCGTGCCCATCATGGCCGGCGCCACTTCCAACTCGACTCATGAAGCCGTTGAGAAAGCCAAAGAGATCGCCGTGCGCCCCGGGGTCAATGCCATCCTCACCGCCTCGCCCTACTACAACAAGCCCACGCAAGAAGGCCAATACCGCCATTTCAAAGCTATCGCCGAAGGTGTGGGCGACAAGCCCGTCGTTCTCTATAACGTCCCTAGCCGCACCGGTTCGAACCTCGAACCTGGAACGCTGGCACGCCTAGCCGAAATTCCCAACATCGCCGGAGTAAAAGAAGCCAGCGGCAACATGACGCAGATTGCCGAAGCCATCAACGCCGTGCCTGAAACCTTTCTGGTCTTCTCCGGTGACGATGCCGTCACCTTGCCGGTTATCGCGCTGGGCGGAGTCGGCGTCGTGTCCGTTGCCTCGAACGAAATTCCGCACCAAATGGCCTCGCTAACGCGAGCCGCGCTGAATAACGACTGGGCCACCGCTCGGACCCTGCATCGCAAGTACTTGCCGCTGATGCAGGCCAACTTCCTCGAGTCCAGCCCTCTGCCAGTGAAGGCTGTCCTCGCGATGATGGGAAAAATCGAAGAAGTCTACCGCCTGCCGCTTCTGCCCATGCGCCGCGACACTCGTTCGCGCCTGCAGAAAATTGCTACGGAAGTCGGACTGGTTGCCAAGCCCCCAGCCCCCGCTCCCGAAGCCGCGGAGTTTTACATTTACGAAAACTGGGCCGCCGGCCCGCACAAAATCGTCCTGCACCGCGGCTCCTGTGGCCAGTGCAGCCACGGCAAAGGACGTCCCTCTGGCCACGACGTAAACCACGCCCGCTGGCACGGCCCCTACGCGACTCTTACCGAGGCCCGCGAAACCGCTCACGCCATGACCGGCATCCTGATCCGCAGCGAGTGCAAGTGCGTGTAGAGGAACATTTCAGATTTTGTGATTTCAGATTGGAGATTTGGAGTCGGTGAACCAATATGCGGTGGTTTGCAATCTAAAATCTGAAATCTCAAATCTGCAATCTCAAATCCTCTATACTTTCCACGCATGTCCTCCCTGAAATCCTCTATCGAGCGCCTCGCCTCACTAGGCGAAGTCGAGCACGATCCCGAGGCACTCCGCACCTTCCTCGATTTCCGCGACCAACTCACGCAAGGGAAAATCCGCGCCGCCGAAAAAGTCGACAACCGCTGGACGGTCAACGCCTGGGTAAAGCAGGGCATCCTGGTGGGATTCCGCCTGGGCGCTCTCGTGGAAATGCCCGCCGGCCTCTCCTTCGTGGACAAAGACACCTTCCCCGCCCGCCGATTCACGGTGGCCGACCGCGTGCGCTTAGTTCCCGGCGGATCGTCGGTGCGCGTCGGCGCGTATGTCGCGCCCTCAGTCATCTGCATGCCGCCGATGTTCATCAACGTCGGAGCCTACGTCGACGAAGGCACCATGGTCGACTCCCACGCTCTCGTCGGTTCCTGCGCGCAGATCGGCAAGCGCGTCCACCTAAGCGCCGCCGCCCAGGTCGGAGGCGTGCTCGAGCCCATCAACGCCGCTCCCGTAATCATTGAGGACGATGTGCTGGTCGGCGGCAACTGCGGCATCTTTGAAGGCACGCTGGTGCGGGCTCGTGCTGTCCTGGGCGCGGGAACAATCCTGACTCGTTCCACGCCGCTCTACGACTTAGTGCGCGGCGAAGTCTACCGCGCCACCGCCGACGCGCCGCTGGAAGTCCCAGAGAATGCGGTAGTCGTCCCTGGCTCGCGCGCCGTAAAAAAAGGCGCCGCAACAGAATGGAGTCTTTCGCTGTACACGCCGGTCATCGTAAAGTACCGCGACGAAAAAACGGATCGTGGAATTGAACTCGAAGACTGGCTCAGATAGAAAATGGGGTCTAAGCCCTTCGGTGGGCTGATCGTGTGGTAACGCCAACCATGGACCGATACCCGCGTGTCGCACTTAAGTTACATGGACTGGACGGCCGCCTCCTCTAACATTTGTACGTGAAGATTCGGAGAATCGCGCTGTTTTTGATCGCGTTGGCGGGCGTCTGCTTAGCACAAGAAATGCCAGAAGGATGGACTAAACCGGCCCCCAAACTCACACGTCAAGATTTCCGACGAAAAGACCCGAACCATTTCTTAGTTGTGACAGGTGATTTCAACGGCGACGGGGTTCAGGACAAAGCACTACTGCTTATCAACCAGCACATTCAGAAACTTGGTTTCTTTGTCTGTCTCACGACTGAAAAAGGTTGTGATTGGCATCGGCTTGAGGTCATGGACACAGCATTCCTCGACGTGATGGGAATTGCGAAGGTCAAGCCCGGCCGGTATGAGACCGCATGCGGAAAAGGGTACTGGGAGTGCGGCAAGGATGAACCGGAAAAGCTCTCAACCAAGCGGGATGCCATGGAGTTCTTCAAGGACGAAAGCGCTAGTTCGGTGTACATCTACAGCCCGAGAACACATAAGTTTATCTCGGTTGCTACGAGCGATTAGGATCATTCAACGCTTCGGCGCTCTCTCAAACGCCGTTTACGCTCACGAAATGCATCCCGTTTAAACTACCGAACCTCGACCCCCAACTTCCCCACCCCATTCGACGCAACTTGAACCTGCACCAGTTTCCCGATCACCGTATCCGCGTGCTCCAAAGCTTCCGCCCGATATGTGCTCGTAATTCCCAGCACCTTCATCCCGCCCGCACGCGCCGACTCAATTCCGGCAGGAGCATCCTCGATCACAAGACACTCCCCCGGTGCGAACCCCAGCCCCTCCGCCCCCTTCAAATACGGCTCCGGATGCGGCTTTCCGTGCGTCACATCGTCGGAGGTGACGAGAACATCAGGAACCGGCAATCCGCAATATCGCAAGCGATTCGTGGCGAGTAGCCTCGACCCCGACGTGACCACGCCCCACCGCCCATCAGGAATCGATCTCACCAGTTCGATCGCTCCGGGCATGACCGTGACTCCCCGCTGGTCGCCCGCCTCGTGATTCTCGATTGCCGCGGCCTCTGCCTCGACATCGAGATGCGGCGCCACCCGCCGGATCACTTCAATGGTCCGCACCCCGTGAGCGATGGCCATGATCGCATCGCCATCCACACCCTTGCGCGCGGCCCACTCGCGCCACTCGCGGTCCACCGCGCGGGTCGAGT
Source organism: uncultured Acidobacteriaceae bacterium (assembly GCA_963768265.1). GTDB lineage: Bacteria > Acidobacteriota > Terriglobia > Terriglobales > Acidobacteriaceae > Sulfotelmatobacter. The sequence continues at coordinate 166,565 of CAVYHM010000047.1, forward strand.
CGACGAGCACGCCGTCCAGATCGAAAAGAATGGCTGTACAGGAAAAAGTAGGCATCCTTATTTTTGTACCACAGGGGCGAGTCGTAATGAGTAGCGCCGGCACCTTGCCGGCTGTCGCGGGGGCGTCTCGCCCTCGGACTCGGCGGGCGAGACGCCCGCCGGACAGCCGCCGGGACGGCGGCGCTACGTTCCAAGCAACAAGGAATTCGCTGGAACTCTAGCTCGTACTCGTCGGCAGACTTTCTTGGGGAGGCTGCGTAACTACCGCCTGCCGCGCCCGCTCCCTGAGCAGCAAATGACGCTGACGGAAATGCGCCCTGGCCCGCTCGCCCCAGGCCCGCACAAACCAGTAATTCAGCCCCGCGCCGATGGCAGCGCTGGCCAGTGGGATCACGCGCCCCGCCCACTTCTCCACCACTTCCGTGCTGGCCCTGGCAGCAATCCGCTGAATCACCCGAGGAACGAACTTGTTGACCACTTCTTTCTCCAGCAACTCGCGGCTGATGTCCACCCCCGCCGCGCTCGCCGCCGCAATCCATAGCTCGGCGACCTCGTCGTCCGTGTTGAACTCGAACCCATAAATCAGGCTGAGCTTCTGGATCGTCCGCATCGTGATAGCGGACAGAATTCCGAGATCGGGCACAATTGTGAGTAGCCCGCCCAGCCCGAACCCCGCGCCCTCGACAGCGGCGACCTTCATCCCACTCCGAATGACCGACTCCGCCACCACGTCCAGTTCGCCCACCTCCAGCGAAAACACGCCGTGATATCCGCTGATCGGCAACCGGTACGCTGCGCGCAGTTGCAGCAAAAACTTGTCCGGATCCACGCGCACCGTCGAATAGGCGCGCGAAAACCCGTTTATCAGCGCCGTCTCCACCCGCCGGCGAAGCCACGATTTGCGTTCCTCCGCCATTTACTAAACCTTACCGCACAGACGAGGAGAAAGCTATTGGGAGGAAACCTCAGTTTTCAGGATCAGGAGTCAGGTCCCAGTTGCAGCCGCCCGGGCCAATGTTCTCGGATCCGCCGCCAGTACAACCGTGGAAGAGCGGCCCTTCCAGGGCCGCGTCGGGAGATCGAGGGCGAGGAGGCTTTAGCCGCGGTGGTCGTATTTGCTTCCCGCGTCGAAGTAATCTACCAGGGCTAAAGCCGTTTCTCCCCTGCACCCTCAAGCGCCGCTCTTCCACCTAGCTGCATCGGCATTTCACGCCCTGTGCTAGCATCATCCTTACTCAATGGCAACTGGAAAACTGCAGATTATCCCCCTGGGCGGCCTGGGCGAGTTCGGTATGAATTGCATGGCCGTGCGCTGGGGTGACGACATCATCGTCATCGACGCCGGACTCATGTTCCCCGAAGCCGAACTCCTCGGCGTCGACATCGTCGTCCCCGACATCTCGTATCTCACCGAAAACCGCCAAAAAGTCCGCGGAATCATCCTCACCCACGGCCACGAAGACCACATCGGTGCGCTCCCCTGGATCCTCTCCGAACTCAACGTCCCGGTCTGGGGCACCGAATTCACGCTCGCCTACGTCGAAGACAAGCTCGACGAGCACGGCCTGCTGGACGACGCCGAACTGCGCGAAATGCGCCCCAACGAGCGCTTCAAGGCCGGAGCCTTCACCATCCATCCCATCCAGGTGACGCACAGCCTGGTCGATTGCGTCGCCCTCGCAATCCACACTCCGCTGGGCGTGGTGATTCACACCGGCGACTTCAAAGTCGATCCCACGCCGACCGACAACAAACTCTTCGATCTGCACACCTTCGCGCAGTACGGCAAAGAGGGCGTGCTGGCCCTGTTTCAGGATTCCACCAACGTCGAGCGCAAGGGATACACACCCAGCGAGCGCGCCGTCCGCCGCAAGTTCGACGAGGTTTTCGCCCACACCAAGCGCCGCCTGTTCATCTCGTGCTTCTCGTCGTCCATCCACCGCATCAACCTCGCGGTCGAACTCGCCCACCAGCACGGACGCAAAGTCGCCTTCATCGGCCGCTCCATGAACAACTCCGCCGAGATCGCCGAAGACCTTGGCTATATCGAAATGCCCGAGGGCCTGGTCATCAATCCCGGCGAGATGAAGAATTTCCCTCCGGAAAAAGTCTGCGTCCTGATCAGCGGCACACAAGGCGAGCCGATGTCGGCGCTGTCGCGCGCCGCCGTCGACAACCACAAGCACGCAAAAATTGAAAAAGGCGACACGGTCGTCCTCTCGAGCCGCATCATCCCGGGCAACGAGAAGACGATCTACCGCATGATCGATCACCTCTTCCGCCGCGAAGCCCACGTCATCTACGAAGACGGAACTTCACCGCCCATCCACGTCAGCGGACACGGGAGCCAGGAAGAACTCAAGCTCATTATCAACCTGGTCAAACCGCGCTACTTCATTCCCATCCACGGCGAATACCGCCAACTTAAACTGCACGCCGAAATGGCCGCCGCGATGCGCGGATCGGTCGGCAAGGTCATGCTGATCGAAAGCGGCGACGTCCTGGAGTTCGACGAGCTCGGCGCCCGCAAAACCGGCAAAGTCAACGTGGGACGCGTCTGCATCGACTCGGGCAACCGCACCGACGTGGTCGAAGACCTGATCATCAAAGACCGCCGCCACTTGAGCGAAGACGGCATCGTGCTGCCCATCATCGCCATCAACAAGGCGTCGGGCGAGGTGGAATCGTCCCTTGAAATCGTGACCCGCGGCTTCAACGTCGGCGAAGATGGATTCATGGACGGCGCCAAACGCATCGTCGAAGACACGCTGGCACATTCCAGCGAGGAAGAAAAAGCCGACTACGGCGTGATCAAAGAAAAAATACGCGCCGACCTGAAGCGCTATATCTCCAAGCAATCCCAAAGGCGCCCCCTAATCATGCCGGTAATCCTGGAAATCTGACAGAGATTACAATTTGAGACCATCGTAGTTGCAGGGAGCGGCATTGAAATCCGTCCCGCTCAAATGCTACAGTTCGCCCTTCGATCGTGGGGTGGCGTTCATGAAGCTCTGCGCCTTGCTAGCGGGATCGCTGCTTCTTTCATGCGCCCTTGCGGCTCAACACTCTGAGGAACCGCTACGCGGACCCGACGGCGGCACGAGTTATTTCGCCTTTGTCAATGGCGCCAAAATCCTCCCGGTTGCCGGAAACCCGTTCTCCGCCCGCGCCGCCACCACCGAGTCGAAACATAGCCTCGAAAACGGAACTGTCGTCGCAGCCCATCTTATTGCGATGGTTGCGCGCGACAGCCAAGGCCGGATCTTCCGCGAGGTCCGCAGCTTCGTACGAGCCGACTCGCACGAACTACCCCCGCTGTTAGAGATCAGGATTTTCGACCCTGTCACCCACACGCGAACGGCCTGCAAAATCGCAACTCGTCGCTGCAATAGCACCGGCTATCACGCACCGACCGCATCCATTCCATCGCCGGAAGGCCGTTCCGACGACGGGACCTACCTCGAGCGCGAACACCTGGGGATCAGGGCACTCGATGGTCTCACTACCGTTGGCACACGCGAGAGAGTTACCACAAACGCCGGAGTGGTAAGTACGCAGGAGTTTTGGCATTCCCCTGACCTTCAGATCAACGTGTCCAGCACTCGCAAGAACAGGGAAGGCACTCAGGTCATTCAAGTCGGCGATCTCTCTCGCGAGGAACCTGATCCCGCGTTGTTCAAGGTTCCGCCCGACTTCATTTTGGAAAGCCAGCCCCGATCCGCGAAATCCAAGAACTGATCATTCACGATCAAGGGAATTGACAGCGCAAGACTGCTGCTACGTTAGAATCGGCATGTCCAAAGAATTCTCGACATGATCACCCTCTCCGACCTGCACTGCGCTCAAACACGCCTCCAAGGCGTCACCGTCCGCACCCACCTGATCGACTTCGATCACGCCGACCTGACCCGCCGCCTCTACCTGAAGCCTGAAAACCAGCAGCCCATCGGCGCCTTCAAACTCCGCGGAGCCTACAACAAGATCGCTTCCCTCTCCGACGACGACCGCAAACGCGGGGTGATCTCCTACTCCAGTGGCAATCACGCCCAAGGCGTGGCCTACGCCGCCCGCGCGCTCGGCGTGAACGCTGTCATCGTGATGCCCAACAATGCCCCGCTAATCAAGCGCGAGGCCACAGCGGCCCTGGGCGCGGAGATCATCATGGTCGGCCCCGCCAGCGACAAGCGCAAAACCAAAGCCGAAGAACTCGCCGCCCAGCACGGATACGTCGTCGTCCCTCCATATAACGACGAAAGAATCATCGCCGGCCAAGGCACCATCGGCCTCGAAATTCTCGAAGACCTGCCCGAAGTCGAAGCAGTTTTCGCTCCTGTCGGCGGTGGCGGCTTGATCAGCGGCGTCGCCGCGGCGATCAAACTCACCAAGCCTGAAGTGAAAGTGGTCGGCGTCGAACCCGAACTCGCCGCCGACGCCCAAGCCAGCCTGCGCGCCGGAAAAATCGTCCAGTGGCCCGCCGAACAGGTCTCTCGCACCCTGGCCGATGGACTCCGCACCCAGAGCATCGGCGAAATTAACTTCGAGCTTATTCGGCGGTACGTCGACGACATCGTCACCGTGACCGAAGACGAAATTCGCCACGCCATGAAGCTGCTCGCCGCAGATCCAAGAACCGTAGCCGAGCCAAGCGGCGCCGTCGCCACAGCGGGATTCTTCTTCCGCCGCGATCAGTTGCCCAACACCACGGTAAACGTGGCCATTATCAGCGGCGGCAACATCGAGCCGAGTATGCTGGAATCTCTGCGCACTTCGTAGAGACGCAGCCTGCTACGTCTGTGCCGACGGCGTCGCGGACCTAGAGTCCTGAGGCGATGCCGGCAGAGACGTTGCAAGCAACGTCTCTACGGCCAATAATCTAGATATGACACTTCGCCATACCTTTCTTACCGTTGCGGTCTTTCTGTGGACCAGCCTCGCCCCCGTTCACCTCGCCTCCGCCCAGGCCCAGCGCGGCACTCTGGTCCGCGAGGAAACCATCCGCGTCTCCCCCAGCGCCGACACCGCCAAACTCGGCGAGGCTGGACGCGGACACGAACTCGTCATCATCGACACCAGCCGCGACTGGACGCACGTCGAAGCGATTCTCCGCGAACCCCGCAAGGACTCCGACGAAGACGACGAGGAGTCACAGGGCAAAACCATCACGGGATGGGTCTCCAACAAAGCTCTGGTCACCATGACGACTCCCAACGGAGACAAGATCATCTACGGCGAGGCCGCCGACTCCGAAGATCAGGCCAGCCGCCGCCGCGGACGTCGCGACGCCGCGCAAGACGCCATGCGCCTCTACTACCGCGTCTACGATTTGTTCCCCACGTCACCGCTGGCGGCCGAGGGCCTCTACCGCGCCGCCGACATCCGCTGGCAGATCGAACGCTCCGACGTACTGACGCGTCCCTCGGCCCGCGAGCGCGATCCCTATATGCGCGGCCAGATCGGCGAGGAGTGGATGAAGCTGGTCATCAAGAAATTTCCCGGCACAAAGTGGGCCGACCTCGCCTCCTTCCGCTTGATCGACAACAAACTCTGTGGCGATTGGCAGGGCGCGTCGAAGTGTCCGGAGAAAGAGGCCGACTTCTACGAAAAATATGCCAGCGAGCACGAGCAATCCCCCTCGGCGCCAGAAGCGTTGTACGACGCGGCCTGGCGTCGCTCCGCACTGATCGAGATCTACAGAACCGAAGCCAATCAGAAAAAATCAGACGAGTCGAAAAACCGCGCCCTAGCGCTCGCACAAAAAATCGTAACCCAATATCCCCAGAGCGATTGGTCCCTGCGGGCGCAAAAGCTGATTTTCTACGTGCAACAGGGTGTCCCAACCTTCGGCAACGCGAGCGATTGAAGTAGCCCCGTGGTCCCGTCGCATCCGGTGGACCGGCGCACACCTTCAGACCTTTGTCATTTCCGACCGAAGGGAGGAATCTGCTGTTGGCTGGCACAATTGCAGCCGCACAGGACAGCAGATTCCTCACGGCTCCGCCGTTCGAAATGACAAGAATAATGTGGTGTCTCGCGCTGAGAGCGAGGCGCCTCTTCGACTTTCCATTAACGCTTGCCTAAAGTTTTTCTGCGATACTGTTCCCTTACTTTTCCCGGAGGACGATTGAACGACTATCTGCTCTCTCTCATCTTAGGCATTGTCGAAGGTCTTACCGAGTTCTTGCCCGTCAGTTCGACCGCGCATTTGCGCCTTTCTGAAGCACTGCTGCACATCAGCCTCTCCGACGGCTACTGGAAGATGTATTCCATCGTCATCCAACTGGGTGCGATCGCTTGTCTGCCCGTCTATTTCTGGAGCCGCATCACCAAGTTTTTGTCGACCTTCCCGCGCGGCGAGAGCGGCAATCGCACGGCGTTAACACATCCGCTCGGCCTCACCGCCGTCGCCTTCGTGGTTACGGCGATTCCATCGTTCCTGTTGACCAAAGTGATCGGCAAGCATCTGGAAAACATCATGATCATCGGATGGTCGCTGCTGATCGGCGGGATCGTCATGTGGATTGTCGACGCCATGCATGCCAAGGCCGAGGCCGCCGGCCCGAATGGCAACGGCCGCATTCACACCTGGAAAATGGAAGACATGAGCTTAGGGCAAGCGGTCTGGATCGGCTTCTGCCAGATCTTCTCGGCTGTGTTCCCTGGGACTTCCCGCTCCATGTCGACCATCGCTGCCGGACAACTCGCCGGCATGTCACGCGCCTCCGCGCTCGAGTTCTCCTTCTTCGTCTCCATTCCAACCATGGCCGCAGCCACCCTCTACACCCTCTATAAATCGCTCCGCGGAAAAGGGGAGAACCCGATCGGCGTCTCGCAGATTGATCCCCATGGATGGGTCGTGCTCGCCATCGGATTCGTCGTTTCCTTTATTGTTGCCTACGCCTCCGTGGCCTGGTTCATGGCCTACGTTCGCAAGCGCGGCTTCGCCCCATTTGCCGTCTACCGAATCATCGTCGGCGCTTTGGTACTTGTGTATGCCGCAAAGCTCTCGTAGAGACGTTGCAAGAAATGTCAGTACAGGAAACCCTGTAAGCAACCACACTCGATTTCCGCATTGTCGGAACCCCCGCTTCTTGGCATAATGTAAAGGCTCTGGCCGATTAGTGCACCTGTGTCTCCGGTGTGAATCCGGCCTAAATGGACTATTTAGCGATTTTTGTTCCCACCGGTAACCGGCGGCTCAACGAGCTGGTCGGCTTTCTGATGTGCGTCTTCGCGCTCCTCCTGTTCCTCGCCTTGGCTTCCTACTCTCCGCTCGATCCTTCGTGGAACAGCGCCTCGGTGCTCACTGGCTCGCATGCCGCCCGCAACTGGATCGGCGTGGTTGGCGCCTATACCGCCGATGCCCTGTTGCAGTTTTTCGGTGTCGGCGCGTTCCTGTTGGTGATCTTCCCTGCCTTGCTCGGCGCGCGCTGGTTCCGGTCGAGCAAAGTGCAATCGCCTCTGGCCAAGAGCCTGGGAGCGATCTGGTTAATGATGTTCGTCCCCGCCATGCTGGCGCTCTTGCCTACACACCTGCGCTGGATGGACGTGATTCCCGTCGAGGGCTTGCTGGGCCGCGTCGTTGGCGATTTCCTGATTCACTACCTTAATCTTGTCGGTGCCTACATCGTGTGCGCCACGGTTCTGGCAGTCGCGCTGTACCTGTCGACGGCGTTTTCCTTCTCGGCGATTCGGCTGTGGGCGCCGACGCGGTTTGCCTTCACCACCGCACTATGGAATCGCTACAAAGACTGGCAGGAAGAGCGACGTAAGAAGCGTCAGCAAAAGGAACTGGAGCAGCGCCGCATTTCGAAGCCGCTGGTCAAGACACAGCTCATCCAGTCGCGTCCGCAGAATGTAGCGCAGCCGGTTGCGGCCGCAGAACCACGCCGCACCGGGATCGAGCGCATGATGGCCGAGGAACCGCCGAAACCGGCCACGCAGGCCGCGTCCGGCAGAGTTCTGGCAGAACTCTCTGCAGCAAGTCCTTCAGCGGAAGCACCCCCCGATCCCGAAGTCGCTGAGCGGGGCGACAGCGGACACAAGGCCAAGACCACGATGCCACGCATCGCCGCTGGCGGATATAAGCTCCCGTCCAGCAGTTTGCTGCAGCGTCCCGATGAGCAGCAAGCCGTCGACGCGGACGAACTCAAGCTGCTGGCACAGGTGCTCACTGAAAAGTACGCCGAGTTCGAAGTTCATGGGCAAGTCACGCAGATCAATCCCGGCCCCGTGGTCACAACCTTCGAGTTCAAACCAGAAGCAGGCATCAAATACAGCCGCATCACCAACCTGGTCGACGACCTGTGCCTCGCCCTCAAAGCCGAAAGCATCCTGATCGAGCGTATGGCGGGCAAAAGCACAGTTGGAGTCCAGGTGCCGAACCGGCAGCGCGAAATCATCTTCCTGCGCGAGAACATCGAGTCGCAGGAATTCATGGGTTCGAAGTCGAAACTCACCATGGCGATGGGCAAAGACATCAACGGCCGCATCGTCACCGCCGATCTGGCAGGAATGCCGCACCTCCTGATCGCCGGTTCGACCGGCGCCGGCAAGAGCGTGGCCATCAACGCCATGATCATGTCGATTCTGTACAAGGCGACGCCCGATCAAGTTCGGCTGATTCTGGTCGACCCGAAGCGGCTTGAACTGGGCAATTACGAGGGCGTCCCGCATCTTTACACACCGATCATCACCGAGCCCAAACTGGCGGCCAACGCCCTGCGAAACGCCGTGCGCGAAATGGAGCGGCGCTTAAAGCTGCTGGCCTCCAAGGGCGTGCGCAATATCGATCAATACAATCGCCTCTTTGATAAGGGCGACACACCGAGTCTGTTTACCGAAGAGTCCGACGACAAGCCGATTCCCTACATCGTGATCATCATCGACGAGTTGGCCGACCTGATGATGCTCGATTCCCACAACGTCGAGGAATCGATCACGCGGCTGGCGCAGATGGCGCGCGCCGTCGGCATTCACCTGGTGCTGGCGACCCAGCGGCCCTCGGTGGACGTCATCACCGGTCTCATCAAGGCGAACTTCCCAGCTCGCGTTTCGTTCCGCGTAGCCACCAAGGTCGACTCGCGCACGATTCTCGACGCCAACGGCGCCGAGGCCTTGCTGGGCAAAGGCGACATGTTGTATCTGCCATCAGGGTCGGCGCGCGTGCACCGCCTGCACGCTCCCTTCGTTACCGAGAAGGAAATCGCCGCCGTAGTCGAGTTCTGGAAGTCTCAGGCCATCGCCGAATATCAGGAGCAGTTCCTCGAAGCACCGCAGGAAGAGCGCGACGCCGCGGCCGCGAGCGCCGGAGAATCTGGCGAGGATGGCGAGGCCGACGACGATCCTATGTATCCCGACGCGGTCAAACTGGTGGTCGAGTTCGGCAAGGCCTCCACTTCCCTGCTGCAGCGCCGGTTGCGCATCGGTTACGGCCGAGCGGCGCACCTGATCGATCTGATGGAGCACGACGGCATCGTCGGCGCGGCAGACGGTCCCAAGCCGCGCGAAGTGCTCAAGCGCCCGGACTGGATTTCGGAAATCGAAGAGACGACGCGGTAGGATTCCAGTCTTTCACCCGCTAAAGCCCAAACCAATTCCAGAATCGATCCACAGTCTCCCGAAACGACTCCGGCACCCAACTCTTGTAGCGCAGCAGCACGGTTGCGTTCACACTTTTCGCTGCCTTGGGCGCGAACTTGTTGCTGAAAACCAGATAATAGATTCCCGCCCCAGTTGGAAGCTCCGCCTGCACCGTGCCTTGAGACACTCTGCCACTCTCGTAGACGGAGCTTGCAGCGTATCCGTTCTGCCAGACGACGAAGGCCGGTTCGCTGAGCACGTATACCTCGATGTTGCTGTCGGCGTCTTTGTCGGCGTTGTCTTTGTCCGCATTCTTGCTGTCGCCGCGATTCTTGCTGCCATCGCTCGAGGCAGAGAACTCGCCAACGATGGCCACGTTCGTCGATCCGGGAGGCAAAGAGAATTTGTAATAGCGGAAGTTGTGCGCCGAAACGGAGAATGGAGTTTGCACAACGGCCTGATCGTGCTTCCATCCGACTAAATCCTGGATCCCCTGGGCGTACGGGCTATCACTGGTCGCGGCCCAAAGTATCGCGACGAGAAACAACGCTAGCGCCAGCCCCAGCACCAGTCGCAGGTTGCGTTTTGGTCGCAGAACCTGCGATGGAACCTGCTCCGGCGCGGCGGGCTCGGGGATAGGCGCGGTCTTCGCCGGCAGACTCACCGGCTTTCCGCATTTCAAACAGAATAGCGCGCCCTCCGGCAGAAATGCCCCGCACTTGCTGCACGCCAGAACAACGGTCGTCGCCGGCGGAAGTGCAACGGTCGTCGCCCACGCAGCACCCACTGGCTGCCCGCATTTCAGACAGAACTGCGAACCTTCGGGAAGATTGGCGGCGCACTTGGTGCACAACACGGCTGGCTCTTCTCCATGCGGGCTCGTCCATCCGGGTAGGACAGCAGATATTAGCACAGGGATGGGCGCAGCTATCCCGCTTTCGCGGCGCTGCCGTCCAAGCCGAGTTCCGTCGCGATTGGCTTCATCGCTTCGATGCAAAATGCGATGTGCTCATCCAGATCAACCCCGAGATCAGCCGCGCCCTTAATGATGTCATCACGATTCACCTTTCGGGCAAAGGCTTTATCTTTCATTCTTTTTCGTACCGACTTGGCGTCGACTTCAGCCAAAGATTTCCCAGGTTTGATCAGGGCGACAGCAGTGATGAACCCCGCCAGTTCATCGCAGGCAAAGAGCGCCTTTTCCAGGGGCGTCTCTCGCGTGACGCCGCTGTACTCGGCGTGCGACATTATGGCGCGACGGATTTCATCGGAATATCCGCGCTCTTTGAGAATCTCGTTACCCTTATAAGGATGCTCTTCCGGGCTCGGCCAACGCTCGTAATCGAAGTCGTGAATCAGTCCGACGACTCCCCACAGATTCTCGTCGTCCGGCGAACCGCTGCCCCACTTGCGCGCGCACGCACGCATGCAGGCTTCGACAGCTACTGCGTGCTTGCGCAAGCTTTCTGATTGGGTGAACTCAGTTAGTAAACACCAGGCGGACTCGCGATCGATCATGGTTTTGCCCTGTTTTCTCCGCTATTCTTGGGTGCTGTATCGGGTTTTGCCCGCGAAATTAGCGGGCTTTCTGCATTTTAACCTTGACTTCCACAGGGTAAATACTGCAGATTGAGCCTGCTGCAGGAATCTTTCCCCCAATCGATTCCAGCGCTTAGCCGTAAGGAGCGCCCGCTCTGGCCCTCCCACAACTCGATGGCCACGAATCTTGCCCCGGTAGATTCAAGGGAAGTTGTTCGTTGCGATCACTGCCTGCTGGTTCAGTTCCGTACCGTCAACAACAATTGCCGCCGCTGTCACGCGTCTATGGACGAGGAGCCTGAACCGGAACCCATGCCGGTCGCGACTCCGGTCATGATGCCGATCCCCGGCAACGGTCGCGGACACCTGAACCTCGCCACCTCGATCCGCTCGCTGCGCTTGCGCAACGGGCTTAGCCAGCGGCAATTGGCCGGACGCATGTCTGTCCCCCGCACTTATGTTTCGAAAATCGAGAACGAGAAGGCCACGCCTACGCTGTCTTCCCTGGAACGGCTGGCGCGCGCACTGGAGGTTACTGTGCCCGAACTGCTCAGCGGCGGTGAACGCAGCCGCCAGGAAGAAATCAGCGAATTAGTGAAGGACCAGTTTATCGCGGAGTTGCTGCCCTTTGTGTCGCAACTGAACGGGATGCAGATGTCCAGCATCCTGACTCAGGTGCGGGACTTGACGGTACGTCCGCGACGCACCGCATAGCTCAAGTTCAAAACAGTCTCTGCCGATGGTAGTAAGTTCGGCGCGAAACGATTTTTATCCGGGCAACCAGCCAACTCTGATGCCGGGACCATCCTCTGGCCCCGGCTTTTTTCTAGGGGACCCATGTGGGGACAGCCGCCAGCGGCTGTCCGGCGGAGCGAAGCTCCGCTGCCTGAATCCAACCTGGATCGATCGTCATCTATCCAGCATGAATCTGGAAGAAACAGGAACTGAGTTTTCGACCGCATTTGCGCACGCCGCTCCCTTGAGCGATGTTGCCGACGCAGGTAGGTTGGCGGAAGAATCCGCACAAGGCGCGGGCAGCCAGAATCCCCCTAGCGACGCTTCCCTGCTCGACGCTTATTCAATCGCGGTTACGGGCGCGGTGGCGCGAGTCAGCCCCTCAGTAGTGCACATCGAAGTGCATCAGGCTGCGGGACGCACGCGCTCGGGCGAACCGCGCGAACAGCGCGGCGGCGGGTCGGGGTTCGTGTTTACGCCGGATGGGCTCGTCCTCACTAACAGCCATGTCGTGCACGAGGCCGTTCGTATTGCGGTGACGACCGCGGACGGCCGTCGTATGCCCGCCACCCTGATCGGCGACGATCCGGCAAGCGACCTGGCCGTGATCCGCGTGGATGAGCCGGGGCTCACCGTGGCCGCTCTCGGTGATTCGCAGAAGCTACGAGTGGGACAGGTCGTGATTGCCATCGGCGCTCCCTATGGATTTCAGTCGACCGTGACTGCGGGCGTAGTGAGCGCGCTGGGACGGTCGCTGCGGTCGTATTCCGGGCGGCTGATCGACGACGTGGTTCAGACCGACGCGTCGCTCAATCCTGGCAATTCGGGCGGGCCGCTGGTCGATTCCTCTGGCCGCGTCGTGGGCGTCAATACGGCAACCATCCTGCCGGCGCAGGGGATTTGCTTCGCGATCGGGATCAATACGGCGAAGTTCGTGGCCAGCCGTCTGCTGCGCGATGGACGAATCCGCCACAGCTACATTGGCGTTTCGGCGCAGACCGTGCCCGTGCATCGACGCGTGGTCCGCTTCTACGATCTGCCGAAAGAAACGGGCGTAATCGTGCTCTCGGTGGAAGAGGGTAGCCCAGCGCGGCGCGCAGGGCTGCGTGATGGCGACGTGATTGTGGCGCTGGAAGGCGCGCCGGTTGCGGGCGTCGACGACTTGCATCGCTTGCTGACTGATGTCCGGGTCGGCGTAAGCTGCTCGTTGACGGTCCTGCGGTGGACGGAAAAGCTGGAACTTAAGATCGTGCCCGACGTCAGTCCGTCCGAATCATAGCCAGCCACCAGCGACCTACGGCCGAGCGTAAGCAGGACTATCCGGGTCGGGATGGTCATATTCACGTCCGTATTTGTTCTTGTGGGCCAACTCCACGTCAGAGACTGGCAGACTGAGGGTTCCCAGAGAGCCATTGCCCGGACCCACCGTGATCTCGCGATTCTGAGCGCGGAGCGCGTCGGGAGCGACCGCCGAATGAAACACCTGCAGAGAGTAGCGCCCCGGCGGAACATTGGGCAGAGTCAACTCGCCCCGCGCATCGGAAATGGCATAGTAGGGCGTGGCCAGCGTAATAATTACGGCGCTCATCTCCGCATGAATGTTGCAAAAGATGAACGACACTCCCGGCTTGTCAAACTGCACGAAGCGCGTGGTCCCGCTTTCATAAAGACCGAGATCGAAGCGCTTGCCTTCGAACAGCGAGAATACGTTGTGAAAGAACGGATCGTGGTTGGGAAATTCGACCTTGCCCCCCACCGGAACCACAATCAGCGAAGGATGAAAGCTCTTGTCCTTTTGCACCAGCTTCGGAATCTCGGACGTCGGCTGCGGGGGCAGATCGACCGTCCCGCCGATCGGAGTCAGCCACATGACAACTTTGGAAGCGTCTTTCAAGCGATGCCCGTTTTTGCTCAACTCCACACGAGCCTGCAAAGCCGATTGCTGAGCAGATGCCCCGACTGGCCCGATCATGACGCAAAGTACCGGAAAGAACGCAGCCATGATCCAGCGCGAGACGAATCGGAACTGTAGGAAGTGTGTTCTCAAAACAGTATCCCCATGGCTAGATTGACCTGACTGGTCGCGCTGCGGTTGCTATAGACGGGGAAGCTCTGTAATCGTCTGAGCTCCGCCGAAAACACCAGATCGGAGCGAGGACGGAACACCACGTTCGCGAAGGCCCCCCGGTTTCGTCCCAGGATCGGAGCAAAATTGTTCTGATCGACGGCGAAGCCGCGAATGTCATTCGTAAGCGCGTCGTCCTCGGAGGCCACACCGTTCAGTTCGAGTTTGGAAGTCAGTTGAAGCTTGAGCTGTGCCCATCCGCCGGCGGTGTTGAGGCCGCGAATCGCCGACGTCCTATACGCCGGATTTCCGCCGTACACAATCGAGCGTCCTGCGGAAGCTCCCAGCCCCCCAATGCCGCGGCCTCGGTAGAACTCACCCGAGAGCGACAACCGACGCACGATGGGAACCTGCCAGTCGGCCATCGCCGCCCAGGCGTCGACGTAACGATCCCAGTTCCAGTTCTGACGCCCGTAGTAGCCCGCTGCGCCAATGCTGAGAGGACGTTGGTGCACGGGACGGGACCACGCAGTGCGCACCGCGTACGCCGGCTGCCCAGATTGTTCGCCGGCTTGTGGGTAACGGTAGAACGGATCGGAGGGAAACTCCCAATCGAGGTTGTCCAGGATGCCCGCCTGCACCGTCAGGGTCTGCTGGTCGGAAACGGAGAAGCGGTGCTCGACTCGAAGTTGCGGCGTCCATCCCCAGAGATTTCCGGCAAAGGCGAATGCTGGAGTTGCCAGCGATGCGAACGACGTAGGCGACAGCGGCGAGACAAAGAGGGAATCCTGGCCCGCGACCACGGAGGTGTGTTGCCAATCCATTCGCAAGCTCGCGGTCTGCATGCGCACGATTCCGAAATTCACTCCGTTGCCCGTGGCCGCGAAACCTCCCGTGAAATCGAACTGGACGTCCGCTGAAGTCTTAGCCCCGGCGAGCGCGGGCCCGAAAATCTCAAGACCGATTTCGGACTGGCGGAGCGTCGCGCCAAATGAGGCCTCCGGCGCACCCCGCGGAGCAGGCTGCGAGAAATCGGGGAAATCGAGGCTATCGGCGCCACCAACGTTGCGGAAGGCATTCATCAGCACGATCCCGTGAAGGCGCGCTCGATACTTCGACGCGGTCTCAACCTTGGTCTGATACTGCTCGTCGATCTTGGCGCCAATCAGGGACGTGGAATCTTCCAGCTTCTGAATTCGCTCTTCGAGTCCTGCACTCGTAGTTGCTGCGACCGAGTCCGAGGCAGTCGTCGGGTTTTGCGCCGCGGCTTGCACACTGCCCTCTGCTCCGGAGGAGTTCCCCGCAGGCCGCTCCAGCAGAGCGCGGGTGGCTTGCAGGTCCTGCCGCAACTGGTGCATTTCCGCCCGAGACTCCACATTTTCGGCGCGCATTTCATCGACCAGCACCCGCAGTTGGCGAACCTGGTCTTGCAGGTCACGCACGGTGGCGACGGTTTCACTCGCCGGGGGAGGGGCAGCCGGAGCAGGACTTTCCTGCGACCGGCTATACGTGCCAGATAAGATGAAGAAAGCGGCAACCGCCAAAGCGGCTCCGCGAACCGCAGAGGTTCTCAGGCTGTTCACACCTTCCTCCTGCACATCATCCCAAGTTATGTACTCAAATCAGGGCACGAGATCAAGAAAGGAACCGCGTTTATATGTCAGGCTGGGGAATCGAAGCACGGCCCGCGTCACCCCCCTGTGCGGGTACTAAAGAAGACAGTCCCTCATTATTCGCGTGCCGTGTGGCATCCTGTTCCCGCCGGGGCAGCACAATGCGGAAGATGGTTCTGCCCTGGGACGTGCGCTCCAGGGAAATCTCACCGCCGTGATCCTGGACGATCTTCTGTACGACCGCAAGGCCGAGTCCGGTGCCGTTCTCTTTCCCGTGGCTGACGAACGGGTGAAACAGCCGTTCGCGGATGGATTCCGCGACGCCCGGGCCGTTGTCGGCCACCGAAATCGTGATCGCGCCTCCGATTTCTGCGGCGGTCACTTCGACCTGACCGCCGATCGCAGGCGCCGCTTCGCAGGCATTCAACAACAGGTTGTACAAAACCCGCTCCAGTTTGCGCCCATCGAACCAGCCCGCGACGGAGCCGCTGCACAACACGTCAATCGAGCGGGAATGATGCCGGGGATGCAGGCGAACCGCTTGCACCGCCCGCTGGATGACATCAGACACGTTGCCGTACGACGGGCTCAGCGATTCGCGGGTGCGTGCGAATTCGAGAAGTGAATCGATCAAGTCGGTCATGAGATTCACTCCCGTGCGAACTTCCTGGTAGAGTTCCTCGCGCTGCGCGGGGGTCAGGCCGCTGTCGACCAGAAATTCGGAGTTGGCCACGATCGCCGCCAGCGAGTGTCGCAGATCGTGCGAGATCGAACTGGCCATACGTCCGATGGTCGCCAGTTGCTCGGACTCGAGCAGATCCTGCTGGCTCTTCAGAAGGCTGGCGCGCATCCGATCGAACGCGCCCGTGAGTTCCGCTACTTCGTCTCCGCCACGGGGATCGAGCGGATGATGAAAGTCTCCGGTTTCGAGCGCACGCACCCCGGCCACTAGACTGGCCAGCGGACGCGTGAATGTGTGAGAGAGGAAGAATACAAAGCCGCTTCCCACGACGATCGCAGCCAGCCCCAGCAGAAGAAGATAACGATTCAGCTGGTCGAGAAATTTTGTGGCCTGATCGTACGACCCGAGGACGCTTAAGCGAACGGGATTCGTCTGCGAATTCGACAACAACAGCGAAGTGGCCAAAAAGCGTTCGTTGCCGATCTCCACATCGCGCGGATCGGTCTGTATCCCCCCCGGGATCAGATTCTGCGCCCTTCGGCCTTCCATCTGCGCGCCGGTGAATGTCGTCGCCACGACTTCGTCGCCATAAGAAATCGCCACTTGGCTGCCCGCAACCTTACTCACCGACGCTGCCAGCCGGTCGTTGATCTCGTAGCCAATGACAAGGAATCCGAGCAGCGTGCCTTCGGTCGCGGACCCGCGGTAAATTGGCTGAATGAAGGCCTGATAAAGATGACGCCCGTCATACCACCAGTGACTTCCCTCGTCCTGGTCGAGCGACTGCTGAAAGTATTTCTCCGCTCCCTCCCGGGTGAAGCCAGGAGTCTTCGTGTGCAGGGCCACCACTCTGCCGCTGCGATCGACCAGCACGAATAGATCGCTGCTGCTGCGCACGTGCTGCCAGACATCCCGCGACGCATCCTGGATCGTCACTGGATCGGTGCTGGTCATAATGGCACGCGTGAGGGGGATGTCGGCCAGCAATGCCACGTCGCTGGTCAGCATAGATTCCCGTTCATGCCGGAAATCCTGAAAGGCGCTGACCGAGTTTCGCAAGTTGACGGAAATGCTTTGCCGCACATTGCCCTCGACGCTCCGCCGCACCAGCAGCAGACTGGTCGTAGTAAGCCCGGCCGTAATGACCAGCATCGAGAGGAGGAAGCGCGTGCGCAGGCGCAGACGGGGTAAAAACCGCCCGTTCGCAGCCACAGTCTCAGAGCCGGGCCCGGGTTGCGGTGATGGGTTCACACGATTCAGCGTACGAACTTATATCCCATACCGTGTACGGTGCGGAAGTGTACCGGGCTGGATGGGTCCCTTTCCAGTTTCTGGCGCAGTTTGAGGATGTGGTTGTCGACCGTGCGCGTCGAAGGATAATTCTGGTAGCCCCACACTTCATTCAGCAGTTCATCGCGACTGATGACACGGTCGGCGTTCTGCACCAGAAACTGAAACGTTTTGAATTCCTGGGCGGTCAGAGTGACGGGCTTGCCGTCGCGTTTGACTTCCATCTTCTTAAAGTCGGCGGAAATTTCGCCGAAACTGACCACCTTGACCTCGGGACTGCGTTCGGTGTGCCGCAGAGCAGCGCGTACCCGCGCCAACAGTTCGCGAGGACTGAACGGCTTGGTCACATAGTCGTCCGCCCCCAGCTCCAGCAGCAGCACCTTGTCCGAAACATCGCTGGCGGCGCTAAGAACCACGATCGGCATGGTCGGAGTGAGGGCCTTGATCTCCTTACACACGTCGCGTCCCGAAACCTTGGGCAGGCGCAGGTCGAGCACAACGGCGGCGGGCGCCGAGGCCTGAAAACTGTCAAGCGCCGCGCGCCCGTCGGATTGAGTCTCGACGGTGTATCCCTCAGTTTCAAACAGACGCCGCAGCGCCTTTTGCACGGCTGGGTCGTCTTCGACCACAAGGATGCGGCCCGCAGGCCTCGGCGCAACAGTCGGAGCCATCGTTTTAACCGCACTCAGGGGAGTTGCCAGATTGCCCATAAGAAAGCTGTCCTCAGTCTCGGGGAGAATTCGCACCACCCACGAAGCGCCTCCCCGGAAGGTCGACCATCGAAGCTTACAACCATTTGACGGCGAAACCGCCTCAAAGCTCCGGCTTTTGACATATTATTTACAATTTCCAGACGATGTCACCAGAACCAGCGGAAGGCCACGTGCTCAAGGACGCCTCGCTCCTGCTCGGATGCGGCCGACGACCGTACCCAGGAGAACGCTCCACTGCGTTAACGAAGCAGGTCGAGGTTTACGCTCCCAGCTCGCTTCTGGACTTGCCGACCATTCACGAACTGGCTCGGGGAGACTGAGTGTAACTGAGAGAGTTAATGCCAGCTATCGGACCCCACCTAACTTTCCACTTGCAGATTGTGGATCTTACTTGGAATTGAGCCGGGAGTTCGGACGTCTATTCATCCGCATGTTCCTTCGGTAGCGGATGAAGTTGCAGGAAGGCGGCTGCGGCGTTGCGGGCACGTCCTGCGATTTCGCGGGGGGTCGGTCGTTCGGCGACGCCGAGCAGCAGGCTGACCATTAAATCGCGCCAGAGCAGCCCGGCAAACTGCTGGGCAAGTTCGGCAGGACGGCCTGCGAGCAGTCCGGACGTCTGGGCCTCGGCCATGATTTTACGCAAGGCGGCGCGGCTTGCCTCGCGTCCTATAGAGTTGAGCGCACGCGCCACTTCGGGGGCCTGGACCACCTCGGCGATCGCCAGTCGGAATACCGCAATGACTGCGGGATCGCTTATCTCGCGGACGAGCTTCGTCCCGAAAGAAGCCAGCACCTGCGCTAGGGTCTCGCGATCGCGCAGCACTGGCAGGTCAGCGGGAACGTCAAATCGCTTGGCGCGCTCTCTTATGCAGGCGATCAGCATTTCTTGTTTGTTGCCAACTAACGCATAAAGCTCTCGCTTCGAAACGCGCGCGCGCGTCGCGATCTCAAGTGTGCTGGTCGTTGCGTAACCACTCTTCATGAACGCCGCAAAGGCCGCCTCAAGGATGCGCTCGCGCACCGCGGTTTCGTCGCCGCCTTTCTGGCGCCGTTTTGACATCGATGCCGTAGCCATCACTCTCTCCTTGACGACCCTGGTACCGTATAGTACCATCACTAGTGTGTGGTACCCAGTGGTACCAACACGTGAATCAAAGGAGCTGAACAATGAACATTGAAATGTCGTACCTGCTGCTGGCCTTCGCGACGGTCCTGGCGCCCATGGCGCAAGGTCAGTCCACACCGCCGCAGCCCAAGATCACCGGCGTGCTGACGATCCTTTCGCCAAAACCGGGGGTTACTGCCGAGCAAGTCATGAAAATCATGCCCACCGAAATTCGTGCGACCGTTCCCCTGTATCTCGACGGCAAGATTCAGCAGTGGTTCACGCGCGGCGACGGCCGGGGCGTCATCTTCATACTGAACTGCAAGGACGTGGCCGAGGCTCGGGCCCTCATCGAGGGCCTACCTCTCTCGAAGGAAAACCTCGTGGACGAGCAGTTCATTCCGGTTGGGCCACTCTTGCCGCTCGGAATACTACTGAGAGAATAGCCTGACCAATCAGTGAACTCGGCCAGCGCGGCCCGTTCGACGGTGGCGGCTGAACTTAAAACGCCGAAACCATAGGCCGCGCTGGGAAGCGAGATTCGCGGTGTGGATCTTGCTCTCGTAACAGGTTGTATGTCACCTAACAGAAAGCCATCAATCCGATAGGAGGCCAAATGTCGCCGGAAACCATCTTCAATCTGCATCTCATTCTCGGTTATGTCGCGTGGCTCCTTTGCTTCCGCGCCTACCTCCTGCCCAGACTCAAGTCAATGGACCAGGTCGATGCGCATCGCGCCATCGCTACGCTGCACAGCTTCCGCTTCTTCGGGCTCGTCTTCATTGTTCCAGGCGTCGTCGGCCCGAATCTGCCCGTTGCGGGCTTCGCCACATTCGCCGCCTACTGGGACCTGGCAACCGGGGTGCTCGCGATCCTCGCGCTTCTCACGGTAAGGGTACGCCCAGTCTTTTGGCTGTTCGTAGTTGCCTTCAATCTCGTGGGAGTGGTCGACCTCATCCTCGACTATTACCACGCCGTCCAGGTCGGCCTTCCAGCCCTGGCGGGACAGTTGGGTGCCACGTACGCGATCCCGATCATCTACGTGCCCGTGTTGATGATCACCCACGTCGTCGCATTCTATTGGCTGCTGCGTCCCCAGCCCAAAGCGGTTCGAGCTTTCGCGGCCGATGCGGCGGCATCGTAGAATCCCCGCGTGTGCGTTCAGAAACAGTTGGAGCTAGAAGAGCCGCGCCTGTATCGGAATGTCTAAACCGACCGGCGCGGCGGTTTCCCGGCCTGCATACTGCGAATTGTTGACCTTCGTGCTGACGGGATGGCACCGCAGTTGAGCTGCGTCGTAAACAATTTTCCACGTGACGGGCGACGCTCCAACCGGAAGGAATTCTTCAGTTAGCGCTTATGGGAAAACGCACCGCGCCGGACCAAATTCGTCACCGAGGTGCACCAATGGAGACTGGCATGCTTAGTCTTCGACCGCTAGACCGTCTATAATCATAAAATTCTGCAGGGGCAGGCGAGTGCTTCGCGGAGGTATGGTTGCAAGGTAAGACTGAACTGGCGGCGCGACTTCGCGGGATGCGGGTGAGTATGAAGGCCGTTGCGAACATCCGGCCGCGCACTCTGCGCTTCGCTCTCCTCCTCGCCGCATTCCTGGCATGCTTGTTTGGACTGCCGCCCTTTGCCTCAGCGCAGATTTCTCCCGGCCCTCTCGCCCGCCCCCACGAGTTCCTCAGCGGATCTACGAATTGCGCCCAATGCCATAAGTTTGGCGGCGAGGCCAAGTTGAAGTGTGTGGAATGTCATACCGAGATTGGAGCCCGGATCTCTTCCCACAAGGGTCTGCACGCCACTTACAACATCCCGCCGGGTTCCAGTCAGGAGTGCGCCCGCTGCCACTCCGATCATAACGGTCTCGACTTCCCGTTGATCAAGTGGGACATCAAAACTTTCAATCACAAGGAAACCGGCTACGTGCTCGAGGGCAAGCACGCCGGTCTGGACTGCAACAAGTGCCACATGCCCTCGCGCATCTCTCCCCAGGAACGGCCTTCGATCAAGATTAAGGATCTCAACCGGACCTACCTCGGTCTATCCACGTCCTGCGTCCCTTGCCACGAGGACTATCACAAAGGCCGCCTGGGCCCGAACTGTCTGCAGTGTCACAATTACGAAGACTGGAAGACGCTTAAGATTGGCAACGAGTTCGATCACTCGAAGACGCGTTATCCGCTGACCGGTCTCCACGCCCAGGTACAGTGCGCCAAGTGCCACACCAACGGACCGGATGGCAAGCCGCGGTACGCAGGCATTCCGTTCAACCTGTGTTCCGATTGCCACCAGGACCCGCACCACGGCAGCTTCACCCAGGCATGTTCCTCTTGCCACAGCACGGCGGGTTGGAAGCGAATCTCGCAGCAGACGCTCGGCGAGAATTTCGATCACTCGAAAACCAAGTACCCGCTGGAAGGCAAACACGCGACTGTCGGTTGCGAAAAGTGCCACGCCAACGGGGACTTCAAGAAGCCTCTGGTTTTCAACAAGTGCTCGGACTGCCACAAGCCCGATCCACACAACGGACAGTTTGCCAAACGTCACGGCGGCGGCGAGTGCTTCCCATGCCACACCGTGCAGGGTTGGAAGCCTTCGACGTACACGGTGAAAGACCATGTCACCAGCGCCTATCCGCTGCAAGGCGGGCACGCCCGCGTGGACTGCGACAAGTGTCACATCCCCAAAGGCAAGGACACGCTTTTCAAAATCAAGTTTGACAAGTGCACTGCGTGCCACAAAGATGAGCACTCCGGACAGTTTGTCGCCGCACCTTACTTCAACGCCTGCGACCAGTGCCACACTCTCGATGGATACAAGCCGTCGACCTTCTCTCTTGCGAAGCACAAGAAAACGCAATTCGCGCTGACCGGCGGGCACATCGCCGTGCCCTGCGCCGACTGCCATAAAGAGTCCGCCGAGCTGCAACCGAAGTCAGCGCTCTACCACTGGAAGAATCTCGACTGCACCAGTTGCCACGAAGATGTTCACAAGGGCCAGTTCAAAGAGCGCATGGAGCAAAAGCGCGCGGATGGTTCCCCGACGGGCTGCGAGGCTTGTCACTCCACCAAATCGTGGAAAGAAATGTCGGGGTTCGACCACTCGAAGACAAAATTCCCGCTGCTCGGAGCCCATAAGGCGACGGCCTGCATCGATTGCCATAAGCCGCCTAACCTTGAGACCAAGCTGATCAATGCGGATTTCAAGGCTGCTCCCACGCAGTGCGAGGATTGCCATGAGGACATCCACGGCAAGCAATTCGCGAAAGCCGATGTCACGCGCTGCGCCGACTGCCACAACAGCATCAAGTGGAAGCCTTCGACGTTCGACCATGACAAGCGGACCGATTTTCCGCTTCGGGGAGCGCACCAGAACGTGCGCTGCGCCGAATGTCACAAACTGATGAAAGTGGTGGCCGAGAAGACGGTTCTCTTCTACAAGCCGACGCCCAAGGACTGTGCCGCATGTCATGGCCCCACTATCCCCGTTCCAAAGACCAAGCCGCCGGGTTCCTAGGCAGGGATTCCAGGAAATCGCTTTGGGCTATACGTTCAGAAAAGTGTACAATCATGGCTCGTCGCGTTCAGAAGGTTGTACATCAGGCCCTGTCGTGTTCGTAAGGTTGTACAACCTTTGTGTAGCCTTCCACCGGGCCTTCGCGTTTTATAATGCGTCATTCGAAAGCCTTATATTTCTGCGCCGTAGCAGCCACCCGTCTCGTGCTGTCCCTAGATTCTGGAGCCCGTTAGTTTCTTGTAATCTACTTCGACAACTTTGAAAAAAGTGCTGGGTGGAGGGCAGAACTTACAATGGACCGATCCAAGCTTGGATTCCGAACAATGGCCCGACCGACGTTATGGACACGCACTAGAGTAACTTTTCAAGCTATACCCCAGGCGCTTAGCCTAAGTGGACGATCAATTGCTGACATTTACATCACTCATTGTAGTTTTTTTATTCACCTTCCTTCCTTCTGTTTGATGGGGAGAAATAAGCAGTAAGGACACTCAGGGTACAAGGGGCGAGTTTATGTTGGCTTCGGCGAGCATATTAAATCTGGTTGTGCTGCTAGCGCTGTCCGGATCTCCGGCGCGAGTGCCGACGCAAGCGGCGGGTCCTTCTGGTACGCATAGCCCCCACGGCAATCTCGCGATTCCTTGTCAAAATTGCCATACTGCGAGCGGATGGAGGCCGATCCGAGCGGTCCCCGAATTCGATCATAATCAGACCCGTTATCCTCTCCGCGGCATGCACCAATCGGTTTCCTGCACCCAGTGTCACGAAAAGATGGTGTTCAGCAACGTCGGCACGCGCTGCCAGGATTGCCACGCCGATATTCACCGGCGGCAATTAGGAGCCAACTGCGAACAGTGCCACACGGTGCGCGGATGGAACGTGACGGTGCAGCAGATCCAGGATCACAACAACCGCTTCCCACTCACCGGAGCTCACGCAGCGGTAGATTGCGACGCCTGCCACAAAAACGCCGCCAACAGCAAGTTTGAAACAATGTCGGTCGAGTGTTTCTCGTGCCATCAGTCCGACTACAACGCAGCCACGAATCCGAATCACGTCACCGCAAAGTTCTCCGTAACCTGCGATACCTGCCACAGCACCGATAACTGGCTAAACGCGAAATTCGACCACAATACAATGACGAATTTCCCGTTGACTGGGCTGCACACGGTGCCACCGCGCCAGTGCACTGATTGTCACGTCAATAATAACTACAATTTGACCACCACCACCTGCGTCGGCTGTCACATGGCGGATTTCCAGGGCACAACCAATCCCAATCACGTGGCGGCTAGCTTCCCGACGAACTGCGCGCAGTGCCATACGACCGGCGGGTGGTCGCCGGCGAGCTTCGATCACAATACGGTGAACTTCCCGTTGACCGGCATGCACACGGTTCCGCCGCGGCAATGTACAGATTGCCACATCAATGGGAACTACAACCTGACGACTACGACCTGCGTTTCGTGCCACATGAAAGACTTCCAGGGCACGACCAATCCGAACCACGTATCTGGAGGTTTCGCCCAGACTTGCGAAACCTGCCACACCACGAGCGCATGGCAGCCCGCGACCTTTGATCACTCGAAAACTGCGTTTCCCCTGACCGGCAATCACATGGTGCCGCCGCGGATGTGCACCGATTGCCACGTCAACAACAATTACAACATCACGAATACGGCCTGCGTTTCGTGCCACCAGACCGATTACAACAATGCGAACGCTCCCGTGGCTCACGCGTCGGCTGGATTCCCCACGACTTGCGAACAGTGCCACGACACTAACCTGTGGACCGACGGCGTGTTCAATCACACCTCCACTGGTTTTGCTCTGACCGGCATGCACACCGTGCCGCCGCGGCAGTGCAGCGATTGCCACACCAATAACAACTACAACATCACGACGGGAGCCTGCGTTTCGTGCCACCTCAAGGACTTCCAGAGCACGACCAGTCCCAATCACGTGACGTCGAACTTACCGCAGACCTGCGAGAACTGCCATACCACGGCGACCTGGCTGAATGCGACCTTCAATCACGACACCACAGGCTTTTCGCTGACCGGCAATCATATGGTGCCGCCGCGCGCGTGCGTTGACTGCCACATCAACAACAATTACACGATTACGAACACTGCCTGCGTCTCGTGCCACCAGACCGACTACAACAACGCGACCACCCCGGTGGCCCACGCGTCGGCCGGATTCCCCTTGACCTGCGAACAGTGCCACGATACGAACCTATGGACCGATGGCAAGTTCGATCATGCGACCACGGGCTTCAATTTGACCGGCCTGCACACCGTGCCTCCTCGGCTCTGCACCGATTGCCACGTCAGCAATAATTACAGCCTGAACAGCACGGCCTGCGTCTCGTGCCACCTGAAGGATTACCAGGGCACGACCAATCCCAATCACGTGACGTCGAATCTGCCGCAGACCTGCGACGTCTGTCATAGCACGGCAACCTGGCTGAATGCGACCTTCAATCATGACGCTACAGGCTTCCCGCTGACCGGCAACCACACGGTGCCGCCGCGCGCCTGCGTTGATTGCCACATCAACAACAATTACACGATTACGAACACGGCCTGCGTCTCGTGCCACCAGACTGACTACAACAACGCGACCACCCCGGTGGCCCACGCAGCGGCGGGATTCCCCTTGACCTGCGAACAGTGCCACGATACGAACCTGTGGACCGATGGCAAGTTTGACCACGCGAGCACTGGCTTCACTTTGACCGGCCTGCACACCGTGCCGCCTCGGCTCTGCACCGATTGCCACGTCAGCAACAACTACAGTTTGAACAGCACGGCCTGCGTCTCGTGCCACCTGAAGGACTTCCAGGGCACGACCAATCCGAACCACGTGACGTCGAACTTCCCGCAAACCTGCGAGACGTGCCATACCACGGCGACCTGGCTGAATGCGACTTTCAATCACGACTCCACAGGCTTCCCGCTGACCGGCAATCACACGGTGCCGCCGCGCGCGTGCGTGGACTGCCACATCAACAACAATTACACGATTACGAACACAGCCTGCGTCTCGTGCCACCAGACCGACTACAACAACGCGACCACCCCGGTGGCGCACGCGGCGGCAGGATTGCCGACAACCTGCCAAAACTGCCACGATACGAACCTGTGGACCGACGGCACGTTTAATCACGCCACGACCGGCTTTACGCTGACCGGCTTGCACACGGTGCCGCCGCGGCTGTGCACTGACTGCCACGTCAACAACAACTACAGTTTGAACAGCACGGCCTGCGTCACCTGCCACCTGAAGGATTACCAAGGCACGACCAATCCCAATCACGTGACGTCGAATCTCCCCCAGACCTGCGACACCTGTCACAGCACTGCAACCTGGCTGAATGCGACCTTCAACCACAGCAGCACCGGCTTCCCGTTGACCGGCAATCACATGGTGCCGCCACGCGCTTGCACCGATTGCCACATCAACAACAATTACACGATTACGAATACGGCCTGCGTCTCGTGCCACCAGACCGACTACAACAATGCGACCACCCCGGTGGCCCACGCGGCGGCGGGATTCCCCTTGACCTGCGAACAGTGCCACGATACGAACCTGTGGACCGACGGCACGTTCAACCACACCACGACCGGCTTTACGCTGACCGGCTTGCACACGGTCCCGCCGCGGCTCTGCACCGACTGCCACGTCAACAACAACTACAGTTTGAATAGCACGGCCTGCGTCACCTGCCACCTGAAGGATTTCCAGGGCACGACCAATCCCAATCACGTGACGGCGAACTTCCCGCAGACCTGCGACACCTGTCACACGACGGCAACGTGGTTGGGTGCGACCTTCAATCACAACAGCACAGGCTTCCCGCTAACCGGCAATCATACGGTGCCGCCGCGCGCCTGTACCGATTGCCATGTCAATGGCAACTACAACCTGACCAGCACGGCTTGCGTGACCTGCCACCTGGCGGATTTCAACGGCACTACGAGTCCGAATCACGTGACCTCCGGATTCCCGCAGACTTGCGATCTGTGCCATGACACCACTGTGTGGACGGACTCGACGTTCAACCATGCCACCACTGCGTTCCCGCTGACCGGCGCGCACACGACCACAGCTTGCGCGTTGTGCCACGTCAACGGCAACTACACGACGCTGCCGACCACTTGCATCGGTTGCCATCAGACCGATTACAACAACACGACCAACCCTGGCCATTCGGCACAGCCCACGTTCTTCCCGACTACGTGCACGACCTGCCATACGACGACGGCTTGGACTGGCGCCACGTTCAATCACACGCAGTACACAAATTTCTCGATCAATCACGGCAGCGCCAACGGTGTGTGCTCGACGTGCCACACCAACTCTAATGATTATTCCGTTTTCCAATGCACCAATTGCCATGGCGGCAATAACGCGGCCAATTTTCATCACCCGAATGTGAACGGGTACGTCTACAACAGCACTAACTGTTATCACTGCCATTCCAGCGGTGGTGGCGGTTAGACGGGTCGCGTTTGGCCCGTAGCGTGCTATCTCAAAGCAGTAGGAAAGCAGTAAAAATTAAGCCATCCCCCAGGCGGCAAGTGGGAGCGCCAGCGAGTGTTAGCTAAGAATGATTGGAGTTCTAAAATATCCTGCGATCCTGCTGCTCTTGGTGTCTTGGGCTGCGGCCCAAAGCGGCGCTGGAACCGCATCCGTGCAACGTGTTGCAGCGGTGCAGCAAGGCAGTGACCTACGCGTCGAAGTCACGCTGACCTCTTCGGTGGACGCCGCCTCGGTTGAAACCGCGGTTAATCCCGACCGAATTCTCATCGACCTTCCTGGAACCACCTGCAACGCTTGCACACAAAACGTAAGCGTCAGCGCCGGTGGTATTCGCCGCGTGCGGACGGGCCAGCACAGCACTAAGCCAATGATCACCCGTGTGGTGGTTGATCTCGATCAAGCCCATCCCTACACACTAAGGACCGAAGGCAATCGGGTGATTCTTACCGTAGGTCCGGCAGAAAATGCTCATTTCGAGATGCACGGAGCACCCGTAGCTGCCACCTCGGGGAACCTGATTGGAGTGTTCCGCAGAAAAAAGGAGACGGCGCCGCCGGTTGCCGATAACAACGCGGCCTACGTTCCGCCGCCCACGCCGCCACCGACACCGTCGGGGCCGGGGTTCGAGCCGTCGTCGGCCAACACCTCGGCCACACCGCTGCCCGCACCGCCGCCGCAGGTCGCGCCCCCAGTCGCGCAAAGCCATCCAGCGAGCGTTCCTACGCAGAAACCCGCTCCGGCTTCGTCAGCCCAAACCCAGATTGCCGCGGCGAAGCCAGCCGCCCCTGCGATGCCAGCCCCCCCGCCAGCTATTGCGGCGCGTCCCAGTGAAAACCTGGCCGGTCCAAGAGTTGAGGCGTCCTCGGCCCCGGTGGCTGCGAAACCCGCCCCCGCAGCCCCCGTCACGACTGCCGCCGCTCCTGCGCCCGCCTCCAGCCCGGCTGTGACGAAGCCCAAAGTTGAAGTGGCCACGGTCGCCGCACCGCCGGTGCCTGCGGTGCCATCGCTGCCGACCGGGATGGTGGCCGTAAACCGCCATCCACCCGGGGCCATCGTTCTCGCGCCTGCAGTGCCGGCAGCACCTTCGCTGGCGACGGGAACCGTCGCAGCCAACCGCCACCCTCCGGAGGCCATCGTTCTTGCCCCCGCCCCGACACCGGCGGCAACCCAGACACGGGAAATTGCCAAGGCTGAGGCCCCTGCTTCCGTCGCTGAGGCCGTTGTTGCCCCAGCGCCCGAAGCCGCTTCGCCATCCATCGTGGCGGAGGCCGCGCCGAGCCCGGGCACCAGCGAATCCGCGTCACCGGCACCTGAGGCGAGTTTGGTCATCCCCCGCTCCGACGACCCAAGTCTCCGCACCGTGTTCAAAGTGAAATACGTCGCCGAAGGCGTGGCCTACCTCGAGGGCGGACGCGGTCAGGGTCTTTCCGAAGGCATGAAGCTGGAGGTGGAAGACTCCAACCTGCCAGCGCGTCAGGGAGACAGCAAGCACGCGAATGATCCGAAAGTGGTGGCTGAACTGGAGGTCACCGCCGTGGCGGAATCTTCGGCCGTGACCGAGATCCGCACTCCCAAGCGACCGGTAAAAGTCGGCGACCTGGCCTACCTCTCCAGCGGAGACACCGAGTCTTTGGTGCAGCAGCGGGCCCTGAGCGCCACGCGGCAGTATCCAGCGGTGATTTCGTTTACGGAAGGGGACACCCTCGACGAGGAAGTGCGCGCCGAAGTGCCGAGACCGCCGTTGCCTTCGGTCAACCGGGCGCGGGGCCGCTTCGGATTCGATACCATTGAAACCATCAGCCATGGCCTCACCAGCGTTACTAGTACCGACGTGGCCGCGGTCTTCCGCGGTGACATCACCCGGATCGGCGGGACCTACTGGAACCTCAGCGGCTATTGGCGCGGACAGATAACCAAGGAATCGGCCGCAGCCCAACAGACCTTGCAGGACGTGCTCAATCGCACCTATCACCTGAACCTGACCTACGAAAATCCCAACTCAGACTTGGTGGCGGGATTTGGTCGTCTTTTCCTCCCCTGGGCTCCTAGCCTTGACACGATCGACGGAGGCTACTTCGGTTACCGCGTTTCCAGGGGCTCAATCGTCGGAATTTTCGGCGGCTCCACTCCCGACCCGTCGTCTTGGGACTACAGCCCGAACCGCGCCCTCGTCGGAGCCTTCATCAATTTCGAGGGCGGCGACTATAGCGGCTTCCACTACAGCGCCACAACCGGGGCTGGCCAGAATATGGTGAATTGGGCGGCCAACGACCCGTTCCTGTTCATCGAGGACTCGGTTTCCTACAAGCGCACCTTTGCCATCTACGAGTCGGCGCAATTGGATAGTCCCAAGGGAAATTCCCAAACGCCGGCGCCCGGGCCTGGACTGGGTCGCAACTTCTTCACCTTTCGCGTGAATCCCTTCTCTCGCCTGGAACTGGACGCCAACTACAACTACTTCCGTCAGGTCCCGACCTTCAATCCGATCCTGATTGGCACCGGGTTGCTGGACAAGTACCTGTTCCAGGGATTCAGTCTGGGTGGCCGCCTCGAAGTCTTCAAGCAGGTCTGGATCTCCACCAACCTGGGCCGCAGCAGCGGAACCGGTGACTCCAAGACTTCGCTCAATCAAATGTACGGCCTCACCTTCAACCGCATCCCAGTGATCAATCTGCGCGCTGATGTGCGCTACTCCAAGTTCAGCAGTTCCTATGGCACTGGCTCCTATGACGCGCTTTCGCTCTCGCGGCAAGTGAGCGACCGGCTCCGCCTGGAACTTCTGCTGGGACAGCAAGTCTTTGCTTCCCAGCTCACCGCCAACACCCGCACCAAGTTCCTGACGGGCACGGTCGAAACCACGCTCGGGCCGCACTACTTTCTGCAGGGTAATTTCACGACCAACCGCGGGGACCTGAGTTACGACCAAATGATGTTCTCGATGGGCTATCGCTTCGATTCCAAGAGGAGAGGTGAACGGCCATGACAAGCCTTACACAAATCTCCCGCCGCCTGTCAGGCGTCCTTGTTTTCACGACGCTGTTTGCGGCGGGCATGTCTCTGGCGGGCACGACGCCCCCAATTCCGGACGCGCAGAAACTGAACGATTTGCTGTCCCGCGCCGCCGGACAGACCTCAGGATTTCTGGATCAGTTCTCGGATGTAAAGTGCACCGAGCAGGTCCGCCAGGAAAAGCTGAACAAGGACAACAAGGTCGAGCTCAAGGAAGAGTCCACCTTCGATTACCTGGTGATTCTCACCAACAGCGGAGGCGAACTCAACCTCTCCGAGTCGCGGATCCCTGTGAAGGAGGCCAAGCGTGATCGTCGCAACACGTCGATGCTGCTGAGCAACGGCTTCGCGACGTTGTTTCTTGTGTTCCATCCACTCTACGCCGAGGCCTTCAAGTTCACCCTGGCCGGCGAGGAGACCGTGGACGGCCACCTGCTGGAGAAGGTCACATTTCAGCATGTCCCCGGCATGAGGTCCCCCGCTGCCCTGGCCCTGCGCGGAAGGGAGTACCCCTTGGAACTGGGCGGCACCGCTTGGATTGAGCCTCAGACCGGCTCCATCGCCAAGATCGACGCCGGAATTGCTGACACGCTGGCCGATGTGGGGTTAAAATCTTTGGATTCGGAGATTGACTTTGCTCCCCTGCCTTTCCCTAACGAGAAGCAGGTTTACTGGTACCCGACCCAGGCGCGCGTAGAGGTTGAAACTCCAAAGCAACACTGGCGTAACTTGCACCACTTCACTTCATACAAGAAATTCTCGGTAAGCACTGAGGAGCAGGTGATTAAGAAATGAGCGCGAATGCCACCGCAACCGCCCGCATAGCCCAGCATACGAGCACCGTATCGGATGCAGAGAGACGCCATCGTGTGCGCCTCCATGCCCTCTATATTGTCGCCATCGTTACTAACCTGGCCATATTCTTCTACGGCTTCGACTATTACAAACTGTCGGCGATCGACCGTCCGTTTTCTCCAAAGCACCACATGCTCCGGCCCAGCGGTCCGATTGGCCTCTACCTGGGATTTGTTGGCGTCGCGTTGTTCCTTGGCATTTTCCTTTATCCCCTGCGCAAACACTGGACGTGGCTCGGAACCAAAGGCAGTACCCGTCACTGGCTCGATATTCACGTGCTGATGGGGCTGACTGCGCCCTTCATTATTGCGTTCCATTCCACGCTGAAGTTCCGCGGCATCGCTGGCATGGCCTTCTGGATCATGTTTGCCGTCTCCGCCAGCGGGGTGGTCGGACGCTACCTCTACGCTCAGATTCCTCGCAAGGTCACCACGGCTGAGTTATCGATGAAGGAACTCCAGGAGTTGCAGGAGCAGTTGTCGCTCGAACTGGCAAGGCAGAACGTACTGCCGGAAGCGGACCTGCGCGCCCTGTTGCGTATGCCCGACGCAAACGCTGTCAAGCGACTCCCCATCGTGATTGCCCTGGTATACATGATGATTCTGGACGTGATTCGCAAGTTTCGTGTCGCCGCGTTGCGCCGTCATGCCCTGGGCTTCGGAGAGTCGGCCGCAACGATGGGGGGCTTCCTTCGCACACGGCATCGTGAACTCGAAAGAGCGATCCAGGCTGCCGCCGAGGAAGCAGCGTTGCTGAAGCGAGTCCTGTTTCTCTCGCGTTCGCAGAAGGTTTTTCACATGTGGCATATCGTGCATAAACCCTTCAGCTATGCCTTCGCCGTGCTGGCGGTGATTCATATCGGGTTGCAATTCTTTTTGGGGTACTTCTGAGCCGCCCGCGATGGATAACATCATTACATTCGCGATTGGCGGGTTCATCTCCCTCATTTTTCTTCTGGTCTATCTCAAAAACCTGAAGAAAAGGGAGGTCCGTGCTCGCGAATCCGTGGAAAAAGGCAAGCTGTTTTCCGAGGGACCCAAGGCGCAGCATCCCCACATCGACACCAACTACTGCATCGGCTGCGCCACTTGTACCAGCGTTTGTCCTGAGGGTGACGTGCTCGCCATGATTGGTGCCAAGGCCGTCATCGTGAACGGCTACAAATGCATCGGGCACGCGCTGTGTGCGGATGCTTGCCCGGTGGGCGCCATCACCATGGTCATGGCCAGTCCCAGTATGGCGGGCGACCTGCCTTTTCTCACGCCGGACTCTGAGACGACGGTGCCCAACCTGTTTATCGCCGGAGAACTGGGCGGCCTGGCCCTGATCAAGAATGCGGTGAACCAGGGACGCGACTGTATCGATCTAGTTGCCAGCAGGTTCAAGGAGAATGGTTCCCACCAGCCGATTCCCGGGGTTTACGACGTTCTGATAATCGGAGCGGGCCCAGCCGGCATCAGCGCTTCCCTGCGCGCGATTGAGCATAAGCTCAACTATCTCACCCTCGAACGCGACGAGGTCGGAGGCACAGTTGCCAAGTATCCCCGCCAAAAACTGGTGATGACCAGCCCGGTCGAGTTCCCCATGTACGGCAAGTTCAAAAAGCTCCAACTCTCCAAGGAAGCCCTGCTTGCCTTCTGGGACATGATTCTTAACCGGGCCGACTTCAACGTTTCCACCGGCGAGAAGGTGGATGACGTCCAGAGGGGTGCCGACGGCATTTTCACAATCGTCACCGGCACCAACCAATACCGCGCTCGGGCCGTGATCCTGGCGCTGGGCCGCGCGGGCGAACCGCGCAAGCTTGGCGTAAAGGGCGAAGATCTGCCCAAGGTGATGTATCGCCTCATCGAGGCGGATCACTACATCAACAAGAAGATCCTGGTCATTGGTGGTGGCGACAGTGCCGTGGAAGCCGCCATGGGCCTCGCCAGCCAGGCTGGCAACCAGGTCACGCTTTCTTACCGCAGTGAGCGCTTCAGCCGCATCAAAGAGCGCAACACCAAGCGCATTGAAGATTTCACCCGCTCGAACAAACTCAAGGTGTTGTTCAACTCTAATCCCGTCGAGTTTAAGCCGGAGTCTGTGATTCTCGATGTCAATGGCACCCAGCAGGAAATTCCCAACGACTATGTCTGGATTTTTGCCGGCGGCACTCCGCCAAACGCCTTCCTCAAGAAAATCGGCGTCGGCTTCGGCGAGCAGGACGTGACGCTCACAGCCAGCAAAGAGGCCAAGCAGGCTGATTCGGAGCGCAAAGAACTCGTACATGCTGCGGTCGCCCCCGCCAACTGACGCACCCTTTGAGGGTTGTGTGGAGCGGGCACTGTTGTCCGCTTCTTCTGCACCGCTACAATAGCGGGCAAGAGTGCCCGCTCCACACTTTTCTCGTCTCAAGCCGGCCGCTATCGTGGAATTACCCCTTGCCTCCTGCCATGGATGGTCTCGTCGTTGTGCTGGTGCGTCCGCGCAATCCCCTGAATATTGGCGCGGCCGCCCGGGCTATGAGCAACTTCGGCGCGCATCGGCTGCGCCTGGTGAATCCCTACGCCGTCGCATTCCGCGAGGCACGCTCCGCTGTTGGCGCATCGGAACTGTTGCGGAAAGCGGAAGAATTCAAGACCATTGCCGAGGCCGTGGCCGATTGCTCCCTGGTAGTCGGCACAACTGCCGTGCGCAACCGCGTCCTGCATCATCTGTTACACCAGCTCGACCGACGCTCCTCGCGGGCCATCGGCAGGCACTGTCAATCCGGCCGCGTCGCCCTTCTCTTCGGTTCGGAGAAGATCGGCCTCACCAACGAAGACTTCAGCCACTGCCACTGGTTATTGCACGTGCCCACCAGCGAAGACCACATTTCGATGAATTTGGGACAAGCGGTCGCCGTTTGCCTGTACGAGTTGGCCCGGAGCCCTGCCCCAAAATCAGAGAAACGCCCCACTCAACTGGCCACGGCAGAGGTCAATGAGCAAATCACCGAAACCCTGCTCGACGCGCTACACCACAGCGGCTACGTGAAGCCGGGCACGGATGCCGTCACCGAAAAGAAAGTTCGTCGCCTGGTTCTGCGTCTCAAACTCGGCGCCATGGACGCGAAAGTCCTTCTCGGCATGGCGAGGCAGATCGTGTGGAAGTTGCGCCGCGCCAATCGCGAATAGCGCTACAGCCGCGAAGCGGCGACAGAGTAGAGCCCAGGGCGCCAGCCCTGGGTAAGCTTGCAAATGGGATCAAGCCCCAGCGGGGCGAAAGAAGAGTTCTCGCGCTCGCACTTCAGTTGTTCGGGAAGCAACGCTCTTCCCCCATCCGCCAACCCGACGAAGCCTAGCGCTTCAACCTCTGCGGCACGACCTGAGTCCCCTTCCGCCCGATGCGAAAGACCAGACTCCACGCACTTGCCGCCGGCTGTCCGGCCACTTCCGGCGCTGAGAACTCCCACTGCCGCACCGCCTTCAGGGTTTGGTTAGCGAAATAACGGCTTGGCCCCGCCGAAGCAAGCTTCGCGTCCGTTACCTTTCCCGAGGCATCCACGTCCACTCGCACGATAACCCTGATCTTGCCTCGGATCGTGCTCCGCGCGCTCTGCGAAACTTCAGGGAGAACCTCTCGGACAACTCGCCCCGGAGACGACGCCTTAGCTGGCACCGCTGCAGGCTTCGGTGTAGACGCCGCGGGCGCAGGCGGCGGAACTGCTACAGGCGGTGTCTCGGCCGCGGGCAGAGTCGTGTTCGCAGGCCGTGGCGGCCCACTCTTTCCGCTCGCGAAGAAGAAAATTAGTCCCAGCACCAGGGCCGCCACCGCCACTCCCGCCGCAATCGGCCCCCGACTGGTACGACGTCCAGGAGCGGGCGGCAGCTCAGGTTCGGCAGGTACGGAGCGTCCCGGAGGCTGCAAACGCGCGACGATATCCCCCACGGAGCACCGCCGCTTCGGATCGAAGCGCAAACACTCGCGCGCAATGCCGCGGAATGGCTCCGCCAAATTCTTGGGCAGCCCCGGATCGCCTTGCGATCCTTCTCCCGAAAAAGGCGCGCTTTGCAGTAGGGCCGTCACCAGGGTGGCGCCCACGGACCATAAATCGCTCGCCGGCCAGACGATCCCAGCCGCCGTCTCCGGAGCGTCGTAGACGTCCCGCTGCGTTCTTCTGGAGCGCGCGTCCGCCGCGGGGGCAACCTGATCCGTGCTCAGCTTCAACTGATCACCGACCGCCAGCACATTCGATGGCCGGATGCGCCCGTGTACGAATCCTTTTTCGTGCAGGTAGGAAAGCGCCTCCAGCATGGGAGGCAGCAGGTCAGCCACTTCCGGCGAAGTCAGCGCTCGTTGGGGAAGAATCTGCGATAAGTCCTCTTCCGCATACTCCATCACCGCGTAAAGAAGCGTCATGCCACAGCGACCGGTTTCAAAGATGCGAATCAGGTGAGGATGGGAAAGTTGCGCCGCGACACGCCAGCGTGCCAGTTGACGGTCCGCATCGCCAGCGTCCGCCGGAATTAACTTAAGGGCAGCTTTCTCGGTCCCTTGTCGTCCTTGCCGATCCGTGAGAAAGACCGCACTGTGCTCCGATCCGCCCAGCCACCTTCGAAGCGGAAACTTCCCCTCCACCACGCGGCCTTCCCAAGCTTTCCAAACTTCGGCACTGCTCATGAACGGTCCCTGCGAACAAGATATTCTATGCCATTCTCCAATTCCGGCAGGAAAACGGAAGTTCGTCCCGGGGACTGCCCTTTTTCACCGGCTCTTATAGCTGAAAGTCACTTTTGTCTCTTCATCCAGCACCAGCGGCCGCACAAAACTAAACGACGTCCCAGCTCGCGGTACATCGATCGCCACCGGCAGCACGCCAGCTACCCGCTTTTGCAGATCCATCACGTTAGCGGATGCGCCATTTTGGAAGGCCGGTGCGTTCGAGGAAAGGTTTTTGTCGCGTCTGGTCTTCCTGCTGCTAACCGACGCCGTTTCCGTTTGAAGCTGGGGAGATTCCGCAACCACTTCGACGGTTTCCGATAGGTTGCCGATTTCGAGCGAAAAGTTGTACATCGATGGCCGATCGGCGTCATAGTTCAGGTCGAAAGCGTTAGCTTTGAAGCCCGAGGCCTCAGCTCGCGCCTTGTAGTTTCCCGAGGGCAGCCCTGCAATGACCCAACGGCCTTGCGAATCGGTCATTGCCGTAGACGTCCCGCCCGTAGCTGAGTTCGTGATCGTAATTTTTGAGTTGGAAACAACCGCTCCGCTTGGATCCACCACATAACCGCCCATCTGTCCAGGAAACGCCTGCACTCTCTGGTTGGAGGCCCCCTCGTTAACATCCACTAAGTAATTCATCGTGACTCCCGAATGAAACGCCGCGGGCACCAGATTCGACGCGATCACGTCGCCCCCGAAATCCTTTACCTTATATTGCTGGGGCAGAAAAACTTCCCAGCTCAGCAGGCTGATCGGGATGTCCATGTTGGGCAAGATCAACTCCGCTCCGCCCTTTTTCGCGAAGGGAGCTCCAGAGTGCATGAACACAAAGGAAACCGTGTAGGAACTTGTCGGACGGAATCCCGTACGCAACAGCGGCACGCGGTTTCCATCTGGTCCCTGCACCGGCTTGACGCGCTCGCCCGCCACCTCGGCGGAGAGAATGGTCGCCCCCGCGGGCAAAGCAACTTTCAGAAACGGCTGGGCCTGGTTCTTAAGAATCAGCTTCACTTCGGTGAGAGACTTCCCTTCCGATGTGACCAGGGTTGTGACCACCGCGCTCTCGGCCACGGCCGCGAGCACGCTGCCATCGGGGAACCGCACCCACTCCAGCGCCAGGGTTGGAGTTTCACTCGGCTGCCGGTGATAGCGGAACGCCGCCTGCGGTGGGTAGTGCGCCAGCGACCGCAGATAGGGATTCGCTTCCTTCACGTCCATGCGCTTCAGCCCGCCACTTTCTTTCGCGGTGATTTCCATCGTGCCCGCGCCTTCGACCAGCACCTCGCCGGTCTCGCGCTGCGCACTCTTGAAACTGAGGAATGGCGCGTCCGCTTGCAATCCGTCGATCGACCGCTCCATTGAAATCAAAAATTGATGCGACCGCTGCGCCGGCGCGTTGACTTTCAGGATCAGCCCGCCAGGTTGAGTTTCGCTGGAGTCAAGCGTAGCCCCCGTCACGCCCGTGATTTCGAATCCGGTTGGAATTTCCAACTGGAATTGCGCTGGCTCTCCCTGCAGGACATTCACATCGGCGAGCACGGCAACGCGCATCTCCGCTTCGCTTACCGAGACCAGCGTCTTCTCCTCGGCCAGAAATCGCACTTCGCGCGGCACCACAGGCGCCACCACTTCGCGCGTCGCCCACCAGATGTTCGCCGGTTGTCCCGGAACTAGAGTGGCTTCGATGGTGGTATGCCCGCTCTCCGATTTACGGCTGGTGATCAAGCCGGGAGTGATGTTCGCCAGCGTGTGTTCTCCCGGAATGACAAGGGATAATTGAACGCTGCCCGCCGCCGGCACCGGCAGATGAACCGAGGCCCGTCCAGCTTCGATCCGCAGCGGCAATCCAGTTTCGAGCGCCACCGAGAATTCTCCTGGCCCTGCCAGCAGCGCCATGTGCGTGCCATTCTCTTGGTCCAGCGGAACGCTCTTCCCGTTCTGATGGGCGTCGAGTACGGTCATCCCGCTGGTCAGCGGAACTTTGCTGATTCCTTTGCGGAAGATTTCTCCCTCCAGTTGCACCGTGCCACACACGCCGTCGTTTTCCACGTGCAGCTTCAAGTCGGCGTGCTGGATTGAATAAGGGAGAGGTGCAGTTTCCAGCTTCTTCGGCGGCCGAGCCGCGAGTTCGACCAGTTTGTTGTATTCGTCGAGAGTCAGCGTAACGTTTCCCGAATCAGGCAGTGGTAGCGTGGATTTTTCTTCTGCCACGCAGACACCGCAGACCAATAGCACAATCAGAAATCTGCTTTTCATCGCACACCTCCCTTTTTCTCGCGCTGGAAGCTGAACTCTGCGGCGGGACTCTGGTTCTCGCTCGTGAGTTCGGAAACAAGGAATATGGACGGTCCGAATGCGGGGAACGCCACATTGACCGGCAGAATGCCGGTTACTCTTCCCGCGCTTGACTTGGCGCGGAAGGTGTCGAGAAGCGCTTGTGTCGCGTCTTTCTTCTCGTCGTTGGATTGAAGTTTTGCGAAGTTTTCTAGTCGATCGACGTCGACCTGTTTTACAGGCCCGCCCATTACTGCTGGTGCCGCAACTCCCATCCCTCCGCCAGAACCGCTGCCGACCCCACCGCTGACCGTAGGCGCCAGCGCCGCCGAAGTCGGATTCACATACTCCTGCGTCCGAAACGTCCCCGGTTCCGCCGCAACCCGGAACAAAGGCGGGTAGTACAACAGCAGTCCGGTGCGGGAAATCGGAAGATCGAGCGCAGGCAGAGTCACCTTCTCGCGTCCTTTTTCCTCCCAGGCCGGCGCCTTCGCGAGATAGAGAATCTCCACCGCGAATGCCGGCGCGTCCTCTCCTCCACGCGACTTTTCAAGCGGCAGCAGCAGGCTGCCGTCCGGCGACTGCCCCGGGCGAATCGGTTTCCCCTGCAGCAGAACGCTCCACACCGTCGCGCCCGTCGGTAGTGTGACCTTCACGAAGTTGCGCTGGTTGTTGCGGACCGCATACCGCGCCTGCACCAGTTCTTTCCCGTCGGCGCTCATCAGCACCTGATAGCGAGCCTCCTCGACATTGGCCATCAGAACTGACTGTGTGTCGTAGCGTGCCAGATTCACGCTCAACGACCGCGTCGCACCTGCCGGCCCCGATCGCGCCCGAAACGCAACCAGCGCAGGCGACTGCCGGCTAGCCACCATCTCACCCAAATCGGTAGCGTCGGCCTCTTCCAGTCCTTGAACTTTCTGACCTTTGATTTCCCCCGCTCCCAGGATTTCTACCGCAACTCCCCCGTCGTCGCGCTCCGTGTTCAGCAACCGCAGCAGCGGAATATCAACAATCCCATCGCGCGGTAGCCGGATTTCTCCCGTGATCACAAACCGCGCGTTGTGCTCGACCGGTTCGAGGAAGGTCACCGCCAGTTCGCCGTCTTTCATCTCCCAGTCGGCCACCATCGCCCCCGCAACCTGATTGATGGTGACGTTCTGCGGTAGCTGGATCCGCGCCTCCTTGGCCGCTCCCTGCACCACCTCGAGACTCGCCTCGGCATACAGCGACGTCGCGTCTTCCGCCAGGCTCGTCAGTTGCGTCAGCGACCCGCGCATGCGCAGAGGCTGGTCGATGTGATGGTCCTCCGTCTTCTTGCGCCAGGTGAACGTCAACGCCTCGTTGCCGTGGCCGTAAGCCAGCCACTTCGTTTCTCCGGCTGTTTCCGATTTTTCTGACAGCAGCCCTCCGCCGATTCTCAGATCCACTCCTTGCCGCGGAAGCTCGACCGCGGCCCGCGTTACACCCGATTCGGTCGACGGCAGAGAAATACTCTCGTCGCCCGCCGACGAGGTCACAGGCACATCCACATCGAGCAGCAACACGAAGCGCCCGGCGTGCGACAAAAGCGCCGCCAAGTGCGCCCCGCCTTTCCCCTGCGCGTTCCCCGGAACCAGTGACACCGGCTTGCCGTCAAGTCTGGCTTCGCGCACCAGCAGTCCTGCAGGCACCGGTACGCGCACCCATCCATCTTTCAGCACGTCGACCGTGAGGCTCGCGCGCCCCGTCGCCAAATCTCCAGGAATGCGCAGGTCGTAATCCACACGCGTCAGCGTCGCCTCCACCGGAGGCGGCTCCGGATCATGCTCCACCGGATACGCCTTCGCCCGCAGCACCCGGTATTCCTCGACCGGAATAACCACCCAGCCTGCGGCATGTAGGGCGTCCGGGACCTTTTCTTGGGCTTGCGCGGCGGCTCCCCAGCAGAGCGAAGCAGCCACAACCCAAGAGAAAACTCGTCTCAGAGCGAATCGCCTGAGATGCCAGACAACAGAGAGAATCGGATTTTTCATAGTTCAACCCTCACTCCAACTATTCTGGGGATGCATATAGGATTCAGGGGGATGTTCCAGCGAGGAATTCATTCTCAGGAAGAACGCCCGGGCAGGAAAAAATTGCACCCGATTTCGAACCAGGGAGACACTGAAGTTGAGCCGGCGGGCGGTGCCTCCCAGCCTACAACCGCAACCGGGGTAATAAGTGAAAACGCCTGTGGCTGTTGAAAAACTCTTGTTTTGCCAAAACCGCCGAAATTTGGGAGATAGAAAATGTCTCACAAAACGGAGATCATCGTTTGTAGAGCTTCTTATCGCAAAGTTTTTCCAGCGGTTTTCCGGCGAGTGAGTTTTTCAACAGCCACGCCTGATTTCGACAATCAGCCAAAGAAAGTGCAGCGGTAAAATGCTGTGAAATTCATGCAAACCATACCGCCCACAGACTAATGCTCGAACAAAACGAGAGTCACTAGGTCCTGCCCAACTCGCCGCGCAGGGAAGTCTAGGGCTTCAAACCCACACGGCGAACGAGGTTTTGGAAACGGGGATCGGAACGAAAATCATCCCATTGCGGGTCGGCATTGAGGAAGATCATTTCGGTCTCATGCTTGGTATATGCCCTATCCAGCGATTCGAAACCGACATCGAATTCGCCCAAACGAAAGTGGAGGAGTGCCACATAGAGGTCTTTGACGTACTCGCACCACCCATATCCTGACGCTGTACCAAATTTGCGCGGATGCTTTGAGGCCTCGTGACAGAACTCCAGGGTCTTCCTCCAGTATCCTTTCTCACCGGATTGCCGATAGGCCGTCCGCAGCTCTTCGAGTCTGTTGTGGCTCAGCCCGAATAATTCCTGCGCGTTGGTATATTCCTCGATGGCTTCCCGCTTCCGGCCCGCTGCATCATAAGCCTGGGCTAGATCGTAGTGAGGCCATGGCATTTCGGGCGCGAGTTCGAGAGTTTTCCGGGTTTGCTCCGTCGCCAAGTCATAACGATGATTGAGGTAGAAGGCCCAGTCGCTGAAGTCCATGGTGAATTCGGAGAACGGATCGAGCTCTAGCGATCGTTTTGCTTCGACTACGGACTCGTCGGACCGGCCCACGGCAGCCAAAAAATGCGCATAGTAGACATGAGCTGGAGAATAGTTGGGGTTGAGCTCAATCGCACGTTTGAACTCGCGTTCCGCGCCAGCCCAATTCCAATCGAGAATCATGTCGACACACGCCAGCGACGTGTGAGCCTCAGCCAGATTCTGGTCGAATCGCAACGCGTACAATGCTGCGTCTCTAGACTTCGGCATCATCTCAGCAGCTGAAAGGTCGCCCGCAAAGATATCGCCCCCCCAGCTCAACAGTGCATAACAATTGGCGAGGCCTGCGTAGCCGAGAGGATCCGACGGGGCTTCCTTGATGGCCAGTTCTAAGTACTTGATTCCTTTTTCGAGCGGCTCGCGCGTATCCTTGTCACAGAAATACCGGCCCCTAAGGTAGTCATCGTGGGCTTTCGGGTCCACCGGTCTGGCGCTGCCCAGGAGCCTTTGCTCCTCGGCTGTCAGTTTCACCTGAATCTCGCGCGCGATGGCCCGTGACACTTGACTTTCTAATGCGAGTACATCGCCAAGGTCGCTCTCGTAGCTTTCTGCCCACAGGTGCTTTTCGGGAGAGGCTTGCAACAGATTCGCAGTGATCCGCAAGTGATTGCCCGAACGTGACACGGTCCCCTCGACCAGCCCGTCGACGTTCAATTCCCGCGCAATTTCCGGCAATGACTTTTTCGTGCCCTTGTATTGCACGACTGATGTGCGGGAGATGACTCGCAGCGCACTGATCTTGCCGAGGTCCGTGATAAGGGCCTCAGTCATCCCGTCCGCAAAAAATTCCTGCTCCGGATCGCCGGAAAGGTTCGCCAGGGGGAGAACTGCGAGAGATTCGATATGCGGCGCGGTGGTACGCCCAAACAGGCGCTCGCGCACGCCGGTCAAGATCAGCACAGCCAGCAGCAGGACAACTGCCGCAAGGCCCAGGACTAAGACTTTGACGCGCCATCCACGAATGCGTCCACGAGTGGGTACTGCTTTCTGCGCGACTTCGGAGGGAGACTCGGAGGAACTTCCGTCGGCTATCAGTGGCTTAGGAGTCTCGGCCTCAACCGGAGCAATGAAGCGATACCCACGCCTCGGCACGGTTTCGATGAAACGCGGGTTTTCAGCCGAATCCCCCAGCGCCTCCCGCAGTCGGTTGATGGCCGTGTTAAGGCCGGCGTCGAAATCTACAAAAGTGTCGGTTGACCACAGCCGTTGCCGGAGTTCTTCGCGCGGCACTACTTCCCTGGGTCGTTCCAGCAATAAGGCGAGAACTTCAAATGGCTGGCCGTGCAGTTTGATTCGGATGCCGCCTTTGCGGAGTTCGCGGGTGCTGAGGTCTACCTCGAAAGTTCCAAATCGCACAATCCGCGTTCGATCGGGAGATCCGGTTGCCATGGTCACGTTGTCGTTGCCGCTGAGTTTATCACTGCTCCAGATCTAGCCGTCACAGAGATCTAGTCAACTGTCCTGGCTTCAGTAGGTTACGAATCAAGAAACGTTTGAGCTTGCGTCTATTGAGGTACGCGCCGGATTCCGGGATTCTCCCACTCGTTCGCCGGCTAACAAAGAGGACCGACGACAAAAGGAGAGTCAAAACATGAAAAAGACAGCCTGGATCCAACCGCCCATTCCCGTTCTGCTGGTCACCTTCCTGGCGCTTTCCTCCATTGCCTCGGCACAGCACAAAATGCAGGCAGCGGCTGAGGAAAATCAAAGCAAGCTCGTTCAGATCGTGCGAAATGCTACGGAGCAATACCTTGACATCAACAACGCCATCGCTGCCGGCTATGGTCCGTTTCTTGGCTGCGTCAGCGGCTCCGACCATGGTGCGATGGGCATCCATTACGTCAATCCCAGCCTGCTGAACGGAACCATTGACGCCACGAAGCCCCAGGCTCTGATCTATGAGCCGTCGTCAAACGGTCAGATGAAGCTGGTCGGCGTCGAATTCATCACTTTCGCATCGACGTGGCTGCAGACCAACTCTGGTCCTCCGGTTCTGGAGGGGCAAGTGTTCTTGTACGTCGACAGCCCCAACCGATTCAACACACCGGCGTTCTTCGAGCTTCACGTTTGGGCGTGGCGGGACAACCCGACAGGCAACTTCGTGGACTGGAACGACCACGTGACTTGTGCAGGTCAGTAGGTCATCTGGAGCGGTCGGCCGCGCCACGCATCTCCCGTTTCACATGATCCGAACACTGAGAAAAAGGAGAATTTTATGAAAGGGAATTTGAGAGTCCTGGAACTTCAAATCTTGGCTATAGCCGTGCTGATGGCCTCTTGTTTGAGCGGTAGTTCGCACGCACAGGCCAGTGCTGTCTTCGCGGGGAAGTTTACGTTAACCACTCAGGTCCAGTGGCACAATACCATCCTTCAGCCCGGCAACTACACCGTCACGATCCCTTCTGTTGGCGGCACAACATTCGCCGAGGTTACCGACGG
Source organism: uncultured Acidobacteriaceae bacterium (assembly GCA_963768265.1). Taxonomy (GTDB): domain Bacteria; phylum Acidobacteriota; class Terriglobia; order Terriglobales; family Acidobacteriaceae; genus Sulfotelmatobacter. Next base: position 210,312 of record CAVYHM010000047.1, read on the forward strand.
CAAAGGTCGCCCTGTCGCCCGCTTCATGAGCGGAATCAACGAGGGGAAGGCCAGTGCCGGGAACGCGTTACTCATCAAAGAAAAGGACGGACAATTCCACGTGTACTCTCTGAAGCTCGGCAGTCTAGGAGGTGTGCTGGTCTATGATCGGGCCTTGGCACGCAAAGCGGCTATGGAGGCGCGTGTAGCGCAGACTGTGCCGGTGACGGTCGCAAAACGATAGCGCGGCTTCGGAGATCAGATGGCTGGTATTCCTCGGCGAAGGGGCGACCGAGCTTACATTGAGGGATTGGTCGCCCTCCTTGACCGTAAACATGGCCGAAAATCGTAAGGCAACGAAGTGAGGCTCAATGGCGGTCGAGATGTTGGCTACGACCACCCCGGAAGAGTCAGTTGGCGAAAAATCTTAGTTTCCTATCGACAAGTGCCCCGGCGGTGAGCTTCCGCGCGGAGCCAAGTGTTTCGCGCCGGGGCACTTGCGATAGGAGGATTTGTACGAAGGCGCTGGCGCGGCGGACGCGGGGGAGCTATGGGTTTTGCATGCGCGATTCGCGATTTGTTCGTCGCAGGGTTGGGTTGAGCGGACTGGTAAAAGGTGTCGGCGAGAGTATGGGTAGGTCCGAGGAGGCGATCCGGTGCGGGTAATTTACGAAAGTAAGTGGTGGATTGAGGTGGATTTCGGTGAGTACAGACACTACGGCTGTCGGAGCAGAAGCTCGCGCTGTGGAGAGCGGCATGGTTGGATGATTAGGAAGAGTCAAGGTACGCGCTCCTGGTCGAGAGTTGCCAAGCAGTAGTGACAGAGAATATTTCGACGATAAGCATGGGAGTGGAACAGTGTGGGCAGCGGAAACAAGTGGGCTGAGTGGGGGATGAAGTGACGGCTGCGGGGGTGTGCGCCGTGGGATAGTCGGCGAGCAGGCGCTGACAGAGCGGCAAGAGTCTGGCACGGCGGCGAGTGGCGAGGAAGCCGAAAGAGCGGATGCGGACAAAGCCGCGGGGTAGGACGTGAAGCAGGAAGCGGCGTAGGAACTCTTGCGAACCGAGCGTCATCATTCTCTTCTTATGTCCGTGGGCATAATCCTTCCAGCGGAAAGTAACCTGGTCATGCTGGAAAGCCACGAGGCGATGGTTGGTGATGGCTACGCGATGGGTATAGCGAGCGAGATAGCCGAGTACATGGTGGGGACCGCCGAAGGGCGGCTTGGCGTAGACGACCCAGTTCTGACGGAACAAGGGGCGCAAGAAGGAGCGGAAGGCCTTTTCGTTTTCCAGCGGCTTGAGAACTCCGGCGAAGGCGAGTTGGTGTTGCTGGAATCGTCGTTTTAAGCCGGCGACGAACTTGCCGCGGAAGATGCGACTGAGGACGTGGACGGGCAGGAAGAAGGGATAGCGGGGATGGATCCAGCGGGTTCCGTCGGGCGAGAGACCTCCGGCAGGAATGACACAGTGGAGGTGAGGATGAGCCAGCAAGTTTTGTCCCCAGGTATGCAAGACCGAAAGGAAGCCAATGTCTGCCCCCAGATGGCGGGGATCTCGGGCGACCTCTTGTAGAGTCTCTGCACTGGCGCGGAACAAGAGGTCATAGAGGACCTTCTTGTTCTGCAGCGCCAGTGCGGAGAGTTGGTGAGGCAGAGTAAAGACAACATGGACATAGGCGACGGGCAGAAGTTCATTCTGCCGAGCCATGATCCACTTGTCGCGAGCGCCACTCTGGCACTTGGGACAATGGCGATTGCGACAACTATTAAATGAGATGGCGCGATAGCCACAGCGCGGGCACTTATCACGATGCCCACCGAGTGACGCCGTACGGCAGCGAGCGATGGCGCGCAGCACTTTCCGGTGGGCCCAGTGGATCCAGCGGAAGTTGTGCTTGACGAAGCGATCACCTTGGGCGCGAACGATATCGGCCACCTCGAGGAGGGGCCGAGTCATTTTTGCTTGAGCCTCCGCGAGCGTTTGACGCCCTCGAGGCCGGAGACTTGCAGAGCATCGAGCGGATTGGGGATGGCGCGCAGATGCTTGGGCGAGAGATGCAGGTAGATGAGGGTGTGCTCCAGCCTGGAATGTCCGAGTAGGACCTGAATGGTACGCAGGTCGGCGCCCGCTTCCAGAAGGTGGGAAGCACAACTATGTCTCAAGCTGTGGGGAGAAAGGCGTTTCGTGATGCCGGCCCTTTGGGCAGCTTGCCGGCACGCTAACCACACTATATTGGGGCTGATGGGGACGTCGGCGCGCACTCCTTTCACGGTGCCCGGAAACAGGAAGTTGGTGGGCCGCATCCAGCGAAAGTAGACGCGCAGAGTCTCCAGCAGCTTGGGGCTCAAAGGAACCTCTCGGTCGCGGCCGCCCTTACCTTGGTTAATGCGAATCATCATGCGCTGACTGTCGATGTCTTGTACCTTCAGCCGGCAGAGCTCGGCCCGGCGTGCGGCGGTGGAATACAAGGTCATGAGGAGCGTGCGGTGATAGAGATTGCAGGCCGCGTCGATCAGTCGGGTCACTTCCTCCGGGCTGAGCACGGTCGGCAGTCGCTTGCGGGACTTCGGAAATGGAATGTACTCAGCCAGAAAATGCCGACGCAGTGTCTTTACGAACAAGAAGCGCAACGCGGACACATACTGACTGACCGTGGCAGGAGCCAACTTCTTGAATTGAAACAGATGAGCCTGATACTGCCGAATTTGCTCGGGCCCGAGCTTGTCCGGTGGCTGGTGAAAATACTCCGCAAAATCGCGGACGATGCGAACGTAGGTTCTTGCGGTACGATGGGAGTAATTACGACGCTGGATTTCTTCCAGCATCTGTTTGCGTAGTTGGGTCACAGGGACCTCCTTTTTCTGTGACCCAACTTACTTCTCACTTCAATCCCTTACCAACTGCCGATCCTCGAACACGCGGTAGCGTCCGCCGCGCCAGCGGCTTCGTACAAATCCCCATTGCACTCATCTTCCCCCGCGACCGGGAATTTGAGTGTAATGGCCCGTGGCTGTTGAAAAACTCACTCGCCGGAAAATCGCCGGAAAAACTTTGCGATAGGAAGCCCTACAAACGACGATCTCCATTTTAGTAGACATTTTCAATCTCCCAAATTTCGGCTGTTTTGGCAAAACAAGAGTTTTGCAACATCCACTCCCGATTTCACTCAAAATCCGCAGGTCAGAGGATTTGAGTCCTCCTGAAAGTAAGGCGGGTGTCGGCGTAGAGTGTTAGCCATGAAAGGGGCGGAGTCCATCCACGTTCGGCTGCGCGAGGATGGCGATGTTCCGGTCATCGCTGCTGCGTTCCATCTCGTGCAGTGATCGGCGCTTGCGTGCGATTTCTTGGGCGAGTTTAGCTATGCGAGCTTGGCGATTCTCCTGCATTGCGCAACTTGGCGGAATTCTAGCCTGCGCGGACTAACGGACATCGGCCCACCTCGAAATATCCGGACAGCGTTCCTTAGGTTCAGGCAAACCGGCATCGGTCGTACGGTAACTTGGCCGCTCCGATTTCGATGCCTCCGTCAGAAGCGCGTGCGAAGTGGCGAACACAGCCCACGTCTTTTCGTAACCAAAACTATTGTGCTGCTTGGACAAATGGGTCGCTACACCTTTCGTGCCGCACCCGCATAGCCGCGAAGGCGAAGAAAGCAGACGTGGATGTCAACACGGGGGCCCGTTTCTCTTATCACCATACGTTGACAGAAGGAGCAATCGCGCTTATGAAGAATCCCATGAGCTCGAAACAAATCCAGCCGAACGCCACAGTGGTTGCCGCTCGTGGTGAGGAATCCCCGTGCAAACGTAATTTCAACAACTTAGACGGTAGCAGATAGCATATATTAGCGGCTTTTCGATGTGATGACGTGGGAACGGCACGGAAACGGCACGGGAGAAAGACTACCTTTTAGTAGAGGCAAGCGTGAGGACGTTGGCGAGCCATGGCGGAGAACGCATGCAATTTTTTGGTTGCGACTCGAATCGGGGTTTAATCGAATCGCTCGAGATTGCGCTGGTGCAGCCTGGGTAGCGCACCTGCCTTGGGCGCACACCCGCCCCCTCTAAACGCTATCCTGGTTTTGACGACTTCTCGAAAAAACAACAACTTGGGGAGTCTGCTTTTCGCTCAAGCAAAACTCCAGTGTCCCAAACAGAAGGGGTTTTGACACAGCTCAGTTAGGTAAACATCCTCATCCCCTCCGTCTCAACCGAACGCGTCCGAAGAGGCGGCCTCGCGCAGCCACGCCGGTGGCCCCAGCAACAAGAATCATTGAAGATTGAATTGCGTCATCGTCACTAATCGGAGTGTTTGAGATTCATCAAGATCGGGCTGCAGACGGAATGCCAGCGCTCCTCACCGCCTTCGAGACGGGTAAGAAAGTGATCGGAAAGGTTGACCGGGATTCTTCTAGAAATGCCTCGCTAAACAAAAGCAGCACCCTGAAGGCGGTCAGCTAAATCAAAAGGTATGAAGCTCTTGAGAGTAAAACGCGCGCTACAAAAGGAGTATGCATATGGGAGCACAGGTCCAACCACTGACGAAGCCGCCGAGGACCAGACAGACAGCGTGGAGCGCACTGGCGTCACATTACAAAACGGTTTCAAAGCTCCATCTGCAGCAGCTTTTTGCGGATGATCCGAAGCGCGGTGAGCGTTTGGCGGTGGAGGCCGTTGGTCTTTACCTGGATTACTCGAAGAACCGAATCACCGATGAAACGATGCGTCTCCTTCTTCAACTGGCGGAAGAGTCTGGCCTGAGGGCACGAATCGATGCCATGTTCCACGGGGAGAAAATCAACATCACCGAGAAGCGCGCAGTCTTGCACGTTGCCCTGCGTGCGCCGCGAGACGAATCCATCGTGGTCGATGGTGAAAACGTGGTGCCCAAGGTGCATGCCGTGATCGACCGGATGGCGGAGTTCTCCGACCGCGTGCGAAGTGGTGAATGGAAGGGACAGACCGGCAAGCGCATTCGTAACGTGATCAACATCGGCATCGGTGGCTCCGACCTGGGTCCGGTCATGGCCTACGAGGCGCTAAAGCACTACAGCGATCGAACCTTGACGTTCCGCTTCGTATCCAACATTGATGGCACTGATTTCGCGGAGGCGGTCCGTGACCTCGATCCGTCGGAAACGCTTTTCATCATCTCTTCGAAAACCTTCACAACCCTGGAAACCATGACAAACGCTCACACGGCTCGCGAGTGGTCTCTCGCTGGACTAGGCGGGGAGGAAAAGTCGGTTGCGAAGCATTTTGTGGCGGTCTCGACGAATGCGGCCGAGGTTGCGAAGTTCGGGATCGACACCGCAAACATGTTCGAGTTCTGGGACTGGGTGGGCGGACGCTACTCGATGGACTCTGCCATTGGCCTGTCAACCATGGTCGCGATTGGCCCTGAGAATTTTCGGGCGATGTTGAATGGCTTCCATCAGATGGACGAGCACTTTCGCACCGCTCCCTTCCAGCAAAACCTGCCGGTGCTGATGGGTCTTCTGGCGATCTGGTACAACGATTTCTTCGGGGCGCAGACGGTCGCGGTCTTGCCCTACGAACAATACCTGAAACGCTTTCCGGCCTACCTTCAGCAACTGACAATGGAAAGCAACGGCAAGCACGTTACGCTTAGCGGAAAAAAGGTCAAACACGAAACGAGTCCAATTTATTGGGGAGAACCCGGAACCAACGGTCAACACTCTTTCTACCAACTGATTCACCAGGGAACGAGACTCATCCCCTGCGACTTCATCGCTTTTTCAAAGCCGCTAAACCCGCTGGGACGTCACCACGACATGCTGATCGCCAATGTTTGCGCGCAGACCGAGGCGCTGGCCTTCGGCAAGACGCCGGAGCAGGTCGCGGCGGAAGGCACTCCGAAGTGGCTCGTTCCGCACCGGGTGTTCGAGGGCAACCGCCCCTCGAACACGATCCTGGCTGACAAACTCACGCCGGAAACCCTTGGAAAGCTAGTGGCGCTATACGAACACTCGGTGTTTACCCAGGGCGCAATCTGGAATATCGATTCCTTCGACCAATGGGGCGTCGAACTGGGAAAAGCCCTCGCGCAACGCATCATCCTTGAACTGGAGAGCAAAGCAGTACCGCAGCTTGCGCACGACAGTTCCACCAACAACCTGATCAGGTATTACCGTAAATCGAAGCCGTCATAAAGGAGACTAGCGATGCTAGGGTCTCATGACTGGACAGCCCAGAAACGTAGACCGCGTGCAACGGCCCAAACCACTGACCGATTTTTACGGCGAGGATCGTCATGAACTGGTGCAAAAACTCGCGTACCAGTACTGGGAAAAAAGAGGCAGTCCGCTTGGGTCACCGGAAATTGATTGGTTCGCTACCGAAAAGGCCGTGCGTACGTACCTTTTAGCGTCAGGAATTGAGCTCGGGTCAGACGAGGATCTGTACTCTTGACTGGTGTGGCTTTGAATATTGAACACGAACCGTTCCAGAACCTGGAAAACTAAGGACCATTTTATGAGCAGCAATCGGGTGGCGCGCCCAAGTTCCGCAAAAGTCGTTCCCATGGCCACCAGCGCAACCAAAGTTTCAGATGTTCTGCAACAGTACGGGTGCGGCTCGACTCCGTTTATCGGAACGGAAAACGCTTTTTATGAACGGCACCTGGTTTTTGACAGAGCGATCGATCCCAAAGTAGCGAGTGCGCGTGAGCGCTTTGAAGCGTTCTCCCGTTCCGTGCGAGACATTCTCGCTCAGCGTTGGGTGCTGACCAAGAACACTTATGAGCGAGAGAATGCCAAACGCATCTATTACCTGTCCATGGAGTTTCTGATCGGACGTTCGTTGGCTAACAACATCACCAACCTGTTGCTAGATCCGCTTTTGCCGGATGCCGCTCGAGAACATGGTATCGACTGGCTGGAATTGATTGAGCAGGAACCAGATGCTGGGCTGGGCAACGGGGGCTTGGGCCGCCTCGCGGCGTGCTACCTCGATTCAATGGCCACCATGCAGCTTCCAGCCACGGGGTATGGTTTGCGCTATGAGTACGGCATGTTCAAGCAATCGATCGTAGATGGCTGGCAAAAAGAGAATCCCGACAACTGGCTCCGCTACGGCGATCCCTGGGAGATTGCCCGCCTTCACGAGAATGTGGAAATCAGCCTGAACGTCTCATTCAAGTTGCAAGAGGGTAATTTTCATGTCATCCCCGACCGACCGTCAAGCCTGATCGGTATCCCGTTTGATCGTCCCGTGGTGGGCTACGGTGGAAAGACGATCAACACACTCCGGCTCTGGGCCGCGGCGGCGCCCGACTATTTCGATTTTGAGAAGTTTGGCACCGGAGACTTCGTCGGTGCCCTGGGTGAGACTCTCGAGGCGGAGTCGCTTACCCGCGTGCTGTATCCCGACGACTCTACGGCGAAGGGGCAAGGGCTGCGCTTCCTGCAGGAGTATTTTTTGGTCGCGTGTTCCATGGCCGACCTGGTGCGCCGTTTCCAGCGCCACAACTCGGATTGGGAAAAGTTTCCGGAGAAAGCCGCAATTCAACTCAATGACACGCATCCTTCCATGTCGGTCCCTGAACTGATGCGAATCTTGCTCGACGATGTGCATTTGGGATGGGACCAGGCCTGGGACCTGACGAAGAGGACGCTCGGGTACACAAATCACACCTTGCTGCCTGAGGCTCTGGAGAAATGGCCGGTGGCGTGGTTTGAGACACTGCTTCCTCGCCACCTCGAGCTCATCTACGAGATCAACCGTCGGCTGCTCGATGAAGTTCGGGTTCGCTTTCCGGGCGACGAGGGGCGTGTGCAGCGCATGAGCCTGGTGGAAGAAGCCAGCCCGCGCAAAATCCGGATGGCCAACCTTGCCATTGTTGGCTCGCATAGCACCAACGGAGTGTCTGCTGTCCACTCCAAGCTACTGCGAACCACGACGGTCAAGGATCTCGCAGAAATGTTTCCCGAGCGTTTTAGCAACAAGACAAACGGAGTGACGCCCCGACGCTGGTTGCGCGAAGCCAATCCAGCACTAGCTCGTGCCATCAGGCAGGTCATCGGCGAACAATGGACGACGGATCTGAGCCAACTCAATAAACTCAAGCCATTTGCGGAGGACCAAGGGTGTCGTGACGTCTTCCTCAAGGCAAAGCGAGAGGCCAAAGTGCAGTTTGCCAATTGGCTCAAGTCAACGTCGGGGCGTGTCGTGGATCCGGATACGATCTTCGATTGCCACATCAAGCGTCTTCACGAATATAAAAGGCAATTGATGAATGCGCTGCGGATTGTGATTGTTTATAACCGGCTGCGGCAAAATCCCGGCATGAAGATAGTGCCTCGGACATTTTTCTTCGCTGGTAAAGCGGCGCCAGCCTACAAGCTGGCCAAGCTCATCATAAAGTTCATCAACAACGTGGCGGGCACGATTGACAGCGACCCGGTGGTGCGCGGCCGGCTCAACGTCGTCTTTCTCCCTGAGTACAACGTTTCGCTGGCGGAACGGCTGATTCCAGCCAGTGATGTCTCCAACCAGATCTCGACCGCCGGCTACGAGGCCAGCGGAACGAGTAACATGAAATTCATGATGAACGCAGCCTTAACAGTCGGAACCCGCGACGGTGCGACCATCGAAATGGCGGAGGAAGCCGGAGAAGAGAACATGTTCCTGTTCGGGCTCACCGTCGAGCAAGTCGAGAACAGCCGCGCCTGGTATAACCCGCGCTGGCATTATGAAAATGAGCCGGAGACGCGAGCCGCTCTGGACCTGATTTTCTCTGACCACTTCAGCCGCAACGAACCAGGAGTATTCGCTCCCTTGCGAGAAATGCTTCTGACCCAGGGGGACCACTATATGCATCTGGCGGACCTGACCTCGTATTGCCAGGCACAGGAACGGCTCGGCGCGCTTTATGCCGAACCCGGCGCATGGGCGCAGAAAGCAATCTTGAATGTCGCAAGTTCCGGGAAGTTTTCGAGCGATCGCTCGATTGCGGAATACGCAAGCGAGATTTGGAGGGTGGAACCATGCCCAGTACGCTAGAAACACAGTCCCTGACGGGTGAACCTAACATTTCGCCGCTAGCAGGCAAACCAGCGCCGAAGGAGTTGCTGGCGGACGTGGCTCGCCTGGAGAAGGAATATTTAGAGCGGCGTCCAGACTTGGATGATCCAAACCAGCTAGTCAGCTTCGGCACCAGCGGACACCGTGGCTCGCCCCTGCGCGGCACATTTAACGAACCGCACATCCTCGCAATTACTCAGGCGATCTGCGAATACCGGCACGACCAGAGAACCGACGGCCCGCTCTATATGGGGAAAGACACCCACGCAGTCTCGGAGCCCGCGCAGCGCACCGCGCTCGAGGTACTTGCGGCAAACAACGTGGAAACGATTATTCAGCAAGGTGACGGGATAACTCCGACGCCGGTTATCTCGCGAGCGATTCTGGTTTACAACCGTAGCAGGAAGGGACACTTCGCCGATGGCATCGTGATCACACCGTCTCATAATCCGCCAGAAGATGGAGGCTTCAAGTACAACCCGCCCAACGGCGGTCCAGCCGATACCGACGTGACCCGCTGGGTAGAGAATCGCGCGAACGAATTGTTGCGAGCCGGAAATGCAGGGGTCAAGCGCATTCCGTTTGCTAAAGCCATCCGGTCCGCGACCACTCACCAGGAAGATTTCGCCCTGCCGTACGTTCGTGATCTCAAGAATGTCGTTGACATGGATGCGATTCGTGGCGCTCACCTCAGGCTTGGCGTGGACCCTCTGGGCGGAGCTTCATTGCCCTACTGGGAACCAATCAATTCAATTTATGGGCTGGACATCGTCGTTACAAACCAAATCGTCGACCCCACATTTTCGTTCATGACCGTTGATCACGACGGCAAAATTCGCATGGACTGCTCGAGTCCCTATGCGATGGCCAGACTTGTCGAGCTGAAAGATCAGTACCAGGTGGCTTTCGGGAACGATACCGACGCTGATCGGCACGGGATTGTAACTCCGGTTGCGGGTTTGATGAACCCGAATCATTACCTTGCCGTTGCCATCCGCTATTTGCTCAATCATCGGCCACAGTGGCGTAAAACAGTTGCGGTGGGAAAGACGCTGGTGAGCAGCAGCATGATTGACCGGGTGGTCAAGAAGCTCGGCCGCAAGCTCCGCGAAGTGCCGGTGGGTTTCAAGTGGTTTGTGCCGGGCCTGGTCGATGGCTCGTACTGTTTCGGCGGAGAAGAGAGCGCTGGAGCAAGTTTTCTTCGTCTTGACGGCACAGTGTGGACGACCGACAAGGACGGGCCGATCATGGACTTGCTGGCGGCGGAGATTACCGCGCGCACTGGCAAGAATCCCGGAGAACATTACCGCGAACTGACGGCGGAGTTCGGCATCCCGAACTACACCCGCATCGACGCGCCCGCCACGCCCGAGCAGAAATCAAAGTTGGAAAAACTCACCCCGGACGCGGTAAAGGAGTCAGACCTGGCGGGCGAGCCAATCACCGCCAAGCTGACCAAAGCCCCAGGCAACGATGCTCCAATTGGCGGCTTGAAAGTTGTGGCAGAGAGCGGTTGGTTTGCAGCGCGACCCTCCGGTACCGAGAACATTTATAAGATCTACGCCGAGAGTTTCAAGAGCCAGACCCATCTGAACGCGATCCTTAGCGAGGCGGAGGAGATGGTGAATAATGCGCTGGGTTCGCCCGCGGTCGCTCCTGAGCAGGCAGGCCGTACTTGAGCGGCAATGGGGCGCGCATGGTTACGCCACCGTTTCCGGCTGAATATCGTGCTTCTGGCTTGTTGTTACACGTCACTTCTCTGCCCTCTCCGTACGGCACCGGCGATCTGGGATCGTCCGCGTTCTCGTGGATTGATCGCCTTCACGATGCCGGCCTAACGTGGTGGCAGGCACTACCGCTGGGTCCGACTGGTTACGGAAACTCGCCGTATCAATTGATGTCGTCGTTTGCCGGCAACGCGCTGCTGATCAGTCCCGGCTCTTTGCTGTCGGACGGGCTGTTACAGGCGAGCGATGCTCAGTCTCACTTCTCCGCGGACGCGGTTGACTACGATTCTGTTATCCCATTCAAACAGCGGTTGCTCGAGACGGCATGGGCAAATTTCAAAGCCGGGCAGCGCAGTGCCAGAGATCTCGCGCCTGCCTCCGACGAGTTCTACGCGAGGCAGGCGCATTGGCTGGAAGACTACGCTCTGTTCCGGGCGCTGAAGGCCAAGTATCGCGGAGCTTATTATCTCGAGTGGCCAGAAGAGTTGGTTCGGCGCAGCCCGAGTGCTCTCGCCGAGGCGCGGCGAGAGTTGGCAAGACAAATTGATCAGGTTCGCTTCGGGCAATTCCTGCTGTTCCGTCAGGCCGATCAACTCAAGGAGCATGCCCATGCCAGGGGCGTGAGCTTGATCGGCGATCTGCCTTTCTTCGTTTCCCCGGATTCCAGTGATATTTGGGCGAGCCCTGAGCTATTCCTGCTCGATGAGCAGCATCGGCCACAATTCGTCGCCGGAGTTCCTCCCGATTATTTCAGCGCGCAATGTCAATTGTGGGGCAATCCCGTTTGCAACTGGGATGCCGTGCGTGCGATGGGTTATCGGTGGTGCATCGATCGATTGCGTGCTCTGCTGACTCATGTCGATGTGATTCGCCTGGATCACTTCCGCGGGTTCGCGGCTGCGTGGCACGTTCCAGCCGGAGTTTCAACGGCTCAGTCCGGGCAGTGGGTGGCGGGGCCGGGAGCCAGCTTTTTTCAGGCAGTGCAGACAGAGCTGGGCCGTCTGCCATTCATCGCGGAAGACTTGGGTATGATTACGGCCGACGTGCCGGCCCTGCGCGACCAGTTTCGTTTGCCGGGGATGCGCGTCCTGCAATTTGCCTTCGATGGTCATGCGGACAATCCCTATCTGCCGCACAACTTTGTACACAATACAGTCGCCTATACCGGCACGCATGACAACGCCACGACTCGACAATGGTATGAGGAATTGCCCGATTACGAGCGGCAGAACTTGTGGAGCTACCTGCACCGTGCACCGGGAACCAGTGCGGATGCCGCTCCGGAATTGATGCGACTGGCGTGGTCGTCACCAGCGGCGCTCGCGATTGCTCCGTTGCAGGATCTGCTCAACTTGGGAAGCGAAGCTCGTATGAACGTGCCTGGTCGCGCCGGTGGGAACTGGCGTTGGCGGGTCCGAGAAGACATGCTGTTTCTCAAGCTTTTCGATGGCTGCGGGATTTGACGGAGAGTTCCGAGCGCTCGGTCAGTCCTGCAAGATCCGTCAGGGCGCAAGTGGACCGCAAAGGTGCACGAGCTTCCGCTGATCACGGGCATGCGGATATGTGACATAGCAAGTGGATGCGATGAAAAAAGAGACATCTGTGAACAATTCAAACCTCGAAGTGCACGCCAACTTAGGCGACACAGCGCCTTCCGTGGGGGCGTCACCTACCAGGCGTCCGACCTGGGAGGAAGCTGAGGGCAACCCATTGCCACTTGGGGCCAAGTGGATCGAAGAGGAGCAGGCGTTTAACTTCGCGCTGCATTCCGAACATGCGGAGAGCGTCACTCTATTACTCTATTCCGCCGCCGATCTGGTGAATCCCGCCCTGACATTTCGCTTCGATTTTCTGCATAACAAGTCAGGCCGGATTTGGCACTGCCGGATCCCGGTTGCAAAGCTCGGTGACGCTCGTTATTACGCGTATTCAGTAGCGGGAGAGACGATTCCTCAACTCCATAGCTTCGACCCGCAGAAGGTTCTCCTCGATCCGTACGCGAAGTGCATTTTCTTCCCACCCGGTTTTGATCGGAACCTGGCCATGCGAGAGGGATCCAACGCAGGCAGCGCGCCGTTGGGAGTGCTGAGCGATCACCGTTCGACATTTGACTGGGCGGGGGATCGGCCGCCGCGTCATGAGTCGGATGCCGTCATCTACGAACTTCACGTGAAGGGCTTCACGAAGAACCCCAACTCCGGCGTAGATCCGTCTCGTGCCGGCACGTACGCCGGCCTAGTGGAGAAGATTCCATACTTGAGGGACCTCGGGGTAACGGTTGTCGAACTGATGCCGGTTTTTCAGCGTGATCCACAGGAGGGCGACTACTGGGGCTACATGCCTTTGAATTTCTTCGCACCGCATGCTCAGTACGCAAGTACACACCGTGCTAATGAGCAGCATCTTGAATTCAAGAATATGGTGAAGGCTTTTCATAAGGCTGATATCGGCGTGGTGCTGGACGTCGTATACAACCACACTTGCGAGGGCGACTACAAAGGGCCGATCTACAGCTACAAGGGACTCGACAGCGCTGGCTATTACATGCTCACCTCCGATCCGGCCAACCCCTATGCCAACTACTCGGGCACAGGTAATACCTTGAATTTCGGCCAGGCACACGTGCGCAAGATGGTGATCGACAGCTTGCGCTATTGGAAACGCGGAATGCACATCGACGGCTTCCGCTTTGATTTGGCGTCGGTATTCAGCCGCAACGCCGATGGATCGCTCAACTGGGGAGAAGCGCCCATCTTCAGCGAAATTGCCGCGGATCCGGAATTAGGACCCGTGCGTTTGATCGCGGAACCTTGGGACACAGCTGCTTATCAGCTCGGGCGACGATTCCCCGGATTGACCTGGCTGCAGTGGAACGGCCGGTTTCGCGATGACGTTCGTCGTTTTGTTAAGGGCGACACAGGGATGGTTCCCGAAGTGATGGGACGCATCTATGGCAGCGATGATTTGTTTCCAGACAGCCGCGCCGACGCTTATCACGCATATCAGAGTGTGAATTATGTAACGTCCCACGACGGCTTCACGCTCTACGATCTTGTCTCTTATGACCGCAAGCACAATTGGAACAATGGAAATAATAATCAGGATGGTACCGACGCGAACTACAGTTGGAATTGTGGGCAGGAGGGGGATGAAGAGCACTCCCCTGCAGTCCGCGCCTTGCGCCGAAAGCAGGTAAAGAATTTCTGCTGCCTGCTCTTCTTATCTAACGGGACGCCGATGTTTCGGGCCGGGGACGAGTTCCTGAACACGCAATTTGGCAACAACAATCCCTACAACCAAGACAACGAAATTGGATGGCTGGATTGGAGTCAACTCCGCTCCAATAAGGACATTTTCCAGTTCTTCAAAAAGATGATTGCGTTCCGGAAAAGTCATCCCTCGCTGAGCCGGAGCAGGTTCTGGCGGGAGGATGTTTCCTGGTACGGCGTCGGCCCTGCGGTCGATTTGTCTCACGATTCCCATAGCTTGGCATTCTGTCTGCACGGCGCTTCTCAAGGCGACGATGACATCTACGCGATGATCAATGGGTACTGGGAAGAGTTGGAGTTCAATGTGCAGGAAGGAACAGCACAGGAGTGGAAGAGAATCGTGGACACCGCCTTGCCCAGTCCAGATGATTTCTTGGACGACGGAATCCCTTTAGAACGGGCGAAATACCTACTGGCTCCAAGATCGATTGTGGTCTTATGTCGACCCAGGAAAAGCGACACGCGGGAGGGTCCATGAGTAGGCGATCGAGGATTATTACCGTCGGCGGCGATTAACAAAGATTCTGATAGTCTGGGCAGTTCGGCTATCCGCAAACGCGGAACAATGTACAGCCGGCGCGCCGAATGTCTAAGTCTGGCACAGCTGGCACACCAATTTCCACGCACATCGCGGAAAGCTGCGGATTCCGATTGATTGGCAGTCAGCCTATCTCCGGATTCAGAGGTACTTCTCTCGATGTCCGGACGTCGGGAAGAACGCCGCAGTGAAAGAACCCGGTCAACGGGTAACTGATTCAAAATACGCGACACACTCTAGCCCAAACGCGGTTCCGATGGCAACCAGACTTTCCCGCGCGGGTCCGCTTGACGGGCAGGGCGGGCGTAGTCCATTCTTCAAGCCTTCACCCGGGATACCGAATGAATCATGCAATGTTGGGGGGAATTGGCGTGGTCACCTTGGCGGGCATTCTCCAGGGAAGCTTTGCCGCTCCCATGAAGCGGATGCCGACATGGCGCTGGGAGAACTCCTGGCTCCTCTTCGCGCTTTCTGGCCTGATCATTTTTCCTTGGATAGTTAACTTTGCAACTGTGCCGCATGTCACTAGCGTTTACGCAGAAGCATCACCGTCCACTCTCGTCAAAGTATTTCTGTTCGGCTTGCTGTGGGGCGTGGGCGCCACGCTGTTCGGTCTAGCGATCAGCCGCGTCGGAATGGCGCTCGGATTCGCGCTGATCCTGGGCATTACGTCCTCGTTTGGTTCCTTGATTCCGATGGCGATTCTTCATTCCGAGCAACTTCTGGCCAAACGTGGGTTGGCTCTAATCGCCGGCACGGCCGTCATGGTTTTGGGTCTCGTCTTTCTCGGGCTCGCCGGACACACTCGCGAACGTGATTTGGGAACCGGCGATGGTCAGCGTTCCGGTTTCGCCTTCGGTCTGGTGCTCTGTATATTTTCCGGAATCTTCTCCTCGATGATGAACTTCAGTTTCGTCTTCGGCGAGGAACTGAGACTTCATGCTCTTCACGCCGGAACAAGCAACGCAATGGCCGCGAATCCGATTTGGGCGCTTACGGTAACCGGCGGCTTTGTCGCGAATTGCCTGTATTGCATGTATCTGCTGAACAAGAATCGCACTTGGTCTGTATTCCGAGAAGGAAATCCGTCCACCTATTGGTTGCTGGGTATATTAATGGGCTTGCTGTGGTTCGGCGGAACTGTCCTCTACGGAATGGGCGCAGCTTCCCTGGGTGCTCTCGGCGGGATAGTGGGTTGGCCCATATTCATGACCATCGACGTCTTCGGAGCTCTCTTCTGGGGTTCTGTATCGGGCGAATGGCGGAAGGCCAGCCGTCGGGCCCTCGTCTACAACTGGACGGGAGTATGTGTTCTGCTGGTGGCGATCGCGCTAATCTCCGCGGGCAACGCAAACTAGTTCGCGTTAGCAGGGTGCTATTTGCCTTTCGTAACTGGACCGTCGATCCGCACCGCACTTACGCCGCGCGTCTTGCTCTGGTCAACACCGCTGCCTTCTCGAACAACGTAGTACTGATTCGCACGAAGGTCAGAAAGCGTCTCGACCAGTCCGCTGGGCCAGCGAATCACGATCTTCTCCGCCCTAGGGGACTTGCCCAGGCCGAAAGCAGCCGCAGGTTGTTCTGCGAGATGTAGCCGTCCCCACTGCGCACTTCCTTTTCGTGCTTGTCACTGCCTTGCTCCAGAGTCACAACGGCGCCCAACGCTGCTCGATTCGATTTCACACCAACCAGCTGTAGGCTGATCCAGTTCCCAATCGGCGAAGTATTGTAGGAAAGCGACGCCGGCCCCCTATGCATCCGGGGAGAACTGTTTGCGCGGATTGAGCGCTCCGGGTCGAAAAGCGTGTCAGACTCCTTTGACTCCCTAAGATACTTCTTATTTGTCCGTTGACGAGTACGTACCTACTCACAGTACCTATCTGCTCTCGGCCAGCGAAGAGGGTGGTTACATTTTTCGGCTCTGCGCAGGAATCTGAATAACTCTTCGATTAACGGGGGTTTTCGAGGAGGGGATTTTTCAGTACGCTCGGGAGGATGAGCGAGAGCGAATGGACCAAGATTCTGGGATGGCCGGGATACCGGGTCTATCGCAGCGAGGTCAACGAAAGCGCCAAGACTCTGCGTCTGTGGGTGCGCCGCAAGCGCGGGAACCGCAAACTGGAGTGTTCCGGCTGTGGTCGGAAAATCAACGAAATTGCGGAGGTCTACGAGCGCGAGGTACGCGATCTGCCGTGGTCAGAGTACCGCACGACGGTGGTGATCGAGGTGTATCGAGTGCGCTGTCCGGACTGCGGGATCAAGGCTGAGAAAGTAGCACTGCTGCCGAGCAAGGCACCGTTCAGCAAGCGCTTTGAGGAGGCGGTGGGGCAAGCCTGTGAGAGCGCACCGGTACGACGAGTGGCCCGGCAGTTTGGCTTGGCGGCGAGTACGGTGCGGGCGATCGATCTGCGGTATCTGGAGCGCTGGGCACGAGAGCGACGCCGACCGGCGCTGCGACAGATGGGAGTCGACGAGATCTATCTGGGGAAGAAACAGAAGTTTCTGACGGTGGTGACCAACCTGGAGACGGGAGAACCGCTGTGGTTTGGTCGGGAACGGAAGAAAGAGACGCTGGATGAGTTTTTCGAGAAGCACCTGAGTGCATTTCAACGAACTGCGATTCGAGCGGTGTGTGTGGACATGTGGGAACCGTTCCGGCAAAGCCTGGAGCAGTGGGTGCCGGAGTGCCGGATCGTCTACGACAAGTTTCACATTCTGCAGCATGCCAGCCAAGCGGTGGATGAAGTACGACGGGCTGAGTTCTTCCGCAAAGGAGGCGCAGCGCGAGATCTGGTGCGAGGCAAGCGCTGGTTGCTTCTGAGCAGCTGGCTCAACCTGGATCGCGGCAAGCGGCGTCAGTTGAACACACTGTTTGCGTTGAACCGACGCATTCTCAAAGCCTATCTCCTCAAGGAGAGCCTTTCGCAGTTGTGGAATTACACCTACGAAGGGGCCATGTTGCGTTACCTGCAGAGTTGGATCGACCAGTTGCGCTGGCAGCGGCTGAAACCGATGGAGAAACTAGCTCGCATGTTACTCGATCATCTCGATGGCATCTTGAACTACTGCCGGACCAAAGTACCGATGGGAGTGATTGAAGCCGTCAACGGCAACATCAAAGCGCTGCTCCGACGCGGCCGCGGCTATCGAGACATGAACTATCTGCTGCTCAAAGCGCAGCGCTTGGCGGCCACGAAGACTGAATTCCTCGTTCTTCAGAAAGCCGCGTAATATGCATAGTTTTCCAGATTCTCGTTCAGAGCCCATTTTTCATTAAGGTAGAATCGCCACTACCCTGGCAACCGCAAGAATCTCATATACAGTTGCGAGCGTGAGCGTTCTTGCTGATACTTCTTACGAGTCTCTTTCATAACTGACCAAGATTGCACATGACACGATCAAATGTTGCTTGAGCTGCCAGCGATAGGGTAAAACATCTGGGTTCCGGCACCTTCCCTTGGCCGGCTTTGAAGTGATTACAGTTGGCCGCTTTTGAGGTGGTCATTGAGGTTCTGGAGTGCGGGCCTTCGGGTAGTAGACTGACAAACATCAATAACAGTGCTTTTCGTTGGAGACCACAGTGCCCACCCATCCCTTGAACCTGGCCAACATTGAACAAGCCGCGCAGTTGATTGACTCCGCATTCCTCCATAGTCCTCAGTACGAGGACGGACCGCTTAACGCCGTGCTTGGACAGCGCGTGATCGTGAAGGTCGAGACCGCCAATCCTATCCGCAGTTTTAAGGGCCGAGGCGCCGATTTCTTCGCCCGCTCTGTCGACCCCAAACAAAGGATCGTGTGCGCCTCCGCCGGCAATTTCGGACAAGCCATGGCCTACGTTGGTCGCAGCCGGTGCATCCCCGTTCAAGTATTCGTTGCAAATGACGTGAACCCCGCCAAGGCAGAGCGCATGCGCTCGCTCGGCGCCAAGGTCACTTTGTGCGACGGAGATTTTGAGGTGGCCAAGCAAAATGCGCGGCGACAGGCAGTCGATCATCCGGACTGCATCTTCGTCGAAGATGGCACCGAGGATGCAATCACCGAAGGTGCTGGCACGATCGGTGTGGAACTGCTTGCCGCGGGCACCATTGACACAGTTGTCGTACCTCTCGGAGATGGTGCCCTGATCACCGGCATCGCCGCGTGGATCAAAGACCGCTCCCCTGGCACACAGATAATCGGCGTCTGCCCCGAGGCTACTCCGGCAATGCTGCATGCCTGGAGAGAAGCGCGAGGGATGCGCCAAGTGCCGGGGGTGCCCCACTCTTCTCCTTCGACGCAGGCTGGGGGAGCGCTCGCCGGAACGGACATGAACCAAGCCGCCCACACCATCGCGGATGGCATCGAGGTGCGTGTGCCTGTTCAAAAGGCGGTAGAGAAGATGAAGAATCTGGTGGACGACATCGTCCTCGTCAACGATGACACGCTCATCGAGGCGATGCGCTTGTCCGCCTCCGCCCTCGGCTTCGTACTGGAGCCCTCTGGGGCCGCCGGATTAGCCGCGATCCGCCGTCATGAACTTCCGGGCGAGCGTCTTGCAACGATTCTGACCGGCAGCAACATCCATCCTCAGATGTTGGCCAAGCTTGTGGATTCTGCTCGGCTAAGGAATGCATGAGCAGAGGGGAAAATCACGCTTAATCAAGGCCAGGGCTTGCGGATTGTCGTCGAGCCGATGAAGAACCGCATCTAGTCCGTCTGAAACGCTTGTCAGGAGGCCACATTCGACAACGTCTTGAGAAACGGCTCGTTTATTCCGCCAGAGGTTGCGTGAGCCGTGGCGAGTGACTCGAAACTGCGGGGCGGCTCGCCGACAGCGGCCATTGCGACGCCCAAGAATGCGCGTGCGACGTAATCTCTAGCCCCAATCGGCATCATTCCCGATCAGCCGGTCGCGATATCCAGACACACTTGTGAAGGCCGCTACTCTGGCTTTGAAGCACTGCCCATGTGGGCGAGCAGCAACTGCAGGTTCCCCGGATTTGTAGCATAGGCGAGTCCGGTACCGAGCTCCACGACGCCGGCGCGGATGAGTTTTTGGATCTCGCCATCAAAATGCTGCATCCCGTCAGTGTCTCCGTCGGTCATCGCTTCGAGAAGAGTCTTGCCATCCTGCTCGCCCTTTTCTACATACTCGCGCGTTCTAAGGGTTGATTTCAGAATTTCTACGATCGCCACGCGCCCGCTCCCGTCTTTCCTCGATCAGCAAGAAAATCAGAGAATTCATCAGGAATGCGACGTAGGCCCAGAACGACTCAAGGGCGGTTTTGGTCTGCGGGCTGCAACTTCTCGTACCCAGATTGCCGACAATGAGGCCGGCGGCTGCGGTCGCAATGATTCCCGACAAGTGCAATTGATAAGCGCGGAGATAACTGCTGTAGGCAACGACGGCAGTGAGGGTGATCTGTACTTCGGCATCGTCAACCGTTCGCGCGAGTCTGCTCGCGGCGTAGCCGAGCAAGGAGCCAAGAACCGCTCCTCCGAGTACCGCGAAGAGAAACTGGGCAACACCCTTCGAAACGCTCAGGTGTCCTGCGATGATGCCGGCGAGCACGATCTGAAACAGAGCGGCTGCGGTGCCATCATTCAGAAGACTCTCACCCCCGGCAATCAGTGAGAGGCGCTTGTCCATCCGCAGGTCTTTGAAGATGGCCAGTACCGAGATGGGTCAGTGGCTGAGATGATCGCTTCAAAAAGCAAGGCAACCTCCGTCGGCAAGTCTATTGTCCAATGCGCCAGGCAGCCGGTAACCAGAGCGGCAAGCAGAACACCCAAATTTGCCAGAAGCAGGAGGGGTGCCGAATTGCGCAGCAGGTCGCACACGTTTAGCTTGACGCTTCCCGCAAACACAAGCGCGGGCAGGAAGACAATCAGGATGACGTCGGGAGTCAGCCAGTCGGGACGTTGACCGGGGTCGAGCGGCGAGAGGCGCGGCAAACGCAAGGCGCTCAGCATCAACCCACCTGCGACTAGTGCCACGGTGTAGGGAGCCCGCAAGCGCTTCGCCAGCATCGCGATGGCAGAGGCGGCGATCAGGAGCAGATTAGGAACTCCACACCAGAGGTCGCGGTGATCGGTTTCATCGTTCTCCACGCGCCGTGAGATTCTCCAGTTTATAGTCAGAGAATGAATGGCGGAGACCGGATCGAAGGAAACGATAAGCCACCCGGATTCACTGCAATTGGCGTTTTCCTATTCTTCGGCGCGACGATGGCCAGTCTTGCGGGGACAACTCTGCTCTTTCGCGGAACACCACTTGACCGTACTTGGACGCTAAATCCGATGGCCTATAAGCAGCTTTCTCCTTTGGGAGGCAAGGTCGGCATTCTGTTCCTGCTCCTCGCTCTCGTTCTCGTCGTGTCGGGAGTCGGATGGTTCCAACGCCGCCTCTGGGGATGGAGACTCGCCGTCGCTATCATTGGCACACAAGTCATTGGAGACATCGTCAACCTTGTGAGGGGTGATTGGCTGCGTGGCGGGACCGGCGTCGTCATCGCTGGTGGGTTGTTGCTCTATCTCCTAACGGCGCGACTCAGAGCTACATTTTTCTGATCGTCTCGGGTGTGTCTGGCGAATTGTTAGGTGGCAGCCCGATTTCACCGGTAATCGCGCCGCGAAGCTGCGAAAGTGGGCTGAGTCTCACTTTCGGGACGCACCCCGTGGCAGTAAAACGATGGGACCCGCGAAGCATGCTGCGATGGAGAAACTCCGAATAATTTCCTGGAAGTTTTGTCGAGGTTGACCGAATATCGCAGCGAGCGCGAGTCTTTGACAAATCAGGCAGCCTGCGGTGTCTGATATAGGCCTCGACAGTGAGGTTGCCATCGAAACGAGCGGAGATTTGCGACTGGTTGCGGCGCGGGCGGATCCGGCGTTCGCCCTTCCCGTGAGGTATGCGTGCGATGGTGGTTGAAATAGGTCCTGAAATCGAGCAGTTTGTTTTCGAGATCTACGGTCGTCCAGAACAACATGTGATCTAAATACTCGCGTCGCAAGGTGCCGATGAGCCTCTCCACGAACGGATGGGACAGGGGAACGTAGGGAAGGGACTTGATTTCTGTCACTTCCAGAATCCGCAGATTGGCTTGCCACTGGTGGAACTTATAAAGAGGATCGTTGTCGGAGCTGAGGTACTTCGGCAACCAGCGATGCCCTCGAATAGCGCGGTTAAACATCCGACAGAGCGCGACACCATCGACCGTGCCCGCATGGACGCCGAACCCAAGGATGCGACGTATATTGATCCATGACGACCAGGACCCAGTGGGTCCGCAACGTGGCTGACTCGCACCGGAACAGATCCATACTCCAGAGGCTGTCTTTCATGTGGCCCAGGAAGGTCAGCCAGGAGGGACCACCGGAGTCCTGTCCCGGCGACTGGTGATGGGCGAGGATCCTTCGAACCACGTCCTTCTCGATTTGGATGTGGAACGCCAGGGCGATCTGCTGGGCGATTCGCGGACAGCCCCAGTAGCGATTCACGATCAGGAGTTAGTGCCTGAGGAGAAGCGACTCCGCAACTATGGAACGGGCGCCGCTAGGTCCGAGTAAGCGGGCCAGGGTAGCGATGAAGTGGATGAAAAGAACGACCAGATCGCGCATCACAGAATCGTAGCAGGCCGGAGAAATCCCAAGGAATTATGGCCGAAACAACAATTCGCCAGCCACAGCTACTGATCACCACTACCGGCTCCCTGCACACAGGCGCTCACCTTGTTCGACCATATCTCCTGGAGCTGCCACTTGCTGCCGTCGCTCAGGTTGACGCAGCGCTTGTAGGTGAAGTTACACGGGTCGCCAATCTCATTGTAGCCATCGGGGATGTTGACCCACGCGTCGACGTTCGGGTCCGTAATCGACTCCATCAACTCGTGCGCGGTCGAGTTCGCGGCCGCCTGTAGTCCATTAGACTTGCTGTTGCAGCTCAACTCAGGCGGTTGCACCCAGCAGAGCGGTTGATTTTCTGAGTTCGGCATGTACATCACGTGAATAGTAGTGCCGTCCGGCGCGGTGCCGATGTCGTGGAAGGCGCAGTAGTAATTCTCGTTTGGGAAATTGGATGGGTAGACTGCGTATAAGGCAGTGGGGTCTGGTTTAACGCCTTGCGCAGTTAGAACGTTGTAGATCTCATCGACGATTTGGATCGTGGGCGGATCCTGTGTCGGCGGTGCCGAATAGTCATAAAAGTTGCCGCCGAATCTGACATTGGCGCTCTTCCCGAACAAGTATTGGTTTGCTAGAGCGAGATACGGCGTCCCGTCCAGGATATGGAAGAAGTCGGCGATTCCATCCTGCGTGTCGATCGGGAAGGCGGCGGGATTGCCCCACCAGAATGCATATACCTTCGGATGCGCAAAGACCGCGCCGCCTAAGTACGGAATGTTCAGCGGGTTCGTAGCCGCAGCGGGCCCCGCGCTGCGCATGGAATGAATCCCAGGGCGGTGCTGGCTGCTCGACACCGCCTGACCACCGCTCGCCGCCGGAGTTTGAGTGGCTGCGTATTGGTGATCCAGCCCGGACTGTGGGTTCTGTTGGCTCCACGCGCTGGCGGCAGCCAGAGCACCCAGAAAAATGGTGATCAATGCTCGCTTTCGCAGCATAGTTTTCTCCTCGTTTTTCAGGTTTAGACTTGCCCTCGTTCTCGGTCTCTGCCGGTCTCGGCCATGGCGAAATTCCGCTCTCACCCATAAACACGCAAAAGCCGGAGCAATTGGCTCATGACGGCCCAGTCCCGGAAAAAAGCCATCGCCTTGCCGGTGGAATCTTTATTTCAGTTGCACAGCGACTATCGTGAGGCCGTACGTTACGTCCAGAAGGAAACCCGTACTTTCGCTGTGAATGTGGAGAGTGTGACTGCCCACGCTCAGCGGCTGCAGAAGCACATAATAGCCGTCATCCACGGACGGCGAATAGACGGCTGCCGGCACCGTGCCCGGGCCCCCGCACAGAGCATTAAATATGTTGTCCGCCGGAAAGGTGGTCGCGAAAACTTTGGATTTCACGCGGACCAAGTCTTCCGCCGACCTTCCGTCAACCTGGACCGATAGGTTTGTGGCGGCATCGATAAATGGCGCAGCGAGGGCGCGCAAATCGGTCACGCTCAAACTGCCGGCCTGTCCGCATACGTTGGGCGTGTTTATCTGCACGCTATTGATGACCGGAAAGAACAGCGCCACCCCTGCGGGAATGGAACAGTTGCGGGTCACAGTCCCTCCGAAAAAGGTTCCGGCCAGGAACCAGACTTGACCCCGCTGGCCCACTACGCAATCCGCTCCCGTCGAATCCACGAGCGGGTTGACCGTGGTAGGTATCGAGATGGCGAATTGCCACCATTGTGCAGTCAGAGATGGAAACAGCTCATGAGACTCCTGGGCGAAGGCCGTGCCAACTCCCAACGCCAGTCCTATTCCGAGGATGAGCGCCCCAATCAAGGATTTCGTCTTTTTCATAACTGTCCTCCTCACTTTGTAAAGTTCTTGTGGCCTCAGTCAAAGTTGTTCGTCACAAAATCAAGTTCTGGGTGTGGAAAAAGCGTCGGCTGCGATTGCGCTTCAGACCGCCCCTCACCCTCTCGCAAACAACGCGAAAGGATGGGCCAGCGGCGGTATCTTGGCCTGCGAGACGTCGAGGAACGTCGAAATTCGGCTTCCCGAGTGAGTGATTGACGTATTGCCAAGGTAAGGGTAGTCCTCCAAAAAGGCATGGGCCACACCTTCGCCGCAACTCCGGCGGTTATCCGCGGTTAAGGTGATACTTCTACTTCACGTTCGCACCCTACTTCTCCGCACCCAGCAGGATGGTGACCAACAGTCGCTTTTTCTGCATAGTTTCCTCCTCGTTTTTGAGGCTTAGGCTGGCTCTCGTTCTCGGTCTCTGCCGACTCGGCGATCCGCGAAATTCCGGCTCTTACCAATAAACACGTAAAGCCGAAACAATTGGCTCATGACGGCAAGATTTATTTATTCGGAGGCGATGCCATCTATGCCACACGTGAAGCTAAATAGCGTCTCCAGTGTCCGGGGAGCCTTGCGGCTCCCCGGGCGTCAAGTTCAATCACTGATGGATGGCAACGCCTTCGATGTAGTTTCCCCCATTAAGGGGAGACACATCGACTACGTTGAAGGTGGATCGGTCTGGCGCTACCTGAATGTTCAGCACCCAGCCGCAGCTGGGGCCGCAGGTCAGGCCAGCGACTCCACTGCCGTTGGGATTCAGGGACTGGATGGAGAACGTGTTGCCGCTGCTGGTGCCATCACCGCATCCCGCGGTGTGATAGGTTCCAGTCGCGTTGGACGACGCACCGCTGCCGTTCAGGGTGAACGTCCACAGCGTAGTCCCAAAGCCACAACCAGTCTGGCCGATGGTGGTCATCTGCCAGGCTCCTGCTAAGTCAGACTTGCTCACATTGCCGATGCTGGCTTTGCTGGTTCTGACCATCGCAACCATTGCTACGAGGCCAAGAGCGACCACCCCGGCCAAACGCACACTTGCACGAACGTTTTTCATACTTCCTCCTCTGTTTTTGTTCAGGGAGCTGCCGGGGGGCAGTCGGCTTTGCCAACCCAACTTCCTTACATCTATGTAAACGAAAAACGCGAGCGAACTGGGTCATGGGCGAGAAAAAAGTTTTACGGTCCGCAAGACACCTGCGGCGCGCTCGTCTGCTCAACCATGCTTAGACTCGCGCTTCCACCAAAGGGGGATACCTTGGACTCGTTACTCTCGGCAACGATCCATCTAAGCCAGACTAAGTGAATCTCTAAGAAGCCTGAGTGTGGGACAGCCCCTCTTCACTGCTTTTGCAACTCCTAACGGGGCGAAATCGTGGGATGGGCCTCAGAATCCGCGTGCCGCTGGATCGCCTGTCTGCACCGGGCAAGGTTCTGGGCGACGGTTTCAGGGGCGGTTATGTCGAACAGGATTGAAGCCGTGGCGGTGTGAAGGGGTAGCTGCTGCCATGCTTCCAAGCTCTTCTCATAGTATCTGCGGGCTTCATTCCGGGTATCCACTGCTTCAGCGCCATGTTCTACACGCGCGGCGCGGGTGGACAAAAGATCTCCCAGCCCGGCATATAGATCGGCGAGGATATATTGCGCGCGCAGGTTGGGAGAGGTTGCGGCGGCCGCCGCCTCGACCTGACGGAGTGCGCCCCGGTATTTCTCCTCGGCTTGTGGCAGCTTGCCGAGCTTCGCCAATGCGCCTGCAATCCTTCCACCGGCTGCGGCCTGCAGTGTGTCCGCGAACTTACCCGGCTTGAATAGATCAGGCGACGCAAACAACCTCTCACCTTTTGCGTAGGCGCGCAGCGCCTGCGGTTCATCTCCCAATTTTTCCAACGCTTCTCCTTGATCGATGTATCCAGATGCCAGCGTTATGGCGACTTCAGCGTCCGTGATCGGCCGTTGTTCCGCCATTTCAATTCCTTGCTGTAAAAACTGCAATCCTGTTTTTGCACGGCCAGAGTTTATCCATGCCGCGCCGAGATCAACATAGGCGGAGGACAGTTCCAGGCGTGCCGCAGCATTGCTAGTATCTGCTTCGTACAAGTACTTAATTATCGCGAGTTCGGCGCTGAATTCGGCGATTGCTTTTCGTGGATTTCCACTGACCAACAGCGCACTTCCAATCTGGGAATGCGTTGTCGCTATTGTGTCCTTGAGCACGATCCTTGAGGAATCATCTGCACCCTTGGCCATTTGCTCAAGGATCGTCAACGCCTGATTCGCATACTGGATAGCTTCTTCTGGCCTGCCACACTGGATCAGGTCGGCAGCGACAAGATCGTTCTCATAAGCGGCCTGCTGTTGCCGAATCTGTTCCGTGGGTCGAAGGGCAATCCACTTTTGATTCACCTCCAGAGCCTTTCGGTGATACTGCAAAGCGAGTTCGGGGTTCTCTATGATTCCGGCGCCCACGCTGTTTCCCTCAACATCGCCAAGAGTAAGAAAATCCACTCCAAGTTCATGAATAGATCGAGGCTCATCTTGAGCCTGTTGCGGTAAGGCTTGCGTAATCCCGAGAGCTTGTCGCACACTGTCCCGGGCGCCAGAAAGATCCCCCATTTTCGCTAGCAGCGAGCCAATGGTTCGATAGTTGGACGCCAAACGAATTTGTCCCTGGACGTCCTGGGGGTCGCTCTTGAGCGCTGTCTGCCGCAACCGAAGTGCTTTCCGATAACTTGCGAGTGCGCCTATCGAGTCACCTAAGTTGGCCCCGTAAGGTGAGCCCTGTGCGTTCCCGAGCCTCTGGTAAGCTTCCGCAAGTTCACGCTGCAGGGACGAATCACTCTCTGTTTCCTGGGCCAGGCTGTCCAGATACTTCAGGCTAGTGTCGATCAACATTTTCTCTACGTGGATGGAGCCCGGCAACTGGCGAATGGGGTCGTGCAGATCGAAAATCAGAGCGTTGGCCAGTTTGCGCACGTCATTGAACCGGCGTTCGGCGCGACGTTTTTGCGCCAGCGTCGTGCCCATTCCGACCAAGAGTGCCGCGACAACCAGCGCCGTGGCAACGATACCCGCTGTGTGCCGGCGAATAAATTTCGACGCGCGATAACTGAATGTGCCTTTGCGCGCCAGAACGGGCTGATCCTCGAGATGGCGGCGGATGTCCCCAGCGAACTCCTCGACCGATCCGTAGCGGCGGGCGGGCTCCTTCCGCAACGCTTTCAGAACAATATTGTCGAGGTCCCCCCTGAGCTGCTTACTAGTCTTTCCGGGAGAGGGATCTCCATGATTGCCAATGAAGGGGCTGCCTGCTTCGGCAGAGGTCGGATGTCGTACGGCTAAACTAGGTTTCTCTGATTCCAGATCGCAGACCGCGTGAGCAAGTTCGTGCGGTGTGCGGCTCGCGACGCGATACGGACTGTGCCCAGCGAGCAACTCGTAGAGTACGACTCCCAGCGAGTAAACGTCACTGGCTGTCGTGACCGGCTCCCCCTTAATCTGCTCCGGACTTGCGTAAGCCGGAGTCAAAGCCCGAAGCACGGTCAGCGTTGGGTCAACTTGCCCGTCGCCCAGATCCGGATCCAGTATCTTCGACACCCCAAAGTCCAGAAGTTTCGGTATGCCGTCCGCTGTTACCAGGATGTTGCTGGGCTTAATATCGCGGTGAACAACCAGACGTTGATGGGCGAACTGTACGGCGGAACAAACTAGCAGGAATAGCTTCAGCCGATCATCGATGCGCAGCCTGTGATCATCACAGTATTGCCCAAGAGGCTGACCTTCGATCAGCTCCATAACAAAATAGGGAGCGCCTTCATCGGTGGTGCCTCCATCGAGCAAACGGGCGATATTGGGATGGTCGAGGCTGGCCAGAATCTGGCGTTCATTCTTGAACCGGCTGAACACAACCTGTGAATCCTGCCCCGCGCGAACCAGTTTGAGTGCCACCTGTTTCCGGTATTGATCGTCGGCCCGAAACGCTCGATAGACCTCGCCCATACCTCCAACGCCGATCAGTTCCGCAGTCTGGTAGGCGCCCACCCTCCGTCCGAGCATCGCGTCACGCGGCGTGTCGTCAACGTCCAGCTGCATCGGCACGGCTGGCCGATTCAAAAATCCAGTACCGGCTGATTCCTCGGCTACCAACAGGCGCTGAACTTCGCGCCGAAGGATTGGGTCACTGCCACAGGCGTTTCCGACGTACGATTCTCGTTCCGGATAATGCAGTTCCAGAGCTTTCCCGAGTATCTCCTTGACCCGTTCCCATCGCTCCGGGGTCATTGGTTTAGTCGGCCTCCTGGTTCATTTCAGCAAACAGCCAGGCACGCGCGGTGGCCCACTCCCGCTTCACGGTTGATGGCGACATCCCTAGAACTCGAGATGTGTCTTCGATCGACAGACCGCCGAAGAAACGCAGCTCGATAATCTGGGACTGCCTCTGATCAAACGTGGCCAGCGTGTTCAATGCGTCGTTAAGTACGACCAGATCTAATTCCCGCCGAGCGGGCAAATCTACAGATTCTTCTACCAATAGTGTCAGGTGCTGGGGCCCACGCTTTGCCGCGTTGCGTTTTCGGGCATGATCCACCAGAATGCGCCTCATCAACTGCGCCGCCACCGCGAAGAAGTGGGCACGGTTCTCCCAGTGCACGTCGTCGCAGCCAGCCAGACGTAAGTAAGCCTCGTGGACCAGGGCCGTGCTTTGTAGAGTGTGAGCAGAACGCTGGCTCGCCAGAAAGTGCCGCGCCAGCCGGCGGAGTTCGTCGTACACCAGGGGAATCAGGGCGTCTCTGGCCGCAACTTCGCCGCTGCTCCAACGGCGCAGCAGTTCGGTTACTTGGTTGCTGGACGAAGCAGTACGCACGCCACCCCCGAGCGCTCGGGCAGCCCCCAACAGGCGCACACAAGTTAGCCCGTTAGGGCGTGAAAGTCAATGCGCTTGACCAAGGATTGAACGAGGGCTTCAGGCTCGGTCCCGGCCCGGACCAAGAACTCTCTTCAATCCATACTGCGCATTCTTAGCCGCGAACACGGTGGCATCAGGTCGTAGCCGCGTTCTCTCTCGTCTCAGGAGTCTTATTTCACAACAACAAGGAGGAAGAACCATGTCAGAAACAAGTACGCTTATTGGCTACAGCGGTCGGACCATTGGCCGCGAAGAACTAACTCTGATGCCCACACCACCAGCAACCGAAACACACCGCCCGATCCCGCATCACGAGATCGTGCGGGCACTGATCGAAACTCTCGGATTTCGTCACATTGGAGTCGTCCACGACGAGTATGCGGTATCGCCGGACGGCATGAAGATGTTCGGCGTTCTCGATATCGCAACCGAGATGGCAGGATGCCGCTTTTCCATCGGTCTTCGCAACTCGCACGATAAGAGCATGCGACTGGCGATGACCTGCGGATATCGCGTATTCGTGTGCTCGAACATGGCGTTTGCCGGGGATTTTATTCCCGTTCTAGCGAAACACTCGAAGTCGTTCTCCTTGATCGATTGCATCTCGGTCGGGGTTGACCGAATGCAGAGGAACTTCGAACCCATGCGAAAGCAGGTGGAGGCGTGGCAGCAGAGCGAACTGACGGACGTGACGGCAAAGGTTGTTATCTACGAGGCGTTCGTGGAGGGCAAGCTGGAAGCTCCCAAGCACCTCGCCCGCACCGTGCATGACCTCTACTTCGAGCCGAGGTATGAGGAATTCCGGCCGCGGACCATCTGGAGTCTTTCCAATGCGTTCACGTCCGCGTTCAAGGAACTGGAGCCGATTCCGCAGTTCAGGGCGACAGCCAAGCTGGGTGAATTCCTGGAGGCGCGGTTCTCCGGATCGTTCTAGCATATGGGGCGGTATCGGCCGACCGCTCCTTGCTTAGTCCACTGACGAGCATATTGGGGAGGCGTTTCGCAGTTGAGCGGTTTGACAGTGCAAGTGTTTTATCCCACCTACAGAAACCTTTCCTCTTGAAGTTCTTGAACTTCCAGCGGGCAGGAAAAACCAAGAATGGTGCGGGGAAACGAATTTGCACCGTATGCGTCTGGCCAACACACACCTGTTCGATAATAATTGACTGTCGTTGAAGTGGCCTAATGAGCGGAGAACAGAAAGTTTGTGCACCCTGCAACGTACGCACAAAAGTTTTTCAATTGTTGGCGGAGTTTGTGAGCCCCCGTGTGCCCCGAAATTGAGTTTTATCGGAGCCAAGGGCCTGAGCTCTGTAGAATAGGGTGATGGTGGTGGTTGCGAATTGGAGCGCGACTCTGATTTGCGGCAACCGTTGGAGTGGCTACCTCATCTGCTTGTTGGGCGTAGCTCCGTTGAAACGTGGTCAGTACGCCGTTTCGGTCTTCGATGGAGGAAGGTCCAGAGATCGTTGGCGAAGGAAACTTGCATGTTGATTCAGGTCGGCTACGAACTAGTCTTTTACTGTCCACAAGAGACGCCGATGATCCTAATGGTGAACGTCCATTACTCCCGAGCCTCGGATATCGTCAGTCCCGATATTCTGACCACCGATCCGGAAACGCCAATGAAGACGTATCGAGACGGCTTCGGAAACTGGTGCACCCGGATTGTGGCGCCCATCGGGAGGACCTGTCTGAAAAGCACCGGAGTTGTTAGAGATTCGGCGAAACCAGACCCGGTGACGCCCTCAGCCAGACAACATGCTTTGCAAGAATTGCCCGAAGATACTCTGGTGTTTCTCTTGGGCAGCCGGTATTGCGAGACGGATCTGCTGTCCGATGCGGCATGGTCGCGATTCGGTCAGACGGCGCCGGGAGGGCCGCGCGTGCAGGCAATCTGCGATTTTGTTCACAACCATATTACGTTCGATTATCAGAAAGCACTCCCCACGCGAACCGCGTGGGAGGCATTCAACGACCGCACGGGCGTGTGTCGCGACTATGCGCACCTCGCTATTACACTCTGCCGCTGCATGAATATTCCGGCGCGTTATTGCACCGGATACCTCGGCGATATGGGGACGCCGCCGCCCTACGGTGTGATGGATTTTGCAGCTTGGTTGGAAGTCTATCTCGGCGGCGCCTGGCACACTTTCGATCCGCGAAACAACGTTCCCAGGATTGGACGAGTGCTGATTGCGCGAGGCCGTGACGCAACTGATGTTGCCATCGCTACCACGTTCGGCCCAAATACTCTGGAGAGCTTCAAAGTCTGGATGGATGAAATCGCGGAAAGCTTGCCGCTGGTCGGCTAGTCTCCCAAGACCGATTGAAAGTCGAGCGACCGGAGAGGATGCCGTCCCACGAGCGGGGCGTCTGCTTCTTCACAAATATCAGACATCAGGGCCCGGGGAGTCGACCGGCTCCATGTCGACAGCCACTTTGAGCGAATGCGATCCACCACCCAAGATTAAGCCTCGTAGAGGACTTACGTCGCCATAGTCCCGGCCCCAGGCGAGTGTCACATGGCCATTGGAAGGAACAACATTGTTCGTTGGATCCACATCAAGCCAGCCGATTCCGGGACAATAAGCCGAGACCCATGCGTGGGATGCGTCGGCGCCCACCAGCCGCGGCTGCCCGGGGCGTGGGTAGGTTCGAAGGTATCCGCTTATATAACGCGCTGGGAGATTCAGCGATCGGAGGCAGGCGATCTGGAAGTGCGCGAAGTCCTGGCACACGCCCCGCCGTTTCTTGAAAACTTCTTCAGATGTTGTCCGGACATTGGTCGATTTCGAATCGAAGCGGAAGTCCTTGTGGATGCGTGCGGTCAGGTCGAGAAGTGCACCCGGCATGGGCCGTCCAGGCGTAAACGACTGGCGGGCGTAGTCTGCAAATTCCGGCCGAATACGAATGCGGGGCGACTCAAATCCAAATTGGTACGCGTCCAGGTTGGCTGGGATGAGATCCGTGGAAATCGATCTCGCCACTTCTTCCCAAGGGATCTGCAGTTGACGCCAGTCGGTCGGACTTTCCTCTATCACGACTTCGCTGCGCGCCTCTACCATCAAGTCCCGGTGCGGTTCTTGAATGGTGAAAAAGCACAGAACGTTTCCAAAAACGTCCACGCGCTCCGTACGCGTAGACGGGCGTGGCTCGATACGCAGTTCGCTCCGAGACAATTGGTGGTGCGGCAAAGCTCGAGGCTTTAGGCACGCCACGTGGGTTCCCACCGAGACGGGATGTTTGTATCTATACGATGTCCGGTGAACGATTTTATAGATCATTATTCGAAGATCTGGTCCTAAGAGAATCATTGGCCGATGCTAATCGGCAAGGTGCGGGCGTGGCTAAAGTATCTGTTGGATAAGTTGTTCGACCAGGAAGGCAACAACCCTTCCAACTCGCGGAGGAAGCTCGCCAGCCGCGAGAGCCCGTCAGAAGCATCGGGCGACGCGGCACCGGGCAATGGATATTTCAACTTTCGCAAATCGAAACTGCGTAACAACGCCAACGCGCCCCGCATCGCCTGTAAATCAACCGGGACGTGCCGAGGCAGCTTTTGATAAAGATCGGCGAGGTGGCTCAGCTGAAAGTCCAAAGAGCGCGGATTGCTCTCGTCGGCCATGAGCACATCCAATACGGCCAAGGGTTGTAGCGTTGTGTAGTATCGAGTTCGGTAGGTCATCGAGCTATCCGCAACCTCGAGCATGCATTCCAAAAGCGACCAGTCCCGCTCCGTCAGCGGTGTAGTGATCTGGCTCAGTTGCCGGGTCAGATAGATCGCGCGCTCAAGACGCCGGCCAATGGTCATGAACACCCAGCCTAATCCCCGGTTGATGTTTTCCCGCTCCATTCCGGAAAATGCGGAAAGAAGTCCCAAGCAATCGGTCAGCATCGCCGGATACTCGAGAAACGGAGTGCCCGCCCCCCTCTGAATTGAGTCCCGCAGTCGGCCGATTAGGAAAATCATATCGCCCGACAATCGCTCGCGAATACTTCCGCCAATCCGGGATACCTCCGCCAGAGTGCAAGCCAGACTGTCCGCCCGCTTGGGATCCGTCAACAGAGAGGTCATTTCCTGTTCAAGTTCGAGTGACGTCGGTCGCCTGTGTTTAGGCTTGGGTAACCGGCTGTGCCTTGACCCCAGGCACTTGTGCAGGCGCAGGAGGCAGACAAGCTCCGATTCCTCGGCTCGGCGCACGCGAGGGATCATGGCGCGTAAGATCCGGGCAATGTTTTCAGCGCGCTCGACGTTTCGGCCCAACCAAAAGGCATTGTCGGCGACACGGCTGGGCACAACTCGCGAGACACGGTGCAACTCCACCGGCTCATGCCGTGGGCGCAGCAAACTGAACGTATCGATGGGGCCATCCCACAGAACCCATGCGTCCTTGCTGTGGCCTCCCCGCTGCATCGAGACGACCGATCCTTCCGCTTCGGCAACACGTACCAGTCCGCCCGGAATCGCAATCCACTTGCTGCCGGTATTGAGCACGTAGGTGCGCAGTACTACGCTCCGCGAATTGAGACGCCCGTTGTCCCACACCGGCGCCGTCGACAAAGCGACCTGCTCCTGCGCCACATACTCGTGCGGGCGGGCCCGCAGCTGCTCAGCAAACTTGCCCTTCTCGGCATTCAGAAGTTCGGCCCCGAACACCGGTTCCATCCCGCGCGAGGGGAACGCCGGCTTCACGACCACCTGGTCTAGATGGTCAAGTACCCAGTCGAGCGCGTAGTTCTGCCCGCACCACCAGGTAGCGACGGACGGGAGTTTGAGCTTCTCGCCCAGCAATTGTGTGGAGAGGCCGGGAAGAAAAGGCATGATCGCAGCCGTCTCGATCAGACCACTTCCCAGCGCGTTGGCCACCTTCACATTTCCCGCGACGATGGCGTCGACGAGGCCAGGCACGCCCAGAAGCGAGTCGCCTCGCAGTTCGAGAGGATCGCAAAAGCTATCGTCCACCCGACGCAAAATCACGTCGACCTTTTCCAGACCGTCAACGGTTTTGAGATACACGCGGCGTTTACGCACTGTCAGGTCCGCTCCCTGCACTAGAGTGAATCCCAAATAACGCGCGATGTAGGAGTGTTCGAAGTAAGTCTCGTTGAGTGGGCCGGGAGTCAGCAATACGATTCGCGGATTGTCCCGCTGGGCGAGGTTGGCGAGCGCTTCGCGCTGTGCGCGGAAAAATGGAGCGAGGCGCAACACGTTCGAGGTGCGGAAGAGATCAGGCAGAACATCGGAGACGATGGTGCGGTTCTCCAAGGCATAGCCGCTACCCGAAGGCGCTTGCGTGCGATCGGCCAGCACCCACCATTGGCCGTCGGGCGAACGGGCAAGATCGACGCCCAGCATATGCAGATAGCTGTGCGCGGCAACAGGCACGCCCACGAGCGGTCGGAGAAATGCGGGGTTGGCGTAGAGCAGCGCGGCAGGAAAATGGCCGCGCGCGACCAGGCTTTGCTCGCCGTAGAGGTCCTCAAGGAGCAGATTGAGCAACCGGGCGCGCTGAATGATGCCGGCTTCTATGAAGCGCCACTCCTCCGCAGGGATCAATAGCGGAACGATATCGATCTGCCACGCTCTGCTGACCCCGAGTGGGTCGCCGTAAATGTTGTAAGTAATGCCATTCTCGCGAATGCGTCGCTCGGCGCGAGCCCAGCGCCGTCCCAACTCATCGGAGCCGATCGCTCGAAGAGATTCCATCAGATGCGCCCAGTGTGGGCGCGGAGTCACGCCGTCTGCCGACATTTCGTCGTAGGCAGCGCCGTAGCGAAGCGGAGGCTGACACAAATCCACAGTCATGGCACGAGTCCGGGCTTCTTGTCGGCCTTTTGGCCCAATGGCACCAATCTCAGGTCTAACGTCATAGGAAAGATCGGGTTGGTCTCTTTCTCCGGCACCCCCGCCTGTCCGCGCGGAGGCTCGACTTTTTGGAAGCGCTGCCGGCGGCGGTCTGCAGCCTCGGTTGCATTCACTGGGCGGGCTGTGTAGGCGTGACCGTCAGGCGGTCCCACATGGTATACGCATCGGCCAATCGAACGCTCTTTCCGGCGATCAATGATGTCGAAGACCAGGGGCGCATGCACAGGAATTGTTGGATGTAACTCGGCCGACAGTCGGCGTGCGCGATACCGTACGCCAGCCACCGTCTCTCCCGGTTCGCCGGTAGAATAGAGTGGCACCCTGCGTCCGTTGCATGCAACGACGAAGCGGGATTCCGTGGTCAACCCGGACACCTTCACCTGAATCCGCTCAAACGAGGAATCCACAGCGCGAACCGTTCGCCCGGAAGTAGTCTCTTCCGCGAGTACGTTCCAAGGCTCGAGGGCCTCACGCAACTCGAGTTCGACCCCGCCTACAGCGATTGATCCGATCTTCGGAAAACGAAACTCCAGCTGCGCGGCAAACCAGGTCTCGTCGAAATTGTAGTCAGACTCGCGCAAGTAGCCGAGCACATCGGAAAAGTCGCGCCGGACAAAGTGCGGCAGCATAAAGCGGTCATGAAGCGCAGTGCCCCAACGGACCAGGCTACCTTCGAATGGACGTTTCCAAAACACGCATATCAACGCGCGGATTAAGAGCATTTCGATGAGACCCATTCTGACATGGGGAGCCATTTCGAATGCACGCAATTCGAGCAGCCCTAGACGCAGCCCCCTCCCCTCTGGCGGATAGAGCTTGTCAACGCAGAATTCGGCGCGATGCGAATTTCCAGTGACGTCGACAAGCAGGTTGCGGAACAATCCATCCATCGTAGTTGGCGGGCAGTCGTCGGCAGGCAAATTACTAAAAGCGAGCTCCAGTTCGTACAAGGCATCCATGCGCGCTTCGTCGATTCGCGGAGACTGGCTCGTCGGGCCGACGTACATGCCGGAAAACAGGTACGAGAGCGACGGATGGTTCTGCCAGAATGCCAGCATGCTGCGCAGCAGATCTGGGCTGCGCAGAAAAGGACTGTCCAACACGGTCGCTCCGCCAATCACAATATGGCTGCCGCCGCCGGTAGCGAGGTGGCTGCCGTCATAGGCGAATTTTTCCGCGGTCAACCGATTCTTGTGCGCTTCCTCGAACAGCAGTGTGTTGATCTGTTCAAGTTCGTCCCAATTGCTCGCGGGCGGCAGATTTACTTCCAGAACGCCCGGATCGGGAGTGATGCTGAAGGATCGCAACCGCGGGTCGGAAGGCGGAGGGTAACCCTCGAGCCACACCGGCTGGTGCAGATACTGGCACGTGTCCTCGACGGCGGCGACCAGGTCGAGATAGTCCGCGAGCTTGGATGCATAAGGCAGAAACACGTGCAAACGGCCTTCTCGAGCTTGCACGCAGACCGATGGACGAATCAGCTCCGGCGCAGTTTCAGCCGTGTTCGAGACCGCGGGCAACGGATCGGCCACCGGACTTCTTTGGAAGAGATCCATGCGCCGGAGTGGGCGTGCTGGCAGCTTGAACGGGGCTTCGAGTTGCGCAGCGTCGCGCTCGTAATCGAGTTCATCGGGTGCAACCCATGGCATAGACTCGGTCGGAATACGGTAGCCGATGGGGGAATCGCCTGGCGACAGTAACAGCTGTTCCGGGCGAGGGAACCACAACTGGCTCGACCAGCACAATCGGCCCTGTGGCTGACGCCGGCGAATGGGCAAAATGTAGCCGGCAGGCTCCGCTGACTCGCCATCGCGGTTGTGCGCTGGCAGAATATTTTCGGAACTCACCTGAAGGCGGCGTGAGAGCGCTGCCATGAACTTGAAAGCATCGGCCGCACGGAAACCGTACTCCTGATTCTCGCTAGCTATGAGATCGACATTCTCCCAGACAGGGACGCGGTCGACTCGCCAGACACAACTCAGCGCCCAACGCGGCAACGGCTCGCCCGGATACCATTTGCCCTGTCCGTAGTGAAGCAGTGCGCCGGGCGCCACCTTCTCGCGGAGGCATCGGATGAGAGCTAAACCGCGAGTTCGCTTCATCGGTCCCAGAGCGTCGATGCTCCATTGCGGGCTCTCGGGCTCGTCGATCCCGACGAACGTAGGCTCGCCACCCATGGTCAGGCGCACATCCTGCGCTTCGAGATCCGCGTCGACGCGATGTGCCACCTGTTCGACCTGCACCCAAGCCTCCTCTGTGAAGGACTTGGACAGCCGTGGGAGGTCATTCAAGCGGCGGATGGACATGGAGTAGTCGAAGTCCACGTTGGCCGGTTCGACCGTGCCTTCGATGGGCGCTGCCTTGGATGCGTGCGGGGTGCAGACGAGGGGGATGTGACCCTCGCCGGCGAACAGGCCCGAAGTCGGATCCATGCCAATCCAGCCCGCACCTGGCAAAAACGCTTCCACCCAAGCGTGGAAATCCGCAGAGTCGCCTCGCGGACCGCTCAGACCTTCCGACGCACTATCCTCCGTCGCCAACTGAATCAGATATCCGGAGACGAATCGCGCCGCAATTCCACAATGTCGCAGAGTCTGCACCAGCAGCCATGCCGAGTCCCGGCAGGACCCCGTGCGCTTTTCCAGGGTCTGGTCGCATGTCTGGACGCCTGGATCGAGCCGCGTCACGTAGTCGATCTCGTTTCGCACTCTCCGATTCAGGTCAACCAAAACGCCGATCGTTCCACGCCTCTCGCGGGAAAGCTTCCGAAGAAAAGCTTGGAGCCGAGGTCCGGCCGGATCGACCGAAAGATAGGGTTCGAGATCCTTAGCCAGTTCCGGATCGTATTTGAAAGGGTAGTCTTCGACTCCTAGTTCTAGAAAGAAATCGAACGGATTGTACGGGGATAGTTCCGCCACGAGGTCCACCTCGACCACGAACTTGTCGGTCTTGTCCGTGAGAAGAAGGCGTGCCACATGATTGTTATGGAGGTCAAGCTGCCAGTTAAGACGGTGCCCGACGGGAGTAACGCTAAGCGCGTAGCTTAGAATGGGCGTTCGACAATGTGGGGCGGGACGCAACCGTATAACCTGCGGACCGATTGAAACCGCCTTTTCGTAACGGTACTGTGTCCTGTGATTGAGAGCAACCTGTATGCTCATCGACCCTCGTGCGGCCCACGCCTGGAGTTTCCGACTCGTTCTCGACTCGCCACAAACCCGAAGGCGCTGAGGCTGTTGCCGAAGCTGCTGCTTGTAAAGCTACCTTAACGGCGGTGCCAGGTGTTGCGCAATTTTTGGGTCGCTGCAATACATTAGGGTCTTTCGCGCCGCCACGCGAAAATCATCACTTTTGTCGGTTGGTCATCCGCTGGGAGTACCACGTCGAAGACTTCTTCGGGAATGATCCCTCTCGGTCGTATTTATGGGATCAGCGATCGATTCTGCCCAAGTGAATGGGGCGAAGGGTTATCAACAGGATGTTGACAGGCTCGCCTCGAGATCTGATTGCATGCTGTCAAAGCGGGAACCGGTACCAGCTTGCTAGCCGGCTTTCCGCACATTGTTCCTTATCTTGGAGGCTTCTTTTGCACACGCGCGCTTTTGCGCGGCGCTTTCGTAGCCGACCACGGCAGCATGAATCGCCTGGTCAAAGAACTGGTCTAATCGCTGCAACATTTCCTGCTTCTCAGAGGCGTCCGCCACTCGGCCTGGAACGGACACATCATCAATGAATTCCCAGAGATTGCGTTTTGTCAAAACTATGACCCACACGAGTTCGCTCAAAGGGACGTCTTGTTCGGCGCGACGGGTGCCAATGGCCTTGTAGCGCTGCGCTACTTCGGTTTCGCGCTTGTCAAGCAGCCATGTGCCGAGATGGTGGTAGATTTCATACACCCGTTCCTTCAGCTCTACGGAAGGTACGTTGCGGTAAGACCCGGCACTTTTAGACATTTGCGCTCGGCGCAGGAGGTTTTCTGCGAGGCTATCGGAATGATACTGGATGAGATTGACCAGCTTGTGAGTCAGCATGACTGCTCCTGGGAGTTTCTGTGTTAGAGAATTGTCGGGTAGGGGCACAAAGTTCACCAATGAGCAGCGTCGCAGCGGAATGTGATTGAAATCACAGAATGTGGAACTCGGGCTAGAACGTCACTCAGTCAAGCGCTGCTCGTTACATCGACTGCGCTTTGAAAGGCAGCGCGTTCTATCACCTTGGACGTCTCACTCAAGTTCCTTGCCCCCCTGCGTTAGAAGGCCCGGCCCTTGTTGCAAGGCCCTCCACCAACAGGATCGCTTCAACGATTTCGCGGAGCGGACGACGCAAGCGGCGGCTCTCGTCGCGGATCCGCCGATACGCTTCCGGTTCGGTCAGCGTGAAATGCTGCTGCAGAAATCCCTTTGCTCGGGCGTCCGCCCAACCATCAGCCCAGCTAGAAACACTGCGATCGCAGCGGCCAGCGGCAAGCAAACCTTCGGGCTGCTCCGCCGACGGAACGTGCGGGTTGAGCGAATCATATACATCGGCAAAGAATCGAACCGGCTCGGAGAAATCGAAGCGGGTGTAATTCACTCAGCTGAGAGCGTCTATACCGAATATCCAGACCCCCACCGAGATGAGTGGCAAGACCAACATTCTGCCTCTATTGAAAAACCTTCCGATAACAGCCCGCGGCTAAATCGCGTGCCCGAAACTGAAGGGGAGAGACTCGGAATCGACGCCGACGATTCTGCGTTCCACGCAAGTCTGCTGCAACTGCTCCGAGATCACAAAAAGGAATTGGCAACGCCTGTTTCGCGAGTCACAGAGCAGGTCTTCATGGCCATTCTCCGCGCTGTCGTGGACCTCGGTCTTGCGTCCGGCGCAAGTCCGCAACCCACCGAACAGAGAGTCCAGCGCGCTATATGCGGATTCCTATTCTATGCGGGCTAAAGGTGAGTGATCATCGACTGGGAGTTGGCAGTTCAAGAGCACCTGGCCAAAAACGGGAGACTCACCCCGGCACCCACACTATGATTCCAGGGGTTGCCAGTCTGTCCGGAAAGTAACGCGCTAACCGGAAATTATTCCGGGCCAGAAGTCCTATTAAAGCATGTGATCGTGCCTTCGGAACGATCACTGGAACCAGAAACTTGTATGGAGCTGCGGGCGGGTGCACTCTGTCTCAAGGATCAGGTTCGGCAAGCTAAGGCCGACTTCCCACTGGTGCTTGTTGATTGAGCCCGGATTAAAGCATGGCCCCGGTACTGGCGATCACTGACATGGTGGCGAGAGCCCGTCGAGACGACAGCCTCTTATTGACCCCGATGGAGAGATTCCTCAACCTTATCGTCACCGGGCCGAACCGGATCCCATTTTCCCACGAAGGAGAGCCGGAATGAGAGCAGACAGGCGGTGGCGTACTCGCAAAGAGAAGAAGGAATGGGCACGACGGTTGCAGTCCAATGACCCGGGGCTGGACGTGATTCACCCGCAGGCCGCTGGGATTGACGTAGGTAACGCTTGCCATTATGTGGCGGTGCGTCCGGATCGAGATCCGGAACCGGTACGCCAATTCAAGTGTTTCACGGCCGATCTGCATCAGCTGGCGGACTGGCTGAAGAGTTGTGGAGTGAGGACCATCGCGATGCAGTCGACCGGGGTCTACTGGATTCCCTTGTACGAAATTTTGGAAGACCGTGGCTTTGAGGTGTATCTGGTCAACGCGCGCCACACCAAGAATCTGCCGGGGCGCAAAAGTGATGTGCAGGAGTGCCAGTGGTTATTGAAGCTGCACACGTACGGATTGTTAAACAACTCTTTTCAGCCCACCACCCAGATCCGGGGGTTACGGACCTATTGGCGACAACGAGCCGAACATGTGCTAGCAGCGGCGAGTTGCATTCAGCGGATGCAGAAAGCCCTGACGCAGATGAATGTGCAGTTGGCCAATGTGATCAGCGATCTGAGTGGCGTGACCGGGCAATTGATTGTGCGCGCCATCGTGGGTGGGGAACGGGATCCGCAGAAATTGGCTGCGCTCAGAGATCGGCGCGTACACGCCAGTGCGGATGAGGTTGCTAAGAGCTTGGAGGGCAACTGGCGGCCGGAGTTGCTGTTCTTGGTGAAACAGGAAGTAGACACCTACGACGCTTACCAGCAACGCATTGCCGAGTGTGATGAACAATTGCAACAGCAGCTTGCCAGTTTTGCTAGCGCGGCGTCAGCAGTAGCGCCTGCACCGGTGACCGAACCGCAAGAAGACGAGCAGCCGAAAAAAGCGAATGCCAAGCGCAAGAAACTGGCTAAGAATGCGCCGCGGTTCAACCTGCAGCAAGAGCTGCAGCGGGTTGCCGGAGTGGATCTTACTCGGATTGATGGAATCGACGTCATGGTCGCGCAAACGATCTTGGCCGAAGTCGGGCTTGATATGGGTCGTTGGAAAACAGAAGGGAACTTCGTTTCCTGGCTGGGATTGTGCCCCGACAATCGCATCACCGGCGACAAGGTAGTCGGGCGAGGCACGCGCCATGTGGTCAATCGGGCGGCCACCTCCTTGCGCATGGCCGCCAACGCGCTGCTGCGCAGCCAGACCTACCTTGGCGCCCAGTACCGTCGTCTGCGCACCAAACTGGGAGCCCCGAAGGCCATTACTGCCATGGCCCACCGGCTCGCCCGACTCGTCTATCGGATGTTGAAGTACGGTCAACGATATGTCGACAAAGGAGCAGACCACTACGAACAGAAGTATCGCAACCAACAGCTCCAGTTCTTACGCAAGAAGGCGGCCCAACTCGGTTTACAGTTAACGGAGGCCGAAGCCCCGACTGCTTGATCCAGAGATCTGCGGCGGATTAAGTTTCTGAAGGGGATGTCAAGTGAAAAACACTTCTCCCTGCCGGAACGGCCAGAAATATTTTTCGGCATCCAGCCCCCTTGCCATAGTGCCGACACTTCTTCTTTAGCTGCTGGACCGTTCAGCCCGGTCGCGGAGCGGCCCTGTAAGCCGCGGAGCGACGGGGCCCCCGTGTTTCTTCCTTCCTGTGGGGGTTTCATGTTCGTCATGACGGCGCCGTTCGGTTCTCTGAAACTCACAAGCTAATCTTGGTTGCAGAGTTGCCAACCATGGTCCTATCTGAGACTCGTGGCCTACAGCTTTGTTGGATCATGCGAGGGGGCATAGGGTCGGCTTGGAGACTCGGTGCCGAAGCACACAAATCGCCTAACTTCTGGCTAGATACTCTCCCTCGATCCGAGCGTCTCAAAAGAAACCCGACTGCCACCGCCAAGGATGATCCCCAAGGGATGGAAACGGACTCTTGGTCCGAGACGCTCAAGCTGCTTGTAGCTTCAGTTGTTTCGCGTCGAAATGTACTCCTTTCTTCCAGACGATTAGAGTGATCGCCGCAATCTTTCGCGCCAAGGTGAGGCGAGCCATTGGTCCCCTTGACATTCGACAGGAGCAACGTGTACATCTATTGTCGACCATCGAGGGGAAGAGCATGCCGCCATCAACCGACCTGCTGCAGGGGACGCTAGATTTGCTGATTTTGAAGACGCTTGCGCTTGAACCGATGCACGGGTGGGGAATTGCCAACCGAATTCAGCAGGTTTCCAAAGATGCCCTGCAGATCGGGCAGGGCTCTCTTTACCCAGCGCTCCATCGCCTCGAATACAAAGGGTGGATCAAGGCGGAATGGGCAGGTTCAGAAAATAATCGCCGTGCGAAATTCTATTCTCTGACTCGCGCCGGGAAGAAGCAGTTAGAAGCTGAACTCTCGAAGTGGGATCGACTGACAACGGCGATCACGTTGGTTCTGGAGCAAGCGTAGGACGTAGGAGATATCTGTATGCTGCGTGAATTCTTGACTCGCCTGCGATTCTTCATATCCCGCAAGCGACCGGTCGATCTTGACGATGAATTGCAGTTTCATCTCGATAAGTCCACTCAGACGAATGTCGCAGCAGGGATGACCCCAGAGGAAGCGCGTCGGCAGGCGGGGATAGCTTTCGGAGGCGTCGAACGCGCACGCGAGCAGTGCTATGGGCAGCGGCCCGGGCGGCTGCTGGGGGCCGCTTTTCAGGACGTTCGTTTCGCGCTGCGTTGGCTTGCACGCAACCCGATTTTTACAATCGCAGTCATAGCAACTCTGGCGCTGGGCATTGGCGCGACTACAGCCGTCTTCAGCGTCGTGGACTCCGTGCTTTTGCGCCCGCTTCCGTATCCGAACTCTGAGCGAATCGTCAGGATTTGGAACACGTTCTCTGCGCGAGGGATGACCGAGATTCCCCTGTCCGAACCGGAGTTCGTTGAATATCGGCAGAGTCAGACCTTCGCTCACGTTGCGGGGTTTTCCCTCGGTACGATCACCCTTACGGGGACGGGCGATCCCTTGCGACTTGTGGCGAGCTGGGGCACGTCGGAGTTCTTTTCGGTCTTGGGCACGGAACCCTTTCTTGGCCGGGTTTTCTCTGCCGAAGAGCTGCAAGCCGGCCGCACTCAGATGGTCGTTGTTAGCTATAAGTTGTGGCGGGAACGGCTTGGCTCCAATCCGGAAATCGTCGGTAAATCAGTCCTCTTGAATGGTGAAAACCGCGTAATTGTCGGAGTCATGCCCAGCAACTTCAATTTCCCAAGCGAGGATGTGGATGTATGGCAACCACTCCCTATCTCGCCTGCCAGTTCGAATCTGGGGAACCACTATTTGAACCTCGTGGGGGACCTCAAGCCGCAAGTGACTCTCGATCATGCGACAGCCGAAATGAAAACAATTCTTGTGCGCGTCGAGCAAAAGTATCCGTCTTATTACAACGGGGCTGCAGGGATTGGTGTTGGCCTCATCCCACTGCGAGAACAGATGACAGGGAACGTGCGCGCCACGTTGTTAGTCTTGATGGGCGCCGTAGGTTTCATGCTTCTGATTGCCTGCACCAACGTGTCCAATCTGCTGTTGGCCAAGGCTGAAGACCGCAAAAAGGAAATTGCGACCAGAACAGCTCTGGGCGCTAGCCGCTGGCGCATCATCCGTCAGGTAGTGATCGAAAATCTTCTCCTGTTTTGTGCAAGCGGGGGCGCGGGTCTGCTTCTGGCTTTCTTCTGCTTAAGAATGCTCCCCTTGGGAGACTCTCTGAACGTGGCACAGTTCGGAGGGGTCT
This sequence comes from uncultured Acidobacteriaceae bacterium, assembly GCA_963768265.1. Lineage (GTDB taxonomy): Bacteria > Acidobacteriota > Terriglobia > Terriglobales > Acidobacteriaceae > Sulfotelmatobacter. The sequence continues at coordinate 254,228 of CAVYHM010000047.1, forward strand.
CACTCAACCTGCGAGTTCTGGCCTTTTCGGCCATTGTTTGCTTGTTCACAGGATTGTTGTTTGGGCTGGTGCCCGCTTTGAAAGCATCGCACTACGACTTCAACGACACACTCAAAACAAGTAGCCGGAATTCGATCGGAAGCCGTTATGGCAGCCGGAATCGTAGTCTCTTGGTGAGCTCAGAGATTGCCTTCTCTCTCGTGTTGCTCGCCGGGGCCGGGCTTATGATCGGAAGTCTCGTACGTCTGCTCGGCGTCAGCCTTGGTTTCGATCCGAAGAACGTTATCACTATGCGACTGTCTCTGCCCGAAGCTCGCTACCCGTTGGGTCGAACTGCCACCCTCTATAAGGAGTTGCAAGAACAAGTGAAGAGCTTGCCCGGAGTGGAAGCAGTCGCAATCGTGAACCAGTTGCCGCTGAGTGACGCCTCCGCAAACTCCTCCTTTGAAGTCGAAGGTCGCCCGGAAGGGACAGACATAAACGTTGCCGATTCGCAGATCATCAGTCCCGGTTACTTTCGCGCGATGCGAATCCCGCTGGCCCGCGGGCGGTTCTTGAACGAGGCGGATACCATGCCTGCTCCTATATCGGTGATGGTGAATCAAACGCTGGCCCGCAAGGTCTGGCCGAGGGAGAATCCCATTGGCAAGCGAATTAGGTTCAGATCGGACGCTTCATGGCTTTCTGTGATCGGAGTTGTGACCGATATCAAGAACCACGGTTCCAATGTAGCCACCAACCCGGAAGTGTATTTCCTGCACACGGATCAGCCGTCCGGTTTATGGGCCGACTTCCGCTCGATGACACTTATTGTCCGGACCGCCGCAGACCCGCAACAGACCGTAGGGGCAATTCGCGCAGAGCTCAAGAATCTAGATCCGGAGTTGCCCGTTTATAAAGTTCAAACCTTGGACCAGATCGTCTCGGCTTCCGTTTCCCACACCCGCTTTCCGGCGCTCGTGCTGTCAGTATTTGCGGGCCTGGCACTCCTTCTGGCGGCAGTTGGTGTCTACGGGGTTCTGGCGTACACCGTTGAGCTGAGCAAACATGAGATCGGGGTACGAATGGCACTCGGCGCGCCGCGAGCACAAATCCTGAGATTGTACCTGGGTCAGGGAATCAAGTGGGCAATGCTGGGCGGCGGTGCGGGGCTCCTTGCCGCAGTAATACTGGTGCGTTTCATGCGGAGCATGCTGTTTGAGGTAGGCCCCTATGATCCGAGGATATTTGCGAGTGGGGCAGCGATGCTCACGACGGTTGTGCTGTTGGCGTGCTACCTTCCGGCGCTCCGAGCTACAAAAATCGATCCGATGGCCGTTGTCCGAAGCGAGTAGGAAGGAACACCACCAAATACGCGCTTCCTGGTTGCGAGCGGCAACATAGACAGGGCCTACAACAGCGGTTTCCCGTCATGGGAACGGTTCCCGAATATGTCGTAGACGAAAACCAGTTGTTCGAGTTGCGGTGGAGTGACGAGGTATGCGGAAGTTATGCCTAGTACGGGAGTCTTCAACGACGCTTGCCAAAAGTCGGCTTCGAGGACATGTCGAGTGCAGGTCAGGAGCAAAGGCGACCTCCTCGAAGCCCGTTCCTGCATAGCGAGATGAAGCGCCGTAGGGATCCCGGATTACTTCTGCAGTGCGGACGACTCGCCCAGAATCGTGCTAATCCGAGGCTTTGCGGCGTAGCTTCTGTTTTTTCGAGATGGATCGAATGACCAGCTTGCCTCTGCCGCTCACAGACAACGGCCGTTCAGCCTGCGCGATGGCAGCGGCGATAAGTTCCCCAACCTCTGGATGCGCCAGCGTCGCCACGGACTCGATCCTGATAAAGCGGTTTTGGCTGCCGCTGCCGAGGAGGATCGGGGAGCGTGGCCCCGTAGTAGAATGACAGCCCAACTCCATTCGCGCCGGCGGCAATGGACAAGATGCAATCGGACGGACGGTCGGTCGAGCAGTACCCAATCACGAAAAAGTTGTAGTTGTCGTACACCAGTTCATTGGCGGTAGGCAGACGCTCGCGCAACACTCTGCGCACTGAACGGATCAATGCCGCGTTCTTCGAGTCAAATTTATTGATAAAGCCCGCAAGTTGCTGCTCGCCTGTCGCAGCAACTTGCGAAGCAATTCGTTTGCTGCTTTTCATGGAAGTGCATCCGCTTTCTTGTGCCAGTTGACGGTGAGTATAGCGCCTTGTGATCGGCTTCCGCCGATGTTTCAGCTCCGGACGTTTCACTCTAGTGCTTTTTCGGACGCGACGCCAGGATGGGTGCTGAAGGCTGAAAGAAGGTGTGAGGCGTCGCGTTCGAAACAGCACTAGCGTAACTCGACAATTGAGATCGGCAACGCGGCGTTCGAGTTGAACCAGTCGACGTGTCGTCCAATCGAATCAGTTCAAAAACGAGCGGACGTTCTCCGAGGCCCACTGTCGCAGAGCAATAGGTTCTCTTCGCTGCGCACGAGAACACGCGGGTGAATGTTGCGCTTCAACAACTGCCTTACCACTCGCGATCCCACTTCTCCCGTCGCGCCCGTAATTAGATACTTCATTTCTCCCTTCTCCCGGGTGAGCGCGTCTGTCGCTGAACTCACCTCTTGGAAACAAGCCTAGCAGGCCGTGGTGCAAGTCTGGGTACCTGAAACAAAAGATGGTGTGATCCACAGGGATGGTTCGTAGAATGCGCGCATGGCAATGAGCAAGCGGAGTGGCGGGGAGAAGCAAGAAGACATCTGGATCGCGCACAGGGAGTTGGCGGTGGCGCCGGGGCATCCTTTCTATAAGCGGTTGAACGAGTTACTGGAGGGTGCCGGGTTCGACGAGTTGGTGGAAGGATTATGTGCGCGCTTCTATCATGCGCGACTAGGGCGGCCATCGCTGCGGCCTGGGGTTTACTTTCGCGCGCTGCTGGTGGGGTATTTCGAGGGGATCGATAGCGAGCGTGGGATCGCGTGGCGGGTGGCGGATTCGCTAGCGCTGCGGCGGTTTCTGCGGATTGGGTTGGACGAGCGGACGCCGGACCACTCGACGATATCGCGGACCCGGCGATTGATCGACATCGACACGCATCGTGAGGTGTTCTCGTGGGTGCTGGGGCTGCTGGCGGAACGCGGACTACTGAAGGGGCAGCGGATGGGCATCGACGCGACGACCTTGGAGGCGAACGCGGCGATGCGGTCGATTGTGCGACGCGACACCGGCGAGACGTATGAAGAGTTCTTGCGGGGATTGGCCAAGGCGTCTGGGATCGAGACGCCGACGGGGGAGGATCTGGCGCGGCTGGATCGGAAGCGCAAGAAGCGGACGTCGAACAAAGAGTGGAAGAGTCCGGTGGATGAGGACGCGCGGATCGCGAAGATGAAAGACGGGCGCACCCATCTGGCCCACAAGGCCGAGCACGCCGTGGATATGGACACGGGCGCCATCGTGGCCGTGACGCTGCAGGCGGCCGACCAGGGCGATACCACGACCTTGGATGAAACGTTATGCGAGGCCGGTGAGCAGGTGGCGGAACAGATCGGGCGCGAAGCCGAGTTGCAGCCGAAGAGTGAGCCGAAGATCAACCTCAATGGGATCGAAGAGTTGGTGACGGACAAGGGCTACCACAGCGGGGCGGTGGTCCAGCGGGTGAAGAGTTATGCGGTGCGCAGCTACATTCCGGAGAAGAAGCAGAAGGGACGGCGCGACTGGCAAGGCAAACGCGCCGAGCAGCAGGCGGTGTACGAGAACCGGCGGCGGGTGCGGGGCGCGTACGGAAAGAGTTTACTGCGACGGCGCGGGGAGCTGATCGAACGCAGCTTCGCGCACTGCTACGAGACGGGGGGCATGCGGCGCTGCCATCTGCGGGGGCGGGAGAACATTCTGAAGCGGCAGTTGGTGCACGTGGGGGCGTTCAACCTGAGTCTGATTCTGCGAAAGCTGCTGGGAGCGGGCACACCGCGGGAGCTGAAAAATCGCGCGGGCCAGGCGCTTTCGCGACTCTTGCGCTTTCTGCTGTGCCTAATGACCACCGTTTCGCCTGCCCGACGACTTACTGCCGCTGTTGGTCAGCCCCTCGTATCATCTTTCCGTTGCCGCATGTCTCGTCACCGCTCGCGGAATATCAGCAGTTCTGCCACGGGCTGCTAGAGGCAAAGAGCGCTTTGTCTACTCGCATCGAGCGCAACGGCTAACTCTTAGAGAATTGGAAGGTTGTCGAAGAAATATTAACGAAAGCTCACATTTGTGTTTACACTCTCGTTGTGAATCCGAACGCTCGGAGATACTCGATTCGCAGGCGCAAGCCGAGCCAGGAGCGGGCTAAAGTAACCGTTGATGCCATGCTCGATGCAGCGGTGAAGCTTCTCAAGCGTGGCGGAGCCCCCTCAATTACAACCAACCGGATTGCTGAGACTGCAGGCGTCAGCATCGGATCGGTGTACCAGTATTTTCCCAACAAAAACGCTCTCTTTGTTGCCCTGCATGAAAGGCACATAGACCTGGTTGCCGAGGTCATACAGCGGAGAATGACCGAGTGTACCGACTCATCGCTCGAACATCTTGTCGAGTGTTTGGTCGAGGGCATGGTCGAGGTGCACACAGTGGATCCGGAGTTGTCAGAACTGCTCGGGTCAGAAGTACCGCATCGTGCTGACGGCACGGTCGATTTTTCCATCAGGTTTCACGAGGCCTTTCGCACCGCCCTTGCTCCCCACGCGGCAAGCTTTGGCAGGACAATCGATTTCGACACTCGTGCTTTTGTCATGGCCAACATGGTCGATGCCCTTGGTCATGCAGTTGTGCTCCGCCGGCCGCGGCCTCTCGCTGGCAAGGGCAAAGGCAGAATCCTGCAAGGCGATTCTTGCGTATCTTGCCTCTTGATAGGCCATTGTTGGGTCTTTCGATCAACTTCTCACATGCACACAGATCAGGACTCGCCTTATTCGAGGCTCTGGAAAACTAAGGCGGAATTCTGGAGCGAAGCTCCCTTTACGCCCTGCGTCGCCCTTCCTCTCGCATCACTTCTCTCACGCAGCGCGCGCGGGCGGGCCAGGCCAAGTCAAAACCGGGGTCCGGGGGAGGGGGGTCGACAATTTTTCCCTCATGGTAATAACCCCCTTAACCTATTGCGGGGATAGGAGATAGAGACGATGAAACGACACATCATGTTAATTAGATGAGAAACATGTGGAGATATTTGGGATAAAACGACGCGTCTGATGTTGATTTGGTCCATGGTCCGCTCGGGACGTGGATTTAGGCGTGGATGATGTGATGTGTGGATGGGATGTGGAGTGGCGTGCGTGTTTGCTACACCGAAAAAGTACGCTGGAAGTTTTCGGCTGGTTCAGGTCTCGGCAATCCGAGGACAGGTTGCACCGGTGAACAGGTAGATTCCTGCGGCGTACCGCTCCAGAATGGCGCCAAGACTACCTTCTGCTGATTCATGATTCCGTCAACCTAACTTGGCCCACTTTGATCATCTAATTTGGCTCCCCACATCATTAGTAGTTATTAGTAGCAGCAGCAGTCGGGGCTGTGGGAAAGTGGAATCCCGCGGGTTGTGCGGGATTCCAAGGGCGGTGGGAAGAGAGGAAAACCTGCCTTTGGTTTTCCTCGCTTTCCACGGACCGGCTTTTTCCACAGCCCGGCGGCCGCCGCGTTTTTGTTTTTTCCGGATCGAACCTGGGGTTGCGCGATACCACTGTGTCGTAAGTCAGTTCTTGCCGCCTTTCTTCTTCTCCAGGGTTCTACGGAACCGATAGGATTCCGTGCCGGTCTCGATGATGTGGGCTTGATCGGTCAGCCGGTCGAGCATCGCTTTGCAGAGGCGCGCGTTGGGGAACATCGTGGTCCACTCCGAGAAGGGCAGATTCGTGGTGACGATCACGGCCGCTCTTTCCGCTCTTCCGGCAATGATCTGAAACAACATCTCAGCGGCGGTCTCCGGCATCGCCACATACGCCATCTCATCGATGACGATCAGTTCGTATCGTGTCCACCGCCGCGTAACCCGATTGAGTTCACTGTTATTCTTGGCTTCCGTCAGTTCGTTCACCATCTCGGCCGCGGTGGTGAAACGCACCCGCTTCCGCTGCCGGCAAGCCTCCACCGCCAGTCCCGTCGCCAAGTGGGTTTTGCCGGTTCCGGCTTCCCCAAGAAAAATGATCGGCTCACTGCGCTGCATATATCCACCTTCAGCCAGGTTCCGCACCACAGCGGCCGGGATGTGCGGGGCATCACCGAACGCGAACTCTTCCAGCGTCTTCACTTTGGGAAAGTGCGCATCCTTGATGCGTCGCGCCACCGTATTGCGTTCTCGCTCTTCCACCTCCATGCCTAGCATCACTTCCAGATAGTTGAGATGACTCTGTTTTTCTTTGAGGGCTTGTTCCGCCATGGCTACAAACTGTCCTGCAATCGTGGCCAGTTGGAGTCGTTTGGCATACTGCCGGATCGTGGCTTGCTGTACGGCAACCGTGGCCGCGCTCATTGAATCACCCCACTCGCCGGATAGTTCTCCAGCAACTGGTCATAGTTTTTGGTGGTGGGTTGCGGTCGATCGTAAGATCGCAAGGCCCCGATCTCGACCGTTTCGCTCGGCTCGCGCTTCCCGCTTCGCTCCGCGGTCAACAGCAGACGCAAGGCCTCGACGTCAAAACAACTCAGATTCAGAGCCTTCTCCAGCGCTTCCTTCAGCGCTGCGTAGCCATACTGACGGCCTAGCAGCAGCGCCTCGATCATGGCTCGGGTTCCACCTTGTTTTCCTCGACGTTGCTTCAGCATCTCCCAAAAACGATCAAAGCTCGACGGCCAGCGTCCTTGTGTCCTCCACTGTTCTAACGGTGTCGAACCCGCCAAAGCCCCGGGCTTCTTCAGCAGCGCGTCTAGGTAGTGCTCCAAGTTCAGGATCTTCTGCTGGCGCTGGAAACAACGCTCGTGCTTCGCCACACACTGTCCCTGATGCCAAATCTCCACGCATGAGGAATACACCTTGGCCTGCACCTCCACTCCCACCGGAAGTGGTGTGGAATAAAAGTTCGTCAGCACTCTCACGCAGCTACTTGCGTTTACCTTCGGAAAATGAACCCCGGCCAGATCAAAGCCTTCCTCCGCCAGGGCCCGCAGATGTTCTCTCTCCAGCGTCATCCCTGCGCCTACGGTCTGGCTCCGATCGCCAATCCAACGCTGCTCATCCTGCCGAGAGCCTGCCAGCAACAACTCGTCCAAGGCCTCCCAGTTGGCAACCTCGGGTACCGGCACCATGTGATTCCGGCGAAAATATCCTCCTTCTCCTTCTACTCCGCCCTTCTCGTGGCCTTCTCCGGGCGTGCAGAACTCCGACTGGAAGCCCCAATGCGATCGGAATGCGATGAATCTTGTCGTCTCTTCTCGCTGGTGTCCGCGCAGTATCTTCTTTACTGCACTCTTGAGATTGTCATACCGACAAAGTCCGAATACTCCCCCGAAATAGGCAAAGGCTCGCTCGTGCCCCTCCAGAAAGGCTTGCTGACTGGCGTGCGGAAAGCTGCAATGGAAGGCCCCTCCACTGGCCATGCTGCGCATGCAGAACACATAAGCCTTCTGTCTTTCTCCCTCGATATCGGCGGCAGCTTCGTACCAGTCCACCTGCGCTTCTTGTCCCCAAACGTAGGACTGCGGAATGAATGTCTCGTGCTTCATCAGTTTCAGTTCAATCTTCCGCTCGCGAACATAACGACGAATCGAGCTCTCGGCCACTTCGACTTCCGGAAGTTCCTTCCCAATCCGCGACCAGATCCGGTGCGCTGTATGTCGTTGCTTTCGTGGCGCGTTCTCGTCGCCCTGCAGAATGGCTTCGATGAAGGCCTGCACCGGTTCTATCCTTGGCTTACCCCGCGTATTGATCTTTCGCTCCCGTGGAACCGCATCTCCCAACGCTTCCCGCACCATGCGCCGGTGGATCCCAAGCTTCCTGGCCACTCCTTTGATCGTCCCCACCCCGTGGTCGTACTCCCGCCGAATCTGTTCGAATAGTTCCACTTTGGCTCTCCTGTCCAATCGGGTCTCCTCACCGGCTCGTATGCCCGGAAAGAGATCCACGCTATATGGTTTTATCCTCAGGGGGCCAATTTAGATGATCGTGGGGGGGCCAATAGAGTATCGAAAAATTCACGCAAGTTCCTTAACGCGCCAATTGAAAACACTCTCCTACTCGGCATCAAAACCCCCCATACCGACCCATAACTGTGCCAGGAGTCGCAGATTCTTCTTGTAAGTGCGAGTGACTGTGAACTCTCTGCCCCCCCGCACGCGAAGCACATACTCGCCCGAGGGCCGGGCATGAATCTCCTCAACCAATGCCCCATTAACGAGCACAGATCGGTGAATCCTAACAAACCCATGCAGATTGAGGTTTTCCTCAATGTTCGAGATTGCTGCGTCGTAGAATGTGCGAGCTTGAACTATGTACGGCTCTGAACGAGAATCTGGAAAACTATGCATATTACGCGGCTTTCTGAAGAACGAGGAATTCAGTCTTCGTGGCCGCCAAGCGCTGCGCTTTGAGCAGCAGATAGTTCATGTCTCGATAGCCGCGGCCGCGTCGGAGCAGCGCTTTGATGTTGCCGTTGACGGCTTCAATCACTCCCATCGGTACTTTGGTCCGGCAGTAGTTCAAGATGCCATCGAGATGATCGAGTAACATGCGAGCTAGTTTCTCCATCGGTTTCAGCCGCTGCCAGCGCAACTGGTCGATCCAACTCTGCAGGTAACGCAACATGGCCCCTTCGTAGGTGTAATTCCACAACTGCGAAAGGCTCTCCTTGAGGAGATAGGCTTTGAGAATGCGTCGGTTCAACGCAAACAGTGTGTTCAACTGACGCCGCTTGCCGCGATCCAGGTTGAGCCAGCTGCTCAGAAGCAACCAGCGCTTGCCTCGCACCAGATCTCGCGCTGCGCCTCCTTTGCGGAAGAACTCAGCCCGTCGTACTTCATCCACCGCTTGGCTGGCATGCTGCAGAATGTGAAACTTGTCGTAGACGATCCGGCACTCCGGCACCCACTGCTCCAGGCTTTGCCGGAACGGTTCCCACATGTCCACACACACCGCTCGAATCGCAGTTCGTTGAAATGCACTCAGGTGCTTCTCGAAAAACTCATCCAGCGTCTCTTTCTTCCGTTCCCGACCAAACCACAGCGGTTCTCCCGTCTCCAGGTTGGTCACCACCGTCAGAAACTTCTGTTTCTTCCCCAGATAGATCTCGTCGACTCCCATCTGTCGCAGCGCCGGTCGGCGTCGCTCTCGTGCCCAGCGCTCCAGATACCGCAGATCGATCGCCCGCACCGTACTCGCCGCCAAGCCAAACTGCCGGGCCACTCGTCGTACCGGTGCGCTCTCACAGGCTTGCCCCACCGCCTCCTCAAAGCGCTTGCTGAACGGTGCCTTGCTCGGCAGCAGTGCTACTTTCTCAGCCTTGATCCCGCAGTCCGGACAGCGCACTCGATACACCTCGATCACCACCGTCGTGCGGTACTCTGACCACGGCAGATCGCGTACCTCGCGCTCGTAGACCTCCGCAATTTCGTTGATTTTCCGACCACAGCCGGAACACTCCAGTTTGCGGTTCCCGCGCTTGCGGCGCACCCACAGACGCAGAGTCTTGGCGCTTTCGTTGACCTCGCTGCGATAGACCCGGTATCCCGGCCATCCCAGAATCTTTGTCCATTCGCTCTCGCTCATCCTCCCGAGCGTACTGAAAAATCCCCTCCTCGAAAACCCCCGTTAATCGAAGAGTTATTCAGATTCCTGCGCAGAGCCCTATGTACTAACAGGACATGGTTTCCTTTAGCTTCGACTGCGATAAGGTCCGCTGCATCAATGAAAAGAATTTTCGTTTTGGCTTTAATCCCAATCCGCGCAGACTTGCTCGCCGCAGGCGGTGTCTGGCATGAATGTTTGCGCGGGCTTGTTGATCGCCCTGCTACCTGTTGTCGGAACCCAGCGCTCAGAGGCGCACGAAGGCATTCCTCCGAGGGTTCGAGAGCCTTATCAATCTCTTGTCCCGTCAAAATTGCAGTCGCATGCTCATGCTGTGTCGGTTCGGGAACGGAAACATGCTTTGGCAGCGCTAGTTGTTCGTGCGTAGCCTTTAGAACCCTCTCGAATATGTGGATGGCCATTGTGCAAAAGCCCTCCACTACAGCCCGTTCGAAGTTGCTGACCTCCGTGTACAAGGCAGCTTATTGAGTTCATACCATCGTTAACCAGCTTTATCCTGCCTCTTCTTAGTCGAGCCGCGCCTCCCACGCAACGACTCCAAAAAACGGATAATGCTTTTTTGTCCTGCTTGGTGCATTCGTAAGTCTTGAGAATTCTTTACTAAAGAGATGAACCCTTCATAGGCGGCGATCAGGAATATAGCCGTTTCACTGGCGTCTACGTCACTCCGCACGAGCCCGAGCTTTTGTCCCCGCCTCAATGCTAGCGCGATTGCGTCGTGCCAGTTTTTGAAAAGGCTTCCCGTCCTTCTCCGGAAGCCCTCATCAAGGGGGGACATTTCTTGCGACAAGTTATTTAGTATGCAACCGTACTCAAGATCTTCTCGCCTACACGACGTGCTCTGAACGATGGCGACCAAGGCATCGATGGGATTCTTCGCGTTCTGCAAAGGCCATACCCACTTTTCGCGGGAGATACTCGCAAGGACTTCGTCCACGACCGCATAGCCTAGGGCTTCCTTGTTATCGAAGTGATGGTACAAGGCGCCTTTCGTAACGCGAGCTGCCGCAAGAATTGCACTCATGTCAGCGCTCCGAAATCCTGAGCGGTGCATTTCCTGGAAAGCGGCTCTCAACAAACGCTGTCGTGTGCGCGCCGGATCGCGCAACTTGAACGTGCGATCATTCGGCCATAAATCAGTTTGTAACATTCCTGCCAGTATGCATCTTGGAAACCACCCGAGTCAATGATGGTCCGAAATAGTGCTCTGGTAGCCACGTTCGTCTTTGAAGCTGGTATTAACATACCGACCAGTAGGTATAGTAACGCCAAGATCGAAAGAAGTTGATGGAAATCTGAACCTTGGAAACTTAGCTTCCGTTTGATGTAGTTCTACATCACACGACCACAGACCTACAGAAACGTATTGTCGCCCGCAGAGCGAACGCTGTGGGCCTCGTGCAGTTCGCATCCAGCATTTCATAATCGCGGGTACCCTTATCGATGTAATCGACTGAAAACTCAACCTCCACGCTTTGGTCCCTCAATTGCCTAAACTAACGTCGTACCGATTCTGTTCTCAATTGCACACTGAGTGTTAGAGCGCCGAGTGGTATGTGACGTAAATACCCCGTCATTCCGCACGGCGACTGCAGCAGAGCAAAAACCAAAAAGAGGAGAGATTATGAGCACACTATGGCGGTTGCGGGGTTCTTGGTTACTGCAGGTTGCGACGATTGTTTTGGTTTGTTTCGGCAATGCCTTCTCACAAGTGAGCTACAAAGTTACCGATTTAGGCGCTCTGGGGAATGACAATTTGGCTTGTGCCATGTCCATCAATAATGAAGGTTGGGTAGTGATCCAGGATGCGAGCATGGTACCGGGGCAGCAGGATAACGCGGGTGGGAAAATTCTAAAGGCACGTGATGCGATAGAGATCAACGGATCCCAGTTCGACCTCGGCACGCTCGGAGGACAGAACAGTTGGATGAACTGGGGCGAGATCAACGACTTCGGGCAAATAGTCGGTTATTCCGAAACGGCTGCCCTAGACCCGAACGGCGAAGACGTTTGCACCTTCGGCACACACCTTACTTGTCGCCCGTTTATTTGGCAATTTTTCCACATGCGCGCTCTCCCGACACTCGGCGGAAATAACGGGCAGGCTAGCGCGATCAACAACCGTGGAAAAATCGTAGGATTTGCAGAAGACGGTACCGTGGACTCCTCATGCCCTGCTGGCACAACTAATAATCGGACTCAGCTGCCGGTGTTGTGGGAAAACAGCAAAGCCAAGGCCAAAGCTCTGCCTACAGGTAACGATCCAAGCGGGAATGCGCTTTGGATCAATGATCGAGGCCAAATCGTAGGCTTCACGGGAGCTTGCGCTGCGACGAATCACGCCGTTGTGTGGGACCACGACAAAGTAAGCACCCTTGCTGACAACCAAACTGGCGCTGAGGCTTTCGGCAATAACAACCTGGGCCAAATTGTTGGATTCGTCGGCGCCCCCGACAGCGGAATCCCGAATGCCACGCTTTGGCAGAATGACATGCTCATCAACCTCGGTCTTCTGCCGGGAGATGCTGGCGGCATAGCCAGCGGCATTAACGACAAGGGCCAAGTCGTGGGAAGCAACTTCGACTCGCAGGGCAACTGGAACCATGCTTTCATCTGGCAGAACAACGTTATGACCGACCTCAACTCGCTGTTTCCTCGCAGTTCCAACCTCCTCGCCACGATGGCGAACAAGATCAACGAAAGCGGACAAATCTCGGGCATGGCAATCGTTCAGAGCGGGCCAGATGCGGGCAACATCCACGCCTTTATCGCAACGCCTGTAAACCAAAGCATAGACAGGTCGATGGCAGACGTCGCACGCACACTGCCGAAAGTCACTTTGCCCGCTAAGGTCGGCAGACAGATTCTCCAAAGATTTGGGGTCAGCGGAGTCGAATAAAGTATTTTTCCTAATTTCCGCACCACGCATTCCAGCGCAAAGGGAGCGAGCACAAAGCTTCTGCGGGACAACCTGGGTTACGCAAATGTATCGCCGTGACCCAGATTGTTTCCCCCAGGGGAGAAGTGCTTGTAGCCGCGGCCTCTTCGGTGTCTCGTTGGTTGGCATCACCGGGCATATCGCCCTAGCACCCAGATGCACGGCGACAGTTGAAAACTCGAGTTATTACTTAGTCTCGAGCCTGCTGCGTACTCCTCCGCCATTCAAGTACAATTCGACGCTGCACGTAGCGAGGAGCTTGCATGAGGAAATTGTTGCTGTTACTGGTTTGTCTCATTTCACCCGCAATTGCCCAGACCCTTCCAGGGGGAATTGGACAGGGCTACGATGGCGAGTTAAAGCATGTAACCAGTCAGCTGATGGACTTGGCGGAAGCCACGCCCACAGATAAGTTTGCGTGGCGGCCATCGCCTGGTGTGCGTTCTACGAGTGAGGTGTACATGCACATCGCCGTCGCCAATCTTTATTATGTGAGCGTTGTCGGAAAACAGATAATGCCAGCTGAGATCAAACCGGGATTTGAGAAATCGGTAACCGCTAAGGCAGACGTTATCTCGTGGCTGAAGCGTTCGTTAGATGCTGCGCGCGACGCGCGGGCCAAGGAAACCCCCAAAGAGTTGGAGCGAAGGGTTGAGTTTTTCCAGCGAAGCACTACAGCCGATGCCGTCTATCTCCGCCTGATCATTCACTGCAACGAGCACATGGGGCAGCTTGTCGCTTATGCCCGCATGACAGGCGTAACCCCGCCGTGGTCGAAAGACTAGGGCAGCCTTAGCCCGCGGTTGGCGAAAAGTCTCGATTACGCTCAAAATCCCCGCCGCGCGACACTAGACCACCCCAAGTCGGCGGAGCATTGACTTCAGCAGTTCCTGATTCTTCCGGCGTGGTCGACTCTGTCCTGCGATCGTTCGCCGCAACATTGAACGGGATCTGCCACTAAACCTCTTTAGGATTGGGATGGGGAGTTTTTGTAGTACAGGCAGAATTCTGGTCTGCCACTCATCTCGGCTGGGATCTGGATATTCGGTATAGACACTCTCGGGTGAGTGAATCAAGCCCGCTTCGGTTTCTTCGAGCCGGTTCGATTCTCTGCCGATGTAGATGATTCGTTCGATCCGTACGTGTCGTCGCCGCAGCAGCCCAAAGGTCTGCTTGCCGCTGGGCTTTCCCTTCGCGTCCGCACTCTTCGCGCCGGGATGGAATTCGTACTCGCGCAAGACCTCGCCGTATGTCTTTACGCGCGCCACGCCCCGACTGCCGTGGAAGCCCTCTGTCGTGATCTCATACTGCTTTCCTGAATATTGATCGATCCAGGGCAAATCAACCCAGCACTCGGGATCGGGCACGTAGGGCGCAACCAGATGAAATTTCTCAGGGTCAACTTCGGGTGGATATCCAAACTGTTTAACATGGCACGACAACAAGAAGTCGAACGGCTTTAGCCGATTGCGATACTTCTTTCCGCGATTGAGCTTTGCCAAAGAACGCATGGCTGTGGGACTCGTAATCGGCACCCGTCCCATAGCAGGAACCTCTTCAAAACCCAGCGATTGGGTAGGTAAACCCAACGTCCTGCGAATGATGCTGATCCAGGCCTGCGGAATCCAACCGCGATCATCACTGTCGGGGTTCAGCGGATTCCTGAGGTGACCGAGGCCGTGCTCGGACCAGCGGTCTTCGTGATTGTTGACGCCCTTCTGAAGCAGGACGGGATTGCCGTCATTATCACGCAAGAAAAGCGCATACCGTTTGGAGGCTATTGAGAGACAGTAAACCTGTCGTTGTTCACCAGTTTCCGGGTCATAGTTGTCGCGCTCTATTTTGAGGATGGAGCGTGACTTGTCCGTGTAAGGATTGAGTTTCACAAAACGTGCAACGATGTCGTCGACTTCCCTCCATGACAGAGCCCAGACAGCACTGCGGCCATCTGGCATCCTCAAAGGACCTCCCGGACACGGAACCAATCCGCCATGCTCCGTGGCGACAATTGCCATCGAATCGGTGTCCTCCATCACATAGGTTCCTTGGAGCTTGGAGACGCAGTGGTCAAGCACAGCGAGCATCAGGCGGGCCCCCGCCACTCGCTGTTTAGCATTGCCCGAATTTTTGGCGGTAAGCTTCCTAACAACCGGGCAACCTTGGTTACACATGAGCCGCTGGAAGCGCCGCGCGAGATCGTTCTTGTCTTTCCTAAACCGCATGTGCCCCGAAGGCGGGCAACGGGCTCACGTCATCTCTCCGTAGTTGCGTTCGAGGACACTGAAACTCAACCGGACCGTGCGATGTTAGCCGAGCCCGCGCGGATGGCATGTAACCGAGACGGGCATCTTGGGGATCGGGCGCGGGTACAGCAGCGTCCCCATGGCAGTGATGATCGCGTGAGTACGGAGCCGAGTTATCGCCAATAACTCAACAGTCGAGATATGAAGATAGCGGTTGTTGGAGCGACGGGTGCGACGGGACGCAGAGTGGTAAAGCATGTACTTGCACAAGGACACTTCGTAACGGCTGTTGCTCGCCATCCGGAGCGACTGTCATCTGCCGACCGGCTGTCCTTCGTCCGAGGAGATGTCCTTTCCCCCGGGGGCCTGACAGGTGCTCTTGACGGCGTGGAGGCCGTCATTAGCTGCATCGGACCAGAAAAGAACCTATCGCCAGGAACGCTCATGTCAGTCGGTGTCGCCAGCATTCTCACCGAATGCAAACGTGCGAACGTCCGACGATTCATAATGCAAAGTGGTATCGGCTTGAGCGATGGACGAGAGCTCTCCTGGCCCAACCGCTTGGTCGTCCGCGTATCAGGCTGGATATTCACTGCTGCAATTACTGACAAGGCGGTCGCCGAGGGGATGACGCAGAAAATAGACATGGAGTGGGTCATCGTTCGCCCGGTCGTATTGGCAGATAGGCCGGCGAAAGGACGCTATACGGCAGGTCCGTCGGCACGAGTCGCGCCACTTGTTCCGCTTTCCTTTGACGATTGCGCCGATTGCCTGCTTCGTGCAGCGACAGATGAACCAAACTGGGTCGGAAAAATTGTGAACGTTGGTTCCTGACACCGGAATGAGTCTCTTGATTCCAGGAGAACACTTTCCCTCCAATGCGCAATTACTTTCTGGCATTTACTAGCTTGCTCTGGAGGGAGCTCTCTGATACACCGTAAGCCCTTATCTGGCGCCGCCTTGCTCGCCATAATGACCTACATAATCTGTCGCCCGACAGATCTGGCTGATATTTCTGAGCTTCGACTCCAAAGATTCTCTTTTACCAGAGGGCACTATGAAAGCTTCGAGATCACTGTGGCTGGCGCGGACGATCATTGCTGTTCTTTGCGAGATAACGTCCGCACAGAATGCGACCCTGCCGCCTGACGTGATGCGAGCGCTGCTACAGGCGAAAAGCGTCTACATCATCTCCGGCCACGTCCGCCACTACAAAACCAAAGGGTTCTTAAAGAAGGAACTCGTTGACGAAACACCCTTTGAGGAGCCTTGCCGCAAGGAACTCGAAAAATGGGGGAGGTTCACGCTGGTGCCGGATATAAAGAGCGCGGACCTCGTGATTCGCGCGTACGAGAAGGGCGACGCCAATTACGTTCCGGTGATGAGCCCCGGCGTCACGGGAAGCGTCAACGTCGGGCAATCATTCTTTATCCTGGATGTTTGGCAACCTTCGTCCCGAAAAGTCATTTGGTCCGCTTCCAAGAATGTTGGCACAAGCTGGAGCACCAACACGGGGGTCGCGAACGTGGTAAAAAAGCTTCGTGAGTATATCGAGGAGCAGGAAAAGTCCGCTTCAGGTCTGAAGGGAGTCTCAAGTCCTCAAGGTGCCGAAATTCGACAATAGAAACTCGAAAGTCACAATTGGCAACGTCTGGAAGTAGCGGTTCGATCAAGGCTCTTCATCGGGAGGTCCTCCCGCCCCTGCCAGATCTTGAGGCCTGATTTTCTCGACATTGAACTTTGCCGCGTACTCGCGCATGGTCTTCAATACCTCGTCCAGTGGAGGCGGGTCGCCCTTGATCCAGCGCAGCGGATTGATCCGCGCCACCACGAATGAGCGCAGATATGGGCTCACCAGTCCGCGTTCTTTGAGCTTCTTGACCGCTGCTGCCACTTTCTCTTCAAGGTCGAGCACCATCGTGGCGCGCTTCTCGTGATCCTTGACGGCGACCCGCAGCGGCTCATCCGTGAAACTCTCAAGTCTCCGCAGGATGGAGTGATACACTCCGCCGCCAAAGCGCGGCATCTTCTCGTAGCATGCGCCAAGCGTCACCAGGGCAGGTTCGTCGAGGTAAAACGTGAACTGCGACTCGGGTCGGGCTGCGTCTTCTTCCACCAGGCCACGGTAGATGCGGATCACCTCTAAAGCGCGCTCTTTCAGGTTGTGCGCCTTCTCGGTGTTGAGCGCCAGGATCTGCCAAGCCACCTCACGGTCGGCCACAACCAGAGCAGTGATCGACTTGGCTCCCAGGCGGCGCATGGCTTCAAGGCGATGTCGACCGTTCGGCGTCCAAAATCCATTATTAGGAGCGGTCACAGCAATAATCGGGTCAAGGAAACGACCGGTCTTATTAATGACGTCGGCAAGCCGCTTTTGGTGGGTATCGGAGAGGTCCCGCTGAAAGGGCGTCGGCTCCACAGCGTCGATCGGCAAAACCGCAAGCAACAATGGATGTCCGCCGAGGGGTTCCTTGTAGGATCCGACGATACAGCCGCCAGCCTTCTCGATCGCTTCGACGATAGCAGCAGCTTTTCCCGTCGGCTGGTCGATACGACATTCCCCTGGACTCAGACCTTTGGTTCCAGGTTTGGCTTTTCGAGGACGACGTCGGGCTGGCGCGCGCTTGACCATGATGGAGCCTCCATTCTAGCCTCCGGTTACAGAAACCTGCCCAGGGAACGTGTTTTCATCGTATGACCGGAGCATCGTTGCGAAAGATTATCCATGTCGACATGGACGCCTTCTATGCCTCGGTCGAGCAACGGGACAACCTCGACCTGCGCGGCAAACCGGTGATCGTAGCATGGAAGGGCAATCGCTCAGTTGTCTGTGCGGCTTCCTATGAAGCCAGAGCCTTCGGCGTGCGTTCCGCCATGCCTGCTATTCGGGCGGAGCGGCTGTGTCCTGACGCAATCTTTGTCGCGCCGGACTTCACGCGATACCGGGCCGTGTCCAAGAGTGTGCGAGAGATCTTCAAGCGCCACACAGACCTGATCGAGCCCCTATCGCTCGACGAAGCCTACCTAGATGTCAGCGAGAACAAGACGTGTTTGCCCACGGCCACCCTTGTAGCCCGAACCATTCGTGAGCAGATCCGGAACGAACTGCATCTGTCCGCTTCTGCGGGCGTCGCGCCCAACAAGTTCCTGGCAAAGCTGGCCTCCGACTGGCGGAAGCCCGATGGACTTTTCGTCATCCAGCCAGAAGAGGTAGACGCGTTTCTGCTGCCATTACCCGTTGGACGACTCCCAGGAGTCGGGAAAGTCACCGAAGAGAAGCTGACGAGGCTCGGAATCAAGACCGTCGGCGAATTGCGAGGACTCGCGGCGGCCAAGCTTGAAGATGAATTTGGTCGGTACGGTGTGCGCCTCTACGAACTGGCGCGAGGGGTCGACGAGAACCAAGTCGTACCTGACCGACCCACAAAGTCCATCTCAGTGGAGGACACCTTTCAAGCAGACGTTCTGCTGGCAGAGACCGAGCCGATGATCCGACGCCTGGTGGAAAAGCTTTGGTTAGCCTCGCGCAATGAATCACGAACTGCCCGTACTGTGGTTCTGAAGCTGAAGACGAGCGGGTTCAAGATTCTCACACGCAGCTGCACACCGGATGTACCACTGTCGTCATGCGAAGAATTGAGCGACATTGCGCTGAGGCTGCGAGAACGAGTGAATCTCCCTCCACACCAACGTTATCGGCTTGTGGGCGTCGGCCTGAGTAACTTTAGGGATGGCGAACCGTCGAAAGGCCAGCCATTTCTTTTCGAATGACCGCCGCTTTCGACCTAGACTTACCGGTCCCAGAAACGCGCCGGTTCGGGTGTCTGCCTGCCTGTCAGCGCCGAAACCTGCCTTGCGACTTCCTTCGCGTTTGGCACACCGTAGAGCCATCCCAGCTTTCGCGCCAGAAGATTCTTAGTATGCATGCTGAAATCGGTGCGGATCATCACTTCTCCCGATCCATTTCGTCGTTCGCGATACTTGACATCAAGGATGTCTCCGGGCTTTATGGATCGCACGGAACCCCCGCTGATGATCATGACTCGTTGATTCGTGACCCCGTACGATGTGTTCAGCCGTCTCCGGTAGATCCACAATGGCCTCAGCAGGTTGATGAGCCCGGCTATCACAAAGGGCAGTCCCGTCACCAACGCCGCCAGCATCGGGGATATTGAATGCGAGGATGCCTTCGGCTGCCGGCGCCATATTCATAGATCACAATGAAAAGCCCGGCTCCTCCGAAGAGAATTCCGGGTAAGAGCGTCTCGGGAATGGCGGCAACTGCCGCACGCCGTGCGGCTGGCACGCCGCTCCAAACCAGGTTCTCTCCGACGCGCAATTCCGATTGCACTCGGATCTGTGCCTCTGCTGAAGTCAAGGTATGAGTCCTCTCACACTGTTTCCAACGCCTGTAATTCAGCGCAGCAACGGAAAGCCAAAGCGCTGATTGATGTTGTCTCGGTCTACGGTAGGCCGCTGCAACCCGCCGGTCATGAGCGCCACTTTCAACGAAACGAACGCCTCCAGTTCATCGATCGAAATCCTGCCGTCCTGGTTAGTGTCCGCTTGGCTTGAGGTGAGCGCCTCTAGAATCTCGTGCGTAAAGAAGCCGTTCTGAATTTTGGGCGATTCGAACGACATCTCTCCCGCGTGCGCCGCCGAGAAGATGATGGCGCCGGTTCGCCGAGCAAGATCGTTGTAGATATAGCGATCCCGTTCATAGAGGAACACTCTCTTGGGTTGGCCGGTGCGCGCCTGCTCGAAGACCGGGCTCGTGCGAGCGGCCAATCCCACGTCTCGCATTCTCGAGGTCAGTTCCGCTCGCGTCGTTTCATCCATTTCGCCGGATTCGCAGGTGTCCAGCAGCAATAGCTTGCGGCGAGGTGCAATATCGCGGAGAAGAGACTCGATCTCATCGAAGCTCACCGCTGTTGTGGCGAGATTCTTGACATCGATGTTGTAGGTCCCGTAGTAGTACGTTGCTTCCTTGGAAAGATCGTAGGCCCCGTGCCCCGAAACCAGAATGACGACTGTGTCGTCCACGTTGGCGTTCTTCAGAACTTCACCGGCCTTGAGGATGTTGTCACGAGTTACGGCATCGTCGACGTATGTCTTTACGACGACATGACTATATGAGCCGGAATAGCGCTCAAGAGCCGCACCCAAGTCCAGAACATCTTTGTGGGCAAATTGCAGATTGAGGGCCGGAGTCCGGTAACGCGAGACTCCGAAACCAATGTAGTAGAGATCGTGTTTCAGATCCTTCGGCTCCGGCCGGTAGATCGTAGACCAATGGGCACGCAACGCCTCGACTCCCTGACTGTTAAAGCCACTCATTTCGATCTTGTTTTCTCCCTGCCCAAGCTCGATGCGCTCACTTACGCGTGCCTTTAGGCCGGTGACGGGCTTTCCTTGTCCCCGAAAGATAGGAACGTTATTGACATAAACTTGGTAGCTCGTTAGGGGATACTGTTGATCGCTGATCTCGGCTTCGATCTGGCCGAACTTACCATCCTGTTTCGCTTCCACGAGATGCACTTCGGGAGCATCTAGCTTGAGTCCAGAAGCGCTCGCGTGAAATCCGCTCCGCTCAAGCCGGCGTTCATACCGAGAGCGAAGATGATCGATGAACTCAGGCGAGCCAATTCCCATGCGGCCGAGTATCAGGTCCGGCCGATTCAGTTGGAGCGCGAATTGATCGACCGCGAAGGTGTCGAGGCCTCGGGTGATGCCAACTAGGTCGCCACCATAGTGCGAACTGTCAAAGTAGCCGTCGGGCGTGTAGACAATCCAGTCGCCGCTATGAGCCAATAGAGCCATCGAATAGCCGTTATCAACGCGCCATACTCTGGTGGTTGCATCGTGACCGGCGCTAACAATGTGCTGCTCGTCGGGCGTGAACGCGAGGCCATTGATGAAGTCGGCATGGCCTTTGAGCATGCGGACGAGCTTGCGCGATGGCCAGTCCCATAGGGTGACCGTACTGTTCGCGGTGACCGCAAGCCAACGGCCCGACTTTGAAAATTGGATCGCTCCACCCTGGAAAGAATTGTTGACTTTGACCGAGTCCACGAGTTGCGCCTTGAGATCGAAGACCTGGAGGCTTTTGTCGGGGTTTGTCGTGGCCGCGACTACCTTGTCTCCTTCCGGAGTGAATGCCAGCGAATAGGCCGGGCCGACTGGTTTAATGACTTTCGGATCGAACCGGCTCTCTCCCAGCAGTTTTCCATCGATGTCCCAGATGCGCACCTCTTCACGATAGCTGCCGGTGGCGAAATACTTTCCCGAGGGAGCGATAGCCAGCGCGTAAATTCGGCCGTCGCTTGCCTTCAGGTATCGGACTGTCTTCTGCTCCAGATCGTAGATGTGAACCGAGCCTCCACCATCGCCGCAAAACAAGAATCGGCTGTCTGGCGAAAAGGCGAGCGCGCCTGCGCCATTCTTGAAGCCGGCAAACTCATCCAGTTTTTTGCCAAGCGGGCTCCATAGAATAACTTCGTCGCCGCTGCTCGCGAAATACTTGCCGTTCGGCGCATAGGCGAGGCCGGTTGGATATTGTTTGTGCCCGGGTAAGCTGGCGATCAGGCGGCCGTTTAACGACCAGATTCGCACCAGTCGATCTGCCGATAGGGTCACGATGAAGTTTCCATCGGGCGATGTGACGACGTTCGTCATCGGGCCACTCAATCCGACGAGAGCGCGTTCAAAGGTACCGTCGCTGTTCCAGATCTCAAGTCCGGGAGGATCGATATTGTCATCGGCGGTGATTAGGGTGCGTCCATCGGCTGCGAGTGCGATGAGATAGGGCGAGCGATGCCCGCCCTCTCCCACCTTAATAGTGCGCAGAAGTTCACCGGATTTCCGGTAGATGTGCACCTCATTGTCGGTTCGTCCACCGGTTACGATGTTCGTGCCATCGCCGCTGAACCGCAGACACTGGGTGAACTGGGACGAGAATTGGCCGAGCGGATTGCCTTCGAGATCCCACAATTTGGTGACTGGTTTTATGTTCTTGGGTACCTCGCCAAAAAAGATCGGGCTTCCCGCGGTTGCCAGGGTTTGCCGTCTGGGCTGAGGGCCAGCGCCTTGATGGCATATTCGTGTGCGGCGACTGTTCGGAGCAGCTTTCCTTCGTTGCTCCAGAACCGTAGCTTGCCGTCGAAAGATCCGCTGACTAGTCCGTGCGAGGCGTAAATTACACTCTCAACCTCAGAATTGTCGCTCTCCGTCTGCACTCTGGTATCGGCCGTACCTTCGAGCCGGTAAAGAACCAGTCCTTTGGTCGTGCCGATAGCCACATTGTGGTTGTCGCTCGAAATGGCAACGGCAGAGACAAACCCTTCTCGCATCGGAATATCGGGAAACCGGTGAACGACCCGCCCATCCAGTGACAAGAGAAAGATCGTGCCGGTGCGGCTGGCCGCGAGAAGCAGCTGACCATCGTGGGAAAGGGCAAGGTAGTTGACCCAAAAGCCCGTGCGAATGGTACGTATGAGGGTGCCTGCTGGAGACCAGAGCTTGATCGTGGAGTCTTTGCCGGCGCTCACGAAGAACGTGCCGTTGGACGCGTACTCGAGGCCCTGGATCTCCGCTGTGTGGCCGGTTTGTACGGTGAACTCGATGGGGGGTAGCGGGGACACTGCGGACTCATCGGCCGTCGCCCTACTGAAAGATGACAATCCCAAAAGGCAAATCGGAAGCAACACTAGTTGCTGAGCCACCCGTGCCCACGAATGACGATGTGTGTTCTGTCGGGGGAACACCATCTCTATGGGGAGCGTTGCTATGAGTTCCAATAAGCGTCGGACATACAATCCGGCTCCAGGTGTGGCGTTCTTAAACCGTTTCACGATGCCTCCAGCACAGAGCAGTCCAGCACAAACTTGCGAGTAGGGGCTTTGACGGCCGTCAACCATGGCGTGCCGCCGCCACGGAAAGCGGTTCAGTTAGGGCGCACAGCTAGGGGAGAAAGAGCGCAAGATTCATTCTAGAAAAGAGGATGGTTTCGTTGAACATAACCTTGGTACAAGGCTGGCTGGAACCGGGATCGGCTCCGTTTCCCGGTTGCAATGGGCTGCGCACACCGTAGGCGGGAATTCTTCGCAGCGTTCTTTTGAAGGCATGGACGCGATTGGTGTCGGACAAGCCGGGAACGCTTGAATTGCGTGAGTTGTCGCTAGCGATCAATACACCCGAGGGCATTGTGATCGTGGTCGGCTGCTCACATCCTGGCATTGACAAAATTTTCGCAGCCGCGAGCACTATTAATCCCCGCGTTCATCTGATTGCCGGAGGGTTTCATCTCGTGACGGCGGGGGACTCGGACATTGATAGGATCGTTACAGCTCTCCATGACCAGTTCAAAGTCGACTACATCGCACCCGGCCACTGCACTGGGGAACCTGCATTCACCGCACTCAGAAAGGCTTTCGGTGATCGATATCTCTATGCCGGCCTCGGTACCACCCTGTCTCTGAGCAAACTACCCAATTAAAAGAGTTGATCCTGATCGTTGGTTAGGGGCAACCCTTCCCTTGGGGCTATTTTAGGGTTAACCGTGATTCGCGCGCTGTGCTTACGACTCAGATGGCCTGCGCATGGTTCATAAGGAGCCCGTTGCCCGGAGCGCCCTCTTCAGTCCCAAAGGTTTGTCGGGCCAACCTCTGCTTCCACCTAGCCATGTGGCGGATGCGCCTGCCGTGGCTATCCTCGATCCTGTTCTCACAGTTCCAGAAAGGGGTTTTGCTAGACATGGCCAATTCAATACTAGAAACAATTTCAAGTGAATTTGCGTCTGCTGCGGAGAAGGTGGGTAGTAGCGTGGTTGCCGTCCATGCCCGACGCTGGATGCCGACTAGTGGCATCGAATGGAAGAAGGGTGTGGTGGTAACGGTTCATCACGGCGTGCAGCGCGACGAAGACATCAAAGTTCTACTCGGTAGTGGTCGCGCAGTTTCCGCGAAACTGGCAGGACGGGATCCCAGCACGGATATAGCTGTCCTAAGGATCGAGGAAGGATCTTCGAGTGCGCCCCAACTCGGCGACTCGACAAGCCTGAAGCTCGGCCATCTTGTTCTCGCGGTCGGTCGCACGCGGCGCGGGGATCTGGTGGCGAGCAGCGGGATTATTGGCGGCATCAGCGGCGAGTGGAGGAACCGGCGAGGGGGACAACTCGATCAGCACATCCGGCTCGACCTCGCCCTGTATCCGGGATTTTCCGGCGGACCCCTGCTGAATGCCAGAGGCGAGGTTGTTGGCATTAATACGCGGGGCCTAGCCCATGGACGGGCCGTCACGGTGCCGGTGGCAACTGTCAATCGGGTCGTCGAAGAACTCCTCGAAAAAGGGCGGATCGCTCGGCCCTATTTGGGCATTGCTATGCAGCCGGTTGACGTGCCGGAAAATATGAGCTCGAAGCTGCTTACTAAAACGCGGGCCGGGCTGCTGGTCGTGCATGTCGAGAACGATGGACCCGCAGAACAGTCCGGAGTGTTGCTCGGAGATGTTGTGTTCGAAGTGAGCGGGAAGAAGGTCGAACACATGGATGCGATCCAGGATTCGCTTGCCACCGCGAGGGTCGGTGATGTTCTGGAGGTGAGGATCATTCGCGCCGCCGAAATCAAGCCGGTGTCAATCACTTTGGGCGAGAGGGCACGATAACGAATGTCGAAGCGAAACGGCGGAGGCGCGATTCGAATCGCAGTGATGGCGACCTCCGCTGTTCGCCGGGCTAAGCTCGAAAGCATCGTCCGCAGCCAGGCTGAGTTCCAGCTCGCGGGAAGTTTTGGGTCGGTGGCGAGTCTTATATCATTTGCCCGTAGCACCGAACTGGATGTAATTGTCATCGAGTCCGATTTGACCCACGATTTATTAGTCCAGCCGACATCGCGCGGCGCGATTGTTCTGCTCACGGAGGTCAGCCACGCGCGGTCGATCTCGCGCTTATTGCGGAGCGGCGTGCGCGCGATTCTTTCCAGAGATAGCGACCCGGACGACGTTCTCTCCGCCATTTATGCCGCCTATGATGGACTGGTGTTGCTGAGCACAGCGACCGCAGAGAGCCTGGCTGCCGTATACGGCGACCTGCCGCTGGAGCTTGAAGAGGAATTGTCCGAAGAGATCACCTCCCGCGAAACCGATGTACTTAGAATGTTAGCGGAGGGACTCGTGAACAAAGACATTGCGGCTCGTCTCGGTATCTCCGAGCATACGGTCAAGTTCCACATCAGCTCGATTCTCGACAAACTGGGTGCTTCCACTCGCACCGAAGCGGTTACCCTGGGAATCCGGCGCGGGCTAATTCCGATCTGACTCTTTGGTCTTCATCCTATCAATAACTTCTGTGCCGCCCGTGACTCGGCGGCAACCGATCTTGCGCAGTTTCGCCCTTAGCTCACCCTTGCTTATTTGTATTAACTTTAGAGAATAATCTCTGGTTAATAGCTCATATTGGGGACCTATTGCCGTGGTGGACCCCTAACAAGCCGAATCGAGCAGGGTGATTTCCAACGGCTGCAAAAGTGAATGCGTCAAGTTCTTAGCATTGAAATTTGACGTCTTTATCGCACCTGCGGATTCTGCCCTCTCGGCCCTGGCCGTGGGTTCGTGAATGGTTCGATAAGCCTTTCCGAGGGCGTTTTAGGGCGCTCCGGGAGCCATCTCTTCCCTTTGCTTTCAATTAGTTACGGACCATGGGTTCCTGTCGTCGGCAGGGGCCGCTACTTAGAATGGTGTCCACTGGCACACATTTTACTTGACCCTTGGTGTCCAATGGAGTACAAGAGAAATTGTGCAGACGGTTGTCGAGACGCCGACTTACCTCGCCATTGCCAACAAACTATTTAGCGAGGAGGAGCGAGCGGACATCGTGGCACTCGTTGCGGCGGACCCAGAATCTGGGGACATAATCCGGGGAACGGGCGGATTTCGAAAGGTCCGTGTTGCCCGCAAAGGAATGGGGAAAAGTGGCGGGGCACGGGTTGTGTATATCTGGCGGAGCGAGAAATTTCCGGCTTTCCTCATCACTGTTTTCCCGAAGAATGAGAAAGAAAACCTGTCGATGGCAGAACGCAACGCGCTAAGGAAGCGCGCGGATAGTATTTTCGATACCTACGGGAGATAGCATGAAAACGCAATTCGAGCAGATGATGGATGGTCTTAATGACGTTGAGGCTTTTCTTGCTGGGAAGCAAGGAGGATTCAAAACACACGTCCCCCAGGATGTTGACGTGAAAGCAATCCGCACTCGACTGGGCATGACCCAAGCGAAATTTTCTGGCGTGTTTGGGTTCAGCCTTGACGCCATCAAGCACTGGGAGGGCGGGCGGAGGACCCCAGAAGCTCCGGCTCGCGCTTTGCTGACTGTGATCGATAAGAATCCCGCTGCCGTGCTCACTGCACTGAATCCCTTTGCATTCGCTGCTGCTGTCGGCTCTTCTAAGCCCACTTCAGTCAACGTCCGGCGTCACGCGTCTCGTGGCGTTACCAAACGGAAGGCTTATTCAGCTGAGGGTAGAAGGAGAATCACGAAGTGAAAAGGACGAATTTCTGATCACGGCGAATGCACAGTGAACTCGCAACCGAGTGTTCGAGCATCGTGTTCTCGAACCCATGACTTCAACCCACGATTTGCATGTCTCTCTCCTCTTCTCAAGGACTTCCTGAAAAGGCTGGCGTCAGCGGTTCAACTCCGTCCCTGGCCACCATATTTTCAATCACTTCGCTATCCCCGCTCTTGATCTCCAGTCCGCTCGCAGTCCGCATTCGCAAAGCCCGCCAAAGGCGGTTGATGCAGCCCGATGATGGTGAAGAACTTGGCTCAAATCGCTTCCGCGTCAGTCCGCTTTCAGTCCGCATTGGTCCGTCTCGCTACTGAGAATCGAACCGAGCATATGGCTCACGGCAGACGCCGCGGGTTCGACCCCGTCGCTCCTGCATTCATACCTATCCCACTTGCAGTGCAAGCATCGAAACGGATCCGCCATCCACCCCTTCTACTGGAAATGCAACACGCTCTGAAGGCGTGGGCGTGCCGATTACATACAGGAGCGGCAGGTAGTGGTCTGGCGTGGGTACCGCCAGATCGGCTTCGGCGCCGAGTTGATTCTCGTAATTGATGAGCGGGGTGTGGTCCTCGGCGAGGAGCAGTTCGCGGATTCTGTTCTCAAACGAAATTGCCCAGTCATACGGCTCTGGGGCATGCCGTCCCCATGCGTAGGCATGCAGGTTGTGCACGACATTGCCGCTACCAAGAATGAGAATGCCTTCTTCTCGCAGGAGCGCTAGGCGCTTGCCAACTTCGTAGTGAAACGAGGGTGGTTGCGTTTCATCAATGCTGAGTTGAACCACTGGAATATCGGCCTGTGGATAGACGTGGCGCAGAACCGACCAAGTACCGTGGTCGAGACCCCAGCGGTCGTCGCGACGCACCGGCACAGCTGCAAGCAATTTCTGGACGCGCGCAGCGAGGTCGGGATCACCGGGCACAGGATATCGCACCTGGTATAGCTCGCGCGGAAAGCCGCCGAAATCGTGGATCGTCCTCGGCGCGGTGCTCACGGTGACGGCTGCGTCTCCGATGTACCAGTGGGCCGACACCGAAAGTATTGCCTTCGGTTTCGGCAGGGTCGCGCCGATCGCTGCCCACCGCTGCGTATAAGGGTTCACCAGCAGCGCATTCATCGGATTCCCGTGCCCGATGAACAACCCTGGCATCCGCTCGGCCATCGTTGGATCGCTCGCCGTTACGCCGCCTTTTGCGCTTGGCCCGGCATCAAGCCTATTTGGTTCAGCATGCCCATGAGATCGTAAAAAAGATTCTCTTCCACGATCTGGCCCTGATCGTTCCAGCGCGCAACGGTGCAGAAATCCACGTGGAAACTCTTGTTCGTGGGCTGGATCACCGTTCCGCCTGGCATCGCCATCGGACCTGTCATGGTTCCCCTGAAATCTGCCACAGTGCACGTCCACTCGCCTTGGGCCATCATGATCTTGTATGGATTGTTGATGAGATGCTGGTCAGGAAACGTCTTGAAGAATGCAATTGCCTCCTGTTCGTGGGCGTCTATGCCGCGTGTGGGCGGCTGATTCGGCCAGCGCACGATGCAATCCTTCGCGTGATATTTCCGAAATGTTCGCAAGTCCTGTGCGTTCCACGAATCATCCAGCGTCTTCATATTTTGCAGATTTGTTGCTGCATCCATAACGCACCTCGTGTACCTTCTCGTCGAAGTATACGCTTCAAATCTGATTCGAGAGGTCCTCAACTGTGCCTTGTGCGCGCGCACTACTCGGCCGAAGAAGTGAGACGCTTCGTTACTCTGAGCTTCCGATGTGCATACCCTGCAGTAGTTGCGCCGAGCGAAAACAAACCGTGCTGGTCTATTCGGCGTGCCATCCTAAAACGTAATATGCGTACCAAACCCAAGCACCATTCATTAAGATAGAGTTCAGCGCGTCTAAGGCACGAGGCCAACTGTGAGTTGTCTACGGGCATCGCGAACCTTGCGCTTCGCTTGCTTGGCGCTTTCCCGCAGAGGTGTCGAATGGACCTCAAGTTCGTTGCGGTACAATTCTGCTCTGCCATAATTGCAGTCGTGTTTGTTCTCGCCACTGTTCCGCTCCAAGTTCGAGCGCAGGCGGTGTCGCTCGATTCGGCAAAGATGCCGTGCGTCGGTACCGTCGATGTGCGATTCCCTTCATACAACATTGAGATGGCGGAGGTGACCGGCGGGAATTTTTGGGGGCCGTACCACAGTCAGAACTCGGTAGCAGCACGGCCGACACAGCCTGCGCAATCTTCTTCGGCGCCGGCCGGCATGTATCCGAACATGTATCAGTATCGCCCGCCGATCGATCTCTCGAATTCGTATCTGCGAAAGCTTGCGGCAGCGCTTGGCCCCGCCTATGTGCGAGTGAGCGGGACTTGGGCGAACTCGGTCTATTTCGCGAATTCAGACAATTCACAGGAGAAGGCACCCGCGGGATTCAGCGGTGTGCTGACACGAACAAAATGGAAGGGCGTCATCGATTTCGTGCACGCGGTGAATGGCGAACTCGTGACTTCATTCGCAACGAGCGTCGGTACCATCTCGAGTCAGATGTCCCGTTGTGGGAGTGGAATAAAGCGACTCTCTCGGATAGGTCCTCAGTAACGGCGCAGTGTTGACCGATTCGAACGAGCGGAGGCGGAATTTCGCATCCGCGGGCCTCATCGGCGGAAGGTGGAGCAATTTGAAGGAATCGCCGTAAGAAACCGAACGCTTTGTCTCCTCGTGCGGTCAGATCTATCCAATCTCACGGGTCGAGCCCGTGCTTGCCGATTCCAGTTCTATCGTTTCGGACGCACCGAAAGTACGACGTCAAAATGGTCACCGCTCTTCACGACGTTGAGACCCACGAGCGAGGTTACCTTCTTGCTCGAGAAATATGCAACGTACATATTCAAGCGGTTTGCCTCCCATTCGGGCAAAGTAGCCCGCGTCAACTCGATCAGATCCTCGAATTTGTTCGCGGCCTCAACCTCCGAGTCGGTGCGATAGAGGACGCACTCAATCACTGGTTCCTGGGGGTAGCCTGAACCGCGGCACCTTACCGCGCCCGGGAGGCTTACGGACGGGGTCCAATCCATCCACTCTTTTGCGCCCAGCGTTTGGAATCTCGACGGAGCTTCAGAAACGTACCGGAGTAGTGTGGTGCGAAACGAGTCCTGGAACGAGCCTTTTGGCGCCGGCTGGGAATTCCCCGTCGCAGGGCTCGTGTTCGATTGAGCAGGCGGGTCTGTCGTGACCCTCTCCGGCTTTTGCGTATCGACGGCAAGCTTGAAATTCTCCGAAACACGCCAATGGCCGAACGTTGTCCAAGTGAGGAGGCCGGCGACTATGGCGGCGACCCCGGCCAAAATGTACAAACGGCGGGACCTGTCATGGGGCACAGGCACCGGGATGGTCTCCGGGTTCTGTTTCGCGTCTCCAATCGCCACCAAAAGAGACTTTAATGGTTCGTCGTAGGTGGTCCGGAAATCGACATACTGGATCCGATTCAACCGGTACGGTACCTCACAGTCCTGATGCAGCACCGGAATAATAGGTTTTTTCTTCGACAGAGCGTACCCAATCTCGTCGAGCACGTTCTGTGAAGAGACCGATTTGGGCGAGAGCACGGCCAGCATCCGTCCGCACTCGAAGAGTCCGCGCTCGATCGCCTCGTCCCAGTCCTCACCGGGATGAATATCGAGTTGGTCCAGCCAAATCGACGCCCCGGCGGTGCGCAAGTCTTGGCACAGCCGCAATACGAAGTCCGTATCCGCGCGCGAGTAGCTGACAAACGCTTTCGCTGGATCTACCATGGTGCCTTTTACCGCTACATCTTTTGGCAAACACGCCAGAATAGTGCTGTTTCGCCACCCACGCCTTTGGGGCCAGCGCAAGCCACCCACGATGCCAGCCCCTGCTTGGCTTTTCCTCACCGGGTGCGTCCCTTGCGCGCTTCGCGCTTAAAACACCTGGCTACGAAGAACACGGGGTTGACAGGTTTCTAACCTGGAATCTCCTTCTTGGCTTGAAAGACGGCACCGACTATACACCTTTCTTACCCGCTCACGTAGTATTAACGGGCTCCAGGGACGCCAGAGTCCGAAGACGATGCCGCGGCTGGCTGGTCACCGCTCGGAAGGTTCTTCGCGGATGGTGTGGCTGGCGAATTGTTGTTTCGGCCATAATTCCTTGGGATTTCGCCGGCCTGCTACGATTCTGTGATGCGCGATCTGGTCGTTCTTTTCATCCACTTCATCGCTACCCTGGCCCGCTTACTCGGACCTGGCGGCGCCCGTTCCATAGTTGCGGAGTCGCTTCTCCTCAGGAACTCGCGTTATCGCTCCTGCACATGCTGCCTTCCGCGCATATTAACCGCGTCGGCATCCGGGTTGTATGTTTTGTAGGGTCGAGGTCTGGCGCCATGCCCCTTAGGTCCCGCCTACCTGGGGCTCCCCGTTTCCTCTGGGAGTGGACTCACTAGCGGAACCGTAAACCGGTTTCCAGACCCCGCCACTTCGAACGTAGCGAGCGGATTTCCCGCACTACGCTCTCCTGTTGGCTTCACGTCAAAGGTTATATGGCCTGTGGGGCAGGAGCAGCTTTCGCGAGTGCTGGCCGTCTCAGCCTATAGTCGTTGTATAGTCCGAGCCTGCGGTAGATCCACTCACTACTCCACCGTTTCCATCCCTTGCCTTTGCGCAGTCTGGAGCGCATCAGATGCCGCCGGATCTTCATTTCTACCCAGTCTCTGATCTTCGAAAAACATCGAGTCGAATGCCCGATCCGAAAATAGTTCATCCAACCTCGGAGGATGGGATTGATCTCCTCAATCACTTCTCCCACTGGCTGGCTGACGTGTTGCCGAAAGGCTTCCCTGAGCTTGGCAAAGAGCGCCGTTCGTTTCTTCATCTTTGGCACAAATTGCGGTCGCCACTTCTGGTTACGGCCCAGAACGAGGCGATATTCAAATCCCAGGAACGCGAAGCTTCCGCCTTTTGTCAGATCGATTGCCCGACTCTTGTCTTCGTTGATCTCCACTCGTAGTTTCGCCAACTCCTCTCGCAGTCGCTTGTCCACTGCCCTCATGAGCCAGTCATTCCGCGGATGGGAGTCGATTAAGATCACCATGTCCAGTCGACTTCAGGATCAGGTTGAGTAATTTCATCATCATTGCGTCCTGTACCCGTCGGACCACCTTCGCCAGCAGCAGGTAGTGCTGAACATTGTCGAAGTAGGCTCGCAGATCAAGATCGATGATGCGTGTCTTCCCTTCCATGATCGCTTGGTCCACTCGGAGCACCGCTTCTTGAGCTGTCCGCTTCGGTCGGTATCCGTACGACCCCGATTGGAAATCGGCTTCGAAGATCGGCTCCAGGATGAGCTTGAGCGCACCCTGGACCACTCGGTCACGAATGGAGGGAATCGAAAGAACGCGGACCCTATTGCCCCCGTCCTTTGGGATCTCCTTTTTTCGTACCCGCATGGGCTGATACGTGTGCTGGACCAGTTCGTCCTGAATCTGTTTCAGAAAACTTCCCCTTCCGCTTTCCTCAATGGCTTCAAACGTGACCCCGTCAACTCCCGGAGCCCCATCATTATTCTTCGCCAGCCGGTAAGCTTCTTCGAGCGTTTCCATCTTGCAGACGTGAACGTATAGTCCCCAGAATCGCCCAGTCGGTTCAGCCTTCGCCTTGACGTATAGACTCCTCCTCAGGTCTTGCAAACTGATGGGTGCCTTTGTCATTTCACCCTTGCCTTCCTTTTTGTTGGAGTCGCTACAAACAGCAGGGCCTCTTCGCTCCACGGCCGTTACGCCGTTTCCCCGCTACTACTGGCCCCTCCGCCACCCTCTCGCCATCCTTCCTTTTCCCCTTTTCCCGGTGTTGCCGGTTATAGGTCAGACCTGCTCCAGAGATTTCTCTCCGGGACGAGGAGGGCTTCTCCAGTTGCTTAATGTGTCCTTGCCATCGTGCTGTCGCTAATACCCCGCCAAAGTGGTTCGCCGTGTCAGTCAGTTTGCGACGCACCATGCTGCCTTCATCCAGCTGCGAAGATTTCGGCCTTTGGGGCGACTATTTTTCGAGGCTACTTTGCGTTCACTTTTGTTACGGCCCGATGACTTGCTCACCATCCTGAAGATGGCTTTGTCAATAGACTTAAGAGATTCGGTTTCCCTCCTCCCCTCCATCCAAGCTACGAGGTTCTGACTTTTGCCTCGGTGGGCTTACCTCCCACTGAACACATCAGCCTTTCTCTTTCTTTTTTTTCTGGACATGCCGCGGCTCAATACCCACCCCGTCTATCCTCTATCTACGCTTCACTGGGTCCCTCACGGTAGCAGCGCAAGACTCGAGGCCAAGTGGTTCGCTACTCCTTTCTTGTAAGGATTCTTCCTCCTCTGCTTCAGGCCGGTTGTCGGGTAAGGCAATGGCGCGGACCGGGCTTCGAATGATGCCGACGTTTCCATCGCCTCCCCTAAAATTCCGTACGGCGGGTTTTCCCCGGTACGGCTTCAAGGCCGGAATATCAGACAAGGCCTTCCCCAAAACCGGGTTTGCCTTTGTCCTTCGTGCCCCACTGCTGTCACCGTGTGCTCCCTGCTCTGTGTCAGGGACGATGCGCAATGCGGCACCTCCGTGCGAGCGGACCCAGCCGCTCTACCCCAGGGGCCCTCGCTCCGGTCCGGGTTATGCTGTCCCGGTCCATCATCACTTAGGCGGCCCCATCCGCCCCACTCGCGGGCACATCCCGACTTCACCGACTCGCGGCTTATACGAGATGCCATCGCTGTGCCTATTCGCATAGGCCTAGCCCGCATTATTCGTGAAGGTGAAGAGATCTGAAGACAAAAGAAGCCTCCCCTGTTACAAACATGTTGTCGAGACAATGTTTGCGCAACAAAAGAGGCTTCCTTAATGTCAGACGATAGCACAACACAGTGTTTATTGTTCCCAGGAATTTTTCGCAAGCCTGTCGTTGCCCAGTTCGATCAGCGCGAGGGTAGTTCCGACGGCGGGGCTGTGCTGCTGAAGGCCGCTGATCGGCACTATGACTTGGTGGCTGGACTGAGTTCCTGCCTTCGAGATGATCGGCAAGCGGGCAAGGTCGATCATTCCTTGCGCGAGTTGGTGGCGCAGCGAGTGTTTTCGATCGCCTGTGGTTACCCGGACGCCAACGATTCAGCCCGGCTGTCCGAGGATCCGATTCACAAACTACTTCTGGAGCGCGATCCGATCGAGGGTCGCGATCTGGCTTCGCAGCCGACGTTGTCGCGGTTCGAGAACGGAGTTGGGATCAAGGAACTCTATCGAGCGGGCGAGTTCCTGGCCGAGAGTGTGATTCGGCGTCACGCCAAGCGGCTGCGTCATCGCACTTATCGCGTCACCATCGATCTGGACCCGACCGACGATCCCACGCACGGCGCGCAGCAGTTGTCGTTTTTCAACGGACATTACGACAGCTGGTGTTACCTGCCGGTGATGGGTTTTGTCAGCTTCAACAACGAAGCCGAACAGTATCTTTGTGCCGCGGTGTTACGGCCCGGCAACGTGAGCGCAGCGGCGGGAGCAGTCGGCATCCTGCGGCGTTTGGTGAGGATGATTCGTCACCATCTTCCTGGAGTACAGATTCGGGTACGCCTGGATGGCGGGTTCGCACATCCTGCCGTGCTGGAGTTTTTGGACGCCCAGCCGAAACTGGAATATGTGGTCGCGATGGCCAAGAATGCAGTGTTAAAGCGCGTCGTCGAAAGCGGAATGAGGCGAGCGCGCCAGCTCTCGCGACGCAGCGGAAAGACCGAACATATTTACGGTGAAGTCCGCTACAAGGCCGGGAAGTGGCCTGGTATGCGCCGCGTCATCATCAAAGCCGAAGTCGTTCGTGCTGCCCATAAGGACCCCAAAGACAATCCCCGATTTGTCATCACCAACATGAAACAAAGTCCGCAGTGGATTTACAAACATGTCTATTGCCAGCGCGGTGACATTGAGAATCGCATCAAGGAGCTGCACAAGCTCGAGATCGACCGCACCAGCTGCACCAGCTTCTGGGCCAACCAGTTTCGCGTCCTACTCACCGCCGCGGCCTACGTCCTGATGCAGGAGTTGCGCTTGCGGGCTGCCGGTACCAGTTGTGCCCGCGCTCAAGTTGACACGTTGCGCGAACGACTGCTGAAGTTAGGCGCTCGGGTCTTGGTCTCGGTACGACGCGTCGTTGTCCATCTGCCCGCTTCCTTCCCGTTTCTACCCGCCTTCCGTCGTGTGGCTCTGGCGCTCGGCGCGGCAACCGGCTAAATCTTTTTCCGGTTTACCAACTCAAGCGAATTCCACACCGACGACGGTCACGGCGTCCCTGTCTCTCCATCCGGCAACTTGAGCATCCCGACCTTGGAACTCCTCGATTCTTTTGCTCCTTTGCTCGACCAACCCCAACTATCGGGATTTACAACCCACTTCGCACCAATGACTGGGCGCTCGCGATGTCTTCACGAATAATGCGGGCTAGGCAACCCACGACTGGTTCTGAGCTTTCATTGATGCTCTTTCACAACATGTCGTCCTCTGAGACCACGGGGAACTCTTCGGTTGCTCTTACCCAGTGCTTCACCGAAAACTCTGGCCTTCAACCCGTAAGCGTCGGAGCAACGCACCTGTCGGAGGAATGGAATCTGTGCTGAAGTGTAGGCATGAACGGAGAACAGCAGGTAGCGGCACGGAGACGACGGACACGAGCTGAGGTTCGGCAATTAGTGTCAGAGTTTGTGAACAGCGGTATGCGGCGGAGCGAGTTTTGCCAGAGCCGAGGGTTGAGCTACAGCACGCTGGATCGCCATCTGAAGAAGCGGCAGTGGAGGAAGAAGACGAGAAGCGCTCCCGCAGAGGGCAAGTTGGTGGCAGTGGAGTTGGCCAGCAAGGAACCAGCGGCGGAGCAGCCAGCGAGTTGCGGGCTGGCCGTAGTATGGTCGGGCGGGCGCCGGATCGAAGTGCAGCGCGATTTTGATGCGCCCACCTTCGAGCAGCTGGTGAGTGTACTGGAGCGAGTGTAAGCCGTGTTTGGATTGGGCCCAGCTACACGGATCTATCTAGCGGCGGGAGCCACGGACATGCGCAAGGGCTTCGAGGGCCTGCATGGCCTGGTGCGCGACCGATTGTTGTGCGAGCCACTGAGCGGACACCTGTTCTTGTTTTGTAATTCGCAGCGAAATCGGTTGAAAGTCCTGGTCTGGGACGGAACAGGTTTGTGGGTCTGCGCGAAGCGATTACCCAAAGGTTGCTTCAGTTGGCCGCAGTCCGGTGATGCGCAAGGCAAAGTAGTTTTGAGTCACGAAGAGCTGTCCTTATTATTGGGTGGCATCGACCTGGCGAAAACGAAAAACAAACGGTGGTACCGCAAAGTAAACGCCGAAGGAGATGCGGTCGCATAAAACACTTGTAATCCACAAGCCACTCCGTTTATTTAAGAACTCATCGTGAGTGAGGCGGCGCATCCATCCTCGGGGTCCAGGGCCGCAACTTCTTCTTCAACGTCTTCCGAGCTTGAGCTGATCGAACAACTGAAGCAGCAACTTGCTGGGCCGCTGTTTGCAGCGGTGAGCGATCAGTTCAGCCATCTTCAGAACACTGTCGTCTCGTATCAAAATAAGCTGCAGTATGCGGAACTGAAGATCCGTGTACTGGAGGAACGGTTGCGGCTGATACGCATCGCGAAGTATGGGCCAGGCAGCGAAAAACTCTCGGACGCACAACTAGAGTTGTTGGAACTGGAGCCGGGAGTTAGCCGTAGATCAGCAGAGGTCCAGGCGGAGAGTGAGCGCCCGCCGGTCCAGCCCTCGACGAAAACGAAGCGCCCGCATCCCGGGCGGCAGGAACTGCCGGCGAACCTTCCGCGAGTAGAGAGGATCTTGGCCTGCACGCCCGAGCAAAGTGTCTGCAAAGGCTGCGGGAAACAAACGACGGTGATCGGCCACGAGGAAAGTTCCCAACTGGACGTGGAGCCGGCGAAGTATTTCGTGCTGGTCAGCAAGCGCGAGAAGCGCGCCTGCAAGTCGTGCGAGGAACAGGGTGTAGTCTCCGCCCCTCTGCCCCCACGAATCATCGAGAAGTGCCTGGCCAGTGACCAGATCGTGATCGACACCCTGGTCAGCAAGTATTGCGATCATCAGCCACTGTATCGACAAAGCGCGATGCTAGAGCGGGACAGCGGTGTGGAACTCAGCCGGGCGACGCTGGACGGTTGGGTCCTGAAAGTGGGCGAGTTACTGATCCCCATGGCCGCGGCGATGAGGCAAGAGTTAATCCGCGGCACTTACATCCAGGCCGATGAAACCCCGGTCGACGTGCAGATGCATGAGGGCCGCGGGAAGAACCATCAAGCCTATCTATGGCAGTACAGTCGACCGAGAGGAACGGTGGTGTTCGACTTCCGTTTGGGCCGAGGACGGGATGGACCGAAACAGTTTCTGGGACGGTTCGAAGGTCTTCTGCAGACCGACGGCTATGCGGCCTACGATCAGATCGGAGGGCCGAAGATCGTTCACGCGGGCTGCTGGTCGCATGCGGAACGATACTTTTCCGACGCCGTGCAGCTAAATCCCCAAGATCCGGTGGCGACCGCGATCGTGGCGCGGATTGATGAGCTGTTTGCCATCGACGCCGAGGCTCGCAGCCAAGGTTTGAACGTGGAGGCACGCCATGCTCTGCGTCAGCAACAATCGCGACCACTGCTGGGTGTGATCCGGAAGCAAATCGAAATCGCACGCTCCGCAGCACTACTTGGGGGAGCGCTGGCCAAGGCCTGCAACTACACCCTCACCCTGTGGGACAAGCTCACGCGCTTCCTGGAATATCCCGAACTGGAGTTGAGCAATAACCTGGCCGAGAACTCGATGCGTCCCGTAGCTCTCGGCCGAAATTACGCGCAGTCCGCAATTATGTGCAGTCTGTGGACCAAGGATGCGGCCTGACGGGGTACTGGCACTTGCGAACTGCGCATAATTGAGTTAAAGCCCCTGGAGAAAACGGAGCATTCGATCAGGTGGTTGGTAGCGGATCGACTTCGCCGTTAGTGGTTGGATAGCCTTTAGTGCCGCTTCCTTCATCTTTAGATCGGCTTCTATATAGATGTGGGTCGTGGCTGGACTTTCATGACCAAGCCAGAGAGCAACGAACGTGATATCAACGCCAGATTGCAGCAAGTGCATTGCGGTCGTGTGCCGGAAGGTATGTGGCGAGACACGCTTGCGGGTAAGGCTCGCGCACTTGCCTCTGGCGCCGTGCACAGCCCGTCGGAGACGGTCGGTAACCGCTGACCGCGACAGCAGGCCACCCGATGACGCGGGAAACAAGAGGTGATCCTGCGCCCGCTCGATCTGCATAAGCCAGCGGCGAAGCCGAAGCGCGGTTGCAGGCCAGATCGGCACGGCACGATCCTTGCGCCCCTTGCCGTGAAGCCGAATGCTGGGACTAGCACCCAGTGCGAGATCAGCAATCTTGATGTTGATGGCCTCAGACACGCGAGCGCCCGTGTTGTAGAGTGTGGCCAGGAGAGCCTGGTCGCGTTGTCCGGTCCGCGTGGCAGGATCGGGAGCGCTGATTATCGCTTGCACTTCTTCACGCGACAGGAATCCGACCAAGGGCCTGCTGTGACGCTTCATCGGAATGGCGAGCGCGCGTTGGATAGTGGCCAACGACTGCGGGTCCTTGAGAACGGCAAAACGCAAGAAGGAGCGGATCGCCGCTAATCGAGCGTTCCGGCTGCGAATGGAGTTCTTCCGGACTTTCTCGAGATGATCCAAGAACGCTAGTACAAGAGGAGCATCGAGATCGGCGAGGACCAAACGGTCCGTCGGCTTGTTCCGGTGTTGCTGGGCAAACTCGAACAGCAGACGGAAACAATCGCGATAGGCCGCCACAGTTTGTGGACTGGAGTTTCGCTGGCGAATCAGGCGATCGAGGAAGAACTCCTGTACCAGCTTCGCGAAATGGGTTTGCGGAGTGCTCTTCATCGGCGTCCCTCCGTGGAGAAACGGGAGAAGCGGTCGGAGGCGATACCCATCAGCTCCGGGATGGCGGTGACGTACCAATACGTGTCGGAAACCTTCGCGTGCCCGACATAAGTCGCGACGGCATCAGCCACATGATCAAGTCGATTCTCTTGCTGGCCGCGCAACAACGCCCGGCAGATGAAGGTGTGGCGCAGATCATGGATTCTTGGTTGTGGATGCCCGCCACGCGCAACCCAGCCTAACTGCCGACGCAAAACATCGAAGGTGTGGTGAACCGTTCTCGGGGGAACAGACCGGCCGCCGATGGTGAGGAAGAACGCTTTGACACTGGGTTGGCGAGATATTGCGGCGCATGCTTTCGCGTATCGTGACAAAGCCTCGGTTGTGCTGGAATGAAGGGGTACTAACCGCGATTTCTTGAACTTAGTCTCGCGTACCGTGAGGGTTGACTGTTTCAAGTTAACATCGGCTTGCTTCAGGTGAAGCGCTTCCGAAAGGCGCATCCCTGTCGCCGCCAGCGTGCCGAACAACGTCACATATGTCAGTGGGCGCATTCCATCGGGCTTGAGTTCGCGAGCAGCGGCAAGCAGTTCAATAATTTCCGCTTCTGTGTAGATGTGTGGTGAGATCCGCCGATGAGCGGGACCGCAAAGCCCCAATGGAAGCACTGGGCAAGCAGGGTCGAACTGCCGACAGTATTTGAGAAATGGACGTAGTACTTCGACACGGCGACTTGCCGTGACAGGCCCCGGCTTT
Organism: uncultured Acidobacteriaceae bacterium; assembly: GCA_963768265.1. Classification (GTDB taxonomy): domain Bacteria; phylum Acidobacteriota; class Terriglobia; order Terriglobales; family Acidobacteriaceae; genus Sulfotelmatobacter. The sequence continues at coordinate 293,436 of CAVYHM010000047.1, forward strand.
TTTGCAGCTTGCACCCAGCGGAGCAATAAGTCCGTCGTTAGGGGACCGGCGTGGCCGGTCTTCTCTACAAAGCGCGCGAAGGCATGAAGCTGGTATCCCTCACCCATCAAATCGAAACCCATGGCACGCCGCAATGTCAGATACTGTTCGACCTGCTTTGTCATTGTGGGCTGTCTCATGCAGCACCTCCGGGCCAAGGTTGCGCGATCGCAGCCAGCCGCGGTACATCGACCTTGGCATAGATTGCAGTCGTATCCAGGCTTCTGTGCCGCAGTATGTCGGCGATCTGCTTCAAGGTCGCGCCCCGGTGCAGCATCCGTGTGGCTGCGCTATGACGCAATCGATGGGGACCATGTAGCCGGTCCATGAGGCCACTGCGCGCAGCCGCCTGCCGAACGACAGAACGAATAACGCTGGGGCTCACCGGCAAGTGGAATGGGGCTCGATGACGAACAAAAACCGCACGGCTTTCGTTGGCGGGGCGGGCCTTGCGCAGATACTCGGCGATCGCCCGTCCGGTAGTAGAAGGCAGGGGCAACACATCACATCGTTGAGACTTTCCCGTGCGGACGGTCAGTGTGCCGTTCTTCCAGTCGATGTCGTCCAGACGTAAGGCCGCGACTTCGCAAGAACGGAGCCCCAGATCAACCAAGCAGCGAAGGATCGCGTAATCACGCTGATGTTGAGGCAGGGTTCGGTCGAACGCAGTCATGAGCGAGGCAACTTCATCCGTCTCCAAGTACTGGGGCAGAGCCGCTAGTCGCCAGCACGCAGCCGAAGGAACCGCCGCCAGAAGGGACTCTACTTGATCGGCATGTTGCAGGGCCCGGAACCGTAGATAACTGCGAATGGCGGAGGCAACCACCTGTGCAGTGCCCGGTCGGTAGCCTCGACACTGTGAAGAGAAAAAGTCCCGAATTTGTTTCGCCGATAGTCCCGACATCGCGACGTTCCGCTTGGGAAACTGATGAACCAGGAAACGTCCAATCCATTGCCGCCGCGAGATGAGGGTCGCAGGCGCAAGCCCACACACATCGCTCGCGTAGTCGCAGTACGCTCGCAGTTCCGTGTCAACATGCGCAGGAAACGCTACCTCCGATGACAGTCTCGTTTCGCCAAAAATCGTCAATAGATGGTTCAGAGCCGAACGGATCGTCACTATTCCACGCTGGACGCGGCCACGGCACCTGCAGTCCGCCAGGTGCCCATTTAGGAATCGCCGGACCGCAGCTTTGCTCACTTCCAGGCGATCACCAACGGGTTCCGCGCAAGAAAGGAAGTGTTTCAGGGCACCCCGGTAACCCGAGATGGCCGATGGACGGTAGCCGCTGGCTTCCAGTGTCGTCACATAAAGACGAATCAAGCTTTGGACATCAACAGCATTCGGTGTAGCTGTTGATCTAGAACTGTGCATGATCTCTCCTCAGGACAGTAGTCCTGCGGGGAGATTGTCCGATTATGTGCAGCTTTCCGGAAATCGGAATGAGAACGAAACCGTCCCTCAAGGCTTCAGGGCATCGTCACGTCTATCAGCTGCACATAATCGCGGACTGCGCGTAATTTCGGTTATGTGCACGTGTACATAACCGAAAGAATTGGATTCACATCGGAAGCTCGCAAGCGGGACCGAAAATCGCGGCCATCCTTTCGGTCGTGGAAAGCTGTCGTCGGCTGAAACTCCCGGTGCGCGACTACTTGGCCGCGGTGCTCCCTGGACTCGCCGATCTCCCCATCCAACGCCTACCCGACCTGACTCCCTCGGCCTGGGCTACCCAGAACGGCTAACGCCAGCTTTTCACAACACGAATCCGTATACATCTGCGCCGCACCTGACAAGCAATTCGCGAAATTCGTCAACCATGTACTTCCTCTGACGCCTACCTTCAACCTGGGATAAAAAAGTTTCGGCATTCCCTTTATCCTCACACTCCGATCCTGGTGAGGGTGCGTTTACGAGGCTTGACTACGGTTCACTTGCGCTACGACCTGTTGCTTTGCTAGCCCTCCTGTCGGAGCTGACCAGACTTGCGTCCAGCCATCGAGGACGTTTACATCCGGGCTTCCGACGGTTTGGTCACCCGCCCCGTCGCCGGATATCACTACAGTGCCAACTGGGTAATCTGCACTGGCAGGACTCTCACCTGCTAGACCATCAATTAGCTTCACTGCACTATCCCGGCGCACTAATATCGCCATTGCACTCAAAATCCCACCGCCAGGGGTGGCGAGCTTGTTCGCGGCCTCGATTGCGAACGCCGGGCGTGGCGTTTCCGAACCGTCAGAGACTAGTGGGAGGAAACGGGTGACGACCAGTGAGCGTCGCGGAACTGCCAGCGTCCCTCGCGATACTCTGCAAGTCCGGTAAAGTATCCCGTTTCGGTAACGCTGTGCCCGGCGGTGTCGACTTGCATCTCGCGCCATGAGACCGAGACTACGGCGAACTCGTTGGTGAGCGGATCGACGCGCAAATCATCTCCCCAGTTCAATTCAATGTGACGGATGGTTTGGGCAAACTTGCGCGTACCTTCCTGTGCCGCAGCAGTATTCGGGAAGGCCATCTGGCCGTTGACGGCCATAAAGAATGCAGGACTCGCATCGAAATACTTGATCCACGCCATGGGGCCATCCTGGGTGACGGAACGGGAGACGGTTTGCATGAACGCGCGCACGGCCTGGTCGACCGAGCCAGCTCCGTCCGGGGTCACGGAGTGGGAAGGACTCGCGCCAGCCGCACAAAGAACGCAGGCTGCCAACGTGACCGCCAGCAGCAGAGAACGGATTTGCAACTTGCGCGATGGGAACGCAGCAGGAAGAACGCGAGTCGAAGACCGCATAGACAACCTCTATCGACCGCCGAGCCAGAATAACGAGGTATAACGGTATAACAAAGGGAATCTGGCGCGTCAATTGGTGAAAGATCGCCATTGCACTCAAAACGCCTGCCGGGGGGATTTTGAGTGTAATGGCCTGTGGCTGTTAAAAAACTCTTGTTTTGCCAAAACCGCCGAAATTTGGGAGATAGAAAATGTCTACCAAAACGGAGATCGCCGTTTGTAGGGCTTCTTATTGCAAAGTTTTTCCGGCGGTTTTCCGGCGAGTGAATTTTTCGACAGCCACTCTCTATATCACTCATCAACCGTGAGGCAAACCAGTTTTCCTCGTGCTCACTTTAAGTAAGCCTGATCAAAACAGTGACGGCAAACCGGCGTTGCCATTCCGATGCGTCCAGCGAGCCCCTTCTGGATTAGGCGGCCCTCACGTCCTTCACGGCAAGCGCGACCTCCGCTTTGGATTCCAGTTTCTTGCGGATGCGGCGCAGTTCAATGAAGCTCAGTGCGGTCATCGTGGAAATCACGGATGCAAACATAATGAGCACGATAGTGTCCATAGGGCGCGGGCTCCTCTCCCGCTTATAAGCGTCAGTTCATTGAATTGAGCTGGCTGCAGATGAAAATACGGTGTTCGCATTGCTTCCCACCAGGCGAATCGTACCAACCACCAATACCAGGATTACGGCCAGCATTACCGCATACTCGGCGATGTCTTGGCCCTCATCGTGCAACCACAGTTTGCGAGACAGGTGATTCAAGTTCGCACCTCCATGCTACGGCTCAATTCTACGAATGAGATCGGTTTGGGCTCATGAGATGCGCAGCTTGTTCGGAAAATGTAAACAATTCCGAACATCAATGAGCCTAAATCGGTTAGCGTCAACTACGCAGATTCCTCATCTAGTTATGAGGATTGTTATCCTTACGGATCAGGAGACTCTATATGCGACGAGCGTTCTTCTGCATGACTGCCTTGTTAGCCATATCGGCGTGTGCATTTGGCCAGGCTGCCTCATCCGACACTCAGGCGTTGCAGGCTCTGCTGAGCGAGGTGCGCGCACTTCGGCAGGACCTGCGCGTGTCGCTGAATAGGACTCAGGGCATCCAGATCTTGCTAGCTCGCCTCCAACTGCAAGAAGGAGCGGTTACACGAGCCTCGGACCATCTAAACGACGCCCGCCAGAAGCTCTTCGAAACGCACGTCCGTCAGAGAGAATTGTCAAGTGAGCTGAAGCGCACCGAGGAGGCCCTCAAAACCGCGGACAACCCGCAGGTTTTGCAGGATCGGATCAAGCACATTAAGTCGGACCTCGAAATCCAATGGAACATAGCGCAGCAACAGCAGCCGACAGAAACCCAAGCCGAGCAGCAGCTACGGGACGAGCAGGACAAACTGAGTGTGATTGAAGGCCAACTCGATGAACTCATCCGAACCATGGGCAGCACAGCTGAAACTTCTGGGCGCAATCGGCCTTGAATCCATAGGGGAATCAGAGATGACGGTCCCGGCCCGACCGTGAGGCGGTTGCCACGGCGCGGCTGAGTTTCCCATTTTCAATGGGAGTAAGCCGAGGTGCTCGCGGCTCACCCTTGTTTATGACTCAATTGGCGATAAATCTTAGTTTCCTATCGACAAGTGCCCCGGCGGTGAGCTTCCGCGCGGAGCCAAGTGTTTCGCGCCGGGGCACTTGCGATAGGAGGATTTGTACGAAGGCGCTGGCGCGGCGGACGCGGGGGAGCTATGGGTTTTGCATGCGCGATTCGCGATTTGTTCGTCGCAGGGTTGGGTTGAGCGGACTGGTAAAAGGTGTCGGCGAGAGTATGGGTAGGTCCGAGGAGGCGATCCGGTGCGGGTAATTTACGAAAGTAAGTGGTGGATTGAGGTGGATTTCGGTGAGTACAGACACTACGGCTGTCGGAGCAGAAGCTCGCGCTGTGGAGAGCGGCATGGTTGGATGATTAGGAAGAGTCAAGGTACGCGCTCCTGGTCGAGAGTTGCCAAGCAGTAGTGACAGAGAATATTTCGACGATAAGCATGGGAGTGGAACAGTGTGGGCAGCGGAAACAAGTGGGCTGAGTGGGGGATGAAGTGACGGCTGCGGGGGTGTGCGCCGTGGGATAGTCGGCGAGCAGGCGCTGACAGAGCGGCAAGAGTCTGGCACGGCGGCGAGTGGCGAGGAAGCCGAAAGAGCGGATGCGGACAAAGCCGCGGGGTAGGACGTGAAGCAGGAAGCGGCGTAGGAACTCTTGCGAACCGAGCGTCATCATTCTCTTCTTATGTCCGTGGGCATAATCCTTCCAGCGGAAAGTAACCTGGTCATGCTGGAAAGCCACGAGGCGATGGTTGGTGATGGCTACGCGATGGGTATAGCGGGCGAGATAGCCGAGTACATGGTGGGGACCGCCGAAGGGCGGCTTGGCGTAGACGACCCAGTTCTGACGGAACAAGGGGCGCAAGAAGGAGCGGAAGGCCTTTTCGTTTTCCAGCGGCTTGAGAACTCCGGCGAAGGCGAGTTGGTGTTGCTGGAATCGTCGTTTTAAGCCGGCGACGAACTTGCCGCGGAAGATGCGACTGAGGACGTGGACGGGCAGGAAGAAGGGATAGCGGGGATGGATCCAGCGGGTTCCGTCGGGCGAGAGACCTCCGGCAGGAATGACACAGTGGAGGTGAGGATGAGCCAGCAAGTTTTGTCCCCAGGTATGCAAGACCGAAAGGAAGCCAATGTCTGCCCCCAGATGGCGGGGATCTCGGGCGACCTCTTGTAGAGTCTCTGCACTGGCGCGGAACAAGAGGTCATAGAGGACCTTCTTGTTCTGCAGCGCCAGTGCGGAGAGTTGGTGAGGCAGAGTAAAGACAACATGGACATAGGCGACGGGCAGAAGTTCATTCTGCCGAGCCATGATCCACTTGTCGCGAGCGCCACTCTGGCACTTGGGACAATGGCGATTGCGACAACTATTAAATGAGATGGCGCGATAGCCACAGCGCGGGCACTTATCACGATGCCCACCGAGTGACGCCGTACGGCAGCGAGCGATGGCGCGCAGCACTTTCCGGTGGGCCCAGTGGATCCAGCGGAAGTTGTGCTTGACGAAGCGATCACCTTGGGCGCGAACGATATCGGCCACCTCGAGGAGGGGCCGAGTCATTTTTGCTTGAGCCTCCGCGAGCGTTTGACGCCCTCGAGGCCGGAGACTTGCAGAGCATCGAGCGGATTGGGGATGGCGCGCAGATGCTTGGGCGAGAGATGCAGGTAGATGAGGGTGTGCTCCAGCCTGGAATGTCCGAGTAGGACCTGAATGGTACGCAGGTCGGCGCCCGCTTCCAGAAGGTGGGAAGCACAACTATGTCTCAAGCTGTGGGGAGAAAGGCGTTTCGTGATGCCGGCCCTTTGGGCAGCTTGCCGGCACGCTAACCACACTATATTGGGGCTGATGGGGACGTCGGCGCGCACTCCTTTCACGGTGCCCGGAAACAGGAAGTTGGTGGGCCGCATCCAGCGAAAGTAGACGCGCAGAGTCTCCAGCAGCTTGGGGCTCAAAGGAACCTCTCGGTCGCAGCCGCCCTTACCTTGGTTAATGCGAATCATCATGCGCTGACTGTCGATGTCTTGTACCTTCAGCCGGCAGAGCTCGGCCCGGCGTGCGGCGGTGGAATACAAGGTCATGAGGAGCGTGCGGTGATAGAGATTGCAGGCCGCGTCGATCAGTCGGGTCACTTCCTCCGGGCTGAGCACGGTCGGCAGTCGCTTGCGGGACTTCGGAAATGGAATGTACTCAGCCAGAAAATGCCGACGCAGTGTCTTTACGAACAAGAAGCGCAACGCGGACACATACTGACTGACCGTGGCAGGAGCCAACTTCTTGAATTGAAACAGATGAGCCTGATACTGCCGAATTTGCTCGGGCCCGAGCTTGTCCGGTGGCTGGTGAAAATACTCCGCAAAATCGCGGACGATGCGAACGTAGGTTCTTGCGGTACGATGGGAGTAATTACGACGCTGGATTTCTTCCAGCATCTGTTTGCGTAGTTGGGTCACAGGGACCTCCTTTTTCTGTGACCCAACTTACTTCTCACTTCAATCCCTTACCAACTGCCGATCCTCGAACACGCGGTAGCGTCCGCCGCGCCAGCGGCTTCGTACAAATCCCCATTGCACTCATCGCGGGTCCCGCGAGCGTACCGGGCGAAGGATAGTGGGGCGCACTGCTCACCGATTTCCTTTGCGGCCTTGGGATCAGAAGCCTTTCTTGGTGTGGCGACGCACCATTAGTTCGTGGTCGTTCGTGCTGGTGATTCCGCCGGCCTCCAGTTTTATGATCTCGGATTGGGGGAGACGATCATGAAATTGTGGATGGGATTTGCGTGCCTGCTGTTGTTGGCAGGTTCGGCGATGGCGCAGGGTGGTGAGTTGGTGGGAGCGGAGTGGGGAGTTCCGGGACGCAAAGTCGACGTGACATCCCGCGTCCGCACTTTTATCCATGACGGCGTCCTGCAGCTCGAGGTCACTCGTTTCAACCTGGGAATCGATCCCGCACCGCACGAGAATAAAGTTCTGGTCATCCGCCTGCGCGAATGGGACGGAGACATTAAGGACTACAGCTATCCGGAGCGGAGCGTTGCGCGCCTGGAGCTGGATCCCGACAACTGGCACGAACGCCGCGAGGAACATGAACGACACGAGCGCGGCGATCGTCGCGAAGATTGGCCCGATCGGCACGAGAGGGGACTGCAGATTCTGCGCGCCTATTACGGAGCAGAAGGACAGTTCATGAATGTAACGGATGTCCTGCGCAGCCGCATCGATGACGGCCGGCTCTTCCTTCGCGTCGACAACTACAGCATGGGAGGCGACCCCTGCCTGGAGCCCGCAAGCACCTGCGCATCTTGTATGTCCAGGATGGCGAGCGCAGGAATATTGTGGTGGACGAGAAAACAGATCTCCGGCTGCCTTAGTAGCGCGGCAGCGCGTAGTCAGACAGGCGCCGAAACTTCCTAGTCAACATTCTGCAAGGAAAATGGGTTGGTATCAGAAGGTAAGAACCTTCGGCACTTTTGGCGGATTGAAGTGTAATCAACTGAGGAAGGCGCGCTGCTCCAACTTCGCCGTGACCTGAGCGTGGTTCTGTCCTGACAGAAGGATTAGTTGTTGTTCGCCGTGTTTTTCAGAACAAGGACGAGTATGCGTCCGTCGGAGTGAAACTCCCCGCCGGTCGCAGTCTTGGCAGTGGTGAGTGCATCGGCTGGGGTGACATGGTCCCGCTGCATCACGAGTCCGGTACCGGAGAGGGTGCCATTAACGTACTCGCGTTCGCCATCGATAGCGGGGTCAATTTTATGCGTGACACCGTTGTTTCGCTGATCCCGCTCGAATCCAATATCATGCGTCGCCGCGATGCACCACAGTGGGCGTCCTTCGATCACGTAAGGCGATTTCCACACGCGTAGGTGATTCCGCGACATCGCGACTCTGACCGGCTCGGCGTGCGCGAACCCATAATCCTGGGCACGGTCGAACAAGAACAGCGTGCTCATCGGCATCGTCAGATAGTCTTTTTTTTCTAAAGATCCAACCAAAGCATTCAACGCCGTATTGCCGACCGTTTTGTCGACTTGTACCCATCCCGCAGTTGTGAATACTTGCACCACTTGGTCCTGCGTCCCCACAATCAGCAGATTGACCATGTCGCCAGGGTTTTTGGCGGGATCGGAGACACGGCGCGGAATCTTACTCAGCAAATCCGGCGTGATGCCCACCACTCGGGTCTCAACCGGTCCCCCAACAGCCCCAGCGTCGCCCGAACCCTCTTTTAAAATCTCGACCTTCACCTCGAAGCTGCCAGTCGCGACGGATGCGTCCTGTTCGCTTTGATTGATTCCCAGGTACAATCGGCCCGAAACCGGTACGTCGTATTCAATGCTTGCTCCGACCAGAAAGGCTTGGGCATATGACTCAGAACCAATGCGGCCGATGAGAGCTCCATGCCCTGCACTTCCAACAGCGTACTGGTGAACCAGGTCGGCGAATCCTCGCGGAAGCCCATCCGGGCCGAACGTTCCTGCTGTGCGCAATTTTCCACTGTAGGACTGATCGGCTGGGTATGTAATCTGCCCGGTAGCAGTGAAGCGTAGCTTTGCGCCGCCTCGCACATCGATGTTCGTGTCGACCCATCCCTTGGATGGTGACACTTCAATTTTGTGTGACTGAGTGTTGTCCTTCGCTTGGTCTTGTTGTGCCTGCGCTCTTATGCAAATCACACTCGCCGCACTCAACGTCAGCACTGCCAACCTTATACTCCTCGTCGGGCTCTTCATGGGTCATCCCACCGTTTGATTTCTTGACGGGTTCGATCCAACCAAGGTCTCATTATAAATCCGCAAAATTGACGAAAACGTTTGCCAACAACGAAACGTCGTATGTCGCGAAAACGCTGCTCCTGCGCGATCTCCCAGATGGCGACGAGAGTATTGGCGCGCAGTTACTGATCGTTTGTTGCGAGTTATCGCCGTACACTTGGCATTTGAAGAAGGGACCGACCAAAGGGTCTGCTCGGCGTAGGAAACATTTCAACCCGGCACGCGGCGAAAGCCGACAACCTTCATTTCAGCCGGCATGGGCCAAGGTTCGGTTTGGGGGGTATGCTTCCTTTTTTCAGTTGCCGGGCGAGTTCCAAGTCAGGCTTTTTTCAGTAAGCGGGTAATCCACACCAGAATCACAGCGCCAACAAATGCCACAATGATGGAGCCAATCATGCCGCCGCCGGGCCAGATTCCCAGAAGCCCAAACAGCCAGCCACCCACAATGCCGCCGAGAATGCCGAGAATGATGTCAACGATGATGCCGTAGCCACCACCCTTCATCACCTGGCCAGCAAGCCAACCTGCGATTAGCCCAACCACAATCCATGCGAGAAATCCCATGCCGATTCCTCCTCGGATCCGCCTTTAAGCGGGCCGACCGAAATGTACACCTAGCCTTGTCAACGCTCAAGGAGATTCGAATTTAGCGGGGAATTGCAACCGATTTACCGTCGAAACTTCGCTGTTTCACTCACCATCCATCCCCAGATTGCGCCGCTGGCGCGCCGCCTCGTAGAGCACGATGCTCCCCGCCACACCTGCGTTTAACGATTCCACGCGCGGAGAGTGTGGGATCGCCACCGTCTCGTCCATTTGGCCCATGAGCGTCCGCGACAGCCCCGCGCCCTCGCTTCCCACAAAAATTGCCGCAGGCTCGGTAAGCTTCGCCTGATCCAGCGGCGTCCCCTTGTGCGAAGAGGTCGCAATCAAGCGCACACCGTGTGCCCGGAACTTCGCGAAGATGCTCTCCAATTCCGCCTCCTTCTTCGCCACAATGACAGGCAGCCGAAAAACCGATCCCGCCGAACCACGAATGACTTTCGAATTGAAGAGATTGACCGTGCCCTCGCCCAGTATCGCTCCGGCGCTGCCAAATGCTTCGGCCGAGCGCAAGATCGTCCCCAGATTGCCCGGGTCCTGCAACCCCGCCACCGCGATCATCGGACCAACCTGCAGCCGTTCGAGCACATCATCGAGTGAGAGCTCTTTCAGCTTTACCAGGGCCGCCACTCCCTGCGGCGTCTCGCTCGGCACAGCTCCGTCGAAAATCTTGTCGGGAAGCAGCAGGGTTTCCACGTGCGCCCCGATCTGCGGCATGAGGCGGGTGGTCAAAACCTGCGCTGATTCACGAAAGAAAACTGCCCGAAACCGCAGCCCGCTGCGGATCGCCTCCTCCACCACGTGTAGCCCTTCAATGGCGCAGTCGCCGTCCTCGGTGCGCTCGGCGTGACCAAAGGCCTGCCGCAACACCTTAACCAGCGAATTATGGCGCCCTTCGATGCGGCGGAGTCGGTCTTGCGAGTTGGGCGGTTCGGAGGTCCTGTTCATTGATAACAGTCGGGTATCGACTGCATGATACTCAATCCCACCCCTTCGCGTCGTTTTTTGCCGTATTATGATAGGTTTTGCAATCAAACCGGTAAAATCCTGAGGGTCATTAGGAAGGGGGCGCTGTGCGCGCCGAGATCGTCAAAATCAATTGCGATAACCCTGAGTTGTCCCTGGTCAAGTACGCCGCCGATCAGATTCGCTCCGGCGAAGTGCTGGGCATGCCCACCGACACGTTTTATGGACTCGCCGCCGACCCCTTCAACCTGCGCGCCGTCGACAAGGTCTACGACATCAAGACGCGTTCGCGCCACAAGCCGCTGTCGCTCCTGATCGAGAGCGTCGATCAGGCTTCGGAACTGGCCAAGGACTTGCCCGACGAGTTTTACGCCTTAGCCCGCAAGTTCTGGCCCGGACCGCTGACCATCATCGTGAGAGCTGGATCGCGTCTGCCTCTGAAGGTCACGGCGAACACCGGCAACGTCGCCTTGCGCGTGCCCAACGCCAAGATTCCGCGGGCCGTCGTGAGTGCCGCGGCGATTCCGATCACGGCCACGTCCGCCAATCTCAGCGGCGCCTCCGAATGCACCAGCGCCGAGCAGGTGCGCGATCAACTCCACGGTCGCATCAGCATCATCGTCGATGGCGGCGCCTCCCCACGCGACGTCGCCTCCACCATCGTGGATCTGACCGACCAGGCCGCGCGTTGGCGCATCATTCGCGAAGGTGCCATTCCCTCCGACGAGATTTCTACTTACTTTGCCCAAGGATGAACCACGCTCGAGGTTGAGCGCTACAGGATGAACTTCGAATAATGACTGACGGAAACACCAACCGGCATCCCCTGCGGCGCTGGTGGCTTCGTCTGCTGATCATGGTGGTGCTGGCGGTCGCACTCTTATTGATCGTCACCGCAGTCGAGGTTGTAACCACAGCCTCGCTGCAGGAACTTCACCCCGCCGATGCCATCATCGTCTTCGGCGCGGCCGAATACTCCGGTCATCCTTCGCCCGTCTTGCGGGCGCGACTCGATCATGCCCTCGACATTTTCCACCACGGAGAGGCCCCAGTCATCATCACGACCGGCGGTGCCGGCGCCGATCCCAGCTTCAGCGAGGGCGGAGTGGGTCGAGACTATCTCATGCACCACGGCGTTCCCGAACGGAGCCTGATTGCCGAAACCCAGGGCCGCGACACCTCGGAATCCGCCGCGCGCGTTGGCGTCATCATGCGCGCTAACGGCCTGCATAGTTGCATCGCCGTCAGCGACGCATACCACGTCTTCCGGATTCGCAAACTGCTCGAACATGAAGGCCTCGGCCCGGTCTACGTTGCGCCCCGGCCCGATTCGCGGCCCCATGGCGCCATGCTGCGCGCCGTCGCGGTCCTCCGCGAAGCCACCAGCTATTCCCTGTGGAGACTGGGCGTCACCTGAGACGTTCGGATAGATATAGATAAAGAGCGTAGGCTTGGAAAGAGTACGACTTCGTTCCTGCGCAAGGATGGAAAGAGCCCGACCTCAGTCCTGCCGCGATGTTGGGAAGGGCACGACTTCAGTCGTGCCGCCATGAGCGAAAAATGACCTGGGCTTTAGCCCCTGAGGTCACCGACACCATCAGAACTCGTCGATGTTGTTGGTGGTCCGAATCTTGAACCAGGGATAACGCAGATTCTGCATCCACAGCCCGTTCCTGACTTTCATGAACGAATGCTGAATGCGCACCGTGAGTCTGCTGTTCTTGGCCAGTTCCAGTTGATCGTTGCGCGCCCCTCGTTGTTCGGCCATTTGCCGGTTCTGGCATTGCTGGTAATCCTGACTCTGCATGCACAGTTCGTAGCCGTTACTCATGTTCGCGGCGCGAAGCGTCTGGACGTCAAGGTTTACCCGAATGGCCGCCTGCAGCATCTCGTCGTACCGGTCGTACCAGATGTGGACCGCTTCCTCAGTCTGCTCCGGCGTGTGCTTCGTTTTGTACTCGCAGATAGCAGCCACTACCTCATCCGCATTCTCCGCCCCGTCCATCTTCAAACGCGGCAAGGGCCCCGCGGTAGCTTCCATGTCTTCGTCGGTGAAGACCTTCTTGGCTTTCGCCGTCTTCTGCGCTTTGGCACTTCGCGCGGCCGCAGCCAGAGGACTACTGCTTGTCTCGCCAGAGGCGTCTGAAGTCGAAGTGGCAGGCTCCGAAGTCGTGGCCGCAGGCGGCGAAGATTTCTGCCCCAAACTCAAGCTTGAAAACGCCAGAAGCACAGCTCCGAGCACCCAGCACAGAGTTGAAAAACGGGTCCGCATGTCTGTACTAGGCTACCGGGCAGTTGGAAAGCCCAAAAGATGACCTAAGTTTTCCCGAACAAGAGTACCCCCGCTACCATCCCTCACGATCACGCAGGCTTGTGATGTGGCTCACATGGTGACGTCCGTGCCACGCGTACAAAGCAAGCGTCTTTTCCAGCGTCATTGTGCCCAGCGCAGGATGGCGAAACGTTCGCTTCCAGTCTTCCGGCACGAGCGATCGCAGCAACCGCACCCAGCGGTCGTGCAGAGACTCGAGGAGAGTCAAAGAAACTTCCACGGGAGTGGCCTTCGTATCTGCGAGTTCCGCCCAACGATCCTCCGCATAGGGCGTGATGGTCGGTTCGTCCTCCGTAAGGGCCAGCTTGAAGCGCACGTAAGAGTTCAAATGGCTGTCGGGCACGTGGTGAACGACCTGTCGCACAGTCCATCCTCCGGGACGGTACGGCGTGTCCAATTGAGCCTCGGTCAGTCCTTTCACTGCTGTCCGCAAGTTGGCCGGGGTACGGGCAATATCGTCAAGGAACGCGTGTTTCCGATCTTCGTTGAGTGGTCCGTCATAGCTGAATTTGCCGATGGGATAGCGCAGGTCGCTCATCATTGGTCCTCCCGGGAGGCCAGTTCAGAGATGTTGCCAGACTCTCAAAAGCTACACGAAATCTGAACGTTGGCTAGCTTTCGCTTCTTGGCCCATGGCTGGAGGCAGTGAGAGCGACCTCGTCCCGGAGCATCGGCGGACATGTTACGCCGGAATCCCCTCAGTTAACTACTATCCCTAGTGCTGAGGCGTTTCCGACCCCATCCCCTCCGGCTTTGAATTTCGATTCCCCGCGTCCCCAACGTGCCACTCGCTTGATGCATCAAACCAGTGTTCTGAGCTAAACTCTCCCTGCTGTGAGGTTTAGCGCTTCCGTCCCCCAGCCCCGCCGGCTTCGGGGACGACTTCGAGGGAAACCATGCCATCGTCGACTTGGTCCGGTCACTTAACGTTCGGCCTCATCTCCATGCCCGTGCGTCTGTTTTCGGGCGCGCGTAGCAGCGGCATCTCCTTCAACATGTTGCATCGCACTGACAAGTCGCGACTCAAGCAGCAATATGTGTGTCAGGCCGACGGCCAGGTCGTCGACCGCAGCGACATCGTGAAAGGCTACGAATTCCGCAAGGACGAGTACATCATCATCGAGCCCGACGAGATCAAGAAGATCGAGCCGCAGACCGCCAAGACCATGGAGATCCTCGAATTCGTGAAGGAGAGCGAAGTCGACCCCGTCTACTTCGAGAGTTCGTACTACATGATGCCGGAAGAAGCCGGACGCCGCCCCTATGCCCTGTTGACCAAAGCCCTCGAAGAAAGCGAATACGTGGCGATCGCCAAGATCACCATGCACAACCGCGAATACACCGTCTTCCTGCGTCCGCACGAGGGCGGCATGATGCTGCACACCATGTACTACTCGGAAGAAGTAAAGAAGGTCGAAGGCTTCGGCGCACCCGACGTGGATCTGAAAGACGCCGAGGTCAAGGTCGCGCACCAGTTGATTGAAGCTTTGGCCGCCGACTGGGATCCGGAGAAGTACCAAGACTCTTTCCAGGAAAACTTGAAGAAGCTGATCGAGACCAAACTCGAAGGCGGAGAAATCGCCGCCGTCGAGACGCCCAAGAAACTGGCCCCGGTCGTAGACCTGATGGCCGCCCTGAAGCAAAGTCTCGCCCAGATGGAAGGCAAGAAAAAACCAGCCGCGACAGTCGACGAAGCAGAACCGCGCACCGCAGTTGCCAAATCACGCCGCGGCCGCGGATAAAACGTTCAGCGCCCAAACCTCAACGATGCGGCGTCCGCGCCGTCCCCACTCGAAAGGCCGTGGCCCAGGCATCCCAACCTGGAGCCCCCAGCATCCTTGCCTGAGAGATTAGAAGAGCGCCGATGCTGAGTGCTGCGATTTGTGCTGGCTCGATTTGGAAGCGGTGTCGCTACTTCAAAAGGGGCGTCATCCTGAGCGCAGCCGTTCTTGAGGCGGAGCGAAGGATCTCGCGAGGATCAGGGCGCAGCCAGTATCCTAACTCGCCCGTCCCTAGCGCCCGCGCCCGGCAATCGTTACAATAGTCGCTTCTGTCTACATTCGTTTTGAACCAGAATTCCTTCTCCGGGGTGCCGATGACTGTCCGACGTATGGGCTGGCTGGCCGCAATGGCGCTAGCCGCTTTGGTGTGTATTTCGTGCGGGCAGGTCTACCGCCCGGTCGTGATTCCAGTCAGCACCAATCCTCCCAATCCTGCAAATTTCCACGCCGTGTTCGGCATCAGCACCAACGTGCTCTCCAATCCCGGCACCGCCCTGCAGATCGATGTCTCCGGCGACAGCGACATTGGGGTCGCGAACATGGGCGTAAATCCCACTCACGCCGCGGCTCTTCCTTCCAACAATCCCCGGGTATTTGTGGCCAGCGCGGGCAGCGTCAATAGCGACGGCACCTTAAACGTTGGAGGAGTCGACATCGTCACCGCTTTCACTCCCGCCGTAGACAGCACTACAGCCACCGGTCTGGGTACGCCGACAATATTCACCCTGCCGAACGTCGGGAATAATCAGTCCTCCGCCATTACCGCCATCTCCGAAGACAGTACCGGCTTGGTCACGGTCACCTTGAGCGCTCCACTGGTCAGGGCGCAGGCAGGAGGCGTCGTCATCATCACCGGCGTAGTCGTGACTGGCTCCAACCCTAACGCTTACGACGGAAGTTTCACAATTTCCTCGGTCAGTGGGACCACGATCACATACGCCGATCCTGTACTTGGGCTGGCGAGCGGCACCAGTGGAACCGCGACCATTCCGATTCCACTCTCTTGTTCTTACCAACCAGACTTCCTGGCCACGGCTCAAACGAGCACTATTTACCTGGCCAACTACGGCTTCGAAAACGACCCGAACTGTCCCCTCAGCAGCACGGATTCGGTCGCCGCGCTCAATCCCGCCCAGGGTACGATCACGACCATCAGCTACCTCGCCACGGCCGCCAACCCAATTGCGCATCCCGTTTCTCTGGCCGAGACTCCCGACGCGCAGAATCTCTACGTCGTCAACCAGGGAAGCGTCAATCCGCCGGTCGCGGGCACGATCATGGACCTCTCTCCTACCGATTTGTCGACGCTGGCTACGATTGCACTTCCCACGGGCAGCAGCACGCCGGTGTGGGCCGTGTCGCGCACCGACAGCAGGTTTGTGTACGTCATCACTCAGGGGGACGGACAGTTGCTCACCATCAGCACTGCCACGAACACGGTGACGTCGAGTCAGCCGGTGGGCGGGCCGGGCGCCAACTTTGCCCTTTACGACAAAACTCGCAACCGGCTTTACGTGACCAATCCTACGGCGGCAGCCGTCTACGTCTTTGACGCGACCTCGGACGCGCCCACGCTCCTGTCCGCCATCTCCATGACCGCAGGTGCCAATGCTCCTTGCCCCAGCGGATGCACGCCCGTCTCCGTCGCGGTGATGCCGGATGGATCCCGGTTTTACGTGGCCAGCTACCAGACCCTGAGCGCATGTCCGGCCGGTTCCGGTGTGTCGGG
The DNA here is from genome assembly GCA_963768265.1 of uncultured Acidobacteriaceae bacterium. Taxonomy (GTDB): domain Bacteria; phylum Acidobacteriota; class Terriglobia; order Terriglobales; family Acidobacteriaceae; genus Sulfotelmatobacter. The sequence continues at coordinate 310,036 of CAVYHM010000047.1, forward strand.
GGCATGCGTGATCCCCAGGCTCACCGTGTACGACGCTCGCAGCATGACCGTCAAACCGATTTCGGCGTCCACTTCCCTGCTGCCGCCCTCGATTTCCCTGCTGGGCCAGCCGCTGTTCGGGGCCACGCAGTACGCCGTGGCTCGGTTGTCATCCTGTGACCCGGCTCCAACCTACGCTCCCGGCACGACCCGCTTCCGCATGTTCGCCGCGGCCGCGGGCGACAGCAGCCACGTCTATGTGAGCATTTGCGACGCCGGCTCGATCGCCGACATCATCGCGACCACAAGCACCCTCTCCACTGGAGGGGTCAACACTCCAGATCAACTGGTCACCGACCTCGCCGCCCCCTTCAGCGCCGCCACGGCCCCACCGGGCGGCCAGCCCGCGCTGCAGAACCCCATTTTCCTTTTGAGCGGCCAGTAGAGACGTTGCTAGCAACGTCTCTGCCGCCGGCATCCCACAGCGGGCGTTCTATCCATCCGAATCGAGGCTGTCACGAAACTCGGTTTTGAATACGCGGTAAGACAAATCAAGACCCCGCCGCGTGGCGGAGGAATGTGGAAGCCCGGCACGGCAGTGCCGGGAAGTGCAGTAGACCGAGTCCGCTTTAGCGGATGGCACGAAATTCGTAACAGTCTCGATACCGCACGCGCACGAGAAAGACGTTGCCAGCAACGTCTCTACGAAGAGATATGTGAGTTGGACGTGCCCGTTCAGTGCCGGACAGCGACTTCGGCTTCCTTTGCCGCATAGTGCGAATCTACGTACTCGTCCAAGATCTCGATGAATTCCGCCACGATCCGATCCCCCTTCAGCGTCGTGAACAGCCGCCCGTCCACATAAACCGGAGCCTTGGGCTCCTCGAACGTCCCGGGCAGAGAAATTCCAATGTTGGCATGCTTCGATTCGCCCGGTCCATTGACCACGCAGCCCATCACGGCCAATTTCATCTCCTCAACGCCCACGTAGCGCCCCTTCCAGGCAGGCATCTGCTCGCGCAGGTACGACTGAATCTGCTCCGCCATCTCCTGGAAAAATGTGCTGGTGGTGCGCCCGCACCCCGGACAAGCCGTCACCTGTGGCGTGAAGCTGCGAATCCCCATCGACTGCAGAATCTGCTGCGCCACCCGCACTTCCTCGGTGCGATCGCCTCCGGGCGCAGGCGTCAACGAAACCCGAATCGTGTCGCCAATGCCTTCCTGCAGCACCACGCCCATCGCCGCGCTCGAGGCCACCACGCCCTTAGCGCCCATCCCGGCCTCGGTCAGTCCCAGATGCAGCGGATAGTCGCAACGCGCCGCCAGCGCCCGATAGACGTCAATCAGATCCTGCACTCCGCTCACCTTCGCGCTCAGGATGATCTGGTCCCCTCTCAGCCCGTACTTCTTCGCCAGTTCCGCCGAATTCAGCGCGCTCACCACCATCGCTTCCATGGTCACTTCGCGCGCATCCTTGGGTTCGTCAAGGCGGGAATTATCGTCCATCATCTGCGTTAGCAGCGTCTGGTCGAGCGATCCCCAGTTCACGCCAATACGCACCGGCTTCTCATTCTTCACCGCGACTTCAATCATGGTACGGAAGTTGGAGTCGCCAGCTTCGTCCGATGCTGGCGTTCCCCGGATTGATCCGGTACTTCGCCAGATCGCGCGCACACTCCGGATACTTCGTAAGCAGCACATGCCCGTTGTAATGAAAGTCCCCAATGATCGGCACGCGAACGCCCTGCTTGTCGAGTTGTTCGACGATCCGTGGCACGGCCGCCGCCGCCTCATCGTTGTTCACCGTAACCCGAACGAGTTCGGACCCAGCGCGGGCCAGCGCCGCTACCTGCTGCACAGTTGAAGGAACATCCGCAGTATCGGTGTTGGTCATCGACTGCACCACAACCGGTGCATCCGACCCGACGCGCACACCTCCGACAACGGCCGTAACGGTCTTTCTGCGTTGAATCGTAGCCATGGGAAGTACTAGTTTAACACGCGAAAAGCGGGCCTTGCTCGAACACCAGCCGAATCCATGCTAGGCGAAAAACAAGCGAATGCAACGCGTGGGCGTGAATCGTTAGCGAGCATGCAGAAGAAGGCGCCAGGTTGCGCCACGCGTCCAGCCGCGAAGCGGCGACAGAATAAAGCCCACGGCGCGAGCCGTGGGAAGTTTTAGCGGGAAAATGAACAAGCCCCGAAGGGGCGAAAGAAAAGTTTACGACACAGACTCTGCGGGGACGGCACGATTTTCTAAGAAGGGGATTCCGTAGAATCCCCACTCCCACACTACTGAGCCGTAATGTTCCGCGCCTCCGAGTAACTCTTCCCGTTCGCATCAAACGCCTTCACGACGATATAGTGCAGTCCCTTACTCACCGTAAAAGCTGTATCCACATACGTTGCACCGCTGGTGTCGTTGTAGATCAGTTTATTGTCGATGTACACCTGCACCGCCGTGAGCGACACGTTAGCAGAATCCGCGTTGGCGAACACGTGTAGCGAAGTCGAGGTCGTTTCATTCTGCGTGGGCAGGCACAGATTCAGCGAATCCGTCGCCGCCGGACACGTTTCTCCAGGCGTCCCGCCGTAGATCGTAATGTAGCGGTCGGACCGGAAATTCGCGCCTGCGTTGTCCCAAGCCTTGGTCAACACCACGTGCGGACCCTTCGCCAGCGCCAGTTCCTCATTCATAGACGCGCTCGGAGAGTTCTTCATCAGTTTGTTGTCCACATAAATCTGCATCGCGGTAACTTGGTGGCTCGTGTCCCTCGAATCCGCGATCCAGTGCACCGGAGAATTCGAATAGGTCAGATCCTGCGGCTCGCACACCGTCACCGACGGCGAGGCCGTAGGCGGCGTGCACGTCGCGCGCGGCGTAGCATTCAGAAATACGGACATTCCCAGGAGCGTTCCCGGAGTCGGTATCGCAAAATCGATCTTCCCATCGCGGTTAAAATCGCTTGCCACCAGATCGCTGGCGGACGAGTTGCTTCCAATCGTGTAACTCAGTGGCGTGGTCTGGTAGCTGCCATCCGGATTGCCCAGCCAGATAAGGAGTTCGAATGGTTGCAGAGCGTTGGAGATCCCCACGATGTCGTTGATGCCATCGCCGTTGATGTCTGCCGCAGTCGTCCCCCACAGCCCTTGATAATCGATGCTCAGGTTGAAGTTCGCTGACTGACGGAAGGTTTTGTTGGCGCTTCCCAGCAACACCTCCCAGTTCGTGCACGCTCCTGGCTGGATATCTTTCCCAACGTCGCAGGTGTAGTAGGTCACCAGCAGATCGGTGAAACCGTCCTGATTCACGTCTACCGGTGTCGCGCCTATCCCGAACTTCGAGCTCTTCAGTAGCACGGTGTTGAAAGCGAAGCCGCCTGCGTTCCACATCACGTAGAGACCGGCTCCGTCGCTGACTTCTATGTCCGTCTTTCCATCGGCGTTGAAATCGCCTATTCGAACTTCTTGCAATGGCGTTTGCGTACCAACTTTTATTGAGGCCGCCTGAGTGAAAGTGCCATTCCCTGCGCCTTTATAGACAATCAACTGATTCAGCGCCAATGCCAGATCGAGGTGGCCATCATTGTTGAAATCGCCCGTAGCGATTGACCTTGGACTCGTATTTGCCGGGAGATCAATAGTCTGACCTTTCCTGAATGTCCCATCACCGTTGCCCAGCATGATTTGCACCACCGATTGCGTCGGGCTGACATATCCGGCCAAGGCAACATCCAGCTTCCCGTCGCCGTTGAAGTCCCCAACCGCCATGTCGAATGTACCCACACCCAGTGCGCCGTTTTTCGGATTTTCAAATCTCCCGTCGCCTTTGCCCAGCATCACAGAGACTCCATAACCACCGGCGCCTCCGTTGTTGCCCGTGACAATGTCGGGGATTCCATCGTTGTTGAAGTCACCACGGTTGATCAGGCTAGCCCCAGACCCGGCCGGCGAATAGTGCATCATGAAACTGTCTTGAGCCAGGGCGAGGTTGGAAGCAGCCAGCACCGCGAGCAACCATGGGACCATTTTTGAGCGCAGGAATGCGACGGTACGGCAAACAGCAGGCATTGGATCAAATCTCCCGAATAAGGCTTAGAGCGGATTAGGCCCGATTTTTGCCAGCATCAGATTCACCCGGCCAGACAAAGGTTGGTAAGGTCTACCCTGCAGGCGGTGCCGTACCGCTCAAAGTGGTCTGAGCGACGGATCTGCTGTCGCCTGGAGGAGGTCGTTGCAACTTCGCAATCTTTGTTAACGAAGGTAGGTCTTCACTGTTGAATCAGCAGCTGGCTTAGCGGGTTTTCCACAGCCGTGCGAAAGAAATATCATCCGCATTGTGAGGAACAATCTTGACTGAGGTTACGCGTTTGGGAACGCCGCCCCTGGATCAGAAACTCTCGTAGTGGAGAATAAACACAGAATGACCCACATGTGCCATTCTCACACCCTGGCAATCTCCGGCAAAATGCTCTGTATGAAGAACCTCTTCCCAGGGGCCTGTGATGAACCAATCGAACGCTGGTAACTTGCTCGCGGCTGGTCAACCTCTGAATGCTGTAGCACTGCAGCACGCCGTGTTGTGCGCTGAATGCGACGTTGTCAGCGACAGCCCGCATGACATCTGCATGGTTTGCGGCAGCCGTTCACTGGTCAATATTTGCCGGATTCTGGGTGGCAAGATGCCGAAGAATCGCGCAGAGCTATTGACGCCGGAACCAATGAAAATCAACCAGGAAATTGTGCTGCATTTTCCGAGACCTCATCGAGTCCGTCGCCGGTTGTCCGTTTGAAAATTTCGCCACTAACTGGGCGATTTCGCGGACCTTGCACCCGTTCAGTCTCTCGTGGTGAAGATCATTGTGACTCCATGCCTTAGAAATTAATGAATTTCTTGCTTTTTGTCGTAAACGCATTCGTCAGGCTTGGGGCCTTCCTCGGCAAGCACAAGTTTGCGCTTTCCTTTCGCTTCTCTGGCGAATAAAAGGCGCAAAGTTGCGCTAAGGACTCTCTGAACAAGCACGTTTCCGATCCCTGAAATGTAGGTACCTCAGGAAATAGCAGGTCGGTGAAGCTCGGCTGTACTCAGGTTTCTTGCCTTCGCCTTCGTTGACGCAGCGCGAAGCGGCATCTTCCAGTTATGAACTGGTCGCCAACAGCAGCTTCTTTCGACTGAGAAACAGATTGACCAACCCACAAATGACAAACAGCTGATGCGCGTTCTTCTTCAGTCCTCGGTAGCGCACCTTCACAAATCCGAATTTCACCTTCATGACTTGAAACGGGTGCTCCACTTTTGACCGCACGCTCGATTTCGTCCGATTTTTCGCCCGCTCTTGTTCGTCAATCCCGTTCTTATAACGATAACGGCGGTGAGTGTGGTCCTGCGCCAGGGGGGCGCACTCCCGGATCAGTTCGGTTTGTCCACGATAGGCCTGATCACCCCATACCCGGCTTTCTTCCCCATGCAGCAGATCCGCCAGCACTGTCGAGTCGGCAACATTGGCCGCCGTGGCCACCGCCGTGTGGATGATCTTGGTCTTGCTGTCCACTCCTACATGGGCCTTCATCCCAAAAAACCACTGCTTGCCTTTCTTGGTCGGGTGCATCTCCGGATCGCGCTGCTGCTCTCGGTTCTTGGTCGAACTCGGCGCATGCAGGATGGTTGCGTCCACGATCGTGCCGGTGGTGATGCGCACTCCCCGGGCTTGCAGGTGCAGATTGACCGTCCCCAGAATCTTTTCCCCAAGTCCTTGTTCTTCCAGCAAATGCCGAAACTTGCACACCGTGGTTTCGTCTGGCGCTGGTTCCTGCCCCAAATCGATCCCCACGAACTGCCTCATCACCGGCGAGTCATACAGGGCCTCTTCCACGGCCGGGTCCGACAGATTGAACCACTGCTGCAAGAAATACATACGCAGCATACGTTCCACTCCCACCGGTGGCCGCCCGTTCCCCGGTTTCGGATAGTGTGGCTCAATCAACGCGCACAGCTTGCTCCACGGGACAACCTGCTCCATCTCTTCCAGAAACGCTTCTCGTCGTGTCTTTTTCGTGTACCGCTCAAAACCATTCACCGTCGCCAGAGTCCTTTGTTGTTTGTTTGTCGATCTCATCTGGCGCAACTTACTCTATATTCCTGTGGAAAGGGAGACCTTATTCAGACTCTCCTTAGCGGAGTTAATTCGATTGAGGAGCGATTCAGGAGGAATCGAGCCACCGTTAGAAATATCTTGTAACGGCGGCCCGAAAAAGAACAGCCCTATTCGTGCTCCTTGCCTTCGCCTTCAGACATCCCTTTGTGCTTCTGCATCTGCTCTTGCTTCATTTGCTTAAACTTAGCCTGCTGCTCGGTTGTGAGTACAGCGTTGATCTGGTCATGCAAGGATTCGTGAATCGATTTCATTTTAGCCCGCTTTTGCTCCTCGGAAAGAGAACTGTCCTCGCGGACTGCTTTCATCTGCTGCAGCTGATCTTGCAAGATAGGTTTTAGTTTCGCTTTCTGGTCGTCGGTAAGGTTGAGCTTCTCGGAGAGCATCTGCAGATGCTGATCCGCGCTCTCTTCGTGGTGCATTCCAGCATGCTTGTCTGGTGTTGGAGCTTGCGATTCCTGTGAAGGCTGCGCAAACGTCAGACCTGCAGCCAACAACATTACGATAGTGAGAATTGACCAACGAGAGTTAGACATCTTGCCTCCTGGAAACTGGTTTCTCGAAGTGGTCGAACACGCCCTGCGGATACCAAACATGCTACTCCTCAATCAGACTTCGTTCCACTTTGTAAAATGGCCATCGAGCACCGGAGAGCGTTAAGAAGGGGCCACTTTAATCAGGTGACTGTTGAAATATCCCTGTTACGCTCATCCTCCCCCGCGACCGGGAATTTGCGCGTAAACGCCTGGTTTCGTCAGTTGTCGAGCTACAATGTCCCTTCCTCGTCTTCAATATTCGGGAGGTAATGTGCACAGGCTACTCACGCGTGCCCTGATTTTGGAAACGGCCATGCTGATCACCACTGTCTCGCTTGCGGCTCAGGACACTACGGTCAGCAGAGCACCTGCGATCGAGGTGAGCATGCGTCTTCAAAAAGACAAGGTTCCAGTCGGTCAGTCTCCCTGGGCCGCCTTGAGAGTCGAGAACCTGACTGATCGGGAGATAACGATCGATCAAGCCGATCCTCACGTTGAGGGAGACAAGGGGGAACTGCCGATGAAGCCTAACGCACGAATTATCACCGACAGGCTCCAACCACGAATACCGAGGCTTAGAACGGTGGTTTATGTGCCATGGACCATTCCTGCAAGAGATTCATCCATCCACAAGTACCAATTGGCGTATTTCTTCGACCTTAGCCATCCGGGCCAATACACGGTTTATATGGAAGTGATGGACCCTTCCTCGCATAAATGGCTGCGCACCAATAGCACTAAGTTCGAAATGCAGCCGCCAAGTCATTAGGTAAGCGGGAAGAATCACTGCTGTGAGCAGACCAGCACCATCGAACTCACCAGCGCAGATTCATGAGGCCGCAGCGATGGTCAGAAGGCCGCTTTGTCAATCGACTAAAAATCTCGGTTACACTCAATGACCGGCCGTCAAAACGTGAAATAGCCTCATAGCGTCAGTTGCTCGAAGAAGCGAACTTTGATTTGTTCGAGCTTCATCGCCCGAGCATCGTGTAGCGAGCTTGTTCGCGCCTCGATTGCGAACGCCGGGCGTGGCGTTTCCGAACCGTCAGAGACTAGTGGGAGGAAACGGGTGACGACCAGTGAGCGTCGCGGAGCTGCCAGCGTCCCTCGCGATACTCTGCAAGTCCGGTAAAGTATCCGGTTTCGGTAACGCTGTGCCCGGCGGTATCGACTTGAATCTCGCACCATGAGACCGCGACCACGGCGAACTCGTTGGTGAGCGGATCGACGCGCAAATCATCTCCCCACTTCAATTCAATGTGACGGACGGTTTGTGCGAACTTGCGAGTACCTTCCTGTGCGGCGGCAGTATTCGGGAATGCCATCTGGCCGTTGACGGCCATAAAGAATGCGGGGCTCGCATCGAAATACTTGATCCAAGCCATGGGGCCATCCTGAGTGACGGAATGGGAGACGGTTTGCATGAACGCGCGCACGGCTTGGTCGACCGAGGCAGCTCCGTCCGGTGTCACGGAGTGGGAATGGCTCGCTCCAACTCCAGAAGGTACGCAGGCTGCCAACGTGATTGCCAGCATCAGAGAACGGATGCGCAACTTGCGCGAAAGGAATAGAACAGGAAGAACGCGGGTCGAAGACGACATAGAAAACCTCCATCGACCGACGAGCCAGAACAGCGAGGTATAACAAAGAGAATCTATTGCGTCAATTGGCGAAAATCTCCATCGCACTCATCGACCGATACGCGCCGCCTGCGCCAAGTTCCATCGCTTACCGCTCACCTCGGCGAATTTACCTGCACGCGTCCGTGGATCTGCATCCGCAGGCTCGCTCCGCGCCAACTGTAGCTCCGTCCTGCGAATCATTTCCCGCCACAAGGAATCCGGATCCGCATTGAAAACCGTGCTGGCCTCGGCCGGAAAAATGAACCACGCGCCCAATTCCACTTCCTTCTTCAATTGATCTTGAGTCCATCCAGCGTAGCCAAGATAAACATGAAAAATGCCGGCGTCAGGGCGAGCCGAAATGGTCTGTTCGAAGAGGGGCTTGGAGGTAATCAAGTAAACGCCATCAAAGATATGCTCAGCGCCTTCGATCTTGGCCGGCGACTGGAACAACGCAAACACGGCTGGGGTTTCGACCGGCCCTCCGAGATAGGCCGGGTCGGAACGGTCTTTCGCCGCCTTCACATTCTCGAGCGCTCGCGAAAGCGGGATAGCCGTGCGCCGATTAAGAAAGAGTCCGAGTACGCCTTGGGCATCGTAGCGAAGCAGCAGGATGACGGTTTTGGCGAAGAGCGGATCGCCGAGGTTCCGGCTCGCCACCAGCAACTTTCCAACGCCCAGACTCTTGGCATTCTTGGATTGGACTGGAAGAAAATCGGCTGGCGCCAGTTCGCTTTCCGCACGGAAGCTGGCAGCGCGTGACGGACCATTCGCCCAGGTGTCCACCTCCGGCACATCAAATTCTTTGATATGACGATTTAGCTTTTCGGCCGCTGCGAAGGTGACTATCGTGGCCAGCATCGCGTAGAAGAATAGTCTTCGCAGAGACATGACCGCTCCGCTTGCATCCGTGTGCGCGAGTTTAACTGATTCCGTAACGGTTGCAAAATCGCTATGGCACCGTTTGCCTCCTCATCCCCCGCACGCTACCACCGTCCGCCCATAGCTGTCGATAAATCTCAATTTCCCGCTATATGAATTCGACACCTTGTGTCCCGTTCAAGGTCGACTAAGTATCGGTTTCTTACTTCATGGGTCTGGCGACCATATGTTTCCGGCATATTCAAGGGCCAAGCTGACCGGGACACGAACTTTTGCGTCGTCGTCGCCTCCGGTCCCTTTTCCACCGCTATCCACAAACAAATTTCCAATTCCTGTGACGCACAACCTTGACTGAGGTTGTAGAAGGCTCAGAATCAGATCGTGAGCGAAAACTGCCATCAGCAATCCCGGAGCAACGGCACTTGGGAGTTTCACCGAGTATCTGAGTATCTGTCCTAACTCCTTATTCCGGAATATTTTGCCTGTAAGTCTATGCGGCTCAATATTTTGCCGGCAACATGCCAGATCCGGCAGCCATAACTTTAACGGAATCATAGATTTACAGTGAACGTGACCAAAAAATGTGTGAGATATATCCCGCTCCAATTCGAGAATTCGGATTCTGTAACGGATTGCCCTCTCTTGGTCTCTATGAAATCATCCCAATTAACATTCCACGGGACAGTAAGAACGTCTGGGCCCACCTCTGGCGAAAGACGGGGCTGTAACGTGCCGTCTCGATCCCTCACCATCCTATGTCCGTAAATGGAGGCGTTTCATGAATCACCGCATCAAGGCAGATCACTCCCAAAAGAAAACGGTCGCTATCAAGCGTGACACTCCGGTCGCGCCCGCATGGCCCAGCTACCAGGGCACCTCTCAATTCGTAGGAACCAGTCCCAGCGGCCGGGTCACGGTGTATGTCGACCCTTCGCTCGGCACACCCGCGTTGCAGAATGCTCAGGATCTGGTGAACGACGCCGATCGCGTCACCACAAAGAATGACGGCATCTTCGGCACCACCGGCGGCCCGGTCAGCGTCATCGTCTTCGCTCTCGGCGGCGCCACCGACGGCACCGGCGGAGCCGACCACATGGGCTGCGATTACATCAATGGCGCGGCCATCGAGGTCGACGCTTCTTTCGGCAACTCGATGCGTGTCTCCGCCCTGTTTGAAGCGGAACTCAGCGAGTGCTCGATGAATGGAAACCTTTGCGGCCTGAGTACCGGCGAAGCCCTCTCCCGCTGGTGCGCCATGGTCGTCGGCAACAATGCCCTGTCCGACTTCGCCACTGCTCCGACGTGGTTCAACGACGGCGCGCCCGACTTCGTCGATCAGACCGACAACACCGACCAGAACGCCGACAGCACCGGCTGCGGGATGGCGTTTATCTCCTGGCTGATCGGCCAGGGCCACACCCTTGAGCAGATCGCTCCGGCCATGGTGAACCTTGGGGACACCGGAACCCTGGCCCAACTCTACGCCAACCTCACCAGCGACTCTGCCAGCAACGCGTGGCCGAACTTCCAGGCCGCGATCCAGAACCTGCCGAATGGCATTGTTGATGATGATCCCTTCGGCGGTCTGGCTCAGCCCGTGCAGATGTCGCATCTGTCTCCCCAGACGGCAGAACTGGTAGGCCGGGTGTTTGCGGCCATGATCGGAGAGATCACCGCAGGAAGGCAGCCGGAACAAATCGCGGCCAGCGTTCGCGCCGCCATGGTCACAGCTAACAGGCCCATGGCACCCGCGGTTTGCAGCCCGAAGTCAAAGCGCTTGCAGCCGCCGGGCAAGGCCGGACACCGCACAACCAAGACGGCGTAAGACAACAAGCCGGCGGCTGATATCAGCCGCCGGCTTACTTTTCACGATCGTTAAGGGCTACGGCAGTCTTTCTGCGAGCCCCGGAATCGTCTTCATCAGGTCGTTGTAGATGACCATCACCGCGAACAGCACCAGGAACACGAACGCCGCCTGATACACGCGCTCCTTGATGTTCATGCTGATATCGCGCCGCATCAGGCCCTCAATCAGCAGGAACAGGATCACACCGCCATCGAGGATGGGAATCGGCAGCAGGTTAAAGATGCCCAGGTTCAGGCTGATCCCGGCCGTCAGTTCCATCAGCGGCGTCCAGCCCTTTTGCTGCGCGGCATAACCGGCATCCTGCGCAATGCCGATGGGACCGGAAATCGCCCGCATCGAGATCTTGCGCTGAACCATCTTCTTGGCCAGCTCCAGAATCAGCAGCGAGTACTTCTTGTTCTGATCGAGCGACAGACTCAGGGCTGCCGGGAACGGCAGCTTGACCACCTTGGTCACACCTTTGTTGACGAATCCCAGCCTGTATCTCTGCTCTTTCGGATCCTCGGTCGGGGACAGTACCGGCTGCAGGTGAAAGCTCAGGGTCTGATCGCCGCGAGCGACGGTGATATCAACCGGCTGATCCTTACTCTGCTGCAAGCTCTCAATCATGCTCTCGATCGAGGGCACGGGCTGCCCGTTCATGGCGATAATCTTGTCGTCTTCTTTCATGCCGGCCTTGGCTGCCGGCAGGCCGGAATCGAGCCGGCCGATCACCACTGGCTCTTCGGGGAACCAGCCAGCCGATCCCACTTCCGAAGTGGTCACCGCTTTGGGCATCAGCGTCTTTTCCAAAACCTGGTCGCCGCGCTTGATCGTAACCGCCAAGGGCTGATTCGGACTCATCCAAACCCGCGGCTGCACCTGCTCCCATGTGGGATTGGAGTTGTCGACTCCTTCGATCTTGATAATCAGGTCCCCAGCCTGAATTCCGGCGCGGGCTGCGGGCGAATCCTTGCGCACGCCTTGCACGACAGCCGGTTTATCCAGATAGACGGGATACTCGTAATGCACCATGTAGACGGTGGTGAGGAGGAAGACGGCGAGCAGAATATTCATCACCGGCCCGGCAACGGCAATCAGGAACCTGTGCCAGCGCGAGTGGTTCAGGAATTCCCGGGGATCGTCGGTGCGCTCGTCCATCGGGTTCTCGCCACTCATCTTGACGTAGCCGCCCAGCGGGATGGCCGCGATCCGGTAGTCGGTCTCGCCCTTGCGGAAGCCGATCAGGCGCTTGCCGAAGCCGATTGAGAAGACCTCAACCCGCACACCCAGCCACTTGGCCACCGCATAGTGACCGAACTCATGGATCAGGATCATGAAGCCAAGGACTGCCGCTACGGCGACGATTGAGGTAAGGAAGTCAGACATATTAGAGGTACGTACTCTCCACCTGGTTAGATTCCAAAACTAAGCGAAAGATGTTGCCCGCGGCCCTTCCGATTTCTTTAATTCCCCGACCCGTTGCTTCGCCGATTGCCGGGCCTCGGCATCGGCTTCGAGGACCTTTCCGATAGAACCCAGTTTGACGGAATTCGTTGCCCCCATAACATCTTCGATGATCCTGGGAATCTCGTCAAAGCGGATGCTGCCTTCCAGAAACGCGGCCACCGCGACTTCATCGGCCGCATTCAGGGCCACCGTCTTGGCTCCGCCCGCCTCCGCTGCCTCGTAGGCCAGCCGCAGACAAGGGAATTTTGTCAGGTCCGGCGGACAGAAGTCCAGATGACGCAGGTCACTGACCGGAAAGCGCATATCCGACGGAATCCGCTCCGGATAGGTGAGAGCGTAAAGGATCGGCAATCGCATGTCCGTCACCGAGAACTGAGCAAGTATGCTGCCATCTACAAACTCCACCATGGAGTGAATTGTCGACTGGGGGTGGACAATTACTTCCACTCTTGCGGGCGGCATGTGAAAAAGTCTGCACGCCTCAATCACCTCAAATCCTTTGTTCATGAGCGTGGCCGAGTCGATGGTGATCCGCCGGCCCATCTTCCAAGTAGGATGATTGAGCGCCTGCTCCACTGTGATCGCCGCGAATTCCGAGCGCGGCGTGTTGAGGAACGGCCCGCCAGAAGCTGTCAGCCAGATACGCTCGACCTCATCCATGCGGCCACCGCGCAGGCATTGATGGACGGCGTTGTGCTCGCTGTCGATCGGCAGTAGCGGCTTGCCCTGCTTGCGCGCTTCCGCAGTGATCAGTTCGCCCGCCGCGACCAGGCATTCTTTGTTGGCGAGACCGAGAATCTTGCCTGCCCGCACGGCTTCGTACGTCGCCTCGAGGCCGGCTACGCCCACGATCGCGCTGACCACGAAGTCAACTTCGGGGTGGGTTGCGACGCGAACCGTGCCCGCGGCTCCATGCACAACTTCGATATTACCGAGACCTTCTTCTTTCAATCGCGAACGCAAAGCGTCGGCGTCTGCTTCCGTCGCCATCGAAACGACTCGCGGCCGCCAGCGCCGCGCCTGATCGAACGCAGCTTCAAGATTTGCGCCAGCTGCGAGCGTCACGGTCTGAAAGCGGTCGGGATAAGATTCCGCCACGCTCAGCGTGCTGCGCCCAATCGAGCCGGTGGAACCCAGAATGGCGATTCGCTTCATGAAAGTCAGAGCTGTCGGCGTGAAACCGCGACGCAAGCTCTTATTCTACGATGGTTCTGCCTTTGGGTGGCGAAACTTGAGACGGCAGCCGCTCGTTTCACTTGAACAGCACGGTGTTTTTACTCGACCGCCCCCGCTATTTCGAATACCATCCAAAAAAAGCCGCCCGAAGCACCAAGGCCCGCACCGACCTCCCGCCCGCACACACCACCTCCATCGCACGTCGCAGTCCTCGCGAACTCCAAGCCAACAATGACTAAGGACAGGAGATAGCACCGTGAATAACGACGACCTACGAGATTGGTATTTAGCTCTGACAGATTCTCAAAAAATAGATTTTCCTCGCTCTGGTTTCCGGCCATCTCACGATCCACGGCCGCGAGTTTGGACTTCATCCGCCGGGAGAGCAGCAAAGTCGAGCATTCAAAGGCTTGAATGAGCTTCAACACCAAATAAGCGGGCACATCGTTGGATTGGGCCTGGGTCGCGACAGATATCCGGACGACGTTCTCTGGGAGATACTCGCTGAGAACGCGGTGGCCTATGGTCTGAGTCCCCATCTCAGAGCGTCGCTTGAGTTTGCGAGATCGCGAGATCTTTGGAACAAGTTGAAATAGTACGGTGGGGCGCTTACTGCATCACGCGCCATGCCGCATAGAACCACAGCACCGGCGCAGCGAACAACAGGGCGTCGATGCGGTCGAGCATCCCGCCGTGGCCGGGCAGAATCGCTCCCGAATCCTTCACTCCCGCGCCGCGCTTGATTAACGACTCGACCAGATCCCCAAGTTGCGCGGCCACATTCAATGCGATTGTGAGCAGGATGATCGGTCCCATCTCCGGCTGCTCCAGGCCGAACAACCCGTCGCGTCGCTGGATCAGGCCCCAGCGCAGCAGGGCGGAACTCAAGGGCAGAGCGTGATGGAACAGCATCCATCCCACACCGACACTCGCCCCGAGCGAAGCGATCGCGCCTTCCCAGGTTTTTTTCGGGCTGATGCGCGGTGACATCAGATGGCGACCGATCAACTTGCCCACGAAGTAGGCGAAGATGTCCCCTGCCCATACCACCAGCAGCAAGTAAAGCACATAAAACGCGCCCGCCCATTGCTGGCGAAGTTGCACCAGCATCCCCATCGGCAGAGCGATGTAGGTGAAGGCGAAGACTGAGGCTGCTGCCGCGGGATATCCACTCGGTAGATCTTCATTGCGCATGGCGCGAGTTAAGAAAATGAACGGCACAATCGCCGCCGCGAACGCCATCACGATCAGGAACTTCCCTGTGGAAAGAAGCGGTGTCTCGCCTCCTGCGCTGATGGCCAGAGTGAAGAAGAATATTCCGGTAAACAGGTGAGTGGGCCAGCCCATCGGCCGCACGCCGTACGATTCGGTCAGTTTCAGGAATTCGTGAATGGTCAGCAGGGCTACGATCGCCGCCACGATGGCCAGCACCCAGACCGGCGCCCGCAAGATCAGCGCCAGCACAATCGGGATCAGGACAACCGCGGTCGCGATGCGTTTTAGCAAGGTAAGTAGTTTGCGGCTTCAGAGGTAACAACTCGCCACGCCGCAATGATCTTGGCACGAATCGCCAATTTTCACCACAGAGGGCACCGAGATTCGCAGCGGAAACCATTCCCTCTTGCTCTCTCACGGGGCTCAATCGGCGATACGGGGATGTTACGTCAAACATCGAAATCGAGTGTTTAGTCTGCGACGGAAGTAACGTGACGCTACCAGATGACAGAGCTATGCCGATGACTCCGTTCGAGTCGCGAGCACAACGCGAAATACGAACTGGCTTGCGAGCACACTCAGACTATTCGTTCGGCTCTTCTACTGGTTTAAGAGCGAGCCCCACAGTGTCGTGGGCTACATCTTGCTTTGGGCCATTAGCGCTAATTCATATCTACATGATTCAGGCCGCCCGGTAGAATTGTGTCGAGGAGCCCATCCTGGCGAAGAGAGCTCGTCAGGATGGGCTCCTACAACAGACTATCTGCTGGCTGTTGGTGGTCCGAACACAAGGTTGAGGCCGGTCTTGGTCAAAGTGCCACTGCATGGGTATTTGTACACTCCCATGAATGTGTATTGATGATTGACTGAGTGCCGCGCCGGATAGTTCGCGGTGAACCAGTCGTAGAAGACGAGGTCTTCCAGTGTGTAGTCGTAACCAGCAAATGGCACCGTCATTACGAAAGACTGGACCGGGTCGCCCGTCTCCATGTTCGTGTCAAACCAGCACGGCGCGAGGTTGTTGGTGAATGGATCGCCCAGGGTTTCACCCAGCTCGTGGCTGAGGATTACAAGATCAGGCGCAAATCCTTCCCATGGAGCGTTGAGGTAGGGCTGGTTGGAGGCGAAAGTCGTGCTGTGATATGCGCCCGCAAAGCACCCGCTCAGCTCGACGCCATCAAACTGTCCCTCGCACGTGTTGTAGGTCAGGAAAAACGGTAGTACGTTGCCGGGCACGCCCGCGGAAGCGATATAGGACTGCTGCTGCTCATCGAACCAGTTGATATCGATGTCGGCCATATTGCCGCCGTTGAAAGCGCCCGGAGTCTGCCCGCCCAGATTCGACGGCACGTCCCACTCCACCTCGTGCTGAACCACCGGCTGAAACAGAATGTGGTAGTTCCGGCCCTCTTCCTGCAGATCCCTCCAGAAGCTGCCGCGCTGGAAAGCATCGGTGTACTGCGTGTGGCCGAGGTTCACGCCGCCGTTCGTCCAGGTGGTCTTGCCAAAGATCGGGGAATTGATTGTTCCGTCGATCGCGTTCGCGCGATTCGGCACTGCTACCTTTGCCGGGTCCCAGACCGAGCCATCCGGCAGTACTAGTTTCACGGGGATGACATAGACAGGGATGACGGTTGTGGCCGATCCCTGTCTCGGGTCGGTTCCCAACATAGTGAAGGGAAACTGATAGCCATCGTAGTTAATGGTGCCACTCCAATATTTGACCGTAGCAGAGGTCGGGGCGGCCTGGGCGCGACCAAGCGTCTTGCCTTCTTTCGCCGCCTTTTCCTCTAATATCTTGCGTACTTTCGCTTCACCCTCACGCAGGTTGATCTTGTACTGTTTTTGAGCTGTTGCCACGGCAGTGCAGCCCAGCGAAAATGCCACCACAGCGGACAGAAATTTCGAATTCATTGACTTTAATCCTTTCCACGGAATCGAAGTTAAGTCCCAATCCCTGATACGACCGAGCCTGTTCGGAGCGGGCACGTGCCGTATCAAGAAAACGTCGGGACAAAAGGCCGAGGAAAACAGCGCTTATGGAGCAGCAAATCAGCCGCAATCCTTGCCCACAGCCCGATTGGCAGGGGGACGAGCGGAAGGCATTTTACAAGTTCGCGGTTGTCTTGGCTACCAAGAGACGAAGGTCTTTTTAGCAGGCTGCCGAAAACTACTCCTAATCCACAGTCGTGTGTAGCAGAAGAACGAGGCGTAGCCCCGCCACCCATCCAGTTATGTTGTGTGGGGCGGCGGATTGCGTGCCGCAGTGGGGCAGTTGCATGTACGCCATGGTGCGGAAAAACGTTTACCCGGCCAATATGGTCAGTTGACACGATCAGCAATGGGCGTAGAAAAACTCCAGTTTCCTCGAACTCGCCAAAATTTGGGGGATAGAAAATGTCGAGGAAAACCGAGAAAGTCGTTTGTAGTGCATCGCAGCGCAAAGGGTTTCCGTGGCATTTTGCAACGCAAGAGTTTTTCAACACCCACAGGGATTTATCGCCAATCATCAACACGATGATTGGATTCTCGTGAAACAAGGAGAACGGCGAACTCGCGCCACTCTTCGCGCGGTTAGACGATTACGCTTCACCTCTAACAGTCTTGCCGGATGCAGTCTCGTTCGGATAGTTGAAGAAGAGCTGATTGCCGTCGGGATCATCGACTACCAGGAGCCGGTATCCCCACGAACCCTCCTTGACCAGAACGCCCTTGGCTTCGAGTTCCGCGCGCAACGCGTCCAACGCAGTGATCGCGCCCTCGGGCGTCGCTGGCTCGACGTTCAAGGAAATGAACATCAGCCCCTTGCCAATCTTCTCTGGCCACGTCTCGGCCAAGATAAGCGCGCAGCCCTGCCGATCGACCTGAGCGACGCCGTCCTCGTCATAGCGCCAGGGACACGTGAAGCCGAGGCGGTCAACGTAAAAACGAAGCGAGGTCTCAACGTCTGTCACGTGCAGGACGGGACGCGCGAACCAATCTGTCATAGGCAATTCCTTGTCGAATGAAGACAACTTCTTCCTGCGTCTCGAATTCTAAGTCCACTTAGATTCTTGGCCGTGCGAACCCTGCGCAAAGATGTCAGTTGGCGAAATCAAGGCGGTTACACTTAAAACCCCCGCTGCGAGCGTGAGCGGCGGAGAGTTTAGCCCCATGCCCTCTGTGGTTAATTTTTCTGCCCGTGGTGCGCTAGGACAGGCTCTAACTCCGCTTGCCCGTTCGAGTCGGGATGATTCAGGCCGCCGTAGCGGCGCTCGCGCTTCTGATATTCCGCAACGGCTTCGAGCAGGTGTACGCCACGGAAATCAGGCCACAGAGTTGCGGTTACGTAGATTTCGGCGTAAGCCAACTGCCAAAGGAGGAAATTGCTCAAACGCATCTCGCCGGAGGTCCGCACCACCAGGTCCGGGTCCGGAAGATGGCGGGTGTAAAGATGCCGTCCCACCGTGTCTTCGTCGATCTTCAAATGCTCCAGTCCGCCGTTTTCGGAAGCTGCGTTCACCATGGAGCGGAATGCATCCACCAGTTCGCTGCGCGCGCTGTAGTTGAGGGCCAGAGTGAGCACCATGCCTGAGTTGCGCGCCGTGGCCTGGCGCGCCCATTCCATGCGTTCCTGCACGTCGCCGGGGAGTTCGTGCTGCCGCCCGATGTATTCGAGGCGGATGTTGTTTTGGTTCAGCGTCGGCACCTCGGCCTTCAGATAGCGGCTGAGGAGGCGCATGAGAAAGCCGACCTCGCTAGTGGGGCGCTTTTTCCAGTTTTCTTCTGAGAAGGCATAAAGGGTGAGCGCGGGAATGTGAATGCGCGCCGCAGTTTCGACGGTCGAGCGGACGGCGGCGACTCCGGCGCGATGTCCGGCCACGCGCGGCATGTGCCGCCGCTTGGCCCAGCGCCCGTTGCCGTCCATGATGATTGCGATGTGTCTGGGGAGCCGTGCCGGATCCAGCCGCCGGTAGACTTCGGTTTCCTTGCGGTCGAGCCCCGCGGGCACTTTGTGTTGCAAAGTAGTCATTCCGATATGAGGCTAACATACGGGAGAGGGGGTGCGCAATGACGCCGACGCTACCGTCAAAAAGAGAGAGGGCGTGCCGTTTAGCACGCCCTTTCTCGCCTCTGTCGTTCACTTCGTTTTACAGCCTTTACATCAACTCGCTCGCCCTGTAGAGGGTCGCCTGAAAGGTGTCCGATTAGCGATGTCCGCCGCCGGAGTGTCCGCCGCCTCCACCACTGGAGTGCCCGCCGCCTCCACCGCCGGCGGAGTGTCCACCGCCTCCGCTGGGCGCACTCGAGTGACCGCCACCTCCATAACCGCCGCGCGAACCGCCATAGCTCGGGGCAGCGCTACGACCACCACCTCCGTATCCACCATAGCTGGGACGCGAATATCCGCCGCTCGGACCCGAGTACCCGCCAGACGGACTGCGCACGATCGGCTGCCTCATATCGAGTTGTGGACGCGATGACGAGCCACGCCCGTAACCGCCCGCACCGTAGCTGCCGGACGAAACACCGTAGTTCCGCGACTCCATTGAACTGGGCGCGGTGCGGTTCCAGTAGCTTCCGCTGCTGCCCCGCTGCGGAGAGGCGTTCGATACGCTGTGAGATGCCTGGTTGCCGGATGGCGGCGTAAAGGGCCGGAATCCATCGCGGTTTTGCGATGGCGCAGATTGGTTCACGCCGCGTTGCGGCTCAAGGCTGGCGGAGCCAGACGGCCTGGAGCCCACGTTCGCCGAGCTCGGGTTCGTCGAGCCTGGACTCATTGAACCTGCGGATCGCGAAGTATTGCTGTTCGGTGGCGTGAACGGCCGGTACCCGCCGCGGTTTCCACCTTGCGCCGGTGAGGACGGATTATTCACGCCTCGGTTGCCGGGGTTGTTCGTCGACTGCCGGTTCGAGAACGTTCCCGCGCTGGGCCGCTGCATTGTTCCCTGCGCTGCAACGGACCCGCCGGTCACGCGACCGCCAGCCGAGAATCCGTTCACATGGCTTTGGTGCATAGCCTGCTGCAAATGCGCAGTCTCCTGCTGGAAAGATGCCGGGCGCGCCACGTTGTTATGCGCCGACCCGAAGAAGTGTTCCGCACCACCGTTGCGCACCGTCGACGGTGCCGCCGCGCGTCCGCTGGCCGACAGGCTGGCGCGCGATGGAACCACTGGCAAATTACCCGCCATCATGCGCGCACCGCTCAACTGCTGGCGCGTCACCGGAGACGCAGTTACTCGGCCAGCACCGAAGCGGCCTGCACCTACCGTCGACATGGCCCGCATCACGTGATCGTTATGAATGTTGTTGACGTTCGAGAACCGGTTCCCGCCGTGCAACGGCCCGATACCGCCGAACCGCCCAAAATTGTTGTGAACATTGAATACGCCAAAGCGTCCGCGGTATCCGCCCCACCACGGATGGAACCAGTCGCAGGGCCCGATCGGGAGCCAGCCAAAGCCGCCCCAACCGCCAAAGCCGAAGCCAAAGCCCCAGCCGCCGCCCCATCCCCAGAAGGACACGTACGCCGGCGCCCAGAACGGGTTGTAGCCCGCATACACCGGGCCCGGCCACCACGCCCACGAACTGCCATACGGGAACCAGCGCCCGTAGTGATACGGCGCCCAGCCCCAGGGCTCATAGCCTACCCATGTCCAACCATAACTGGGTTCCCAAACCCAGTTGCCATCGCGATACGGAACCCAACCATCTGGCTCATTCGGAACCCAAACGTCGCCGTAGTCGGGCACTTTGCTCCACTGGCCGTAGGCGTCGAGATCCTGCGCGCCGGTGTAGCGATGGTTGGTGTGACGCCACGACTGAGCGTTCTGGATAAGGTGATCGCGGTCGGCATTCCAGCGATCCCAGTCGTCGGGGTCGGGAGCTTGCGAAATCTTGTACTGGGCTGAGTTGGAGTCACCGCGAATGGTCGCCATTTCGCCG
This sequence comes from uncultured Acidobacteriaceae bacterium, assembly GCA_963768265.1. GTDB lineage: Bacteria > Acidobacteriota > Terriglobia > Terriglobales > Acidobacteriaceae > Sulfotelmatobacter. The sequence goes on from CAVYHM010000047.1 coordinate 330,839, forward strand.
CTGCGCACCTCGGTGCTGCCCTGCGGCGTAGCGATCTGAGCTTCGCCCTTGCGGACGATCACCAATGTGTCGCCATCCGGCCGCACTTCAATGCGGAAAACGCCATCATGATGCGCCGGATGCACCGACACGTTCGGGGTATCGATCTCGGGCTCAACCTCGCTGTCTTTCGAAACTGTGTAGGTCGCGATGCCCTGGCTCAACTGAATCTGGATATCTTTGTGCGTGAAGGTTGCGAGGTTGGCCTTCGAATTCGCACCCATACGAAAAATGTTGGCGAAGTCGAGTTGCAGCTCCGTGCGCGCGTTATCGCCGGTCGAAACCTTGTCCCCGCCCATCACCGGCTGGTTCAACGTGGCCGCCGACCAGTCGCCGGAGTCGCCACGCTGGGTCGACACATTGCCGTGAATCATGCTGATGCGCGCCACGCCGAGATCGCTTTTCGCCGGCGCCTCGCCCGACGGACCGCCCGGTTGCGCCTCGGTCGGCTCAGCGCTGGCAGCATCATTTGGCGGAGCGTCTGGGGGCTGCTGCTGTCCCACTTCCATCGGAGCGCTGGGCTGCTCAGACGGCCCCGTGCCTTCCTCGGTCGTTTGTGCCATGGCGCTGATGGAGAACGCGCCCGCCACGGCCAACGCTACAATTGCGACACCGGTAAGAACTCTGCTTTTCATGGCCCACCTCATCCCGCTGAACCTAAGCCTATAAACCCGCATTTCTAGGAATGTCTCCGTCTAGAAGAAAGGCAACTGCCATGCCAAAGGCGCGAAAACTGCCGCTCGATAAATCCTTTGCTTTCAATGTGACATTTTGCGGATTTGGCTAGCGGCAGGGCACAACCTTCGCATTTGGCCGACATCAGCCAGGGCTGGTGGTTTTCAGCCAGTTCGAGGGATAGGAAGCGGGCAGCGCGCGCCACCCATGGCTTGCACCTTGCCCTTTATTCTTGCACCGCTTTCGGGGCGGGTGAGATGAATTCTGTCCACTTTTCTGGCGGTTTGGCCGCCAGCTTTTCGGCGGTTTCCAGCGCCTCGGATTCCTTCACGCGCACGTCCGGCCCAACCCCGGTGCCCTCCCAATCCGTTTTTGAGATCGGATTGATGGCGCGTGCGAAGGGTACTCCGATCATGAAGTGATCGTCGATCCGATGGACCTTCACCGGGTGAGCGCCGCCTTCGGTAGTCCCTCCGACGATGGTGGCGCGTTTCAGGTTCTTCAGATTGTAGGTGAACTCCTCTGCCTCGCGGTACGTGCGGTACGAGGTCAGCACGAAAACGCTCTTGTCGGGCATGCGGCTTCCCGGCACGTCGGGCAAAGTCCAGTACTCAGTCGAGGAGTTCTCCTTGCGATTGTAGAGATCGTTCAGATGAGTGGGCTTGTCGAACAAGTAGCTGGAGATGAAAGCCACCATCTTGGAATCGCCACCACGATTTTCCCGAAGGTCGAAGATGATCGCATCCGCATGGGCCAGAAAGTTCATGGCGGCGGCCGCGGTGGGACCGCAGAACTCGGCGTCCCCGAAAAAACCGAACTCCAGGTACCCGACATTGCCCGGCAGGATTTCGACTTTGTTGAAGCCACAGTTGTCACGCTCCAACTCCTTGCGGTATTTGGCTCGCTTGCGCTCCAAATCCTTGCGGAATTCGGCTTTCTCGTCGGGGCTCGGACCATGCCCCTCAGCTGGCAACTTGATGGAGCTGTACATGACCCACAAATGCTTGTCATGGCTCACTTCCTCCAGATTGTCGTTGAGCCTGGAGGCGAACGCATCGGGATCGGTGATCGCGTCATATTCACCGCACTTTTGCCGTGAACGAATGTCATCCTCCATCTTCTGCGCGGCTTCGGGGTAGACGTAGAACTCCTTCAGGTTCGACGTCACGCCGTCGATCACGCGCTGGCGAGCGGCAGCGTCGAGTTTGATGTTCTCAACGACCATGGCCGGGGGAATGGCGCGCACACCGAACGTCTCTACAGTTGCGGGCTGGGCGTTCGTCACCTGCATGCCCCCTTTGCCGACCCTCGGACTGTTCTTTTCTTTGACGCGGAATGTGATCAGGAGAGGCTCGCTGCTTTCGATCGCAATCACATCAAATCCGCCGGTCTGATTGCGAAACACCATCATGCGCTCGACCGAATCCTTGGGATCGTAGGTCTGAACGTAACTCTCGATCTTCGCCCGGTCTCCACTGTTGAACGCGTCGAGCCACGCCTGCAAAGTTCTTCCGGCAGGGGTATCGGGGATTGTCGTCTGTGCGAAGATACGCCCGGCGACAAGCAGCAACAACAGGACGATTCTCAGCATCACGACGGGCTGGAAAGGAACTGCAATTCCTTGCTTGTGAGACAGCGGGGCACAAGTGGTCGCAGGCAGAGGCATAGGCTCGCTCCTTTGAGGCTGAATTGGCTCGCTCACCGGACCCTATTCTAAAGCTGGCTCGGCAGTTGCTGGGCGGAGTGAAGGTTTACAACGCGGCTCTGCCTTGTCGGCACGATCACGGCTGGAGTGAACTACCCCACGGCTGTTGCCATTGGCCCGGACGGTCACATCTACGTGGCCAATAACTCGGGGAACAACATCACGGTTTACACGGCAAGCCGGGCGCTGTACACGACGATCAATGACCCGTTCCTGCAGCATCCGATTGGCGTTTACGTGGATGGTTGCCGGAACACGCCGTCATGATGCGCCGGATGCAGTGTGGTGTCTTCAGTTATCCATTGCTCAATCGCTAGTCTGAGGCTGGAAAACGAAAAAGCGTCTCGCCCTTCGCGGACAAGACAATAGCCTTGTTGGCGCCGTAGTCGGCGACGGCGACTCGGCTGCTCGAGATCAGGGTCATGCCGTAGGGAGATTTCAGAGCGTTGCTCGCAAAACTGAGCAGGACAGGGTTGGCGGCTCGTGTGTCGATGATGAAGACTCCACCGCGTCCGGGGTCGGCGACGAATAGCCGGTTGGACTGGGCATCAAAGGCGAGAGCAGTCGGGGCACTCAGTCCCGACACCAGTACTTTCGACGTCTTGCCGGAGATCGAATACTGATACACCTTGCCGCTGGCAACATCAGCGACAAAGATCTGCTTTCGCGCCTCGTCAAAGCCCACTGGACCTAGCTTAGTGGCTTCTTCGATATGGGTCAGGAATGTCGGCTCGGCTTTCCCTAAATCCAGCTGGTAAAGTTCATTGGAGTCCGAGGTTGCAACGTACGCCGTTTGAGTCTTTGCGCTGAAGTCGATGCCAGAACAGATGTTGTGAAAGTTCCATGTTCGCAGCACTTGACCATCCAGCGAAAAATCTAGGACTACTCCGCGGCCCGCCTGCGTGCCGGCGATCAGCAGCGAATCCCGTCCTCCCACCAATGCAAAAGCCATATCGGCTGCGGTCAGCTCCTTTGGTAGCGCGACCTTGCCATATTCCTGAAGACTATTTTGCGTCACGTGAAATTCATGAAGAGTTCCGGATGCGTCGAGAATGAAAAGATCGGAACCGGGACCGTTGCTGTCCATCATGACCGGCCGCTCAAGCTTTGCTCGATCTTGAGCGGCGACTGGCTGCAGTAAGAAAGCGACTGCGAACGCGATCGGAGTGAACGTCCGGAGCCTCGAGAATGCGTTTCGAGAATAATGAAAGGCCGTCATGCTGTCTTGCCGAATAACTCCTTCATCCATGACACAACCGCCGGTCCTCCACTGACGAGCATCGCCAGAATGAATGCCGGAAAGAGTTGCCGCGGGTCTATATCGAGGCCAAAGAGAATCAACTTTGAGCTTCCGTAGGCGGTAAGCATGATGCCGACGAACTCGGCAATGATTCCAAAGACGAGGGCCGTCAAGATTGCGTGGACAGAACGTTCGTTCTCCTTGCCCAACTTTCCTGTGAGGAGATACTTCGCCGCCAGGCCCAGGGCAATGCCGCCGCATAACGCCATTGCGAGTCCGAAAAGACCAGGGCCAAAGCGAACTTGCGCCAGCATCGTTTGCTTCTTGTCGGCTCCCCCCGGAACCGTGTGATACGTCACAGTCATCGAGAGCGTATCGTGCGGGACATCGGTCTTGACGACCAGCGCTCCCTGCAGCAAAGCGGGGATGGTGTTGGGAAACAGGTCGACGGGAAGATTTGCGGTGGTTCCTGGATCAATCTGCAGCGGAGATTTCTCGTTCACCGGCGATGCCACTCGTGTCCAGCACTTTGGACAGCCTTCACCCACCGACACGTCGGTCACGCACAGGGGCAGCGTATCGGCGACATTGCTCAGGTGGATTTGAAGCGGCGTTGTGCCAGAAACACTGACATATGCCGGCTCTCCCTGCTTTTCGGCGACCAGCAGGTCGGTCTTGGTCGCGTTGTAAACCGGCATGATGATGCCGCCGACGGCATTACTGGTCCCATTCTTCACATGAAAAGAAACTCTGACCGGGGCGTCACGGAACGATCCTGTCGGGTTTCCAGTTACCTGGAATTTGAACGAGCCGCGGCCCGCCTCCTTTGCGCTTGCCAGATATACCGCGAAAGTAAAGGCGTTGAAGCGAACTTGCTGGATGCTGTCCACGTCCAGGTAGAGACGGTAGGTTTGATCGTCGGTTTGGCCTAACAGGAACTGTGGCGCAGAGAAGTCGGAGCGGCCGTCGGGCCCAAGGAATAGTGTGGAAAAACTTACCACTCCTTCCTGCCTGACGTTTACAGAATCCATTGTGAACTGGAGACCTGGTCCCTGCCCAAATGCAATAGCCGAAAGAACAATAAGAGTTACAGTGCTGCAAATCGTGCGCTCGCGGAGGTGGAGTAGGAATCGTGAAGCGGCACGATTTCTTAGCGACATGGTCGAGTAGGACTGGGGCGGGTTGGCTGAGCCCGGCGGTCGATATTGTGCGCTTCTTCGCCCTGGGAGACAAGCTATTTTGTCGATTTGCCCGGAGCTATGCGGGAGCTCACTCTTTTTCCGCCTCGTCAGCGATGCCGATCTTCGACAGCCGGTAGCGCAGCGCGTTTCGCGAAAGGCCCAGCAATCGCGCGGCTTGGCTCTTGTTGCCGTTGGCACGGCGCAACGCTTCCTGAACCATTTCGTCTTCCCAGTGCTCCAGAGTCATGCCCTCGGGAAGAAATCCGGTCGCGCCATTCGCTGTCTTGGCAGGACGAGTATCTAGATGAATATCTGCGACGTCGAGGACGCTGCCTTTCGCCAGCGCGCAAGCCCGCTCAACGATGTTCTGCAGTTCGCGCACGTTTCCGGGCCAGTGATAGTTCACTAGAATCTGCATCGCCTCGGGCGTAATTCCCTCGACGCCCTTGCCGGAATCTCCCGCAAAGCGCGTGATGAACAGATTCACCAAGTCGGGAATGTCTTCGCGGCGTTCGCGCAGCGGGGCAATGTCGATGGGCACGACGTTCAGCCGGTAATAAAGGTCTTCGCGGAATGTACCCTGCTCGAGCGCCGCGCGCAGGTCACGATTGGTGGCCGCGACCAGCCGCACGTCGACTTTGACGGTGCGCGTCCCTCCCAGCCGCTCGAATTCCCGCTCCTGCAGCACCCGCAGCAACTTCACTTGGGTCACGGGAGGCACGTCGCCGATCTCGTCGAGAAAGAGCGTACCCTTGTCGGCGAGTTCGAACTTGCCGGGCTTGCTCGCCGCTGCGCCCGTGAACGCTCCTTTTTCGTAGCCAAACAACTCGCTTTCGAGCAAGTTTTCCGGGATCGCCGTGCTGTTGATTTTCAGGAATGGGCCGCGGGCTCGGCGCGACTTCTCATGAATCGCACGCGCAATCAGGTCCTTGCCGACGCCGCTCTCTCCGCCGAGCAGCACCGTCGAGTTGGTGGGGGCAACACGCTCGACCGTGGCCAAGACTTCCTGCATCTTTGGGCTGCGCGCCACAACGTTAGGATGCGCATAGCGTTTGCCCAGCGCCTCGCGCAGCGACCGGTTCTCTTCGCGCAGATCGCGGACGTCGAGCTCTTTATGAATGACCAGCCGCATCTCGGCCAGCGAAAACGGTTTCAGAACGTAGTCGCTGGCGCCAGCCTTCATGGCCTCGACGGCGGTCTCGACTGAGCCGAATGCCGTCATCACCACGACAGGCAAAGCTGCGTTCTGGCGCTTCACCGTTTGCAGAAATTCCAGTCCGTCCATGCCGGGAAGTTTCAAGTCGGTGACGACGAGATCGATTGCATGTTCGCCCAGCAGCTTCAAACCCGTCTCTGCGTCGCCGGCCGAGAACGTGGTGAATCCGTCCTCGCCGAGATTCAACTCGAGCAAGCGGCGCATCTTGGCCTCATCCTCGACGATCAGAATGGCTGGCATCGCCGCGCCCTCCTCAATCCGCTGTCTTGCCTCATGAGATCACCAGATGAGCCTTTTCCCCGACGCGGGCGTGTTTCGTGGCGGCGGGAAAGAACATCACGAAGCGCGCTCCAGTTCCCTGCCCCGCCCCGGCGTCTTCCACACGGATAAACCCATGATGTCCGTCTATGATCTTCGAGACGATGGAAAGTCCCAGGCCCACGCCAGTTTTTTTCGTGGTCACGAAGGGATTGAAGATCTGCTCCCGCAACTCGATGGGAATGCCGGGGCCGGTATCCTCGATTCGCACTTCCACCCCTTCGCGGCCGCCCGCGTTCGAGGTTGCGGCCTTCACCCGGAGCACGCCGCCGCTGGCGCCCATGGCGTCGTAGGCGTTTTGCACGATGTTAACAAAGGCCTGCTCGCTCAGACTTTCGTCGAGGGCGACTGGCGGCAGGTTCGGTTCATACGATTTCTCGACTCGCACCGGCGCGCCTTTCCACAGCGTCACCACGTCGGTGAGCGCTCGATCGAGAACAGCGGTGATGTCCTGGGGCGCGAGATCGGCGTGAAGCGGCCGGGCAAAATCGAGAAAACGCGTCACCAGGGCGCTGAGGCGATTCGTCTCGGTCGAGATGTATCCGGCCAGTTCGGTGGCCAGCGGGTTGGACTCTCCCAGTTTCTGAGTCAGCATTTCCGCCGAGCCTTTGATCACTCCCAGCGGGTTGCGAATCTCGTGCGCGAGTCCAGCGGAGAGCTGGCCCAGAGCAGCGAGACGCTCCGAGCGCCGCGCCTCGGCCTGCGCCTGCTCCAGGCGGCGGTTGGTTTCGGCCAAGGTCTCAGCCAGTTCCTGGTAACGCCGCGTCTGGCGCCGGCTCTCCACCACGTAGCGATTCACTTCCATGGCCGCGAGAAAGAAGAAGAGAATGCGGATGGCGAGCAGTTCGTAGTTTTCCGAGGTAATCTCAAACTCTTGAATCTCAGGGTGCAGGCCGGGATAGAGGTTCGAGCAATACGCCGCCGACGCCAGAGTCGTCCAGAACAAAGTGGCCCAGGGACCGAAGTACTCCGCCGCCGTCAGGATGGGGAGAAAGTAAATGGGATAGTAGTAGCTGTTGATGGCGAGTTCGCCGGTGTGATCTACAAGCAGCGTCGCCAGCGCAATCTTCAACAAGACAATATAGGACGGCCCGCGCCGCGGCACCCGCGCAATCAGCCAGCCTTCGCCGAATTGGAGCACAGCGAAGGCGAGCAGGATGAGCTGCTTGTGGATCTCCCTTACCGGCGGCAGGATGGCCAGGCCCACAATGAAGGCCAGCCACAGGAGGTCCATCCAGCTAAGAGTGGGACGTTTTGCCTCGGTCATTGTTCTATCAAGACATGCTCGGCCAACCAGCGCTCTGACAGAAAAGATGACGCCGGGGCAGGTTGGCCCGCCCCGGCGTAAGGTTCCATCGTAGTTCGTGTCCGCAAGCGCATCGTCTGCGAACTTATCACACCGCAGAGCCCGTCGGCGTTAGTGGCCTTTCGGTTTCTCCGGCCTTTGGGGCTCTGGCCGGGACGGCTGTTGCCTTTGCGGCGGAGGCGGGGTGGACCGCTGCTGCTGCCACTGGTGGAACTTCTCCGCCTGCTGCTGTTCCTGTTGCTCGTTACGCTCTTGTACCGGAGGCGTTGGCCGCACCAGGGGATGCGTCTCCTGCGGGAAAGACCGCTCCTGCTGTTGCGGCGGACGGAAGCCCTGGTTCGGAGGCTGCGGGTTGCGATTCGGTTCCGGGTTACGATTCTCGTTCGCTTGCGTGTTGCGATTCTCTGGCTCAGGAGTTCCCTGCTGCTCATACACCCGCGGCTGCGGCCTCAGCATCGGTTTCACCTGGCTATTGGTGCTTGTGTTTGGCGGGTTCGGCTGGCCAAACGGCCGGAAGCCGGGCTGCGCCGGCTGCGAGCGCGCACCTTGATTCGTCTGCGCGGGTTGTGAAGGCCCGGCTGGACGCACCAGGGCTTGCTGATTCAAGTGCCCACCGGCTTCTGCCTGCCGCTGTTCAATCGGGCGCGGAGGTGGCGGAGGAGTTCTCACCGCCACCACTGGGCGGCTGATGACCGCGGCCGGCGGCTTCACCGCGACTGGACGACCTGCTCCGATCACGCTCGTCCGCACGGGTTCAGCAGCCACGATGTGGCTGACCGGCGCGGACGCGAGTTCCCGCGTATCAACTTTCATCACATGGCTCGCCACGGGCCGTGCGTTCACAAACGTGTCTCGATCGACGACCGTCACACCGTTGGTTACATGCTGATTTACGTAAGTGCTGTTGAACGTCGTGCTCTTGTTGATGATCACCGTGTTGTAAACGTTCGTGACCTTGGTGATGTTCACCGTCGTATTGGTGATGTTCACGTTGTTCACGTACGTCCGGCTCACGTGATATCCAGGGACGTACACTTCTCCCGGGGCCAGCGGGAACCATCCCACTCCCACACCCGCGGAGAAGTGGAAGTTCGGGCCACCGCCTACGAAGGCCACCAATGCTGGCGCCCAGATCGGGCGCACGACGACCGGCCCCGGTACCCAGAACCATCCGCTGTTGACGTAGGCCCAGCGCCCGTAGTGGAAGGGAGCGAATCCCCAAGGCTCGTCTTCCACCCAGGTCCAGCCCCATGGACCGACATAGGCCCAGTGTCCGAAGCGGTAGGGGGCCCATCCCACCACCACCGCGCGCGGTCTCCAGCACTCGCCGTATCCAGCCTCGTAACTCCAATCGCCGTTTTCGTCGAGGTCCTCGTAGCCTGTCATTTCGCGCGAAACGTAATTGGCGGAATCGGCGTGGTCTTCGCGGTCATCGCGCTCAAAAGCCCAGTCGTCGAAGTCGTCGCGGCCCGGGATTTGCCCGAGGTCGTAATTCACCTGATCGGTCCCGGTGAAGGTGGCCGACTGTCCGGCGATCACGGTGTAGGAGGACCCTCCGCCGGTGACCCGGCCGCGTCCGTGCCACACTGTCGTGATCGTCTCACTTCCGTCCTGACTCACGTCGACTCGGTATTCGCCCGGCTGTAGCAAGCTGAATGCCGTGTTGGGCGTGTCGATCTCATAGGTGTCATCGTCGTCGACATGACGCACGCGCACGATCAGAGAGCCTTGTGCCAACCGGATCTGCGTGGTGTTGTCGTCGAGATTAAGGAAGGTAATGCCCGTCTTCGGGCCCAGCCGAATCGCCGCCGAGCCTACGTGCACTTCGGCGCGCGAATTCTCATCGGCCCAGAGGTCATCCCCCGTTACCATCGGACGGTTCGGTACGGCCGTAACCCAATCGTCTTCGCCGGCCGGCCGGAAGGACACTGATCCTTGCATGTAATTGAGGCGCGCTACGCGGCCCGGAGGATCCTGCTGTTGATCTTGGTCGCCCTGATCTTGATCTTGTGCAATCGCAATGGTGGTTAGTTGAAGGACAAAGAAAAAGCTTGCCAGAAGAAGCATCCCAGCCCACAACTTCTGCGTTTTCATAATTCGCCCCTGCAAACAGCAATCGGATATGCACTGATGTTACCCACATGTCTGTAAACCCGATAGAGACATTTTAGTTTCCTTGCGGGTGGAAGTGCTTCGGAGACACCAAGATGGCGTAGAGACGTTGCTGGCAACGTCTCTCTCACCATCGTGTGGAATGCCGACTGTGTGGAATCCGCCGGTAGAGACGTAGCAAGCTACGTCTCTACGATTATTTTGTGGCGGCGAATCGGTTAGTTTTTCAGCTTCGGACGCTGGCAGGCGTCCACGATCTTTGCGGGATCGATTGCGTCCTTGTCCACCTGCTCTTCCATAATCTTTCCGTCTTTGCCGATCAGGAAGTTCACGCGGCGCGGTGCCTGGTATTCGTCTTTGTAGATTCCGTACTCGTGGGTTACCTTGCCACCCCAATCACTCAACAAGGGGAAGGTCACTCCAATTTGGTCGGCGAAGGCTTTGTTGGCGAAGGCACTATCCATGCTCACACCCAGGACCTGGGTGTCGGCCGCTTCCAGCGTTTTCAGGTTTTGCTGGAAGGCTTGCATTTGCTTGGTTCACCCACCGGTAAAAGCGAAAATGTAAAACGCCACGACAACGTTTTTCTTACCGCGATAGTCGCTCAACTTCACGTCCTTCAGGCCGCTCCCGTCGAAATATTTCAGCGTAAAATCCGGTGCTACGTCTCCCACCTTCGGCATCCCCGAATCCTCCTTCTTCTGCGCAAGCAGCGAGGCGGTCATTGCAAGCAACAACCCCGCCGCCAGAGCCCAAGACCGTTTTCTAACCATTTGAACCCCTCCCTTGGATGATTGCTAGGATAACCGTTGGTAGCGTCCCGGTAAACCCGGAAGTACCCCCAAGTCGCACGACCTTTTGGCATTGCTGAATCTGGCCGCAAAACAGTACAGTTCAGTTGACCCCACAACGCGATGAGCATTTCCACACTAAACGACATTTTCTTTGCAGCGATGGAGCGTGATCTTGAGCGTATGATGCTGCATCGCGAGGCCGGGCAGTGGCTGCCACTTTCGTCTCGGGAATTCGGCCGCAGGGTAGCCCGCACTGCCGCCGCACTCGATGCCTGGGGGATTCGTCCCGGCGATCGCATCGCCATTCTCAGCGAGAATCGGCCCGAGTGGCCGATGGCCGACATGGCGAGTCTACTGCTGGGCGCGGTCACGGTTCCCCTCTACACCACCCTCACTGCTGATCAGAGTGCGTTTGCTTTGAACGATTCGGGCTGTCGCGCGATCTTTCTATCGTCAGACCACCAATTGCAAAAACTTCTGCCTGTTCTTTCTCAGACGCAGATTGAACGAATCATCGTAATGGACCACGTCGAATTCGCGGGCGACGTGCCGGGAATTGCCGCCTGCTCGACCATGGGTCAGATCACGCAGCCCGGGCCGGATGGACTGCTGCCTCCCGCTCTTGAAGCCCGCGCTCGCTCTATCACTCCCGATGATCTGGCGACGATCGTGTATACCTCCGGAACGACTGGAGCGTCCAAGGGAGCGATGCTCACTCATGGCAACATCGCCTCCAACATCCAGTGCTCACTGCTTGGATTCGACATCAAGCCCGGGCAAATCAGCCTCTCGTTCCTGCCGCTGTGCCACATCACCGCGCGCCATGTGGATTTCTCCATGCTCTATCACGGCGTGACGTTGGCCTACTGTCCCTTCATGGAGCGGTTGCCGGCGGCACTGCTAGAGGTGCGGCCCACCATTTTCGTCGCCGTGCCTCGGGTTTACGAAAAGATCTACGCGCAGGCGGAGCAGAAGGCGAAGGGATTCCCCAAGCGCACCATCTTTAACTGGGCCGTGGCCGTGGGCCGAACCGCCAAGCCCGAAATTCTCGCCGGAAAAATTCCCACATCGCGCAACTGGAAACTGGCCAACAAGCTGGTGTTTTCCAAGATCCGCGCCGGATTAGGCGGACGAGTCGAGACTTTCATTTCCGGCGGCGCACCCTTGGGCCGCGACCTGGCTGAGTGGTACGCCACGGTGGGGCTTCGAATCCACGAAGGCTATGGTCTGACCGAAACCTCGCCGGTCATCGCGGTCAACACACCGATCAATCACCGCATCGGCACGGTGGGAAAGATTCTTCCCAATCTCGAAGTTCGTATTGCTGAAGACGGCGAAATCCTGGTGCGCGGGCCTTCTGTCTTCAAAGGGTATTGGAACCGTCCCGAAGAAACCAAGGCGGCGCTGGTCGACGGCTGGTTCAAAACCGGCGACATTGGACACATCGACGACGATGGATATCTTTCCGTCACCGACCGCAAAAAGGATCTGATCAAGACCTCGGGCGGAAAATTCATTGCGCCGCAACCCATCGAGAACGCGCTCAAACTGAGTCCCTTCGTCGGAGTCGCCGCCATTCTCGGGGACAAGCGGAAGTTTCCCGCGGTCATGATTTCTCCCAACTTCCCAATGCTAGAGGAATGGGCGCGCACCAACGGCGTTTCGTTTTCTTCGCGCACGCAGCTGATCGATAATCCGAAAGTGCGGGCTCTCTACGAGGGCATCGTCGAAGGCATCAACCAGAACCTGGCGCGCTTCGAGAAATTGAAGCGCGTGCTGCTGGTGGCCGACGAATTCACCACCGACAACGGAATCCTGACGCCGACGCTCAAGCTTCGCCGGCGTGTAATCGAGGAGCGTTACCGCCACCAGATCGACGAGCTCTATGCCCAGGCGGAAGTGGCGTCAGTACCTTAGCCTCTAAGGACGGCCAGGTCGATCTGCGAACTCGACCCCCCTAAAGAGCCGGCCTCAGTTGAATGAAAGCCACCCTTCTCAAGCTTGGTTGAGCGAACGCCCGCAGAGTTTTGCCAGAAATTTTTTTCCGGCCATGAGCCAGTTCGCTCTCGTTTTTCGCTTTAGTGAATGCAAGGAAGTTTGGGTTGGCAAAGCCGACTGCCCCCCGGCAGCTCCCTGTGCAAAAACAGAGGAGAAAATATGAAAAACGTTACTCGAAGTGCGCGTTTGGCCGGATTGGTGGCGCTTGGCCTCATCGCAATATTTGCGATGGTCAGAACCAGCAAAGCCAGCATCGGTAATGTGAGCAAGTCTGACTTAGCAGGAGCCTGGCAGATGACCACCATCGGCCAGACTGGCTGCGGTTTTGGAACAACGCTGTACACCTTCACCCTGAATTCCGCCGGGGTCGCGTCGAACGTTGTCGCAACCTCTCACACCGCGGGATGCGGCGACGGCACCAGCACCGGCGCGACCTTCCAGATTAACAGCTTGAGTTCCAACGGCAGCGGTACGGCTGGCCTGGGTTGCGGCACTGCTTGCGGCTGGAACCTCAATATTCAGGTGGCGGCAGACCGCTCGTCCTTCAGCCTGATCGATGTGTCCGCGGCTAATCCCGGGAACTTCATCGAAGGTGTTGCTGTCCATCAGTGATTCAACCTCACGCCGGGGGAGCCAGAAGGCCCCCCGGTGCCTTTCGAGAAGTTGAAGCATCCGCCGTCATGACGATCATGGGAGTTCACCTTCCGAACGAGCGCGCGGATTTGCTGGTCGCCGCAGCTATATTTGGCGCTATCGGTGTGGTCCTGATTTTCCTGGCTCCAGCAAAACACCTAACGAGCGGCTAACCTCAACCCGTAAGTGACCGCTAACTTATTCCACGATGACTCTATCCGCCCATTCGACGAGCGACACAAATATCGCCGGATTGCCAAACTTTGCGCCCCAATCCTTCAAGTCTGTTTCCGTGACCCCACGGGCCCGGGAACAGGCCCCTCAAGCAAAAACGGGAATGTGTTTGGCTACGACTTTGTCGAGCATCTCGGTGAGCGGTGGCCAACCTACCGGGAGTATGGCCGCGGCTGTCGCTTTGCGCATCAGGTAGGTGGCTTCTCCGAGAAGAAAAATCTGTACCTCGTGGCCCGCGTCGGCCAGGGCCAATCCATGCGCGAATGGGAACGAAGCACGCGTGGGATCATCCGATCCCCAGGCACTCTTCATCATGATCTTAAGGGGCTTACGCGCCGCCGTTTCTTGGGCGCGGGCTGACCCCAATCCCAGCAGACTCAGGCTGAACAACTGCGGGATCTTTGCCAGAAGCTGTCGTCGAACCATGATCTCCTCCAGCCGACCAAATTAAAGACTGGGTGGAAAATGTACACCGAGTACCATGCTCGCGTAAATGGCGACTTCAATCGCCGATTGACACAGGTAGCCCTGTCGGATACGATTCCGCGCTGTTGGCCTGCTCGCCGGCCCTGAGCGAGACCTGTCCACAGGCCGCGGCCTTTGTCTTTTCCGACAGAAAACCAAGATCTGGTGTTTGCGCCAGGAGGCGAACTCCAGCAGCAACACGATTTCGAAATTCTAGTTTCGACAGGGCAGCGGACATACGAGGCCGGCAGTTGCGCTATCGTCCGTCAGTTTCATTACAATAAGGAGCATGTCGGACTCATTGATCATTGCTGGACGCTCCTTCCGCTCGCGCCTGATCGTGGGCACGGGAAAATACAAATCTTTCCAGGAAACGGTGCGCGCGCTCGAGGCCAGCGGCGCGGAGATGGTGACGGTCGCGGTGCGGCGTGTCAATCTCGACCGCAGCAAGGAATCGCTGCTCGACTACATCGATCCCAAGAAGTATTTCCTTCTTCCCAACACCGCCGGCTGCTACACCGCCGACGAAGCCATCCGGGCGGCGCGCTTGGGCCGTGAAGTGGGTCTATCGGATTGGGTGAAGCTCGAAGTCATCGGCGACCAGGCCACCCTCTATCCCGACGTTCAGGCCACACTTGAAGCCACACGCGTGTTGGTGAAAGAGGGCTTCACGGTGCTGCCCTACACGTCGGACGACATCGTCTTCGCCAAGCGTCTGATTGAAGCGGGAGCCGCGACGGTTATGCCCCTTGGCGCTCCTATAGGCAGCGGCATGGGCATACAGAATGAGGCCCACATTCGCATCCTGCGCGAAATGATTACCGGCGTGCCGTTGATTGTGGACGCAGGAGTGGGCACGGCCTCTGATGCCGCGATCGCCATGGAACTCGGCGCCGACGCTGTGCTGATGAATACCGGAATCGCCAGCGCCCAGGATCCCGTGCTGATGGCCGAAGCGATGGGGCATGCCGTAGTCGCCGGGCGTCAGGCCTATCTGGCCGGTCGCATGGCAAAGAAGCTGTACGCGACCGCAAGTTCGCCGCTGGAAGGAGTGGTCCGGTAGTTTCGTGTGGCGCGGGCGCCCCCGCCCGCGTCTTTCCCTTACGCGCGTTTTCCGTGTTGAGACGTTGCTCGCACGTCTCTCTCGATCGTCCGGAACGCCGCAAGCCCGAGACGTAACAAGTTACGTCTCTACAAAAACTAAGGACGGCTCGAAAGCCGCCCTCGTTCTTATCTCGCGAGATCTGCGATCCTTAGAGCATTTTGACGCTGTCCACCTTGATGGAGTCTTTCCCCATCGAGCCAGTTACGGCGACGTGGTGGCCCTCATGTCCCTTCAGTGCGTCCGGGTTCTCAACGGCCAGCACTTTCTGATCGCCGTCCGTGACCACAACCATCTTGGCTCCAGCGGCCAGGCATTTCTTGGTGCATGCCTCGCCCGCCGCACTGGCGCCTTTGGCGCCGCACTTGTCGTCCACCACCCACCCTTTGACGGTTCCGCTCTTTCCCATGTCATCAAACGCCAGCGCCGACAGGGCGAGCACGAAGCAGATTGCAAGACAAATCAGCAGCACTTTTCTCATGGCCGGTTCTTCTCCTTTTCGAAATTCAGATTGCGGCCCCACGCCGCAGAAACCACAGCGACTCGAAGACGGAGTCCCAAGAGGGACCCACTGATCCCCGTACGATTGTGAGATGAGACAGAGGCAATATACCACGGGGAGGGGCGGAATTTGTCATTGACGGGTGAGGTCGGCAACTCAGAAGTTGCACGTTAGGAAAATTTCAGCGGCTATTTTTTCGCGGAGTGATTGGCCGGTGCCGCGGGCCTGGCTGGAGCAGGCGCGACGTACACATACTCTCCGGGCTTGGCGTAGCCCAGTTGTTCGCGCGCTTCTTTCTCGATGGCCTTCTGGTCGCTCTTCAGACCCTGAATGCGCTGCGCGTATCGATCGTTCTCCTGCTGCGCCTGGTCAATCTGCTTGCGCAGCACTTCATGCTCGATCCGTTTTTGCTTGTAGATGACCATGCCGTTTGCGCCGAACATAACATGCACAAACAGAGCCACCGCCATCAGCACGACGGCTAGCGTGGCAATACGGCGCCGCAGGGCATAGATGCGCAGGGCAAGCGGCCGCGCTGGTTCGATCCACGAAGCCGCCAGCGCCTCGGCTTGGGGCGCACGTTCGACCATCGCACGCAGCCCGTCTTCCGGCCGCGGAAACCGCGGGATAGTGGAAAAGGTCTTCACTTGAAAGCGCTCTATTCGAAAATCCAATTCTTCGCCAACGTACTTAGTTTCTCCAGGCCTCTCTCACTTCGCGCTTCCGTGTAGACGCGAACCACGGGCTCGGTTCCCGACAAGCGGTAGCAAACCCACGAGCCGTCGCTGAACAGCAGCTTCAATCCGTCCGTGCGGACGACCTGGCTCACCGGGCGTTCGCAGAACTGGCGTGGATCGGACCGTAACTTTTCAGTGAACTTCTCCTTCACCTCGGGGGTCAAGCGGAAGTTCTCGCGTTTGGGAAAATAGGAACCAACCTGGTTACTCAGGGCCTTCAACTGTTCGCCTAACGACTTCCCTCTTTTGGCCACCGCTTCGCAGCACAGCAGACCGGCAAGCAAGCCGTCTTTCTCCGGAACGTGATGCCGGATGGAAAGCCCCGCGCTCTCTTCGCCGCCGATCGCAATCTTGTCCTGCATGATCAATTCGCCGATGTATTTGAATCCGACTGGAGTCTCGTGCAGTTCCACACCGTGAGCCTCGGCCAGCGCGTTGATCAGGTTGGTGGTAGCCACGGATTTGGCCACGCCGTTTTTCCAGCCGCGGCTCTCGACCAGGTAGTCGAACAATAACGCGATCACATAGTTCGGCTGCAAGAAAGTTCCGTCCGCGTCGACAATGCCGAAGCGGTCGGCGTCGCCGTCGGTGGCAATGCCGATCTGCGCTCCGGTCTCGCGCATCTTCACCCGCAAGTCTTCCAGCAGGTGATCATCTGGCTCGGGCGCCTGTCCACCGAACAGAACGTCTCGATAGTCGTGCACGGTGGCGACCTGCACGCCGGCGCTGCGCAGCAGTTCGTCGGAGTATCCGCGCGCCGCGCCCCACATTGGGTCGAAAGCAACCTTCACGCCCGCCTTGCGAATCGCCTGGAGGTCCACGATTTCGCCGAGGCGCTTGAGATATGCCGGCTTGGGATCGAGCGTCTGCGTAACGGCAGGCGTTTCCGCCCGGGGACGGGCAGAAGACGCCTGATCGCCCGCAACGATTTCCGCTTCGATTTTCTTCGTCACCTCAGGCAGCGCTGGGCATCCGTCGGCTGTGGAGAACTTGATCCCGTTGTATTCCGGCGGGTTATGCGAAGCGGTGAAATTGATCACTCCATCGGCCTCGTTCTGGATGACGGCATAGGCAAAAGCCGGAGTAGGAGCGGGTTCGGCCGCGATCAGGGGAGTAATTCCCTGCCCCGCAAGAATTTCCGCTGCCATGGAGCAGAAGGTTTCACCCAAGAAACGCGGGTCCCGTCCCACGATCACCCGCGCTCCTTGCGGCTTTTGCGCGGCGACGTAGCGTGCGATTCCACCCACAGCCCGGCGCACGTTGGCAAAGGTAAACTCCTCGGCCATGACGGCTCGCCATCCCGATGTACCGAATTTAATTTGTAATGGCATATTCGACCTCACTCCGTTGCAGCGAAGTGCTAAGCTCTCCGGCAACAAGCTGAAAGCAGATCCTAGCCTGCCTGAGCCGGCAGGCGAAGAGGCTCACAGCTGACGGCTGATTTTATATGACTGACAAACGAATCGTCCTCTCCACCGCTGGCTCTGAAGACGAAGCCCGCAAGATCGCGCGTAACCTGGTCGAACGGCAGTTGGCCGCCTGCGTGAACATCATCCCCGCGATCGAATCCATCTATCGCTGGCAGGGCAAGGTCGAGTCGAGCCGGGAGTGGCTGTTGCTTATCAAGACCAGTGCCGGGCAGTTTGCCGCGGTGCGCGATGCGGTGCAGGAGTTGCATTCCTACGATCTACCCGAGTGCATCTCGCTGAACATCGAGGACGGCAGCACGGAATATTTGGACTGGCTGGGGGAGTCGTTGGGCAATGACGCCGCTCCGTAACAGTCGCTATCGTGGCGGTCGTTATTGTGGCGAGCGGCCGCGCAGATTCAGCCGCGAAAGCTCCTTCTTGCCCCAACTCACCCGCGGACTGGAAAGCCGGTGATAAACCAAAGAATTCCACTCGCGAGAGGTTTGAGCGCTCATAGCTTGGATGCGCGGGATCAGGACTGCTGAGCGGCGTAGTTGGCCACAACTCGGGACACTTTTCCAATCGGTGATAGCTCCATGAACTCTGCTACGCGTGTCCGCTTTTGATTAGTGTAGAGCAGCACCACGCTATTCATGCCCCACAACACGTCCTCCAAATGAAAGCGAAGCTCGGGATACGCTTCCAGCCCTCGTTGGAAGTAAGCTCTCAAGTTCGCTTTTCCGACCACCTTGCCATCGGTCGTGGCCAGCAGTTGTGCCGCAACCGGTGACGTTAACTCAATTGCATCATCATAGTGCGTCATTATCAAATCCAGATCATGAGCGTTCCAGGCCGCAACCCAATGGTTTGCTAGGTTCCAAGCCGCGTCCCTCGTCACCGCCGTTCCTCCAGTACTGTAAGCACACCTAGATTGTGTTCAGGGCCTGATCCAGATCCTCAAGAATGTCGTCGACATCCTCGATGCCCACGGAGATCCGGACCAAGCCGTCGGTGATGCCGATGGCCTTGCGCCCCTTCAGCCCCAAGGCCGCGTGGGTCATGGTCGCCGGATGCGAAATCAGGGTTTCCACACCGCCAAGCGACTCGCCGAGAGAGCACACGCGGACCTTCTTCAGCATCCGGTTCGCATTTTGCAGCGATCCGGTCTCGAACGTGATCATCGAGCCAAATCCACTCATCTGACGTCTGGCGAGAGCGTGCTGCGGATGATCCGCCAGGCCAGGATAAAAAACGGCTTTCACTTTTTTGTGCTTGGCCAGGAAATCAGCCACGATCCGGCCGCTGCGGTCGTGAATTTCCATGCGCGCGGCCAGCGTTTTCACTCCGCGCAGTACCAGCCAGCACTCGAACGGAGAAAGAATCGCGCCGACGGCCTTTTGCAGGAACGCAAGTTTGTCCGCGGGTTCACGATTGGCGCAGACCACGACTCCGCCCAGACCGTCGCTGTGACCATTGAGAAATTTCGTTGTGGAGTGCACAACCAGGTCCGCGCCCAGCGCCAGTGGTTGCTGGAAATACGGAGACATGAAGGTATTGTCCACGACCAGCATGACCTTCCTGCGGCGGCAGATCGCGCTGATCGCCGCCAGATCGCTGAGCCGCATCAGCGGGTTGGTGGGCGTCTCGACGTACACCATGCGTGTGTTCTTGCGCAGGGCGCGCTCGACATTCTCTGCATTGGAGGTGTCGACGTAGGAAAATACCAGGCCAAAATCCGCCATCACCTGGTTGAACAGCCGCGGCGTTCCGCCGTACAGGTCATTGCCGCAGACCAGGTGATCGCCCGATTTCAGCATGCTCACGATGGCGTGAATCGCAGCCATGCCGCTGGAGAACACGCGCGCTGCGACTCCGCCTTCGAGCGCCGCCAGATTCTGTTCCAGCCGCGTGCGCGTGGGATTCGACACGCGCGAGTACTCGTATCCCTTGTTCTCGCCGATGCCCTGCTGTACGTAAGTTGAGGTGGGATAGATGGGAACCGTGACCGAACCGGTCAGGGGATCGGGTTCCTGTCCGGAGTGGAT
Source organism: uncultured Acidobacteriaceae bacterium (assembly GCA_963768265.1). Lineage (GTDB taxonomy): Bacteria > Acidobacteriota > Terriglobia > Terriglobales > Acidobacteriaceae > Sulfotelmatobacter. The sequence continues at coordinate 350,550 of CAVYHM010000047.1, forward strand.
CGCGCGGGTGGCGAAACCGAAGCTGTTGGGAAACTTTGAACTCTTCATTTTGGGAAATCGGCGCGAAAGGGTAGGTGTACCCCCCTCCCCCCTCGGCGTATCGGAATCAGGAGCTTAGCGGGAAAGTGAGAGAAAGTCTCGATGCGACGATGAGATGCGGGCAAAATCTTCTTTCTAAAGGACTTGTGGCATGCATGTGACCGTAAGTCCTTTGTTTCGCCATGGCAACTTAAGAATCTCGCTGCAAAATCTTGAGCCGGAGGGACTTCGTGTTTCCGGCCCCTGCGCCAGGTTTTTCGCAGCGGAAATTATACGTTCGCCGAATGGTCGGTTCGAAGTCAAGTGCGGATGAACATCATAGGGGGTTTTGTCTCTTGAAAAGATGTCCGCTGATTGGATAACCGCCAGGCCAGCCTCATCTCTGTAGCATAGTCTGAAAACCGGGGTACGTCCGATACCCAGTTTTGCGAAATCGGTCACCGCACCCTGTGATTCTAATCACAGCCTTTTTTCGGCCTCGACTTTAGCCTAGATCTTGCTTGTTGGGGTTCTTTCCGAGCAGGAGCCGAGGGGGGTTCATCATGGTTGTCGCTGGCACTACTCCGCATCTGGGCCGTTTGGCCCGTGATTTCTCCAGAAATCCGATGTTGGTCTACTGGGAGATGACGCAGGCCTGCGGCCTCGCCTGCAAACACTGCCGCGCCGAGGCCATGCCGAACGCCAATCCGCTGGAGCTCAACACGGAACAGAGCCGTCGCTTCCTGCAACAACTGGTCGACTTCGGCGATCCCCTGCCCCACCTGATCTTGACCGGCGGTGATCCGCTCAGCCGCAAAGATATCTATGAACTGATTGACTATGCTAACGGACTGGGCCTCGAGGTCTCCATTACGCCCAGCGCCACGCCCGAGTTGACCAACGAAGCCATCACCAAACTGAGGGCCCACGGTATTCAGAGCTTGGGGCTTAGCCTCGACGGTTCCTGCGCCGAGAAGCACGACGCCATCCGCGCGGTTCCGGGGACGTTTGAGCGGACGATGGAAGCGGCACGGCATTGCGGAAGATTGGGTCTGCCGATTCAGGTCAACACGCTGGTGGCCGAAGAAACGGCCGACGATCTGCCTGCGATTTACGAACTGTTGCGCACCCGCTTTCCCGTCATGCGCTGGAGTTTGTTCATGCTGATCTCAGTCGGACGCGGCAAGGCACTGAACGAAGTATCGCCGGAAGAAGGCGAACGCATCATGCGCTGGGTATTTGATCTTTCGCGGCATTCGCCGTTTCAAGTCAAAACGACGGAAGCACCGTCGTACCGGCGCATCGCAGTCGATATGATGCGCTCGGCAGGGATGGCTTCTCCAGAGATGAAAGCAACTTCCGTCTATAAAGGATTCCAGATCCGCGACGGCCACGGCATCGTCTTCGTCTCGAACCTGGGCGAAATCTATCCCTCGGGATTCCTGCCGCTGCATTGCGGCAACGTCCGCACCGGATCGCTGGTCGACGTCTACCGCAACTCCGACACCTTCCGTGCGCTACACTCGCCCGATCAGTTCCACGGAAAATGCGGCACCTGCGAGTACAGCCATATCTGCGGCGGATCACGCGCCCGCGCCTTCGCCTATACCGGCGACGCTTTGGGCACCGATCCGTTCTGCCCGTATGAGCCGCAGAACGCTGCGCCGACTGGGGCTTAATTCAGAGCCTAGGAATAGAGCTTGATGGGCTGAACCACCCGCGTGATGGTTCCGTTCGGGCTGGGTTGGTCCGGCTTGAGGCCACTGCGCATGGAAGCGAACAAACCGACCAACTGGCCGAACATCACGTCGAGCACAGGGCGATACTGATCCGGAAAATCAGCGGGACAATCCAGCGGCAGGCAATAGTCAATCAGCGGCGACACATCATCAATCCCCTGAACCGTGACCGCGGCCCGAACTCGGCCCAAGCGTTTGCGGTCGATTTCCTGCAGCAGGTCGAGCTCGTAGCCTCGCCGCCGCGCCTCGCTGGAAAGGAAGGCGACAAACACAGTCTGCCCGTCCACGCTCGACATGGGCCCGTGGCGCAATCCGAGCGGCGTTTCGGCCAGGGTGGTGACTTTGCCCGCGCTGAGCTCAACCACCTTCAGAGCACACTCATCAGCCACAGCGCGCAGCACTCCCGACCCGACAAAACATACCCGCGAACATCCGAGGGTAGTGATAGAGGCGGCAACCTCAGCCGCTACGAGCAGAAACTGCCCGCCGGTCTCGGACATCTGCTCGACGATATCGCCGAACTTTTCAAACTCGTCCAGGTGCGCGACGCATTGGCCGGCCAGGAGCATATTAGTGAAGGAGCTGGTCATGGCCAGGCCTCGGTCATTCACCACCTCTTCGAGAACGATGGCCAGCATCCTCTCAGGATGGCGCGCACAGAGTTGAGCCATCTGCCCTTGCGGATTGCAGGTGATCACCACGTGCCGAGTCGCTCGTTGCCGCTCGAGCGCCCGCTCCAGGAGCGCCACACCCTCCGGACTATCCCCGGAGCGCGAAAACGAAATCCAGAGATATTCCCTTCCCGCCCGATGGAAATCATCGAAGTCGGTGAGGAGCGTGGTGCTGGGAAGCGGCCACGCATCGCATCCCCATCGCTGCCGAAGCAACGGCGCCAAGGCCCGGCCGGTGTAGTCGGAGGTTCCCGCGCCAATCAGGTAGACGGTGGGCGAAGCAGTGCCGCGGCCGATTCCGGCGCTGCGCAGCACCTCGGTCAGATCGGCGCGCCGATCGCGGCAACGCTCGTAGGTCGTCCGCCAGGTCGCCGGCTGCTGCCAGATTTCACGCGGCGTATGCTCAAGCCCGCGCTCGCTCTTCTCCTGCTCCGGCAAATCCAGCAACACGCGCAATGGATCAGGCAATCGAGTATTTGCTCCCATCGAGGACACAGTAGTCTATTACAGCTTGCACGGGAATGAAAGTATTCGCAAGGAAATGAAATCTTGTTCGCAAGCAGGGCCGCCACAACTGCGCTCGGTAATCCCGCAACTAATCCGGGTGAACTGTGTTTTCACGTTGGAGGGAGAGAAGAACATGAGTCGTGGCTCAAGTCCCCTGCGCAAGTTGCTTCTGGCGGCCACGCTGGCGTCATCGGCGGCTGGAATCGCGTGCGAGCATCACGCCTACCGCGTCTACGACCCTTACTACACGGATTATCACGTATGGAACCATGACGAGGTGGTCTACTACCGCCGCTGGGCTGACGAGACGCATCGCGACCACGATCGCGACTTCCGCAGACTTCGCCCAGAGGACCAGAAGGAATACTGGACGTGGCGCCACAATCACGGCGACCACGATCACGACCGGGATCACCACTAAGTACGGGCTGAGCTCTTCGGGTTCAAAGCTCGGAGAGCCTTATCCGTGGTCGTGAGTCTCGCCCCGAGCTGTTGCAGTTGAGCAATGGTCGACTGCCCGTCTTCTCGCTTTAGAGTCTCGATGGCGTCCTGCACCACCGCTACGCGACGTTTCCGTTCGAGCAAACCTTTCACGGCAAAGCTCACACAGTATTCTGTGACGACTCCGAAGACCACAAACTCCGGATGATCTCCCAGGCGCCGGACAAGCTCATCGGCATGGCGACTCTCAAAGATATTCAGCGTCTGTTTCTCCAGCAGGATCTGGTGATATTTCGAAAAGTCGTGGGGCAGTTTGGCGTAGGGTTCGTTCGGCACGCGGGCGATTTTGTCTGCCAGCGCCTCGGGGACCAAGTCGGATCCTCGGGTTCCCTTCACGCAATGCGGCGGGAAAATCTTGAATTCCGGATCGTCGGGTGTATGAAAACATCCGTGCGAAACCAGGAATACCTGTCCCTGCCGAGCAGCATCTGTAAGCCGCCGGATGTTGGGCAGCAACTTCTCGGCGCTGGGAACGTAGAGTTTTCCTCCCGGCAGCATGAAATCAGCCTGAACGTCTACTTCCCAAAAGATGAAGTCGGGCGAAACCATATTTCTCCTCGTAGTCAAAAACCGAGCGTAGCATCAGCGCCGGCGAACTGACAATCGTCGCGGCGGAGTGCCGCGTCAGGTATTATTTGCGGGTTGCCCAATCTGCCCCAGAAATAAATCCATGAGCCACGACCCTCTGGCCAAATCCTCGAGCCCGAACAAGCTGGTGATCCGCAACATCGGAATGCTTCTCAGCGGAGACCTTGATCGCCCCATCCTCGATGCAGACACGGTCGTCGCCATTGACGGCATTATCCATTCTGTTGGCAAAGAGGGAGAACTGGACACGGCCGGAGCAACTACCACCATCGACGCCAAGGGCACGACCCTGGCCCCCGGATTGATTGACAGCCACGTGCACCCTGTGTGCGGCGACTGGACTCCCCGCCAAAACCAACTCGGGTGGATCGATAGTTGTCTGCATGGTGGGGTCACCACGATGGTTTCCGCCGGAGAAGTACACACGCCCGGCCGGCCTAAGGACATCATCGGACTGAAGGCGATGGCCATTTTTGCGCAACGAGCGTTCCATGCATTTCGTCCCGGAGGAGTAAGGGTCTACGCGGGTGCGCCGGTGCTGGAACAAGGCATGGTGGAAGATGACTTCAAGGAACTTGCCGCCGCGGGAGTGAAATTCTTGGGCGAGGTCGGCCTGGGCAGCGTAAAGGACGGGGCCACCGGGCGACGCATGGTTGCATGGGCCCGCAAATACGGCATCCAGAGCACGATTCACACCGGCGGCCCTTCGATTCCGGGCTCGAGCCTCATCGACAAGGACATGGTTCTCGAGACCGACGCGGACGTGATAGGCCACGTCAACGGAGGTCACACCGCCCTTCCGGACGATCAGATTGTCGAGTTGTGTGAACGTTCCACTCGCGCCCTCGAAATCGTTCACAACGGAAATGAACGCGCCGGATTGCTCGCGTTGCGCACAGCGAAAGAACTCAAGCAACTGCATCGAGTGATTCTGGGGACGGATTCGCCGGCTGGCTCGGGAGTCCAGCCGCTGGGCATTTTGCGCATGATTTCAGTGTTGTCGTCGTTAGGCGGAATTCCGGCGGAAGTGGCGATCTGCCTGGCCACTGGAAACACCGCAAAAATGCGTGGGCTCAACTGCGGCCTGGTTGCCGCTGGACGCGAAGCAAGTTTCGTATTTCTGGACGCGGCGCAACACTCCGCCGGCAAGAATCTGCTCGACAGCATTCAAAAAGGAGACTTGCCCGGAGTGGGCATGGTCATTACCGACGGCGCGGTCAGCATTCAGCGCAGCCGCAACACGCCGCCGGCAACGCGAGTGCCCGAGGTCGCGCGATGACGACCCAGTCGCGAATCTAACGAAGCCCGTCTTCCCCCTTGATCTGATCCTTCGTCAGTCCGCCAACCCGAGCTAGCGGACGCCCGCTATCCGTCACCGCAACTGCCACCATAATTTCATTCGCGCGCGGCGCGTCGTTCAATCGCACTTCCATACCGTCGAAGTGGCTGCGCACATATGCTGCGTCCTTGTGGCCCAGAGGAATGTCGAGCACCACGCCCAGGCCGCCGCGCTTTTTCGATGACGGAATTAATGCTGCCCCCTTGCCAAGCACGCGACGGACGGGCGTACCCAGTTTAGGATGCAGAATCGCGGCTGCATGTTCGAGTTCTCCGTTCTCGCCAACGGCTGCCGCTTTGCCGTAGCTCTCTGCCGACGGGCCTGGGATTCCCAGCGCCGCGACCGCCCGTGCCGTGAGCAACTCCCCTAGTTCTTCACCAATCGCCATCAACTCGGACAGATCCTCGACATACTTCCCGGCACAAGGGTTCTCGATCACGGCTACAGCTGCCGCTTTGCGCGTGGGTGGAGAAATCTTGCGCTCCATCTCGCGGTGGGTTTCTTCCACAAAGGTTGCGATCTTGCGGATTTTTGCTTTCATTTTTCGCCCTCAGCGCAGTCCGTCTTCGCCTTTGATCTCCGATGCCTTGAGCCCGCCGACTCGGGCATGCACGCGTGCACCGGTCGTCATTACCAGCGCCAGTAGAATCTCATCGGCGCGCGGGGCATCGTTGATACCCACCTCCATAGCATCAAAGTGGCTGCGCACGTACGACGCGTTGATGTGGGTGATCGGAACATCCAGCCGAGTTCCGGGACCGCCGACTTTCTTGGTCGATGCGACGATCGCTTTGGCCCCGCCCAGCACCTCACGCATGGCGTACCCTCCCGGCACATGCCATAGGGCTCCGTGCTCGATCTCCCCCGCCGAGCCCACAATTGCGCCCTTGCCGTAACCCTCTACGACTCTGATGTCGCCGGCGAGTGCCGCGATCAGCGCCCGCGCCATCTCCAATCCGAGAGGCTTGAGATCATCCATGAAGCTCTCGATGTTGGCAACATACGATCCCGCAAACGGATTGCGGATGACCGTGAGCGCTGCCGCGCGTCGTAATGGCTTGTCTGCGATTGGGCCGCCCTCGTGGAAAATCTCCTCCACGCAGGTCAATTTTTTTCTGATGACCACCTCAGGCATGCACCACGCTCCCGTCTCGCACTCCATCCGCAATTATCTTCGGCCCTCCCATTTCTCCCACGACGCGCACTTGTTCTCGCAGATTAAGCGCCGCGGACCGGATCAAGCCCATTCTGACCAATCGTTCGGCGGTGCGCGTGCCAGCGCTCAACGCCTGATCCACTTCTCCCGCGGTTAAACTGCCCACAGCCTGGGTCACCGGCTGTTCTCCCAGGTCGCTGTCGGGTGCAAGTTCGCGAGCCGGAACCCGAACAATCGCGGGGTGCCCGGGGAGGTCCACCGAGTTGGCGATGATCGTTGCCGCCGCATCGGCCACGGCCGCGCGATCGGCGAGCACGGTGACCGCATCCGCGATTCCCAGCGAGAAACTGCGGCCGCGCCATCCGCTGGTCGCGATGCCGCGAACAGGATCATCCCACTTCAATGTGGTGGTAGCGAACAGCGATGGGCGATCCGGTCGCTCGACCATCCCGACCACGAACTTCTCGCCTGGGCTCAAGTGGAGGGCAATATCTCCCCCGTCGTTCACATAGGCGCGAGAAAGATCCGCCGCCATCATCATGTGTTCCAGAATTTCTTCCGCCACAGCGCCTGCCACCGCCGCCATGGGCGTGATGAAGTGGTGCGAAGCATACGGCATCACCGCGGCAACCATCCGACGCGCCACCGAACCCCGCGGCCAGCACGCCTCCGGAACGCAAGGCTGCCGTAAGAATCCAAGCTCGCTGCACAGTTCGTCCAGCACCGTCACGAACCGTGCTGCAGCCGCCCGGTACGCCGTCTCTACCGCGCGTGGCGTTCCGAACGCCTGCGCGATCAGATCGATCGGCCCATCGTGGAGATGAAGCCTCCGCCTATCGGGCAACAAGCGAATTTGCGCACGGACCTTCATTGCGACAAATGACAACTCTAAATCTTATTCTTCTCGCCTTCCGCGCCAGGCTCAATTGGCCAGGGATTATCCCTGCGAGCAGTCAATCGTTTGCGGCCCTCGCTCGGCGTCGAAATCGAACTCAGGGCGCGCACGTGGTCCATGTATCCCCCCAAGGCCGCGTAGTCGGTCAGCCTCAGCGTGAATTCAATCGGAGCCACCAGCGCCGGGGTGGGTACGTATCCGAAAGCGTTACGAGGCATTCGCGTGACGTCGGCCATGAAAGTAATCCCGCCGCCCGGCCAAACATACACCGGTGCGCCGCCGCAGGTCACGCGAGTCAACGCGTCGCGCACGGAGTGCGTCAGTTTTACCGGGTTCTCGGTCACGCCCGCACGCAACGATCCCCCCGCGCCACCCATGAAAAGTACCGTGCACAGCGCGGGTTCGCAGTTCTCGCGGATGCGCTCGACCGATTCCCGCAGGCTCGCGGGCAACTCGGTTTCGCTGGGCTTGAGGTTCGCATTCAGTTCGAAATAGGCGCAGTGCTCGCCAGTCGTACTCACCATCAGTAGGCGCAGTCCGGGCCAAGCTTTCTTCGCGTTGAACTTGCCCAGAATCGAAAGCGGGTCGTCGAGATTGGTGCCTCCCCACGACGTCCCGGGCTCAGCGACCTGAAAGTATCTTCCCGGAGTGGATCGTCTTCCCTTCAACTTGATCCCGGTCTCAGGCACGCCCAGCAATTTCCCCGCCTGATGTTCCGAGAGCACGCCCGTAATGTGATCGTCGACCACGACGACGTCGTCGACCTTGCCAAACCACTGCTTGGCGAACATCCCGATGGTGGCCGAACCGCAGCCGACGCGCATGCGCTCTTCCTGGACCCCATCGACAATCGGGGGCCGGCCCGCTTGCACCACAACTTTGGCGCCATCATCAACTTTCAATTCGACCGCTTCGCCGTTGCAAAGGTTCAGGAGCGTGTCGCAGGTGGCTGTCCCTTCGTGGCGGCTGCCGCCGGTCAGATGGCGCACACCGCCGAGCGAGAACATTTGTGAGCCGTACTCGCTGGTCGTGACATGGCCTACGGCTTCGCCTTGCGCGCGCACCGTACTGCATTCCTCGCCCAGATGCCTATCAGTATCGATCTTCACTTTGACACCGCAGTAGCTGAAAATTCCTTCGGTCACCACGGTCACCACGTCGACACCCTGGACCTGTGACGAAATGATGAACGGCGCCGGCTTGTAGTCGGGATAGGTCGTGCCCGCGCCAATGGCAGTCACAAACATCTCGCCGTGGCTGACCAGCGTTCCGTCCCAGTCGCGGTTGCGTTCGAGAAATGGAACTACTGACTCTCCGCGCTCCAGAGTGCGATCGAGCACCACGTGGGGATCGAGCCGAACCAGTTTGCCATCGTGATTGCCGTAGCGATCGCACGCGCCCGTCCGCCCGGGCTTGATGTAGCACAGCACCGGACAGGCATCGCAGCGGATTGCGTCGTCAGCCACGCGCACCTCTGCTGGCCTTGGCTAAGATCGCTGCGCGCACACGGTCCGGCGTTGCCGGAACTCGATGGATGCGTACACCGGTCGCGTCATGCATCGCGTTGAGAATGGCGGGGGCGGTTGGAATTATGGCCTGTTCGCCAATTCCTTTGGCGCCGAACGGGCCAATCGAAGACAGTTCCTCGATCAGAATCGATTCCACGGGAGGAACATCTCCGGCCGAGGGGATCAGGTAGTCGTGCAAATTCTCGCCCTTGCCCGGGAAGAATTCCTCCATGAGCGCCATCCCCAAACCCTGCGAGACGCCGCCTTCAATCTGGCCTTCGATCAATGTGGGATTGATGGCGCGCCCTACATCGTGCGCCGCGGTGACTTTGAGCACGCGCACGGTGCCAAGTTCGATATCCACTTCGATCTCCGCCATGTGCGCCCCGAAGCCGAATACTGCATATGGAGTTCCCTGCCCGTTCTCATCCAGTGGCGTGATCGGGGGATCGAACGTGCACTCACAAGTAATGATGTATCCGTGCTCATCGAGAGGCAACTCTGACAGACCAAGGGTGGTGCTCTTTCCGTTATCAGACACTCTTACGAATCCATCGGCGAAGTCAAGCGCTGCACAGCTGCACGCGCCCGCCAATTTCAGAATCTCGCCACGCAACTTTGTTCCCGCCATATGCGCTGCCTTGCCGGTCACTAATGTCTGGCGTGAAGCAGAAGTTTTGCCGCAGTCCGGCGTAATCGAGGTATCTGGCGACACCAGGTCAAACTGGGCTACCGGCGCGCCCAAAGCGTCGGCGCAAATCTGGGTCACAATGGTGTTCGATCCCTGACCGATATCGACAGCGCCCTGGTGCAGAGCGATGCGGCCATCGCGCTTTAAACCGATGCGCACCGTCGACGGATTCGGCAGCGATGTATTGCCACACCCATACCACATGCCTGCGACTCCAACTCCGCGCCGCAGAGGCCCGGCTGAGTTGTCATTGAACTCCGACGCCCGCGTACGGGCAGCTTTCCAGCCTGACCGCAGCGCTTCAAGGCAGGCACGAATGCCAACGCCTTCGCCCAAGACTTGGCCGGTAACAGTCGGAGTGTGATGGTCGAGCGCATTCAGAATGCGAAACTCGAGGCGGTCCATTCCGACTTTGTCTGCGAGGTCGTCGTATAACTGCTCTTGCGCGATCGCCGCCTGGGGCACACCGAATCCGCGAAACGCTCCCGCTGGAACGAGGTTGGTGTGGACGGCGCGAGTTAGCGCGCGATAGTTCGGGACTCGGTACGGTCCCGATGCATGAACCGGCACTCGTCCTGCAACCGTTGGCCCCCAGGAGGAATACGCGCCGGTGTTGAAGTCGGCGGAAAAGTCGAGTGCCGTCAATTTTCCATCGCGCGTGGCGCCCGCGCGCAGTCGCATCCGGGCCGGATGCCGCTTCGTGGTCGATACTATCGACTCACTCCGCGAGTACACCATACGCACCGGTTGGTCCAGTTTCCATGCAGCGAGCGCTACAAACGGCTGCACGGATAGATCAAGTTTCGATCCAAAACCGCCCCCCACGGCGGTCGGAATGATTCGAACCTTCTCGGGCGCAATTCCGAGAATCTTCGCGATGTCGGCGCGATCCATGTACGGGGACTGCGTGCAGGCCTGAACCTCGATGCCGTCGCCGACACGACGCGCGAACCCCGCTTCGGGTTCAATGTAGGCATGCTCGACGAAGCCAGTCTCGTACTCGCCCTCGACCACCACGTCCGCTTGCGCGAGAGCGTTCTCAACGTCGCCGCACACGACTCGTCCGCGCACCAGTACATTTTCCTCGCGGTGCGCATGGATGCGAGGCGCATCCGCCGCGAGCGCCTCGTCCATCGTCTGCAACGGCGGCAACTCTTCCCAGCGAATCGGAAAGTCGGCCAGGTCGAGCGGCTCCAGCACATCCGGGTCGCCGACCACTGCCGCCACCGCTTCGCCACGATGACGCGCTTCTCGGTGTGCAAACACTGGCTGATCCGCATACTTGGGAATCACGCCGTAACAATCGACGCCGGGGACGTCTTTAGCAGTCAGGACCAGTATCACGCCCGGATGTGCCGCCGCAAACTGATCGAGGTTGCCGAACTGAAATCGCGCCCGGTGATGCGGAGCGCGAATCACACGCACTCCCAGCGCGCCTGCGCAGATTTCGTCGGCCCCGAAGATTTCCGTGCCGTCGACTTTCTGTTGGCCGTCGAGGCGCACCAGCCGCGCACCCACGGCTGCCCCTGCGGCGGGCGACGCGGGCACGACACCCGCCCCCGCGTCCATTACTGCGCTGATGATCTTCCGATACCCCGTACAGCGGCAGAGCACGCCCCCGAGCGCATCCATGACCTCACGCTCGTCCGGAGACGAATTCCTCTCCAGCAGCGCGGTTGCCGCCACCAGCATCCCCGGAGTGCAGGCTCCGCACTGTGCCGCTCCGTGAGTAAGAAAGGATAGTTGAAGATGGTCATGCAGCGGTGAGCGCGATGCTAACCCCTCGACCGTGGTAACTTCGCATCCTGCAACCTGCCCGACAGCTGTCAAGCATGCGCAAATCGGCTCGCCATCGAGAAGGACCGTGCAGGCCCCGCAGTCGCCGGCGTCGCAACCCACTTTCGTTCCTGTGAGTCCGAGATCGTCGCGCAACACACGCGAGAGCCGCCGCGTCCCAAGCGCTGCAATCTCAGACACGCGCCCATTCACGGAGAATGAGATCAGTTCGCATGCGGCCTCAGCCGATAATTTCTGCGTAGTCGCCATCTCAGCGGCCTCCCATGCAGGCTTCGAGCGCGCGGCGCACTAACGTCAGAGAGGCATCGCGGCGATATTCACCCGGCGCACGAACATCATCAATTGGAGACAGTGGCGCCAGGTGTTCAGCCTTGACGAAAACACCAATTCCCGTTTGAGCGGGACGGCCGATGAGATCACGTTCCAGTTCAGCAAGACGCTGGGCAGTTGCGGAGCACGATCCGACCGCAATGTGCGCCTCTGCCACACGGCCTGCCTCGTCCGTTTGCACCACTGCTGCCACCATGGAAATGGATATGACCAGATACCGCCGCGCTCCCAGCTTCAAGAATGCTGAAGCGGCATGATCCATGCGCCGCGGTACGATCACCGCTGCCAGGATTTCCTCAGGCTGCAGCAACGTGCGGCGATTTCCGGTAATGAACTGACCCAGGGAAATGCGCCGTCGCCCCGCGACAGAGACCAACTCCACCTCGGCATCCAGCGCGAGCAGTGGCGGAACGCCATCGGCCGCCGGTGACGCATTACACAGGTTTCCCGCCACCGTGCCACGGTTCTGAATCTGCACCGATCCCACTTCCCGCGCTGCCCCCTTCAGAGCATCGAAACAAGGGGGAAGCGGCGTTTGAAGGACCTCTGTCCATGTGGTCAGGCCGCCGATGCGAATCGAGTCGGGCAGGAAGGAGACCCCTCGAATTTCTTGGAGTAGTGTGATGTCGATGACCCGCCCGACAGGCTGCCGGTCGCCGAGAGCCGGATAGAAATCCGTCCCTCCGGCCAAAATCTGTCCCCCTGTGGAGGCCAGCAACGAAACTGCCTCGTCGAGTGTTTTGGGCCGAAGGTACAAAGGCTTGAATCCCCCAAATGACGCGCCGCAACCTGCTTGCAGCGTTTGTATACGAAGGCAGGGCGTTTGTACAGCGGTGCCACAGCCCGCGAAAATCTGTTGACTCACGTGGTTCCCGTCGTCTCTGCCTGGCGATATACAACTTTAGTTCCATTGACGCCCGCAGCCAACTCTGGCAAAAAGAGAGCACACATGTCGCACTGGAATCTCAAAACGTCAACTCTTTTCCTCCTCCAATGGAGGAGCTTGAAATGATTTTCAACGATCAGGGACTCACCTATTCTGCCGATGAAATACTGGAACAGGCTGCAACCAGAATGGGTTTGACGCCCGCTCAAATGGAAGATCTGCTGGAGTCCGAGCTCGACGCAGATCAGTTGCTCGACTACATCACTGCCGTGGTCTCGAATCGGATGAATTGAAGACTTCTGGCCCGGAGTGGAGCCCGGCGTAGCCTTGGCTCCGGGTTCTCTCTCTCCGATATCGGAGAATTTCGCCCGTCTGTGTTCTAATCTCACGGTCACAATTCCTGTTACCGCCTCATGCTGGAGACCCCATGCTGCCCAGGTTCCTGCAGCAATTCGCCATCGCGTTCGTTGCTTTGAATCTCACGATTTCCGTCTGGGGACAATCGGCGCCGGCGGCCGCCGCCGCGCCTCCCGCGGACCTTGACGCCTATGTGGCGGCTTCCATGAAGACCTTCGATGTCCCGGGAGTGGCCGTCGCGATCGTGAAAGACGGCAAGATTCTTGTGGCGAAGGGATATGGCGTCCGCAAACTCGGCGATCCCGTTCCGGTCGATGAGTTCACCATGTTCGGTATCGGATCGAACACCAAGGCTTTCACCACCGCCGCGCTCGCCACTCTGATCGACGAAAGCAAGCTCTCGTGGGACGATCCCGTTTACCAGCGACTGCCCGGCTTCGTCATGTACGACCCCTACGTTTCGCATGAGATGACGATCCGCGATCTGCTGACCCACCGCAGCGGCATGGGACTGGGCGAGGGCGATCTGTTGTTCTGGCCGCACACCACCTACACGCGCGAAGAAATCATTTACAAGCTGCGTTTTATGAAGCCCGCCTCCAGCTTCCGCAGTCACTACGCGTACGACAACCTGCTCTACATGACCGCCGGACAAATCATTCCCGCCGTGACCGGGACTTCCTGGGACGACTACGTTCGCCAGCGCATCTTTTCGCCGTTGGGAATGAGTCACTCCAACGTCAGCACGGCCGCCTACAAGCCTGGCGACGACTACGCCTTTCCGCATTCACAAGTCGACGGCAAGCCGCAGGTTGTCCCGTTCGAAACCCTCGACAACGCGGGACCGGCGGGCTCGATTAATTCATGCGCCGCTGACATGGCCAAGTGGGTGCAGGTGCAGTTGAACCGCGGCAAGTTCGTTGACCGCGGCGGCAACCTTTTTACGGAGCAGCGCTCGAAAGAAATGTGGACGCCGCAGACGATTCTTCCGACCAACGATCCTCCATCATCCCTGGCCGGGCTCAAGGCCAACTTCGCCGATTACGCTCTCGGTTGGGAACTGCGCGACTATCACGGCCGAAAGCTGGTCGGCCACACGGGAGGACTCTCCGGTTTCGTCTCGCGCGTCATGCTGGTGCCGGAGGAAAATCTCGGCGTCGTCGTGCTCACGAATGCCGAGGAGGACGGCGCCTTCGATTCGATTCTCTACCACGTGCTGGATCACTACTTTAATCTGGCGGCCACCGATTGGATCGCAAAGTTCAAAACGCTGGACGATACCCGTGAAAAAGAAGCCGCCGACAAAGTGAAGAAAGCCGAAGGCTCGCGCGGCGCAGACTCCAAGCCTTCCCTGCCGCTGGAGAAATATGCGGGGGTTTACAACGACGCGTGGTACGGGCCCATCACGATTCGCATGGAAGACGGCCGCCTGGTCATGACTTTCGACCACACTCCCAGCATGATTGGCGACCTCCAGCATTGGCAGTACGACACGTTCAAGGCCCACTGGCGAGTGCCCACTATTGAAGACGCATTCGTCACGTTTGCGCTGAATCCGGACGGGAGCATCGACAGCGCCCGCATGGCCGCGGTTTCACCTCTTGCCGATTTCAGCTTCGACTACCAGGACTTGCTGCTGAAGCCAGCCGAAAAGAAATAGAGTGCTAGTGTCGTCTTCTGTAAATACGTGACAAGATCTGACGCACACCTCGACGCGGCGTTGCCAGAGCATTGGCGCTGCCAACAAGATGCATGGGTCCTTCGCTTTGCTCAGGATGACAAGTCGATATTATGCCGCGAATTTACGGGACACAACACTAGCCCGTACTCGCTCCCAGGGCCACGAATGTGACTGCGGCAAATAATCCGTCCCGGCTGGAAGCCGAGGCCGAAATCCAGGCCCGTAGCGCAGTCCTGCGCAGAGAGTTGGGCATCGGCGATCTCATTCTCGCCCAGATTCTCATCGTGATCGTTCCCGAGTTTTACGGGACGGCTGTAAAGGCGGGTCCTTCTCATGTCGTTCTATGGCTGCTCGCGATCCTTCTATTCTTCATCCCACACGCTCTCGTAGTCGCTCATCTCAATCGGTTGATGCCCCTCGAAGGCGGACTGTATGAATGGGCCAGACTGGCCTTTAGCGACCGCGTCGGATTCCTCGTCGCGTGGAACTTCTGGCTCAACACGACCGTGCAGGTTTCTCAAGTCGCGCTGGTCACGACCACGTACATCTCCTACGCAGTGCCTCGTGCGGCCTGGATCGCATCGAGTCCAACTGCCCTTATCGCCGGTGCTATCGCACTCATCGCACTCATGATGGTGATCGCTCGTTTTGGCTTGAGCGTGGGAAAATGGGTCAGCAATGCCGGGAGCGTCTTTACCGTGCTCATTCTGACAGTCGTCATCGTCTTGCCTTACTTCCACGTGTGGCGCGGACATCTGCGGGCGTATCATCCGCTCCCGTTGGTTTTGCCGCCAATGACTTTGTTCAGCCTAAGCGTCTTCAGCAAAATGACGTTCGGGGCATTGTCCGGGTTCGAGTACGTCGCCGTTTTTGCGGGAGAATCCCGCAATCCCGGACGGAACCTCGCTCGCTCCATCCTTTTCACGGCGCCTATTATTGCGCTGCTTTATATCCTTGGGACGAGTGGCATTCTCGCCTTCGTCTCGCCTGACGCAGTTGACGTAATCGGGCCCATCCCTCAGGCCCTCAGCCGCGGATTTGGCGTTTTCGGCCTGGCTGCCCCGATCGTTTCCATTGCGATTCTGTTGTTGCTTCTGAACTATCTTTGCTGCTACACCCTTTATTTCTCCGGGAATACGCGCCTGCCGCTGGTCGCGGGCTGGGATCACCTGCTGCCCCAGTGGTTTACGCGTCTCCACCCCAAGTACCGTACGCCGGTCAATTCGATCCTTTTCATGGGTGGAGTGGCGCTCGCAGCCAGTATCGCGGTGCTCATCGGGACCGGCAGCCAGGAGTCATTTGTCTTGTTGCAAATCTGGGCTTGGACCTTCTATGGTCTCGCCTACCTTGCCAAGTTCGCCATCCCCCTGTTCTCGGCGAAAGAGAAGGGACTTCGCCCCGGTGGTTGGCTCCGCTTGGGGGCTGCATCCGGGTTCCTAGTGACTCTTCTGTTTGTCGTGCTCTCAGTGCAACCCGTAATTCCGGTCGCGAGCAAGTTGGGATATTCGCTGAAAGTGGCCGGCTTCGTCGTTGGTGCTAATTTCCTCGGCTGGATGATTTACCGCGCCGGGCAGCAGAAGGGTACGAAGGTTCTACCGTAGGAACACCCGCGCCGCATCCTCCACCCGCACGCTCGACTTCCGTCGCGCACCGGTCGCCAGATTGTAGACCACAAGTATGTGATCCTCTATGAGCAGCAATTCCTTCTCGCTGATCCATCCCACCACTGTGGTGTGAGGCAGAAACGTGACGCGCCGCGAAGATTCGTCCAGGCTCTTCACTTCCACGGCGGGCAACTCCGCCAATGCCTTGTGAATCTGGTTGGATTCTTCGGGATTCGCCTGGCCTTCCTCTGCCAACTGAATCGGCTGGTTGGGCTGCGCCGTCGCAGTAATCGTTATCGCCACCATTCCAAGATCCGGCGACAAATGCGCGTTGGAGGTGTGGAAGCTCACGTCGTAGTCCTGATTCTTGTACGTGGCCTGCTCGTCAAAGATTGCTCGTGTCTTGCCACTCGCCACTACGAGCGTCTGATCATTGCTCTGATTCGACCAGCCGCAACACGCCGTGTCCGGGATCGCTTCGACAATCACGTCGCCTCCCGGAGCGGCGTCCAGCACGCGTCGCAAGGGCTCGGGCAGCGGACTCGCAGCCCACTTTCCGCCATCCTGTTGGTAGCGCGTGCTCGCCTTGTACGCAGGCTCGTCCTTTCCGGCCACAAACTGGGTCATCAGAAAGAACGTCCCTACTCCACCGTCTGGCGCCCAAACTACGCCGTATGGACAACTTTCCTCGCACGCTCCGGTCGGGCACCGGCAATCCGGCAGTTTCGACGTCGCGAGGTCCTCGCGCCTTGCCGCGTTCAAATCTGTTTGCCAAGCCTGCCAGGCCGTCGTCACCGAAAGGTCGACGCCCTCCCGCACGAGTCGCCGCTCCTGATTCGCAAACCAGAACAGATGTCCACCGTCGGCGGCAAGGTGAACTTCGGGAGCCAACTCCGTGACTGCCTGATTCGATCCTGTAGTAGCGTTCTCACGCTTCACTCCGAGATCGAACGTGACCGCAGCGCGACTGTTCCAGAACCAAACCTTATGCGGAGCCTCGACATCGCTGTCGGCCAAGGGCAGCGAAACCGGGGACGCAAACAGAATCTGACCCATGCGGTTGACGGAAACGCTCCGCGGCGCCTGCACGGCCTCGGCCGGAACTTTTACGGTTTGCTTCGCGGCGAACGTGGACGGATCGTACTCCACCATCTCTCCAGGGGCGCGCAGTACCCACAACTGCCTATCCTGCGCCATGAGAGGCGCCAGCAGCAGGAGACCACTGATGACTTGCAATGCACGTCGCATAAAATCAGTTATATCGTAGTGACGTTGCTGGCAACGTCCTGCCGAGCGTAAACCGTGCCCGCGCTCCGGGTACAATAGCAGTTTGTACGGGTTCGAACCGCGTTGAAAGAGGCTTTCATGACCACCACGCACCAACCTCGCCCGCAGGCCGCAACCGAAATTCCTGCCGTCCCGCTTACGACTGAAGGCTACAGTGTCTTGCATCAGATGATGCGGTTCCGCTGGCCGGCCTTGCGGGCCCTGCCTTTATTGGAAAAGGCCGCCATCGCGAAAGAGGCCTCCGACGCTCTGGCTTCCATGGAGAAGAACTCTGCCGGACAATCGGCCATGTATTCGCTCATCGGCCACAAGGGCGATCTGATGCTGATCCACTTCCGCGAGTCGTTCGCCGATCTCAATCAGGCGGAGCTCAAGCTCGCGGGCCTCCGCCTCAGTGATTATCTCGAGCCCACGACCTCTTACCTGTCGATCATCGAGCTCGGCCTTTACGAGTCTACCGTTAAAGTCTACAAAGGCCTGATCGATCGCGGCATCGAGCCGCACTCCGAGCAGTGGAAGCGCGAGATCGCGGAAACCGTGGCGCGTCAGAAGGAAGCCATGCGCCCGCGCCTTTACCCCGAGATTCCACCGAACCGATACGCCTGTTTCTACCCGATGGACCGCCGCCGCGGGGAAGACAAAAACTGGTACACGCTGCCCATCGAAGAGCGCGCCCGGCAGATGAACGAGCACGGCCTGGTTGGCCGGCGCTACGCTGGAGAAGTCCGGCAGATTATCACCGGCTCGATCGGATTCGACGACTGGGAGTGGGGCGTCGACCTGTTCGCTGATGAGCCTCTCGTATTCAAAAAGTTGATCTATGAAATGCGCTTTGACGAGGTCAGCGCGGTTTACGCTTTGTTTGGCCAGTTTTATGTCGGCGTGCGCGTTCCGGCGGCGTCGCTGGAAAAGCTGCTCAACGGAGAGTTGCCGTAGAGACGTAACTTGTTACGTCTCTGCTCCTCCACGCCGTGGCGGATCGAAGTTCAGGACCAATTTCACCACAGAGACACAGAGTCACGGAGAAGGCCTTTTGGGTTTGCTTTCCTCTGTGCCTCTGTGTCTCTGTGGTAACTGATTCCTATCGCGGAGAACCCATGTCCATCTTCGGCCTCATCGAATATAAGGACGCCAGCCCTGAAGTCCGCGCCATTTACGACGACATCATGGCTACGCGCAAAACCGACTGGATCAACAATTTCTGGAAGGCGATCGCCCACGATCCCGCCACGCTGAAGCGGACGTGGGAAGACATCAAGCAGATCATGGCCCCCGGCGCCCTCGACCCGTTGACTAAAGAGATGGTCTACGTAGCCGTGAGCGTGACCAACCAGTGCAACTATTGCATCGCGTCGCACACCGCGTCCGCGCAGAGGAAAGGCATGACCGACGCCATGTTCAAGGAACTGATGGCGGTCGTCGGGATGGCCAATGAAACGAACAAGATCGTCACGGGATATCAGGTGGAAATCGACGATCAGTTCAAGAAATGATCATCGCCCGGCGCACCCGTGGATAAAGGAAACCTGAAGTCACTCTACGACCCGGGCCGATGCATCTTCAATGGGTTCCTGACGATGCGCGGCGACAACCTCTTTATCTCTGTCGCGAAGGGCTGATCGTTGAAGACCAAATCTCCATAGATACATCGCCGCATAGGCGCGCCAAGGTCTCCACAATTGCGAATAGTGTTCCAGTTCACGAGCACTCCGAAGGTTCACAGCACGCAGAAGGCCAAGATCTGCGGAGGGGAATGCGTCGGGTTCGCCCAGCGCTCGCATCGCTACATATTGTGCTGTCCATTTGCCGATTCCGGGAAGATCATATAAATGAGTCAGGAATGCGGTGGAGTCGATAATTCCCGAAAAATTTATCTTGCCCTCACAAACTGCGCGAGCCAGGGCGCGAACAGTCTCAGCGCGCGCCGCAGTTAGCCCGATGGTGTCGATTTTGGCCTCGGCAAGAATCTCAGGTGCAGGAAACAGATGAGTAAGGCCCCCTGGTCCTTGAAATGTCTGGCCGAATTTCCGGACTAAGCGGCCAGCCAGGACGGTTGCGCCCTTCACCGTGATCTGTTGACCAAGAATCGCTCGCGTTGTCAGCTCGAAGCCATTCCAGCAGCCCGGCACCCGGAGTCCTGGGTCTGCCTCGATACAAGGGGCAAGAGATTGATCGGCGCGGAGAGTGTGCGCGATCGAAAGCCAATCCGCATTCAGATCGAACATTGCCCGAATGCGTTCCACGATCAAGAACAACGACTTAGGGTCGCTGAATTCAATCCTTGCTACGAGGCAATGTCGCTCTTGGTCCGGGCAGACTTCAAAGGAGCCACGCCTTCCATTTACGCAGATGGTCCGCCGGTAGCAGCCGGCTTCAACAACTTCAACACCCGGCGTACAACGTGGGGCTAAGAAAGCGAGCATTCCTTGCCAATGGTACGGTGGCCGAAAATTCAACCGGAAAACGTATTGGTTTTCTGGTTGAATCTCTTTCTGTCGTGCCAATCGCCGGATCTGGGTGGGGGTTCGATGATAGAACTTGTGGATACTCGCATTGAAGCGGCGCACACAACCAAATCCAGACGCCAGTGCAATCTGTCCCATGGGCAGAGAGGTTTCGTCGATCAGCCTCTTGGCAAAATGCAGCCTGCGAGTCTGAGCAACGGCCATCGGAGTTGCTCCGAGATGTCGTAGAAAAAGACGCCGCAGATGGCGGGCGCCAACACCGAGCCGTTCCGCAAGAGCTTCGACCCCTCCGTCCTCAAGTCCGCTCTCGGAGATTAGGCGCAGCGCTCGGGAGACGGTACTGGAAGTTCCCAACCACGCCGGGGTGCCCGGCGAACTCTCGGGACGGCACCGAAGACAAGGACGAAAGCCGGCCTCTGCTGCTGCGGCAGCGGTGGGGAAGTAACGGACGTTACTCTCTTTACATGTGCGCGCCGGGCAAATCGGACGGCAATAGATCCTCGTGGTAAGGACGGCGATGAAAAACTTTCCATCAAATCGCGCGTCACGGGAAAGCCGTGCGCGGGAGCATATCTGCCATTCCAGATCCACGTGGCGTCCATCCAGCGCGAACAAACAAATACCTCTCCCGTCAAGAATAACTGACCACCGCTGAGATTGTGGACGTTTTCGGACCGCGATGAAACCTGCCGATTCTCGGGTCGATCGAGGTCCGCAAACGTCCACCTTTCCCCTAACAAGGTCCGCGAACGTCCACCGCATCGCCGTCAATTTCGCTATGGTTCGATTTCGTATTGGGCAGATTGCTTACCGGCAGCAGAGGCGCTGCTCAACGAGTTCAATTCTTCGAGCGAGGGCAAGTCGAGAATGGAGGCAATATGCAACGGAGACTTATGACATGCGTGACGATCATAACGACAATTTTTGTGTTGGCAATCTCAGGCCAGCTTGCAGAGGCGCAGCAAGAAACGCGACAGCCGACGCGGTACTACGTCTTTAACCTAGGAGAGCCGGGCCGAGGGAACAGCTCCGCAGTCGCAAGCATCAACAATATCGGATGGATAGCCGGCAATGCGTTGCAGGCGGGTAATGCAAATGAGCATGCCGAACTGTGGGTCGGAACTCCGATCGATCTGGGCACACTCGGTGGAGCGAATAGCGCCGTCGCTTGGCCCAACAAGAACAATCGGGGATTGATCGCGGGGATATCCGAGACTGCTGATATGAATCCCTTCAATGAGGCATGGAGTTGCGCTCAAGCGAACTTTCCCACCATCACTAACCATGTTTGTCTTGGATTCGTTTGGCAGGCGGGTGTCATCTCTTCGCTTGCGCCGCTGCCTGGAGGCATCGACAGCTATGCAGCGGGAACCAACAATCGCGGCGAGGTGGCTGGATGGGCCGAGAATGGTGTTCACGATTCAACCTGCAATAACACTCCTCCTGCCAACCAAGTGCTGCAGTTTGAAGGAGTAGTGTGGGGGCCAAAATTGGGCGAGATGACCCAGCTTTCGCCCCTTGCTCCCGATCCCGATTCCGCCGCAACTGCGATTAACGACAAAGGTCAGATCGTCGGTATTTCAGGTCTGTGCTCGAATGCGGTTGGAGGTACCAGCGCTCAACACGCGGTGTTGTGGGAAAACAAAACCGCTACGCCTATAAGTATTGGCAACTTTGACGGCGGAGTGGCGTGGAACACGCCCACCGCCATCAATAGTCGAGGCCAAGTCGTCGGCTTTGCAAATCAGCACGGTACGCAAGGCAGTGCTTTCAACCCCATCGCTTTTTTCTGGGACAAACAACGTGGTATTGAACCAATCCCGCCGATTGGAGATGACACAAATAGTTGGGCATGGGGCATTAACAGCCACGGCATGGCGGTAGGTCAGTCATTCGGAGGAGCTGATGACCCGACCGGAAGGGCTTTCCTTTATGAGAACGGCATCGCAACTGACCTGAATACCCTTATTCAGGCCAACTCGTCGCTGCAACTCGAACTGGCCAATGACATCACGGAGGAGGAGGAGATCGTGGGATTTGCCCGGGATGCAAATACTGGTTTCACGGTGGCATTCCTGGCGGTTCCGGTAGCGGGAAGCGACGGTCGAGCCGCTGCGGCCAACCCCGGGGTGAGCACGGTTTCAGCAGTATGGCCGTTTCCGACAAAGTAAGGCGGCGCGCTCGCGTGGTGCTGTGCAAAATGCCAGCGAGCTCCTCCTTGACCCTGGTGTGCTTCGCCGCGAGGAATGCCGTGAAGGATTAGCTGGCTCCCTAAGCTAGGCTCCTTCCGGTTATCCGGCGATCTGTGGGAGCTGTCTCGCGTAGCGGCTCGAATCGCGAGGCCAGAACGTGTCACTTTAAGGGATAGCGCGTTTATCAGGACTGTAAACCGACGACGGCGAGCCTTCGAACGGTCAGCTTCTTATTTTCACTTTTTCGGGTTCTCTTCTAGGTCTTTGTAGATGACATGCCCCTGGTGAGCGCACCCCTTCTGTTCTTCTAGCGAGAGAGGTGTCACTTTCTCATTTGCCAGCACAGAGTCGCACCGCATGTAATTCTCAAACCCCGGCGCTGAGAATACGAACACCACGCTGACGGCCTCGGTTCCCGCGTTCTTTACGCTTACCCAGGTATACGCTGGAATGAACACCGTTCCTCCCGCGTGCAGATCGCGTTCCTGGTCTCCGAGATGAACGTGAACGGTTCCTTTTCCGATATACAGAATTTCATCCTGCCCTAGGTGCTTGTGAGTTGGAAATTCGTCTCCGGGAACTATGTCCTCGGTTCCCATAACGAGGTGCTGAGAACCGTTGTTTTTGGGGCTGACCTTCAGCATGAAATCCCCAGGAGGAGGTTCTCGCCAAATCCGCCGCTCACCCTCATTTTTTTCCAGCAGGAGTGGTTTTGGAGCAGCCTGGGACGTGGTTGCTGAACTGGATTGGGCTGATCGAGTCTGAAAGACGCAAATCCCAAACAGCATCACAGCCATTGTCGCAACCGTTGTCCTAACTGAATTTGAGTTCATCGCGCATCCCCTTTCGTGAGTGGGCGACCCGATAGTATCAGTCTCCCGATACCGATACGTCGTGGAATTGCGCCCGAGTGACGAGTAAATCCAAAGCAATGACGCCTTAAGTTAGCGCTTGTGGGAATTTCCCCCACAAGCGCTAACTTAAGCAAAAATCCATCCGGATTGCCTACGACACTCCCGGAATGTGCCAGGCGCGAGGTTGTAATCCGTTGTGCATCAAGTGACGGGTGCTCATTTAGCGTGGAGTAAGCCAACTCGTAAGGACAGCTTTTTCGTCTTGCCCCGGTCCGGACGCAAAGGTACGTTAATTCTTGCCGACGGGCACCTTGAGGCCGAGTTCGTCGAAGAAGTTCAGCAGGATGGTAACGCTGTCGGTGCGCTTCTGCTCTTGCTCGGCCGCCTCGCCCGGATTCACAACAACCGCAAAGCGATCGCCGTCCGGCGCAAGGTCGTAAGGGTAATTACCGCCAAGAAATTCCAAGCTCTTCGGGGACCACACCTGTGGCTTTCCAGCGGCAAAGGACCCGGCGGCGACAGCGTAATCGACGACCGTTATGCGCCAATCCGGTGTCAAGAAGAAAAGCTTGCGCCCGCTACGCGCCCAGATGGGGTAGTCGCCCCCACCAGTTGAGATCTGCCATTTGCCTTCCGGCCCTGGGAAAGGCCGCACGTACAACTCGTAGGTTCCCGACTCTTTCGAGGAGTATGCCAGCCAATGGCCATCGGTTGAGAATGCGGGATGTCGCTCGGAAAATGATGTGCGCAGGAACTGCTCTGCGATTCCCAGGTGCGGATGGTCGCGATCACCTTCGACCGGCGCCGTCCAGATCTCCGTATCGCCGAAGGTACCAACCCGATACTGCTGGTATGCCAGCCATCTGCCGTCCGGCGAGAAAGAACACGGGACCTGCCTAGTCTTGCCCTCGGTGAGCCGTTGCGCCTCACCCGCACCGTCAGCACGGATCCAATAAATCCCCGGGTCCACCTGGTGTGACGATTCGAAGACAATACTGTATGGCCTTCGCGGCTGCGGTTGTTGTCTTCCTGCACGACCGGGAACGGAGCCGCCTTCCTTGCGAGAAGCTGCGCGTCATCCGTGACATGAATTCGTTTGTGCGAAATGAATTACAAGTGCTTTACGCCTGCATTGACGATCCGTAAAAAACTCGCATCTCGACGGCCAAGCACAGCGCGGAGCGCATTGACTGGGCGCTGCGCGAGATGCTTCCCGGCGGACATTCCCTCTCCGACGCTCCCCTGGACGAATTCGGCGAGCACTCCGGAGAGAAAATAAGAAGGAGCGCCTGATTTGAACGGTTCGCTTCGTTAGACGTCCAGAAGAGGTATCAGGACCTTTTCTTCGAGGAGTCTTTCGGCAGACGCGCCGGTGCTCGTTCGCGTCGGGGTCCTTTGAATTCGTGCGCTTTCATGTCTACCCGGCGCCCGCGGAAGCGCACGCCCTCGGCTTCGAGGCGGAATCGCTGCTCGATGGCTGAGTCGCCCGTTAGCTTGATTTCTCCTCCCGCACCCAACACCCGCTGCCACGGCAATCCAAAACTGCGGCGTAGAGTCGCGGCCACCTGACGGGCTGCTCCCGGAAATCCGGCGGCCCGCGCGATCCCGCCATAGGTGGAGACTTTGCCCCGAGGAATGGCGCGAATCGCCTGCTCGATTCGGAGACGCATCACGCCAGCTTTGTCCGGATTGGTCTTACCGGCGCGAGAAATGCCGCTGATTCGCCTCACAGTCAATTCACAGATTGGATTACCGCAACGGCTACAGCTACGCGGCCGAGCGGAACGATTCCAAGGCCTTGTACTCCGAGTCGTGCACGTCGAACACGGTCAGCAGTTTGGTGACCTGCAGCAGGTCTCCCACGCGCTTGGTCAGGTTCGCCAGCTTGATCGACGCCCCCGCGCCGAGCGCCGTGGTATGCAGCGCCACCAGCGTACCCAGACCGCCCGAATCGATGTAGCTGGTTTCCCCCAGGTTGAGCACGATCCGTTTATTATCTGGCAGTGCCTTCTTTACTTCTTCGCGCAGCAGTGACGACTCCTCGCCAAACACAATCCGCCCGCTGCAACCCATGACAAGAATTCCATCCACTGTTTTTTTCGCAAGTTTCAGTTGCATGAAAGCTCCTTTTGCGCCCGTTGGTGCCTTCTCCCAAGCCGCACACCTTTGTCGACGCACCAGCCTATCGCTTCGCAGCGAATCTTAGCAAGCGTGCCGCGTTATGTATCGAAGCGGTTACGCCTCTGCGGCATCACGTATAATCATCTCTTCCGCCCATGAGTTACACCGTTCTGGCCCGCAAATACCGTCCGCAGAAGTTCTCTGAAGTCATCGGACAGGAGCACGTCACCCGCACCCTGCAAAATGCCATCGAGCAGGGACGCAGCGCCCACGGCTATATCTTCAGCGGCCACCGCGGCATCGGCAAAACCACGGTCGCCCGCATCCTGGCCATGGCGCTCAACTGCCGCTCGCAGAACAAGCCGGTCCCCGAGCCCTGCGGCGTCTGCGAGTCGTGCACAGAGATTCGCGCCGGCAACGCCGTCGATGTAATCGAAATCGATGCCGCCACTAATCGCGGTATCGACGAAATACGCGAATTGCGCGAGGCGGCGCGCTACCGCCCCGCCCGCGACCGTTTCAAGATCTACATCCTCGACGAGGCACACCAGATCACTGACGCCGCCTTCAACGCGCTGCTCAAGACTCTGGAGGAGCCACCCGACCATATTGTCTTCATGCTGGCGACCACGCAGCCGGAAGACATTCCGCAGACCATCCGTTCGCGCTGCCAGCATTTCAGTTTTCGGGCGGTCAAGTTTGACGCCATCGTCGGCCAGTTACGTGATCTGGTGACTCGCGAGGAAATTGAGGCCGACGACGATGCCCTCGCCCTGCTCGCCGAAGGGGGTGACGGCTCCATGCGCGACGCCCTCTCGATCCTCGACCAGGCGATCGCATCCTCAAGCGGAAAGATTACCGCCGAGTCGGTTCGGAGCCTGGTCGGCTCGGCGCCGGCGCACATTCTTGAACAAGTGATGCAGGCGGTGTCGGAGGGAAAGAGCGAAGAAATTCTCCGCCAGGTCGATCATTTGATCGGGGAAGGACACAGCCCGACTCACTTCGCACGCCAGATGGTCCGCTTCCTACGCAATGCGACCGTCGCCAAAATCGCGGGCAAGGATTCGCCGCTGCTACAAATTTCCAGCGAAGAGCGCGAACGAGTTGCCCGTGTCGCCGACCTGTTCGGCGAAGAAGATCTCACGCGCCACCTGCAGATCATGCTGCGTACTCACGGCGAGTTGGGATACAAGCAGGAACAGCGCTTCCACCTCGAGCTCGGCCTGCTGAAAATGGCCCACGCGCAAAAGCTGCTGCCGCTCGAGCAACTGCTCAGCGAAGCGGCGGCGCCGGCAACCACGGCCCAGCGGCCGACCGCAAGACCAGCAATCGTGGGCGGCGCTGCGGGCCCCGAGACGCGCCGCCCGGAGCAGAGTCCAGCCCGCCCAAACTACGTTTCCCCATTTGCGGCTGATTCGGCGCGCAAAGGCACACCACGCCAGGAAGCGTCTATCAATCCGCCTGCACCCGGGCCGCGCATCGTCGCCGCAGCCAGTGGCCCGGAGCCAGTGATCATGGGAGCGGCCGCCCCAGCTCCGCATCTCGAGTTAGCTCCTGATTTGGTCGTTTCCGACCATACCGAAGTAGATGGCGACAATGCCGCCGATACCGCGCAACCATCGGCGCCTGAATCCTTGTCGGAAAACGCAGCGCACTCGCCTGCATCCGACTCGTCAGCCGAAATCGACCGACTGCAAAATGCCGTCTTGCAGGCCCTCACTGACAGCAACCAGCGGATCCTCGTGTCGATGCTTTCTGGCGGTGAATGGAGCGTGCAGTCCAACGAACTGGTCATCAAGGTGGCGGAATCGCAGACCGTGGTGGATATGTCGCTCGGTCCAGAGGCCAAACGAATCGCTATCGCCTCGGCCAGCGGTGTCCTCGGCCGCGCGGTCAAATTGAAAGTAGTTCCGGGAGCCACAGTAGCGCCGCAGGAGAGCAAACCTAACGGCGCGTCGCGGCTCGCGCCAGGACCTGGGGGACGCAACCGCGCAGAACAGGACCCGGTCGTTCGTCGCATGCGGGAAAAATTCGGCGCAGAGATTCGCACCGTGATCGACTATCGGGAAAAGCGCTGAATGCAAGGTTTCAAGGCTTCAAGGCTTCAAGGTTTCAAGGTTTCAAGGCTTCAAGGTTTCAGAGTTTCAAGGTTTCAAAGCAGACACATCGAACTTGATGCCAACACACCGTCAGAACCTTGAAACGTTGAAACTTCGAAACCTTGAAACTTTGAAAACGTGAGGTTCTATGGGTGGATTCAATCTGCAAGACCTGATGTCCAAAGCCAAGTCGCAGTACGAGTCGCTGCAGAAGAAAATGCAGGAGACCGTGGTGGAGGCCACATCCGGCGGCGGCACCGTGAGCGCCAAAATGGACGGCCGCAAGCAACTGGTCAGCCTGCGCATCGACCCCGAAGCGGTAAAGTCCGGGGACGTCGAAATGCTTCAAGATCTGATCCTAGCCGCCATCAACGAGGCAGCCCGCAAAGTCGACGCTCAGATGCAATCTACCGTCGGCGGCATGCTGGGAGGCCTCGGTATTCCCGGACTCTGAAACAGCGGCGAAACCATCTCGTCGATCCCCGAGGTCACGCACGATGAAAACCATTCGTTCCCAATGCGCCGTCGTCGCCCTTTCTTTGTACTTGATGTGTGCCGGTATAGCGCCCGCGCAATCCCAATCTCCCAACCAGAAAGAGGTACCCGTGAGCAATCACGCCACAGGACCGTTCGAGGTGAAAGTAACTCCCCAAGACGATAAGTCTGGCGATGCCGCCCTAGGCCGAATGACGCTCGACAAGCAGTACCACGGCGACCTCGAGGCCGCCGGCAAAGGCCAGATGTTGACCGCTGGCACCGACGTCAAAGGCTCAGGCGCGTACGTGGCGATCGAACGCGTGACGGGCACTCTCCGCGGCCGCGCGGGCAGCTTTGTTCTGCAACACAGCGGGACGATGACGCAGGGCGTGCCGCACCTGACGATCACCGTCGTGCCTGACTCCGGCACCGGGCAGTTGACGGGAATCGCAGGTAAGATGAACATCAACATCGCCGACGGAAAGCATTCCTACGATTTCGAATACACTATCGCATCCAACCAGTAATCGTAGAGATGTAGCTACGTCTGCCGCC
This sequence comes from uncultured Acidobacteriaceae bacterium, assembly GCA_963768265.1. Classification (GTDB taxonomy): domain Bacteria; phylum Acidobacteriota; class Terriglobia; order Terriglobales; family Acidobacteriaceae; genus Sulfotelmatobacter. The sequence continues at coordinate 378,868 of CAVYHM010000047.1, forward strand.
GACATAGACGTTGCAAGCAACGTCTCTACGATAATGTTCTTGATTTTTTTCATTACGCCTTTGCGTGAATTACGAGAATCGTCCCATGTCCAAGTTTGCCGAACCAATGTCGCGCCTGATCGACGAACTGAAGAAGCTCCCCGGCGTAGGCGCGAAAAGCGCGCAGCGGCTGGCCTTCCACATTTTGCGTTCCAGTGATGAAGACGCCGAAGCCTTGGCGTCCGCTGTACGCGACGTCAAGGCCAACCTGCGGCTTTGCTCGGTGTGCAACAACATCACGGACGTCGACCCTTGCGTCTACTGCACTAGCCCTACGCGCAACCAACGGCTGGTTTGCGTGGTCGAGGAGCCCACAAACATCGCCGCCATCGAGAAGACCAAACACTTCAACGGAGTCTTCCACGTTCTGCACGGAGCCATCTCGCCGCTGCACGGCATCGGCCCGGAGCAGTTGCGCATCTCGAACCTCATCTCCCGCGTCGACGCCAGTAACGTCGATGAAGTGATCCTCGCCACCAATCCGACGGTCGAGGGCGAGGCCACAGCCGTTTATCTCTCGCAGCAACTCAAGCGCAGCGGAGTGAAAGTGACCCGCATTGCCATGGGCATCCCCGTCGGCAGCGACATCGAATACACCGACGAAATCACCATGCTGAAGGCCATGGAAGGCCGGCGGGACATGTAGGCACAACTTTCGGTGCAAAGTTGTGCAAGACTTTTCTGACCGCATCATCTGCGTTGGCGAGACCCTTCCCGTTCAACGTGTTGCAATTAACAATTAACCCAAGCAAATCAGTTACTTACGCGCGTTGTTGTTCTTTTTGCTTGAAGTTGTTGCGTGGAACCCCAGTTGCACTTCGCCCTCGGTCTGCTTGGTTGTTTCGTCGGGATTTCAGATTTGTCCGGCGATCTATGACTGGTCTGCGGAGGCACAGCCGGGCAACCGGCGTGGTCCAAACCAGCCAGAAAAGCACCGCAGCGCCAGTCGCGCCGTGCTGTGATGTAACCGCATCCAACTCGACGCAGGAAAAGCCGGGCCAACCAGCCCGGTTTTTTACTGCCAGCGTTGCCAGATAGCTCAGTCGGTGGAAAGCGAAACTTCGGGATCCAGGAATTCGTTCAACTCGTCGTCGGGGGCGTCCAGTCCCTCGGGCAGAGAACCGCGGTTGTACTCCGCCATCCGGTTCTTCCACTTGAGGAAGTCGGTAATGCTCTGGGGTTCGATGCGGACTTCGACGCGGCGCAGGCTGGCGAGCAGGAGGTTCATCTCATAGCGGAATCCTACCTCGGAGCGTAGATTTTTCGCCGAAGGCTGAATCATCTCGACGTGCCCGCGATGACATTCTAGTAATCCCCAACCCGCGGGCAATTCGGTCGCTTCCACCAAGTCAGGCGGGGTCAGATAGAAGCGCTCGCTGCCGACGCCTTTTCCTGGCTTCTGCCGAGAAGGCTTGGCGCGATCGGCAAGAAAATCCGCGCGCGTGACTTTGCATTCGACGAGGACTGAATGGCAGGCCCGCTTCCACCCGATCGCGTCCGGCATCTCCCCGCTGGCGCAGGCTTGCTCGGAGAGGATTACCCCACAGCGATACGCCCGCAGCCACCGCACTGCTTTCGCCACCAGTTGCTCGTGAGTCATAGACCTATAAAGTTGTAGTCGCGCCCTCGGGAGAAACGGAAGTGGCTCGGCAGTTACCGCCTGTTCTTTATGAAGTCCGAGACCATGTCGGGGACGCTAGGTGGATTCCGCCGCCTCGGGTCCTTTTCCGCTCGCTACGCCCTTCATGGCCTTCACCACGACCGGTCGCCGCAGCACGGTCTCCAACAAATATCTTTCGGCGGCGACGGTCTGAGCCGTGGGACCGCCCGAGGTATATCCTTCCGCGCCGACGACAAGTGCTTCGTTTTTCCCCAGAACGGCGGGCTTGCGCACGAACCCATTCGTACCACGCTGCCGGCTTTTTGACTCAGCAATAGTGTTCTCGATCTTGACGCGGCGGATATGCCCGTCATGTGCGGCATCCAGGGCGTTGGCGAGGCGCAGGATTGCTGCCAGGCGCGCAACCATCTTCTGCTCACCGGGAAGCAGATCACGGACGGCCTTGTGGCTGGGCGCGGGCAGCGCGCCGCAGTGAAAGCGAGCCACGATCGCTGCTCGCTGCATTGCCTCCGGGCTCCATCCCAGGGGCGTGCCGTGGGCCTTGATCAACTCCTGCGACACCTTGTGATGTCCCTTGTTGCCCTTTACCTTGCCCACGTCGTGCAGAAGAGCGGCCAAGTAGAGACTCGAGCGCGCATCGGCGCCGTTGCCATTTGTAGCTTCCTGCAGCGTACCGAGCAATCCCGCTGTGCTCAGGCCGTCGTAGAGTTCGAGCGCCAGGCGAGCCACGCGTTCGGAATGTGCGAAATCGGGATCGAGAACCTTCGCCCACAACTTCATGCGGCTGGTGGCAATCTGTTGAATCTGCTTGCCTTGCGGCAGTCCCGCTCGCCACACATTCCACAGCGAATCGGGACCGACAGTCTTGTGGCGATACTCTTCGATTCGCTTAGTCCGCTCCTCCACAATGCGGGCGTGCCAGGCTTTGCGCGAAGCGTCGTCCGGAAAGATGTGGCAGGAAAGTGCCGTGGCCCAGAGCACGTCGAGATCGTGCACTTCACCGAGCAGGTCCTGCATGTGCTTCAGATCGTTGCTCCAGGCTTTGTGCTCAGTGGGCAGGAAATTCTCGACGATGTAGCGAAAGCGCTTGATGCCGATGCGCAAGGTGTGAAACGCCACCTGCGACCGGTTGCGCAGAGCGCGGGTGTGCAGTTCGCGCGCGGCGGTCCAGCGCTCAAGCGCGAGATGCTTAAACACAGCGCTTCCTGGCCGGATTCGAGCCGCGCGTAGCGGCAAGGACTTACTCCACTGGCGCCATTGCTTGCGGTCGAATTCTTCGAGTGCTGCGCGAGCTTCGTGTTTCTGTTCGCTCTCGCGTTGGCGCAGGATTTCAAGTAGTGCCTTGGCCGCGGCGTCGCGCGCGCTATCACCTGAGAATTCGATTGCGGGGGCAGCGCCTGCAGAGCCACCTGACTTCTCTGCCTCGGGCGGCAACGCGGACGGGGGCGTCCGCGCCACAATCGTTGCGGGGTGCAAGTGGTCGATCCACTCCATCATGATTTGAATGTCGCGCAAGTCGCCCAGGCGCTGGAACAGGCGCTTGCCGGCTTTCTTCATGGCCTTCCACTCGGGATCTGGATCCATCGCCATCATGCCGTCGGCCAGGGATCGGCAGCGCCGCAGCGACACGCGCAAGTCGTGGACGGGATCGGCGCCGAAGTCGGCAGCCACGTGGTCGCACTCCTGGAGGACGCGCAGCATCCAGTAGCGAAGGCCCGTGGTTTTGGCGGCTGGGGTCAAGTTAAGAAGCTCGCGGCGAAACGAGTTCGGCTGCACGAGTATTCTACTTAAGATGACGTTCCGACGTTCGTGAGTAACTGCCTGGATGGCTCAGAGTCGCACCGTGAGGACTGTTCACGCACCATCGCTCACAGAATTCTTTCGTGCGTGTAACCCGCCGAAACCAGCGCTGCCAAGAGCTCGGCGATGTGGTCCGGCCCACGAGTTTCCATGGTGATATCGATGGCGGTGTCACCGAGGTTTACTCCATGGTACGCACGGTCGTACGCTGTTTCGACGATGTTGGCGCGGTGATCGGCGAGGATTCCGGTCAGACGGTGCAGTGCGCCGGGAAAATCGGGTAGATGAATGCGCAGCCGGACCAGGCGTCCATCCTTCACCAGACCTCGCTCGATAATGCGCGCGAGTAGGGTAACGTCAATGTTGCCCCCGCAGACTAGGACGGCGACACGTTTCGCGGCCAGCGGCAATTTGCGGTTCAGGACGGCGGCGAGAGCGGCAGCGCCGGCACCCTCGGCCAGAGTTTTTTCGCGTTCCAGCAGAAGCAGAATCGCATTCGCGATTTCCTCTTCTTCCACGGTCACGATGTCGTCCACGTATTTTTGGACGAGGGGAAGCGTGCGTTCCCCGGCGCGACGCACGGCAATGCCGTCGGCAATCGTTTTGGCCGCGTCCAGCGTAACGGGCTTGCCTTGGGCCACCGCGGCTTGCATGGACGGAATGCGGGCAGGCTGGACTCCGAACACGGTCACCGCGGGATGGGTTTCTTTGACCGCGCAAGCGATTCCTCCGATGAGCCCGCCTCCCCCGATAGGCACGACCACGACTTGGATGTCCGGCTGTTGTTCGAGGATTTCGAGACCAAGAGTTCCCTGCCCTGCGATGACTGCGTCGTCGTCAAATGCGTGAATGAGAGTGAGGCGATCCTGCTGACCGACCTCGACTGCTCGGGCGTAGGCCTCGTCATAATTGGTGCCGTGTAGGATAACTTCTGCGCCATAGGCGCGCGTTGCCGAGACTTTGGTGAGCGGTGTGGGAAGCGGCATGAAGATGCGGGCTTTGATGCCGTGACGGCCAGCGTGGTAGGCAACGCCCTGAGCGTGATTGCCGGCGGACGCAGCGATCACGCCGCGAGCGCGTTCGTCCGGTTTGAGCGTCAACAACTTGTTCAGCGCCCCACGTTCCTTGAATGCGCCGGTGCGCTGCTGGTTGTCGAGTTTGAGGAAGATGGAATTGTGAGTAAGGCCGGAGAACGTCTCAGAGGGGGTGCATGGCGAGACCCGGATGTCGGAGCGGATTCTCGCTAAGGCGGTCTGGATGTCGGAGAGCTGAATCATAGTGCCCGCGCAGTCAGCAGTCATATTACCTTGGACTTGTCGGTCGTGAGCGGGATTCGCAAGCCGGTTTCACCCAGGGAGAGCGATTAAGAATTTTGATACCGACCATAAGAATTTTCGAGGACGACATCGTTGGATTACTGCCGGTTAGTCAACCTTGGCCACGGCTGAGTCCGCTATAATTCGTTCACGCCATGGACTTTGATCAACTCATCACGTTCCTGGAAGTAGCCAGACAGGGCAGTTTCTCGCGTGCGGGCGAGAAAGTATTCCGCTCGCAGTCGGCGGTGAGCGCGCAAATCCGGCAACTGGAGCAGGAGTACGGCGACCGACTTCTCGACCGGTCGGGAAAGACGGTCAAGTTGACCCCGGCCGGGCAGGTTTTCTACGAGTACGCCGAGCGCCTGAAAAGTCTGCGCGACGAGTCGTTGGTGGCGGTCGCCGATCATAGCGGAACGCCCAGAGGCACGCTGCGCGTTGGCGCTAACGAAGCGACGTGCCTGTACGTTTTGCCCGAGGTTTTCGGGGAGTACTGCCGACGCTATCCCATAGTGCAGATCAGCATCTATCGAAATTTCAGCTACAAGATCGTGGAGAAACTGGAGAACGGCCAGGTAGAAGTAGGAGTTCTTACTCTGCCAATCACGTCGCCAAGTCTGAAGATTCAGCCCATTTTTCGCGACAAGCTGATGTTGATGGTCAGCCCGAAGAATCCGCTGGCCAAGCACAAGGCAGTGCCGGTGAGCGAGGTTGTCAAGCATCCGTTACTTTTTCCAAAGACCGGACACACGCGAAGGCTGCTGGACAAGATCTTTCGTCCTTACAGCGCGGAGCTTCAGGTACGAATGGAACTGCCCAGCATCGGTATGATTAAGAGCTTTGTGGCGGCGGATCTCGGGGTGTCGCTGATCAGCACCGCTTTTGCACGCGATGAAGTCGATTCCGGCCGGGTCAAGTTGATTGATCTGGAGGACGTGGAACTGTACCGGGAATTGGGGCTTGCCTACCGACGTGATCGGACGCTTTCCGTGGCCACAACGGCGTTCATTGCGCTTTTGCGGCAGATCACCGGTGCTGGAAAGAAAGCCGATTCTTAGCTCTTTCGATCATTGCCATCGGAAATCCAGATTCATCCCATCGGAATTTTGAATTTCCTGCCCCGGGCTGGGTCAAGTAGCCTGTAGGCGGATCGTCGTACCTCCGTACACGCATTCAATGAGTACCGTTATCCAGAAGGCGAAGCGAATTACATCGACAGGCACAGGCATGTCGACACGAATTACGTGTCTTCTGGAGGACGGGATCGGATGAAGTAGAGCACTCGTAAAGTAAGTTCAACCGAACCCACCGCCAGAAGCGATCTGGCGGTGGGTTTTTTCTTGCGCGAAATCGAGAACGGAGTTCTACGAATATGAGCGGACCACAGCGACAAAGCAGATTTGAGCGAGGCGACGACGTGGTGGTGATGAAGTTTGGAGGTACGTCGGTGGAAGATGCGAACGCCATCCGCCGGCTGATCGGCATTGTGAAGAGCCGAATCGTTTCGCAGTCGGTGGTCGTGGTCAGCGCTCTGGCAAGGGTCACCGACCAATTGCTCGAAGCTGGGCAGGCCGCGGCCGCTGGCCATCTCGGTTCGGCGCTGGCCACGGTGCGAGACATTTATGTGCGCCACGAGCAGATAGCAGATGAACTGGTAGACGGCGCCCCCCATGGCACGCTGGATCGCGAGTTGCGAGGTGAATTTCAGGGCCTGGAATCGCTGTTCCACGGTCTGGAAGCGTCCCGCCAACTCGACCTGCGATCGCAGGATCACTTGCTCGGCTTCGGAGAATGCCTCTCCGGCAAACTGGTCACGGAAGCGCTTTGCGACGCTGGAGTCCGCGCCACGTATGTCGACGCGCGAAACTGCATCGTCACCAACGCGCGCCACGGGCAGGCCAGTCCGGTATGGGAGGCGACGAATCAACGGCTGCAGAACGGGTTGAGTCCGCTGCTTGAGTCCGGCTGCGTGCCGGTAATGGGCGGGTTCATTGCGTCCACCTGCGATGGAGTCCCGACGACTCTGGGCCGAGGCGGGTCCGATTTCAGCGCGGCGATCGTGGGAGCGGCGCTGGGCGCATCGCGTGTCGAAATCTGGACCGACGTCGATGGCATCATGACCACCGATCCCAAGGTATGTCCGGAGGCGCAGGTCATCCGCAAAATGAGTTTTGATGAGGCGGCTGAGTTGGCACACTTTGGTGCGAAGGTGCTGCATCCCGCGACGCTGGCTCCGGCGATGCGGGAAAACATTCCCGTGTACGTTCTGAATTCGCGGCGGCCGGAGGGCGAAGGCACGGAGATCGTGGCTCGGGCGAGAACGGGCAACACGGTCAGCGCCATTACCGCGAAGCGGAAGGTCGCTGCGGTCGAAATTCAAGCGCCGCAAGGAGTCGGCGCAGACCTACTCGGCGCGGTGTATGCGGCGTTCGATCAGCACGCTTGCCCCGTCGACGTCATGGCAGCGTCGCTTGGGCGCGTTTGGTTGCTGGTTGGCTCGACGGCGCCTTTGCCGGGAATTGCCGCCGACCTTCAGGGCGTGGCCGAGGTGCGATGGGAGAATCACAAGGCCTTGGTCTGCCTGGTAGGCGAAAACATTCGACGCCAACCGGAGGTCGCCAGCCGCGTCTTTGCGGCCGTGTCTGATATGGAAGTGCGCGTGGTATGCCAGGGAGCCTCGGACCGAACGATCTCGTTTCTGGTGGAAGAATCGAAAGTAGACGAGTCCGTGCGGCGGCTCCACGGAATCTTTTTCCCGCAGGCAGAACCGGCACGCGACTGGGGAGGGATTTCGAGCGCGTTCTGCCAGGCCGGGTGAGTGCATTGTCACGCCCATAGCGTAACCAAACCCCTTGTCATCCCGAGCAACGCGAGGGATCTAGGTTTTTGTTGACGACATTGTCGCCTTCGACGCAAGCAAACACCCAGATCCCTCACTTCGCTCGGGATGACATTCGCGGGTGAATCAGTCGGCGAATTTGGCGCCGTTTGGCACGATCGCTGTAGTCGGGTCGGGCGCCGGCGCGATGATGTGCAATCCGCACTCAGTCTTGGCGAAACCCGGCCAACGCCCAGCTCGCGGATCTTCTCCTGCTCTGACGGCGCGCGTGCAATGCGTGCAGCCGATGCTGGGATAGTCCTGATCGTGAAGTGTGTTATAGGGCACGTCATGATCGTGGATGTACCGCCATACCTGCTTTGAGGTCCAATCTACGATGGGATTGATCTTTACCAGTCCAAATTTGGCGTCCCATTCGATTCTGCGCGCACCGGCACGGGCCGAGGTCTGATCGTGGCGGATACTGGTGATCCAGGCACTCAACTCGCTCAGTTTACGGCGCAGCGGTTCGACTTTGCGCAGGTTGCAGCATAGATCGGGATCGCGCGTCCACAGCGCCGAACCGTGAGAGCGTTCTTGCTCTTCTGGGGAAAGCACCGAATACACCTTCTCGATCGTGATGCCGTACTTCTCTTCAATACGGTCCATCAAACTGTAGGTCTCGGGAAAAAGGAATTCGGTATCGACGGTAAAAAGGCGGAAGTCGCGGCGCGCGCGGGAAGCCATGTCGATCAGCACCATGCCCTCGGCGCCGAAGGCCGAGGAAATGGCTACTCTATCGCCAAACGTCTCGAATGCCCACGCAAGGGTGCGCTGGGGGCTCCACGCATCGGCCGCGATCTGCACATCTGCGATCTGGTTTTTGAATTGGTCTTTCACGCGACGGGTTCCTCATTCGTTCCGAAGTCCAGCTCTCCGACTTCTGCCTTTTCAAATGAATCGGCAACCCATGCGGCGTAGGCGCCGCTATCGATTGCCGCGGGTGCAGTTGGTACTACGAATTCCTGAGCAGAGACCACCGGATCGGCAAAGCGTGCAACTTCCCCGACCACCAGCAATGTCGGGGCAGCCAGCTGTGGTGAGCGGGTTAGATCGGCGATGGTGGTGCGGTGCGTGCGCTGATGCCGGGTGGTGGCTCTGGAAATGATGGCGCATGGGGTTTCGCTGGCGAGTCCAGCGGCTGTCAGCTTGGCGCCGATTTCTGAATAGTTCTGGCCTGGCATATAGATAACTAGCGTCGCACCGCTGCCGGCCAGTTTGCTCCAGTTGGCCTCATTGCTCCCCGCCGCATGGTGCGCGGTGATGAACACTACGGCGGACGAATTCCGGCGATGCGTGAGCGGAATCTGCGCTGCGGCTGCCGCACCGAGAGCAGCGGTGACGCCCGGCACGATTTCATAGGGCACGTTGGCTCGACGCAGCGTGTCGATTTCTTCGCCCGCACGACCGAAAATCAGGGGATCGCCGCTCTTGAGCCGAACAACATTCACGCCGGACTCTGCGAGCGCGACCATCAGAAAGTTGATTTCGCCTTGCAGAATTTTCTTCTTGCCGCAGCGCTTGCCGACGTTGTGCATCTGCGCCGTCGGAGGAATGAGATTCAAAATCTCTGGCGCAACCAGGTCATCGTGCAAAACGGCTTCGGCGGTGCGCAGCAGTCGCAGTGCCTTCAGAGTAAGCAACTCTGGATCACCGGGCCCCGCGCCGACCAGATAGACTTTGCCCTTCATTTACGCTCTCCATCGGCGACCAGTTCGGACGCCTCGGCCAGAGCCGCCTCGAAGGCCTCCCGGCTGGCGAGAGAATGGAGCAGGTCGAGTTTGCGTTCCTTGTCGAGGTCGCTGGCTAGAATTAGCTTTCGCGTCTCGCCAAGTTCCGCTACCCACTCGGCGTATCCGGGACCGAATTGCTTTTCCAGTTGCTGGCGTATTTGCTGGGCCAGCGATGGACTTTGACCGGCCGTCGAAACTGCGATCTGCAGATCGCCGCGGCGTACGACTGCGGGGTAGAAGAAGTCGCAGAGATCGGGAACGTCCACCACATTGCACAAAACTCCGCGACGTTGCGCTTCGTGATAGATGAGCTCGTTCAGGCTGCGTGAGGAGGTCGCGACGACTGCCAGAAAAGCACCGTCAAGATCCTCGGGCGAGAAGGTGCGCAGGTCGAGTTCGATCCTTCCGGCGCGCGCCCACTCGCGAACCGCAGGGCTGGCGTCGAGGGCGACTACCCGGATGCGCGCGCCCGTGTCGAGCAGGCCAGCGATCTTGGGCTCTCCGACTTTGCCGGCACCCACCACGAGGCATTGCCGGCCCTCAAGTTTCAGGAACATGGGAAACAAGTTAGTCACCGATCACTCCTACTTGCGACAGATTCTGCGGGGAGGGCAGATCGCGAGCCGCGGCCGGCACGAGTTCGCCGGCGAGAAATTCGCGTAATTGCGTATCGTTATGGCGGGCAAAAAACCGGCGCAGATTTTCACCCGGCTCGCGCAGGGCCAGATACTGGCCAAACAGGCGCTCGAGCGCATCCGGCACCTCAGTGGCGGCACAGCGATATCCGACGGGCCGCGCCGTAGACTGATGCAGGCCGAGCGCTCCGCCCACGCAAAAGTAGTAGGCATCCACCATCCGGTCGCGGACCTTGATCTTTTTGCCTTCAATGCCGATGTCGGCGATCCAGTGCTGACCGCAACTGTTGGGGCATCCGGTGACGTGCAGCTTGAGGTGCTGATCGAAGCCGGGCAAGCGTTCTTCGAGTTCCTCGACCAGCCAGCGCGAGAAGCTTTTCGTCTCCGTAATCGCCAGCTTGCAGAATTCCGTGCCGCTGCAGGCCACCGTGCCGCGTGCGAATGATGACCCGCCCACCCGCAAGCCGATCGCGTCGAGTTCTTTTGCCAACGCGTCGGCGTTGATGGTGGGCACATTCACGATTAGCAAGTTCTGCATATTGGTGGCGCGCAATTCGCCGCCGGCAAACCGGTCGGCCAGATCCGCGGCGCTGCGCATTTGGTCGGCTGTGATTCGTCCACGCAGGGCAACCGCGCCAACGTACGAGAGACCCAATTGCTTCTGCGCGTGAATGCCAATGTGATCGCGGTAGACGTCGTCGGGGGAATGCTCTTCCACCGCTGGGTCGAGTTTGAACCCGATGCGATCCTGCAATTCGGCGAGGAAACGCTCGGCCGTCCATCCGTGGCGCAGGAAGAGAAATTTCAAGCGGGCGCGCTCCCGGTGTTCCCGCAACACATCGGAATCGCGGAACAGTTCGGCAACTCCCTTGATCACTGGCACGACCTGGTTCCAGCGAATGAAGGCGTTCAGACGGGCGCCCAGATAAGGTTCGGTTGAAAGTCCGCCAGCGACACGTAGCGAGAAGCCAACTTCAGGCCTGCCGTATGTCGTGCGAGTGATCGCCGTCAGACCGATGTCATTGATCTCTGGATGGGAGCACCAGGAGTGGCATCCGGCGATCGAAATCTTGAATTTGCGAGGCAGGTTGTAGAACTCAGCGTTTCCGGCCAGCAGCCGCGAGGCTTCGAGCACCAACGGCGAGGCATCGCAAACTTCATCGGCATCGACGCCGGCAACCGGGCATCCGGTGACGTTGCGGACGACATCGCCGCAGGCTCCGGTGGTATTCAGTCCCACTCGCCACAGACCGTCGAGTACTTCCGGGAGCGATTCAATGGTGACCCAGTGCAATTGAATGTTCTGACGAACCGTTAGGTCGGCGATTCCGTTCGCGTGAAGGTGAGTGAGGTCGGCAAGGGCGCGAAGTTGGCGGGAGTTCACAATGCCATTGGGAATGCGGATGCGCACCATGAATCTCTGGAGGGCGCGACCTTCGCCGCCTTGACCGCCGGTTACGCCAGCGCCGTCGCCCTGCGTGTAAACGCCCCACCAGCGGAAATAAGTGCCGATCCATTCCGGCGGGATGGAACCGAAACCCTCGCGCGCGAAGCGGCGAATTTCGTCCAAGCCCTCCCACGGGTTCTTGGCGCGCTTGAGACGCTCGACGCGCTGTGCTTTCGTTTCTTTCACTGTGGTCGTCATAGAAAACTCGCCATAAAGCAAAAACCCACCGCCAGCTGTTCTGGCGGTGGGTTATGAGTGCTTGGATTAAGAAATTATTCTTAGGTCAGCAGCCTCCCCGCGCCAGTGCACACGCATGCACAACAACAACAAGTACAACAGCACATGGCGGCGAGGTTGAGGCAATCTGACATTCGAGTATGCATCATAAGTTGAGCAGCCAAAGCCCGTCAACTCACTTGCGTAATGACTTCGATGAATAATTTGAATAGAAGGAATCAGAAATTTGCGCTGTTTCTGCAGGTGGCGCGACGGCGCTGTAGAATCAATAACTTAGGACTCTACAGGCCTAAGTGATATCTTGGTTTGCTTGTTTTGGTCGCTACTTTAATCTTTAACTCTCCTCGAAAGGTGACTTGTTCGATGAAGCGTTCTGCCCTCCTCGGTTTGCTCATGGTCGTTTTGTGCTCGAATTTCGGGCTTTCCCAGAGTTCTGGCGATCCTTCTAAAACTACGCTTGACCGGTTGCAGTCGCTGTTAAGACAGGGCGAGTCGGAATGGCGTTCCCACGCCGACGTTCCGCACCCTGAGGATCCCGGTTTGAGCGACTCCAACTGGAGCACTTTCACGGTGAAGAACGTGTCCGGCCCGGGCGGAGGTCACGCGAACGAGGAGCACTGGGCGGGAACCCGGGTGTTCCGGCGCTGGGTACAGATTCCGGAGAAAGTCAACGGATATGCCACTCAAGGTTCGCGCGTTCTACTGGATCTGCGCTTCGGCAGTCAGGGCAGCCTGATGATTACGGTGTTTTCGAATGGAGGGATTCTGTATCGCGGGGACGACGACAATATCCTTCCTGTCCTGCTGTCCGAAAACGCTCAGCCTGGGCAGAAATTCCTGGTGGCGGCGCGGGTGGTAGCGGGAGACGATGTGCAATCTGAGTTCTTCCACAGCGAACTTATCGTGGAACCTCCGCACACACGGCCAGATCCGGGATTGCTGCGCATGGAGATTCTCGCTGCGCGGCCACTGATTGACGCATATGAAGATGGAAAAGCCCAGCGTGAGCAGCAACTGGATGCGGCGGTGAAGGCGATTGACTTCTCTCCGCTGGAGCGAGGAGACCAAGCCGGGTTCGATGATTCTCTTAAGGCGGCGCACGGCAAACTCGAGGTGCTCAAGCCCTGGGTGCAGCAGTTCACCATCCGTGCAGTCGGCAATTCGCATATCGACATGGCGTGGCTCTGGCCGTGGACTGAGACCGTGGAAGTCGTGCGTAACACGTTTCGGAGCGTGCTCGACTTGATGCGCGAATATCCCGACTTCAAGTTCACCATGTCGTCGGCACGCACGTTTGAGTGGATGCAGGAAAAGTATCCCGACCTGTTCAAGGAAATTCAGCAACGCGTCAAGGAAGGAAGATGGGAGATCATCGGCGGCATGTGGGTCGAGCCCGACCTGAATATGCCGGATGGCGAATCTCTGGTGCGGCAGATTCTGGTGGGCAAGCGGTACTTTCAGAGGAACTTTGGCGTGGATGTGAAGATCGGGTGGAATCCCGATTCGTTTGGCTACAATTATCAGCTTCCGCAGATCTACAAGAAGTCGGGAATGGATTATTTCGTGACGCAAAAGCTGCTCTGGGCGCACGAATTCACCACCTTCCCCTACAAACTCTTCTGGTGGCAGGCGCCAGACGGCAGCCGCCTGCTGACTTACTTCCCGCGCGATTACGCTGGTGGGATTGATGCCGATCAACTGGGCCGCGACCTCTCGGTCTGGATGCCTTCGATCTACGGGCCGAAGCTCACCGACAGTCCCGAGATGATGCACCTGTACGGCGTTGGCGACCATGGCGGCGGGCCTACGCGGGTGATGCTGGATCATGCCGATCAGATCAGGGCTCCGGACACCGTGTTTCCGAAGCTGCAGTTCAGTTTCGCCAGCGAGTTCTTTAGCGATCTGGAGAAGAAACTGCCGAGCATGCGGGTTCCCACATGGGACGGCGAGCTTTACTTCGCATATCACCGTGGAGTGTTCACCACGCAGGCCGAGACTAAGCGCAGAATTCGGCGTGCGGAAGAACTGGTCCTGAACGCGGAGAAGTTTTCTTCGCTGGCTTCGCTTTACGGCCGCGCCTACCGGCAGGATGGAATGGAAGACGCATGGAAGAATCTGCTGTTTGACCATTTCCACGACATCATGCCGGGATCGGGCATCGCGGTGAACTATCTGGATGCCAAGCGGAATCTGGAGAATGTGGACCGATTCGCGAACGACGTTGGGATGGGCTCGCTGCGGGAGATTGCGGCGCACGTGAACACGCATGGCGAGGGAGTGCCGATCATGATTTTCAATTCGCTCTCGTGGCCACGTACAGAGGTCACTGAGGTTGAGGCGCAACTGCCAGCGCCGGCCAAGCAAGTAGAGGTCATTGATTCAAATGGCAAGCCCGCGGAGTCGCAGTTGCTTTCACTCGATCCGGAAACGCACCGTGCGCGGCTGCTCCTTTTATCGAGTACGCCGTCTCTTGGATACAAGACTTATTTCGCTCGCGCGGCAGCGAGCGCGCCGGCGGTCCATTCTATGCTCAAGGCCTCCGTCGACACGCTAGAGAACGAGTTCATCCGCGTGAAAATCGATCCGCAGAGTGGCTGCCTGACGAGTTTGTTCGACAAGCGCAGCGGCACGGAGGCGCTGGCTCCCGCAGAAACGGATACCGGGGGACCGAAAAACACGACGTGCGGAAATCTGTTGCAGACTTTCGTGGACAAGCCCGAAAAATGGGATGCCTGGAACATCGATGCGGATTTCGAGAAGCAACACTGGGATTTGGACAAGGCCGATGAGGTGAAACTGGTCGAGAGCGGACCGCTGCGGGCGGTCATTCAGGTCAAGAACCATTTCCAGAATTCGACGTTTGTACGCGACATCATTTTGTACGTAGGGGCCGCGCGGGTTGATGTGAAGATGCAGGCGGAGTGGCACGAAAAGCACATCTTGCTAAAAGTCGCGTTTCCCGTGAGCGCTCACAGCGACAAGGCAGCCTACGAAATTCCGTTTGGTTCAGTGGAACGCCCGACTACGCGAAACACTCCCGCGGAACAGGCGCAATTCGAAGTGCCGGCATACCGGTGGGCCGACATCTCGGACGCGAAGCACGGGTTCAGCCTGCTCAACGACTGCAAGTACGGTTACGACGCAAAAGGCAACGTGCTTCGCCTCTCGCTGCTGCGGTCGCCGGAGTGGCCGGATCCTCACGCCGATGAAGGCCATCATGAATTCACCTACGCGCTCTACCCGCATGGCGGAGGATGGAAGGACGCCTTAACGATCCGCCGGGGTTATGAACTGAACTACAAATTGATTTCCATGCCGGTCGGAAAGCATGAAGGAGCGCTCGCGCCAGAGCATTCTTTTGTGCAGGCCCAGTCGGAGAACATCATCGTGACCGCACTCAAGAAAGCCGAGGACGAGGACGCGCTGGTCCTGCGTTTCTATGAATGGGCGGGCAAAGTGGGAGAGGTGCAACTGCAGATTCCACCCGGAGCGCAGTCGGCAGCTGAGACGGACTTGATGGAAAAGACGATCGGCAGCCTTCCCATACAGAACGATGGCGTTACAGTGCACACCAAACCATACGAGATCAAAACAATCAAGGTGCAGTACTCTGCATTAACCGAGACGGCGACGAAGCCATGACCCATGCAGCGATGGGGAAAGGCTTGGTTTTAGGTGTCGATATCGGCGGCACCAAAGTTGCGGTGGGTCTGGTCGACCACGCGGGCAAGATACTCACACATGCGCGCAAGCCCATGGTAACCAACGCCGGGGCCGCGGGTGCGCTCCGGGCCGTCACCGATGCGATTGATATTTTGGCGTCGGCGTCGACGGCAGAGGGCAGGTTGCGGAGTATCGGCATTTGTGCGCCGGGGCCGTTGGATCCAAAGGCCGGCGTGGTCCTCAATCCGCCCAATCTTCCCTGCTGGCGGAATTTCCCGTTGGCCGAGGAAGTCGCGAAGCACTACCACTTGCCGGTCAAACTCGACAATGATGCGAACGCTGCAGCGCTGGCGGAAACTATCTGGGGAGCAGCGCGGGGATTTCATTATGTTTTCTACGCGACCATCGGAACCGGGATCGGCACCGGAATCGTATTCGACGGGAAGATCTACCACGGTCACACGGGAGCGGCCGGCGAGGGCGGGCACATCAGCATCGATTATCGCGGCCCGGTTTGCGGATGCGGCAAGCACGGCTGCATCGAGATACTGGCCGCAGGCCCGGCGATCGGAGCACGGGCTCGAGCCAAGATCTCTGCTGCTCCTTCTCGTGCCTCAAGCATTCTCGACTTGGCGCACCAAGATGTTGCCACTGTCACTAGCGAAATGGTTGGGCAGGCTTATGCTGCGGGCGATCCGTTGGCGCGAGAGGTTCTTCACGAAACGGTGGAACTGCTTACGGCATGGCTCGGCAATATTGTTGATTTGCTGGATCCTGACGTTCTGGTGATGGGCGGCGGCGTCGCAGCCATGCTTAAGCCGTTTTTTGATGAGATCAAGACCCGGCTTCCGGATTGGTGCGTGAATCCGCGGGCATCCGAGATCCCGCTGGTGATGGCCCACTATGGGGCGGACGCGGGAATTGCCGGCGGCGCGGCACTCTGTGCTGAAGATCTCGCGTAACCGCACATTAACTGATCGCAAACCATAGAGGACTCGAATGCTGCTGGACCGACCAGTTCACCAAATCGGATTGTGGATCACATGTGCAGTGTGGATAACCATGCCCCAACTCTTGTGTGGTCAGGACTTGCCCAAGGCGCCGCAGGCACAAGTGTTCACACTTACTCCCACGCCGGGCGCTTTCACTGAGCCAGGGATCGCAGTAAATCCCGCGAATCCGCAGCAGGTAGTTGCAGTTTTTCAGGACAACGCGCACGCCGTATATTCGCAAGACGCCGGCCGTACCTGGCAGATGGCCGAGGGCGTGGAAGCTAAAAACTATCGCGTCTCAGGCGATGTCTCTGTGGCCTTCGACAATCAAGGACACCCCATCATTTGCTATATCGCTTTCGACAAGCTGGGCACGACCAACTACTGGGCGCATGGAGCGACGCGCAACGGAATCTTTGTACGCCACTCGCTCGACGGAGGAAAGACGTGGGAGGCGGATCACATTCCTGTGGCAGAACAGCCGACTGCACCCGGGATTCCGTTTGAAGACAAGCCTTATATCGTCGCCGACAACACGAAAAGCCGCTTTGCGGGAAATCTCTATATCGGCTGGACCCGGTGGAGATTAACGGACTCACAGATGATGCTGGCGCGCTCCACCGATGACGGTAAGACATGGTCGAAGCCGATCGAGATCGACGCGCATCCCGGCCTGCCCCGCGATGACAACGGGGCGGCAGAAGGATTCTCTGGCGTAGTCGCCCCCGATGGCACGCTCTACGCTATCTGGAGCCAGGATGACGAGATCATGCTGGCCATTTCACGCGATGGCGGCAAGAGTTTTTCCCGCGCCCGGGCCATCGTTCACACGGCGCCCATCATGTTCGCCGTCGAGGGGCTCCAGCGAGCCAACGGCTTTCCGGAGATTGCTATCGATCCGAAAAGTAAGCGTCTTTACGTGACCTGGAGCGACTATCGCAACGGCGACCTGGACGTTTTCCTCGCGACTTCAGGCGACGGAGGCGAGCACTGGAGCGTGGCGGTACGGGTGAACAACGATCCCGTCCACAACGGGGCCGAGCAGTTTTTTCAGTGGCTGGCCGTAGACCCGACCGACGGATCGCTCGACGTTCTTTTTTACGATCGCCGAGGCGATCCAATCGGCAAAAAGCAGATCGTGGTTCTGGCGCGCTCGACCGATGGCGGACGCAGCTTTTCGAATTATGGATGGACCGACGAGCCGTTCGAAGCCAGCGGCGTATTCTTTGGTGACTACACGGGCCTGGCGGCATATGGAGGCCGCGTGTACGGAGTTTGGATGGAAAAACCTCAGCCAGCGGCGGCGCCCGCACCTCCACCGGACACGACAGGCAAGCCGCAAGAAGACAAAGAACCCAAGCCTCAGCCTCGCGGCACTATCGTGAAGGTGGGAACTGCGGACTTCACGAAACAGGATGCTGCCAAGTAGGCCGATGTAACGTCGCGGCCGACCATTTCTCCCTCCTGTCGCTCCGCATTCCTTGTGCGACGCGAATTGTGCGCTCCGTCGCGCTGGACCGTGATTGAAATCACAAGCATTCTCCTTCCTCTTCGATACAAACAACTTAGGGTCAGCATGCGAGCGACTTGGCATGTTCGTTGACGTGGCGCTAGTAGATTCCGGCTAATGCTGCGGCAGTCGCAGCTTACTAAAATGACGACGCTCATGAATCCGAAATGGAACGGGCAGTTCTCCTGCTTCGATCTCGTCGCGAAAACCGTCGCCAATACCGGTTCCCGCACGCTCGTTCAAGTGCGCGACATCGAGATCGGGGGAAACGATTTCGTGGTGATGGCTGGTCCTTGCGCCGTTGAATCCGAGGACCAGTTGCTGCGGACTGCCGAAGCGGTGGCCGCGGCCGGCGCCCGAATGTTGCGCGGCGGAGCGTATAAGCCTCGCTCTTCGCCGTACGCCTTTCAAGGGTTGGGCGTGGAAGGTCTCAAACTTCTGCGGAAGGCGCGGGAGGAGACGGGCCTGGCCATCGTCACCGAGGTCATGAGCGAGGAAGATGTCGAACTGATCGCGGAATATGCCGACGTCATGCAGGTGGGAACGCGGAGCATGGAGAATTATGCGTTGCTGGAAGCGCTCGGCACGTGCGGGCGCCCGGTGCTACTAAAGCGCGGGATGACCGCAACTCTCGAGGAACTGCTTCGGTCGGCGCAAGTGATTGCGCTCGCGGGCAATCCGCAGATCATCCTTTGCGAACGTGGCATTCGGACTTTTGAAACGGCAACACGCAACACGCTGGACATTGCTGCCGTGCCGGTGCTGAAGACGGTGTCGCACCTGCCGGTGATCGTGGATCCCAGCCACGCGGCGGGAATCCGTTGCCTGGTGCCGGCCCTGGCCAGAGCTGCGGCGGTGGTGGGCGCCGACGGTTTGCTCGTGGAAGTGCATCCTCATCCCGAGGAGGCATTGAGCGATGGGAACCAGTCGCTGACCTTTCGGGAATTTCGCGAGATGATGGATGACCTTCAACCGTATTTGGAGATTCAGCAAGCGGCCAGGCAATTCCGTCCACGACTCGTCGCCGTGGGAGGAACAGATTAGTGCCCCAGCGATCCATCCTGACGAGCGGAATTACGCTTCTGGTCGTTTCTGTGACGATGCTCTTCCTGTCGATCGTTTCTCTGCCGACGATTGGTCATGGCGGGACGGCGGCGACGAGCGATTCCACCGCGTTCTTGTATACCGTCGCGACACGGTATGAGCCGCTCGCCTGGATGCACGGCGGCGATCGTTTCCCTTCCGGAGCAACCATCTTTCTGCGTGACTCGACCGGTAAACGCCCGCTCGTTGCCGAATTCGCAGCTTCAGCCGATCCCGCAGTCTCGTTTGACGGGCAGCGCGTTTTGTTTGCTGGGCGTCGAACGAGTCAGGATGCGTGGCAAGTCTGGGAGGTTTCCCTCGCGGGCGGAGAAGTACGGCGCGTGACCTCCAGGTCTGAGGACTGCGTTCGGCCTTTTTATCTGCCCGAAGACCGCGCTGTGTATGCGTGCAAGCGTTCAGGAAGATTTGTGATCGAAGCCGGGGATCTGGGAGGCGGGAAATCGCTGCCGCTCACTTATGGACCAGCGAATGCGTTGCCGACCGACGTTTTGCGGGATGGACGCATTTTGTTCGAGGCCGGATATCCGCTTGGGAGCGAGGCTACGCCTGAACTCTACACGGTGTATTCCGATGGCAGCGGAGTTGAGTCCTACCGCTGCGACCATAGCAAGGCCCATCATCAGGGTAAAGAAACCAACTCGGGCGACATCGTGTTCGCCTCATCTTCCGGGCTGAGTCGATTTACTTCAGCTCGTGCTCAAGAAGTTTTGATTTCTGCTCCCATCGGAGAATACGCAGGGGATGTCGCCGAAACACCTTCCGGCGACTGGGTCCTGCCCTGGCGTCCCGATTCGAAAGCGTCTTTTCAACTGATGATTTGGAGCCCGAATGCCGCAGCACTGCGGAACTTTGTCGCTGAGCCCGACGTCAACGTGATCCAGCCGATCGTGCTTGGCCCACACGTCGTGCCCAAGCGGCATCCCTCGGGCTTGCATGACTGGCCGAATGCGAACCTGCTTTGCCTGAATGCCTACACCTCGAAGTACTCGTTTGCGGCAGGAGCCATTCAATCGGTGCGTCTCTATGCTCGAGATGACGCGGGCAACGCGAAACTACTGGGGACGGCGCCTGTCGAACGCGACGGATCATTCTTTGTTCAGGTGCCCACAGAACAAGCGTTGCAGATCGAACTGCTGGACTCCACGGGCAAAACACTGAAGCGGGAAGCGGGATTTTACTGGATGCGCCGCGGCGAACAGCGCGTCTGCGTCGGGTGCCACGCGGGCCCAGAGACTGCGCCGGAAAATGCCGTTCCGATGATTTTATTGAAATCGACCACTCCGGCAGACATGACCGGCGCGGCCACACACAGCGCTTCGGGAGGACACTAGCGTGAAGCTACGAACTCTAGGATTGCTGCTACTGTCTTCTTCCCTGCTGCGGGCACAAGCGTCGCCGACAGGCACTCCGAACACGATCCGGTTCGAGGACGCAACTGCAAAATCAGGCATTCAGTTCGCACACAGCTTCGGCGCGGAACGGCTTGGTTCCCTGCTGGAAAGCACGGGGTCCGGTTGCGTCTGGTTCGATTACAACAATGACGGCTTCCCCGATCTGTATGTGGTAAGCGGCAAGCCGCTTGAAGAAGGCATGCATCCTTATCCGCTCAAGCAACTGCCGGCAGTTTCGCCGCACAACCATCTCTACAAGAACAATGGCGACGGGACGTTCACCGATGTGACAGATCAGGCCGGTGTGGCCGCCAATATCTTCGGCACCGCGGCGATTGCGGCCGACTTTGATAACGATGGTTTTGTCGATCTGTTTGTAACCGGCTACGGCAAAGCGATTCTTTACCACAACAATGGCGACGGGACGTTCACAGACGTAACCGCTAGGTCCGGCATTAAGGTGGACGGTTGGTCGATCAGTTCTGCCTGGCTCGATTACGATCGTGATGGCTGCGTCGATTTGTTCGTGGGCCGGTACGTGAAGTTCGATCCGAAGTACCGAAACTTCTACGCGGCGGACAATTATCCTGGCCCGCTCGACTACGCGGGCGACACCAACCGGCTCTATCACAACAATTGCAACGGCACGTTCACCGATGTGACGGACAAGTCCGGGATCGGCGCGTACAAGGGCCGCACGATGGGGGTGACCGCCGCCGATTTCGATGGCGACGGCTATCCGGACATCTACGTGGCTAACGACAAGACCGAGAACTTCTTGTTCCGCAACAAGCACGACGGCACCTTCGAGGAGGTCGCAGGCGACCTCGGCGTGGCGTACGGTCAGAACGGCGAAAACACTTCGGCGATGGGGCCGGTGTTCGCTGACATTGATGGAGACGGCCGGCTTGATCTCCTGGTTACGGACTCCAAGTACAACCGGCTCATGCGCAACGTGGGTGCGAACGGATTCGAAGATATCGGTCCGAGTTCGGGGATATCGCAGGCGACGGCACAATACACGAGTTGGGGCGCGAGCATCTACGATTTCGACAATGACGGGTGGCCCGACATCCTGATCTTTCACGGCGGACTGATTCACCTCGTTCCCCAGGAGCAGTCGCTGTTTCGCGGTTTGGGCAACGGCAAGTTTGCGGATGTGTCGCGGGAAGCCGGTCCCGTGCTCGATGTGAAGACGGTGTCGCGTGGAGCGTGCTTCGCCGACTACGACAATGACGGCAAAGTGGACGCTTTCGTCGTGAATCTGGGCGCGCCTGCCACGCTGCTACATAACGTTTCGCAGAACGCGAACCATTGGCTCACCGTAAAGTTGAAAGGAAAGAAAAGTAACCGTGACGGGATCGGCGCGCGCCTGGAGTTGATGGCAGGCCAGCGAAAACAGATCGCTGAGCGGTTTGCGGGATCGAGCTATCTCTCCCAGGACGATGGCCGCATTCATTTCGGTCTCGGTGCCACTGCGAAGGCGGACAAGCTCACCATCCACTGGCCTAGCGGACAGGAACAGATTCTAGAGAATCCTGGCATCGACCGCGTACTTACCGTGGAGGAGCCGTAGATGCTGCCCCACACCACAAGCCGCGAGCAAGTTTGGCTGGCCGTGAGGGTTGCGGCAGTCCTCGCCATGGCTCTGCTGGCGATCGCAGCCAGGCCCGCGGCAAAGCAGTCGGCGGCAATTATGAGGGAGCGTTATCTGTCTCCCCTTGAGATGTCCTTTTCCGCGGATGGGCACCTGCTTTATGTCGTGTGCGAGAGTGGCGACGAAGTGCGCGTTGTTGATGTGCCATCTGGCAAGGTCGTCGGAAATGTCGCAGTAGGTCATGTCCCGCGCGGAATCGCGTTGTCGCCCGATGGACATTGGCTCTACGTCACGAATGCATGGTCCGACAACGTGTCCGTTATTGATGCGGCGGTCTTGAAGGTCGTGCAAACTCTGCCTGCAGGATTTGAGCCGACCGGCGTCGTATCCGATTTGAGCGGAACAACGCTCTACGTCGCCAACCGGCTAAGTGGCGACGTTTCGGTGATCGACCTCAAGTCTGGACAGGAATCCAAGCGGCTGCTGGCGGGGCGGGGCGCGAGCTACCTTGCCTTATCTCCAGACGGAGAGTGGATTTATTGCACGCACATCTATCCGAATCTCGGAGCCTTTCGGGCCCAACCGAATTCTGAAATCACCGTGATCGACACCGCGCGGCAGACAGTCGTGGAGCGCAAGCCGCTGCACAACGTCGCGGGCGTGTTCCACCTTGCGCTTTCGGCGGACGGCAAGCTCGGCGTAGTGGCGCAACTTCGCCCTAAGAATCTGATTCCACTCGCCCACGTCGAGCACGGCTGGGTTTTTGGAGACTCGCTCACCTTGTTCGGCCAGGATATCGGGGAGGCCATCCAGATCCCGATCGACGAACTCGACCGCTACTACGCTCTGCCTTGGGGAATTGCGATCACGCCTGACAAAGCGAAGATTTTTCTGACGACAGCGGGATCGGCGAGCGTCACGGTGATCGACGTACCCCACCTGCTTCAAACGGTGAAGATGCGCCCAAGGCCGTTCGTCAATGATCTTTCGGCGTCCGCAGATTACGTGGTCTCCAGAATTCCGGTCGGCCACAATCCGCGCGGAGTTTTGCTTTCGTCAGACGGCAAACATCTGTATGTCGCCAATCGCCTCGACGACAACATCTCGGTCATCGATACGGTGGCAGACAAGGTCGTATCCACAATCGATCTCGGTGGGCCAAAGAATGTCGACGCACTCCGTCGGGGAGAACGCCTCTTCTATACGGCTGACTTCGCATTTCAGGGACAGTTTGGGTGCGCCAACTGCCATCTTGACGCCACCATCGATGGCCTGCAGTGGGACCTTGAGCCGGATGGTTTCGGGAAGGACATCGTCGATAACCGTTCGCTCGAGAACCTCGCCGGCACAGAACCTTTCAAATGGAATGGTGGCAATCCGGACATGCCGACCGAGTGCGGACCTCGTACCGAGAAGTTTTTTTTCCGTTCGCAGAGTTTCACGCAACAGCAACTGACGGATCTGGTGACATTCGTCTACTCGCTTCCGTATCGCCCCAACCGGTATCGGCTCGCGAACGGCGACCTGACGCCGGCGCAGGAGCGGGGAAAGGCAATCTTTGAGCGGACGAAGTACAAGAGTGGCAAGCCGATCCCGGAAGCAAACCAGTGCGCAACTTGCCATAGCGGCCCCAAGGGCACCAATCAGAAACAGATCGATGTTGGCACTGGCAGGCTGACCGATCGCTCGCCGGTGATCGACGTGCCGCAACTTCCGAACGTGGCATACTCCGCACCCTACCTGCACGATGGCTCAGCGAAATCTCTGGAAGAGATTTGGACCGTGTTCAACCCGAAGGACAAGCACGGCGTGAGCAATGATCTGACCAAGGACGAATTGAACGATCTGATCGAGTACTTGAAAACGTTATGACGAAGAGACTCTGGCTGACGGCCATCGCGTTGATTTTCGCGGCTTCGGCCTTGCCCGCTCAGGACATGCCGCTATTCCGCTGGGACAACTTCACCACCGCCAACGGTCTGCCTGACAACCACGTTTTCTGCGTGCTCGTGGACGGCACGCGTATCTGGGCCGGGACCGAGAATGGATTGGGCCTGTACGAAAACGGAGCGTGGAAGGTCTATCGCCCCGTCGATGGATTGGCGCACCAAGCAGTGCTGTCCCTGGCGGTCGATAAGCGCACGGGTGACGTGTGGGCCGGCACGATGGGTGGACTCAGCCGCATTTCGGCGGGCCGCATCGACACCTTCACGCAATTGAACTCGGGGCTTAGCAACGACATTGTCTACGGAGTCGGCGTGCAAGGCGATTTCGTGTGGACGGCCACCGCCGCCGGCGCCAGCCGTCTGAACACGCGCACCGGCCAATGGGCGCTATTTAACGAACACAACACGCCGATGTTTGAGATCTGGACTTATGCGGTCAGCCCCGGGGAGGACAAAGTCTATTACGCGGTTTGGGGAGGTGGCGTGCTCGAGTACGACGTCCAGACCGAACGCTGGAAGGATTACAACGATCCGGATGGAGAGACCGAGCTTGTACTGATGAAGGATCAGGGCTTGATTCACGAGATCACGACTTCGGTCAGCTACGTGGACAAGATCCTGTGGGTCGCCACCTATTTCGGCGGAAGCCGCTACGACGGCCGCTACTGGCACAACTTCCTTTCCAAAGACAGCGGCCTACCCAGCGATTTTCTTAACCAGATCAAGGGCATTGACGCCAATCGCGCCTGGTTCTCCACCGACCAAGGTCTGGCTTATTACGACGGGGTGAACTGGGCGGTTTACCGCCCGGCCCTCGATACTCACAAACCGGAAATGCTGGTGCGCGATGCGGCGGGGAACGTGAAGAAGGTTGCGGTACAAAGCGCACCTGCGCACAACTACGTGCTCGGCATCGATTTTCAAGGCGATGACCTATGGGTCGCAACCGCCAAAGGGTTGAGTCACGGCATACGGCAGAAGAGTTCAGAAGCGGCACAAGTTTTGCACACGCACAAGGCAGCGCACAAAAAGTAAAACGATCAGGAGGCAATCATTATGAATGTTCAGGAACTGCTCGCGGAAGTTGGAACGGCGCCTGTGGTAAAGCGGGCGATCACCAATCACTCAGCGCTGAACGAAGCGTATGACTACGGCAGCGCGTTTTCCCGGGGCATGCGGATTGATCTGAATGGGCTGACCATTCTGCTGATTTCGGGTACCGCCAGCATCGATGACGCCGGCAGAACTGTTCATGTGGGCGATCTGCGGGCGCAAATGCGCCGCACCTTCGACAACATCAGCAAATTGCTGGCTTCCGAAGGTGCGACGTGGCACGACATCGTTCGCACCACCTGCTACCTCCGCGACATCGAGCGCGACTATCAGGCCTTCAACGAAGAGCGCACGCGGTTCTACAAGGAGCAAGGACTGGACCCGCTGCCGGCTTCCACGGGAATTCAGGCGATCCTCTGCCGCCGGGATCTGCTGGTTGAGATCGAAGCGATTGCCATGTTCCGGCAGGAATCGCCGGTCGGAGTAGGGATCACGATTGCTCATGACCCCCTCCACGGATCCGGACGAGCGGGTTTCCCGCATCCGGCTCTTGCCTTAGGTGACGACGCCCATGCGGCGTAAAGGATAGGGATGACAGACGGAAGGCAAAGGCAGCCAGCGAGTGATGAGACGCCGCATGCGATCCCACAGGACGCGGCCGTTCTGGCTCCGCCGCGACAGCGAGCGATGCCAATACCAGCCGACTCGGAATCGAAACATCGCCAGCGCCGGTTGGTTCATGGGCACTCCGTAGTAGCGAAAGTGTCCACCCACAACCGCCCGCAGCCACTTGCCTTGCTCGGGGATGGGTTCGTGCATGCGTCGCTTGAGCTCGGTTTTGACCTCATTCAGCTTCGTCTGCAACCTTTTCCGAATCGTCTGCCGCCGCACCGTGAACCGTCCATTGCTCTTCTTCTTCACGCAGATATGCGTAAAGCCGAGAAAATTGAACGTTTCCGGCTTCCCTTCTCCACGCCACTGCCGTTGGTCGATCGCATACGGACCGAACTCCAGCAGTCGCGTTTTCTCGGGATGCAGCTCCAGGTGGAACTTCTTCATGCGTTCCGTGAGTTCCGCCCGAAACTGATCGGCATCCGCTTGGCTGTTAAATCCAACCACGATGTCGTCCGCAAAACGCACCACGACAACGTCGCCGTGCGCCCGCTTCTGACGCCACGCTTGGACCCACAGGTCGAACACGTAATGGAGATAAACGTTAGCCAACAGCGGCGATGCACTGCCGCCCTGGGGCGTTCCTTCTTCCGTACGGGTTCGTTTCCCATCCTCCAGCACGCCCGCGTTGAGCCATTTCTGGATCAGTCGCACGACGCGCCGATCTGCAATCCGGTGCTCGACGAACTTCACCAGCCATTCGTGCGAAAGCGCATCGAAAAAGCCGCGAATGTCCAAATCCAGCACCCAGTTCACCTTCTTCGTCAGCAGTCCGGTGTAGAGCGCATCCAGCGCGTTATGCTGGCTGCGTCCCGGTCGGAATCCGTACGAAAAGTCGAGGAAATCCGTTTCGTAGATGGCGTTCAACACTTCGACGGTTGCGCGCTGGGCGATTTTGTCTTCCAGCACCGGAACTCCGAGCGGTCTCTTCCGCCCGTCGTTCTTGTCGATATACACCCTACGCACCGGCTTGGCTCGGTACGCTCCTCGCTTCAGCCTATGGGCGAGATCCTGGAGGTTGTCCTCGAGAGTCTCGCCGTAGTGCCGCCACGTCTCTCCATCCACGCCAGACGCAGCGTCCTTCTTCAAACTGAAGTAGGCCCTGCGCAGCGTTTCCGGATTGTAGATGTGGTGCAGGAGCGCGGTGAACCGCAACTTCTTATCCTTGCTTGCTGCTTGACGTACCCGCTCCAGCGCGCTGAGCGCGTCTTCCCGGCTCGGTGTCCGGGACGCGTTTTGTTGGGGCAGGTTCCCTTTGGCCAGGCCTCTTCCCTCCATCCCCTCCGCTGCCGGTTGTCCGGCGTTGTTCGGGGACTTCTCCGGTACAGTAGGTCTGTCCGACTTCCCAGGTCCGTTCGTCATCGGCGTGCGTCCTTAGACTTCCCGATGCGTCCCAGGGCTACTGCTTCCCTGGGCGAGCCTGGGATCTCCCGGTTCCCGTTCGAGGTGCTTCCGTACGTGCACGGGGTCTGTGACCGCGCGGGACTCCGTTGCACCTCGCGATATCGGTGCACCGGATGGGGCCTTCCGCGTCTCCTTACAGCGTCGGCGTCCCGGAGTGATGGTCTTACGCGGCTGAATACCCGGCCCGCACGTTCCCTTGTCAACGCTTCGACGCCGCCCTCGCGAGCGGCTCCGCATGACTCAGGGCCGATGTGGGTCGCTACTTCACATTCGTGTGACTCTTTCATTCACTACACCTCGCCGGTTTAACCGGCGCACAAGGAGTAGCGCTATGCGCCTCGCGCTTGTATCTGTCGCGGCCGCTGTTTTGGCATGCGCGGCATGGGGCCAAACGTCCGCCGCTCCATGTGCCTGCGGTAAGAACCCGCCGGGTCGGCCCGATCCGCGTTCCTTGAAGCCTTATACGGGTGCGCCTGAGGACTTGCGTCCGTTTTCGAAGTTCACGAAGCCCTATCACGAGTACTATCAGGACCTGATCGAATACAACGGTGCGGCCCGCGACGTCCCTGATCCCGATCTGAAAGATCTCAGCGAGATTCGAATCGGCTTCCTGGCCCCGCTCTACGATCATCCGGACCAGGTGCTCGGGAACCGCATGCTGAACGGCGCCACGATGGCGCTTGATGAGGCCAACGCTGCCGGCGGTTACGGCGGCAAACCTTTCCGCCTTGTCACTCACAACGATTATGACAACTGGCAGAACAGCAGCGCTGGCGCTACCGGCATTGCCAGAGATTCCGCAATCTGGGGAGCGGCCTCGAACGATGCTGTCCGGATGATCTATGACGATAAGGTGTGGGCGATGTTCGGCTCCGTTAGTTCGGAATCCACCCACATCGCGCTGCGCCTGACCCTGAAGGCTGAAACTCCGCTGATCAACAGCGCGTCCACCGATCCAACGATTCCGGAGACGATCATCCCATGGTACTTCACCGATATTCAGGACGATCGCGTGCAGGGTTATACGCTGGCGCGGCACATGTACAGCGAACTGGGAATGAAGCGAGTCGCTATTCTGCGGGTGAACGACCGGTACGGTCGCTTTGGAGTTCTGAAGTTTCGCGACGCGTCGCGCCGACTGGGACATCCCGTTGTGATCGAGCAGAAGTTCATGCGTGGTGACACCGACTTTCGGCGCCAACTTCAGGTCATCGAAGACTCGCGGGTCGATGCCATCGTGCTGTGGACGGACATAGGCCCGGCTGCCATGATCCTGCAGCAGATGCAGGAACTGGGAATGAAGCAGCGCGTATTCGGCAGCCATCGCACCATTGGCGACGAACTCATCAAACTCGCCGGGGCTTCGGCCGAGGGCTTCGAGGCTGTGTTTCCTTACGATCCGACACGCACGGATCCCCGCTGGCTTGAGTTCAACGCACGCTACCAAATGCGCTTTCACGAGAAGCCGGATCATTTTGCAGCTCTGGCTTACGATGCGATGCAGATTCTGCTCGAGGCCATTTGCCGCGCAGGCCTGAACAAAGGCCGCATCCGCGACGCACTCACGGGAACTGAAACCCACAAAGGGGTAACTGGGGATATGGTGTTCGATCCGAACTGTAAGAACATTGCGCCCCTGTTTCTTGCCCAAGTGCACAATGGAGGGATCTCATACCGCCGCATCACCATGGAAAAACCTTATGCTCGAGTGGGAGAGAACGGAGTTGGGTACTCCGGGCCGCCCTTGCCTGATGAGAAAGAGCCGCAGCAGGAAGTTGGGGTGTTCGGACCTCATGCCGATGAGATCGTAAACTCGCCGGAAACTGCCCGCTGGCTGCGCACTTTGAACGCTCACGGCCAAAATCTGTCGCTGATCCCGATTTCTTCCGATGCTTCGTGGGGCAAGGCATCGGATGATCTGGTGAAGGCGGTGTATCAGGAGCACGTGCTCGCGGTGATTGCGCTGGATCGGCCATCAAGTCATCTGGCCGAACAGATCGCAGTGAAGGCGTTCGTCCCGGTGGTCGCAATCTCGTCCGATCGCGCGCTCACGTCAACGAATATTCCCTGGATTTTCCGCCTACCGGATCGCACTTCGCTGGAACAGGCTTTGGAATGCTTGTCGGCGGCCATCACCCAGGCGGGACCAAACCGGGGCAAAATCCGTGAACTTCTGTCTTCGGGTGCCGATTACGCCGGAATCAGTTTTGAGCCGACCGGAGAACAGCGGAAGCCTTTGGTCACATCACGCCACCGCTAATGAATAAGCCGCGAGAGTAGCAATCGCCCCGCCTCTTCTGGTAACTTCGACACTCGTCGTCAGATCAAGGTAACCAGGCTGGCGGGAGCCTCGCAGGCTCCTGCGCGACGGCCCTCGAGGTAGATAATGGCTGGCGTGAATCGAACGCTGAGCTCTTCTCAAGTCGTCAATATCGAAGATCTGCGCCGTATTGCGCACGATCGTCTGCCCAAATCCGTATTCGACTATCTCGACGGCGGTGCGGAGGGGGAGCTCACGCTGGCGGAAAACTGTCGCGCGTTCCGCGATGTCACCTTCCGTCCTCGCGGCGCGGTTGCAGTTGGCGATTGTGGCCTGAAGACCCAGGTGGTCGGCCACGAAATTTCGTTTCCGGCGATGCTGGCTCCGGTGGGCTACAGCAGGCTGATGCATCCTGGTGGCGAGGTGGCAGCGGCTTCCGAAGCCGGAAAAGCAGGCACCGGCTACATCCTTTCCACCATCTCCGGGCACAAGATGGAAGACGTCAGAGCTGCGTCGCGCGGACCAGTCTTTTACCAACTTTACCTCATGGGCGGACGCGCCGCGGCTGAGGGCGCGCTGGATCGGGCGCGTCGCGCGGGTTTCAACGCGCTGGTGATCACGGTGGATACGCCCGTCGCTGGCCTGCGCGAGCGCGACCCGCGAAACGGAATGAAGGAACTTCTGGGAACTTCGCCCTTCGCAAAGATCCCGTATCTGCCAGAGATTATGGCTCACCCCGGATGGCTGGTGTCGTTTCTTATGGATGGCGGCGTGCCGAAACTGGAGAACGTCGTGGTCCCGGGCCAGGGCCCCATGGAACTCGTCGACGTTGGCGCCGCTCTTTCAAAGGCCACAGTGACATGGGAAGACTTGGGATGGATCCGCGAGTTATGGTCCGGGCCGATCATCGTGAAAGGACTTCTTACTGGCGACGACGCCCTGCGCGCTATCGATGAAGGAGCAGCGGCAGTCGTGGTGTCGAACCACGGCGGCAGGCAACTTGATTCCGTCTCTGCGACACTGCGAGCGCTTCCGGAAGTCGTCGCTGCCGTGAAGGGTCGGATCGAGGTGCTGATGGACGGTGGTGTCCGCCGCGGCAGCGACATCGTCAAAGCTCTGTGCCTGGGGGCGCGTGCGGTTCTGGTGGGGCGCGCGTATGCCTATGGACTGGCCGCGGCGGGGCCAGGGGGCGTTGCCCGTGCGATTGACATTCTGCGAGCAGACGTTGAGCGCACTCTTCGTTTGCTCGGCTGTGCGTCCGTCGCCGACCTTAATCCTACGTACATTGAAACGCCGACGACGTGGCCAAAATAGTTGTGGAGGAGGGCAGCGTCCGGGATATGTTTGCAGCCAAATACCGCGGCGTGAGCCAAAACGCGCCTACCCAGTCGAAGCGCCCTAGTTAAACACAATACGAAATGCGAATGCATATTTTCCCGGTGGGCGCTCCGGCAGTCGTATGTGCAAACCATCCTCTTGCTGTTCGAATGCGAGGCTGGAGTCGGCACCGAGCAAAGCAACCGACCTAACCTTCGACTGACCGGGAACCGTACCGAGCGAGTGAATGACCGCCTCTCCATTGGAAGGCCAACCCATTTCAATCGCGTAGAGCGCATCGTCCTTCTTGGTGAAGCGAAAGTCCTCTGCCGTGTACGGCATGGTGTCGACGTCATGGAAGGAGCCTTCCGTAACCTTGGTCGGACCTTCCCCGTAGACGTGCCAGGCCCGCGTACCGTAGATGGCCTCGCCGTCTACCTTCAACCATGCGCCCACGTCGTGCAGCACCTGCTGGACCTCGTCCGGTATCGTGCCGTCCGACCGTGGACCTATGTTTAACAGCAGATTGCCGTTCTTGCTCACGATGTCGATCAACTGGTGGACAACGAACTCGGGCGACTTGAAGGTATCGTTCTCAATGTAACCCCAGGACTTGTTGCTGATGGAGGTGTCGGTTTGCCAGTAGAGTGGCCGGATCCCCGCAAGCTGTCCGCGCTCCAGATCGAGCACCGCCGCCTTCTCGTCCATCGCGAAGTCTTTGTAATTGATCACACCGACCGGCCCGCCCCACTTCTCCGACTGGTTGTAATAAAACGCTGCAAAGCGAGTGAGGTTTTCACGCACCGAGGCCTGCCCGATCCACCAATCGAAATACATGATGTCGGGATGATATTTCTGCACAATTTCGGCGGCTCGGGCGAGCCAATCGTCGACCCAGGCTTTGGACACGAAAGTAAAATCGTTGGAAAGCGGCGTGCCTCCCTTGGCTTCGAGCCAGCGGTGCGCGGGTCCATAGAAATCGGCGTACTTCGGATCATTAATGTCGGATGGAATGGTGCGCCCCACGCCAAGGAAGAAGTTGTGTTCGACACGATGTGACGAAGCGCCAAGATGCAAGCCCTCGGCGCGAACGGCTTTGGCCAGGTCTCCCCATAGATCGCGATGTGGGCCCATCTTTGCCGCGGTCCAATCCGAGAGGCCGCTGTCGTACATGGCGAAGCCATCGTGATGCTCGAAAACCGGAACCACGTATTTTGCGCCGGCTTCCTTGAACAATCGCGCCCATGCGGACGGATCGAACTTCTCCGCCTTGAATTTTGGAATGAAATCCTTGTAACCGAATTTGTCCTGCGTGCCGTAAGTAGCGATGTGGTGTTTATAGGCATCGGAGCCCTCGATGTACATGACGCGTGGGTACCATTCACTGTCGAAAGCGGGCACGGAATAGACTCCCCAATGAATGAAAATCCCGAACTTCGCGTCCTTATACCAGTCGGGCACTTTGTAATTCTGAAGAGATTCCCAGTCGGGCCGAAACGAACCCGCAGCGATCACGCGATTGACATCGTCCAGGATGGCAGTGCGGGAAGCGTCGTATTTCGCGCTCGCTTTTTGCCATGCGCGGTCAATCGCGAGCGGATCTTGCGCTGCGCTGGGCGCGGTTGCGGCCGCTGATTGCGCAAGCAGGCTAGAGGGCGGCACCGCAGCAATCGACACCGCCATCGCCAACAACGCGCGTACAAACTTGAACGACATTGAAGTGAGCCTCCTGCTGGATAAATGTCATTAGCTCGTTGCGGTCGACTGCTTTGAGCCGAAGAACGAGTAAAGAGCGATCACGACGTAGGAAACGAGCGGCACTAAGTACGCTACGGCGATACTGTGGGCGGCCTCGGAAATGAGTCCCATTAAAGGTGTCAACACCGCGCCTCCGACGATCGCCATCACTAAAAGCGAGCCCCCGATTTTCGTATTCGGACCCAGCCCTTTGAGCCCGAGGGCAAAGATGGTCGGAAACATAAGCGACATGAAGAAGCTGGTCAGAAATACGCACCACAAGCCGAACCACCCGGGAAAGACGACCCCCAAGGACACGAGCGCGATGTTGACGACGCTGTAGGCCCCCATCAATTTATTCGGCGCAACCGTGCGCATCAGGTAGGCGGACGCGAATCTGCCCACTCCGAACGCCGCCAGTGTGCCGGTCAGGAAATAGCCGGCGATTTTTTCCGGTTGGTGAGTGGATTCCTGAACGTACTGGATGAAATAGCTCCACGTGCCGACCTGGGCGCCGACATAGAGAAACTGCGCTAAGACTGCCCATAGAAAGTGCGGGTAACGAAATAGTTCTTTGAAGTGGCCATGGTCCCCGCTACTGCTCTCGTGTTCGCTTTGAATGGCGGGAAACTTAGTGCGCAGAATGAGCAGTGCCCAAAAGATGGCCACCGCCCCGATCACCAGATACGGCTTAATGACGCGCAGCGTCTCCGTCCGCAGGTACGCCTCGTACAGACCCTGGGCCTTGCGTGCGGCGATATCCTGCGAGCTCAACTCAACACCGGAGAAAATGAATACCGTCCCGATCAGGGCTCCGGAGATTGCTCCAAACGGGTTGAATGCCTGCGAAAAATTCAACCGCCTTTCTGACGTGTCAGGATCGCCCAGTTGCGCGATGAAAGGATTGGACGCTGTCTCCAGGAATGAGAGGCCGCTGGCAATCACAAATAGCGCGAAGAGGAAGAACCCATAGCTCCCCGCTATAGCAGCGGGCCAGAACAGAAAGCATCCGCTTCCGTACAACAACAGCCCAATCACAAATCCGGTTTTGTAACCCGCCCTCCTCATGAGAAGCGCGGCCGGCATGGCCAGCAGGAAGTAGCCCATGTAGAAGGCCGACTGCACGAGGCCAGCCTTAAAACGTGTGATGGCGAATGACTTCATGAACTGGCGAATCAGAACATCATTCAGGTTGTTGGGAATTCCCCAGAGGAAGAACAGTGCCGTCACAAGAATGAAGGGAACGAGGTGCCCGGCGGGAAACAGCGCGTGCTGGTTGTTCACCGAGTTCGATCTATCAGGTTTTTCGGCCGCCGGAACATGCATCTGTGCGCCTTTCGCAAAGCTCGGTGGAGTTAGCTACCGACGACCCGTGGTATTCGAACGGGATTCGGGGCTCGCTCTACTTGTCGGCTGGAGACAGCCGATAGAGTG
>CAVYHM010000048.1:0-87690 GCA_963768265.1 uncultured Acidobacteriaceae bacterium
GGCTACGACTGCACCGGGCTGCAGTTTATCGACGCGGGAACGGCTCTCATCAACGGCGAGCGTGTCAGTCTCGACCTGCAGATCGCAGAAGGTGGCGGGAATCCCTGATTTCCGCCCTCGTGATTTCGATCACGCAAATGCGTGAGTCTGCTCACGCAACCCTTTTTGGAATTCGTCCAAAATCCGGGCAAATGCTCCGCTGACTCACCCGAAGGCCTCAGTCGGGTGTGACCACAATCACAATTCCCCGTGATCAAATACACGGAGTTTATCCTTCCACTCTGGCATCCTGACTCCCATCGAGGTGCCTATGACTCAAGACGATCGCGACATTCTAGAGGTGCTGAAGTTTGAATTGAGTTTTCTGGAAGACGGAGGTTACGGGCGCTCCCCGCAAGCGCCTTGGCGCGCGCCTGCGATCTTTGAGGATTCCCCGATTTGCCCGAACTTCTGCGACCCTACCCGGCCGCATCCCTGTGAGAGTTGCCTCCTGGAGGAGTTTGTTCCGGAAGACCGCCGGGCTGAGAGCGTACCCTGCCGCTTCATCGAGCTCACCAAAGAGGGGCAGACAGTGGACGATTTGTACCGCACCGGAAGCCAAGTCGAAATGGAAGAGGCCTTGGCCCGCTGGCTGCGCGCACAGATCGCGAAGATCGAGACTGAACGCGGGTTGGATTCGAAACAAGGAGCAGCCTGATCGGCGCCGCCCGGAACGTGCAATCCGAGGTTAGTAGCAGAGTCCTATGTCTTGCCCGATGAGACCGCAAATATTTGTCCCGAGGAGAGGCGAACAGTCATGAGCGAAGAGCATGCATATCGAGTTGCGGCCTGGTGGACATCTGGACGCACCGGTCTGGCCAAATCGGATTCTGCACCGAACGCGATCCACTTCACGGCTCCAACAGAGTTTGGCGGGCTGGAAGGAAGATGGACGCCGGAGGAGCTTCTGCTGGCCGCGGTAGCCGGATGTTACACGACCACATTGCGCGCCATTGCCGGAACGGCGCAATTCAACTTTACGGACTTGCAGGTGGAAGCGAGCGGAACGGTACGAAAAGCGGAATCGGGTTATACCTTCACCCAGATTGTGCTGCGCCCCAACTTGAAGATTGCGGCTGCGGAGGAGCGTGAACGCGCTCTCGACCTGCTCAAGCGGGCGGAAAAATTGTGTCTGGTATCACGGGCCCTCGGAACCTCGCTGAAGTTCGAGCCTCAGCTCGAAATCATCAAGCCGGCGTCGATTGCGTGAAACATTTTCGCGCTCGCGCTAGAGCTCCAGCACCGCGGAAACGGACGATGGGTCGTCCATGGCCCGCAAGCGAAATCCTACCTTCTTGAAGATGGCCTGCGTGGGCAGATTGTCGCGCAGAATTTCCCCTGACAGCTTCTGAAATTTCTCTGCGCGGGCCACGCGGGCCACGCTGGCGAGCAGTTCCGTTCCGAGTCCACGACCCTGCCACAGATCGGAGACAAGGACGGCGGCCTCGGCCTCCGTGCTATTGATGGCGCTGAAGCGGCCGACTCCCAGGATTTCGTGCTGCCCCGTTTCGGGAATCTTGCGGTCGGCTACCAGGGCAAATCCGCGATCGTAGCTGCCGAAGCAGATGCGCACCAGTCGCTCGTGTTCCACTCTCGTGCTCAGGCTCAGAGAACAGAAGTAACGCAGATATACGCTGCGCTCCGAAAGTGTGGTATGAAACTGCACCATGAGCGGCTCGTCTTCCGGCCGAATCGGCCGGATCGTCACCGGTGTTCCGTCCTTGAAGCGCCATTCGGAAACATACCGCGACGGGTATGGCCGGATCGCTGGTCGCGGCAATTGTTTGGCATCCACTGTCGAATCGTGGACCACCACTCTGGCATCTAGCGCGACGAGTTGATCCGGGCTGGCCAGCAGTGGATTGATATCGATTTCTTTGATCCATGGCTGCTCCACTACGAGCTGGCTGAAGCGCACCAGCAGTCCTTCGAGCTCCGCTAGGTTCACCGGCTTGCGTCCGCGTACGCCCTGCAGAGCCGCGTAGATTCGCGTCCGTTCCATCAACCGCTGCGCCAGAGTAGTGTTCAGTGGCGGCAGCGCCAGCGACCGATCGCGGTAAACCTCCACCATCACTCCGCCGGACCCAAACAGGATGACTGGTCCAAATTGTGCATCCACCGTGCTGCCGAGAATCAATTCGTAGCTGTCCCGCTTAACCATCGGCTGTACCGTCACTCCGGCAAAGTGCTCTGCTCCAGCTTTCTGCGCAACCGAGCTCTGGATGGCGCGGTAGGCGTTCCGCACATGCTCGGCATTCTGCAGCCCGAGATGAACTCCATCCACATCCGTTTTATGTGCGATGGTATTGGAAAGAAGCTTCAGCACGACTGGATACCCAATCTCAGTCGCGAGGTTCATCGCTTGTTCTTCGTTTTCCGCCGCGCGCGTATCCACGACTGGAATTCCGTAACAGGCGAGAAGTTTCTTGGCTTCAAATTCATTGAGCATCGTCCTGCCTGCGGCGCGCACGCGTTCAACGGATTCCCTGACCTTCCCGCGCGCATCGGCCCCAGTCTCCGGTTCCTCGATGAACGCCGGAGTTTCATAGAGTCCGCGCAGATTGTCGGTGTATCGCCACATATAGGTGAAGGCACGCGCGGCGGTGTCCGGATAGGAGAACGTGGGAATACCAGCCGTGTTGAGAATAGCCGTTCCTTCCGCAACTCCATCTCCGCCCATCCAACTGGCCAGCACTGGCTTGCCTGAACCATGGGCATAGCGGCTCATGCGTTCGGCAACTTGCGTGGGATCAGCGTGACCCTGGGGAGCGATGATTACGAGCAATCCATTGCTGCCGGGATCCTTCGAGGCGACGTCGACTGCTCTGACAAAGCAATCTGCGTCCGCATCCGCCAGAACATCGATTGGATTCGCGTGACTCCAGTGCGGGGAGAGAAAGCTGTCCAGTTCATGCAGCGATTCCGCGGACAGCGAGCTGAGATCGCCGCCGGTTGCGATGAGTGAGTCGGTTGCGAGTACTCCTGGCCCGCCAGCGTTGGTCACAATGGTGAGGCGCGGACCGCGCGGGCGTGGCTGCTTGCTCAGAACCTCTGCCATGTAAAAAAGGTCTGCAAGGTTCTGTACCCGCAAGACCCCACAGCGCCGCAACGCTGCTTCCAGTACCTCGTCGCTTCCGGTCAACGCTCCGGTGTGGGAAGCAGCGGCCTTCGACGCGGCTTCTGACTTGCCGGCTTTGATCACGATGATCGGCTTGCTGAGCGCGATTTCCCGCGCTGCCGAAAGAAACGAACGCGCGTCTCCGACGGACTCCATGTAGATCAGAATGCTTTTGGTGTGGGGATCGTCTCCGAAGTGATAGATGAGATCACCCCATCCCACGTCAAGCATCGAACCCGTGGAAACGATTGCGCTGAACCCTACGTGTTCGCGCTGGCTCCAGTCCAGGATCGCCGTCTGCAATGCGCCGCTCTGGCTGAGAAAGGCGACGCTGCCTTTCTGGGGCATCACTCTTGCAAAAGTTGCGTTCAGTCCGACGGTCGGATTCATGAACCCCATGCAGTTCGGCCCAATCAAGCGCAGCGACCCTCGCCGCAGATGTTTCTGAATTTCGTCTTCCAGGACCGCCCCCTCATGCCCCTGTTCGCGAAACCCGGCGGAGATCACCACCGCGGATTTCACACCCGCGTCCACGCACTCCCCGATGATCTCGGGCACCGTGTGTGCAGGCGTGACCACCACGGCCAGGTCGACGCCACCAGCGATGTCTCCGACGTGTTTGTGAGTCTTGATTCCGAGAATATCTTCGCGGATGGGATTAACAGCGTGGAGCCTAAGTGGAACCTTGCTTTCTAGCAGATTGGAAAGCACGCTGCGCCCCACGGTCCCTTTCCGATCCGTGGCACCAATGATGGCTACGGAGCGAGGCAAGAACAACGATTCCAAGGCGGGCCGCCGGGGTGGCGCGCCCATTTTGAAAGGGTCGACGAGCGGCGGCACGGACGCGCTGAATAGTTCACTCACGGAAATACCTCCCGCTGCGACGGACGCTCTATTCTTTCACAGCAATGCTCTTTCGCAGTATGAAGGCAGGTGGTGGAACTCGGCTGTAAGCCAACATCGACACTCCACCCATCCTGACATAGTTTTCCCGATACGTCTGTGTTCCTGATATGTCCTTAATCACGGGGGCTCGTGACGGTGATCACACGCGCAAATGCGATGCTACAATTGATACAAGGGAGGGTGCTTGATGCGCGCCCCTTATGGACTAAATATTCTTGATAACTGCCTCACCTGCGCGGTGAGAGAGGAACATCTATTTTGCAATCTCACCGTGCATGCCGGACAACGCCTCAACGACATTAAATCGACCGCCGTTTATCCCAAGGGTGCGATGCTCTTCATCGAAGGGCAGCA
This sequence comes from uncultured Acidobacteriaceae bacterium, assembly GCA_963768265.1. GTDB lineage: Bacteria > Acidobacteriota > Terriglobia > Terriglobales > Acidobacteriaceae > Sulfotelmatobacter. The sequence goes on from CAVYHM010000048.1 coordinate 4,418, forward strand.
GCCGCGGGGTGTGTTTGTACTCTGCGCCGGGAAGGCGAAACTTTCCACTTCTTCCCGCGAGGGCAAAACCATCATCACGAAGATCTCCGATTCCGGAGACGTTCTCGGCTTGAATGCGGTCGTTTCCAATCGTCCGTACGAAGTCACTGCCGAAATGATGGAGCCTGGCCAGGCCAACTTCATTCCGCGCGACTCCTTGTTGCAATTCCTCAAGGATCACGGAGAAGTTGCCTTACGAGTCGCCGAACAGCTCAGCCGCAATTACTACACCGCCTACGAGGAGATCCGCACTCTGGGTCTCACCACCTCGCCGTCGGAAAAATTTGCCAAGCTGCTGCTGTCCTGGTCGGCCAAGACCACACAAAACGACGGGGCGACGCAGGTCAAGCTCACGCTGACCCATGAGGAGATTGCCGAGATCATTGGGACAACCCGCGAGACTGTCAGCCGACTATTTTCCGAGTTTAAGAAGAAACAGTTGCTGCAGCTCAAAGGGTCGACCCTGGTGATCCGCAATCGACCGGCATTGGAAAAGATCGTCCAGTCCTGATTGGTGAGGACAGGTTCTTGTCTTGTTGCCGCGAGCTGTGTGGGGCGCGGGCACTCCTGCCCATTAGCCTGCACTATCGCCAACGCTAGCGGGCAGGAGTGCCCGCTCCACACACGAACTGCTCGCGGCGCAGCATGCTTTTCTACCTAGCAATTGTCAGTACCGAACACGTCGCGGGCTCCACAATGTCGTCAGGATCGCCTCCGAGACGAAGTCGGTTCCCACTACCTACTCTGGTTCTTGCTCCAGACCGGTAGATGCGGCAAGCCCCCGATTTCCGCGGAAGAGTCGTGCGCCGGCGCTCGTTTACAATCGTCCCAATGAATGCACTGGAGACCAAATCTACAGCGAAAATCATGGCTCTCTGTCTGGCTTTCGCGCTGGCGCAACTCGGATCATCGCAGACCGGAGCGGCGGCCGGCAAGGCGGAGACGTCGGCAGTATCGGCGACGCGCGTAGCCCCCAGCACCGCACCGTTGAGTGATGTCGAAATGGCCGACCGCGTGCGCCAGGAATTCCGTCATGCGTGGGACGGTTACAGACAATACGCCTGGGGGCACGACGCACTCAAACCACTGAGCAAGAGTTACCACGATTGGTACCGCGCGCCCTTGCAGATGTCTCCGGTCGACGCCCTCGATACGATGATCCTCATGGGCATGAATGAGGAAGCGGCTACGACTCGAGCATACGTGGTCAAGAACCTGTCATTCGACCACGATATTTATGTCAAGAATTTCGAAATCACTATTCGTCTGCTGGGCGGCCTGCTCAGCAGTTACCAACTATCCGGCGACAAGGGGCTACTCGCGCTGGCAGACGATTTGGGGACACGCCTGTTGCCGGCATTCAGTTCTCCCACGGGAATGCCCTACGTGTACGTCAACCTCAAAACCGGCGCGGTTCGCGGAGAGCTAACCAATCCGGCGGAGATCGGCACCTTGTTGATCGAGTTCGGCACGCTCAGCAAACTGACCGGCAAGCCGTTGTACTACGAGAAAGCCAAGCGGGCGGTAGTCGAACTTTACAACCGGCGGTCGCCCATTGGCCTGGTTGGCTCCAGTATCAACGTCAAGTCCGGTCAATGGACCGATCCGGTCAGCCATATCGAGGGAGGCATTGATTCTTACTACGAGTACCTGCTGAAATCCTGGCTGCTGTTTGACGACAAAGACTGTGAGCGTATGTGGAAGTCGAGCGTCGACTCGATCAACAAATACCTCGCCGATACGACAACGACTGGCTTCTGGTATGGCCAGGCGGACATGAACACCGGAGCCCGTATGGGCACCGAATTCGGGGCCCTCGACGCCTTCTTTCCGGGCACGCTGGCTCTTTCCGGCGATCTTGACCGGGCGCGCAAACTCGAGGAGTCGGCCTACAAGATGTGGACGACCTTCGGCATCGAACCCGAGGAAATCAATTACAAAACGATGACCGCGGTCTCGAAGGGTTACGAATTGCGGCCGGAGATCATCGAGTCGGCCTATTACCTCCACTACTTCACCCATGATCCGCGTTATGTCGAAATGGGGAAGACCTTCTTCAACAGCCTTGTGAAGTATTGCCGAACCGAGGTGGCATATGCCGCCCTAAGCGACGTCGAAAAGAAAACAAAAAAGGACGAAATGGAAAGCTTCTTCTTCGCCGAGACCCTCAAGTACTCCTACCTGCTCTTCGCGTCGCCGGATACACTCGATCTGAGCAAAGTTGTATTCAACACGGAAGCTCATCCCATCCGCAGGACTTGGTAGGCAATGACCCAACTCCAATGTGCTGCCTTATTCTTCGACCTTGATGGGGTACTGATCAACTCCACTCCCGCAGTCGAGCGGGTCTGGCGCCGCTGGGCGATCGAGCATGGATTCAACCCTGAGGAAGCTGTTGCTCGTGCGCACGGCCGCCCCAGTATTACCACGGTCCGGGAGTATCTTCCCAACGCCGACCACGAGGCCGAGAATCGCGAGGTCGAGCGCCGCGAGATCGAAGACCTCGAAGGCGTGATTCCGCTACCCGGCGCGCTCGAACTGCTCTCCCATCTTCCCGACAACCGCTGGACGATTGTGACCTCTTGTACCCGTCCGCTCGCTGAAGTCCGCATCAAAGCGGCCGGGCTCCCTGTGCCCAAGAAGCTGATCACTTCCAGTGACATCACTAATGGCAAACCGCATCCCGAACCTTATCTAAAGGCCGCCAACCTTCTTGGTTTTGACGCCGTCGATTGCGTTGTGCTGGAAGATGCTCCCGCCGGAATTCGCTCCGGCAAGGCCGCCGGTGCCCGAGTCATTGCTTTCAAGACGACGGCTCCGGACCACGCGCTACTCGCGGCAGGTGCTAACTGGATTGTGAATGATTGCGCGGATGTACGACTGCTGTCCGCGTCGAACGACGGACTGAGCTTAACTCTTGCTCCTTAGGAGTCATCAGGAGTCGGCAACCCTCGCACCCTTCCACATCGGGCCTTCGTGCGAATTTTTTCGGCAACCGCGAAGGCCGGTTCCCGCATCGAAAATCGGCTATTCGAGAGTAGACTGATCCCAATATCCCCAGGGATTTCGCACAATAAGGAGAACCGCGATGAAAGACAGGCTGATCCTTCTTGTCCTCGCCAGCTTGCTAACCGTAAACACTCAAGGCACCGCCCAGGATACGCAACGCGAGCCCTCAGCCCGCGCCCAGGAACGAATCACCCGCGAAGTACGCCACGAGCTGTTGATGCTCCCCTACTTCGGTGTCTTCGACTACATCGCCTATAAAGTGGATGGCTACAACGTCACCCTGCTCGGCCAGGTCGTGCGGCCTACCCTCAAGTCTGATGCCGAGAATGTTGTGAAACACATTGAGGGCGTCGAGAAGGTCGACAACCAGATCGAGGTTCTTCCTCCCTCGCCCATGGATGACCGTCTGCGTCTGCGCCTGTTTCGTGCTATCTATGGCTTCCCCGGGCTTCAAAAATATGAACTCGGGGTCCAGAAGCCCATCCGCATCATTGTCAAGAACGGTCATGTGACCCTGGAAGGCGTCGTGGACAGCGAAGCTGACAAGAATCTCGCCGGCCTTCGAGCCAACGGTGTCTCTGGTACCTTCTCCGTCACCAACAACCTGCAGGTCGTGAAGTCATAGGTCGAGAAACAATAAGTAGAGGCCAGACCTCCGAAGATGCTGCGTGTCGTGGCATCGGCACGTTGATGCCATGATGGTGATGTTTTTTGTGGCGAGTCACTGGCTGGCCTTGCATGGCTATTTTTGGCGCTAGTCCGGCGCGTATAATGCTCGCGGAATTCACTTCCATCCCTACATGCGCAATCGGAGGAACAGGATCATGAGTCTTCATGCGATGAACCGCCGCTCTTTCCTTGAAACTGCAGTTACCGTCACCACCGGCGCGCTCCTGACCAGCCGGCTGGGTTGGGCTGCCGGAGATCACAAGGCCGAACACATCGGCGTGCAACTCTACACCGTGCGCGACGCAATGAAAGCGGATTTCGACGGCACCCTCGCTAAGGTTGCAAAAGTCGGCTACAAGGAAGTGGAGTTCGCCGGATATTTTGGCCGCACCGGTGAGCAGGTCCGCGCCGCGCTCGACAAGAATGGCCTGACTGCGCCCTCCACGCACGTGCAATATGACGAACTCGACGACAAGTTTCCTTCCGTCATCGAAACCTCCAAGACCATCGGCCTGAAGTACATTGTCTGCCCCTGGATTCCCGAGGAACTCCGTAAGTCTCCCGACATCTGGAAGCAAGCCTCCGAGAAATTCAACCGCTGCGGCGAGCAGACTAAGAAGGCCGGCATGCAATTTGCCTATCACAATCACTGGTTCGAATTTCTTCCCGTCGACGGCAAGCTGCCCTACGATGAACTGCTCAAACAATGCGACGCGAACTTGGTCAAAATGGAAATGGATCTTTGCTGGATTACGGCCGCCGGCGCCGATCCGATTAAGTACTTCAATCAGAATCCCGGCAGATTCCCGCTGGTTCACGTGAAGGACCTGAAACAACTTCCAAAAATCACGCCTGGCGGTCCACAAAACTTCGGCGACACAGTCGATCTGACCGAAGTGGGCAGCGGACTCATCAACTGGAAGAACCTCTTCGCGCATGCAGGAAAGGCTGGCATCGACGTCTACGTCGTCGAACATGACCACCCGAAGGCGCCGTTCGACAGCATCGCCACCAGCTACGCATATCTCGAGAAGTTACGTTTCTAGAGTTTGGCCCGACGTTGGCCGCCGCCTCGTCGGCGGCCTTTCTCAGGCAGTCAAGCTCGCGGAGATCCATGCAAGTCAAGCGCACGCCCAAAACGTACGACGTCTGCATAATCGGCTCTGGTGCGTCTGGAGGCACTGCCGCCAAGGTGCTCACCGAGGGCGGTCTGAGTGTCGCGTTGCTTGAGGCTGGCCCTCCGCTTGTTCCTGAGAGAGATTACAAAGAGCACGTCTGGCCCTACGACTTGCCCCATCGCGGCGCCGGCGTGGGCGGCCGGGCGCGCCGTGGGCTGGAAGATGAATTCCTCGCCCCGAACGGCGCGTGGGAAATCGAAGGCGAGCCTTACGTTTCAGCGCCGGGCTCGAAATTCCGGTGGTTCCGCTCGCGCATTGTCGGCGGGCGCACCAATCACTGGGGACGCATCGCCCTGCGTATGGCGCCTGTGGACTTCAAGGTCCGCTCGCATGACGGCATGGGCGACGATTGGCCGCTCGTCTACGACGATGTCGCTCCGTACTACGACAAGGTCGAATCTTACATCGGAGTCTTCGGGACGAAGGAGAACATTCCCAGCGCTCCGGACGGGATTTTCTTGCCTCCGCCCAAGCCGCGCTGCACCGAAACCATCATCAAGAAGGCATGCGACAAACTAAGCATCTTGTGTGTGCCTTCGCGGCTGGCGATCCTGACCCAGCCTCACAATGGCCGCGCCGCCTGCCACTACTGCGCGCAATGCGGCCGCGGCTGCATAACCGCCTCAAACTTCAGTTCGAGCCAGGTGATGATTCCTCCCGCACAGAAGACCGGTCGCTTGACCCTGATCACCGGCGCCATGGCGAGGGAACTCATCGTGGGCAAAGATGGCAAAGTCGCCGCTGTTTCGTACATCGACAAAGCAACGCGCGGCGAGCAGCGCATTTACGCGCGGGCTTTCGTGGTTGCCGCCAGCGCCTGCGAGTCGGCCCGCCTCTTGTTGAATTCCAGATCAACTCTCTTTCCCGACGGGCTGGCCAATTCTTCCGGAGTGGCAGGCCGGTATCTGATGGACTCCGTCGGCAGCAATGGCGTCGGGTATTTCCCAGCACTGGAAAAAATGCCGGCTCACAACCACGACGGCGTCGGCGGTATGCACATGTATTTGCCATGGTGGAAGTTTGATCGCAAGAACGAATTCCTTCGCGGTTATCACACCGAATTCGGCGGCGGACGCGGTATGCCGGGCGTCGGTGACTACGACGACATTTGCGACGACTTTGAAGGCTACGGTGCCCCTCTCAAGCAGGAGTGCAAGAAGAAGTATGGAACCTACATTGGCTTCTCTGGCCGGGGTGAAATGATCCCCAACGAAAACTGTTATTGCGAAGTCGATCCTTCCGTAGTGGACCAATGGGGTATCCCCGTGCTTCGCTTTCATTGGGAGTGGAGCGACAACGAAATCAAGATGGCCCGCGATATGCAGCAAACCTACCGGGAAATCACCGAAGCTGCGGGCGGAACCTACGTTACCTCAACTCGTCCTGATGGCCCGCATCCCTACGGAATCGCCGATGGTGGCGTCATCATTCACGAAGTAGGCACGGTTCGCATGGGAGCACACCCGGCGACCTCGGCTTTGAACCAGTACTGCCAGGCGCACGATGTGAAGAACCTGTTTGTCACTGACGGCGCCTGCTTTGTCACCAACGCCGACAAGAATCCTACGCTGACCATCATGGCGCTGACCTGGCGGGCATCGGATTATCTGATCGACCAGGCGAAGAAAGGAAACCTGTAGCCGGAGGGCGACCATGCCTATTTCTCGACGGGATATCCTGAAATCGCTGACCCTCACGGCTGTGAGTAGTTCGGTCCTGCGGGTGATTCCGCTGGAAGCGGCCGAATACGCTCATCGCATGGTGAATGCGGAAAAAGCCCAGGCCGAAGACCACGCCTATACCCCCAAGTTCTTCTCCGCTCACGATTACAAGACGCTGCAGACGCTCTGTCAGACCATCATCCCGTCGGACGAAAATTCAAAAGGAGCCATCGAAGCCGGCGCGCCCGAGTTCATCGACCTGATTGCCAGCGAAAACAAGGACTATCAAGTCGCTCTCGGCGGAGGCCTGATGTGGCTCGACAACACTTGCGTGGATCGATACGGCAAGACTTATCTCGAGAGCACATCCGAGCAACAGAAAGAGATTCTAGATCTCATCGCCTTCCGCAAGAATGCCAAGCAAGATCCAAGTCTCGGGCAGGGAATAGAGTTCTTCGGATTCTTGCGCAAGCTCACGGCCGATGGTTACTTCACCAGCGAAATCGGCATAGAGTATCTGGGCTACATCGGCAACACATTTCTCAAGGAATTTCCCGGCTGCCCGCCTGTGCCGGAGGCTTAGGGCGTCTCTGCGAGTCAATAAGGCCAGGCGGTCGGCGAGCGGACAGGTCCGTAGGTAACAGGCGCGCAGAGGCATGTTTGTGGCAGCTTGGATGCTGTGGCGAAATCGGACCGAGGCGACTATATCGATTGGGACGCAGGGCGCGAGGGCTACGTCCAATCAAAGGCCCAGTACATTCCCGTCGTCCCTGTTCGCAAGCCTGCGAAACCGGTTCGCAGCCAGCGAAACCTGCTGAGTATTCGGGCGGAAGAACGCCTCGGAAGCCTCATCGCGGCTGCCGGAACCATATGGGCGGTGTACGTGGCGACCCACGACTATGACAGCCTATGGCGCATGCAAATCATGCCGCCGGGTCCGGTCGAAGTCTGTGCGATCGGTATCCTCGCGTGGCTTCACGCGAAATGGCGCCGTTCCACCAAGGTCGACTAGGGCCGCAGCCGCACCAGGTCATCCTTTCCCGAACGGCTCCTCCAGCGACGGACTCTGGGGGGTGAATAACTCCGCGCCGTTTTCTGTGACGTGCATATCATCTTCCAGGCGAATCCCGAATTCTCCGCGAAGGTAAATCCCCGGCTCGTTGCTGGTGGTCATGTTGGCCTGCAATTTCGTGGTATTGCCGCGGACCAAATAGGGCCACTCGTGGCCGTCCATCCCCATGCCGTGCCCGAGGCGGTGGGTGAAGTACTTGTAGTCGGGACCGTAACCGACATCAGTGATTATTTTCCGCGCCGCCGCATCCACGGAGCCGCACTCACCTCCCGGGCGCGCGGCCGCGAGTGCCGCTGCTTGTGCTCGATGAACAATGTCGAACACCTGCTTCATCTTGTCGGACGCTTTCCCCAACACGAACGTCCGTGTGATGTCTGACTGATATCCTTCGACCGAGCAGCCATCGTCGATCATGACGATCGAGCCCTCGCGGATGACTTGCGGCGTGGTAGATCCGTGAGGGAAAGCGGAGTATTCGCCAACCATCACACTCGCTTCACCCGGAAAGCCCACCCGGTCATAACCTCTATCGATCAGACCGCTGACGTCGTGCTGGGTCATGCCGTCGCGCATGGACTGATACACGGCTTCGTACACTGCGAGTGTTACCTGAGAGGCGAGGCGCATCAGCGCTATTTCGTGGGCACTCTTGATCATTCGGCAGCCGGCGGTCACCGGTGTAGCGCTCACAAACGTCGCCTGGGGCGCGGCCTTGGCGATGCCGTCGGCGAACACGAAGCGCACAGTCTCCTCGATCCCAATTTTGCCGCCTGCAATGCCGCGATCCTTCAGCCCCTGCGCGATGAGCCGGTACGGGTTGTCGTTCTCTTGCCAGGTGCGCACGTCGGCCTGGGCCGCGTCAGGACTGTTGCCGATCTGTTCCCGTGCTCGCCCCTCCTCGAACGCCGGGCAAACGTAAAACGCGGCCCCCTTCGCCGGCAGCACGAGGGCAAAGGTGCGCTCGCCGCCCCACCAACGCATCCCGGTGAAGTAACGCAGCGATGTACCTTCCATGAGGGTGATAGCGTCGAGCGAGTTCTCGCCCATCAGCTTGCGCGCTCGCTCCTGGCGTTCGCCGCGCTCCTCGCGCGTGATGGGCGTGGCTTCGGTCTTTCGCGATTGAAGCCGCGCCAACGGTGGCGGCAAAGATGAGTCATCCGCGTTGCTTGCAGCTGTTGCGGCTGCGCGGGGCAAAGCCAGGGCCGCGCCCACGCTTACGGTACCCACCTCAAGAAATCGGCGCCGAGAAATCATGAGCCCTCCGACGGAGACGTTGGGCCATTATAGAGGGAGTCGAGATTTCGGATGTTCGATTGCAGCTTGAAATCAAGGTGAGCAACCCATGGGAGGAGATTAAGAAGGAGGTCGCGACATCACAGATCACAGGCTGCGGAAAAACTGGAGTGCTCGCGTTTCCGTGGAAGAGCCGCTCTTCAGGGCCGCGTAAGGCACATGAGAATCAATGCGGGCTTCAGCCCAAGTGGTCGTCTTTGGCGCGATAGCCGACTTTTTGTGAGATTGGATGAGGCGACCGGATGTATCCGCTGAGGTATGCTCTCTCAACCCCATGGAATCCGGTTTCCAATGCGCCGCCTGCGGAGAATGGAACTCCACTTCCGTCGACGAGTCTGCCGGGCAGAGGCAGAGCTACATCGAAGACTGCCAGGTCTGCTGCAAGCCGAACGTTCTGCGCGTCGAGTACGATACGTCGGCGCAGGAGTTCTTGATCAGCGCCGAACTGGAATAGCCTTTGCACCAGATTGCCAACGACCAGAAACACCCCATTCCCGTACTGAATCCACGAATTCCACAACAAAAACCGCGCCAGTGGCCGAGATCAAGCAAAATCTAAGCGAATGAATAGCGAAAGAACCGAAAGCGTAAACGCAACCCATTGTGGTCGCTCGATAAGTTAACCACAAGCCTTCGTACTTTCTGGAATCAATGCAAGAGTGGAATCACCACCATCAAGTTTCGGCTTGACAATAAAAGACTTAGAGCTAAGATTGTGGTACAAAGTGGTACGAAGTGGTCATGGCGGTATCGGCCGTGGGAGTCAGGAGCTGAAAACGAGGAGCCGGTGGAAAACCGACCCAACAGTACGATAAACAGCCCGACCCACCCGAGTTTGACCGAACTTTGCGCTGCTTTTACCTCCCTTGTGGCTGTCGTAGTGGCAACCAGACACCACTCCCCGTCAAGGGGAAATGGCCCCCGTAGAGGCCTCACACATGTTTCGCGGCAATCATCCAACCCGGGTCGACGAGAAAGGACGCCTCAAGGTCCCAGCCGAGTTCAAGCGGGTGATCGACGAGAAATACGGTCAACAATTCTACATCACAAGTTTGGATGGAAAGGTTGCTCAAGTATATCCCTTCGAAGAGTGGGAGCGGATCGAGCAGAAGCTGGCCGGGCTCTCGAATTTCAATCCTACGAAGAAGAAATTTTTGGATCGGACGAACTATTACGGGCAGCAGGTGGAAATGGACGGCCAGGGACGTTTGTTGCTGCCGCAGTTGCTGCGCGAATCGGGACAGATCAAGGGCGAGGTAGCGGTTCTGGGGAATTTGACGTACTTGGTCGTCAGGAACCTGGAGCTGTTCAAGAAAGAGATCGAAGAAGAAAAGTTCACGCCTGACGATGAGAAGACGCTCGACGAACTGGGCATCTAGTGGGCGAGGGTTCAACAGACACCCCTCAGGGGGTTGGACGTGGTGGAAGGGAAGCGAGCCACGTTCCTGTTCTTTCAAAAGAAGCGATCGACTTTTTAGCCGTGCAGCGCGGTGGGACTTATATCGACGCTACGGTGGGTTTGGGCGGACACAGTTACGAAATCGCAAAACGCCTCGGCGCACCGGGACATTTGATTGGGCTCGATAAAGATCCAGCAGCGCTGGAAATCGCGCACAAGAGACTCGTCGTTGGTCGTTCGTCGTTAGTCGTTGGCGAAATCGACTGGCCGACGATCACTTTACTGCATCGGTCATTCGCGGAGCTGGCCAACGACCAACGACCAGCGACCATCGACGGTTTACTGGCCGACATCGGAGTGAGCAGCTTGCAGTTGGACGATGCGGCGCGCGGATTCAGTTTTCAGGCGGATGGCCCGCTCGACATGCGGATGGACCCGCGGTCCGAGCGCACCGCCGAACAAGTGGTAAACCACCTCGACGAGCGACAGCTTGCCGATGTGATTTACGAATTCGGAGAGGAAAGGAGGTCGCGGAGAATCGCCAGAGCCATTTGCCGGTCGCGGCCGATACGATCTACCGCACATCTTGCGGACGTCATATCAGCCGCGGCCCGGCCAATGAACCAGGCCGAGAGGAAGATTCATCCAGCGACCCTGACTTTTCAGGCTCTTCGAATCTTCGTAAACCGCGAACTGGACGATCTGCGGGCGCTTCTCGAAGCAGCGCCCCGGATTCTGAAGCCAGGTGGACGCGTGGTGGTGATCAGTTTTCACTCGCTGGAGGACCGCATCGTGAAAGACGCGTTCCGGGATGGCGTGAGGCGCGGTGACTTTCGTGTACTAACGAAAAAGCCGCTAACGTCATCTGAAGAAGAAAGCGATCGCAACCCGCGGGCACGCAGCGCGAAGTTGCGGGCGGCGGAAAAAGTTTAGCTCCGGAAAACCTGCCGGAGTTCCCGGCATGAGCTGTCATGGCGTGCCGGGCCTACAAGGTTCAGGTTTGTCCAAAGCGGACGCAAGATCCGCTTGATCGTGAAGGAACGGGTTCCGTGGTAGGAATCCATATTTGAGGTTGCGGGAAATGTACACGGGCACATTGATCAGAGACTTGATGGCAACGGTGGAACAAGCGGAGCGACGGGCCGAACAATACCGGTCCGCCAATGACCGGGAACTGCATGCGATTTTCGCGATGCAGGTTCCGATAACAGAAGGCGACCAGGTTTTCATGGGAGCTGCATAATGGCGGCAGCGGCGGCAACAATGCGCGGCATCGGTCCGGCAGCGGGGCGCCGTCCATTCTGGACGGGCACACCGGAAATCTATTTCTCCAAGGCGATCGACAACTCCCGCCTGGTCAAGGTGGAGGACCCCCGCCGCAACCGCGAGATGAAGCAGTTCGGCACGGCCCTTGCCTGCCTGTTTCTGCTCGTCTTCACCTACACCTGGCAGCACTTCAAGGCCATTGAATACGGCTATCAGATTGAGTCAGCCAAGCGCGAACTTAGCGCCTTAACCGAGATGAACCACGCTCTGCGCCTCGAAGATGCTTCGCTACGTGATCCAGAACGGATTGATGTGCTGGCGCGCCGAATGGGACTGGTCCCGCCGGAGCCCGGTCAGGTAATGCACATGGACTCCGCCGTAGCTGATAGTCAGGCCCCGGTGATCGCAAGCGCAGCTCCAGTGGTGGTCGTAGGGCCATAGGGCTAGTTTGTGTGGGTCCGGATCTTTGATCCGGACTCGCCGAGCGAAGCTCGGCAGGATTTCCGCGGCGGCCTGTTTGTACGTAGGCCGCCATGTTTGTCTGAGCCGGAATTTTTCTCCGCGAAATGAGGTCGTGGCGAACGACCCCTCGACGATTTTCCATGGCGACCAGTCTCAATCCCGGCAGCAGCCCCCGCCTTTACCTGCTGGGCACCATGCTTCTTCTATGGTGCGCCGCTATCTGCGGACGCCTGATTTATCTGCAGGTTTTCTGCTACGGGAACTTCGTGAAGCAGGCCGGACATCAGCAACAGCGCGCGATTCCCCTCGCCCCCAAGCGGGGAGTCATCTACGACCGCGCCGGGCGCGAGTTGGCGATGTCAGTACTGGTCGATTCGGCCTTCGCCGTTCCTACCGAAGTGAAGGATCTTCCCACCGTAGTGTCGCTGATCTCGCGCATAACGGGCGAAGATGCAAACGTAGTGCTGGCCGACTGCCGCGCGCACAAGACCTTCTGCTGGGTGGCCCGCAAAGCCAGTGATGAAACCATCGGGCGCATCAAGTCGCTCAATCTCCAAGGCATCCATTTTCAGAAGGAGCCTAAGCGCTTCTTTCCCGCTCGCGATCTTGCCGCGCAGGTGCTGGGTTCGGTTGGCATGGAGGACTCCGGTCAGAGCGGCATCGAGCATGAATTCGACGAGCGGCTCCGCGGCCGTCCCGGCAAGATGGCGATTTCGGTAGATGCCCGTAAGAAGTGGTTCTCCGATGTCGAGACCCAGCCCGAGCCCGGCGAAAACTTAGTCCTGACCATTGACAAGAACATCCAGTACATCGCCGAGAAGGAGCTTGAACAGGCCATTCACGACACCCAGGCAATCGCGGGCACGGTGATTGTCGAAAACCCGCATACCGGAGAAATCCTGGCGCTGGCTAATCGCCCCACCTTCAACCCGAACCTGCGCAAGCAGATCACGCCGGCTGCGCTCACCAATCGCGCTGTGAGTTATGTCTACGAACCCGGCTCAACCTTCAAACTGGTGACGATTTCGGCGGCGCTCGAAGAAAAAATCACCAATCCCGATGAAGTCTTCGACTGCCAGATGGGATCGATCGTCTACAACGGCATGCGCATCCGTGATTCGAAACCTCACGGCCTGCTCCCGGTCTGGGGCGTTCTTGCCGAATCGAGCGACGTGGGCGCAATCAAGATCGCGCTGCGCCTGGGCGAAGATCGTTTTTACAAGTACATTCGTGCCTATGGATTTGGGCAACCGACCGGCATTGAACTTCCCGGTGAGACACGAGGCCTGACCAAGCCTCCCAGTCGCTGGTCGAGAGTCTCGATTGCCGCGATTTCGATGGGCCAGGAGATCGGCATCTCGCCTCTCCAACTCGCCGGCCTCGTCTCCACCTTTGCTAACGATGGCGTATGGGTGGCCCCGCGCATCGTAGCAGGAACGACTCAACCGCAAGCGACCGTCCAGACCGTCGCCTTTCATCCTGCCGAAGGCCGGCGCGTCATTTCCCCTTACACCGCTGCCGAAATGCGCTCGATGATGCAGAAGGTCGTGCTCGAAGGCACCGGCCGCAAGGCGATTCTGGAAGGCTATTCGGCGGCGGGCAAGACCGGCACAGCTCAGAAAGTGGACCCCGCGACAGGCGCGTACTCGAAGACAAAGTACATCGGATCATTTGCTGGATTCGCACCCGTCAACAATCCTCAGATTGTTGTCGCAGTGATCCTGGACTCAGCGGTCGGACTCCACCAGGGTGGCCAGGTCTCGGCGCCGGTATTTCGCCGCATTTCGCAGCAGGTGCTCGAATACCTGCACGTACCGCACGATCTGCCGCTTGCTCCAAAGCATCAGCTGCTGCTGGCCCAGGCAAAGATGAAAGACAAAGATCTGGAAGAAGGGACGCCCGATCATCCTGGCGAACCGCTGGAGACCGCGGAAGTAACCGGAGACTCTGCCGGCGCAGGGAAGAAGAGTGTGGCGCGGGCGCCCACGCCCGCGAGTGCCGAAGCCATCAACGGTCCCGTCGTACAAGCAGCCATGCGTGAGCCAGTTGCCGACCGTTCGCAAGCCGCGCCCGCCACTCCAGTAGTTCCGGAAAAGCTAAGCGACACTACAGCATCCGTGCAAGAAAAACTGCCCTTAACCGGAACGGTTGTCCTGGACGTCGAACAAGGAGGCATTGAGGTCCCTTCGTTCGTAGGCAAGACCGTGCGCTCCGCACTCGAAGCCGCGCAGGACGCCGGCTTGGAACTCGAGCCTGTCGGCAGCGGGGTGGCACGCCAGCAGTCTCCCGCCCCCGGAACACACGTTCACGCCGGATCGCGGGTGACCGTCCAGTTCGGGCGCTAGTCAAATCTCAACCCCAGAAGGCGAAGTTAAGTTCGAGGAAGTCCGCAAATTCCCCAGTGCACCGCAGCGTCCTCGTGTTGAGCTTCTGCCGTTTGACCCGCCGAAAAACCGCGTGTTACGGTTATCAGTCACACCATCCCAGCAGACCAGCCACTGCTCGCGATTGAGGTTACTTTGTCTTCCGTTGAAGCCACTCCCGCCATCCGCAAAACTGCGCTGAACGCGGTCCATCGCCAGATGGGCGCGAAGATGGTGGAGTTCAATGGCTGGGATATGCCGGTGGAGTATCCGGCATCCATCGGTTGCGGAATCATCAACGAGCACATGGCCGTACGCACCGGCGTCGGCATTTTCGACGTCAGCCACATGGGTGACATCCGCCTGGCCGGCCCGCAGGCGCTGGCCGCCGTGCAGCACATCTCGATGAATGATGCTTCGCGGCTAGCCATCGGCCAGGCTCAGTATTCGGCGATGCTTTATCCCGAAGGCACGTTTGTGGACGACGTAATCGTCCACCGCCTCGCCTCGGACGAGTACCTCCTGGTGATCAATGCCGGCACCCGCGAAAAAGACTTCAACTGGGTGCGCGACAATACGCAGCGGTTCGACTGCGCGGTAGAGAATCTGTCAGATGACTTCACGCAGATCGCCATCCAGGGCCCGAGGGCCGTGAATCTGCTGCAGAAGTTAACCGACGCCGATCTGAGCGCAGTGAAGTTCTACTGGGTGGCGCGCGGCAATCTGTGCGGCATGCAAAACATTCTGGTGGGGCGCACCGGTTACACTGCCGAAGACGGATTCGAGATCTATATTCCTGCTGACGAAGCGATCAGCGCCCGTGTGTGGAATGAGATTCTCGGCGCAGGCAAGGAGTTCGGCGTCGTTCCGTGCGGCTTGGGCGCCCGGAACACGCTCCGCCTCGAAGGCAAGCTCCCTCTGTACGGACACGAGATTTCCGATACGATTAACGTTTGGGAGGCCGGGCTTGATCGCTTCTGCAAAATGGAGAAGCCCGACTTCGTGGGACGCGCGGCGCTGGAGAAAGCGAAGGGCGCAGGCGTGAAGCGGTCTCTGGTGGGCCTTGAGATGACAGAGCGCGGCATCGCCCGCGACGCGTTCAAAGTACTTGAGGCCGGTGGTCGCGAAATTGGATACGTAACCAGCGGCTCGCCCGCGCCGTTCTTGAAGAAGAACATCGCCTTGGCGTACGTGCCGGTGGAGTTCGCCGCAGTCGGCACAACACTGAAAGTGGAAATCCGCGGCCAAGGCGCGGCAGCTGTGGTCGTTCCCACGCCGTTCTACAAGCGTCCGAAGAAGAGCGCCTGATTCTTGAGATTGAGGTTAGCTAGGAGCTAGAAGCTTTTATGTCCTATCCCACAGATCGCAAATACACCAAAGAACACGAGTGGATTCAGGTGAACAGAAATTCCGCCGCAGTGGGGATCACCGACCACGCTCAGGAATCGCTGGGCGACATCGTATTCGTCGAAGTGCCCAAGATCGGCGCCGAACTGGCCGCTGGAAAAACGTTTGGCACGGTCGAGTCCGTAAAAGCCGTATCGGACTTGTTCTCTCCCGCTTCGGGGACGGTGACCGAGGTTAACGGGGAACTGGCCACCTCGCCCGAGAAAGTAAACAAAGATCCCCACGGCTCTTGGATATTAAAGCTCACGCTCAAGAATCCGAGCGAATTGGATGGCCTGCTTTCGGCCGGAGACTATGAGAAGTTTGTCGCAGAAGAGGCAGGAAAATAGGAATTTTCGAACCGTGATTTCCGAGACAATCGGAACTGGCAATTAGAATTCGAAAAATCCTGCGCGCTTTTTGCTCATGAATCAAACCGCCGCACGACGCCCACAATCCGAAGCACTCCCGGGCACATCTATATAAACTCCTATGCGCTATTTACCCAAATCTCCCGCCGACCGCGAGGCCATGCTAAAGGCCATTGGCCTGCGCTCGGTCGACGATCTGTTTGCGCCCATTCCCTCCGAATACCGCCTGAGTCGCGATCTCAAGATCCCACGACAGATGGCGGAGTCAGAGATTGTCGATTTCTTTCGACAACGCTCGCGTGAGAACGGCGATGGCTACACCAGCTTCCTGGGTGCGGGGGCGTACTTTCATTACCGTCCGGTCATCATTGACGCGCTGATTTCGCGCGGTGAATTCCTCACCGCCTACACTCCCTATCAGGCTGAAATTTCTCAAGGCACACTGCAATCCATCTTCGAATTCCAGACCATGATCTGCGAACTGACCGGCATGGAAGTAGCCAATGCCTCCATGTATGACGGTTCGACGGCCGCCGCTGAGGCCGTGATGATGGCCGTGCGCCTGACCGGCCGACGGTCGGTGGTCATCGCTCGCAGCCTGCATCCCGAGTATCGTGAAGTGCTAGCCACCTACGCCACGCATCAAGGCATGCCCTTGTCGGTCGCCGGGTTTGGAGACGATGGACGGTTGAACTTGAAAGAACTCGAGAGTTCGATCACACCGGAAACGGCCTGCATCCTCGTCCAGTCCCCGAACTTTTTCGGCACGATTGAAGACGTTGCAGCCATCGGCGAAATCGCCCACAAGCAAGGAGCGATGCTGGTGGTTTCGATCGCGGAAGCGGTCTCCCTCGGAATCGTCGAACCGCCGCGGCAGGCGGACGTCATCGCGATGGAAGCTCAGTCCTTCGGCGTGCCGCTGGGTTTCGGCGGCCCCTACTGCGGGGTCATTGCGACGCGCGAAAAGTATGTCCGCCAAATGCCGGGCCGTCTGGTCGGCCAGACCGTCGATAAGCAGGGTAAGCGCGGATTCGTCCTCACCTTGGCCACGCGCGAGCAGCACATCAGGCGCGAGAAAGCGACCTCGAACATCTGCACCAATCAGGCGCTGGTGGCGCTCATGGTCAACATCTTCATGACGGTCTACGGCAAAGTCGGGTTGAAGGAACTGGCGAAGCAGAATCTGGCGAAAACAGCCTACGCGGCAGGTCAATTCGCGAAACACGGAAAAGTCCTGTTTGGGACCGCGCCACGTTTCAACGAGTTCGTCGTCCAGACCAGCGAAGATCCATCCGCCATCAACAGCCGCCTGCTGGGGCACAAGATGGTGGGTGGCTTGCCGCTGAAGAAGTTCTATCCCGAGTTGGGGAACGCGGCCTTATGGTGCTGCACCGAGTTGACCACCCGCAGCGCAATTGATACCGCGGTCGGACTGGTAGCCGAAAGTGAGCGTTCTGTGCGCTCGGCAAAAGAAGAAGTGGAAGAGGTGGCGCGATGAAGCACATGACCCGCAAGGCCACGCGCCACGTCAATCAGAACGAAGGATTGATTTTCGAGAAGTCATCGTCAGGGAAGGCAGCCTGGAAGTTGCCGCCACTCGATGTGCCGGAAGTGGATTCCGCGCAGCTTCTGGGCTCGTCAGAGAGAAAAGATCTGGGCAATATGCCCGAAGTGAGCGAGATCGAAATCATCCGCCACTTTACGCGGCTCTCCACCTGGAACTACGCCATCGACCTTGGCATGTACCCCCTCGGCTCCTGCACCATGAAGTACAACCCGCGCGTGAACGAGGCCGTGGCTCGCGTGGAGGGAATCGCAAACGGACACCCGTACCAGCCCGAGAAGATCTCCCAGGGCGCCCTGCACATCCTGAAAACGCTGAGTGAGCAACTGATCGAAATCACCGGCATGGATGCGATCACTCTCCAGCCCGCCGCAGGAGCGCACGGCGAGATGACAGGCCTGCTCATGGTTCGCGCCCATCACCAGTCGAAGGGAAACGCTCGCAAGAAGATACTCATTCCCGACTCAGCCCACGGGACGAATCCTGCAACCGCCGCGATGGTGAACTACGCGGTCGAAAATTTAAAATCCGACTCGCGTGGCATGGTCGACATCGTCGCTCTCGAAGCGCAGATGAATGAAGACGTCGCCGCCCTGATGCTGACCAATCCCAATACCCTGGGCGTGTTCGAGCAGGACATCCACAAGATCGCCGATATTCTCCACGCCAAGGGCGGCCTGTTGTATATGGACGGCGCCAACATGAACGCCTTGGTCGGCAAAGCCCGTCCTGGAGATTTCGGCGTTGATCTGATGCACTTGAACCTGCACAAGACATTCTCCACCCCGCACGGCGGTGGAGGGCCGGGTTCCGGTCCGGTCGCAATCAAGAAGGCACTCGAGCCGTTCCTGCCTAAACCGGTGATCACCACCAAGCCGGATGGCACGTTGGCGTTCGACTACAACCGCCCGCAGTCGGTCGGTCGCGTGCGCGCCTTCTACGGCAATTTCGGGATGTTCGTGCGAGCCCTCGCCTACATCCAGGCGAACGGCCCTGACGGCTTGCGCCAGACCACCGAAGATGCAGTGCTCAATGCCAATTACATTCGCAAGGGACTGGAAGGCACATACGATTTGCCGTACGCCACACCGACCATGCACGAGGTCGTTTTCAGCGACAAGGTGCAGGCGAAAAAAGGTGTACGCACCATGGATATCGCCAAGCGCCTCATCGACTACGGATTCCACCCATACACAACGGCTTTTCCGCTGATCGTGCCCGGAGCGCTGATGATCGAACCGACCGAGAGCGAATCGAAAGAAGAGATGGACTTGTTCATCGAAGCCATGAAATCGATTGCGGAAGAAGTGGAAGAAGATCCTCAAACCGTCCTCGACGCCCCACATTCCACGCGTGTTTCACGGCTGGATGAAACCGCCGCAGCCAGAAAACCCATCTTACGTTGGAAGCCCGCCGACTGATCGCGGGTGCCCCATTTCTCGCGCGTTCTTTGCGCGAGAAGTGGGGGGGGCGTTTCGAACTGTTCCTGCCTTAGATTCTTGATTACCGATCCAAAAATCTACTTCGCCGTAATGTCGACCGACGCACGAGTCGTCTCCCAATCCATCCCCAGCGTGCAACCGCTGCCTGCCTTGTCGTAGGCGATACTGAAGTTCTCCACCGGCGACGGCAGCTTCGACACTTTCATGTCCACCCGCGCTAGTTCATCGCTTTCATACTTGTACGGAATCCCCCACTCCCCAGTCTTCTTGTTGATGATCAGCGTCCACTTGTCGGCAGTCGGGACCGTAAAGATCGTATAGCTGCCGGCGGGCACTGCCTTTCCGCCCACCACCACATCACTGCTGGTCACAAACGTTGTCGCAGCGTTCGCCCCAGTGCGCCAAACCTCACCGAAGGGCACGAGGTCGCCGTAGATTTTCCGCCCCTTCATCCGTGGGCTGGAGTAATCGGTCTTGATGGTTTTGCCGGCGCCAAGATCGCATGACGCCGATGCCGCCGGGCTGGGCTTCCCTTGGCAAGCGGCAAAGATCGTGAGGGTGAAAAGCAGGACCGTGAGGAAGGCAATTTTCTTTTGCATGGCTTCTCCTTTGAGGTAAAAGCTAAGAGTGATTGACGTTTCAGAAGGGATTATGTCAGCGCAGTCCATTATGCTCCACCCACTGCCGCGGTTACAATCGCTGCATGCCCGTATTCGACGAAAAGCAGGACGAACTGGAACACTACGAGACCATGATGGGCGTTCCCCGCGGCCGTCTCGCCGTCACCATGGACATGATCACCGACGCCATGGCCCTGGTCGGCCAGCACGGCGTTTACTGCCAGAGCCAGCGCTGGCCCGGCAAGCCGGTCATGGATATCCAGATCATCATGAAGAGCCTGACCGACGCGAAGGAGCTGATCCAAAGCGTCATGGAAGATTTAAAGAAGCCCGCCGCGTGACCTCCGTCGGCATTGCTTCGCCTGAATATCACCCCTATGAGGCGTCATCCCGAAGGACCGGCGTTCTTCAGCCGGTCGAGGGATCTCGCCCTCTGCGGCTCAGGGTTTTACCGTCACCATCACGACGCCGTGCGATGCCACGTGTGCCGAGAATTTTGCTGTGAATTTCCCCAGGTCCTTATGCATCCACAAATCGCGCACAGCCGCGCTGAGATTCCCCGGATAACCCAGGTCCTCCCACGCCACTGAGATTTCCTGCTCGCTGCCGCCCCGGTTCAAAAGCACAACGGCGCGGCTGCCATCCTTCAGTTGCTTCGCCCAGACCTCCAAGTCGCCGCTCTTCGCGACCCGCTCACCTTCGCGGCCCATTGCGTCTTGGTCCACTGCAATCACTTCTTTGTTGGTGAGAATGTCGTGAATTTCCGGCCGCATGTCGCGCAGGTCATTACCCGCGATCAACGGCGCCGCCAGGATTGCCCACAAGCTGAAGTGTGTGCGATACTCCGTGTCGGTCATTCCCCCGTTACCGACTTCGAGCATGTCCGGATCGTTCCAGTGCCCCGGGCCAGCGTAAGACTGCAGCCCCACCTGCTGGTCGAGAATCGCCAGCACTCCGTTCGAGCAGCAACTGCCGTCGGGCCATTTTTCCGTACCTCCCCATCGGTCCTGGATGTCGCCCGTCGAGCGCCAAAGATTTCCGCCAACTTCTTTGCCCCAGAGCCAAGGCTTCGCGGTGCCCCACTCACAGATGCTCAACACAATAGGCCGCCCGGCCGCATCGAGGGCCGCCCGGATATTGGCGTATGAAGCTCTCGCATCCTGCGTGGTGGTGTGACACCAGTCGTATTTCAAATAGTCGACGCCCCAGGCAGCGTATTGCACTGCATCCTGATATTCGTGCCCGAGCCCGCCGGGACGCTTCGCGCAGGTCATCGAGCCCGCGTCAGAATAGACCCCGAACTTCAGCCCCAGCGAGTGAATGTAGTCGCCCACCGCCTTCATGCCGTGCGGAAATCGCTGCGGGTCGGGGACAATGTTTGCGCTGGCATCGCGGCTCACCTGCCAGCAGTCATCAATGTTGACGTACACGTAGCCCGCGTCTTTCATGCCCGACTTCACAACTGCGTCGGCCATGTTCTTAATCATGTCTTCACTCACGTTGCAGCCGAACTTGTTCCACGAGTTCCATCCCATTGGCGGCGTGAGAGCCAGATTCGCAGACGGCGACGCACTCCCTTGCGCGAGAACGCCCGGGGCAAGGAGTAACGAGCAGAGGGAAAGAGTCAAGAAAATATGTATCGTTTTCATGCCCCACGTTGTACCAGAACTATCTGCAGATTGATAGCTGCGGCGCAAGGCCGGTCACCAGAGGCTATTACGAACTCAATGCAGGATACGCACGGTTGGACAAACCAAGCTCCAGCCGCGTAGGGGCGGAATGTGAAAGCCCGGCACAGCAGTGCCGGGAAGTCGGAACTGGAAGACGCGAGTCCTCTTTAGCGGACGGCACCAGTTTCATATCAGCCTCGGCGGGTCAGGATTCGATCTACAATGTCGCTTTGCCCATTCCAGCGGGCCGTGTCGCGTTCCACGGAGGACTCTTCATGCGCGCCTTTTCCCTGATTGCCTTGATAGCCAGTGCTCTTTCCGTTTACACCGATTCCGCTCGCGCCCAAACCGCGGCGGCGCCGGGCTCGGTCGGCATCTTCGAGAACCATGTCGATGTGGGCACGGTACTTCACCCAGGTTCGGTCGATTACGACCCGACAAAACACTCCTATACCATCAGCGGCAGCGGCGAAAACATGTGGTCGACCGCCGACGCGTTTCAGTTTGCCTGGAAGAAAGTGTCCGGGGACGTGACCCTAACCGCCGATATCGCCTTCCTCACCAAAACCGGAAACGAGCACAAGAAGGCCGTTCTGATGCTGCGGCAAAGCCTCGATGCCGATTCCATCTATGCCGACGTCGCCCTGCACGCCAGCGGACTGACCTCCTTGCAATTCCGCGACGAGAAGGGCGCGGTGACGCGTGAGATTCGGTCGAACCTCTCCGCTCCAGCCCGCCTGCGCATCGCCCGGCGTGGCGACTATGTCTACATGTCGCTGGGAGTCGACCAGGCGCCCAAGCTCGAAGTTGCCGGCGGATGGCTTCGCATTCCCATGCACGGACCAATCTACGTTGGCCTCGGCGTGTGCTCGCACGACAAAGATGTCGTCGAGCAGGCGGTCTTTACTGACGTTGAGCTGACGCAAACCGCTCCAACTCCAAAAGGTGAGCCAATCCTATACAGCACGCTGGAAACCGTCACAGTCGATTCCGCCGATCGCAAAGTTGCCTATCTGGCGCACGGACGTTTCGAAGCTGCTAACTGGACTCGCGACGGCAGTGCGTTCCTCTTCAACCGCAATGGCCGCATCGAACGCGTTCCTGTGAGCGGCGGCGAGCCAGAAGTTCTCGACACCGGTCTGGCCACTCGCTGTAACAACGATCACGGCATTTCGCCCGACGGCACTCAGCTTGCTATCAGCGACAATTCACAGGAGAACCACGAATCGCTCGTCTACATCGCCCCGATTGCCGGCGGAGCACCGCGACGCATTACGCAGAAATCACCGTCCTACTGGCACGGCTGGTCTCCCGACGGCAAAACGCTCGCCTTCGTCGGTCAGCGCAAGGGTGAATTCGACATCTACACCATCCCCGCCGCAGGCGGCGAGGAGACGCGACTCACCACCGCCAAGGGATTAGACGACGGCCCCGAATATTCGCCCGACGGAACATATATCTACTTCAACTCCGAACGCACCGGCCACATGCAGATATGGCGCATGAAGCCCGACGGCAGTGAGCAGGAACAGGTCTTCGCCGACGATCTCAACAACTGGTTCCCCCACATTTCCCCCGACGGCCAGTGGATGGTCTTCCTCACCTACTCCGCCGACGTCACCGGTCATCCCGAGAATAAAGATGTTACTCTGCGCCTTATGTCGCTCGCGGACAAGAAGATCACAGTGTTGGCGAAACTGTTCGGTGGACAGGGCACGATCAACGTTCCCTCCTGGTCACCGGACGGCAAACAACTGGCGTTCGTCAGCTACCTGCTGATTCCGCCCGAGAGTCCAGGCAACTAATCGGTGGAATCAAACTTAGGTCGCGCCGCATTTCTATGCATTCAAACCATATTTCCGGGTCCTGCCGGTTCTTCGTCCGTTTCTGCGTGTTCGCCATACTTCTGTCATGCGAGCTCTCTCTCGGACAAACGAGTAAAGAAACCGATCCTCTCCCGGACTCCCCGAATCCGAGTATCGCCAAGCCTAAGGGCTTCCTCGCCCGCTGGGCCGACTTCTACCGTCAAGACTGGTCGGGGACAACACTTGCCTCCCCGTCGCCGCAGCGCCGGGGCCCTCCTTCACCGTTGGATTCCCCTCCGTTCCCCAATTCGGATTGGTCGTACGGTGGCTCGCCCGTGATCGGGGAGCCTGACCTGAACAGCTATCCCCTCATGACCGCAATCAACCAGGCGAGGAGTCGCACGAAGATCTATGGATGGATCGATCCAACGCTAAACTTCAGCACGTCCGCCCACAACAATGCGCCTGAGGCGAACGATAACTACTCCAATCGTTTTGAGATGAACCAGTTCGTCCTCTACGCCGAGCGCCTGCCCGATTCCGTTCAACGCGATCATCTGGACTGGGGCTACCACCTTACCGCTCTCTACGGCACCGACTATCGCTTCACCATAGGCAAAGGCTACCTGAGCGGCCAGTTGCTAAACGACCATCACCAATACGGTTTTGATCCTACCCTTGAGTACGTCGACGTTTACATTCCGCAGGTGGCGCAGGGTATGAACATCAGGGTAGGCCGCTTCATCTCGGTGCCCGGCATCGAGGCGCAACTGGCCCCGAACAACTACATCTTCAGTCACTCGCTACTCTATGCGATCGATCCGTTCACCGACACGGGTCTGATTGCGACAGTGAAACTAAGTGACCAGTGGTTGGTTCAACTTGGCATAACCGACGGCCACGACGTCGCCCCCTGGACGCCGGATGCGAAACCCTCCGGCACGGTTTGCCTGGGCTATACGACCAAATCGGTGAATGACAACTTCTACCTCTGTGCCAACGGCATCAACGATGCCAAATACGCCTACAACAATCTGCAGCAATATGACGCCACCTGGTATCACAAGTTTTCCAAGACGGTTCATATGGCGACCGAAACCTGGTACATGTACGAGCGCGACGTGCCCGCTCTGGTAGGCAATATTCTCCCGGAAACGGGCGCCAATGCCGCTTATTGCCGCCCGGGGCAACAGCGCTGCACCGCTCCCGAATATGCCTTAGTCAACTTCCTGCAGAAGCAACTCTCTGCGCATGACTTCCTGTCATTTCGTACCGACTTTCTCAACGACAAGAAAGGCCAACGTACCGGCTACCAGACTCGATATTCGGAGAACACGATCACCTGGTGTCATTGGATCGGCACAACCGTCCAGATCCGTCCGGAATTACGCTTCGAGCGTGCTTGGGACCGGGACGCATACAACAACGGCCGACACCGTAATCAACTCACGGTAGCGAGCGATTTGATTTTTCACTTTTGAGGACGGTTGTAGTTAGGTCTACCGTCCGACCTTCCCGTCAAAAAACTTCGCCATCATTTCCAGCGCCTCTTTGGTTTCCGGCAGCTGAAAGTGATACCAGAACGCATGCGGCAGGGCCTCGAAGACGACCAATTGTGCATCGTTCCCGGCTCCCAGTAGCGCGCGATGAAAAATCGTCGTACTGCTCAGCAGGATGTCGCGCGTGCTGGTCACCAGCAGGCTTGGCGGCATCCCATGCAGATCGGCGAACAGCGGAGACAGCACCGGGTCTCGCCGATCCGTTTTGCCGGTGTACTGACCGTCGTGCGGATGCTTCGCATCGGTCGGCTTCAACTCTCCCGGAAGACCGTTGAGGGTGAATAACTGCCACGAGTCGCCGGCCCGGCTGAAGTCCGCGAGGCCTGAAAAAATTCCGACTGCCGCCGGAAGGGGCAGCCCCAACTGCTTCAGCCGCACCGTCACTTCAGCGGTCAAAATCGCCCCCGCCGATGTTCCGAAGATGCCAATGCTATGCGGTTTGTATGTCTTCAGAAGTTCCTTATACACCGCGACTACGTCATCCACCGCCGCCGGAAACGGATTCTCGGGTGCGAGCCGGTAGTACACCGACACCACTTTTGTTTTCGCCAGGTTTGCGATAGGAACCCCTTCAATCTGCGAGCCCGAATCCGAATTGAATCCGCCGCCATGTAGATTGATCAGCACCCGATTTCGGTTCGCTTCCGGCGTCTGGAGCGGCGTGATGATGTCGGTGCGAACGCCCGCAGTAGTGGTCTCCTCTACATTCACCGGATAGTACTTGCGCGCCTCGCCCGAGCCAAACTTGCGCCACGCGTCGGTACGTGCGCGTCGCTCTGCGAGCGCTTCTTCTCCTCCGGAGTTTTGCTTCGTCAGTGAAGCCAGCCACTGCTGCGCCTCCAGACTGATGGTGGTCGGCATGGGTACAATGCGCGTGACATACGCGGTCCCCTCCGCGTCGAAGGTCGCGGAGTCCTTCTGCAATGCCGAATTCGACTGCGCGGACAAAAAAGCTGTCAACAAGATCACAAAGAGCATGCATCTCTTTATCTTCATGTCGATACTTCTATCAGAAAGCGCGTGGAGAGCAAAAGAAGTGGGCACGGAAAAACAGCGAATTCCTCCGTGCCCTTCGTGTCCTCTGTGGTTAAACCACTAAGCCAGCGTATATTTCCCGCGCTCGATCATCCGCTGTGCGATCTGCTGCCGAAGTTCAATAGTGTTGAACGGCTCGTACTTCGCCAGCCTGCGCAGGATGGCAAGTTGCGTTCGCAGCATGTCGCCTTCGGCAACGGCTGCAATGACCTTCCGCGCCGCCGACTCGATCTTCTCGAACGCCTGCGACAGATAGACGCGCGTCATCGCGATCGCCAGTCCAGCCGCCGTTTCGCCCTTGGTCTCGGAGAGTTTCTGCGCCCGCAGCACGGCCGATTCCATGGCGTAAGTTTCAATCGTCATGTCGGCGATGGCCCCCATGATCTCCTGCTGATCCTGGATCGCCTGCATGTATTTCTGCGTAGCCGCACCCGCAACAAACAGCCCCAGTTTCTTCGCCTGTCCGACCAACTTGCGTTCCTCAACCAGCGTGCCTTCCAGTTCCTCAGCCGCCGAGGGTCCCGAAAGCACTTCGTCCATCAGTTTCTTGATGGCTGGCATTAGCGGCAACTGCCCCGACATCGCCCGCTTCAGCAGAAAGCCGGTGATAATCAGCCGGTTGATCTCATTCGTCCCCTCAAAAATGCGGTTGATGCGCGCGTCGCGGTAAGCGCGCTCGGCCGGATATTCCTCCACAAACCCGTACCCCGCGTAAATCTGCAGGGTCTCGTCAACCACGTAGTCAATCATCTCCGATCCCCAGACTTTGATGATCGAGCACTCGACCGCGAACTCCTCAATCGCCTTCAGCGTCTGCTTGGCGGCGTCGGCGGCCGATTTGTCGACCTCACTCAAAGCCGCGTCCATCAGCGCGACCGTGCGATAGACCAGCGACTCACCCACGTAAATCAGCGTCGCCATGTTGGCGATCTTTTCCCGTACCAGTCCGAAATCCGCGATGACCTTGCCGAAAGCCTTGCGCTGCTTGGCATAGCTGATGGCGTTCTCCAGCGAGACCCGCCCTCCGCCCAGGCACATCGCCCCTAGTTTGAACCGTCCTATGTTCAAAATGTTGAAAGCGATGAGGTGGCCTTTTCCAATTTCGCCGAGCAGGTTTTCCACCGGGACCTTGCAGTCGTTCAGAATGATTGGGCACGTAGACGAACCGCGAATGCCCATCTTGTGCTCCTCGGCTCCCACCGAGAAGCCCGGAAAATTTCTTTCCACCAGGAACGCCGAGAATTTTTCACCATCCACCTTCGCGAACACGGTGTACAGGTCGGCGAACCCGGCGTTGGTAATCCACATCTTCTCGCCGTTCAGAATGTAGTGCTTGCCATCCGGAGAGAGTTGCGCGCGGGAGCGGCAATTCAAGGCGTCCGATCCGGAGGTCGACTCCGACAGCGCATACGCACCCACAATCTCGCCCGAGGCCAGTCGCGGCAGATATTTCTTCTTCTGTTCTTCCGTGCCAAAATAAACTAGGGGTAGCGTGCCAATCCCCGTGTGTCCGCCCCAGGTCGTGGCGAACCCGGCGTACTTGGCGATGTGGTCGGCTATCACAGCGGCCGTGACCTTATCCATCTCAAGTCCGCCATAGGCCTCGGGAATCTCGACCGAACTTAGTCCCAGATCGCCCGCTTTCTTCAACAGGTCCCGCGTCACCGAAAAATCTTTATGCTCGATCTTCTCAATGTTAGGGACGATTTCGTTGACCGCGAATTCCTCCGCAGTTTGCCCAATGAGTTGGTGCTGTTCGGTAAAGTCTTCGGGCGTGAAAACCTCGTCCGGCTGACGCGACTCGAGCAAGAAACTGCCGCCAGAAATCCTGGTCTTCGGAACTGCCGTGGTTGTTGCCATGTTCCTCCCCTGCAAGGAAAAGGCCGGCTCTGAGGCCAGCGCGAATGTCTCAATTCTAATGCGGAAAGGAAGGGAATGATAGGACCCCAAACGCCCGGTTTCGAGGGGGTTTTTGCCGATTCTCGTTATTTCAGGATCGGCCTTCCTACCAATGCGCTGATACGACCGCAGCTGGCCGTCTACTCTAGAGAACCAATGTCCATCATCGTCCCCTGGCACGTCGGCCCAGCCTCAGCCAACAGCATTCGATAGCGCTGCAGACCTTCGCTTTGCCGCTGTTTCAGATCTTCGCAGTCTTGCGCGGCCGGATTCTGGCCGCAGACATGCTGTATCTGCGCCTTCAGCCCCCTTAACTCACTGACCAGCATCGCGGCCCTGCCATCGATGCTCGAACACTCAGCCGCGGAGGCAGCACAACTGACTCCGCTCCAGCGTTCACCCGGCTGGCACTGGTCGAAAGGTTGCGCGACCGACGGGTGCGCAATGCATCCACCCTTTCCCGCCGTTTGCCCAGAAGGACACGGGCATGGCCCGGTTGGACAGATTCTACGCCGCAGGTCGGTTCTGGGAGGGTCAGCTTTCCACTCAGTCTCCTTCTCTTTGCACGGACCGTTTTCACACATCCGGCGCCGCAACTCGGGCGGGCCGGGTTTTATCTCGGGTTCTTTTTCCAGCAAATTCTGCCCGACGCGAGGTGCAGAAACAATCTTGGCTTCCCCTGAAATCTTTCGATCGGAAGTCAAGCGCCCGGGATCGGACGTGGGTTCATGTGTGGGAGACGTAGCCGTCGGGCCGGAGCGAGACTCAGGCGGGGGTGAGATCGATCCGTGGCTGACCGTCGGCCCTGAGCTCGGCGCAACTCGGTTCTCCTGGACACTCGCGGGCGCTTGGGAGCTAGGAGCGCTGCTATGAGACACCACTGTGCTCGGCGCACCGGTTGAAATGTTTGGCGGAGAAGAAGGCGAAGAACTGGCCGCGGCGCTGGGTGCCGCACTCGGAGCAGGAGAACTGGGTGCGCTTCCTGCCTCATGGTGCTGAGCAACGACGATGGAGGAAAACAGCAGAACCGCCGCAATGGAAAGGCTGGAGAGCCGCATAAAGCACCTCCTACCTACCGAACAGACGAGCTTGGGGGGTAGCTCTACTGCATTGGACGGTAGCGTACACCAAAAGGATAGTTCGAATCGTGTCAACGTGCGTAGCAATCCAGTAAAGAAGTGTTACGCAGGGACCTTCACCGATCTGACGAACCCGCTTCTACCAGCGCCTTCTTCACTCGGTAGCGGCTTGCGGGTTGGCAGGTTGAAGAGCCCACGGGGTGGGTCGAATCTGAATCCTTATCATCACGCGCCACCACATAGCTGCGAATGGAATAGCAGATCGAATCCGTGACCGGTTGCCCTTCCAAGCTCGCAACGGTATCCGCATCCAGGCTTAGGATGCGAGTGCGCCCGTTGCTCTTGAATTGGAAAACCTTGTATTCGTCAGTCCGGAGACGATCCACAGGATTTCTGCCAGAGCCAGCATCCACGGGCTGGTCCGGGATGATCCTCCACGGTTCGGAAGGTGTGACTTCCGCAGAGTGGGATTCCGCAGCCTGCTTTGATTCAGTAAATGGCTCACTTTGCTTCTGGGCAAAAGCCGACGCGGAGCAAACCAACAGTAAAACGGTGAGAAGGTGGCCGAGAGGCATAGGAGCCCTCCGTGTGAATAAAGTGTAGCCGACGAAAGCATTCCCAACTAAGGGCAGCACGGAGACAACATATTACAAGGTACTCCAGGGTTGGGCACTGGCACTACCCTGCAACCGAGGCGCTTAGGCGGTACGACAGTTTGATCCTGGGCCAATGAGTTGCTTGCGGAACTGGGGTTGCGTTTGTGCCTATTGCGCAAATCCGTTTGGCTGTGTTCACGCTTCCGGAGCAGGGAGAAGAACCCTCGTTTCTCGGGCTTCGCGTTCGAAACGGGTTTCGGCTGTTTGTCGTCCTTCGCGATTGTGCCTCTCGGGTCGTTTGTCCTGCCGGTACCATGAAACCCGTGCGAGGACGTTGGCGAGGTTCCGCTTGAAACACGGGTAGAAGGGATGCTCGAAACACGAGCGGCGACAGATGGCGTTGCCGAGGTGTGCGTGACCGTCTGAGCGATGTGAGCTGGAGCAGGAGCGGCAGCATGTTGCGCGAGAAGAGCGAGCGGGAGTAAGAACGCTCCAGCGACCGTTGCAACAGCCCAAAGCCGCATGGCACACCTCCATGCACTCAGCAGAACCTACTAGTGCTCGATGGTGCCCTTTGAGGAAAGGTTGCCCGCTCCGCTCGAGCGCACAACCGAAACCACCCTCAGTTCAGATTCTCGAAGATCCCCGCCGCGCCCATGCCTCCGCCCACGCACATGGTCACCATCCCATAGCGCGCCTTGCGCCGCTTCAGTTCGCGAATCACGCTCGCCGTCAGTTTGGCCCCCGTGCATCCGAGTGGATGTCCCAGCGCGATCGCGCCGCCGTTCGGATTCACTTTCTCTGGATCCAGAGCAGCTTCCTTGATCACGCCCAGAGACTGCGCGGCGAAAGCCTCATTCAATTCAATGACGTCGATGTCAGAAAGCTTTAGCCCCGCCATCTTGAGTGCTTTCGGAATCGCGAACACCGGCCCGAGTCCCATTTCTTCCGGCTTGTATCCCGCCGTCGCGAACGAAACGTAACGGGCCAACGGAGTGATGCCCAGCGCCTTGGCCCGCTCCGCCGACATCACCACCGCCGCCGCGGCGCCGTCCGACATCTGCGACGAATTTCCTGCGGTCACGGTGCCCTTCATGTGGAACGCGGGCTTCAGCCCAAGCAGCGCTTCGAGCGAAGTGTCGGCGCGCGGGCCTTCATCGATCTTAAAAACAATCTCCTGGCGCTTCGGCTTCGATCCATTCGGTGTGCTGAAACTCACCGGCACGGGCACAACTTCGTCGCCGAACTTTCCCGCTTGAATCGCCGCCAGCGCCTTTTGATGGCTGCGCAGCGAGAATTCATCCGCCGCCTCACGCGTGATTCCCAGCCGCTGCGCGACCCGTTCCGCCGTCAGCCCCATCGAGAGATACGCGTCGGGGTAGTGATCTACCAGCCACGGATTCGGCGAGACTTTATGCCCGCCCATCGGAACCATCGACATCGACTCCGTGCCCCCGGCGATGATCGCCTCGGCTCCCCCGCTCATGATGCGCTCGGCGGCCATAGCGATCGCCTGCAGTCCCGACGAGCAAAATCGGTTGATGGTGAGTGCCGATACTTCCACCGGCAGACCCGCCCGGAGCGAGGTGATGCGGGCAACATTCATTCCCTGCTCGGCTTCCGGCATGGCGCAGCCGAGAATCACGTCTTCGATCTCTTTCGGATCAAGTTGCGGCACGCGCTCCAGCGCGCCCTTGATGGCAACGGCAGCCAGTTCATCAGGACGTGTGGCGCGCAGCGTGCCCTTGTAGGCGCGTCCCACAGGTGTTCGAACCGATGATGCAATGATGACTTCACGCATAAGATTTCTCCATCCGGCTCTTTATTGGATGCGAGCCAATCCGCGCCAGCTTCAAGCGCTGACGTCACTTCTCTGGCGCGTAAAAGTAATAGTCCGCGGTGTAACTGCTCTTCGTTTCTGCGTCTTTGTGCGACTCATCGCAAGGATCGTTTCCAGGTTTTCCGCCGTGCGTGTGCACCCGCTGAATGGTGGTTACGTTTGCAAGTTGTCCCTTTCCCGCGTTGGTCACGACATTCACCAGCAACCAGGGAATTGAGTCTGCATCGAAAGAGTCGACATGGCCAGCGGCTTTCCCCGTGACCTCGCTGCCATCTTTCAACTTCCAGGTCGGCCCGGCGGTATGTTGTCCGATCACTTTATCTTTCCGATCGCTTAACTCCGCCTCGGGAGCCTTGAGGGTCCAGGTGAACTTGCCGTCCGCGCCCGCTTTGCAGGTATAGATCTGCGATCCTTTGGCATGCACGAACAAAACAGGCTCCAAACCGGCGGGCACGGCGATCGCATCCGGCACGTCCGGCGCGGATTCTTTTGGTGGAGCATCCTTCTGCGCGTTGGTTTGAGCGTTGAGGAGTGACGTTGCGGAAATGAGGATAGCCAGCCCAATGACCGCCGCACGAGCGATTAGATGTCTTGGCATAAATACGATTGTAGCGCAGTGGAAATTCGGAGGCGTGAGTTTGGTCTTGACGGCGCCTCTGGGATTCTGTACGATCTGTGGAACAAGTTCGCTCAACCATCTGATTGGGGAGCGGACCTGAATTTCATGCAGAGTGGCTGAGGGACGAGCCCTGAGACGCCACGGCAACCGATCCCGGATCATATATCCCGGATGTCTGGTGCCAACTCTCTCCTGGAAACAGGGAACATGGGATTCGGCTGCGAGCTTTACCTGCATCCGATAGCCTCTTTTCCTTTTCCTGGAAAAAGAGGCCTTTGCTTTTTAAGGCCGCTTTTTCAGGCTCGTCTTCAGCTATTCGCAAGTTTCAAAGAAAGCGAGTAGCGATATGTCTCACTACGAACTGCGGTGCCGGGAATGCGGACGGACCTGGGGAAACCAGCCCCGCTCCATCTGCGACGATTGTTTTTCTCCTCTGGAAGTGACCTACGACTACTCCGCCCTTTCCGCGGAGGTTGGCCGTGGAACTTTCAGCCGAGCGAGCATTGCCCAGCGGCCGCCGAACATGTGGCGCTACTCCGAACTGCTTCCCCTCCCCCTGGGCTACGAACCGCGGCTGCCGGTCGGCTTCACTCCACTGTTTCAGGCTCCACGTCTTGCTGAGCAGTTGAGTGGGTCGACCGCCGCCGCGAAGAATCTATACATCAAGAACGACGCCGTGTGCTTGCCTACGCTCAGCTTTAAGGACCGCGTGGTCGCTGTGGCACTGTCCCAGGCCAAGGCTTTCGGCTTCGATACCGTATCGTGTTCGTCCACCGGCAACCTGGCCAACGCTGTCGCGGCACATGCGGCGCGCGAGGGACTCAAAGCGTGGATCTTCATTCCTTCAGATCTTGAGCCCGCGAAAATTCTCGGCACCAACGTGTTCGGAGCAAAGGTGGTGCGCATCGCCGGCAACTACGATCAAGTCAACCGCCTGTGCTCGCAGATTGCCGACGAGCATCGCTGGGGCTTCGTGAATGTGAATTTGCGGCCGTACTACTCAGAAGGATCAAAGACCGTCGGCTTCGAAATCGCCGAACAACTCGGCTGGCGTTTGCCCGACAACGTGGTCTGCCCGATGGCGGGCGGTTCATTGATCGTCAAAATCAAGAAGGCGTTCGACGAACTGATCAAGCTGGGCCTGGTCGAAGCGAAGGAAGTGAAATTTTTCGGAGCCCAGGCGACGGGCTGTTCTCCCATCTCGACTGCGGTCAAGACGGGAAGCTCCGAGATTGAGCCGCAGAAGCCGCATACGATTGCGCGGTCGCTGGCCATCGGGAATCCCGCCGACGGACACTACGCGATCAAGACCATCAAGGGCAGCGGCGGATGGAGCGAAGACATCAGCGATCCGGAAGTCATCGATTCGATCAAGCTGCTGGCAGAAAACGAAGGCATCTTCACCGAGACCGCTGGCGGTGTGACGGTCGGTTGCGCGGGCAAGCTGTATCGTCAGGACCGAATTCTGCCCGAGGAAACGACCGTCCTGTGCATCACCGGAAACGGCCTTAAGACCACTGATGTGCTCGCCGGTGTCTACCAGACCGAGCGGCCGATCGCACCGAAGCTGGCCGAGTTCGAGAGCTATCTGCAGCAGACGCTCGGCGTAGCCGACGTCGCGGAAGAGATTCGCGGCGTCGTTGCCTCAGAAGAAGCGGCCGGAGTGGGAGCGTAACATGCCGATCACCGTACAAATTCCGACTGCATTGCGCAGGCACACCTCGGGAGTTGGTTCGATTACGTGCGCCGCTTCGAACCTTGGAGAACTGTTCTCGGTGCTCGACGAAAAGTTTCCTGACCTCAAGCCTCACCTGCGCGATGACAAAGGCCAGATCCGCCGCTTCCTCAACATCTACGTGAATGAAGAAGACATTCGCTTCCTGGGCGGGCAAGGATATTCTTTTCAGGAAGGCGACGAGGTTTTGCTGGTGCCGTCAATCGCAGGTGGAGCAGTGTAGTCTGGCGTCAACCATCCATCAGCTCGAAAACGTCAGACCGAAACCGTCAGTTCGCAACAGGCAACAATAGTTATCTTTGCCGGATTGCTCTTTCTAGTACTGATTCCTTCCGCTAACTCTCGCGGGCATACTAGCCTTCCTTTCGCAGTGACCCTACAAAACAATCTCAACATCGGCTGTTGTCATGCATGTTTCGTGATGTGATCGTTGCGATCAGATCACGACTCAAGAAAATCATTCGCGACGTGCGATATGTCGCTACCGCTTTCTCCGCCCATGCGTCTGACGTGACAAGTTGTCACACGAGCCCTCGCTGCTTCCGGTGACAAGCGACGAACGGTTCCTGACAGCGACTCTGGAGCCTGCCATGAAGAGTCGCGTGTTGGTTGTCTTCCTTCTGCTCGCGGGTGGGGCTGCGGCGCAACTCGATGCGGGCATGACCATCCGCCGAGTGCGAGTACAGGTCGCCTTAGCCAATCGAGGTTGTGACGCAGCCACTCACGTCACTCTGATGGGCCGTGCTGGCCCTGTCGCCGAGGCGACTGCGAACGAGCAGTGCGAGGCGGATTTCTTCAACCTGCCGGCCGGTACATACCATTTCGTCGTGTCGGGTCAAACCATTGCCGACACCGATACGGGCGCGATTGAAATGAATCCCACAGCGTCGGCGGAGCTCGAAGTGAGAGTGACTCGCGCCGGCGAGCTGGCGCCAAGCTATGCTGCGCCAGCTAGTGCATTGGTGTCGGCCTCTGATCTAGGGGCTCCGGCCAGCGCAAGAAGAGAAGTTGGCAGAGCCTACAAGTTGCTAGGCAAGCAGGACTTGACCCATGCGGAGCAAAAGCTGCGCAAAGCGATCGCGATCTATCCTGACTTCGCGGTGGCATACAACAATCTGGGAGTGATCTACAGCCGTCTCGGTGACCACGAGCGCGAGCGCGAGGCCCTTCTAAAGGCCATCAGCATCGACGAACGCATGGCTCCGGCTTATGTCAACCTGGGAAAGATGAGTATTGGCGCCGGCGATTTCGCGAGTGCCGAGACGACGCTGAACAAGGCCTCCCGATTCGATCCCGTCGATCCCGCGACTCTGATTCTCCTGGCGTATGCGGAATTGATGGACCGGCGCTTCGATGAAGCGGTCGCCACCAGCCGGAGGGCCCACGCCCTCGACAAGCCTCACGCTTTGGCTCATCGCCTGGCGGCGAACGCGTTGGAACAGACGGGACAGGCCGCAGCCGCTATTGCGGAACTGGAGCTCTTCCTGGCAGAAGAGCCGACTGGGCCTAGTGCCGACGCGGCGCGCAAGGAACTGGCGGATGTGCGTGCTGTTTCGCACTGACATAGGAACGCAACGATTTCAGTCTCAGTACGGCGTCGGAGCAGTTACCTGTCCCGTCGAGAGATGCAACTCCTTCGTGCGGTCGATCACCCACTGCGGCATGGCGGGCTCACCCCGCGGAATCTTGCCCTCGGTGATCGCCCAGTGTTCGAGCCAGCCGCTGCCTTCTTCGCCGACGAAGGTGTCGGGCAGGCTGTAGGCCGAATCTGACAACGCCTCTTCAAGCGTGATGAAGCGATAGCCTCGCTTGCGCAGAACGTCGAGCAATTCGCCGATGTGGTCGGCTTCAAGGTTGCTGGCGTGAAGCAGGAGAATCTGCTTCGGTTCGTAGCCGACTATTTTGGCCGATAGCTCTTCCGCGTAGGCGAACTCGTCGTCGTGATGGGCAAGATAATCTTTCACCAGTTGCTGCTGCAGCGCCGTGTCATTGCGTTTCTTGGCGTCCTCGTAAACTCCGGCGAACATCCAGTCCCAGCCGTCGAGCGTGATGGGAGCTATGCGGTACCCGCGATCGATAAGAAAAGCGTCGGCTTGGCGCCGCGTGAGTAGGTCGCGCCCGGTGTCGAGATAGGGATGGCGGAAATACCGCAGCTTCATCTTGTGTGCCGCGAGCAGTATGCGGGTGACGCTCTCACCCTGAATCACGTCGTCTTCCCACGCCTTGAGTCCAACCTGGTTTAGCGAGGCGTGGGAGAAGGTGTGATTGCCCAGTTCGAACCCGGCGTCGAGCCACATCTGGAGCGCCTTTATGCGCTCATCCACCTCTCCAGGCTTGTACAGTTTCTTCTCGTTGACGAAGCCGACCACGGGAATCTTTTGGTCGCGGAGCGTTCCCAGTAACTTCGCGGTCATGGCGGTGATCTCGGCCGCTGGCAGGCGGTCGGCCATGCCCGCAGGAAGATCGTCAATCGTGACGGCGACTTGGCGATCCGCTTTTTGCGCGGTCTGGGCTGCCGCGGAAGTCGAGCTGAAGCATAATGCACACAGAGCAGCAAGCAAGATTGATGGTATTTTCATGCAAGGATCCTCGTGGTGCCGATGAATGCAGAAGAGGTATTAGATCATGGGGCACCTCTTGCCGGTAAAACGGGCAGAGCGGACAGAAGCAGGTTCGAGGTTTTGCACCTGAATGGTTTGATGTATAATCTAACTAACTGGTTAATTAAGACGCCATGGCCCGGCTCTTTCACCGCCACGTTCTGCACCGCCGCATGGGATCGCGCGGCCAGCCCGAGGAGAGCCGCGCTGCGATCCTCAAAGCAGCGGCGCGCGAGTTCGCCGAGCATGGCATTGCCGGTGCGCGCACCGACGCCATCGCCCGCGAGGCTCGCGTCAACAAGGCGCTGCTTTACTACTACTTCAAGGATAAGGAAACGCTCTACGGTGCTGTTCTGGACAACGCCTTTTCCGGTCTGAAGGAGACGGTTTTTCGCGTGCTCGACGGCGACCTCCCTCCACGGCGAAAGATCATGGCGTATGCAGGAGCCTATTTCGATTTCATCGCTTCGAACCACCTTTATCCGCGGCTGATGCAGCGCGAAATGATGCAGGCCCGTGACGGGCAGTCGCCGCATATCGACAAGGTGATTAAGAACTATATTCAGCCGATCTTCGGCCGGGTCAGCGAACTCCTGCGCGAGGGGATCGCAGACGGGGAATTCCGTCCCGTGAATCCAGCGCACTTTGTGCCTTCCATGGTCGCCATGATCGTCTTCTACTTCAGCAGCGCGCCGATGATGCAAAAAATCGTCGGCTTCAATCCCCTCACTAGCGAGCGCATCGCTGAGCGGCGAGCGGCGGTGCTGGACTTCATTTCCGCCGCGTTGTTTGTCCCCAAACCAAGCGCCACGCAAGGAGCACGCTCATGAGTGCGCGGAACCGTTTCCTCATACTGCTCGGCATTATCTTCGTCATTGCCGCCGTTTACTACTATTTTTCCGCCGATCACTCGCGCGACCTGGTGTTGATCGGCACGGTGGACTCGAACCAGGTCATCGTCAGCGCGCAGGTCGAAGGCCGTATCCAGAAGTTGCTGGTCGATGAAGGCACACCGGTCAAGGCCGGCGACTTGATTGCAATACTCGATCCGTCAGAGTTACAGACGCAGGAAGCCGCGGCCACGGCGACCATCACAAGCCTGCAACACAAAGTTGCGGAGATGCAGCACACCGAAGAGTCGACGTCGGGATCAACCACGAGCGACGTGGCGAATGCACAGGCGAAAATCTCTTCCGCGAAGGCGCAACTTCTGCAAGCCAAAGCCACACTCGACCGCACAGAGAGTGACAGCCGGCGCATCGTCGAACTGGCCAAGGCCGGTGTCGCGTCCGACCAGGAGCGGGTGCAGGCAGAAACCAATCTGCAAGCGGCTCAGGCGACCGTTCAGGCGCAACAAGAATTGGTCAAGGCCGCGGAGGCCGACTTGAACTCCGCCATCGCGCGCACGCACCAGGCCAACGCCGCCAAGAGCACCGTGGCCTCGACCGAGGCCGATCTCAAGAACGCAATCGCGCAAAAGAATCAGGCGGCGGTGCGCCTCGGGTACACCAATGTTTATGCGCCGGTGAGCGGAACCGTTTCGGTTCGAGCGGCACGGCAAGGGGAAGTGGTGAACATCGGCGCCCCGATCGTCACCATCGTTGACCTGAGTGACACCTGGGTGCGGGCCGCGATCCCCGAGACCTACACCGACCACATTGGATATGGCGACGTGCTGCGCGTGCGCTTGCCGGGAGGGACCATCGCCAGCGGCAAGGTTTTCTTTAAGGGCGTGGAGAGCGATTTCGCAACGCAGCGCGATGTGAGCCGCCGCAAGCGTGACATCAAGACGATCGTGATGAAGATTCGCCTGGACAATTCAAGGGGCGTGTTCGTGCCGGGGATGACGGCGGAAGTCCTGGTGTCGCCCGATCAGATCAAAGGCAGCAGTTCGCCAAGCGCCGCCGCAGCGGAGCAACGATGATGGTAGAACCGAGCCCAAAGCCGAATCACACACTGGAGAAGCCGGTGTACGACCCAGCGGCGCCGTCTGCCATCGAGGTGGAGCACATCGTCAAAAAGTACGGAGATTTTACGGCGGTTGACGACGTCTCCTTCAGCGTGAAGGAGGGCGAGATCTTCGGCCTGCTGGGCCCAAACGGGGCGGGGAAGTCGACTCTGATCCGCATGATGACCACGCTCATCCCGATCACCGCGGGTAAAGCGCGCATCGCCGGGCACGATGTGGCCAAAGAGCCGAATGCCGCGCGAAGAATGATCGGCGTGATTCCGCAGGCGCTGACCAGCGATCTCGACCTGACGATCGAAGAGAACATGAGCATCTATGCAAAACTCTACGACGTCCCGGCGAAAGAACGCCAAAAGTCGATCGACGAACTTCTTGAACTTGTGGACCTCACAAAATGGCGCGACGCGCAAACCAAAACTCTTTCCGGAGGCATGCGGCGTCGCCTCGAGATCGCCCGCGGGTTGGTTCACCATCCGAAGATTTTCTTTCTGGATGAGCCGACCACCGGGCTCGACCCGGTCTCGCGCGTGGCTGTGTGGGAAATGTTGGGAAACATCAAGGAACATCGGAATCTGACGATTCTGATTACTACCCACTACATGGACGAAGCCGATCGGCTGTGCGATCGCATTGCCATCGTCGATCACGGCAAGCTGGTGGCGCTGGACGCGCCGGCGGCGCTCAAGGCGAGCGTTCCCGGATCGAACGTGATCGAAGCGCAGTTCGAGAATCCGCCGGCAGATTGGGAGCAGCGGCTGCATGCTCTTGATGAAGTCACTTCTGTGCAACACGAAGGAGCGGGCATGTATCGCGTGCTGACCGGCAACGGTTCGCGCACTACGACCGGGCTAGTCGAAATGGCGGTCACGGCCGGAGTAGCGGTGAAGTCGCTGTCGGTGCAGAATACGACGCTCGATGACGTATTCGTGCACTACACCGGACGGCAATTGCGCGACGAGTTGCAGAAGGCCTACGCGTTTGTCATGCCGCAACGGCCAGGGCTGCAGCCGTAGTGAGCGGGGAGATTCCTGCTACGCCTGAAGAACGGCTGCGCTCGTGATGACGCCGGAAGTTGGGAGCTAGGTTTATGAATCGGATGATGGCCATTGTCGAACGAGAAATGCGGAAGTTCTTCCGCTCGCCTGCGCTGATGCTGGCGTCGATGATCTTTCCGCTAGTGCAGTTGATTATTCTGGGCAACGCATTTGGCGGAAAAATCCACGATGCCCGAGTCGCCTTCGTCGATCAGGATGGCGGTCCGCAGGCGGTGAAGATTCGCGAGGCGTTCGACTCGGTGCGAGCGAATATTCGTACCTTCGCGCCGATTGAATACGACAGCGACAAGCAAGCGATGGAAGATGTGCGCAACGGCAAACTTCAGGGCGCGGTGATTATTCCGCCGCAATTTTCCCGGCGCGTGTACGAGGAGAACCACCCTCGCATCGCGCTGGTTGTCGATAACAGCGACAACTTCATGAGTTCGGCGGTCGAAGCAGAACTCACGGATCTGACCAACGCGCTCAACCAACCCACGGTGTCGCCTCGCATTCTGCAGCAGACGGCTCTGGACATCGTCGAACTCTATCCCTACATCGAATACATGAAGTACCTGTTGCCGGGCTCGCTGGTGCTGGCGATGTTCGTGTCGGTCATGATCGGCGGCGGCATGCTTTATATCGACGACAAGGCGCGCGGGGTTCACGAGGGTTACCTGGTTACGCCGATCACTAAGCTTGAACTCGTGCTCGGTCTGAATCTCGCAGGAGCGATCAAGGCGGTGATGACCGGCGTGATTATTGTGATCATCGGCTCGCTGATGGCGGGTGTGGGGACGATTTTCAATCCCGTGACCATGTTCGGGCTGCTGATAATGATCGGGCTGACTTCGATGGCCTTCAACACGATGATGTTTCTGCTGATGGTACGCATCGAGGATCCGCTGGTTCCGCGCGCCATGTTCGGTATCCTCAACACGCTGCTGTTTTTCCCCAGCGGCTCAGTTTATCCGATTCAAGCATTTCCGCCGTGGCTGCGAGGAATTGCCCGGGTCGATCCCTTCACGTATGCGGTGGATGGGTTCAAATGCCTGCTACTCAAAGAGACCACGCTGTCGGCGGTTTGGGGAGATATGTTGTTCCTTACGCTCTTCGCGATGATCACGCTGGGCATTGCGATTCCGCTGTTTAAGCGGACGCTGTAAAGTCAACCGCCGAGAACGCAGAGAAATTCAAGACTTGGTTTTTTCTCGGCGCTCTCGGCGTGCTCGGCGGTGAATCAGGTTCCGGGAACTTTTGACTTGCGTGCCGTGTCCGTTATGCTAGAGGAGTATGACCCTTCTGGACGCCAAAGAGTACGACCTGGAAAAAGATCGGAAGCGGAAGAAGCGAATCATTTCTGCAATCGTTCTTGTCGTGATTGTGCTTGCCGTGGGTTGGTGGTTTCGCTATTGGCCGGAAGAACGCATCGTGGGCAAGTTCTTCGATTCTCTGCAGAGACAGGATTACAAGGCCGCCTATGGCATCTGGATGCGCGATCCGGAGTGGCAGCAGCACCCGGAGCGGCATCCCAAGTATCCGTTTGGCGACTTCTACCGTGACTGGGGGCCGGGCGGCGAATGGGGAGTCATCAAGACTCAGAAAGTTTACGGAGCAAGCACTTGCCCAGGCGGCGGAAGCGGAGTGGTTGTCGATGTGGCGGTGAACGATCGCGCCGAGCATGCGCAGGTCTGGGTGGAAAAATCGGATAAGACTCTGAGTTTTCCTCCCTGCGAACTGATCTTTCGGTGAGCTGGCGCTGAACCGTTTTCAGGCGGGGGTTTTATCCAAGGACTTCAGAGTTTTTTCTAGCGTGGTCTCGTCGGTTACGTACAGGCTGGTTTTCGAGCGGTCGATCTGCCGCATCAATCCCCACAGAACTTTTCCAGGTCCCACTTCGATGAAAGTGTCGACCCCGTGAGCGATGAGCAGGCGCACACATTGCTCCCACTTGACTGCCCCCGTGACTTGGCGGACCAGACTATCGCGGGCCCGTAGATCGTCGGTGACTAGTTCTGCGTCCACATTGCACGCAACGGGATAGACCGGCTTCTGCATGTTGAGCGCATTCAGATCGGCTTCCAGGCGATCCTGCGCGGGCTTCATGAGCGAGCAATGGAAGGGAGCGCTGACAGGCAGCAACAGCGCCTTTTTGGCGCCACCTTCGGATGCGAGCTTCACCGTACGCTCAACCGCCGCGGTATTGCCGGAGATGACGATCTGCTCCGGCGAATTAATGTTGGCGGGCTCACAGACCTCACCTTGTGCGGCTTCCGCGCAGATCGCGACGACTTTCGCGAGCTCCATACCGAGGATGGCAGCCATCGTGCCCACGCCAACAGGCACAGCCTCCTGCATATACTTGCCGCGGTTGCGGACGGTGCGCACGGCGTCGGCAAAGGAGACCGTCCCGGAAGCAACGTGCGCAGTGTATTCGCCGAGGCTGTGGCCGGCCACGTAACAGGGCTTGGGAATGCGCGTCTCTAGCACGCGCAGCGCGGCGACTGAGACCGTGAGAATCGCCGGCTGAGTAATCTCGGTGAGACGAAGCTCGGTTTCTGGTCCCTCGAAGCAGAGCTTTGAGAGTTTGTAGCCGAGAGCCTCATCGGCCTCCTCGAACGTCTGGCGAGCGATGGGATACTTCTCTGTCAACTCTTTGCCCATCCCGACGGCCTGCGATCCCTGTCCGGGGAAGAGTAAAGCAAGTTCGTTCTTGGAATCGGTCATGGAGGTCGAAGGTAAAACTGTGATCTAGCTCGGCTGCGCTACTTCCGCTTCGACAGGAGCGGGCCGCAACGCGGCCAGGCCGCGCTCGATCGAGTCGTTGATCCCGCGTTCGGCAAACTCGCCTGCGACGCGCACGGCATTCTTGATGGCGTTGGCGTTCGACGAGCCATGCGTGATGATACATACTCCCTTTACGCCCAGCAGCGGCGCGCCGCCGTATTCGGTGTGATCGAGGCGCTTCTTGAAGTCGATGAAGGCGCTGCGCGAGAGCAACGCTCCCACTTGCCGGGTGATGGTCGCCTTCAGCGATTCTTTCAGCGCCGTGCGGACCAGGTTGGCCACGCCTTCGGAAATTTTCAACGCGACATTCCCGACGAAGCCGTCGGCGACGATCACGTCGACGTGCCCGTTATACAGGTCGCGGCCTTCCACGTTCCCAATGAAATTCAGGGGAAGCTGTTTGAGCAACTGAAACGCTTCGCGGGTGAGTTCGTTCCCCTTGGTTTCTTCTTCACCGATGGAGAGCAGTCCAACGCGCGGGCCCAGCATCCCGGATCGCCTGCCGAACGTATTTCCGAATGTCCTTCCGAGCGTTTTTCCGAACATGGCCCGAAAATATATGTCGCCCATGACGGCGAATTGTTCGAGATTCTGCGGCTTGCAGTCGACATTGGCGCCGACGTCGAGAAGCATGGCCGCGGTTCCAGGTGCGGTCGGGAACACGGCAGCCAGTGCGGGCCGATCGACGCCAGGAACCGCCCCCAGCACGACCTTCGCCGTCGCCATCGCGGCTCCGGTATTGCCCGCGGTTACGAACCCTGCAGCTTGCCCTTCGCGCACCATGCGCAGTCCGACGCGCATGGACGAGTCGCGCTTGGCGCGAATCGCTTCCACCTTGTCATCCATCGTGATGTATTCGCTGGCGTGGACGATTTCAATAGGCAGCGTCGCAGCCGCACGGTGACGGTCCAGTTCCGGCTTGATTATCGATTCGGGACCGATCAGCAGCACGCGCACCCCGTACTGGCGAGCAGCAAGTATGGCGCCCTCGATTTCAGGCTTGGGCGCACGGTCCGAACCCATCGCATCCAGCGCAATCACGCTAGGCATGGTTATGACTTAGCTGGCTTCCTCGACGTCGAGCACTTCGCGTCCCTTATAGTACCCACATTTCGGGCAGGCACGATGAGGCATTTTCTTTTCGTGACAGTTGGGGCATTCAGAAAGTGAATGGCCTTTGAGGGCATCGTGGGCGCGCCGCGTGGACGTGCGCTTTTGGGAGTGTCGCCGTTTCGGATTAGGCATGGTTTGAATTCCTTATCTAAAGAGCTATCAGCTCTCAGCTCTTGAGTCTGACCGCTGACTACCGTTTGCTAAGTGTGAAACCTCAAACTCACCGGAACGCGCTCAATTCTTGAGTGTCGAACGCTGAAAGCTGACGGCTGATAGCTGACAACTTCTTTTCAGTGTTCCAGCTTGCTGCGAATCTCTCTGAGCGCCGCCCACCGCGGATCTTCCATGGGCACTGCGCAGGAGCACTTTTCCTGGTTCAAATTCTTGCCGCAATGCAGACACAAGCCCCTGCAGTCTTCGCTGCAAGTGACCTTCAAGGGCAATG
Organism: uncultured Acidobacteriaceae bacterium; assembly: GCA_963768265.1. GTDB lineage: Bacteria > Acidobacteriota > Terriglobia > Terriglobales > Acidobacteriaceae > Sulfotelmatobacter. The sequence continues at coordinate 47,997 of CAVYHM010000048.1, forward strand.
CCAGTAAGACCTGCTCGCGCAAAACGTCTTCGAGCAGAATTCCTTCGCCCTGATAATATCCGATCTCGGCCTCCGCGTCGGTCACCGAAAGCTCGTCGCGTCCCGCGTCGGCACCCAACGGGCGGTAGAGCAACTCGAAGTCGCGCACCACGTCCTGCCGCACCGGCTCCAGGCAGCGGGCGCATTGCATCTCAAGGCCAGCCGACAATCGCCCTCGTAGGCGGATATCTTTTATTGTCTTATGCTTGCCGTGATGCTCCTCGACCAGCTCGGCGCGCCCTGCCGTTTTCAGCGGCGTGACCTGGCGGGCTTCGTCCCCCAGGTCGATGACATCAGGCTGAAACTCCTCCTCAAAATCGAGAGGGTGGCGCTCCAATTCTTTGATGTCGAGGAACATACAGAAACCTCCGCGGCAATCGTGCCGGACCAGCCCGCGGAAGCACGCCAAGAGGCGTAAGTACCGCAATGAGCAAGACTTAGGATAAAGGCGAGGGGGCGGGAGTGTCAAGAAACAGGTGACAGAGTTCTGCGTTGCATGGAGTATGATCACTAAATCTGCCTTGGAGTGTGCTAGACTTTTCCTAGGGAGACGCTATGGCAACGCTCTACGTGGAAAATGTCCCTGAGGAAATCTACAAAGCCCTGCGCAAGCGCGCCCGCGCCAACCGCAAGTCGATTGCGGCGGAGGTGATTTCGCTGCTGGAGCAGAACATACCGACTGAAGCAGAACTGAAACGGCGCCGGGAATTCTACGACCGAATGGCCGAACTCCGGGCACGGACGCCCGAAGGTCCTGGCCCGTTTCCCTCGGCTGAGGAAATGATTCGCGAGGACCGCGAGCGGTGATCACGTTGGTTCTCGATGCCAGTGTCGCCGTCAAGTGGGCGATGCCATCGGCCAGGGAACCTCTGACGGACGAGTCTCTACGATTGCTCAAGCGCCACGTTGCCGGCGAGGTGGACTTCATCGTGCCTGACGTTTTCTGGGCCGAACTCGGCAACGTTTTGTGGAAGGGTGTCCGCCAGCGCCGATGGAAACGAGACGAAGCCGAAAACGTTGCCTCAGACATGAAGGCGCGCGATTTCACGACAGTGTCGTCCCTCGTGTTGCTGCCGGAAGCGTTGAAAATCGCCTTCGCCTACGACCGGAGTGTCTACGACTGTTTGTACACGGCACTGGCCGTGCAAGCGAAGACCGAACTGATCACCGCCGATGAGTGTCTGGCCAATGCTCTGGCTGCACGCTTGCCGGTGAAATGGCTGGGCGCATTTTGACGCGCTGAAACGATTCCAACTCCATGATTTAGTCACTCAGCCGCAGCACCTCAATCGTCCGTGTGGCAGATTCTTCGAAGATCAGCTTTCTCTCGATATCGATGGTGCTCTTGTCCAGACGATATGGAATAAACCACGCCACTGCGGCCACAGGCACAAGGAAGATCATTCGCAGAGGTTCCGCTAATGCCGACGACTCGAACTCCGGCGTCGAAATGGCATAGAGCAAGTATCCGAAACAAAGGGCCAGAAACAGCACGATGGAATGCTGTTTAAAGATCGGGAGCGTGCAAGTGAATGGCACTTTGCGAAAGCGAATCAGCACAATGTTTGTCAGCAGTACCGACCATATCCCCACCAGCAGCGTGTGCAGGAAGGCCACCCTCAAGCCTTCCAGGTAAACATAAGCCGGAAATGCGATCGTCAAGACCAAGGGCAGCGCTAACGTGAGGACCAGCTTTCTTGCCAGGCTCTGACACTCCTGCCGATCTGGATCCAGCATCAACTGGAAGATCCAGTTGGAGCGTAACTCAACCGGAATCTCAAAGACGACCCGCAGGCCGATGATGATGAGAAAGGTAAGAATAAAAGGGATCGAGAGCGCGCTAGGCGAAAGGGCTGCTTGATGCAGCGACCTCGCGCCGGCAAAAGCATTCATCAGAGCTTGAGATGCCAGAACCAAGCCCAGCCCGCCAATCCCAGTCAGGACGAGGCGATGCATCTCGCTGCGAATCAAGGTCTTCCACAGAAAGGGAGAGCAACCTTTCTGGAATGGAGTTCGCAGCACGAGTCGCCCCAGGAACGCGCCTACCTGCGACCTCCTAGGCTTGGGTGCGGTGACCGCTGCCTCAGCGGTCTCCGGAATCCGCACGAAATGGCGGTGGTATCCGATCACATAGCAGCACAGGGCGACCGCCGTTAGCACCGCAATCCCTGGGAGCGCCAACCGGGCGAGTCGCATCATTGCGGGGCTCGCGCGGCCACGCAAGGCCTGACACAGACTCAGAAACCAGCAAGAAGGAAGCAGCAGGGTCCAAGAGGGCAGCGGTCCCTTAGCACGCAGTAACTTGTCCGGAACTGCGAAACTGGTGCAGAGAAGAGTGACCAGATAGACGACCACGACGCCCCGCATGTAAGCGGAGATTCGCCGAAAGGCGCGGGGGGGCAGCAGTGCCATCAACAGACCCAGCATTGAGAACACTGCAAGGAACGAGAAGACGCTCGCCAGCACAACTCCGACGGCGTGAACCGCCGCAAACTTCGCGAAGAACAAAAATTTGGTCTGCGTTGCTCCTACTACCATGGGGAACAGAATGCACGAGGCCGCATTGACGTCGAGTGCAATCAAGCCAGCCAGAAAAAGAACCGCCATCAGGTTGGCAAAAAAGATGGTCCGCGTGGAAATGGGCAGCGGGACCAGGTTCATGTAATCGCGCCGGTCGGGAAAGATCGCGTCCCATCGCCAGACGGCGGCCGCGCCGGTCACGGTCATGGAAAGCACGATAAAGAAATACTCGTCGGGAACCGCCATCAAAAAAGGATCGACGTTCAGGGTCCCGCGCATCCACTGCAGCAGAGTTCCATACTTGTCGAGCAAGAGAATCGACACAAATCCGCCGGGCAGGGCGAGCAAGGTGAGCGCCAGGCCGATGCCGAGATCGAGCCCCTCGGTGTCGGAGTCGCCGCCGCCGCGGAAGATGCGAGCCACGAAGAGTTCGACCATCCGCCCGAAGGGACGTTGGCGGTAATGTCCCCACCAGTGGCCAATCGGATCGGTCAGGAGGCTGATCATGCGGCCTTCATCACTTCGACGATGTCGCGCGCGACATTCATCGTGTCGACGTCGTCGACCAGGTGGAGGAAAGTGTTCTCCAGCGATTGCCCGAGAATCTGCCCGATGTTCGCTACTGAATCCTGGGCGATGACCACGCCTTTGCGCAGGATCAAGACGTCGGAACAGACCTTCTCGACGACCTCCAGCACGTGCGAGCAATAAAACACGAGTTTGCCCTGCTGGCCCAGCGCCTGCACCAGGTTCTTGAAGATCAGCGCCGAGGCTACGTCCAGGCCGGAGAGCGGCTCATCGAAGATGAAGACGTCGGGGTTGTCCATGATCGCGGCGATGAGCAGAATGCGCTGGCGCATTCCTTTCGAATACGTGCCGATGCTGGCGTGCCGATGCGGATGCAAGGAGAACAATTCCAGGAGGGAATCAAGCTTGATTCCCAACCTGTGGGAGGCCATGCCACGCAGGGTTCCAACCATTTCCAGATATTCCCAGCCGGTTAAGTAGGGATAGAGATGAGCCTCTTCCGGCACGTAGCCCAGGCGCTTGCGGTACGCTTGCAGATTGTCTTGAATGTTTTGCCCATCGAACTGCACCACGCCCCGCGTCGCTTCCAACAGGCCGGTGAGCATTTTCACTGTGGTGCTCTTCCCGGAACCATTGGGGCCGAGACAGCCGAGAACCATTCCTGAACGCAGAGAGAACGACAGGTCTTGCACGGCGGGCAACGATGCGTAGCGCTTGGTAAGGTGCACGGCTTCGAGCATGGCCACCTCGCGAGGCGAAGTCTCGGCGGCAGAGCGAGAGAGTATCCGATAATTCTTGCATAGACACCGGCCTCGAAAGATAAGTTCCGTCGAAAGTGCGTGCGGACGCTCTCCGTAAACGGCGCCCCGCAACATTTATTGGCCCGCCGGCATCTTCATCCCTAGTGCGTTCAAGGTAGTTTCATCCAGCGAGGCCTTCCCGTCTTTCTTCGTGACCACGCCGAAGCTGCCGGAGTAATCCCACATGTCCCAGCTGATATGGTGGCGTTCGAGGGAGGTGCGGACATCTTTGATCCAGGCGGCGCGGTCCGGCGGATCGACACCGTAGCGGAACGCGCCGAATTCGTTGCAGACGAGCGGGACTCCATTGTGCGTCGCCCAGTCCGCGGCCTGATTTATCTCGGCCTCAATGCGCGTCGCATCCCAATGGTCTTTCCCGTAGCGGATCACGTAGAGCCGTTCGACGGCTTCAGGGACGCTCGCGGCGACTTGCGCGGCATTCTCCGGCGACGACGGATAATGCAAACCCTTTAGCCAGTGCCAGTAGAATGCGCCCCAAGTCGCGCCCTGATGGGTGAAGATGTGTGGCTCATAAAAATGAAAGACGTAAATCACGTTGGGATCGCGCAGGGGTTCGAGGAAGATCATGTCGTCATCGTCGTCCCAGCGCGCCCCGGCGGCGAGGATCGTGTGCACGGGCGCGCCTTGACGGATTGCCGCAGCCAGCTTTGCTTCCACACCGTACCAGCGGTAGGCATCGCGCATCTCGGGTTCGTTCAGGATCTCGAAAAACACGCGCTCGGTATCCCACGAAGAATAATGCTGTGCGACCGTGCGCCAAAAATCGGCGAAGCGTTCCACGAAATCGTCCTCTTTGAGGCGCGCTTTGAAGTCCGAGTCGGGATGCATGTCGATTTCGACGGCCAGCCCCGCATCGAGGATCATCTTGACGGCAGCATCGAGGTAGCCGAAGTATTCCGCCATGCCGTTCTGGCGGTGAGCGGCGTTCATCATCGGTTCTGGATTCACGCTGAGCCGCACATGATCGAAGCCTGCGGACTTGATCAGGGCAATGTCGGCAGCCGTGGTCCAGTTCTGGAAGTGTTCTTTCGTGTATCCCTTGGGATCGTAAACTTGCGCGAACCACTCGCTGAGGTTGATGCCGCGGCGAATATTGGCTAGACGAGAAGCGGGAACCGAGGACAGCGGCGCACTTTGCGCCAAAGACAGCGAAGAGAGAAACAGTATGATAGCGAACCGGCTGCGGAACATGGCATCCTCCAGAAAGTAGCGCCGTCCGTCCCGGCGGCTGTCGCGGGGGCGTCTCGCCCCCGCATGCGAAGCCGAGACGGCCCTTCGACAAGCTCAGGGCAGGCTTTCGCGCCAGCCGGCAGATGCCGGCGCTATGGGCGAGAACGCTAGCTCAGAATCGGCAGCGCTCGAATTCTCTTCTTGGTCGCTGCGTAGATTGCGTTGCACAGCGCGGGGGCGAGCGGAGGTATCGACGGCTCGCCGATCCCGGTTGGCGCCTCCGAACTGGCAACGGTATAGACCTCGACCGCCGGCGTTTCATCCATGCGCAGCGGCGCGTAATCGTCGAAGTTGCCCTGCACCACGCGGCCTTTATCGAGCGTGATCTTGGCGCGCAACGCGTTGGCTAGTCCGAAGACGATTCCTCCTTGGATCTGCTGCTCGAGAATGCTGGGGTTCACGACCTGACCACAATCGACGGCTGCGACCACCCGATGCACGCGAGGCTGGCCGTTCTCCATCGTGATCTCGACTACCTCGGCCATATACGACGCAAAGCAACCAAAGCACGCGATTCCGCGGTAGTGGCCCGCGGGCAGAGGCTTGTCCCATCCGGCTCTTTCGGCGGCCAGTTGCAACGTCCCGCGCATGCGGGCCGTGTGCCAGGTCGTGGTGAAGTAGGGGAGATCCTGATCCTTCGCCAGCAGGTGAAGCCGGTACTGCAGCGGATCCTTGCCGGCTCCGACTGCCAGTTCATCGATGAAACTCTCAAGGGCGAACGCCGCCTGCAACGCATAGACCGAACGCATCCAGCCGAGTGGGACGGCAGTCTTGGTCATGACGTACTCAATCGAATAGTTGGGGATGCCGTAGACCGGGCCAGCCTCGTCGGGCAGATCGGGGTCGACATTGTTCGCCGTGGGTTGCCCCTTTTGCCCGCTGATGGAAGGCGAAATGATCCGGTGCGTCAGCGCGACCGGGAATCCCGAACCATCAAGTGTAGCCGTCAGTTGATGCAGACTCGCTGGACGGTAGGTGGAGAATCTCATATCGTCTTCGCGCGTCCAGATAACTTTCACCGGGGCGTTGATTGCCTTCGATACCTGCGCGGCCTCGACGGCGTAGTCGTGCTCGAGACGCCGGCCAAATCCGCCGCCCATCAGCGTCACGTTGACTTTGACTTGATCGGGATCAAGTCCGATCGCCTGCGCCACCGAATCGCGGCAATCCTGCGGAACTTGCGTCGGCGCCCAGAGTTCACATTTCGTTCCTTGAAAATTCGCCGTGCAGTTGCCGGGCTCCATGGGAGCGTGGGCCATGTATGGCAACTCGTATTCGGCGGAGATGCGTCGTCCTGAGGCTTTCGCGGGATCACCGGCCGAGTACAGGCTCGCTATTGATGCCTTATCTTTCTGTGTCACGGCAGCCTTGAGCGACGCCAACTCTGCGGCGGTATTCAGTTCTTTATTTGGGCCGTCGTCCCAGGTTACGTTGAGTACGCGCCGGCCCTCCATCGCACCCCAAACGCTCTCGGCAACCACAGCCACTGCTGAGTCACCGATCTTGCCCACGTAACTCACTCCAGAAATCTTTCTCGACTCTTTGTCGTCAAAGCCCGAGACCTTGCCTCCGATTGTGGGACAACGCGAGAGCAGCGCGAACTTCATCCCAGGCAAGCGGAAGTCAATTCCAAAGACGGCTTCGCCTTTCACTTTTGCGGGCGAATCCAGGCGCGCCAGGCGTTGGCCGACAAGCCTGTAGTCCTTGCTCTGCTTCAGGGTCGCGTCAGTGGGGATCGGCAACGTCGCCGCTTTACCGACGAGTTCTCCGTAACTCAGACTTCGATTGGTGGCAGCGTGCTTGATCCGGCCACTCTCCGCCGTACACGCGGATCGTGGAACCGCCCAAGTTAGGGCCGCTGCGGAAATCAGCATCTCGCGAGCCGCGGCACCGGCCTTGCGCATGGGATCCCACGTGGTACGAATGCTGGCACTTCCGCCGGTCGTTTGGTCGCCGAACAGCGTGCTCGCTCCGGCCTGCTCGATTTCTATCTGTTTCCAGTCAGCTTCAAGTTCCTCGGCTAGAATCATCGGGAGCGCTGTGCGCACGCCCTGGCCCATCTCCGAGCGCGCGACTACGATCGTGACTTTGTTGTCGGGCGTGATGCGCAGATAGGCATTGGGCGAGAAGGACTCTTTCCCGGAACTGGCGCCGCGCGGCAGGTAGAACCCGATCACGAGTCCTGCGCCGGCAGCGACTCCGGCGGTGACGAAGTCACGGCGAGAGAGTGGGCTCATCGCGCACCTCCGCTTCCGGCGGCGCGATGGATGGCTTTGCGAATCCGCTCATAGGTTCCACAGCGGCAAAGGTTGCCGTTCATCGCCTGGGTGATCTGATCGTCGGTGGGATTCGGAGTTTTTGCGAGCAGCGCTGCGGCCGACATGATCTGTCCCGTCTGGCAGTAGCCGCATTGCGGAACTTCTTCCGCGATCCAGGCCTGCTGCAGTGCGTGCAGACCGTTGGCTCCGAGCCCTTCGATTGTGGTGACGTTCTTATCTGCGGCCTGCGATACAGGAATGGAGCAGGAGCGCACCGGGGCTCCGTCGAGATGTACCGTGCAGGCGCCGCACAATCCGGCGCCGCAGCCGAATTTTGTTCCGGTGAGTTCCAGAGTGTCGCGGAGAACCCAGAGGAGAGGAGTTTCAGGAGAGACGCTGACTGTCTTTGCACTGCCGTTAACGCGGAGCGAGATATCGGCCATGTTGATCCAGTTATAGAGTTAGGAACCGGACAACATGGTACTCAACCGAGGGGTAAAAGGGGAAATGGAACGGATAAAGCGAGTTCGGCCTACTTGAGTTGGGCCAGCTTCTGGGTGGCGATCTGTCCGGCCTCGCCTGTGGGATTTTCTTTCTTGATGGTTTCGTAGGTGCGCTTAGCATCGAGGGGCTGGCTGGAAGCCTGGTAGAGTTCGGCCAACTGCAATTGCGCCGTCACCTTGGTGACGGAGGTCGTCGGCTTATTGATCAACTCCTGATAGAGAGCGACGGCTTCCTTTGTGCGGTTGGTCTCGCCATAGAGTGAAGCCAGTGCAAGCTTAGCAACCGACGACAGGTCGCGGCTGCCTGACGAGACTACTTCTTTGAAGTTTTTTTCGGCTGCGGTGTTGTCGCTCAAATTCGATGCAGTCACGCCCAGAAAGTAATGCGCCATGTCCGCCGTTTGGGTGTGGGCATACTTGTCGACGATCGCCTGAAATTGTTTTCTGGCGGCCTCATTGCGCTCTTTGGCCGAAGTGAAGGTAGGGAAGTCGGGCTGAGCCGGAGAGCCGGCAGGGCGCAACGGGGTTTGCAGTGTGCGCACAGCCTGCGAAAGTTCCGCGCTGGCCTTTTCGTCTTGCGCGCTCAAGTAAAACCAGCCGCCAGCGACCGCGCCGATCACCACGGCGGCGACGACCACGGAAATGATCAGGTTGGTGCGGTGTTCGACCGTCCAATGGGCAGTTCTCTCGGCGGCATCGATCGTGGCTCGGCTGAATGCGTCCTGCTTAAGTTGATGGCGGGTCTCTGCGCGCACAGACTTCCCTTCTAATGGTAGTTGTGGGTGGACAAACACACAGTGTAACAGGGGCAAATGGGGTCGTCAAAAACTAGCTCGATGCTCTGGATTACTGCCGAAAAATACTTGACTATCAGCCTTGATCAGGATCGCGCGAGCGAGTTCCATTTCGGGAAACGCGCGAGTTATGGGGTATACCCCCTCCCCCCACCCCTCTGAAAGCCGCGACTGGCGCGGGGTTCGCAAAAATGCTCTGCAAAATCTTGAGCCCCAAAGGTTTAGAGCTCAAAATCTTGAGAACAAGAGAGGTACGGCTCTTTTCTTGGAGGCTGGGTGTGCCGCCTCCGCCTCGACGATGATCTGCTTTTTGGATTCGCGGGTCAAGGTTGGATGTCACACCGGGCTGTGGAAAGAGAGGCGAAGGAGGCATTTACGAAACTCGTGCCGTCCGCTAAAGCGGACTCCGCTTGTTACTCCCTCGTGTCTTCCCGGCACTTGCGTGCCGGGCTTTCACGTTCCGCCGCTTCGCGGCTGGGGCCTGGGGTTGTTCCGTCGCACATCTTCAGCATCGAGTTGGTAGCAGCCTCAAAGACCCGGCCCTGTCGGCAGGCTCAGCGCAGGCTCTGTCGCAAAAAACGCGACAAGGACGGGGCACCCGGAGCCTGCCCGAACTACACCATTACTGGACGCTTGAAAATCAGACCGCTGCTTCTGTCTTTCGCAATAGCCGCGGCTTCTGCTACTCTGCTTTCCGCTCAAGAGGAACCGAAAAAATGCCATCACCCAGATATTCGCTTTCAATCTTTGCAGTGCTTGTGTGTCTTGCTCTGTCCACCTCCGCGGCGGATAAGAAAGCGAAAGACGTCAAAGCCGACGAAACCAGCAAGCCTTCTTACGAATTGCCTCAACCTGCCACCGAGAATCTGGACTACACCATGTACCAGCGCATTCGCGACGAGGGGCTGGGGCATTCGCACGTGATGGAATATGCCTCGGGGTTGATGGATGGGATCGGACCACGGCTGACCGGGTCTCCGAATCTGAAGCATGCTAACGAGTGGACGCGCGACCAGTTGACTGCCATGGGATGCAGCAACGCTCACCTCGAGGATTGGGGTGAATTTGGGATGGGATGGCGCCAGCTGAATACATGGGTACGCATGTCGGCTCCGGACACAGCCGTGTTCATCGCGCAAGCGCTGCCTTGGTCGCCGTCGAGCCACGGGCCGATTCATGGGAGCGCGATTTGGGTCGATGCGAAGGACGAGAAGGATCTGGAAAAGTACAAAGGCAAGCTCGCGGGCAAGATCGTCTTCTTCGGTGAGATGCGTGACGTGAAGCCGGTCGACAAGCCACTGTTTGAGCGCAGGGACGATGCCAATCTGAAGGAGACAGCGGAATATCCAGTACATGTTGGCCAGCGGCAGGATTTTTTCCAGGACTTTATCAAGAGGCTGGAATTTCGTGAAAAAGCAGGAGCGTTCTTCGCCGCCGAGCGCGCGGCTGGAATCGTGGTTCCGAGCCGCGACGGGCGCACCAACGGCGGGTCGGGTGGGACGATTTTTGACGACGGCGGTGGCGGCATGGGTTGGTTTACGTACCAGCGGGAACATGCCGAGCCGCTGCCAGTGGTCGTGATGGCCATCGAGAGCTACGGGCGCGTGTATCGGCTGCTCAAGGCGAATGCTCCGGTTACGGTAGAGATGGATGTCGAGGCGGAATTCACTGGCGATCACGAGCACGGCTTCGACACCATCGCCGAAATTCCTGGCACCGATCCCAAGCTGAAAGATGAAGTCGTGATGGTGGGTGGACACCTCGATTCGTGGGCTTCGGCGACCGGTGCTACCGACAACGGCGCGGGCACCGTCGTAGCGCTGGAAGTGATGCGCATCCTCAATGCCCTGCATGTACAGCCCCGGCGCACGATTCGTGTGGGGTTGTGGACTGGGGAAGAGCAAGGAGAATTCGGATCTTACGGATATGTGAAGCAACATTTCGGCTACGTGCCGCTCTCGACCGCTCCCGACCAGTTGAAACTGCCGGACTTTCTGCGCAAGCCTACCGGTCCGGTGGAGTTGAAACCGGAGCAGCAGAAGATTTCCGGATACTTCAACGTCGACAATGGCTCGGGAAAAATTCGCGGCATCTACCTGCAGGAGAATGCCGCCGTGGGGCCGATCTTCCAGCAGTGGATGGAACCGCTGAAGGACCTGGGCGTCGGCAGCATCACGATGCGGGACACGGGCGGCACTGACCACGAAGCGTTCGATTCGGTGGGAGTGCCGGGATTCCAGTTTATTCAGGACATGCTCGACTACGGCTCGCGCACGCATCACTCGAACATGGATACCTACGAACGTCTGCAACCTGATGACCTGGCCCAGGCTGCCGTGGTGGAAGCGATCTTCGTCTACAACACCGCGATGCGCGACCAGATGTTGCCGCGCAAGCCGCTGCCCCATCCCGAACTTGAGGAGCAGCGGAAAGCTCCGCTCAAGAACGTGGTGCCGGGTGCGGAGGCGCAGGAAGGCCAGAAAGCCGCGAACTAGGTGGTCCTGTCTCTTCGATTTCCCCGGCTGTGCCCGGGTGGCACACCCATGGGTGGGTGGCGCTAACTTAAGGAGCTATTGTTTCTGGGCCGGTGATTCGGGCACAAGCATTTGTTGGCGATCATTGTTTTCACGATTGCTTGTCAGAAATCTGCCGCGAGCAGAGAATGGCTCGGGGCCGTTGTGAATGAGTGGGATGCCGCATGAGTCGCGAGAACTAAGGGCGTTTGCGCCAGCCCTTGTCTTGCTGGCTATTTGTGCTCTCATCAACTACGTTGACCGCGGCAATCTCTCGATTGCTGCCCCTCTTCTGAAAGACGAGTTGCGCATTTCTGTCACGGAACTGGGCATTCTGCTCTCCGGATTCTTTTGGACCTACACCGCGATGCAGTTTGTCAGCGGCTGGCTGGTGGACAGCTTGGACGCCAACCGGGTGATAGCCGTTGGGTTCCTGCTCTGGTCGCTTACTACTGCGGCATCCGGTCTCGTACGAGGATTCACAATGCTGTTGGCGATGCGGTTGATGCTTGGCGTCGGCGAGTCGGTGATGATTCCCGCCTGCTCGAAAATCCTCGGCCTCCATTTGTCGGAACATCACAGGGGCTTTGCCAATGGCGTCCTTCAGGGCGCATGGAGTTTCGGGCCGGCGGTGGGCACGTTGGGAGCCGGCCTTCTGATGGCAAGGTTTGGCTGGCGACCTGTATTCATCGGCATCGGACTGACAAGCCTGGCGTGGGTTCCCGCCTGGATTAAATGGATGCCGCGCGCCGGAGCGATGGCGCGCTCCCTGATAGCGGTTCCCGGTTTTGCTGACATTCTGCGGCAGAGGTCATTTTGGGGTGTTTGTGCGGGCCACTTTTCTGTCAACTACTTGGCGTATTTCATGCTCACATTGCTTCCGTTTTATCTTGTGCGCGAACGGCATCTCTCCATGCAAACCATGGCCAAGGTCGCCAGCGCATACTACGCGATTGAAGGTCTATCCGCCATCACGACAGGCTGGTTCTCGGATTTCTTCATCCGCCGAAACTATACGCCGACTCTGGTGCGTAAGTCCGCGATGGCCATCGGGCACATAATCGCCGCAATTGCCCTCGCGGGCTGCGCCATGGCCACTTCTCACTGGTATCTGTTGTGTTTGGTCGCAGTCGGTATCGGTTGCGGAACTGCTCGCGCGGGGCCATTCGCATTTTCCCAGACACTTGCCGGCCCGCATGCAACCGGAAAATGGACAGGCCTGCAAAACGGTTTCGCGAATCTTTCGGGTGTCGTAGCCCCCGCGCTTACCGGATTTCTTGTGGATCGGACCGGAACGTTTCTGGCCCCGCTCGCGATCGCCGCTGCGGTGTTGCTGGCTGGCGGTTTCGCATGGGTGTTTGTGGTTGGGCCAGTCGAACAAGTGAACTGGAAAACAGAATCGCGCACAGCACCCGTAGCGGCCTCCAGCATCTAGCGATGCGGCCGTGAATGCATCACCTGTTCCACGGCATCACCCAGGATTTTCTATAGTAGGCTTGTCCCATGATTCGTCAGATCGCGCCTCAGTTCTTCACCCTGGACATCCCCGGCACCCTTGCCTATTACGAAGCTAAGCTTGGCTTCAAATGTTTGGGCACGTGGCAGGACCCGCCGGTTTACGCCATCGTTGCGCGCGACCAGCAGGCGATTCACTTCCGCTGTGCCGAACCTCCGACAGCCAATCCCAATAAGTATTCGGACGAACTGCTTGACGCGTACGTATTGGTCGAAGATGCGGACGCGCTTTACGCTGAGTATGCGGCTCGAGGCGTCGAATTCACGCGGGGACCTGCCGACATGCCATGGCAGTCGCGTGAGTTTGTGGTGAAGGATCGCGATGGCCGACTGCTTGCCTTCGGAGCGAAGTTGTAGTCTTGTCTCGGATTATCCCGCCCCAGCGCAACTCTGGACAATGCACGACGAAATGAGTGTCCATAAGTGGTTTCGGAAAAGGTCGCGCCCGAGGGACGGCTACTCGACAACAATAGCATCTTATTGACGTCTCATTTGCTCGTGCAAACCTTGTTGGAGTAACCTCGTCTAACACCACAACCTTCACTGCTGGAGTCTCCCATGGCCGCGATTCATCTGGTGATCAACAACCGGCCGCATGAGGTTGAGATCGCTCCTGACACGCCTCTGTTGTGGGTGTTGCGCGACAACCTGAACCTGACCGGCACCAAGTACGGCTGCGGGATGGGAGTGTGCGGAGCTTGCACCGTGCACCTGGACGGCGAGGCGGTGCGTTCGTGCCAGACTGCGGTGTCTTCGGTAGGCACAAAGAAGATCACTACGATAGAGGGGCTCTCGGCGGGCAACTCGCATCCTGTGCAGCAGGCGTGGATCGCCGAGCAGGTGCCGCAATGCGGATACTGTCAACCGGGACAGATCATGTCGGCGGCGGCGTTGCTGGCGAAGACTACCCATCCCAGCGACGATCAGATTGAAGCGGCGATGGTCGGAAATCTGTGCCGGTGCGGGATGTATCAGCGGATCCGGCGAGCCATTCATCGTGCCAGCACCAGCGCCGGGAAGGGAGCATAGCCATGGCAATCAGCCGGCGGGAATTCGTCGTTCGAGGAACAGTGGCAGGGGCGGGGCTGGTGATTGGAGTGCGTCTTTCCGGGACGCTCCTCGAAGCGCAGGAAGACGAACGTGGACCGAAGAAGCCGGCTCCGAATCCGTTTGATGCCTGGATTCACGTGAAGCCCAGCGGACAGATTTCGCTGATCGTGGCTAAATCGGAAATGGGGCAGGGGATCAAGACCGGGCTGGCGATGATTCTTGCCGAAGAAGCCGAGGTCGATTTCAATTCGGTCAGCGTGGAACAAGCCGAGACCCGGCCGGATATTTATCCGCACCTGGGTACGGGCGGAAGCGGCAGCACGATGGAGAATTTCATGCCGCTGCGGCGCGCGGGCGCGACCGTGCGCGAATTGATGATCACCGCGGCGGCGGCGAAGTGGAATGTCCCGCGGACGGAGTGCACGGCGAAGAAGGCCACCGTACTGCACCAGAAATCTTCACGCAAAGCGAGCTACGGGGACCTGGTGGAGGCGGCTGCGAAACTGCCACGGCCCGATCCTGAAAAAGTGCTCCTGAAAGATGATTCAAAATTCGAATTGATCGGCCATGCGGTGCCACGGGTCGACATTCCGGCGAAAGTCAACGGCAGCGCACAATTTGGACTCGATGTCCGCGTTCCAGAAATGCTGTTTGCGGTAGTGGCGCGGTGTCCAACGTTCGGCGGGAAACCGGCTCACTTCGAAGCGGCAAAGGCGAAGGCTGTTCCCGGAGTGCGCGATGTCTTCGAGATTCCGGCGATGCCCGGCGACATGTTCACCGCAGGAGGTATCGTGGTCGTGGCGGACTCGACTTGGACCGCGATGAAGGGCCGAGAAGCTCTCCAGATCACCTGGGATCACGGCGCGGCCGTCTCCGAGTCGAGCGATGGGATGCGCGCAGCTTTGCACGAGGCTGCGCAGAAGGCGGGCCAGCGCGTGCGCAATGATGGAGACGTCGATGCCGTGCTCGCCAATGGCGCGAAGAAAGTCGAAGCCTTGTACGAGCTTCCCCTTCAGGCACACGCCACCATGGAGCCGATGAACATCGCGGTTCACGCGCGGGGGACCGACGCGGAGGTATGGGCGCCGACGCAATCGCCGGATTGGGTCCAGCGAACCGTGGCAAAAGTGTTGGGCATCAAGAACGAAGAGGTCGTCGTTCACACAACCCTCATGGGCGGGGCGTTCGGACGCCGCTACATGGCCGACTTCCCGGCTGAGGCGGCGCAGATCGCAAAGATCGTCGGCAAGCCGGTACAGTTAGTGTGGTCGCGCGAAGACGACATGACCCACGACTTCTACCGGCCCGCCGCGTGTCATCACATGCAAGGTGCGGTAGACGCCTCCGGAACCCCGATTGCCTGGTCCCATACGCTGGCCTCCACGTCGATTAAGGGATACTGGGACCCGAAGACTCCGGCGGGAAACGACGAATCCGGGGGAGCCCGGCAGATGCCGTATGCCATTCCCAATGTGCGGCTGGAATACAACCCCGCGGAGAGCGCTGTGCCGCGCGCGTGGTGGCGATCGGTCGAGCACTCGTTCAACGGTTTCGCGGTGGAGAGCTTCATTGACGAACTTGCCGCCGCGGCAGGAAAGGACCCGTTCGAGTTCCGCAAGATGCTGCTGGTGAAGCCACCCAACTGGAAGCCGAAGGATGACGAAGATGTGGACCCGGCACGGCTTCGAGCGGTGCTTGAATTGGCGGCGGAGAAATCGGAGTGGGGCAAGCCCCTGCCCAAAGGCCGGGGGCGCGGCATCGCCAGCTACAAGTCCTTTGGCAGCTACTTTGCCGAGGTGGCGGAGGTCACGGTCAGCGGCGGCAATTTTAAGATCGATCGCATTGTGGCTGCTGTCGATTGCGGACAGATTGTGAATCCGGAGTCGGTGCGTTCGCAAGCGGAGGGCGCGATCATTTACGGATTGAGCGCGGCGCTGAAGAATGAAATCACGATCAAGAATGGCGCGGTCGAGCAGACGAACTTCGACGGCTACGATCCCATCCGGATCAACGAGGCTCCGCCGATCGAAGTGCACTTGACGCAGAGTAGGGAGGATCCGGGCGGGATGGGTGAGCCGGCCTTACCGCCGATCGCGCCGGCGGTTGCGAATGCAATTTTTGCGGCATCGGGACAACGGCTGCGGAGGCTGCCGTTTCAGTTGAAACCTGTGGCTTAATGCGCACTTTCTCAGCAGAAACACAAACGCCGCCAACCGTTGGCGGCGTTGCTGATCAGAGAGTCGTCCTAGCGAGGAGCTTCTTCCAGCAATCCCTGCTCCAGCTTTTCCTGGCATTCGATGCAGTGGCGGGTCCACGGCACTGCCTCCAGCCGCTTCGCGTTGATCTCTTTGCCGCAGTGGATGCATTCGCCAAAGCTGCCTTCGCGAATGCGGACCAGCGCTTTCTCCACCATCTGCAGGAGTTGCCGTTCGTTGTTGCTCTGGCTGAACAGGAACTCTTTGGTGTAGGAACTGGCGGCGCGGTCGGCGATGTCCTGCGCCGTGTCCTCGTCGGCGGAGCGGCCGTCAGCCTGTGTGCGGTTCACGGTGCGGCGCAATTCCTGCTGCCGCGTTTCCAAACGCTTCTTAAACGTTTCCAGCTTCTTCTTGTCCATAGGTCACTTCAATCGGCCCATTCAAAAGTAGCCATAACAAAAGTCTTGGGACGCCACCTTGTCCGGAGGCGTCCCGAGTGGTTAGGGCAAACCATCATGATAAGCGCCAAAATTGAGATGCGTCAACCGCTTCAAAGGGCTGCAGCAAATCACAACCCGTCCCGAATACTATTCGCGATCGGAGTGGAGCGAGGTGATTTGTATCACCGGAATTTATTGCGGACCTACCGCGGCAGCGGGTTCTTCATGCTGGTGAGCGCGTACCCCATGACGGCCATGGCGGCAGCGTTCTCACGCAACTCGCTGGGAACGACCTTGTCCAGAGTGTCGGCAGCGCTGTGATGGTAGTGGAAGTAGGTGCGGCCATCTTGCATGATGCCCAACGAGGGTACGCCTGCCTCCGACATGGCAGCAATGTCGGCTCCCGGAGGGTAAGGGCTCGATTGCAGCACAGTCGCTCCGAAACTTTGCAGCACTCCCACCACGGGCTGCAGCAGTTCGGCGGCCGGGGCCGTCATCTTGAGATCAAAGCCCAGCGGATGCGCGGCCCCTGCGTCACTTTCGATCGCGGCGACATGATTGGAGAATTCAGAGGCATGGTCCTTGGAATATGCCTGGCTCCCCGATCCCCCAGTCTCTTCGTCCATCCAGGCGATGACGCGCAGGGTGCGCTTGGGGCGCAGATGCAATTTCTGCAGAACCTGGGCTGCCTGCATGGCGACAACGACCCCGGCGCCGTCGTCGATGGCGCCAGTTCCCAGATCCCACGAATCGAGATGGCCGGACACCACCACGAGTTGCTCTGGATGTTCGCTACCCTTAAGGTCCCCAATCACGTTGTAGCTGATCCCGTCGGGAAGTTTTTGCGGCGTCAGAGTTAGGTGCATACGGACCCGGCCTTGCCCGGACAGATGGGCGATCAACTCGGCGTCTTCGGCGGTCACCGCGCCAGCGGGGATACCCGCCGGGGAACTCCAGCCGGTATGCGGCAGGCGGAAATCGGCGTCGCCGACGGAGCGTACCAGAGCAGCTACCGCTCCTAAGTCCGCCGCCGTCTTGGCGCCGGCTCCGCGGTAGCGCACGGCTTCGCCGTAGGCCATAAAGGCAAATCCCGCGGCGCTCTTTTGCTTGTCGAAAAGTTCGTTGAACAGGACGATCTTGCCGGCGACCTTGTCGCGACCCAGCGTTTTCAGTTCGTCGAAATTGTTGACCACGACGACATCGGCGACGATTCCTTCCGCTGGCGTCGCCGTGCTTCCGCCCAAAGCAGTGAGCACGATCTTCTGCGATGTGCCGGTTGCCTGGCCGGGGTATTCGACGAGTTCCGCCGTTTCGGCCCCACGCACCCAGTGCGGTACTTTCACTTCTTCGAGTTGTACCTCGAGCCCGATCTTGCGCAGTTCGGCGGACACGTAATCGACGGCGGCTTTCGCCTGTAGCGAGCCGGTGGGGCGCGGGCCGATGTTTTCAGTCAGGTGGGCGAGCTGCCGGTAGGCGTAGTCATCTCCCAAGGCAGCCGTCTTGATAGCAGCCAGTTCGTCCAACAACTGGGGAGGGAAGTTTTCCTGCTGAGCTGGCGACATCTGCGGCGCAGCCCCGAAGGGGGTCGTCGATGGTTTAGCTTGCTGGCTCTGGGCGTTCACCATGTTTAGTGGAACCAGGGTGAGAAGCGCGGCCAGAGCGTTTCTGGCGAAGGCGGTCGTGGTCATGGCAGGCAGCCAGTGTATCTGAGCGCAGGTCTGAATGAAAAACCGCCGCTTCTAAATGATTTTTCAGGAGCAAAAAAAATGGCCCCATTCCTGGGGCCAAGTTCAAAGAGGCAAAAGGTGGGTAGTCAGGAAAGGCGATGCAACATGCCATTCCGCCAGGAATGGCAGTTCGGGAAGTGACACGGAGAATCGAAGAGAGTGGTCATGCTTGAGTTTGCGGCCTCTTTAGTACAAAGCAGAGAAGCATTTCCCGCGCCAAAGCGCGCGAAATTAGTGATGCTGATCACGCGGAGGGGCAAGTGAATGACCGCCAAGGATTTAACTGAGGGCGATTCGAGAGTACACAATGCATTCCAACTATCGACAGGAATGCAGAAGTGCAGAAGAATGCACATTCGATGCATTCTGCTACCAGGCAGCCGAAATGCCAAGCCCGGCGCTGGTTTTGGCCGATCCGGGCAAATGGAAGCGCGGAATTTCTAGCTGTTTCCCGCCACGGTTCGAAGCTTTCCAGGCAGGAAGTGATAAGGCGGCCACGGACCGCTGATTGCTACCTCGCAGTTCTTCAACTGCTTGGCGGCGGTACTGTAGCGGTTCTGGTATTTTTCCACGCTCTTGGAGTCGATCAAGTGGGCGATGTCAATGAGCATGCCCTCCGGAGCCACTTTCTTGCAGCTCACTTCCTCCTCCAGCGGGTTGAAGAGCTTGTGGACCTGTACGGATAAGGCCCGAGCCTTGGTCTGGCGCTCCCGCTCGCGCGATGCCTTTACGCGCAGCTTGGAGAGATAGTCGCCGCCCACGGTATCCGGCAGTTCGACGTCGATCATGGCCTCGCGCAGGGAGCCGTCCCGGACGACCAGCTTGATGTGCATCTCGGACTTGCCCCGCAGCCGGGCGACGCTCAGGCCGAAGGCGCGCCGATTCACCCGCACGGCTTGGCGGAGTGCGTCGTCGCTGTCAAAAATGGTTCCAAACTTGAATGGCAATACCGTGGAATTGCGGAAGCAGTTGCTGACCACGCGGGCGTGGTCAATTGCTGATTTCTGGTCCAGTTCACCGGCTGCGTGGTCATATTCGCTGACAATTACCGCGAATTCACCACTGGGATAGCTCAGAACCGCTGCGCCATTGACCCCTTGAACGCCCTCGAGCAGGAAGGGGCGGCGAGTGCGGGTTCCATTGGGGAGGGTTTGATGCTCGGTAAGACAGTACGCGTACCACGCCATATTTGAACTCTCCGAACCGGGATGGAGGCGGAGCATGCCGCTTCCACGTCGAGTTTTTTACCCAAAGCTGTGAGACTGCGAGTTTGGAAGTATGGAAACGGGCGGTACAGGGTCTTGAACGAACTGGGAATGCTTACAGTCACATTCCCTGTTTGCATATTACTTTAGGCACATTGAAAAAAGCAACTTTTTCGTTACGAAAGGCATCATTTGGTTTTACTTTCCACCGGAAGCGCGGTTGGCGCGCTCCTGCAAAGCCAGGAGCACCACGCGCAGCATCTCGTCCCAGGGAGCGGGTTTGCCGGTCCAGATCTCAAACTGGCGCGCCGCCTGATGGACGAACATCTCGATGCCGGGAATGACCTGCGCGCCCCGTTCTTTGGCCAATTTCAAAAGGCGTGTTTCGGCCGGATCGTAAACCATGTCAAAGACATAGCGGGCATTGATCTCGTTCTCATGCAGCGGCGACTCTCGCGTGTTCCCCATTCCCACCGGAGTGGCATTGATGATGACATCGAACGCCAGCTTCTTTAGATCGGCGCGCTTCATGGTGCGCGCATGGGCCCGGTGTGCCAGTTTCTTGGCGGGGGGAGCGCTGCGGTTGAGAATGTAAACCTCCGAGCCCCGCTCCTTCAGTCCGAACACCGCCGCGCGAGCGGCTCCGCCGGCTCCGATAACAAGAATGCGCGCACCTTCCAGCGTGTTCAGCCGGCGTTCCAGCGGCCGGACGATTCCTGAGGCGTCAGTGTTGAAGCCGTAGAGCTTGCCATCCTGCGCGCGCACGACCGTATTGCAGGCACCGATCTTGGTGGTGTGGGAATCGGTGTTGTCCAGATGCGGTAATATCGCCTCTTTGTAGGGCATGGTCACGCTGATGCCGTGAATGGGGATCTCGCGCACGCAGGTCAGCAGATCTTTCAGGGTTTTGGCGTGCAGGGCGAGGTAGACGGCATTCACGTTTTCGCGGCGGAAAGCGGCATTCATGATGGCCGGAGACAGCGAATGCGCAATGGGATCTCCGACTACTCCGTAAACGCGGGTGGCGGCGTCCAGTTGCTCGATGCGATATACGCTGCGCAATTCCTGGGCGGTTACCTGGCCGGGAGCGGTGGCTTCCCCTGCGCTGGCGGAGGCGAAGGTGAAAACGCTGCCAGCTCGTACTCCCAGGACGCGGCTGATGATTCCTTGCTCTCCCATGCACATGCTAACCAGGGAATGGCGATCACCCCGACGGCCGAGAAACTTGATCATGGCCACATTGTCGGAAAGCGTAGTGGCTGTGCTGACGACCTTGTAGAAGTCGGCGGGATAAGCCAGCATTTTCTCCAGCGTCTCGTCGAGCTTCTTGGTCCCCCGGAAATCGTGGAACGAAAGGATCAGCGCCGCGCGGCTCCGCAACTTTTGAAGTTGTTCTGGCTTGCACTTGCTGCTGGTTTGAAGTTCGACGTCGACCAACTGGCAGCCGGCTGCCGAGGCCTTGCCCAGGATATCCAGCTGGGAGGCGATGGAACCCTTGAATCTTCCCCCACTGCTCGCGCGGCGGCAGGTAGCAATGACCACGGTTCCGGGATGAGACTCGGTGAAGCGTTTGATCCTAGGCAGCGCCAACCCGGGTTTAGCAAGGTAGTCTAACCTGAACTCAAGAAAGGAGTTATCCCTGACCAGAGCCTCTGCCTTCTCGACCATCTGGTTGGCATCGGCACCAATCACCGCAACGCAGACTCGTGGCAAACGCAAGGGCAGAAGACGCGGCGGGTAGCCCGGGATGGAGGTCATTTCCAGGTTCGATCACTCACGTTCATGGCATTAATGGAAACGGCGAATTATTACAGGGGAGTAATTCCATATGCAACAACGGATTAGTAGTTCCAGCGAAAAAACTTTTGCCTAGGGTGCCCCTCACCCTCGTAACCTTGACCCACCCTTACCCCCTT
Organism: uncultured Acidobacteriaceae bacterium; assembly: GCA_963768265.1. Taxonomy (GTDB): domain Bacteria; phylum Acidobacteriota; class Terriglobia; order Terriglobales; family Acidobacteriaceae; genus Sulfotelmatobacter. Next base: position 69,251 of record CAVYHM010000048.1, read on the forward strand.
GTTACCTTCCGGCTGAAGCCTTTCTTTTCTGGCATTTAACTAGGGACGGGGACGCTCGGTGGTCTCGCCCGGAGGTAACATGAAGAAAACAGGACTGTTATTGTTGTTGCTGGCGACGGCGGGATGGGCGCAATCGGGCCAGGACGCCACTGCCGACGTACCGCAAGGAACTGCGCCGAGTTCGGCCAGTTTCCCCACTGAGCGGGTGCAGACCCCGACCTACGCCGATTTGTATTGCGCTGGCTTCATCAGCAAACAGATCCTGCCCGATGCCAACTATGTCGTCGGTGGCCTGGAGACTCCCAGCACCACGAAGTTTACGCGCGGCGATGTCGTGTATCTCCAGGGAACGGGTTATAGCGCGGGAGCCGAATACGAAATCGTGCGAGCCCTGCGCGATGTCAACGAATACGAGATGTTCCCTGGGCAAAAGAAGCTGCTCAAGGAAACCGGCCAGCCCTATGAGGAAGTCGGCCGCGTGAGGATTATTGACACCCGAAGCCGGATGTCGATCGCGCGTATCGAATACGCCTGCGACGGCATCAATCCTGGGGATACCGCGATACCGTTTGCCGAAAAGCTGACCGTAGCCTTCCACACTCCGGCGAAATTCGATCTCTTTCTGCCCTCGAGCAGCAAGCTTTCCGGGCGCATTGTGATGGGTAAGGATTTTGATTCGCAGTTGGGCACCGGTCACAAGGTGTACATCAACGTGGGCGCGAACCAGGGCGTCAAGGTCGGCGACTACTTCCGGGCGGTGCGCTCCTATGATGCTGATCTGAACGATCCCGTGGATTCACTCTCATTCAAGGCGGCGATTGCGGAGGACACCCAGAAGAAGACGCCCTCGGTTGACCCGCACATGTTTACCAAGGGGAACGGCCCGGTGATTCACGTGCGCGATCTGCCGCGCCGGTCGGTGGGCGAGATCGTCATTATCGGCGTGACGCCGACCACCGCGACGGGCATGATCGTTTTCTCTTTGGAGGATGTGCACGCGGGCGATAACGTAGAAGTGGATCAAGTGAACTAGTTCAAGATCAATTGACGCGATCTGAAGCCGGGGACGGGAAACCGTCCCCGGTTTCTCTTTTGGCCGACGGAAGCGTCGCGGTGAGCTATCCAGTCGCCTTGTTTTACACATGAAGATGTGTGATACTCCACACATGGCAACGAACCTGGCACTAGATGACAAGCTCATCGAGGAAGCGCGGAAAACCGGCGGTCATCGAACCAAGAAGGAAGCCGTGACCACGGCACTGCAGGAATACATCCAACGCCATAAGCAGCAACGAATCTTGGATGCATTCGGGACAGTTGACTTCGATCCAACGTACGATTACAAAGCTGAGCGGCGCAAGAAGCGCCTATGATGGTTTTGGTTGATACTCCGGTCTGGTCGCTGGCCCTGCGCCGACGGGCAGTCGATTTGGGACCGCGCGAGCGGCTTCTCACTCAAGCTTTATACGAGCTGGTGCGGGAAAGCCGGGTTAGATTGCTGGGCGCCACTCGACAAGAAGTCCTTTCGGGCATTCGGGACGAATCGCAATCCCGTAGGATTCGAAATGATCTTCGTGCCTTCGACGATGTCTCTTTAGGAATTAGTGACTACGAAGAAGCGGCACAGATGAGCAACAAGTGTCGTCGCGCCGGTATCGCAGGCACTTCGGTTGACATGCTGATCTGCGCCGCCACTGTTCATCACGGTTGGCAAATCTTCAGCACCGATCTCGATTTTACCCACTACGCGGAAGTCCTTCCCATTCAGTTGTTTTCTTCCTAACGCGGTGAAGGATCATCAGACGTTGATAGCCTCATCTCCAAAGACCTCTGCTGTAAAAGCTTCGATGGTCGCGCCTTGCTGCCAGGCATTCCGCGGCAGACCCGCCTTACGGCAGGTCTGCTCGAGAAACGTCACCCGATCCCAGTGATGTTCTGCCGGCACCTGCGGCAAAAGCAGCCCTCGCTGTCCCGCCATGCCGATCAAAAGCCCATGGCGGCCGACTTCGACGGCCTCGGGTTGAATCGGTTGTGGGGGCGACAGGATGCTGAGTTCGATTTCGAGCGCCGGAGCTTCTTCCCGTGTTACGGGGTAGAAGCGGCTGTCTTCGAAGGCGGCAGCGCGGGCGGTCTCAGCCACGGCGCGATAAACGGAGCCCACCGGAAGGACGTAACCCACGCATCCTCGCAGCTGACCGCCCAAGTGCAACGAAGTAAATACTCCGCGAGGCTGCGCGAGGTGTTCGGTGGGTGGATCGAGAGGGATTTCCCGCTGTTCCAGAGCCGAGAGAATCGAATCGTGCGCCAACAGGAGCAGCAGGGTTCGCTCGTCCTGAGAATACTCTGAATCGACTGCTACCGGACTATGTGGAAGTAGCGACATCGCGGTCCGCCTGCGGCGGCACCGGCACGGGCTTTCTGCGCCGGCTCAGAATGAAGGCGCGGCGACGGCGCTTGACCACGCGCCGGTCAATTCTCGACCAGAAGGCGACAAAGTAGTCGATCGCCGACACCAGCGATACAGTCACCATGAACCAGATCGCGAGATAGGCGATCCAGTGAATGGGGAAAAAGTAGTGGCTGTAGATGGGCCATTCCTTCCACCGATGATCGAGAATGACCGCCACAACTGAAACGATTTGCACCACCATCTTAAATTTGCCCAGTTCGCTGGCTTCGATCGTGAAACCTTCCGAAGCGGCGATGGATCGCAGGCCGCTGACCAGGAACTCGCGGCCAATGACGACAATCGCCACCCACGCGGGTACAAGGCTGGGGTTGAGTTGCACCAGCACGACGAAGGCGGCAGCGATCAGAAGTTTGTCGGCCAGCGGATCGAGCAGAATTCCCATCGTGGTGATCTGCCCCCGCCGGCGCGCGAGATAACCGTCAATCCCATCGGTCATGGCAGCGGCGATGAAGACCAGTGATGCCAGCAGTTCCTTTTCGCCGTTGGCACTGCTGAACCGAGCGCTGGAAAGGATCCAAATCAGCAGAGGGATACTGAGGATGCGACTCAGCGTGATGGAGTTGGGTAGGTTCACACTTCGGAGATGGTCCCGGAGGCCAGCCGGAAACTGGATTGATTATGCTCCACCGCCGAGGGGAACGCAATGCACGAGAGTCGTTAGATGGACCCGCTTGACAGGCAAATTCGTATCAGGGCATGCCTTCAGGAACGCCACATCGACCCGACAACCGCTCGGCTTCAGCCGCTGCATAGGTAGAAGGGTAAGCCCCAGCGGCTGAAGCCGTTACAGGCTCACGCTCTTGACGGCATCGCTAAAGCGATGCCCTGATACGAATCGCGTTCTCAAATCGCACTGTCAAATCGCGTTCACAAATCGCGTTCTCAAATCGCCCCGAACCTTGCCAGGCTTTGCTGCGGGCTATTTCGGCGCCGGAGCCATCTTATCCGCCTTGGGCTGCTTGGCGATGATCATGTCCTTGATCTTGTCGTAGGTGGCCTGCGGAATGATCTTTTTTTGTACAAGTTCGTTCTTGGCGCGGTAAGGCCGGCCGTCGATGATCTTCTGCGAGTAGGCGTCGCCAATGCCCGGCAGCGCTTTGAGTTGATCTTTCGTCGCCGTGTTGAGGTCGAGTTTGTCAACGGCCGCCGGCATTGCCATAGAAGCCGGGGCCGCCATGGCTTCAGGTCTTGAGCCTGGTTCGGGTCCCCGCCCTGCAGCCACACCACTGACGAGCGAAAGCGCGAAGATCAGAACTGCGATTTGTGCCAACAGCTTTCTCTCTGCGGTTCTCATGATTTCTCCTTTCGGCCGTTACGCGTAAATGCCCCGCTGGCGGATGGTGTACGCCACGCGGTCGATCGCCAGCATATAGGCCGCGATGCGGTTGTTAACATGGTGCGTTTCAGCGTAGCGCACGACGTCGTCAAACGACGACTTCATGATGGTCTCCAGTTGCTCGTTGACCACCGACTCTTTCCAGAAGTAGCCCTGCCGGTCCTGCACCCACTCGAAGTAAGAAGTGGTGACGCCGCCGGCGTTGGCGAGGATGTCGGGAATGACGAAGACGCCCTTGTCGTTGAGCACGTCATCGGCGGCCGAGGTGGTTGGCCCATTCGCGCCTTCGGCGAGGATGCGGCACTTCACCTGGTCAACGTTGCGGCTGGTGATGACGTTTTCGGTCGCGGCCGGGATCAGGATTTCGCACTCCGTGGTCAGCAGGTCGGCGGCTTCGCACTTCTCCGCGCCGGGGAAGCCGTGTACGGTTCCATTCTTCTGACGAAAGTCCACTAAAGCTTTCAAATCGATCCCGTTCTTGTTGTGCAGGCCGCCACCCACTTCGGCGACCCCAATCACTTTGTATCCAACTTCGGACATCAATTGCGCGGCATTGGAGCCGACGTTGCCGAATCCCTGCACGATGACACGGGCGCGTTCCCGATCGATGCCGAGCTTGCGGCAGGCCTCGTCGCACACGACCATCACGCCGCGGCCGGTGGCTTCGCGGCGTCCGCGCGATCCGCCAATGTTGATCGGCTTGCCGGTCACGACGGCGGTCACGGTCTGGCGCATGTGCATGGAGTAGGTGTCCATCATCCAGGCCATGATTTGTTCGTTGGTATTGACGTCGGGGGCGGGGACGTCCTTCTCAGGGCCGATGAATTCAATGAGTTCCGAGGTGTAGCGACGCGTCATGCGCTCGACTTCGCCCATCGACATTTTGTGCGGGTCGCATATCACGCCGCCCTTGGCGCCGCCGAAGGGGATGTTGACCACGGCGCATTTCCAGGTCATCCAACTGGCGAGCGCGCGCACTTCATCGAGCGTAACGTCGGGCGCGTAGCGGATTCCTCCCTTGGCCGGGCCGCGGGCGATGGAATGTTGCACGCGAAAGCCGGTGAAGACTTCGAGATGGCCGTCGTCCATCTGGACGGGGATGTGCACGATAATCTCGCGGTTGGGATAGCGCAAAACCTTCCACAGGCCCTCATCGAGGTTGAGTTTTTGTGCGGCCAGGTCGAAGCGGGCGCTCTGCGACTCCCACGGGTTGGTCTCTTTATCCACGTGCGGGGGGGTGGCGATCGTCGTCATAAGAATATTCTCCCGGAATGATGGCAGGTCGACGCTTGGCCGCCGGACGATTCCCGGTCGGGGGCGGGCAAACGCTCCGAGTATATGAGCGGGGATGGTTGAGAAGCAAGCTGACCGGGAAGGAGTGCGCCCGTCTCATCAACACCAAGTCATCAGGAGACCCTCCTCTTTATTTGGCAGGTGTCGGGCTGTTCAATTACCCTAGCGCCCTATGGCCTTCGCCAAACTTCTCTTGCACATCGCTCTAGGTTTGATCCTATTCGCATTGATCCTGGACTCCGCGGCTGTATTGGCGCAATCTCCATTCACGTTGGAGCAGGTTATGGGCTCGCCTTTTCCGGCCGAACTAGTGGCGGCCACGCATGGCAGCCGCATCGCCTGGGTCTTTGATGCGAAGGGAGTGCGCAACGTGTGGGTGGCTGACGGCCCTGACTTCGGTCGTAATGCGCGCCAGGCGACTCATTACAACGCGGACGACGGCCAGCCCATCGCCAGCCTGCGGCTCACGCCCGACGGCAAGGCTGTGCTCTATGCGCTGGGCAGTGAATTGAACGACGCCACGGAAAGCGCCAATCCTGAGAGCTGGACGAAGGGCGCCAAACAGCAGGTCTTTGCGCTGGATGTGGATGGTAAGAACGCCGCGCCCCGGTTGCTGGGTGAGATGGGTTGCCCCGACGAGGGCTGTGAGGATATTCAGATTTCACCCGACAGCAAGTGGGCTCTGTGGTCGGCAAAGAAAAAGCTTTGGCTCGCCAGCGTGGACGGGAAACAGCAGGCAAAGGACTTGGCCTCGGTGCGCGGAACAGCAGAGCAACCGAAATGGTCGCCCGATGGCAAGCACATTGCTTTCGTCAGCCAGCGGGAAGGTCACAGCCTGGTTTCCATTTACGATTTCGATGGCAATTCCATTCGCTACCTCGCGCCGAGCGTGGACAAGGATTCCATGCCGCGCTGGTCACCTGATGGCAAGTGGATTGTCTTTGTACGCACTCCCGGCGCTGAGCAGAAGCTGCCGTTGATTCCGGTTCGCCCTGAGCCATGGTCTCTTTGGATTGCCGATGCCTCCACCGGAACGGCGCGCCTGCTCTGGCGCAGCGGGGAGAAGTTAGACGATTCTCTGCCTGAGCTTACTGAAGATGCCTCGCTCAACTTTGCGGCTGATGGACGAGTCGTATTTGCATCGGAGCAGGATGGGCGCAATCACTTGTATTCGATTGCCGCAGGCGGTGGCGCGGCCACGCAACTCACTCCCGGTGACTTTGACGTGGAAGACGTCACCCTCAGCGCGGACAAGGCCTGGGTTATCTACTCTTCGAACCAGGACGATGTGGATCGGAGGCACCTGTGGCGCGTCGCGGTAGCCGGCGGCGCACCGCAGGCCCTGACGAGCGGCGAGACCATGGAGTGGTCGCCGGTCGAGACCGGCGACGGCAAGAGCATTGTTTGCCTCGGCTCGACGGCGACCACCCCGGCCATGCCCTATGAGATGACCGCGAAGGGCCACGAAATGATCGCGAAGCAGGCACTGCCCAGTGACTTTCCATCGGCTTCACTGGTGGTGCCCAAGCAGGTGATTTTCCGTAGCGACGATGGAGTCACACTACACGGCCAGCTTTTCCTGCCTCACAACGCGAGTGGGAAGGTTCCCGGGCTGGTCTTCATGCATGGCGGACCTGTCCGCCAGATGATGCTGGGATTCCACTACATGGATTATTACCACAATGCTTACGCCGAAAATCAGTATCTGGCCAGCCGCGGATACGCCGTGTTGTCGGTGAATTACCGGCTTGGCATTATGTACGGACGCGCCTTTCGCGAAGCACCCAACACGGTCTGGCGCGGAGCGGCAGAGTACAAGGACGTTGTGGCCGCCGGGCGATACCTGCAGTCTCTTTCGGAAGTTGATGGAGAAAAGATTGGATTGTGGGGTGGTTCCTACGGTGGGTTTCTGACCGCAATGGGGCTGGCCCGCAATTCGGACCTGTTCAAAGCGGGCGTGGACTTCCACGGCGTGCACGACTGGAGCGTCTTCCTTACCGAGCGTCCGTACTTCGGCAACCTGGCTCTGCGCCCGCCTGACGCGGAAGCTGCGGTCAAGCTGGCATGGGATTCCTCACCCGACGCCTACGTCAGCACGTGGAAGTCTCCGGTACTGCTCATCCATGGCGACGACGACCGCAACGTTCCCTTCACCCAGACGGTGGACCTGGTGCAACGGTTGCGGGCGCAGCACGTGCCTTTCGAACGAATGATTCTGCCCGACGAGATCCACGGATTTCTGAGGTGGCGGGACTGGATACGGGCCTACACGGCGACCGCCGATTTCTTTGACCGGACGTTGAAGCGCGAGGAAAAGATCGAGTCGGGCGACTAATTTCCAGAGCGGCGCGAAAAGTAGAAAGGCACCATGAACCTTGTCGACACTCTGTTCGGTCGTCCTCTCGCCACTGAGGAAGAGAAGGCGGAGCGCATTGGGCCGCTGAAGGGCATTCCGATCTTCGGCCTCGATGCGCTGAGTTCGGCCGCCTATGGTCCCGAAGCTGCCCTCACTTTGCTCATTCCGCTGGGCATGGCGGGCTCGATCTACGTGTGGCCGATCACGATTGGAATCGTGGTCCTGCTCGGCATCGTGTACTTCTCCTATCGGCAGACCATTGCTGCGTATCCGCAAGGTGGAGGCTCGTACACTGTCGCGACGGAAAACCTGGGGGAAGGGGCGGGCCTGTTGTCCGCGGCTGCGCTCATGATCGATTATGTACTGACTGCGGCCGTCGGAATCTCCGCGGGAGTCGGCGCGCTGGTTTCGGCCGTACCCTCACTGCAGCACGATACGCTCTCCATCTGCCTGGGGATTCTGATCGTCATCACGCTCATCAATTTGCGCGGAGTGCGGGAGAGCGGCGGGATATTCCTGCTGCCGACGTACGTTTTCATCGCCTGCCTTCTGGGGCTGATCGGTGTTGGCATCTTCAAGACGCTGGCTGCGGGAGGGCATCCGGTGCCGGTGGTTGTCCTTCCGAAGTTGACGGCGGTGACTGGAACCGTGAGCGCGTGGCTCTTGCTGCGTACCTTCTCCAGCGGTTGCACCGCGATGACTGGAGTCGAGGCCGTAAGCAACGGGGTCATGGCATTTCATGAACCTACGGCTCAAACCGCCAAGCGGACGCTGACGATCATCATTGCGATCCTGATCGTGATGTTGCTGGGAATCGCGTACCTGGTCCCAGCCTACGGAATCGCGGCGACGGATCCGGGAATGCCGGGATACGAAAGCGTGCTCTCGCAGTTGCTGGCCGCGGTGACGGGCCGCGGCGCATTCTACTGGGTCAGCATTGGCTCGATCCTGGTGGTGCTGTCGCTCTCGGCCAACACGGCATTTGCGGATTTTCCGCGCCTGGCCCGCGCCATCGCACAAAATGGATACTTGCCGCACGCTTTCGTGATTCGCGGACGGCGGCTGGTCTTTGCCCAAGGAGTCTATGCGCTCGCCCTGCTCACCGGCCTCCTGCTGATTATCTTCCGTGGCGTCACCGACCGGTTGATTCCTCTGTACGCTGTGGGCGCGTTTCTGGCGTTCACGCTTTCGCAAGCCGGTATGGTGATGCACTGGAAGCGGAATGGCGGGCCCGGAGCGGCGCGCAGCATGTTGCTGAACGGACTCGGGGCAGTGGCTACCGGGATTACCACCGTGGTGGTGCTGGTCGCGAAGTTTGTTGATGGTGCATGGATTACCGTTCTTCTGATTCCGGCCCTCATTCTGATGATGCGCTCGGTGCGCCGCCACTACTCGGTGGTAGCAGATGAGATCGGAAAAACCACGCCGGTACAAACGGCGAATCTTACGGAGCCGATCGTGCTGTTGCCGATCGATCGTTGGAGCTTGGTATCGGAAACGGCTACTGCGCTATGCGTGGACCCTGACGAAAGATATCCACGTGCTGCATGTTCAGAGCGGGGAAGACACAGATAAGCTGCGGAGCGAGTGGAGCGAGATGGTGGAAAGGCCGGCCAGGCGCGGCCGGCCTGGCCTTGCCTAAATTAGTTGTCCTCGATTCACCCTATCGCTTCATCGTGAAGCCGATTGTCGACTATGCGATTCAGCAGCAGGTCGCGCATCCGGACCGCAATATCACAGTGCTGATCCCGGAGTTGGTGGAGAGCCACTGGTATCACTATTTCCTGCACAACAACCGGCCGGAAGCGATCCGGGCGCTGTTACTGTTTAACGGCAACCAGAGAATCACGGTTGTGTCCATGCCTTATCACTTGCGGGCGTGAAGGAGAAGGCGAGTGGGGTCCGGTTGACGATCCGTCACTGCGAGCGGAAACAACCGGGGAATGTCCAGTGGATTCTACGCTTCTGGGAACCTGGAGAAACCTGGGGACATGACAGAAACTTGCTTCTGGTGAATCATGCTTTCGGAGTGTAGTAGCCGCCTTGACAAATGGAACCGTACCGGCATTTCGTGCATTCCAGGTGCTCGGCGGCAACGATGCGGCATCCGTTAACGAGCACGCGTGCCAGCAATCGCAACCTCACCAATAGTGCCCTAGAGGTATGTGTTCTTGACCGATGCGGACGTGCGTCATCCGGGGTCCGAGTCACAATGCTGCCGCATAAAAGAGCAGCAAGAACTATCACGAGGACGGCGATTCCTGTCATGTGCTCGAGCCTATCGGCCATGGTCACCCTTAACAACGTAACGAAAGGCCGGTCCCGCCTGGCGACTGCGTAGACCAGCGACGATGTTGGCCGTTTCCCCCGCGTCCGAATTCGATCTATTGCAAGCCAGAATGGGTCATGATGCAGCCCTGTGCGGGCCTGTCCTTTGGTGAGTCCGCATTCCTTGCTCGGCCGCTTCACAAGTGGGACAACAAAACTTGGGTAAAGACGGCCACCTGGCTTAGGCTACGAGCCAGTAAGTGGTGTGCGTACAAACGCTAAAGCTTAATCTCCATACCTTCGGCGGCGGCGCGGACTTTGGGATAGTAACTGCGCGCATTTTCGACGACCTTGTCGACGATGGCGTCGGTGTGCTCTGGATCGTGGTGGTAGAGAATCAGTTCTTTGGCGCCGCTTTCCATCACGACGTTGACGGCCTCGCGCCAATGGCTGTGTCCCCAGCCGCGGCGGCGTGCGATGTATTCTTCGGGAAGGTATTGCGCGTCGTAGATGAGTATGTCGGCGCCGTCGGCCAGCTTGCGCACGGCTTTATCAAAGTTCGCATCGCCGGGCTCGTTGTCCGTGGCGTAGACAAGGATGCCGTCTTTGGTCTCGAGGCGGAATCCCATGCACCCTTGGGGATGATTCAGGTACGCGGTTTTGATCTGAATGCCGTCGCCCATGTTGAGGCAGCCGTTTTCGATGTCGTAAAAGCGACGGGTCGCCTTCATGTGATCGAGGTTCACGGGGAAGTAAGGCGCAGCCATCTGCTCGGCCATCACCTGCTCTAGGCGCCTCGTTCGGCCGGAGGAGTGGAAGATGAACTGGCTGTCGGGGTTGTCATAGAGCGGACGGAAAAAGGGCAGGCCCTGGATGTGATCCCAATGAAAGTGCGAGACAAAGACGTGCGCCGCGAAGGGGCGGTCGACGAATTCGCGCTCCAGCGCGTGTCCCAGCATGCGGAATCCGGTGCCACAGTCGAAGATGAAGATGCGATCTCCCAGGCGGACCTCGACACAGGAGGTATTGCCCCCGTAGCGCAGGTTCTCGGGCTGTGGAGTGGGGGTGGAGCCGCGCACGCCCCAAAACTTGATTCGCATGAAACTCCGCTGCTGCTTAGTCAGACATCTTCGACCGCAATCGTCCCGTCAATCTGATCGCGGGTTCTGAAATTCGTTGTCTGCGAGAGAGACGCTGGTAAATCGCGCTCGGCTCGCCGGTTCCCGGCAGTAGGAGTCATTTAACGGCCGCGAGTACCGGGCGCAAAATGCTCATAATACGCAGGATATTCCAGATTCTAGTCGTTACGACGAGACCGGCAAGGTGACCAAAGTTTCTTTCTAGAGTGGCATGTGGAGCGGGCACTCCTGCCCGCTTGCCGGGAAGCATCGAAAAGCCAGCGGGCAGGAGTAGCCGCTCCACACGACCACTATCTACACACGGCGTCCCCTATAATGAAAAGCCCGCAAGCTCGCGCCGGCTCTCCCTGCGATTGAGCCCGCCCGCCGCGCGGTTAGGATCCGAAACGATGCTGCAGCCTGACTTTAAACAGTTTTCCCGTCTCGCCCGCGAAGCCACGCTTGTGCCGGTAGTGAAGTCGGTTAGCGCCGACCTGCTCACGCCCGTTTCAGCCTTTTTTGCCATCGCCGAGAAAGAACCCTATGCGTTCTTGCTGGAATCAGTCGAGCGCGGCGAGCAGATCGGGCGCTACACCTTCCTCGGTGCGCGTCCTTACATGCGCTTGAAGGCCCGTAAAGGTAAGGTCGAGATCGATCGCGGCGGCCGTCGAGAAGCGTTGCAGGAAAATGTCTTCCAAGCGGTGAAACGGTTGCTGCGGGAGCATCATCCCGCGAACATGCCGGGACTGCCCCCATTCACGGCGGGAGCGGTCGGATATTTTGCCTACGACGTCGTGCGGCAACTGGAAAAGATTGGCGAGCATGCGAAGGATGACCTGGATGTGCCTGATGCCGAGCTCATGTTTTTCGATCGTCTTCTGGCGTTTGATCACCTGCGTCACCAGATTCACATCGTGGCTGCAGCCGACGTGAAGCGCGAGAGCCCGCGCCGCGCCTATGACCGCGCGCTGCGCGATATTGCTGCGCTGGAGCGAAAGCTCGCGGCCGGACCGAGCCCGGCGGTTTGGCGCAAATCCGAAAAAGCCAAGGGCAAACTTAGGGTGCATGCTGGCACCCGTCGTGACCAGTTCCTGCGCGGCGTGGAACGCTGCAAGGATTACATTGCTGCGGGCGACATTTTTCAGGTCGTGTTCTCGCAGCGACTCGACTTCACGCCTGAGGTTGCGCCTTTCGATCTGTACCGCGCCCTGCGGCAGGTGAATCCGTCACCCTATCTTTATTTTCTGCAACTGGACGGGACCCATATTCTTGGGTCTTCCCCGGAAATGCTGGTGCGGGTCACGGGACGCAAGCTGGAATACCGTCCGATTGCAGGCACACATCCGCGCGGGCAAAACGAAGCGGAAGACGTGCGTCTCGAACAGGAGATGCGCAAAGACGAAAAAGAGCGTGCCGAACACGTCATGCTGGTCGACCTCGGCCGCAACGATCTGGGACGAGTCAGCGAGTACGGCTCGGTCAAGGTGAAGGACCTGATGTATGTGGAGCGCTACTCGCACGTCATGCATCTGGTGTCGGCGCTGGAAGGCACGCTGCGCAAGGATCTCGACGCACTCGATGCCTTTGCTGCCTGCTTCCCCGCGGGAACGCTGAGCGGGGCGCCGAAGGTACGGGCCATGCAGGTTATCGAGGAACTCGAGCCGACACGGCGGGGCATATATGGCGGCTCGGTGCTGTATGCGGACTTCGCCGGGAATCTGGATTCATGCATCGGCATTCGGACGCTGCTGATGCAGGGGAAGAAGGCATATCTGCAGGCCGGGGCTGGGATCGTGGCGGATTCCGATCCTGCGACAGAATTTCAGGAGTCGATTAACAAGGCGCAGGCGCTGTTAAGAGCGGTCGAGAAAGCGCGCGGGCAGTAGGATTTGTTCGGCGCGCGCCATTATTCGCATTTCGGCGGTGCTGAACCTGGTGGTGGAGGCGGGGCTGCGCAGTGCGGGGTGATTTCTCCGGCCCCAGGATCGGTATTCTTAGAGTTGTGAGCGAAACACCACTGCACCAGGGTGGCAGGGTAGTCGCGCCGGATGGCTATCGGCAGGTCGGAATCACGGATCTCCTGAAAGGCGAACTCGATCGTGCCGTCCGCCGCGACCGTGCCGAGCAGATATCCGTAAACGTCTTTTCTCGAATTTGGGGGCACCGGCACGGGGAGCTTATAGCGTTCCGCCCCTCCAGTTCCCACAAGCCAGCCAGGCAAGGGGTCGCCTTTCTTCTTAAGGGAATCCGTATCGAAAATGTTTTCCATGTAGAAGTGGGAGTGGCTGGAAAGTAGATACACCGGCTTATGCGTCTGCTCACGGAACCTTAGCAGAGCGTCGTAGGCGGCTTCACCACTCGATCTTGCCGTGTCCACCGGGCTGTCACCCATGCTGTGGGTGTTGGCGATACTGTCGGGTAACGACTCATGCATGCCGACCACAACGCTTTTCACTTTTGAGTCCGCGGCGGCGTCTCGATTCAGAATGCCTGCAAGCCAGTCCAGTTGCGACGGTAAGAAACAGTCGGAAGCATTGTCGAGATAGATGAAATCCACGCCGTTTTGTACCCAGTGGTAGTAGGTCTGTGGGGACAGAGGCTCGACGGGGCCCGAATCTGCCCGTTTTTTGTCCTTCTTCTCGCTGCTCTTTTCGGCCGAGCCTTCAGCCTCTTCGTCTTCCGCTCGTTGAGCATGCAGCGTCGGTTGGTCGAGCCAGGCAGCAAACTGGTGGCGAAACTGGTATTTGTCCTTAGGCGGGATGATCTCGTGGTTGCCGATCCCCACATAGAAGGGCAGATTGCCGAAGGGGGCGATCTGATGTTCGATAAAGTCGGGCCAGGCGCGCGGCAGGTAGAGACTGCAACTCAGGAACTCGCCGTTGTTCGCGGCGGCGAATGCCATGTCTTCATCGATCTTGTAGATCGCTCGCAGGTCGCCGAGGTGCCAATAGAAACTTGGCGCGAACCGGGCGCTATGAGCGGCGATGGCGGGCATGATGATGTCTCCGCAGTTGCGCGAGTCGCCGGAGGCGATGAAGCGCCAGGATCCTTCTGGCAATGGGGCGATGGCGGGCAGCGCAACGCCACGGCGGACGATGTGCTCAGGCCCTGCGGAAGCAGATTGAGCCGCAGCAGAGCCAACGAGCAGAACCGTTAAAAGAAGCCTCGTCAGAACACGAGAAGTCGATGAACCTCCAACTGATGAATCTGGATGGGGAATCTTTCCGTTGCGACGTAGGGGCGCCATGCAGGTTCTCCCTTTCGCGATCGATGGCGAGGAAAGTATAGACGACGGGAGTGTCGCTCAACGCGACAAGAAGTTCTCTACCAGCTTTTTGCCCGCATCCGTCAGCACGCTTTCGGGATGAAACTGGACGCCTTCTATCGCATGCTGCCGGTGGCGTAGGCCCATGATAGTGCGGCGTCCATCCTTCTCTGTGGTCCAGGCGCTGACTTCCAACTCGGCGGGCAGGTCTTTTTCTTCCACGATGAGCGAGTGGTAGCGGGTAGCCGTCATGGGCTGGGGAAGACCCTGGAAAATCGTCTTGTTGTCGTGGAGGACTGCGCTGGTTTTTCCGTGCATCAGGTGAGCCGCACGGACTACCTTGCCTCCAAAGGCTTCGCCAATCGCCTGGTGTCCCAGGCAGACGCCGAGAATGGGGAGCATTCCCGAGAAATGGCGGATCAGGTCGATACTGATGCCCGCTTCACGGGGAGTGCAGGGACCCGGGGAGATGACGATCCGTTCCGGATGCATCTTTTCGACTTCGTCCACCGTGACTTGGTCGTTGCGGCGCACCTCAACCTTGGCGCCCAGTTCGCCGATGTACTGGACCAGGTTGTAGGTAAAGGAATCGTAGTTGTCGAGGACAAAAACCACGTCTAGGCCTGATACCAGCTTACACCGGGACGCCCGAAGCTGCAGTCGAGGCGTGGGCCGGGCGCCTCTCCCCTGAAAGAGCCACTCACTATACTCAGAGGTGGTATTGACCGCCGCCGCTGTGGGGGGGCATTCTGACTATTGGAGTTGCCACTTCGTGGTCGCCACTTCGGAGGGAAGGCATGGCCGAGCCGCAGCAGGAAAAACGGGGTGCACGACGTTTCGCTCTCCGCGTACCTGTTACAGTCACTCACGGTGAAGATACCAGTAAGAGCGAAATCGCACAGATTCGCGATGTCAGCGCGCGGGGAATCTGTTTCTACCTGGAAGCTGCCATAGCCCAGGGATCTCCGATCGGCTTCACGCTCACGCTGCCACCCGAGATCACGCTGACGGAAAGCATTCGTGTGCAATGCAAGGGTCACGTGGTGCGCGTCGACGATGGCCGCCCGGATGGCAAACTCGCCGTCGCAGCGGTGATTGAAGAGTACGAATTCCTCCCGGAAGCGTAAATATTGTAAGGAGTTAGTGCTCAGGGCTTCAGGGGCGAGGCCTCCAAGTTCCTGACTCCTGGCCCCCGCCTCTCTTCTCCCATATCGTCGCAGGTGATATGTTTCTTTCCAGATACTCCTCAGAGGATCTTGTCTGTGCGACCTGTGCTCAAGGCGGTCTGCTTGATGCTGGCTCTATTAGAGGCCAGCGTGGCGGGGCAGACGTTTGGCCCGCCGCCGGTGGTCAAGAGCGTTCGCATTGTGCACGAACACGGCGCGCCTGCGGTTGAGATTCTCACTCGTGGCGGCCCTGTCATCCCGGAAGTCCAGGTGCTCGACGGGCCTCCGCGGCTAGTCATCGACCTGCCCAACTCGCTCATGGGGCTGGCTCGCAAGCGGTTTGAGATTAAGCAGGAGAACATCCTAGTCATCCGCGTCGATCAATACCAGCAGAAGCCTCCCGTCACACGTATCGTCCTCGACCTGCTTGCGCCTTACGGGTACAGCTGGGACGGCGCCGGCAATCGCCTCATAGTTCATCTCAAGCCTCCGGAGGACGTGAACGCCACCAAGAAGTCGCCATCGCAGGCGCCGACAGCTGCGAGCTTGTCAACGGATGCTAGTCCGGTTGTGCCGGTAAGCAGCGGGGCGGGATCGGTCGCGGTAGCTGCAAGCCGGCTCGCGGCAGGTTCTTCGTTGACCGCCGGCACTGAGACGGCTGTGCTGCAGCTTCCTCGAGGTGGGGAAATCCGCATCTGTCCGGGCACCACGGTCTCGGTAACGCCGTCGGAGAGCAAGCGCGACATCATGGTCGGGATGAGTACCGGCGCTATTGAAACGCACTATTCGCTCGAAGCTTCCGCCGACTCCGTGCTCACTCCGGACTTTCGGGTTCTTTTCGCCGGGCCGGGGGAATTTCACTATGCCGTGAGCGTGGACTCGAAAGGCAACACCTGCGTACGCACTCTGAAGGGAAACACTTCTTCGGCCATCGTTTCGGAATTGATGGGCGATCGCGTCTATCAGGTGAAGCCGACAGAGCAGGCTGTGTTTCGATCGGGCCGCATCGACAAAGTAGATGCCGACGTTCCGCTGGAGTGTGGATGTCCTCCGCCGCGACCTGCCCCAGCATTGCGAGCCGACGCCCATCCGGCGGTGTCGGAGGCCGAATTGCCCGCCAGCGCGCACCTCGGCGAGACATCAACGCCGGCACCAGCGGCCAGCATTTCGCCGGGTACCGGTGCTGCACCAACCACGCTCTCCGCTGGGCCGGAGACTGCTCCGCTGCCCGCCTCCCAGCCCAACGAGGTGCACGTCCAGGTGGATGCTCCGTTCGTGTTTACCGCCAAGGATCGCGCTGCCAGCACGCCGCCTGCGCCGGTGCAGGCGGCGAGAGAGTTGCCCGTGGAGGATTCCCCGGCTCGGCAAGTGCACCTGGATGCAGTCGTGCAGCCTCCGCCACAGGAAAAGAAGACCAAGTCCGAACATCGCGGCTTTCTGCATCGTGTCGGGCGATTCTTCGCCGGCATCTTCAGCTAGCTTTCACGATCTACCGGAAATCCTTTTCGCTTCAAGCCGCGTCTTACCGCAGGTTGGCCTTGAGATCTCGCATCCTTATCCCAGGAGCGCGCCATGACCGCTGCACCCGCCGGACCGACTCAACTCTTTTCGACATTCTCAGAGCAAGCCGACGGGATATACCGCACCCGTCACGAGGCCTTTCTGTTTTCTATACTTGGACAAGGCCTGATCCTGGGACTGCTCACTTACTTCACTTGCTGCTTGATCGGGAGCCCGCCCCAAATTATTGGTCCAATAGCGAGATTCCGTGATCTGCCGATGGTGTTCTCTGGGAGCAATGGCGGTGGCGGCGGCAACTTCGACAAGCTTCCGGCTTCACCCGGCAATCCCCCACGAGCTTCACTCGACGATCAGATTGTGCCTCCTAACGTGATGATGCCGACAGAGATGCCAAAGCTCTCCGCCGAAGAGACGGTGAGAGTGGCGCCGGAGGTCAAGCTACCCGAAGGCGGGCAGATCGGCGATCCGATGGCGCAGTTCTCGCGCGTTCTTTCGAACGGACCGGGTGGACCTGGCGGCATCGGACCGGGATGTTGCGATGGCGTCGGAGATTCGATCGGGCCCTATTTGGGCTCTGGACCGCCGGGAATCTTTCCCGCAGGGAAGAAGGGAGTCACCGTGCCTCAGGTCATCTTTAATCCGGAGCCGAGTTTCTCCGACGAAGCCCGCAAGGCCAAGGTGCAGGGCGTCGTACTCCTGTTGCTGGTCGTGGGAAAGGACGGGCGCGCCTATGACGTCCGTGTCGGACAAAGTCTGGGGATGGGCTTGGATGAGAAGGCAATCGAAGCCGTAGGTCGCTGGCGATTCAAACCTGCGACACTCAACGGGCAGCCAGTCGCTACTCAGATTGCCGTGGAGGTGGATTTCCACTTGTACTGATCGCGATCACGGCCAGGACTTCAGGCCCTCTTGGCAAGCGGGGGGAGTCGCCAGCCTCTCCGTTTTAGCTTCGGTTGATAACCCGGCGCAGCGGTTCGGCTTTTTCCCGCACTGTGTCGCGGAGATCCTCAGCTAGATCGGCGCCTCGGCTTGCGACGTCGCGCACCCGGTCGCCAGCTTCCCGAACCCGATCCTTCGCATCATCGGCCCAATCACCGACCGCATCCTTCGCGTCTTCGTAACCGCGCTGTAGATCGCGGCGAAGTTGTTTGCCGCTTTTGGGCGCAAGAAGAAGCCCGGCCAATGCTCCGGCTCCCAGACCGATCAGCAGAAAAGTGATGGCGGTGCCGACATTGCTGCTTTCTGAAGATTCGTAACGTCCGATGCGCATAAATGAAGACCTCTTTTTCCGCCCGGGCAGGTTGCCTGGGCATGAGCGCGAGGCTCGAGTGCGGTATGGGCAGCTTTGATTCTAGTCCTATACAAGAGGTTGCTACGAATCCCATTCGTAATGGGCATGCTCCGCCGGAACTCGGAGTTCAGCTTCGGGAGCCGTTTCAGGTTGGGACTGGGCCGGCCCGTTATCGTAGAGACGTTGCTTGCAACGTCTTTGCCGGCATCACCTCGGAACTTTGGGTCACCAAAAGATGCCAGCGGAGACGTAGCGAGCCACGTCTCTACGAGAGCCACTGACTGCCTCGACGTTTCCTTTCCCCCGTACGTGAGTGTAAAATAGCAGTTTAGCCATCGAAGCAGCGGCACTAGTGG
>CAVYHM010000049.1:0-84407 GCA_963768265.1 uncultured Acidobacteriaceae bacterium
ACCCTCTGCCATAACTATTGATCCTTTTCAACGTGCTGCATTAATGGATTCACAGCTGTCTGGTGAGTGACGGGCAAACCTTACCTTACCGATTAGGGAAGGTTTGCCGACCATCCGACCATCAACGAACCCCTTAATACGTCAATTGCAAGCGTGCCTGAACGCTTCTGGGTGGCCCAACTGCTGTTCCCGAAAATACACTCGCGAAATTGATAACATTCACCCGGTTGTTTACGTTTTCTGCTTGAATTTGGAATGCTATCGTGCGCCGCTCTTTGCGGTAGAGCTCTGCACCGGCAGCAACATCCACAAAAAGATTCGGACGCACGCGCCCGCGCTCCAAGTTCACCCGATCCAATATCACCGCGCCATACTGGGCCAGCAATAACGCGGGGTCGGCCCCCCCGATATCTGCCGGCAATCCGCTTCCATATTCCCCTTCTGCGGCGAGCCAAACTCTACGCGGCGCTTGAAAGCGAACGCGCATGCGCGCCGTGTTCCTCTGATCCTGCGAGACAGCAAATTCGCTGGTGTCATTCGACCGGTTGGCCGCTTCGCTTCCCAGGAACAGCCCGCCGGTGATTGGTCCATGGCCGATGCCGGACTGATTGGCGTAGCTCAAGTACCCCGAGAAGCGGCCCCAGCGCGGAACCTCCAGACGCACCTCTTCACCGATGATCCGTGCGCGAGTAAAGGCGATGGGGAAACTGATGCCCGTGTCAAGCAACACATCGTCATCGGAGTAGTTGCGAAAATCACGACGGAAAACGTTCGCGTCGAGACGCAGTTTTCCACCTACGGATTTCGTCACCCCAATCTCGTAATAGTTGGCACGCGCGGGACGAACCGGCAAGCGCACTATGATGGGATTCAAGGAATCGAGTTGCGGCGAACTCGCGAGCAGAAGATTTTCCACCGCCGGGGTCTGAAACACGCGATCGTACGACGCATGAACCAAGAGATTGAGCGAGTGCACGTATCGGGAGGCGCCAATTCTCGGACTCCATGCCGACTCGTGAACCACAAAGCCGTAGTGATCGAAACGCAGCCCTGCCGACAGATTCCAATTACCTAGCCGAATCTGGTCCTGCGCGTAGGCGGACGGCTCCACATCCCAGTGATGATCAGAGAACTGAAATTCCTGCTGAGTCCCAGGATCGAACTGCGTTGGATCAGTGATCCTGTACTGCAGCTTCTCGCGGACTGGGTTGAAGATGCTATCCACCCCAAGTTTCCAGTCGTGCCGCCCATGATGACCGGCCAGGTCGCCGCGAACATATCCTTCACGGTAGCCGCGATCCTGCGAAACGATCACAGGAGTCGACCAAGCATTTGAGAACAGCTCCGCGGTGGAATCCCGCACGTTCCCCGAAACGCTCAACAAGAGATCGGGAGAAATGAGATGCTGGAAAGAGAGTTGCCCGCTCGTTTCCGTGTTTGAAATATTCTGGCGCTGTCCGGCAGTCTGCTGAACCAGATAGTCCGGCACCAGGAATCGGGTCAAGTCGTGCGAGATGGCAATGCGCAGACGGTCGCGATCGGATAACTCCAGCTCATAAGAACCTGAAATTCCGCCAGTGTTGGCCGTATTGGTGAAGTTCTCGAGCACCGGCGAATCCAGATAGCGATCGGTATGGAAACCGCCGCCGCTGAATGAAAAGCGGTGTTCGCCGCAGGCGTAGGAAATTGCTGCTGAACCCCCAGCTCTAAAGAAGCTCCCACCAGCAGCATCCAGTCTGCCGTGCAGGCCGGGCGGAACGTCCTTCTCCGTTGTTAGCTCGATGACGCCGCCGAGTTTTCTGCCATACTCGGCTGGATAATTTGCGGTCAACACGCGCATCGCCGCGACATCGCCGGCATCCAGCGAGGGTGCGAACGCAGGTGAGCGATTCTCCGTAAGTGGCACCCCATTTACAACATACTGTACGTCATACTCCGAACCGCGCGGGTGCAAGACGCCGTTCGCTTCATACAACCATCCAGGCAGGTCATCGACGAGGTCGGAAAGACCTCTCCCGGGCTGCGGAGCGATGTTCTCTGCCAGAGCCTGATGTCCGATTGCATACTGAGTGCCGGTGCGGTTGGGATCGATTAACGTCAACGAATCGCTCACTTCAACTTGAGTGAGTGACGGCGCGATACCCAAAGTCACTGCGATGCGTATCGGTACTTCCGACCGAATATCCACGACATGTGTCCAGGGAGCAAATCCTTCCGCCTTCAAATTTAGCCGGTAGATACCAAAAGGCAGGTCCTGTGCGATGTATCGGCCATCCCGAGCTATGTGGAAGGTTCGGCGAAATTGATTACCGTCGCTAACCAACTCAGCCGTGGTGGGAAGCGTTGCGCCTTGTGGATCATGCACCTCGATGCGTAATTCGCCTCGTACGCTCTGCGCATGACCGCGCTGGGCGCCGACTAGAAGCACGAATAGAACAACCCACTCGCACCACCGCTTCATAGGTGTTAACCGCTCCAATCCCCGCCTCGTCCGCCGTTTAAAAACGGCTTTCTGCTCTGATCCTATCGAACCTCAAATTATCCCGCACGCTTTTGGACAGCCAGGGGTAAGGCGGGAATCATTGGATCGCTTTTCACTGAGACAGATTATGGTCGAGTGACAGGCAACTCCAACGTATCGCGTTTAGGTAAGGGTTTCGGACCATCCACACTCCTGCTGCTAATTGCGTTTGGCCACTTTCGGCGACCCATCGATCCGTTTCACGACGGGCGCTAAGGCTTTCACTCTGCAAGACTTAGTTTGTCATTCACGTTTCAGATGGCAATCAGACGCCGTCTATGGAACTGCGGTTTCAGACCGGTCAATCTCTGCCTCTCCGCAACTGCGGATGAGGTAGCGCCGTGGCATCCCTAAAGTTGAGATTGGTTATGAGTTGCGGTCTGATCGTTTCGGTGTGGATGCTCCCGACAATGGGTCAGACCGCAGCGGAGACTGCTAGGCCAGAAACCGAGAGGGCGATACTGTCTAGCCAGGAATTCCACTGCCACACGGGTTACTCCCTGGCGCAGTGCCAGAAGGACATCCTTGAATTGAAAAAGGTTCTGGCTCATTACCCGATCGAGGCGCTCGGGCATTGGACATGGGTTCTGGTACGGTCTCAAGACTGGAAACCGATTTCCCAGATGCTGCGATTGAATCCGGAGAGTCCTGCCTTCACAGCGCTCGAACCCCGGGAAACGTTTCTGGAAGAAGCGCTCTTCGTCCATGATCCGCTGCGCATTGCTGTGCTGATGGAGGAGTGGCAGAGGTCAATGCCCAAGCTTCTCGAGCTCGCGGTTACCCACGAACTAGGGCACGCGTTCTGCGACGAGCCGAACGAGGCGGCCGCGGATCACTTTGGCGAGGAGTTAAGGAACGGCCGACTGATGCGTTGCCGTACCTCCACAGAGCCCAGGAGGAAAAGAGTGGGAACAGCGGAGCTCCGTGGACTGAAACCAAACGCTTTAAGAGCGCCCTAGCGATAGGCATGAGCTTGTGCCGGGGACGCTTACCACTTCACAGCATAGATTTCCTGTGTACTGTTGTTCCGCGAAAGCAGAACAGAGTCGTCGGCAGCCAGCCCGCTCCAACTCATATAGGTTCCGATGGACAAGCGATCAAGACTCTTAAGATCCACAATCGTTGCAAGCTTCCGATCGCTGATGCGGACACGTATCACCTGCGAGGGTAACCCGCTTCCTCGATTCCACTCCTGAAAGGAAAGGAATTTTCCGTCGCGAGACCAACTGGGATAGCCGGAGTACTGGGGGGAAAGTTCCTCCCATTTCTGGGTCCTCGCGTCAAACAACATCATTTTGCTGTCCTGTTGAGAAAGGGCGGCGATGTAGCGCCCATCCGGGGAAGTTCTGGGGGACCACATCTCCGTCGCCCCAGGAAGAGGATTAGCTTGATTGGTATTCAGGTCGAGCACTTGAATGCCCCTCGACCCCCGACCGCTCCACGGACCAAACACGATTGACTTGTTGTCGGGCATCCATGTGGCGTCCGCGGTTTCGTCATTTCCCGGAATCATCTGCCGTGCAACGCCGCCGTGAGCGGGAATGAGATAGGTGGTCCAATGATCACCGTTGGTTGTACCGATGAAGGCGATGTCCTTTCCATCCGGCGACCACCGGGGGAGGAAGGCGCGCATGGGTGGAAAAGTGAGCTGTTCACGTTCGCTTCCCGTCATGTTACTGCGCCATAGGGTGCCTTCAGGGAAAAGGGTATAAGCCACCCATTGCCCATCTCGGGAGACCTCCACCCCCTCAGCGGAGATTCCCGAAAGATAAGGCACAAGCTCTGCTGTCTCCTCAACGTATTTGACCAGCTCGGCCCGGGGAATGCTGCCGACCACGAAGGCCTCATTTTGCGAACTGCTGGCAGTGGGCTCGGAATAATTCATAGGGCCAGCCGTTAAACGGGTTGGCACTGAACGGAGGACACTATGACCGCCGGGTAATTCCCAAAGGTCGGTTCTGCCCGCACGAGTCCGCTGAAACAGGAAGTCGTCGCTGTTAGCCATCCACGCACCGCAGCAAGCCGCAGAGCCCGGCGATCCGGGGACGACTTCGCGAAGGCCCGTACCATTCGCCGATATTTCCCAGATAGAGCTAGTGCCTCCCATATCTCGGTTGATCATCGTGAATCGCAAGCGCTGCCTGTTGGGCGACGAGTGAAGAGAGTCGACGAAACCGGGAACAGTCAGCAACTTCCGTCGATTTGATCCATCTCTGTTTACGACGTAGAGGTCGTGCCCGCTGCAATAGAGAATGGTCTCCGCTGTCTCACCCCACACCGCATCTGTGACGAGCAGATTATCCACGGGCTGGGCGGATCCTCCTGCCACCGGAAGGATCCACAGTGCACCCCCGTATGTTTCCTCCTTCTTAGACATGCCCCCAGACAGGATCAGCAATTCGGTTCCGTCGGGTGATATATCCGCGGGTAGAGGATTGGAGACAGTGGTCGGAACTATTGTCGTCTGCCCACCCTTGGCCGAGACCTGGGCTATGATTCGCCCCACGGGCAGGACCTCGGAAAAGTAGATCCGGGAACCATCGCTCAGCAGGCGTCCCTGTTTAGCTTGGCCGTCGCTCGTGAGCTGAGTAAAGTCCAATACCCGAGCAGGCAGCGACGACGCCGTGCTCCAGTGACGCAAAGCAAAGACTACCGACGATAGCGCCAGAATCAGAACGGCACCGAGTTTTAGGATGGTGCTTCGCCGGACTCTCTCCGGACCGACTTTTTCTGCGACCGACTCGGACCCGGAACTCGGTGCGGTCACAGGTGCAATGAACCGATATCCGCGTTTGGGGACCGTTTCGATAAAGGCGGGATTCTCGGCCGAATCGCCCAAAGTTTCCCGTAAGCGCTTAATGGTTGTATTCAGGCCGGTCTCGAAGTCCACAAATGTGTCGGCTGGCCACAATGCGGACCGAAGTTGTTCTCGAGTGACCGTCTGGCCTGCATGTTCGAGCAATTTGAGCAGAACCTGATACGGCTGATCCTGCAACTTCAGCTTGATGCCGTTTCGGCGCAACTCCCCGGTGTGGGCTTCCAGTTCAAAGACCCCAAAGCGGTAGAGGGAACGAACCTCGTACGACAAAGGCATGCTTGGGAACCCCGTGGGAGTTTAGACGTTTGAACCGGATCATCGGCAGCAGCTTAATTTTGGAGGATCGCGCTCCGAAATCGTAATTCGGCCGTTCAGAGGGGAAACCTACGCGTGATCGCCAACTCGATGCGTTGTGGGTTTGGAGTGTGAATTACGCGGTTGTTCATTTCACCAGTGGGGGTCACATGTGTCCGCTAAGGGCAAATCTTGTCTAGAGGATAAGCTTGATATGTTTTTGGTAAGTCATTGATTATGGGGATAGTATATCGCCGGCGCGGTGTCCGTTGTGCCCCCTTCAATGAGGCGTGGAACTGCTGGAGCCGGGCTAGGGCAGGAGAGCCAGCCGAGCTTTGCTCGGCCCGTCCGGGTCAAAGACCCGGACCCACAAACCCAACACCCCAAGGCTTACTACAGATGGGTGCTCATCTTCCGGCGGAGGCCTTCGTCACCAGGCTTGGCTGTAGTGGAGTGCCAACTGGCGATGCGGCAGAAGCGGACGGCGCTGCGGTCGGCTGGGTGTCTTTCGCAGGAGTGGGCTGCTTGGCGCACAATCGATCACTTCGTTGATGCGCTGGCTTTCGTGCTGCTTGGCCATCTGCCAGTTGCGCAGCGCTTCTTTCTGTTCTGCCACCTGATCGTGGTTGTGCTGGATGCGCTCGGCGTAATGGGCGGTGATGCGCTCCATCTCGGCTTGAATGTGCGTGTTCTCCTGCATCTTGCGCGCTTCGAATTCCTCGAGCTGTTTGCACTGGCCGTCTTCATAGGAATCCAAAGCACGCTGACGGCGGGTCGCATCCTGAAGCAGTTCGTCGGCAGACGCGCCGGCGGCGTCGAGCGCCATCAGCACCGAGGCGCGCTGTATGTCTTTCGACAATGCGCGGATGCGCTCGCTGTTCAGCATCTCGACCACCTTGTAAATGCCGTATCCGGAGCGCGGGCTCATGATGCCTGCGGCATGATAGATATCGTCGTAGGAGAGCATATCGGGGCGTGGAGCGTTCGTGGTCTCCGCGGCATTGGTGTTGGGTTTGTTCACAAGGGCCTCCGTGGCTGTGGGTTTGGCGGGCGCGTCTTCGTCTTGCTGGCGACGCCAGAAATTCGGGAAGAGCTTTTTGGATGCCATGACTTTCCTTTCTTGACGAGTCGACGAGCCTTCAGGGTGAGGCTGTGAACGCTGGTGCGGTGACGGGGATGGCTGAGGGGAACGACTTGGCGGCCGATCCAATGCGGATTCCGCAGCACTGTTGTCGCGAGCCTTGCCTCTGGCGTCACGAGGCACATCCGGCGCCGAGGGCGCGCCTATAGGTTCGGGCCGAGCATGCAGAAGCGGCGAAGACCCAGCCGGACTGGTTTGCCGCACCGCATCTTGGATTTCGTCGCTCAGGTCCCGAGTTGGCCTGATGTCGCCTCCGTTTGAGGTTCTCCTGGTTTGGTCTCGGAGCTCAGCATCATCCTTTTCCCGTCGCATACCCAGCAGGAATTCATTGCCATCGCGGCGGCAGTTTCGGGCAATCGCGGAGAACTGTTCTTTGTGCCACTTCACGGTAAGCTTGGAGCCGATTCCAATGGGAGCCTCCACCCGCAGGCAAGCCCCCGAAGCCGAAGTGTCTTCCATCGTAGCGGGGAAATGGCAGGGCGTCCCCGTCGGGTCTTTCCATGAGATCTCCGCTACGGCCCACATGGGGCGTCGCGCCTCGATGTTGCACCTATCCATGCCATGTGTCTCGGCGCGGCGGCTTGGGAGTTGAGTTACTAGTGGCTATAGGTCAAGTGTGAGGACATCGCAAAGCGGCTATGTGAATTCGAAGGAGAGTGGCTATTGTAAGCTACCAGCACGTCGCTTTAGTTTTCTTTAATCTAAGAGCACACTTCTCAGGCCCGCAGGATACCCATGTACTTAGGATGAAATGATGAGAATGAGTCTTGGACGTCACGTGTATGGATTAGCGGCCGTCGCTTTTGGCGTCATCACTTTGGTCTGGCATGACTTTAACGGTTGGCAGCAGATCCGGGCGCTGGGGAACGTTCCTCACCGCGAGATTCTTGTATACCTCGCGGCTGCGATCGAGCTCTTGGGGGGCGTAGCGATTCAGTGGCCTAAAACGGCGCGAGCCGGCGCTTTAGCGCTGGGGACCCTCTATCTCATCTTTGCGTTGCTCTGGCTGCCGCACATCGTCGCCACACCCCAGATCTATGATCCGTGGGGCAACTTTTTCGAGCAATTTTCTATCGTCTCGGGCGCGCTGATCGTTTACGCGGAGTTCGGTCGGGGCAATTCAGGGCGAGAAGCACGGTTGGCGCGAATCGGGTACGTTGGCTTCGGCATCTGTGTTGTTTCGTTCACACTCGAACAACTCGTTTACCTCTCCGGAACGGCGTCATTCGTTCCGAAGTGGATTCCTCCAGGACAAATGTTCTGGGCGATAACGACTACCATTGCCTTGGCGCTCGCAGCGATTGCGCTGCTTTCTGGACGTTGTGCTCTTCTAGCGTCGCGATTACTGACAGCCATGCTGATCGGTTTCGGGCTGCTGGTGTGGCTGCCAGCGCCTTTTGTCGATCCACATAAGCTGATCAATTGGGCCGGCAACGCGCAGAATCTGGCAATAACCGGGGCGGCATGGATTGTCGCCGATTTTCTCAGCCAGAATCGCTCCGCCTCGACGGTTATCTAGTGGAGCGCCCGGTCGCCGTCTCTTGCAAGGCTCGCCAACTCTTTTTCCTTTTGTGCTGCGCAAAGCTTGTCGGATTGATCGTGCTGAACACACTTTCCTGTCCGACAGTAGGCTCCTGCATGATGAGTGTTTCTGGTCACTGACTTCGATCCGGAAACAGACTAGACATTGGAGCCACGGGGAACCTGACGCGAAAGCGATCATCCGCGACCGCGGGTGTGGGTTTTCGGGAAGGAGGAAATATGGGAAATCAGAAAGTGGCGCTGGAAATCATCGAGGACTTCCTGGCCCAGAAACGGATTGCCATGGTCGGCCTGTCACGCCAGCCTAAGGATTTTAGCGTGATGTTATTCGAGGAACTCTGCCGCCGCGGATATGACGTGGTTCCGGTCAATCCTGGCGCAGCAGAAGTTATGGGGCGGCCCTGCTTTGCCCGTGTGCAGGACATCAAGCCTCCGGTCGACGGGGTGCTGCTGATGACCTCGCCCTCGGTGACTGAGGTGGTGATGGAGGACTGCGCTGAGGCGGGCATCCGTCGGGTATGGATGTACAGCGCTGGCAGTCAGGGGGCGGTCAGCCCCAAGGCCGTGGAGTTCTGCCAGGCGCGCGGGATTCAGGTCGTGCCGGGCGAGTGTCCCTTTATGTTTTTTCCGCATAACCGATTCCATCGGCTTCACGGGTTCATTCGCAAGATTAGTGGGAGTTATCCGCGCCGGTTCCATGCACTCGCTGGATGAGGATTCAACGAAAAGCCCCGCCCAAGCGGAGCTTGGACGGGGCGCCCAGTATCCTCAGAAAAAATCCGGTATCCTCAGGAAAAAAATCGCATGAACCCGGTCGCGGTGAGATCCGGAGACAGATATTGTGCTTCGTGTCCGGCGCTGCGCGCCAGGGCCTCCGCCGCCAGATATCCGCTGCGCACCGCGCCTTCCATGGTGGCGGGCCATCCCGTGGCGGTCCAGTCTCCGGCGAGAAAGACCCGCGGCCACGGCGTTACGGGTCCGGGACGATAGGCATCGATGCCTGGACGGGGCGAGTAGGTGGCGTTCACTTCCTTGATGACGGTCGCTTTTACAAGATTCGCTTCGCGAGAACCAGGGAAGAACTCGCGGACTTCGCCCAGTGCGAGATCCACGATCTCGGCACGCGACTTGTCGATGAGGGTTTTCGACGAACTCACGACCAGTTCGATGTAGCTGCCGCTGCCCGTTCCATTCATAGCCTGGGTGCGAATCGGCTGCAGCCGTGACTTGTGGAACATCCACTGCACCGTGCGGTCGAGCAGTACCGCATGGTCGAGATCGGAAATCTGCCGGTCGAACCACATGTGAATGCCAGTGATGGGCGAGTTTTCGAAATGGCTGAGCTGTTCGCGCAAGGGCGTACTCTCCGCCGCGCCGGGGAGAAGGCGATCGAGCGCGTCGAAGGGCAGTGCCACCACGAGAAAGTCGAAGGGTTCTTCAGTATCGCTGAGCCGCACCCGGACCTGAGATGACTCAGACACGAAACCTTCGATCGGACGCCGGAAGTGGAGCACGCCTCCGCGCGCCCTCACATAGTCGCCGGCCGCATTGTAGAGATCGGTGAGCGGCACGGTCGGCACGCCCATCTGCCGGGCGGCAGGCGACTTCATGGACTCGCGCACCACCTGGGCCGCGGCGGAGATTGAAATCCTGTCGAGTTCTTCGCTGAGCGCGCTGACCAGAATAGGCCGCCAGAAGCGGGCCACGGCATGCTCGGTCTGGCCGTGGCGATCCAGCCAATGTTGAAAGGACTGGCCAGTGTCGCGCTGTTGGGTGAGCGTCAGCGGGACCAGAGCACGTGCGATCGACAACTTGTCGGCCACATTCAAGAAGGAGAAATTGAAGAACGACGGCGCGGTGTGAAGGGGGGCGGGAAGAAAGGAGGATTTCATTACCGAGATACGCCCACCGGGTTCGATGAAATTCATTTGATCGAACCAGCGGATCTGATCTACGACGCCGATACGGTGGTAAAACTCGATCAGGTTGGTGCAGATGCGGAACAGCACGTGCTGGCAGTTGTCCACCACTTCGCCAGTGCCGGGATGTTCGTAGGATGAAGCCCGGCCGCCAAGGAACGGACGCTTCTCAAAGAGCGTGACGCGGAAACCGGCGTCGGACAGGGCGCATGCGGCGGCGAGTCCGGCGAGGCCGCCTCCGGCGACGGCGATTGTGGGTTGGGATGGTGTGGAAGGCATTAGATCAAGATGAGCTAAGTCAAACTCCCCGCCATCTCGCACAGGACGAAAGAAGGACGGGGCACCCGCGTCAGGTCAGGCGTTTGATGAAGCCTTTCCCCAGCATGCGCAGCTTTTCCCACCGGCTCAGGCCGACTTTGGCCGTGAAGACGTCGTACTGCCTCTCGGCGATCTTTTCGAGCAGTCGGCGGTAGATGTTTACCAGTACCCACAATGCAGGCTGGCTGTCTTCGGCGACATACGGAATCAGTTCGTCGCCGGAAGCGTAGAATTCGCGGGCTCGATCCGCTTCCAGAGCCAGCAGCGGGCGGAAACGCGCAGGATCTGGGGCGGCAAGCAACTCCGATCCGGAAAGCCCGAACTTCGCCAGATCCTCTTCGGGAAGATAGATCCTGCCCATGGCCGCATCTTCCTTCACGTCGCGAATGATGTTGGTGAGTTGGAAGGCCAGGCCGCAGCGCTCTGCCAGAGGCTCGGCCGCAGGATCACGGTAGCCGAAGACATGAATGCAAACCAGGCCGACGATTGATGCGACGCGGTAGCAATACAGGCGGAGGTCTTCGAAGGTCCTGTACTGAATGGTAAGGCCGGGAACGCTGGTGGCTTGTGCGGCGGCTTCGGCATCTTCAACGTCCATGGCGGTGCCGTGGGCCAGTTCGTCGAGCAGGCCAGCGGGGATCGCGAAGCGACGCTGCGAGTCAGTCAGCGCGAGCAGGATGGCATCATCGGTCGGATGGCCTT
The DNA here is from genome assembly GCA_963768265.1 of uncultured Acidobacteriaceae bacterium. Taxonomy (GTDB): domain Bacteria; phylum Acidobacteriota; class Terriglobia; order Terriglobales; family Acidobacteriaceae; genus Sulfotelmatobacter. The sequence continues at coordinate 11,256 of CAVYHM010000049.1, forward strand.
GCTGGGCGGCGTGCAGGGCGTCGAGCCAGGTGTCGAGTTTCTGGCGGCGTTCGGCAAGGCTCAGAGAAGAATCGTCGGTGATGTCGTCGCATCGGCGCATGAAGGCGTAGACGGCGCACAGGGCCTCGCGCTTGCGGCGCGGCAGAACCAGAAAAGCGTAGTAGAAATTCTTGGCCGCGGTGCGCGTGATCCCGCGGCAGACCGAATACGCCATGACGAGTTGGGGCGGCGCCGGCGTCCAGGGAGTTGGGACCTGCTGCGTGCCTGCGCTCAACTTTTTCCTCCCTTGCTTCCCAGAAGTTTGCCAAGGGCGGCGCGCGCCACAAGCGCGAGTTTGCGGAGCTTCGAAATCGCGGGACGATTTCCGAGAACAGCGTAGTTCTGCCTTTCAATGGCGCGCAAGATTTCCTGGCCGCCGCGGCTGAAGAGTTCCAGGTCTATTGCCAGTTCGCGGTCTACTTTGGGGATCAGGGATAATCCCTGCCGGAACCACTCGCGGGCGCGCTCGACTTCGAATTTCATTATGGCGCGGAAAGCTGCGGTGTTCTGCTGGCGTGCGATGTCATCCTCGGAGACGGCGAAACGGCGAAGGTCTTCCAGCGGCAGATAGATGCGGCCTTTCTCGTAGTCGATGCTGACGTCCTGCCAGAAGTTCGCGAGTTGCAGTGCGGTGCAGGTGAAATCGGAAAGCTGTTGCCGCTCGGGGTCGCGGTATCCGCAGAGGTAGAGCACGAGATGGCCGACGGGATTCGCAGAGTAGTGGCAATAGGCCAGGATGTCGTTGAAAGTCTCGAAACGCGTGACGGTTTGATCCTGGCGAAAGGCGACCAGCAGATCGGAGAACTCATGTTCGGGAATGTCGAACTGGCGGACGGTATCGGCCAGGGCCACAAATACCGGATGTCTCGGTACGCCTTGGTAGCAGGCGTCGAGTTCGCGCTGCCACTGGTCGAGGAGTGCCAGCGACGCGGCGGTGTCGCCGACTTCGTCTCCGAGATCGTCGGAGATGCGGCAGTAGGCGTAAACATTGAAGAAATGCTGGCGAAGGTGGCCGGGAAGGAACCAAGTTGCAACCGAGAAATTCTCGTAATGGGTGCGGGCCAGGCGGGCGCAGTATTCGCGGGCTTCGGCGAGCGTGGGAGGCGTCGCGGGAATGGCGTAGGCGGCGGGCAAGCGGCTCCAGCCGAGCGCAGCCGAGGACGTGAGTGGCGGGTTTTGGGTTGCGGTTTGGGCCACGGTTACTTCAGGGTTCGCGATTCGAATTTTAACCAAGCCTGAGAGCGGTGTGAGGATCCCTCCCCGCGATCGTGTCACTACATGCCGTACAGGGATCCTTCGACTGCGTAAATGGTTCGCGTTCGCGAACCATTTACTCCGCTCAGGATGACCAAGATAGCTAACTACTCCGCTCAGGATGACAAAACGAACTCAATGGCCGGGGATGATGGCGGTTTTGATGTCGCTGCCGCGGTTCAGCATGTGGCGCAGAACCTGTTGCAGGCGCGACAGCGGCGCCTCCCCAGTAATGTAATCGGTCGGTCTGATCTTCTTGGCGGCGATGAGTCCGAAGGCCCGGCGGACGGTCTCCGGAGTGTGGTGGAACGTCGCCTTCAGCGTGATTTCGGAATAGTGCAGGCGATTGGTGTCAAGCTGCACTTTGGTTCCGCTGGCGCAACCGCCAAAGAAGTTCACGGTGCCGCCTTTGCGCACCATCTCGACAGCCCACTCCCAGGCTTCAGGCTTGCCCACAGCTTCGATGACTACGTCGCAACCCCGCTTCTGCGGAGAAAGCGCACGGACGGCCTCGACTACGTTGGCCACTTTTGTCGTTTGGATGATCTCGTGGGCGCCCATTTGCTTTGCGGCTTCGACCTGGCTGTCACGCTTGACCACGGAAATGACGTTGCACCCGATCGCGCGGGCCACCTGAACGAACATCAGGCCGATCGGCCCACCGCCCAGGATGGTCACGGTCTCGCCGATCTCGACGCCAGTTTCATGCAGGCCGCGCAGGACGCAGGCCAGCGGTTCGGTCATGGCGGCGTCTTCGTAAGTCACGTTGGGCGGGATCACGAGCATGTTGGCTTCGACGATGCGCCGCGGTACACGGATGTATTCAGCGTACGCGCCGTTGTTGAAGAGCAGGTCCTGGCAAAGGTTCTCCTGATGCTTGGAGCAGTAGAAGCACATTTGGCAGGGGGCGGAATTGAGGGCAACCACACGCATGCCCTTTTTGAATCCATGGACCCCGGCGCCGACTTCTTCGATGACTCCGGCCAATTCATGGCCAAACAGTGCGGGAGGAACGATCATGCGGGCATGGTAGCCGCGTTGGAACACCTTGAGGTCGGTGCCGCAGGTGAGGGCAACTTGTACTTTGACAAGAACTTCGCCCTCATTGACGCGGGGGATCGGCACTTTCTCGATCTTCAGGTCTTCTTTGCCGTACAGGACGGCAGCGGTCATTTTTCCATTCACTTAAGCATTCCTTCCACGTGCTTTACAGGGCCCAGGTACCACCGGGCTGAATCAAAACTTTCATTGACGACGGCTGCGGATGAGCCGCCAAATCCAACGCTTGAGTGCTTTCGGCCAGCGGGAAACGATGGCTAACCAGTTGTTCCAAGTCCATCTCCCGACTCATGACGAAACGCACCGACTCTTCTTGCAAGTCAACCGACGCGCTGTAGGACCCCGCCAGGCTTTTCTCGTCGACACAGATGGCTGCAGGATCAATCACAGCCTCTCCGTGCTGGGTTTGCGCAAACAGCAAAACACGGCCCCCCGGGCGGGCAGCGTCCATCGCAGTGCGAATCAGGGAATTGCCGCCTACGGCGAGAATCACCGCGTCGGCGCCACGCCCCTCGGTCCGCTCGCGGACGCACTCGACCACGTCTGCCTGTGAAGCATCGATTGTAAGCTCATTCCCGAAACTTGACCCTATTCTAAGCCTCTCGGGATACAAATCGGAAGTAATTAAGGTGACCCCCGCCCGCCGGGCTAGCACGCTCAGGATAATCCCGATCGGACCTTGCCCGATGGTCAGCACGGTCTCGCCCCGGCGCAGGCGCAGGGCTTCAATCCCTTTCAGACAGGTGTTCACCGGTTCAACAAAGCAGGCCTGCTCGAACGAGACGCCGTCGGGAATGCGAACGGTACCATGATCGACGATCCAATCCATGACGCGCACGTATTCGGCGAATCCGCCGCCGGAGGGCTCGAATCCAGCGGTGCAGCCAACTTTCTTGTACGTGGCGCACTGGGCGAAGGTTTTGTTCTGGCAATAAAAACACTGGCGGCAGGGGATGTGGTGAAAAACGACGACGCGGTCGCCGGGGCGGTGGTTGCTCACTCCCTCGCCGACTGCGGCGACGACGCCGGAAGTCTCATGGCCGAAGATACGTGGAGCAGAATGCGAGCCGGTAGAAATCTTCTTAAGATCGGTTCCGCAGACGCCGCAAGAATGTACACGGACCAGCATCTCGCCGGAGGCGATCTTGGGGACCGGGACGGTCTCAACGCGGACGTCGTTGAGTCCGCGATAGACGGCAGCCAGCATGGTTGCAGGGATGGTGTGCGGCTCGGTCTCAACCGCGTACAGTCCAGCAATGGCCATAAGTGCAGTTAGATGATGCTTAGCCTGGTTTCGTTTCAGTTCCGGATGTTCGTCTATTGTATGCGAAAGTGTGGGGAATCGGCTGTCTTGTTCGTTGAGGATGGTTATGGTTAGGCTTCTGGCGCTTGATTGGCACTCGGCAACGGGCTGTTGTCTTTCATGCTATGCTGCGCAAAACTTCGTCTTTTCGGGAAACCTGTGCTGGTTGAACTGCGCCTCGAAAACTATGCGGTGATCGACAACCTGGCGGTCGAGTTCGGGCAGGGGCTCAACCTGCTGACGGGCGAGACCGGGGCGGGGAAGTCGATCCTGATCGATGCCTTGGCCTTGCTGCTGGGCGACAAGGCGTCGAGCGAGGTAATCCGGGCCGGGGCAGAGCGCGCCATCGTCTCGGCCGTGTTCGAGGCGGAGGGGGCGGCGGAAAAACCGCTGGAGAAGATTCTCCAAACCAACGGATTGGACGAGTGCGATGACGGCTCGTTCATTCTGCGGCGCGAGATCGCGGCTGGCGGCAAGGGGCGCGTGTTCGTGAACAACCAGCCGGCGACGGTGGCGGTGCTACGGTTGCTAGCGCCGTATCTGGCGACGATCCATGCGCAGAATGAATCGATTCTAGCTTTCGACGGGCCGGCGCGGCTTGGTTTGCTCGACGCATTCGCGGGAAGCCAGCTTGAATCGGTTGAGGCGGCGTTTGCGGCGTGGAGAGAGATTCGTGCCCGCATTGACGATCTCGAACGCGGCGAGCAGGACCGGCTGCGGCTGGTAGACCTGTGGGTCTTCCAGAGGCGCGAGATTGAAGACTCGCGCCTCGAGAGCGGAGAAGACGAACGGCTCGAAGCGGAAAAGCGCGTGCTGGCCAACGCGGAGAAGATTTACAACGCAGCCATGAATGCGTTCGACCTGCTCTACGAGGGCAACGGATCGACAGCTTCGTCGCTGCGGGCGGCGCAGAAACAGGTCGAGGAATTGGCGCGGTATGAGCCGAAATTTCAGGAGGCGCTGGCGGCACTGGAGACGGCCCGCATCAGCGTCGAGGACGTGGGTGCCACGCTCCGCGACTATGCCGGGGGCATTCACGCCTCGCCTGAACATTTGGCACAAGTGGAGGACCGGCTGGCACTGCTGGACCGGTTGAAGCGCAAGTATGGCCCGTTGCTCGACGAAGTGATTCAGTTCGGCGCCGAAGTAGCGCGCAAGCTCTCCGAAGTCGAGAACAAAGATGAGATTCTGAAGCAGTTGCGGGTGGAGTTGAGCCAAGCGGCGGCAGAATATTTGCAGGCTGCACGGTCATTGTCGAAAAAGCGTCATGATGCGGCGCGGCGGCTGGAGAAGCTGGTTGAGGCGGAGATCAACGAACTGGCCATGAAGGCGCTGTTCCGCATTGCGCTTACAAGCCTGGAAGAGGACGCGAACTGGACGGCCTCGGGACTGGATCAGGTTGTCTATTTAATTTCGACCAATCCTGGTGAACCTCTGCGGCAGCTGGAACACATCGCCTCCGGAGGCGAGCTTTCGCGGGTGATGCTGGCACTGAAAGCGAGCGTGGAAGCAGGGAAGTCCAGTGTGGCGCGGGCGCCCACGCCCGCGAAGGCGCGGAGCGCCTCCTCACCTCGAACCCTGGTTTTCGATGAAATCGATACCGGCATCGGCGGACGAGCGGCTGAGGCCGTGGGCAAAAAGCTCAAGGCGCTGGCACGATCGAATCAGGTGCTGTGCGTGACCCACTTGCCGCAGATCGCGACCTTCGGCGATCATCACTACGTAATCGAGAAGAAGGAGTCCGGTGGCCGCACCCGCACCAGCATCCGCCCGGTGACCGGGGAAGAGCGCACTGAGGAGGTCGCACGGATGCTCAGTGGGGCGAAGCTGACCGAGACCTCGCGCAAGCACGCCGAACAGATGATCAAGGCCAACCGGTAAGCGCGAAAATCCCCACCCCTTCGACTCCGCCAGGGCAGGCACTAACGTCGCAAAACCGCGACGTTAGGATGGGGAACCCGCCTGTCCAGTGGACCGAAGCTCGGCTTTTGTCCCCGTAAATGTGTTCCGGGCAATAGTGCAGTGTGATTTCTGTCACAGCCTGGCGTTTTCGTCTCCCATATAACCCGCTAGTATGAGTTCACCAGACACCAAGGATCGAGTGACATGGCTGGAGGGTCCGTCGGCCCAATGCGAGCCACTGCCAAAGAGTGAGCAGTCCCCGTACAGGCTGGTCTTGTTGGGAGCGCCGGGAGTGGGGAAGGGCACGCAGGCCGATCTGCTGCACCAGCGGCTGGGCGCCTGTCACCTCTCCACGGGAGACGTTTTCCGCTCCGCCGGCAAGCGAGCCGAGTGCGACCAGACCCCAGCGATGAAGGAAGCATTGGGATACATGCGCCAGGGCGCCTTGGTGCCGGATTCGACGGTTTGGGAGATGGTGCGGGAGCGCCTCGCTTGCCTGCACTGTGGGGGCGGGTTCATCCTCGACGGATTTCCGCGTACCTTGGGGCAGGCCGAGTCTCTGAACCAGTTGCTGGACACCGAGGGGATCTGGCTGTCCGCGGTGCTGAGCTATGAGCTGTCGACGAGCGAAATCGTGGCCCGGCTGGGCGGGCGCCGAACGTGCGAGAAATGCAAAGCGGTGTACCACGTGACCGAGCGGCCTCCGAAAGTGGAGGGCCGATGCGACCGCTGTGACGGCAAGCTATTTCAGCGCGAAGACGATCAGGCGGAATCGATCAAAGTTCGGCTGGAAACGTATGAGCGGAGCACCGCGCCTTTGATTGAGTTTTACAACAAGCTTGGCCTGCTGATTCAAGTGTCCTCTACGGGTTCGCCGGACGAGATTTTCGACAGGACGGTTGGCGAACTTGAGTCACGACGGATTCGAGTCTTCGCCCACAAGCTCTGGAACGCCGGAGAGAATCGGCGCTAGAGATTGCGGCAGAAAATCGAGCAGCCAGTGCTAGAATCCCATGCCAAGGGAGTGTCTGGCATGAAGGCGCTGTGGGCGTGCGTGCTGGTTGCGGCGACGGCGCTGGCTCAATCTCAGCCTGATCCGAAAGCGGCTCCGCCATCTCTGGCGGACCTGGGCATCGTCTATCCGCTTTCGCCGGACTGGGTACTGGCAACGACTTTGATTCGCAAGCAGGCAGCGGCCCGGAATTCTTCGGGTGATTCTGTACTCCTCGCCGCTGTGTATGTTCCCGAGAAGAAGACGTTGTCGGAATCTAGCCCGTTCTTCTCGCTCCGTGCTCTCCGCCAGACTCACCCGGACTGTCAGGAATTCCTGGACGCCATGGCGGTCCAACTGCAGACGCAGGGCAAAACCCAGATCAAAACGCAAAAGCAAGGATTCTCCGCGGGTGGAAAGGACTTCTACCGAACCGACTTTGAACAGAAGGGGGTCTTGCGACATCGGTCTTTTATTTGTACAACCGCCAAGGACTACGTCTTGATGTGGAGCGCAGGCTCCCGGGATGACAATGGCCTGGAAGCTGTCATTTCCACGCTGAATACAATCGCCCTTGCCGCCCCGAAACAGGGGTCGGCGGCAGCAGGTCTCCCGGTGGCATCTGCCGCGCAGCAGCCCTCACAGGGGCCGGGCGAGGCCCGTTCGGCGAGCGTTGCGTCGGGGATTATGGGCGGTCTTTTGGTGAAGAAGGTGGCACCGGTCTATCCAGCGGAAGCCCGTACTGCATACATCCAAGGAACTGTAAGGCTGAACGCGGAGATTAACAAAGAAGGGGACATTGCGAATCTCGAGTTGCTGGATGGTCCGATCGAACTGGTGGGTTCGGCAGTGAATGCCGTACGCAAGTGGAAGTATCGTCCATATCTGATGAACGGGGAACCCGTCGCGGTCAAGACGGAGATTCAGGTCAACTATCAGCTGAGCCGTTGACGTCTGACTGTGCCCTTCCGTTGGGACTCTGAAAATCTCCATTCGCTGCTAATCCCCGCCCTTTCTGTGGCTTACGTTGACCATCCCGGCACTTTCCGGTAGTTTATTAATATCGCCACAATGGGGAACGTGTACCTTGGAGACACCTATTTTGCGGCGATTCGTGCATCTCGGTGCATCCAACGAAGCGGGGTTCAATGGCAGGCGCACTAGCGAAAACTGACGGGAAGACCTTACTGTTGCTCAAGCCGCGGGGGTTCTGCGCGGGCGTGGTGCGAGCCATTGACGTGGTGCGCATCGCGCTGGAGGCGTTTGGGCCTCCGATTTACGTGCGCAAGGAGATTGTCCACAACAGCTTCGTCGTGGACGAACTGCGGGGCAAGGGCGCGATTTTCGTCGACAGCGAAGATGAAGTGCCCAACGGCGAGCGCGTTATCTACAGTGCCCATGGAGTCTCTCCGGAGGTGCGCGAGCACAGCGCGCGGCGCGGATTGCGGGTCATTGACGCCACCTGTCCGCTGGTGACCAAGGTTCACGTGGAGGCGGTCAAGTTCGCCAAAGAGGGGTATTCGCTGATTCTGATCGGGCATAAGGATCACGACGAGGTGATCGGCACCCTGGGTGAGGCGCCGCTGGTCACGCAGGTTGTGGGCTCCCCGGATCAAGTAAAAGACCTTAACGTGCCGGATCCGAATCGGGTGGCCTATCTGACGCAGACCACTCTCAGTCTGGATGAGACCAAAGACATTATTGCCGCGCTGAAGCAGAAGTTTCCCAACATCAAGGGACCCGCGGCGCAGGACATTTGCTATGCCACCGAGAACCGGCAGGTGGCGGTGAAGCAAGTGGCTTCGGAGTCTGATTTGTTGCTGGTGGTCGGCTCAGAGAATAGCTCGAATTCGAACCGGTTGGTGGAAGTGGCGCGCAACCTGGGCACGAATGCGCACTTGATTGACAGTTGCAACGACATTGAACGCGAGTGGCTGAAAGATGTGAAGACGATTGCCCTGACGGCGGGGGCGTCGGCTCCGGAGCATCTGGTGGAAGAGACGGTTACCTTCCTGCGCAATAAGGGTTTCGACAACGTACAGGAACTGGAAGTCATGCCGGAGAACGTGCGGTTTGGGCTTCCACCGGAAATCGTGGAGGCAATCGCCTCCGCGCCGACTGGTGCCGGAGACTAGTTCTACGTAGAGACGGTGCTAGCTACGCCTCTGCGCTAAGAATTTTCGGAGCTGTGAACTGATGGACAAAAACTCCCCCGATTTCAACGCCTCGACCTCTCTTGGTTCAAACCCGCAGCTTCGTTTCGGCAAAATTGAAAAACTTGGCAGCCACGTAGGCACGGCGATCGCGGCGGCGCGCAAGTATCTTTTCTCGCAGCAGCACAAAGACGGGTACTGGTGCGGCGAACTCGAGGCCGATACCACACTAGAGTCGGACTACATCCTGCTGCACTCGCTGCTGGGAACCGGCGACCAGGAGCGCTTTCAGAAAGCCGCGAACTGGATTCTGCGCCATCAGAACGAGGATGGCGGCTGGAGCATTTACGCGGGGGGACCATCAAACATCAGCGCCTCGGTGAAGGCCTATTTCGGGCTGAAGTTGGCCGGGTACGCTGCCGATCATCCAGTCTTGCAGCGCGCTCGCACCATGATTCTGGAGATGGGCGGCGTCACCGAGGTGAATACATTCACCAAGATCTATCTGTGCTTCTTCGGACAGTACGATTACGACGCAGTGCCGGCGATCCCGCCCGAGATCGTTCTCTTTCCTAACTGGTTCTGGTTCAACATCTACGAGATTTCGTCGTGGTCGCGGGCCATTCTGGTGCCGCTGTCGATCTGCTACGCGAAGAAACCATTCAAGAAAATTCCGCCCGAAATGGGCGTGGAGGAATTGTTTGTCGGCGGCATGCACAAGTCGCGCATGCACCTGCACTGGGCGAAGAAACTGGTTTCGTGGCGCAATTTCTTTCTGGTTATCGACCGCGTTACGCATTGGTTTGAGCGCGTGCACGTGCGGCCGCTGCGCTCGATTTCTCTGAAGAGTGCGGAGAAATGGATGCTCGAACGGTTCGAGATGAGCGACGGGCTTGGAGCGATCTATCCGTCGATGATGAACGCGATCATCGCGCTGCGCTGCCTGGGATACTCGCTGGACGATCCGCAGGTCATTCGGGCGCTGGATGAATTCGAAAAACTTGGGATCGAAGAAGAAGACACCTTCCGCATGCAGCCCTGCATGTCCCCGGTATGGGATACGGCCTATGCGCTGTTCGCCCTGGGCGAGGCGGGTGTCCCGGCGAATGATCCGCGCATGGTCAAGTGCGCCGACTGGATTCTGCAGAAACAGGTGCGCAATGCCGGCGACTGGAAGGTCAAGAACAAGACAGGTCAACCCGGCGGTTGGTACTTCGAGTTCAACAATGAGTTCTATCCCGATGTCGACGACAGCGCGATGGTATGCCTGGCGTTAAGCCGGGTGGAGCATCCCAACGGACGCTACCAGCGCGAATCGGTGCAGCGGGCGATCGACTGGATCTTTTCCATGCAGTGCAAGAACGGTGGTTGGGCATCGTTCGACAAAGACAACGACAAGATGGTCTTTCAGTACGTGCCCTTCGCCGATCACAACGCCATGCTCGATCCGCCGACGGTCGACATTACGGGGCGCATTCTGGAGATGCTGGCGACTTACGGGTACAGCAAGGATCACCCGACGGTGAAGCGGGCAATCGATTTTATCCGTAAGGAGCAGGAGCCGGATGGAAGTTGGTTTGGCCGCTGGGGCGTGAATTACATTTACGGCACGGCGTTGGTGTTGCGTGGACTGGAAGCGATCGGCATGGACCTGCACGAGCCCTGCATTCAGCAGGGGGCGGAGTGGTTACGCATGGTGCAGAATGCGGACGGCGGCTGGGGCGAAACGGTGGGGTCCTACGATGATCCGACATTGCGCGGGCAGGGCGAGAGCACTCCTTCGCAGACTGCGTGGGCGATCCTGGGGTTGCTCGCCGCGAACGACACGCGCAGCGATTCGGTCGCCCGCGGGGTTGCCTATCTGCTGCGGACGCAGAACAAAGACGGGTCGTGGGACGAAGCGTACTTTACTGGCACTGGTTTTCCGTGCGTGTTCTATCTGATGTACCACCTCTATCGGGAGTACTTCCCGCTGCTTGCGCTGACGACGTATGCCAAGGTGATGGAGAAGAACGGGAACTAGTTCTCGGTTGTTAGCTCTCCGTTTCGCCATGTCTCGGCCGTCGAGCCGAAATGATTCTCGAAGTCTCATGAGTGTTCGCTGAGAACTGTTTTGAAAGTCTTTGTCACCGGCGCTACCGGATTCCTCGGCTCCCACGTCGCGCGCGTTCTCGCCGATCAGGGCGCCGACTTGCGCCTGCTGGTGCGCGCTACAAGCAATCTGCGCAACTTGCAAGGGCTCCAGGCTGAGACCGCAACCGGGGACCTGCGCGATGCCGGCTCCCTCGAAAAAGCAATGTCGGGTTGCGATACGGTATTTCACGTGGCGGCTGACTACCGGCTCTGGGCGCGCGATCCGTGGGAGATGTACCGGTCGAATGTCGAGGGGACACGGGCGATCCTGGAAGCGGTGCGCAAGAATGGGGTGCGGCGGGTAGTGCACACTTCGAGCGTTGCGACCATGGGGTTCACCGAAAACGAGCATCCCGCGGACGAAGATTCCCCAGTTTCGCTGGCCGATATGATTGGGCATTACAAGCGATCGAAATTCATGGGGGAGCAGATTGCTCTCGAGGCGGGCCGTAGCGGGCTGCACGTGGTTACGGTGAATCCGACGACGCCGGTCGGAGAGCAGGACGTGAAGCCCACGCCGACCGGGCGAATCGTGTTGGATTTTCTGAAGCGCAAGTTTCCTGCATATGTGGAGACAGGTTTGAATCTGGTGGATGTCAGGGAATGCGCGCGCGGGCACGTGGCAGCGGTGGAGAAAGGGAAGTCGGGCGAGCGCTATATTCTGGGCGGGGAGGATTTAACCCTCAAGCAGATTCTCGACAAGCTCGCAAAAATCACCGGGCTGCCCTCGCCCACGGTGAAGCTGCCGTACGTGTTCGCGTTTGCCGCCGGTGTGGTGGACGAAGCCATCACGGGGCGACTGTTGCACCGCGAGCCACGGGCGACGGTCGATACCGTGCGCATGGGGAGAAAGAAGATGTTCGCCAGTTCAGGCAAAGCGCAGCGCGAACTGGGCTGGAAAATCGTGCCTGTGGAGGACGCGCTCCGGCGGGCGGTGGATTGGTTCCGGGCAAACGGATATGTCTAAAGTCGCCATCGTGGCTGCGCTTGAGCGCGAGGTGCGTGGGCTAGTAAAGCACTGGCGCGTCATGGAGAAAAAACACGCTGGAAGGGGTTTCCGCTTCTTCGAGAACAGCGAAGTTGTGCTGGTCTGCGGCGGGGTGGGGGCGGAAGCGACGCGTCGAGCGGCCGAGGCGGCGATTGCGATCTATGCGCCCGGAGTGCTCTACTCCGTTGGTTTTGCCGGAGCGCTGGATCCAAGGATGAAGGTCGGCGACATATTGCAGCCGCAGATCGTGGTGGACGCTGGTGACGGCAGCCGCATTCGGCTGGAAAGCGGGAAGGGTGTGCTGGTCAGCTTTGGAGCGGTCGCCAGTCCTGCGCAAAAGGCGAAGCTGCGGGAGTCGTTTGCGGCGCAGGCGGTTGACATGGAGGCAGCGGCGGTGGCGCGTGCCGCCGAAGCGAGAGGAGTCGAGTTTGCTGTGCTGAAAGTCGTTTCCGACGAATTTGATTTCAGCCTTCCTGCGATCGAACGATTTGTGGGATCTGAGGGCAGGTTCTCGGAAGCTCGCTTCGCGTTGTATGCGGCGGTCCGGCCGTGGCTCTGGGCGAAGGTTGCTCGGCTGGCCCGCAATAGCAGTCGTGCTTCCCGGGCACTGTGCGAGTCACTGCGGAAAATCGATCAGTCCCGGACTCCGGCCGCGTCCGGGGTGCGGGAAGCGGTGAACCGACGATGAACCGGAACGCACTTTCGAATGTCGTGCTGGTTCTCGTTGCGCTTACTGCGAGCGCGCAGACCACTTCGCCAACGGTTTATGCCGAGAGTTTTCGGAAAGGCTCGACGCACGTCACGGAGGAAAAGTTCGAGGCCAAACTAACCCCCGCGGACGCGACTTACCGCGAGCGCATTAAAGACTCGGCGGGAAATGATCGCTACGAGCTGACGATTACGCCGCAGGGGCCGCTGGGAGACAACAAGATTACGTCCTGGCGGGTCAATCTTCGCGACTTGCGTCACACGATCTACGACAATCTTCTTGTGGAGGACCAGGAACCTTCTCAGGATCCCAAGAACAATTTGTGGTGGCTGAATCCGAACCGGTTCGGAATGGTGCCGATCCGCGCAAAACGGATCATCCGGGTGGATGGATTTTATGTAATTTTCGAGGTGAGGGATCTTCACTTCACGCCCTTAGATTCACCCTATCTGGACTCTATGACGGTGCGGTTCGAGTTGAGCAACAGCGATCCGAGAGGTGGGCATTGAAGATCCAAAAATTTCATTGCCGGATCAGATACATGAGGAAAAGTGCGCGGCGGCTTCATCTATAATCAAGGACAGGTGTCCTCCTAAACCAGATGCAATTTTCCCCCTTGCTGGCAGCTTTCGTCGGCGGCGAAGTCGTCGACATGATCTCGAACTCTGGTCCAGTCGCGAAGCTGGTGCTTCTGTCACTGCTTACCTTCAGCCTGATTTCGTGGGCCATCATCCTGACTAAGTGGAGCCTGCTGCGGCGAGCCCGGGCGCAGAGCGGACGCTTCGTGCGCGCGTTTCGTAAGGCACAGCGGTTGCAGGATATCGCCGCGGTGGCAGATCAATTCCGGCCGAGTCCGCTGGTCGGGGTATTTGAAGGCGGGTTCGAGGAATACAAGCGGCAGGCTGCAGTTTCCGGGGTGTTGAGGAATCTGACGGCGATCCAGCGCGGGATGCAGATTGGGGCGTCGGAAGAAATCACACGGCTGGAGCGGAACGTTCCGTGGCTCGCCATTACGGCCGCGGTGACGCCCTTTGTCGGGTTGTTTGGCACGGTGTGGGGCATTATCGATGCCTTCCATGGGCTGGGAACGGCGGGCGCAGCGACCTTGCGCGCTGTGGCTCCCGGCATTTCCGAGGCGCTGATCACCACCGCTGCAGGACTCGCGGCTGCGATTCCCGCTGTGATTGCCTACAACTTGATTGGGGCGTCGATCCGTGAGTTGGCGGCACGCAGTGATGACTTCGCTCTCGAAGTGCTTAACGCGGTGGAACACGGCCAGGCACAAGCCGCGGCTCAAATTCCAGCAGATGTGAGGCGCTGATGGCATTCACCACGTCCAGCGGGCGCACACAGACTGCGCTGGCCGACATCAACATCACTCCGCTGGTGGATGTGGTGCTGGTACTGCTCATTATCTTCATGGTAACTGCCCCGGTGCTGCAGTCGGGGATCGACGTCAGCGTGCCCAAAACGCGCACGGTGAAGCAAATTACCGAGGAGCGCCTGGTCATTACCATCAACAAAGATCAGCGTGTCTTTCTCGGGAACGACAGCATCAATATCAATGAAATCGGGACGAAGCTGCGGCAGAAGATTCGCGATCCGCGCAATCAGATGATCTTCGTGCGGGCGGATGAGAATGTTCCCTTTGGGGCCTTCGCCACCGTGATGGACGCAGTCAAGCAGTCTGGGATAACGAATGTGAGCATCGTGACGCAACCGCTGGAGCAAAATGGCGGCAAACGCTGAAATTTACTTTGAACACGGCCACTGGGGGCGCGCGCTGGCGTGGTCGGCGGGCTTGCATGTCGGGATCACCGTATTCCTGCTGATCTACTCGGCGATTTTCAATCGCCCCATCGGTGACACGTGGGGAGCCGGCGGGGGCGGCGAGGCCATCGGCGCCACACTGGTCAGTACCGTGCCGTTGCCTGCGAATCCGGCGCAGACTCAGAACGTGCTGGCCAACGAGTCGAAGGGGCTGACGCAATCACAGCCCAAGATTCAGGAAAAAGAGCCGGATGCGATCGAGATTCAGGGCAAGAACGCCAAGATCAAGCCGAAGAAAAAGCAGGAGACCGCATCGAAGGAGAAGCCGCAGCCTGAACCGGAGGCGGAGACGAACCAGGTTGCGTTCGGCGAAGGCGGCCCGGTCAGCGGACCTTACGGGACCTTCAGCGCAGCAGGTGCGAAGGGTGGATTCGGAATTACTGGCGCGGGAGGGGATTTCGGCACCAAGTATGCCTGGTACGTACACGTGATTCAGCAGAAGGTGGCAGAGAATTGGCTCAAGTATGAGGTGGATCCCAGAATCACGACCGCGCAGCGGGTGTACATCACGTTCGATATAGCGCGCGATGGACACCCTGCGAATGTGCAGGTCGAGCAGTCGAGCGGCGTGCCATCGCTGGACATCTCGGCGGTGCGGGCCCTGCAGCGGATTGATACTTTCGGACCGTTGCCGGCCGATTATTCAGGAAGCAAGATTTCCGTCGAGTACTGGTTTGACTACAAACGGTGAGCCTTTCTGGTAACCCGCCGATGTACCGCTGATTGATTTTGTGCTTCGAGAAAGGAGCACAATGAATTCTAAGCGTTTTGGCTGGAGACCGAGGCGAGCGAGGAAACGTTGCAAAGCAATTCATATCGGGATACGATATTGTCGTACGGAGTATGTTCCTCCGAAAAACGGATGGGCCCAGACGAAAGACCGACCCCCCGGCGGCAGTGCAGAAGATTTCAGGGTTTCACGCGAGCGCCCGCTGTACTTCTCTGTGCGTTCGGCCTCCTTTCATCGGCCGTTCTGGCTCAGGATTGGGTCAAGACCGGGACCAGCCTGGGCGTTGAAAAGGTCCGGTTGGCCGTTCCCGACTTCAAGCCGTCGACCGGAGATCCGCAGAACACTGCCCTACTGAAGACCTTCAATGACACGCTGTGGAACGATCTGGATGTATCCGGCGTGCTCGAACTGGTATCGAAGAGTTTTTATCCGCTGCAGACTCCGGGGCAGCCGCCGGAAGTGAATTTTCTGGCCTGGAATGCGCCTCCTCCCAACGCCGCCATGCTGGCGTTCGGAAACCTGGGCGTGGATTCCGGCCGGCTTAAGGTGCAGGGCTGGCTGTATGACGTGAAGAACACCCAGAGCCCACAGGTGCTGGGCAAGGAGTACACGGACACCGCGAGCGACGCCGCGGCCCGGGTGATGGCGCACAAGTTTGCCGATGAGATCATTTTCCGGCTGGGCGGCGGCATCGCTGGAATTGCCGAAAGCCAAATCTATTTCGTCAGTGACCGCAGCGGACACAAAGAAATCTGGGCCATGGACTATGATGGCTCGAACCAGCACCAGCTCACACATCTGGGATCGATTGCGCTTTCGCCGCGAATTTCACCTGACGGGTCGCGGATTGCTTTCAGTGCCCTGACCAAAACCGGCTGGGAGATCATGATGTACTCGCTCGACTTGGCCCGTGTGGTGAGTTTTCCTCACATGGGTGGAACGAACCTGTCGCCGGGGTGGTCGGGCGATGGAACGAAGCTGGCGTTTTCCTCGTCACGAGGAGGCGAACCTGAGATTTATGTGGCGGATGCATCAGGGGCAAATCTGCGGCGCATGACCACGGCCAAGGGGCCGGATGTGTCGCCGGTGTGGAACCGTAAGACGAATGCGCAGATCGCTTTCGTCAGCGGCCGAACGGGCTTGCCGCAGATCTACACCATGGAGGCCGACGGCACGAACCAGCAGCGCATGACCGATCAGGGCTATGCCGTTTCGCCCAACTGGTCACCGAACGGGCAGTTTCTCTCCTTAGCCTGGGTTCGTAAATATGGCCCCGGCGAGCCAGGAGCTTCGGACATTTACTTGATGGACATCGCCAGCAAGCAGTGGGTGCAACTCACCCACGACGGTGGCCGGAATGATTTTCCGTCATGGTCACCCGATGGTCGGCATATAGTGTTCCAATCGAATCGATCGGGCAACCTGGAAATCTGGAGCATGCTGGCGGACGGGACTAAAGTCCAGCAGTTGACGTTTACCGGGCATAATACGCAACCGAATTGGAGTTGGAAATAGTAAATACGCTTCGTCTGACCCGAAGCAACGCTTTGAGGTCGCAGGAGGATGAAAGTGAAGCAAAAAAGCACCAAATGGCTGTTAACGATAGTCGCACTCAGCGCTCTTCTGGCACTCGGCGCGTGCAAGAAGAAAGCGGCCCCGCCGCCGCCCCCACCCCCGCCGCCACCGCCGGCCCCGACGGCCTCGATTGCCGTGAATCCGACCAGTATCCAGGCGGGACAGTCGGCGTCACTCACGTGGCAGACCACGAATGCCACCGACGTTTCGATCGACGGCATTGGTGCAGTTCAGCCCAACGGGTCGCAGGGCGTCTCGCCCAGCGATTCCACGACTTATCACCTGACGGCAAAAGGTTCAGGCGGGACGCAAGAGGCCACCGCGCGGCTGACCGTCACGCAAGCGCCACCACCACCTCCGCCCCCGACCCCGTCGGTTACGGACGAGGATTTGTTCAGCCAGAACGTCAAAGATGTCTACTTTGACTATGACAAGTCTGATATTCGCGCCGACCAGCGCAGTTCCATACAGTCGGATATGACGTTCTTGACGCAGCATCCCAATATCAGCTTCACGATTGAAGGACACTGCGACGAACGTGGCTCGACGGAGTACAACCTGGCTCTGGGCGACCAGCGGGCCAGCGCAGTGAAGAACGAGCTGACGACGGCCGGCATTAGCGCGAGCCGGATCAAGACCATCAGCTACGGTAAAGAAAAACCGTTCTGCACGGAAAGCAATGAAGCTTGCTGGCAGCAGAACCGGCGCGGCCACCTGCTCTATCAGAAGTGATATTGGCGGGGACGCCGAGGGCGGCGTCCCCACTTCTGTGCGCGGAGGGCGCGGGTGCCAGCCCGCGCACGAACAGGGAGTTCCTCGACTATGGCTCCCCATTGGATTTTCCGGTTCCGGGAGGTCCTTATCTCTGTGGAATCGCCTTCGCCTGTGGGACAATCATGGCATCTAACTTCGAGGCATACACATTGTTCGTTTTCAGGGAATCCTTTATGAAACTAAACCGTATTTTCTTATTGTTCACTTTGCTTTTGGTCCTTTGCGTGGGAGTCGCTCCAGCTTGGGGAGTGAGCAAAGACATGGTCCAACTGCAGACCCAGGTGCAGCAACTGCAAGAGCAGATGACGGCTATGCAACGGAGTTTCGACGAGCGCATGGGCGTGATGAAAAACCTGATTGAGCAGGATACGGACGCGATCAACAAAGCGGTGGGGGCACTCAGCTCGCTGCAGACAATCCTGCAAAAGCAGCAGACCGACGCGGGCGCAAAATCCGACCAGCTTTCCGGCCAGATTCAGGCCCTCAACGACACCATGGACGAACTCAAGGCGCGCCTGGCCAAGGTGAGCAAGCAGCTTGAAGACATGCAGGCGTCACAGCAGAGTCTGGCCGCACAGCAGTCGCAGCAACAGCAACAACAGGACGCCTTGGCGAAGGCGCCGCCTCCAGATGTGCTTTACAACAACGGGGTGCGCGATTACAACGGCGCGAAGAACGATCTGGCGCTGCAGGAGTTTTCCGACTACATCAAGTACTATCCCAACACCGATCTCGCCGGGAATTCCTATTTCTATCTGGGAGAGGTCCAGTTCAAGCAGGGAAATTACCAGCAGGCCGTGCAGAGCTACGATCAGGTGCTGCAGAACTTCCCCAGCGGGAACAAGGCAGCGTCGGCGCAGCTAAAGAAGGGATTTGCGCTGATCGAACTCGGAAAACAGGATGACGGGGTGACCGAGTTGAAGCGGCTGATTCAGCGTTATCCGCGCTCCCCAGAGGCGCTGCAGGCGCGCGAGCGGCTGCGCAAGCTGGGAGTTTCGACTGTCGCCCGATGAAACGTGACCGCGTGCACAATCAGCGCCGAAGTGCCTGGTGGCTGGCCGTCTAGACTGCGGCGCGGTGGCGTTTAGGCGTGCGATGTTTGGCAGCCTTATGGGCGTGGTGACGGTGGGCGCGGGCATGTGTGGCCTTTACGGGTGTGACAGAGGCCCGCGGCGGAGCTGCCCAGGCAAACGCAGTGGACATCACCAACAGCAGCAGGAAAGAAATCAACCGCCTCATATACTTACCTCGACCCTATCCTCGATCCGATCTGTTATCCAAGTTTATAACTATTCTCGCCCGAAAGTTCCAGTGATAAAGTGATTGGCGAGGGGCGGCTCTTATTTGGATTTATCATCCCTCCTGACCGTTTACAAATTCCAGTCATAGGTACGAGGTGGACTCATGCCAGACAGCAAGCCTGATCAGGACACCGGGAAGGGCGCTATGGAGTCTGAAGATCACAAGATTCCGGGAAACATAGGGATGCAAGAACAGCTTGGACATCGGGATCAGGATCCCATGCTGAAGGATGCGGATTCCGACTTTCCCGAGCCGGGGCAGAATCCCGAACACAGCGGCGAGCCGCGTCGGAAGAGCGCTTAGGCCACTATCATGTGTTGCGCGGACGAAACCATATTGTCATCCCGAGCGAAGCGAGTGATCTAGGGTTCTTGCCCGCACCGCCAGTGTTGCCATTGCCCGGAAACACTTGGGTCCGTGTTGCTCGGGATGATAGATCGGTCTGGGATCTAGCAACTGCAAGCTGGCTCGTCGAATTCGCAGGTTTCCAGGAAGTCAAAATCCCCACCCTAACGTCGCAGAATCCGCGACGTTAGATGGGGCACCAGCAGTTTACCCAGCGCAAGTTTCTCTTATCGCAATTCTTCCATCACCGCGTCGAGCACTTCTTTGCCCGGGCGCGTCATTGAATCCGGCAATGTAGCCAAGGGCTGATCGACGACGTTCAACATGTCGATGAAGTTGGGCGCTTGTGGGTTCACGTAAAAGACTCCGGTCAGCACTTCGCCCTTGTCGTGTGCCTCAGTGAGGCGGGTGATGGCGCGAATCTTGTCGGTGGGATCGTAGTCTTCTTCCAGCTTGCGCAGGTTCAGCCGGGATCCGTCATGCATTGTGACTTGAACGGTTGAGCCGGCGTCGTACTCCACGTTGATATCTTCAAAGGCAGGAACGAAACTGACGTCCTGCAGAATCTCCTCGTGTTCCTTCACATACTTGTAGGACTTGGTCGAGCCCTCGTGATCGTTGAAGGTAACGCAGGGAGAAACCACGTCGAGCATGACGGTACCCTTGTGCGCGATGGAAGCTTTGAGCATGGCGCTGAGCTGGCGCTTGTCTCCCGAGAACGAGCGCCCGACAAAGGTGGCGCCGAGTTGAATGGCCAGGGCGCAGGTGTCGATGGGCGGGAGGTCGTTCACCACGCCCGTTTTCAGTTTTGAGCCGAGGTCGGCGGTGGCTGAAAACTGGCCCTTGGTCAGGCCGTAGACGCCGTTGTCTTCGATGATGTAGATGATGGGAAGATTGCGGCGCATGAGATGAATGAACTGGCCGATGCCGATGGAAGCGGTGTCGCCGTCGCCGCTGACCCCGATGCAGATCAGTTTGCGGTTTGCCAGCAGCGCTCCCGTGGCGACGGATGGCATGCGGCCATGCACGGCGTTGAAACTGTGCGAGCGCGTCAGAAAATACGCTGGCGTCTTCGACGAGCATCCAATTCCGCTGGGCTTGATTACGAACTCAGGCTCAACACCCATCTCGAACATGGCTTCGATGATGCGCTCTGAAATGGCGTTGTGGCCGCAGCCGGCGCACAGCGTGGTTTTGCCGCCCTTGTAGTCGATGACGGTGAGGCCGATGCGGTTGGTCTTTGGCCCGGGAGCGGCTGCGCCGGGCTCAACGGTAGTGGTCGACATCTACTTGCCCTCCATACTGGTCAGTTCGTCGGTGATGGACCGCGCGTCGAGCGGGAGTCCGGTGATGTGGGAGATGCTGCGCAGGCGGCCGATGAGTTCCGGTTTCAAGTCGAGCTTGAGCAGGCTGAGCATCTGGGCGTCGCGATTCTGTTCGACCACGTAGACGTGCTCGTGCTGCTCGATGAACTCGTGGACCTCCCGGGTGAAGGGATAGGCGCGCAGACGCAGATAGTCCGTCTCGATGGCATACTCTTCGCGGAGTTGATCGCGACTCTCAGTGATGCCCCAGTGCGAAGTGCCGTATCCGATGATTCCGATTTTCGCGTCGCTCCCCTTGGTGATCTCGGGTCGTGGAACGAAGGAGCGCGCGGTTTCAAACTTGCGGTTCAGGCGCTCCATGTTGTTCTCGAAGTCGTCGGCGCGCTCGCTGTATTGTGCTTTTTCGTTGTGGCCGCTGCCGCGAGCGAAGTAAGCCGCCGCGGGGTGCGAAGTGCCGGGCAGCGTGCGGTAGCCGATGCCGTCGCCGTCGACGTCTTTGTAGCGGGCAAATCCGCCCAGGCGGTCGAGATCCTCCTTGCTGAGGACCTTGCCGCGTTTGATCGGGGCTGTGGGATAAGGGAAGGGATCGGCCATCCAATTGTTCATGCCGAGATCGAGATCGGACATGACGAAGACCAGCGTCTGGAACTGCTCGGCCAGGTTGAACGCGTCGGTAGCCATGGTGAAGCATTCTTCGGCAGAGCAGGGAAGCAGCATGATGTTCTTCGTGTCGCCATGCGAAAGGAATGCAGTCGAGAGGATGTCTCCCTGCGAAGTGCGAGTAGGCAGGCCTGTCGACGGGCCGACGCGCTGGATGTCCCAGATGACTCCGGGAACTTCGACGTAGTAGGCGAGGCCGGCGAATTCGGACATCAGCGAAATACCGGGCCCGGCCGTTGCGGTCATGCTGCGCGCGCCCGCCCAGCCTGCGCCGATGACCATACCGATGGCGGCGAGTTCATCCTCGGCTTGAACGATTGCGAATGTCGCCTTGCCATCAGGGCCGATTCGATATTCCTTCATGTACTCGATCATGGTCTCGACCAGCGATGACGATGGCGTAATCGGATACCAGGTGACCACGGTGCATCCCGCGAACATGCAGCCGAGTGCAGCAGCGGAATTGCCATCAATGATGATCTTGCCTGCCGTCTTGTTCATGCGCTCGATGTAGAAGACCCCGCGTTTTTGCAGATTGGCCTTGGCGTAGTCGAAGCCGGCCTGCGCGGCAGCCAGATTCAGATTGGCCGCTTTCGCCTTTTTCGCGAACTGCTTGCGGATGGCGATCTCGACTTCGGCCATCTCGATCGTCAGCAAGTTGGCGACGACTCCGACATAAACCATGTTCTTGACCAGCTTGCGCAGCTTGGCTTCGGGACAGACCGCGGCCACGAGCTTGTCATAAGGGACTGAATAGAAGATCAGATCGTCGCGCAGTTTATGCAAGGCGAGGGGTTCGTCGTAAAGAACGGAGGCGCCCGGCGCCAGAGACATGGTGTCTTCCTGAGCAGTCTCCGGATTCATCGCGACCAGGAAGTCGATTTCCTTCTTGCGGCCGATGTAGCCGTGCTTGTTGGCGCGGATGGTGTACCAGGTGGGCAGACCGGCGATGTTCGACGGGAACATGTTCTTGCCCGAAACCGGCACCCCCATTTGAAAAATGCTGCGGAGAAGAACCGTGTTTGAGCTTTGCGAGCCGGACCCGTTGACGGTCGCGACCTGGATACTCATGTCGTTGACTACGCGCTTGTGCCCGGTACCTCCAGCCGATCCACGGGGCACGACATCTGTAGTGGCCATCCCAACACCTTCCTTCACTAAGAGCGGGCGGAACCGAGGCGCCCTGATTTGTAGGTTGCAGCGAGGAAAACACTCTATTATACGGCGGCACTACGATCGTGGTGTCGCAAATCGCCCGGCTGGGCGCGCAAGGGAACCTGGCTTGGAACGGGGAGGATCGAGCGCCCTTACCCTTCTGTCTTAAAGAACTGGGCGATGTTACGAAACTTATTATATCGTGACACGACTAATTCGGCAGGGGGGATCTTCTTCAGCGCGGCATAATGCTTCTGCAGGCTGGCGTCGAGCAGGTTGGCCGCAGCCTCGTGGTCGCGGTGGGCCCCGCCTTCTGGCTCGGGCACGATGTCATCGATACAGCCGAGTTCTTGCAGATCCGTGGCCGTGATGCGCATGGCTTCGGCGGCGAGTTCTTTCTTGGTCGCATCGCGCCACATGATGGCGGCGCAACCCTCGGGAGAGATGACGGAGTAAATCGAGTTCTCCATCATGAGCACGCGGTCCGCGACGGCGATGGCCAGAGCGCCGCCACTGCCGCCCACGCCGATGACAGTGGCGATGATGGGGACTTTCAAGCGAGCCATCTCGCGCAGGTTGTAGGCGATAGCCTCTGCCTGCCCGCGCTCTTCCGCATGGATGCCGGGGTAGGCGCCGTCAGTGTCGACGAGAGTGAAGATTGGGCGGCGGAACTTTTCCGCGATCTGCATGATGCGGATGGCCTTGCGGTAGCCCTCCGGATGCGGGGTGCCGAAATTGCGGAAGACGCGCTGCTTCATGTCGCGTCCCTTTTGCGTGCCCACGACCAGCACTTCGTCTCCGTGGAAGCGGGCCATGCCACAGACGATGGCAGCGTCATCGCCGAAGCCGCGATCCCCGTGAATCTCGCTGAAATCGGTGAAAACGCGCTCGATATAGTCCAGCGACTGCGGGCGCTGCGGATGCCGCGCCAGTTCGGTCTTCTGCCAGGCCGTAGGGGGTGCGTTCATGTCGCGCCGCAGCGTTTCGATGCGCTCTTGCAGTTTCTCGATTTGGCGGCGAGTCTCGTCGTCGGCGCCGGGCGAATCCATCTCCGCGACCATGCGCTCGATCTGCTCTAATTCCTGCTGCGCTTTCTCGGTGGCTGCCATGTGGCGAATCAGTTGATGATGCGGACGCTGCCGCGCCCGCACAGCTGCTCGACGCGGGCGATGAAGGAACGGTCCGGTAGAACATTATAGCCGTCCGCCTCCATCACCACCATGAAATCGTCCCGCCGTTCCACGTCGAACAACACTCTGGCCTCGCCTTTGCGCTCGAGAAACAAGGCATGAAGATCGTCGACCGTGCTCTCGCCAGAGGCCTCGATCGGAATGCGAATGCGGATGGCGCGAGGCAGCGGGACCTTGGCGTCTTCGAGCGGCATGATCTCGGCAGCGGTGATTTTGGGATTGGCTCCTTCTTCGATGCGTACACCCGCTTTTACGAGCACGGGGACTTCGAGCTTGACTTTCTCGCCGATGCGTTTGTAGGCCTCGGGAAAGACGATCAGGTCGATGGAGCCGGCCATGTCTTCGAGTGTGGCTTGCGCGTAAAAGTCGCCGCGCTTCGATTTGAGCACGCGCACGTTGCTGATGATGCCGGCCGTGACGATGGTTTCATCTTTGCCGGTCGAGTTCTTCATGGAGGCGATTTCTTCCGTGCTCAGGGCCTGCAGGTCTGCGAGCTTCTCTTTATATTTTTGCAGGGGGTGGCCGCTGATGAAGAAGCCGAGAATTTCTTTCTCGGCGGTGAGACGGGTGTGTTCGTCCCAGTCGGGGAGGTTCGGCAACTTATCGTTCTGGGTCGCAGTTTCCTCCTGCTGAAAGACCCCAAACAGGCCGTGCTGGCCGGATTCGGCGTCGCGCTGGGCTTTTTGCGCCTGCTCCATGGCTTTGTCGAGCACGGCCATGAGTTGGGCGCGGCGACCGAGAGAATCCATCGCGCCGCTCTTGATCAGCGATTCGAGCACGCGCTTGTTCAGCAGGCGCAAATCAACGTGCTCGCAGAACTCGAAGATGGATTTGAAGCGCCCGAGCTCCTTGCGCGCAGCAACGATAGATTCAATGGCATTGCCACCGACATTCTTCACCGCAGCGAGGCCAAAGCGGATCGATTCGCTGTGAGGAGTGAAGTTGGCATCGGAGACGTTGATGTCGGGAGCATCGACGGCAATGCCCATCTCGCGGCATTCGTTGATGTACTTCACGACGTCGTCGGTAGAGCCGGTGACAGACGTCAATAACGCCGCCATGAACTCCACGGGATAATGGGTCTTCAAATATGCCGTGTGATACGCCAGCAGAGCGTAGGCAGCGGAGTGCGACTTGTTGAAGCCGTATCCGGCGAACTGTGCCATCAGGTCGAAGATCTTCTCGATCTTCTTCGGCGGATATTTTCGCTGCGCGGCGCCTTCGATGAAGCGCTCGCGCTGCTGCGCCATTTCTTCCGCCTTTTTCTTTCCCATGGCGCGGCGCAGCAGGTCGGCTTCGCCGAGGGAGTAGCCTGCGAGGCGGTTTGCAATCTGCATCACCTGCTCCTGGTAGACGATCACGCCCAGGGTTTCCTGCAGAATCTCTTGCAACTCCGGCAATTCGTATTCGACCTTCTTGCGTCCATGCTTGCGATCGACGAAGTCGTCGATCATGCCGCCCTGGATCGGGCCGGGGCGGTAGAGAGCGTTGAGAGCGGTGAGGTCCTCGATCGAATTCGGCTGATATTTGCGCAGCACGTCGCGCATGCCGTGCGATTCAAACTGGAAGACGCCGGAGGTCAGTCCTTTGTGGAAGACCTTCACATACGTTTCACTGTCCTCCAGCGGAATCTGTTCGAGCGTGATCGCCGTGCCGCGCGTTTGCGCGATCAGTTTCAGAGCGTCGGTGAGAATCGTGAGCGTGGTCAGGCCGAGGAAGTCCATCTTCAACAGGCCCATCTTTTCGATGGCAACCATGTCGAAGGCCGTGACGATTTCGTCGTTCTTAGTCTTGTGCAGCGGGACTAGTTCCGTGAGCGGGCGCGGAGAAATCACCACTCCGGCGGCGTGAACTCCGGAGTTGCGCACCAGGCCTTCCAGCTTTTTGGCGGTCTCGAACAACTCGCGGATTTGCGCATCTTTTTCGATCGCCTCTCGCAGTTGCGCCGAGTCTTCGATGGCCTGCTCCAGCGTGATGTTGAGTTGGGTGGGAACCATCTTGGCGATGCGGTCGACGTCGGCGTAGGGAATGTCCATGGCGCGGCCAACGTCTTTGATCGCCGCCTTGGCTGCCATGGTGCCGAAAGTGATGATCTGGGCGACGTTGTCGCGGCCGTATTTCTGGGTGACGTAGTTGATGACCTCGCCGCGACGATTCATGCAGAAATCAATGTCGATGTCAGGCATGGACACGCGCTCGGGATTCAGGAAGCGCTCAAAGAGCAATTCGTGCTGCAAGGGATCAAGGTCGGTGATGCCGAGCGCGTAGGAGACAAGCGAACCAGCGGCCGATCCGCGGCCGGGACCTACAGGAATATCTCTCTCTTTGGCGTAGCGAATGAAGTCCCAGACGATCAGGAAGTACCCGGGGAATTTCATCTGCTGGATGATGGCGAGTTCGCGCTCCAGGCGTTGCTCGTAGTCGGTGAGCGGATGCTTCAGTTTTCCTTGCTCCTGGAGCGGCCTCAGAGTCTCCATGCGGCGGGCGAAGCCTTCGCGGGTCACGTGGACGAAATAGCTGTCGATCGTGTAGCCGGCCGGAACTTCGAACTGCGGGAATGGAGTCGCGACTTTTTCGAGCCGCAAGCTGCAGCGTTCGGCGATGTCAAGCGTGCGGGTTAAGACTTCCGGCGAGTCTTTGAACACGCGGTACATTTCGTCGCGGTTCTTGACGAAGAACTGCGTGCCCTCGAACTTCATGCGCGCGGTGTCGCGAATCGACTTGGCGGTCTGAATGCAGACCATGACGTCTTGTGCGTGGGCGTCGTCTTCGCACAGGTAGTGGCTGTCGTTGGTGGCCACAAGTGGCAGGCCCAGATCTTTTTCCAGACGGAAGAGGCCGGGATGAATGCGGTGTTCCATCTCCAGGCCCTGGTCCTGAATCTCGAGATAAAAATTCGCCTTGCCGAAAATGTCGGCAAAATTTTGGGCCGCTGCCCGGGCAGCCTCGTAATTGCTTTCCATCAGGCGCTCAGCGACTTCGCCTTTCAGGCATCCGGAAAGGCCGATCAGGCCGCGTGAGTGCTCTGCCAGAAATTTCTTGCTGATGCGAGGCTTGTAGTAAAAGCCGTGCAGCGAGGCTTCCGAGGTGATCTTGACCAGGTTGCGGTAGCCTTCTTCGTTTTCGGCCAGCACCAGCAGGTGATTGTAGGTGTCTCCCTCGGGTGGCGTGCGCTCGATGTTGTGGTCGTCCCTTTTGCAGACGTAGAGTTCGCACCCGACGATCGGCTTCACGCCGTGCTTGTGGGCGGCGTTGACAAAATGCACCGCGCCGAAAATGTTGCCGTGGTCGGTCATGGCGACGGCAGGCATGCCAAGTTCCTGGACGCGCTGGCAGAGTTTTTCTACGTCACAGGCGCCGTCGAGCAGGGAATAGTCGGTGTGGAGATGCAGGTGGACGAATTGCTCCATGGGTGTGTAGGTAGTTTAGCGCAAGGAGGATGGAGGAAGGGTGTGGACGGCTGTGCGTTTCAAGGGCCGATTGCCGCGTAACGCCGATTTTGCAATAGCTTAGAACGCATGCTGTCAAGCGTCATCCGGCTTGGGCAGTGGTCCAAATTCTTCTGGATGCTGAGATACGTAAGCGAACAGCAATTGTGTCAGATCGTGAGGGTACGAAAAAAATCCTGGTTTAAAGGCTCAAGTGCGGCGAGCACTTCGTCAAGAAAAACTGCTGCCTCCGACCGGATCACTTCTACCGACTCGGGTAATCCACCGGGAAATGCTATGTCTATTGCACGCTTGCAGATCTCTGCGGTTTTCGGGGCACCGAGAGTTTCTAGGGCTTCGACAACGAATGACGCGGATTCAGCACTACTGTTGATGAAGTATTGCGAGAAGCCTCCGTTGTTGACTTCTGATTCTATCCCCCAGATCGCAGAGAATACTTTTTGCGGCACGGATTGGAGGGCAAATTCCTCCCTCCCGAAGCTGGTCTTTTCCGAGGAGGATAAATTGATCAAGATATGGCTCTTGGTCGGACTCATGTGACTGCCCTAATGTACCAGCGCCCAATTGATGAAGCCAGGCAGCAAATAGCGGGACTACGGGTGGTGGTAGTTTTCCAAGGGGTCCTGCTAGTTCGCTCAGTTGGCAGCCTCATGTGAACTCCTATCGAGATCTGTCTCACTGCCGGCAAACACGCGGTCCTTCGACTCCGCAGAAGCTTCACTTCGTGAAGCTTCCGCTCCGCTCAGGATGACAGTGGTTGAGAGAGCAGCTAATGACAGGGGTTTAGAGAACCGCTAATGACGGGGGTTTAGAGAGCGGTGCAGGATGTCGCGGCTGTTTCGATGCGAGTGAGAACGTTTTAGTTCGCGCCCGCTCCTGCGGCTTGTGCCTTCGGCAGCAGGCGGCGGGTCTGGGCGATGAGTTCCGCCACTTCGAAGGGCTTCACCAGGTAGGGGACGTTGTTTTCCTGCAGGAACCTGCGCGCGTCGTTCTGGTCCATTCCGTTCGAGAAAGTGAACAACACGTGGGTTTCCATCCCGGGGCAATTCGTTTTCAGCCATGTGTAGGATTCTTTAGCGTTCCATTCGCCTGGCATTTTACCGCTCATAATGACCGCGTCCACGGGCTCTGACAGCAGGCGAGTCTTGACGTCCTCACTGTTCCGGGCGGTTACGACCGCAGCCCCAGCACCCGTCAGCACGTCACGCTCAAATTCGAGGACTGCCGCCTCTTCTTCCACCAGCAGGATGCGACCGCTCACAGCTCCTTCGTGTGGGCGCACGGGCACCTTGGCCGGTTCGGGTTCGGGCTGCGCGGCGACCGCGACCGGCAGCTTCACTTCAATCACCGCGCCGCCTTCCGGAGCATTGTTGGCGGTGATGTCGCCGCCGTGTTCTTTTACGATGCCATAGCAGATGCTGAGCCCGAGACCGGTCCCTTTGCCAACGCTCTTGGTCGTGTAGAAGGGATCGAAGATGCGCTTGGGATCCTTAAGGCCGGGGCCATCATCGGTGAACTGGGTACAGACGTGGCCGTTCTGGCTATAGACGCGGATCTTCAGCCTGCCGGTGCCTCCGGTTTCGAGAATCGCGTCGACGGCGTTGTTAATGATGTTCAGAAACACTTGCTCGATCTGGTGCGGATCGGCCACCGCCACCACAGGTTCCGAGGGAGCCTCACGCTCGACGGCAATGTTGTTGATCTTGAGGTCGTAATCGCGCAGGGCAAGGGTTTCGTCAAGCACCTTTCGGATGTCGACCTCTTCCCGTTGCGGCTTGCGCTGCCGGGCGAAGGAGAGCAGATTCTGGACCACGCGGTGCGTGCGCTGCGCCTGCTTGAAGAGCTTGCTGACGTAGTCCTGAGCGCGGGTGTTCAGGCCTTCGCTTTCCAGAAGTTCGGCGTATCCGAGAATCGCCGTGAGTGGGTTGTTGAGCTCGTGGGCCACGCCCGCAATCAACTGGCCGACAGCCGACATCTTCTCGCTCTGCAGCAGCTGTTCCTGAGTCTTGCGCAGATCTTCGTAGGCACGGCAGGTCTCTTCGTACAGCCGCACCTTCTCGATAGTGGTGGCCAGCTGTCGGCTGATGGCGACCAGGAGATTCTCGTCGTTACTGGAATATTCGTAGCCCAGATGGCTGCACAGGCCCATGATGCCGACCGGGGTGTCCTTGCCCCAGAACAACACCCAAATCCAGGCGCGCTCGGCGTCGGAGCGGAGGAATTCGGCAACTTTGGGCGGCAGATGCGGGAGATATTCCGCGGTAACCACCTCCGCGCGGGAACGTACCACGAGGTCGCCAAAGCCTTCGTCAAAGGTGATTTCCGCCGCCTGACCCTTCTCGCGGCTGCGCGGGCCCCAGGCGGCGCGCCGCCGATACGTGGGCGCGTCGGTGTCGGACAAGTAGACCGAACCACTCTCCACCCCAAACAGGGTGACGACCTGCCGCAGCGTGAGGTTCAGGATTTCGTCGAGGTCGAACGATTGTGCTGCTACGACCGCCATCGCGTTCAGGGCGTTCAATTCACGGTTACGCCGCCGCATCTCATCTTCGGCGCGGCGCTTTTCGGTCATGTCGAGAACGAAGCCCTGGTAACGGTCGATGTTGCCGGTTGAGTCGCGGGTGGCAAAGCTACTTTCGACCGCCAACAGGAGCGTCCCATCCTTGCGGCGCATCGTCACTTCGAAATTGCGCACGTAATTGTGGGCGTCGATCTCCCGGTGGAAGCTTTCGCGTTGCTTGGCATCGACGCAGATTTCGCTATCGAGGTTCACTACCTGCAACTCGTCCCGCGTACTGTATCCCAGCATGTGAACGAAAGCGTCATTGCAATCGATGAGCCGGCCCGCAGGAGTGGCCACGTAGACCCCTTCCTGGACCTGCTCGAACAGGAGGCGGTATTTTTCCTCGGCCGAGCGGCGATCGGTGATGTCGCGCACGACGTGGATGATTCCTTTTTGCGGACTGCCTTGCTCTGCATAGGACGACGTTGAGACCACCGAAAAGCCGCCGAAGCAGGGGTCGGCACCCTCAGTGAATTCTTCGTCTGCGCCCCGGGCGCAGTAAGGACAACCGGTCCACTCGCCGTAGGCGTGAGATAAAGTCGCCTCGCAAGTGCTGCCCAGAACGTCGGCGGCCGCCTGACCGAGGTGTTCGAGCAGAACCTGGTTGGCCTTGATGATGCGATAGTCGTCGTCATGCGCCAGGATGATGTCGTGGATGGAGTCGAAGGTGTTCATCCACTGGCGCTGCGAGCGCAGGACTTGTTCGAGGAGCCGGAAGTTCTCTACCGCCAGGGCCAGTTGCTTGGCGTACGCCTGTAGAAACTTCAGTTCTTCGCCGGTCCAATCGCGGGTGCCAGAATTTCCCAGGAAAAGGATTCCGACCGGTGACTTGCTGCCCACGACTGGAACCGTAACGACCTGGTTAATCTTCTCGGCGGCGAGGAGTTCGGCACTCTCAGGAATCGCGCCTTCGCCTTTCGTGACTCGTGGCTCGGCCTGTTCCAGCAGTTTCGAAACATCTTCGGTGATCGCGGCAAATCCAGCATCGCGCAAGAAGTCGGCAGAAAGCCCAACGGCGTGGGTCGCCACCAACTGTCCACCTTCGAGCAGACGGAACCATGTCGCCCGGACATGGGTCAAGTGCCGCAAATTCTCCACCGCGGCCTGAACGACATTTCCATACTGCTGGGCGCCGGACACACTCTGCGCAAGTGCCTGCAGGGCGTGCAGCCTTCGCGTGCGGGCTCGAGCCTCACCAAAAACTACGAGCAGCATCGCGACGCCGAGCGCAATTTCGGAGGCAAGGAAGGCAGCCGCAGGTACTCGGTCGGTGAACGGAGACCAGGCCAGATGCAGGCAGGGTAGAGACAAGGCAACCAACCACGCCGCCGGTTCCCACCGCCCACGCCGCGCTCGCAGCAGGGCAATCGAGGCGGTCAGCAACAGAATGCGATAGCTGACTTCAACCGCCATACGCAACGGCAGAGAGTCGGGTGCCAACAACAACCGGGCACCGGCGAGACCCACAAGAATGGGCGTGATCACGGCCAGAGGCACAATCAGATTCCGGCTGCGGACATAGAGCAGAATGGACCCGCTTAGCAACCCCACGGCGAGCACGAATGTCGCCTGTACGGCAACTGCTCCGAAGGGCACCGGGAATCTGGTCGCCAGCGAATGTTCCGCCAGTCGCGAGACCACAAGGGCTGTCCAGCCCACAATCCAAAGCTTGAGGTAGCTCTCGCGAAATGCGAGCAGCACCAGCAGGGAAGCGCCCAGCAGGAGCAACAAGGCGAATTCCGCCGTCGTCGGCCTGGCAATGCCGAGCCCTGCTGCCATGTTCCAGATTGAATGGTAGGAAGCGCTCATCGGTTTCAGGCGTACGGATTCCTGACTTCTGAATATCACGGCGGGTGGCTTTCTCGATGGGGTTTCCGGACCTGATTGATTACTTTCGGCATCTCGTGTGTGGGTTACAATCGCCTTTAGACTTTCGAGTAGCTTTCATGCAAGACCGTATTCTTGTCGTTGACGACGAAGAAGCGATTCGCGAAATCGTTGCGTCCATGCTTGGGGCGGCAGGGTATGCCTGCCAACAAGCGGGGTCGGGCCTGGAGGCGCTGGCGAAGCTCAATTCCGGCGAAGAATTTGAGCTCATGCTTTCCGACCTGATGATGGCGGATCTGGACGGTATCGGCTTGCTGGAGCGCACCAAGGAAAAGTACCCGGATATGCCGGTGGTGATGGTTACTGCCGTGCACGACATCTCTGTGGCCTTGGCCGCTATTCGCAACGGAGCTTACGACTACCTGCTGAAGCCGTTTGAGCGCGAGCAGTTGCTCAACACGGTCAGCCGGGCGCTCGAAAACCGCCGCCTCAAAGTCGAAAACCGCACCTATCAGACGAATCTGGAGTCCCTAGTCAAGGCACGCACCGATCAACTCCAGGCGGCCAACCGGGAGTTGATCGGCTCTTACGACATCACTCTGCAGGCCCTGGGAGATGCGCTGGATCTCAAAGATCGCGAGACCGAGGGTCATTCTCGACGAGTCACCGCCTTTACCATGGCAATTGCACGCGCCATGGGATTGCCCGCGGAACAGGTCGCAACCATTGCCCGCGGCGCCTTTCTCCACGACATCGGCAAAATGGCCATTCCGGACAAGATCCTGAACAAGCCCGACAAACTGACTGCCGAAGAAACTGCGATTATGCGCGAACACTGCTTCAAGGGTTATCAGATCGTCAAGAAGATTCCCTTTTTGAAAGAGGCGTGCGACATCGTGTACTCCCACCAAGAACACTACGACGGCAGCGGCTATCCGCGCGGTCTCAAAGGCGAGGAAATACCGCTGGGGGCGCGCATCTTTTCCGTCGCCGACACTCTCGACGCCATCACGTCGGACCGTGTGTATCGACGCGCTAGATCGCTCGGGGAGGCGCGCAAAGAGATCCAAGCCTGGTCCGGCCGCCAGTTTGACCCTGACGTCGTCGCCGTTTTTCAGCAAATGCCGGATGAGATTTTTGAAGAGCTGCGTCGTGCCATCAGCGCACAGACCGCTCCTCTTGCTTACTCCACTGGGGCCAAGGGCTAAATTCGCTGTGTCAAGATTGGAACGTTTGTACACTCCAAGGCCATTCAGATTGACGGTTGCGACTGCAGGCCTGCTTATGGCGGTCGTCACCGCGTCATGTTTGTTTCTGCCGAAGGGGTTGGTGCAGGTCGCAGTTAGCGACGTCGTTGGTGGCCTGCTGATGCTCGTCCCGTTTTTTGCCTTCGCCAGGCTTGGCCTTGCCAGCAAAGGCCGCATGCGCTGGTTCTGGATGCTTCAGGCTGCGGGCTGGGCAATGTGGTTCGGCGACCAGGCAGTGTGGATTACGTTCGACTTAATTCTTCGGAAGAAGTTGCCCCAGATGTATCCTGCCGACGCGCTCTTATTTTTGGCCGGAGCGCCCATGTTGGCCGGTCTTTTGCTCAGGCCGCACCGCGAACCGACGGCGCGCAGTGCCAGGCTGGGGGCGCTCGACTTCTTCCTGTTGCTGCTGTGGTGGCTTTATCTCTACGTGTCGGTGGTCGTCTGCTGGCAATACGTTTCCCCCAACCTGGACGCCTACAACCGGAACTTTGATTTGCTATCGGGAGCGCAAACCATCCTATTTGCTGGAGTCCTGATTTTCTTCTGGATCGATTCAGCGGGACGGTGGAAGCGGTTCTACGCCGCGTTCGGCGCTGCGCTCGTGTTCAATGGCATCTGGTTCTACATTCTTAATCGCGCCATAGAAAAAGAAATCTACGTCACCGGCAGTTGGTATGACATTCCGTATTCCGCGTCATTTGCGGCATTTGCTGTGGTCGTGCTCCTGGGACACGGACTCTCGCCGGCACCAGAATCTGCGGTTGACGAAACGTACAGTTCGTGGATGGCCAACCTGGCGATGATGGGTGTGCTTTCGTTACCGATCATGGCATTGGGCGCGATGCTTGATCCACGCCTTCCGTCCGCAGTATCGCGCTTCCGGGTTTTGGTTACGCTGGCTACGATGTTTCTGATGGCGTTCCTCCTGTTTATTCAGCATTACCGGCTGAATCGCGAGATGCGGCGGACCAACGTAACCCTGCAGGAGGCATCGCTCACCGATCCGCTCACAGGCCTGCGCAACCGCCGCTATTTTTCCGCGACCATCGAGGCGGATGTGAGCCAGACACTGCGTGCGTATGCCGACGGCCATAACGGTCACATTCGCGACCTGGTGTTCTATCTCATCGATGCGGATAATTTCAAAGATGTCAACGACCTCTACGGACACGATGTGGGCGACAAGGTCCTTCAGGAGATGGCCCGTCGGCTGAGTTCTTCCATTCGCCACTCTGACGTTCTGGTGCGGTGGGGCGGGGAAGAGTTTCTCATCGTGTCGCGCTACACCGACCGCAGCGAGGCGGAATTGCTTGCCCAGCGAGCGCTCGCGGCGGTCGCCGATACCCCATTCACACTGAGCGGCCCCGCGGAAAACATTTCTCGCACTTGCTCGGTAGGATGGGCGGCGTTCCCGTTTTTTCCAGACAACCCGGGTGCCGTCAGTTACGGAGAGGTTCTTACTCTAGCTGACCGGGCTCTGCATCGGGCCAAGCAGTCCGGCAGGAACCGTGCCGTCGGCATGCTTCCTGCAGCTGGCAAGGTCCCGGCCACGATTGTTGAGGGTGTGCACTCCAAGGGGCTGCAGGTCGACATGTTCGCCATCGTTGGGCCTGGCGCCGCCTCATAATCTTCCTTCAGCTCGGGCAGCATTTTTCTCCTTTCTCCCATCCAATCGCTTGAATAGTTCCAGTCGCAGGGGGATCCCAATGTCTAAGTCCGCTTCTGGTGTGTGGAGTCCTTTCGTTATCGGCATTCTTCCCATCCTTCTTGCTGGGTCCCTGGTGGCGCAGGACAGTTCGCCAATGCCCGCGAATGGCGTCCCGCAAGGCACCATTTTGTTAATCCAGCTTTCGGACCGGCTTGACACGCATACTGCGAAGGCGGGCGATCGTTTTCAGGCGCGGCTGGCGGAGTCTCTGACCTCAGCCAGCGGTCAGACCATCGACGCGGGGAAGAAAATCAAGGGGCATATCAGCGCAGTGGAGCCGGGATTGCGGCGTCGACTGCTGCTCAGTTTCGACGAGATTGAAACTTCTCATGGATGGATCCCGCTCATCGCGACCGTTACCGGAGTTCCCGGCGAGCACGGACTGAGCCAGATCGGAGAGGAAGGCGAAATCGGTCGCAAGGGGATGAGCAAAGAGCAAATCGCCGAAGCCGTGGTCGTCGGAGCAGGCGAGGGCGCGGAGCAAGGTGCACGCTCCGGCGGGAAGCACGGCGCTGCCACCGGCGCCGGATCTGGCGCTGCGGATGGAGCCATGACCGCGTTTGAATCCGGACACGACCTCGTGCTCGAAAAAGGGACTGCACTCGAAATCAGGTTGGACCGCAACCTGACCATTCCCACACGCTAGCAACGCCCCGGCAAAGTGCAAGAGAAGCTCTGACAGACGTTCTTTCAGAGGAGAATCATCTTGGGGAACAAGCTTTGCGGCTTGATAATTCCCTCGGAGGTCTGTCATGAAATCTCTCGGCATTTTTCCGGCGCTTTTATTCCTTGCCGTTGGCGCCGCAGCTGCTCAAGAACATCCCACCGTAGCCGCGCAGGCGAATACCGTCTACGTAGGCGCGGACGGTAAATTTGAGGCTGCTCCCGACACGGCGCAGATTCAGTTCAACGTCTCGGTGCAGGACGACACTTCGCAGGCGGCCTACCAGCATGCGTCCAAAGAGGTAGAGCAAGTGCGCCTGGTGCTTCGCGCAAACGGACTCGATCCCAAGACGGCGACGGTGGGATTCATGTCCGTGCAGCCCGTGTACGACTATAAAGATCCGAAGCATAAGGTGATTGGATACCGCGTTACGACCGACGTCGTTTTGAAGCTGAAGGATTTCTCCAAGGTCGGACCGATCACGCAGCAACTCGCCGACGCCAATGTCAGCGAGACTCAGACTCTCAGCTATGCGCTCGAAAACATGGATGACGCGAAGAACAGAGCTGTCGAAGATGCCTACCGCCGGGCGCACAACTCTGCCGACACACTGGCGCGTGCCAGCGGACGCACGCTGGGAGAACTCTCGTATGCGTCGGTGGATACCTTTGAGAACCAGCGCATCCTGATGCCGCGAATGGCCCGTGCGATGGGTGCGGCGATGGCGGCCGCCGCCCCGCCGGCTCCGACGGAGGAGTTCACGGCGCAGTCCGTCACCGTCACCGCCCATGTGAATGCGCTTTTCAACTTGAAATAAATTTCTTCATCTACAGAACTGCGGGAGCGGCTTCGGGCGGCGGTGTCGCTCCCAGCGGCGCGACCTCCAGAATCAGACCGTCGACTCCGCGCACCACGACTAACTGTCCAACGGGCAGAGCCGTCGAAGAGACTGCGTCCCAGAGTTCGCCATGGACGAAAACCTTGCCTTGCGGCGAAAGTGCAGTTTGCGCGACTCCAGTCTCACCCACCAAACCTTGAGCTCCAGTAACGACTTTGTTGCGTCTCGCCTTGAGCGCGATGGTCATCAGGAAAGCCGTGATCAGTCCGAGCGGGATGCTGACCGCCAACGCAGTCATGAGATGAACTCGCATCTCCGGGATGGGCGAGTCGACCAGCAACAGGCCGCCCAGAGTGAGAAGTACGATTCCGCCGACGGTGAGCACGCCGTGAGTCGCGAACTTGGCTTCAGCGGCGAAGAGCCCGAAGGCGCCAAGAATCAGCCCCAGCGCGGCAAAGCGCGTGGGCAGAAGGTTGAGCGCGAATACTGCGAGAATGATGAACACCACCCCGACCGTGCCGGGAATGACGGCGCCGGGATGGTTGAATTCGATGTAGAGCGCGAGCGCTCCGATGGCGAGCAGAAGGAACGCGAAGTCCGGTTCCATGAGCGCATCGAGGATGCGTTCCTTCAGAGTCATGTCAAAAACAACCACCGGATCGCCAGTGAGGTTGAGCGAACGGGATTCCCCGTTGAAGCGCTTGAAGGTCTTCCCTTGCATCTGGCGAAACAGCTCGTCCGGACTCGAAGCGACGTAGTCGATGAGATGCTGCGAGAGTGCCTCCTGCTCGGTGAACGACTTTGATTCGCGAACGGCGCTCTCGGCGGCTTCGATGTTGCGGCCGCGTTTGGAGGCGACCGAGCGCATGAGGGCTGCGGCGTCGTTCTCCATCTTCTGCTTCATCGTGTCGTCCGGCTTGAGTTGGACCGGTCCAATGAGAGCCACGGGGTGAGCGGCTCCGGCGGCCGTTCCGGGTGCCATGGCGGCGATATCGGCAGACTCGAGAATGAAGATTCCCGCCGAACCGGCGTGACCGCCCGTAGGCGTCACGTAAACGATGACGGGCACGGAGGAGGCGGTGATTTTTTCGATGATCTCCCGCGTGGAACTGACGAGGCCGCCGGGCGTGTTCATCTCGATCAATACAGCCTGAGCATTGCGGCGGCGGGCTTCGTCGATGGCGCGGGCAATGTACTCCTGGCTGATCGGCTGTATGGTGTCGTTGACGACCACTTTGAGAACCTCGGCCGATGCCGGGGCAGAAAAAGCTGCAACCATTCCTAAGGAAAGAACAAGACTGATGATGGCATTCATTCTTCTGGTCTGAGGCGAGAAATACATAGGTCCTTCGCTTTGCTCAGGATGACAACGCGAGAGTGTATGAAACATCCTGCTGTGTCGGAAATCGCGATCCCGACAACACCATTGTCGCTCTATTTAGCCGAGGTTGTGGGGATTTCTTGTGGCTCTGGCGCTGCGCTCGGCCGGGCTTGAGTCCACCCGGGCAAATCGGTGCTGCCGGTGATCAAGCGCGCACCGCGCTCATAGGTGACGTAGGACCACGCCCACTGAATGAAAACCAGAAGCCGGTTGCGAAAGCCGATGAGGAACAAAATGTGGACGAAGAGCCAACTTAACCAGGCAACGAAGCCTGAAATGTGAATCTTGCCAAATTGGGCGACAGCAGCAGCACGGCCTATCGTGGCCAGACTACCTTTATCCCAATAGTCAAAGTTGGGACGAGAATCAACTTTGCCAGCTTCGAGTTCACGACGAATCAGTTTGGCGACAAAGCGGCCTTCCTGGATGGCGACAGGGGCCACGCCGGGGAGCATCTTGCCATCTGTGCCTTTGGCTGCGGCGAGGTCGCCGATCACGAAAACTTCGGGATGTTTCGGAATGCTGAGATCGGGCTGCACCACTACGCGCCCAGCACGATCGACCGGGACACCGAGTTTTTTGCCCAGAGGGGATGCCGCTACGCCCGCCGCCCACAATATGACTGCCGCCTCGTGACGAGTGTTCTCAAACCAAACTGCGCCCGCATCGACCTGGGTCACCATGGTCGAAGTGCGGACTTCCACCCCCAGGCGCTGGAGTTGCTCCTGAGCGCTGCGGGAAAGGTCTTCCGGATAAGCAGGAAGGACGCGCGGCCCGCCTTCGACCAGCAGGATGTGCGCCCGTGCGGGATCGATTGCTCGGAATTCGAGCGTGAGCGCGTGATGGCAGATTTCCGCCAGCGTGCCGGCCAGTTCGACCCCCGTGGGGCCTCCGCCTACGATTACAAAATTGAGAGGAGGCGCTGATTCTCCGGCCAGGGACTGTCGCTCGGCCAGTTCGAAGGCGAGCAGCACGCGGCGCCGGATTTCGAGCGCGTCTTCGATCGTCTTGAGGCCGGGTGCGAAAGGCTCCCATTCCTCGTGGCCGAAATAGGCGTGGCTGGCGCCCGCAGCCACGATGAGGTAATCGTACGGGATAGCGGACTCGGGAGTCTCGACGACCCGGCGGTCTAGATCGAACCCAGTGACCTCCGACATGAGAACTTCGACGTTGTCGTGAGAGCGAAGAATCGAGCGAATCGGTGCGGCGATTTCTCCAGGGGAAAGACCGGCGGTCGCGACCTGGTAGAGAAGCGGCTGAAAGGTGTGGTAATTCCTGCGGTCGATGACGATAACCTGGACGGGCCCTTTCGCCAGCGATTGCGCCGCGTTCAGGCCTCCGAAGCCAGAGCCGACAATCACGACCCGAGGTTTTACCTTGCTGTTCATCGCCGTACATCTATAAGATTCGGCGCGATGGCAGAGGTTTCGGGAAGTTCTTCGAAAGTGGCAACCCCGGCATGGGCTCGTTGGGTCCTGCCTTCCGTGGCCGACTTGATTTTTATTGCGCTGCTGGGCACCTTGGTGTTCACGCCGCTGTCCGTGCGCCTGCTGGGCGACGCTGGCATCGGATGGCACATCCGGACCGGGCAGCAGATTCTAGCCACCCACACCGTTCCGCACGTCGATCCGTTTTCTGCCTCCATGGGAGCGAAACCCTGGTTTGCCTGGGAATGGCTCTATGACGTGGTTGTGGGTGAACTGGAAACCGCTCTAGGACTGAATGGGGTGGTGTGGTTTACGTCGGTCGTGATCGCCACTGTGTTCGCACTTCTGTTTCACCTGCTGACGAAGCGTGGAACGAACTTCCTTGTCGCTCTCGTGCTCTTGCTGCTGGCGTTGGCGTCGTCGATGATTCATTTTCTGGCGCGCCCTCACGTGCTGAGCTGGCTGTTTACGCTGATTTGGTTCTGGATTCTGGATTCCTCGGAGCGGGATTCTAATAGCGGGCGCGGCGGCCGAGGCCGGAAATGGTTATGGGCCTTGCCCCTGCTCATACTGGTTTGGGTAAATGTCCATGGTGGGTTTTTGTTGGGGTTCGCACTACTAGGAATCTTCTGGATGGGAGCGGTATGGAATTGGCTTCGCGCAAAAGATGGCAGGATCGAACAAGCTTTCGCGGAAATAGCAGCACGAAACCGCTCGTGGGAGCTGTTCTACGTGGGGTTGTTCTCGGCGGCAGTGAGTCTGGTGAATCCTTATGGATGGAATCTGCATTCCCACATAGCCTCCTACCTTTCCAACCAATTCCTAATGGATCACATTGAGGAATTTCAGTCTCCCAATTTTCACGGTGTGGCGCAGCGCTGCTTTGTGGTGCTTCTGCTTATCGCGCTGGCGGTTCTGGCGGTGCCGGGACGCCAGTTGCCCACGAGCCACACTTTGACTGTGCTGTTCGCCGTGTACGCCGGCCTCTATGCTTCGCGAAACATTCCGGCTTCATCGCTACTGCTAGTGATGGTGATAGGGCCGCTTGTCCCCTTTACCGCGCTGGCCGCAAGATTTTCTCAGAAAGTGGCGAGTGTCCAGGGCAAGTTGCGGCGGCACCTTTGGCCTATAGTCGCAATTGTCATCTCCCTCTGGATCGCGGCAATTGGCGGCCAATTCGGGTCGACTAAAATCATGGACGCTCATTTAGATCCGCTGCGGATGCCGATCGATGCGGTGATCTACCTTGAAAAGCATGAAGTGCCAGGACCGGTGCTGAGCCCCGACTATTGGGGCGGGTATTTGATTTACCGGCTGTACCCGAAGCAACTGGTGGTTGTGGATGACCGCCACGACTTTTACGGCGAGGCATTCTTAAAGTCTTACTTGAAGATGGTCCACGTGGAACC
This sequence comes from uncultured Acidobacteriaceae bacterium, assembly GCA_963768265.1. Classification (GTDB taxonomy): domain Bacteria; phylum Acidobacteriota; class Terriglobia; order Terriglobales; family Acidobacteriaceae; genus Sulfotelmatobacter. The sequence goes on from CAVYHM010000049.1 coordinate 51,189, forward strand.
CGGGTGGCAGGAATTCCTGCGCGAGCATGAAGTTTCGTGTCTAGTGCTGCCCCGGAATGCGGCTCTGACCAACATTTTGCTCGAGACCCGGGACTGGAAGCCGATTTATACCGATAAACTCGCGGTTGCGTTCGTGCGTTCTTCTTCCAGCGCGGAAAGAGAACGACGCTGATGCCAGAATGCCATTCCTACTCCTCAGATTGCAAAACCATTCACATTGACAGTATCGAAGGGCCCATATATGTTCGCCGATACCTCACGGCATTGCTTGCGGGCAATTTCCTGAAGACTGCTGTCGTGTGTGTGAACATCGAGGCCCTCGTAATCTGCAAAAGTTCTTTGACTGGGGAAAAACTGAAATGAATCAAAGGTTCTCTGCTGTCCGCAGACCGATGTTTGCGCTCTCAACATTTGCGCTGTGTATCGTGCCGGTCTTCATGTTCGCCCAGGCTCCTGTCGTGAGCCTGATCCGAATCAGTTCCGATCCTTTTAGCGTGGGGCCCGGACAACATGCGACCGAAGTTGAACCTCACGTGCTGGCGCACGGTTCGACGCTCGTTGCCGCCTTCCAGACGGGTCGCATTGCGCCGGGCGGTTCGACTGACATCGGCTGGGCGACTTCAACTAACGGTGGGACTACTTGGAGCCATGGTTTTCTGCCGGGTTTGACCAAGGGCGAGGGCTCAGGGCCCTACGATGCGGCGAGCGATCCCGCCGTGGCCTACGACGCGAAACATGGAGTGTGGATGATTGCGTCGTTGCCGATCTCGAATACGGTGCGGACCCCGGCCGTTGTGGTGAGCCGTTCGACCGACGGCGGGTTTACCTGGGAGAAGCCCGTGAGCGTTTATCCAACCGCACCGAGTTCCGACAAGAATTGGATCGTCTGCGATAGTGGGGCGGGCAGCCCGCACTACGGCAACTGCTATGTGGAATGGGACGATCCGAGCAGCGGTGACCTGATCTTGATGAGTCGGTCGACGGATGGTGGGATCACCTGGTCGTCGCCGAGCGCGACTGCCAATTATGCTGCCGGAATCGGCGGCCAGCCGCTGGTGCAGCCGAACGGCACCGTGGTGGTGCCGATCGAGACCAATTTCATGTCCGCGTTCCGTTCGACAAATGGCGGCTTGAGTTGGTCGGTGCCGTTGGCGATCGGAACGATTCAGAGCCATAGTGACGCCGGAGGAATCCGCAGTGGGCCTCTGCCTTCGGCGGCCGTGGATAAAGCGGGAGCCGTCTGGGTGGTCTGGGAAGACTGTCGCTTCCGGGCGCGCTGCACGACCAACGATCTGGTGTACAGCACTTCCACCGACGGTACGACTTGGAGCACGGTGAAACGCATCCCGATTGATCTCACCACTAGTTCGGTCGATCATTTCATTCCTGGCATCGGGATCGATCCGGCGACTTCCGGCAAAACAGCGCACGTTGCGGTGACGTACTACTACTACCCGCAGAGCAACTGCACTTTTTCGAACTGTCAGCTGGACGTGGGGTTCATCTCGTCGCCAAACGGCGGATCAAGCTGGCACTCGCCGGTGAAACTTGCCGGACCGATGAGTCTGAGTTCGCTGCCAAATTCGCAGAATGGTCTCATGGTGGGGGACTACATCGCCACTGCTTTCGCGAACGGCGTGCCGCACGGGCTGTTCGCCGTCGCCGGGGTCAAGTCGGGCGCGACTTTCAAAGAAGCGATGTATACGGCAGAGGGATTGACCGTGCCGGCTACGGGCGCGGTACTCTCGTCCGCGGGCGACAAGCCTCTGCATGCTCTCTCCGACAAGATCGAGAAAGAGCGTCCGGAGAAAGGCGCGATTCCACCCCTGCGGCGGGCGGCCAAGCGGAGTGCCAAGTAATTCAATTGTGTGGAGCGGGCACCTGTGGAGTGGGCACTTCTGCCCGCTTGCCTGCAACATAGGAAGACCTTGCGCGGGCAAGAATGCCCGCGCCACACAGACCTTGAAGGCCATGCATGAGCGACCGCTAGTAACGATGAATCTTCGATTTTCTCTGTGCCTCTGCCCTGTCGTGTGAAAGACTGTTGCGCATGAAGGCGATGCTCCGCGTGTGTTTCCACGGAAGGGCAACCGACGCCCGAATACTTGTCGCCCCGCTGCTCGCTGCGTGGGCGCTGGCACTGGTGGGCTGTTCCGGTTCGTCCCCAACCCCTCAGGCAGTTCAGCCGGAAAACCCGATCGGCCCGAACCTTACGCAGATCAGCTCAGATTCTTTCACCGCCGGACCAGGTCAGCATGCGACGGAGGTCGAGCCGCACGTACTGGCGAATGGGATTACCTTGGTGGCGGCGTTTCAGACGGGGCGAATTGCTCCTGGTGGCGCGACCGACATCGGATGGGCAACCTCGACCGACGGCGGCACGACCTGGATGCACGGGTTTTTGCCGGGACTGACTACGGGAGAAGGAACCGGCCCATACAGCGCGGCCAGCGATCCCGCGGTGGCGTATGACGCGAAACACGGAGTATGGATGATTGCGTCGCTGCCGATCGCGGCCGTCGGCCAGGCTCCGGCAGTAATGGTGAGCCGGTCGCCGGAGGGGCTAACGTGGCAGAACGCTCTGCCCGTTACTGCGCTCGTCTCGAGCTCCGACAAAAACTGGATCGTGTGCGACAGCTGGCCGACGAGTCCGCACTACGGCAATTGCTATGTGGAATGGGATGTCCCGACCGGCAATGCGGAAGAAATCCTAATGAGCAATTCCACTGACGGCGGCCTGACCTGGAGCGCGCCGTCACCGACGGCAGACGTGGCGTCCGGAATCGGCGGACAGCCGCTGGTCCAGCCGAATGGCACCGTCGTAGTGCCGATTCAGTCGACTGGAATGGAAGCGTTCACTTCGACCGATGGAGGCGCGAGTTGGAGCGCCCTGGTGGAGATCTCGAATATTCAGACGCATACCGATCTGTTGGGTTTCCGCAGCGGGCCGCTGCCTTCCGCTGCCGTGGATGGTGCGGGGAACATCTGGGTGGTGTGGGAGGACTGCCGCTTCCGCGCCAGCTGCTCGACCAATGATCTCGTCTATAGCACTTCGGCCGACGGCGTGACCTGGAGTGTGGTGACCCGCATTCCAATCGACGATGTCTCGAGCACGGTTGATCATTTTATCCCGGGGATTGGTATTGATTCCGCCACGTCAGGCGCGACTGCGCACGTAGCGATTCACTATTACTACTTTCCGCAGAGTAGCTGCACGATGTCGACGTGCCAATTGATCGTCGGCTTTATTTCTTCTGCGAATGGAGGATCGACTTGGAATTCTCCGGTCACCGTCGCTGGTCCGATGCAGCTCAGCTGGCTGCCGAATTCGCAGAACGGTCTCATGGTGGCAGACTACATTGCAACCGCATTCACCAACGGTATTCCGCACGGCGTGTTCGCCGTGGCTGCAGCGAACTCCGGGTCGACGTTCGACGAAGCCATCTATACCGGGCAGGGTCTAACGGTGAAGGTGGCGGGACGGCAATTGTCTTCGGCGGCGGATCGGCCGTTGCACAAGATGTCGGACAAGATCGAACGCGAGCAGCCTGAGAAGGGCGTGATACCACCGCCGCGGCGGCGCCAAGCGAAGCGAAGCGCAAGAAAGTAATCAGGAGCCTGGCAGGAACGTCGCCGATACGGAATCGGCGGCGTTTGTATTTTTGCGTCGACAGGGTCTTAAAAGCGATCGTTGGTGTCGATACCGAACCCGAGGATGGCGGTTACTTCGATCGGTTGGTCGCCGCGCATGGCAGGTTGAAGCTTCCAAGTGCGCAACGCTGCCACAACTTTGGCAGTCATCTCGGCAGGACCGGGTTCAAGCACTCGCACGTTCTTCAGGTTTCCAGACGCATCGATCGTGCACGCGACCACCATACGGGCGTGCGGCAGGCCCTCGGGGAGATCGGTGCGGAAACCGGTCGGCGCGGCGATGGCCCCGCCAGAGCCACCGTCAGCAAACTCGACGACGACCGTACCTAGGGACGTCTCGAGATAGCCGCTGTACTTCTCACCGTGCAGTTGGCTCTTGTAAGGCTCGAATACTCCGCCAGAAGTCGCTGTAGCAACGATAGTTACTCCTAGGGCCTGGCGTTGTTGGTTGGTATTGGAACGCCCGGGAACTGCGGTTTCGCCACCAGACGGGTCCGATCCGAAACTTGGCAAGGTAACGATGCTGCTGCCACCCTGCACCGAAACGCCTGGTACGGGTGGTGTTCCGTTCGTCGCGTTGCCGGTTCCTCCGGGGCCTGGATTCGGAGAGATGCCAGAGCGCGCGTTCGGGTCGGAACCGTGGCCCGGTCCACTTTTGCCCGCGCCAGGACCGGCGCCGTTCATGCCACTGCCCGGGCCGTTGCCGCGGGCTATGCTGGTGCCTCCGCCGGTCCCGCCCAGTCCGGGCTTATCTCCCCCGGTCGGTGACATAGCAAGCGAGCCTTTCCCGCCGACAGCCGGCAATCCCACCTTCGGTCCGGGCTGGTTGGAAATCACGGCTCCCGCGCCCGTCCCGCTGCCGCCATTCACCGATGGGGCGGAGGGAGCACCAGCTTCCATGGCCGAGCCGAGTCCAGGACCTTTGCGACCGAGTCCGGACCCGGTCGAATTGGCGCCGCCTCCGACCGACGGAGGAGGCGGAACGACATTGTTGGCGAGCAGCGTGCCTCCGGGAGCACCCTTTCCCCCGCCCGTGTCGCCGGTGCCGCCTCCGGGCCCGGACACAGAGGGCGGCGGAGGAACAACGCTGGGCATGCCAAGTGCGGGAGCGGTGGAGGCCGATACCGGGCGCGTGCCGCTCCCACCGAGGACACCGGAGGAAGGCGGCGGTGCAATTACGTTGGAACCCAGTGACGCGCCCATGCCGTTGCGGTTGCCCCGCGGGTTGGCATTAGTGGCGTTGGCCGAGACGGTTGGTGGCGGCGGCACAACGGCGGCATTGAGCGAAGTATTTTTTGATCCACTGTTGGTGTTTGCGTTAACGGTGGGTGGTGGCGGGACGACTTCTGTCGTGCCAAAAATCTTGCCGATCAAACTGTTGACGTACGACCCACTGCCGGTTTGCGACGGCGGCGGGGGCACAACCGCCTTCGACGGGTCGGGAGCATTGCCACTGGCGAGTCGGCGCATGTCCTGCGAAACGTCGGCCGAAGGAGGCGGCGCGATGACCGTCGGCGCTGGCATAGCCAGCCTGGGACTGCGACTCGTTGCCCGTTCAGGCGTAGACACCGGAGGAGGCACGATTGCAACGTTGGTCATCTGGACGGGAGCGCTGGAAATCTCCCGACTTACGGCGCCGGGTGCCGGAGGAATCACGGCCGCAGCGAGCGCGGGTGCAGAGCGAGTCGTGTTGCCGGAGACGGTTGGAGCTGGCGCAACGACTGTCGCGTTCAACGACGGCGCTGCTGAAGTGCGATCACGGGGGACGCTCGGCGCGGGTGGAATCACGACCGGATCAAGAGCCGGCGCAACCAGGGTGTGATCGCTGGAAGCGCTGGGAGCCGGAGGAATCACGGTTGCGCTGAGATTCGGTGCCGCGCGGAAGGGATCGCGCGGAAGCGACGGAGTTGGAGCAATCACGGTGTCGAGCTGCACTCCGTTGCGAGTGTAGTCGGGGATCACCTGGGGCACAGGGGCGACGATCGGAGTCGAGTAGGTGAGAGCGGTTCGGGTCGAGCGCAACCCCTCCGATGGAGGTGGACCCGGATTGGGGTTAACCGCGAGCAGATTTGCCACGGCATCGCGCGATGACGGAAGTTTAAGGTTGGGCGCGTCAACCACGCTCTGCGCGAGAGAGCCGCCACGGGTGATCCTGATGGTCTGCGTGCGGTGGTGGGCTTCTCCTCCGCCCGCGCGGCCAACGGTTCCGGCTTGCGCGCCTCCCAGATCCTCGGTGCGGGGAAGTTCATCGCCGCTGTAGTAGATCACGTCCCGGCTCGATAGCCGAGGGGCGACGTACGGCCGCATTTGCTCGATCTTCACGCGGACGACAATCGCGGCGAAGATCACAAAAGCTTCGAGTAGCAGGCACGCAATCATGCCGCGATACGGGAACATCCCGTAAGGCGCTTCGCCCGCGAGCCGGGCGTCGGAACGGGCCAGAGCCGGGCGTATGGCGGTCACGAACTCGCGCCAGGGCGAGGACCACTCCACCAGCAGAACAGGGGCATCGTGCCTCTGCTCCACGACCTCTTCGAGTTGTGCCGACGCACTCACGCTAAGCGTGCGCTCCCATTTTCTTATTGATCGTAATCTCAATTCTATCGCCCACAACAGTGCCTGTTTCGGCGGCGGTATGGCACGGTAGTTCCAGTACAGACGCGGCCTGCGCGCGGACCGGGGCGAACCGCCAGGGCCGCAACTGGCTTTGGACGTGGACTACGGTCATCTCATGATCGAGGTACACGACGTCGATGGGGAACCCCATACCTAGAGTATGAACGCCGTGGCAGGGGACAATCCAGAGGCCATTTCCGTTACGGAAGTCACTAGGGGCGAGCCCGAGCAGGCCGCGCAGTCGAGTCCAGTGCGTGTCGGCGACAGCCAAGGCCGTAGCCAAGTAACTCTGCCGGCTCTGATTAAAGGCTTGCCCTAGAGAGGAGAAAACTGCCATCAACCTCAACTGCCCCCATGGAACTGCATTGCTGCTTGCTATTTCCCAGAAACCGGTCCGAGTTGACGGATCAGCGAAATGACGGCTGGACCGATGGTCACAAAAATGATCGAAGGCAGAACAAAGATCACCAACGGGGGAACCATCTTGATCGTGGTTTTGGCTGCCTGTTCTTCGGCGCGTTGCCGGCGTTCCGTGCGGAGGGAGTCGGAGTGCACGCGCAAGGCCTGGGCAACACTGGTGCCGAAGCGATCTGTCTGAATCAGTGTACCAACAAGAGAACGGATGTCGTCAACGCCGGTGCGGTCGACGAGATTACGCAGAGCATCGGCGCGCGGCTTGCCGGCACGCATCTCGAGGTTGACCAGGTGGAATTCATCACTCAGGTCAGGATGAGCGTGGTGCAGATCCTGACCTACCCGCATCAGGGCCTGGTCGAGAGCAAGGCCAGCCTCAACGCAAATGACCGTGAGGTCCAGGGCGTCAGGCAGGGCGAGACGGATGCGCTGTTGGCGATCCTTGATCATGCGCTTCAGGATGAAGCGCGGAAGGAAGAATCCGAGGCCGGGAACACCGGCCAGGAGAAAGGGATTATCAAAGCCGGAGAACAGCACCACACCCGCAAAGCCCGCCACCGCGAGCAGAACGCGGGCCCCGAAGTAGTAGTTGACGTGCATGGCATCGCGGAGTCCGGCTTGGATCATCCAGGCCCGTGTGCGCGAAACATCGGCCGTGGAGAGTGGGATGGCTTTGCTCAGCGGGTCGATGGCCTGTTCAATGCGCTCCCTGAGGGCGGGCTTGGCATCGGCGGCACGCGGCTGTCCGCCAAGAGCCCGTAGACGCGCGCCGAGGACTGAACTCGGCGTCACTACCGCTGCGCCAAAGAAGAAAACCACCATCACGATAGTGACGAACACGACGATCGTTAAGATCAGAGGCAACATCGATACACCTGCATGCTTAAACCTGCTTCTCTCAAACCTGGATCCGGATGATCTTCCGGATCACGAAATATCCCACCGTTTGCAAAGTGATCCCGCCGACCAGCAACGTGTGGCCGATAGGGTCGGAAAAGAGCGGCTGAATGAAGGCCGGATTGAGCGTCATCATGACCACCACAATGATCGGAGGCATGCCCATCAGCAGCGCCATGGTGAGGCGTCCCTGGGCCGTGTAGACACGGACCTGGCGCTGAATCTTGAAGCGTTCCCGGATGACATAAGACAGGTTGTCGAGAATCTCGGCCAGATTGCCTCCGGTCTCGCGTTGCAGCATGACGGCAGTGACGAAAAATTTCACATCAACCGAAGGCACGCGCTCGGTCAGATTCATTAGAGCGTCGCGCACGGGCATACCGAATTTCTGTTCTTCGTAGAGTTGGCGAAACTCACCCGCGACGGGCTCGTTGATCTCGTTTGTGATCATTTCCAGCGCTGTAGTGAAGGCGTGTCCGGCGCGGACGGCGCGGGCCAGGGTGTCGATGGCCTCGGGAAAAAGCTCGTCGAACTTGGTAAAACGCTTCTGCCGCTTCATGGAAGCGTAAGAGTACGGCATCAGGAACCCGACAAACATGGCCGCCCATGCGATCTCGATGTGCCGGCTGAGAATGTAGGCGACGATTGCGGCTGCAATTCCTGCGAGGCCGCATAGCCCCAAAAAGTTTCCCGCCCGCAGGTCCATGCCACCTTGCGCCAGCATTTTCTGGATGGCCGAGATGCGCTGCGAACGCCGAAGCAAGCTGTCGAGAGCGGGAATCTGGCTCAGTTGTTCATCGCGCATCAGCGCAAGCTCTTCTTCCGGGCTGCGCTCGGGTGCCTTGCGCTCTTCCGTGAGACGTTCTTTGAGGAGGCGCGCGCGCGCGCTGCGCTGATCGAAAAAAGATCCCAGGGCGAAGGCCGCGACCGCGACGAGGACGAAAACGAAAAACGCTAAGAGAGCCGCCGGCATAGGATTCTCAGACCTCAGCTTTCGTTTCAAAGAGCGCCGGGCGCAAACGGGCTCCCGCTGTCGCCAGGCGCTCGGCGAACTTCGGGCGAATTCCGGTGGCGCGGAATGCTCCTTTGACTTTCCCGTTCTCGTCGACGCCTGTGCGGTCAAACGAAAAAATGTCCTGCATCGCCAACAAATCCCCATCCATTCCAGTGATCTCGGAAATTGTAATGACCTTGCGCGTGCCGTCGGACAGACGCGCGATCTGAACCACGGCCGACACTGCGGAGGCGATCTGGTGCCGCACAGCGCGCTCCGGAATGTTCAGGTTGGCCATCGAAACCATGTTTTCGACGCGGGCCATAGCGTCGCGTGGGGAGTTGGCGTGCACCGTCGTCAGCGAGCCTTCGTGGCCGGTGTTCATGGCCTGCAGCATGTCAAAAGCTTCCTCGCCGCGGACCTCGCCCACCACGATGCGGTCGGGACGCATACGCAAGCTGTTGATGACTAGTTGCCGCTGGCGTACCGCCCCCTTGCCTTCGACGTTGGGCGGCCTGGTTTCAAGGCGGACCACGTGCTCCTGCTTGAGTTGGAGTTCGGCAGCGTCCTCAATGGTGACGATGCGGTCGGAGTTGGGAATGTATCCAGAGAGGACGTTCAGCAGCGTCGTCTTACCGGCCCCGGTTCCACCGGAAACCAGAATGTTGAGGCGCCCTTTGACCATCGCGGAAAGCAGTTCGAGCATCGACTCGGTGAGCGTCTGATTTGTGATCATTTGGCGGGCGGTGACGGGATCACGCCCGAAACGGCGAATGGAGAGGCAGGGACCGTCGATGGCCAGCGGCGGAATGATAGCGTTGACGCGCGATCCATCGGTTAGGCGCGCGTCGACCATCGGTGACGATTCGTCAACCCGGCGTCCGACGCGGGAGACGATGCGCTCGATGATCTGCATCAGGTGTACATTGTCCTTGAACGACAGCCCGGTCAATTCGAGTTTGCCCGCGCGTTCGATGTAGACCCGGTCAAAGCGGTTGACCAGAATGTCGGAAACGGTGGGGTCCTTGAGCAGCGGCTCGAGCGGGCCCAGGCCGAAAATCTCGTCGAGGATTTCGCGCGACAGACGTTCGCGCTCAGCAAAGCTCAGCGGAACTGCTTCACTATTGACCGCGTTACGAATGATGACCAGGACTTCGTCGCGAGCCGAGTCGCCCGAGGTTTTGCCCAGTTTTTCCAGGTCGAGGCGGTCGAGTATCTTGCGGTGCAGGTCCGATTTGATCTGCTGGAAAAAGTTGGCGTCGGTGCGCTCGAATGATTGAAGATTTGCCATGGGGCCCTAACTTCCTTGATCGAAAACTTCTAAACCGACTTGAATAGCGACCACGCCTCGCGCTTTGAGTTGATGTCGTTGCGGGTCAACTCTTGTGCCAATCCGGAAAAGCAGCGGGCGATCTCACTGCCACGTTGATCCATCACCGGTGTGCCGCGATCGATCGCACCGGATACGGCGAAATACTGGTTGGGGACGCGCCAAAGAAGTTTCGCTCCCACGGCAGCCTCGGCGTCGGCTTCGCTGAAGCCGGGAACTTTTCGAAAGCGATTCAACACCAGGCGGACCCGCTCGCGGCTGCCGGTTTCTCCCAGATATTGCTGCACGCGCGCCGCGCTCCACAGCGATGCCACGTCGGTGCAGGCCACGAGCAGGACCGTTTCCGAAAGATTCGCAATGAGCCGGCTGGTGGCGTCGAAGCGGGACGAAGCATCCACCACCACGTAGCGGTAGTGCGTCACCATCATATCGAACAGGCGCACGAACTCCGCGGTCGAAGGATCGATCGCAGCGGGAACATTGGTTCCCGCCAGTAGTTGCATTCCGCCGCTGTGGCGCGTCATGAAGCTTTCCAGCAGGGAAGCGTCCATGCGGTGAAGATTGCGGGTGGCGTCGGCCACGTTAAACACCGGCTTGAGATTCATGTGCAAGGCGGCGTGGCCCAGCGGCGCCAGGTCGACCAGCGCGGTTTGTCCATGCGAGGACTGCAAAGCCAGGGCAAGGTTGACGGCGACCGTGGTCGCGCCGTTTCCGCCCTTGGCATTAATAATGGAGAACACCTTGCCGCGAGGACCTTCCTGTCGCACCCTCCGTTGCGCCGTCGTGAGGCGGACGAAGGCTTCCAGCAGATCTGTCGTGTTGGTGGGGCGTTCGATAAACTCCCGGGCCCCTGCCCGCATGGCGTTGACGATAACCTGGGGTTGATGGAGGTTGCCGATAGCGAAGATGGCGCCCTCTGGCATTTCCTGGTGCAAAAGTTCGACAGCGCGCAGGGCTGGCGAGGGATTGTCGGCGGGAATGTCGATCAGAGTGACGTCGGGATTGGCGGCACGAACCCGGCGAGCGACCGGATCAGAAGCGGCGACCGGAAAACTGGCACAGGTGTGCGCGGTGCGCGCTACGCTGGTGCCATCGACCAACACCTGCAGCACCGCGCGCTGTTCGTTATCCGTGGCGACAATGACAACTGAAAGCTCTGGCATAAGCGGCTACCCGTGTCTTCGTTCACGACAACTCGCTCTGGCAGACTGCTGCGCTCTGTACGTATGCGCCTATTTATCGCGCTTGTCAAACTTGCCGTTGTCCATAAAAGGCTTCGGGTCCTTGGGCGGCTCGGGCGGTTCTGCGGTCGGCGAAACCCGACGCACCGTGCACAGGACCATCAATTCGGAGTGGCTTTTCAACGCACTCCTGCTGCGAAAGAAATTCCCCAGGATCGGAATATCCCCCAGGCCTGGAATCTTGTTGTATATGTCGGTGACGCGGTTGTCCATCAGGCCAGCGATCACAAAGCTCTGCCCATCCTGCAATTCAAATTCGGTCTCGGCTTTGCGCGTGCTCAGGGCGGGCACCGTGAAGCCGGAGATCGTCAGGGCATTCGCGAAATCGAGGGTGCTGACTTCGGGAGCAACCTTCAGATGGATGTTCCCGTTAGGTTTGATTTCCGGAGTGAACTGCAACCGTACGCCAAATTCCTTGAACGAGATGGTAACTGCCGTGAATCCGGCGCCGGGCTGCACGATGGGGAACGGGAACTGTCCGCCGGCCAGAAAACTGGCTTCCTTGCCGTTGACCGCGATCAGGTTGGGCTCGGCAAGAATCTGCAAAAGGTTCTTGGTTTCGAGCGCCTCGATCACCGCGCCGAAATTAATATCCGGACGAAATACGAAAAGGTTCAGGACATTGTTGATGGTATTCGCCGGAGTGGTGGTGGTTCCTGACGATGTGCCCGGGGTCAGAGTCTGAGGCCCAAAACCGCCATACTGCCCTGTCGTTATTGTGCCGCTGGTGTTGGCTGCCCCGGTGGAGATAAAGTTCACGCCCATCTGGTTGAGGGCGCTGCGATCGACTTCCGCAAACTTCACCTGCAGCAGGACCTCCTGGGCTCCGACCGGCCCGAAGGTCAATACGTTCACAACTCGCGGTGAGTAGGCGCTCGCCAGCTCTTGGGCTCGCTTGGCCACGTCTTCGGTGGACACGTGTCCGGAGAGGACAATCGCGGCGCGCGACGGAGTGACTGCTATCTGCTCGTCGGGGAACACACGGCGCTCCTCGTCGGCGCAGGCGCTGACGTCCACATCGACCCGAAGGTCAAAGCTGCGCGAGCGCTCCAGTTCATCCCAAATGAGCAGCGAGACTTCTCCCGGCGTCTTGCCATGTACCAGGATTTGTGTCGGCGTAATGACTCGGGCAAAAGCGATGGTGTCATCAGTAATCGAAATACGCTTGAGGCGCTCGGTCGTATTGATTAACAGCGATTTGCCGACCATCACACGCAGGGGTGCCGCGCCCTGCGGTTGCTGCGACTGGGGCGGAAGAGTCGTGGTCTGGGTTCCCGTCGGCGCCTGGCTCTGGGCCTGTGCCGGGGCGTCCGCCTGGACGCTTTCGGCGAATGCAGAAAGGGTGAGCGCTACCAGGACCAGCAGGCCCCCGAACGATAGCGTGCAAACTTTCATTTTCCGATTTCTCTCGGGGTTAGGAAATCTGTCGTTGCGCATGGATGCAATTCGAAAGCTCGAAGATTTTCCGATCACTTGGCCTCGGAACTCTGGTCGGTGAACTTAACGTCTTGCTTGGGTTTATCACCTTGGTAGACCTCAACACTAACTCCAGTAGAAGCCGGAGGCGGCGTCGGCGTGGCCTTTACCGGAAGCGGGTGATGAACCGGAGCGTGTACCGCGGGCGCCGGACTGGAACTGGGCCCATACTTATACAGGCCTCTCGCGCCGGAGGATGGTACTTCGTCGGACTTGGTGTCGAGCGGGTTGCGCAACGCGAGCTGGATCTTTCCCTCGGAACTGGCGAGCGCAAGCTTCTGCGCATCGTCCGGAGAGACCAGAAGCGTGATGACGGGCGTGTTTACGGGTTCGCCGTTCTGGTTGCGTTCCAGCTTGCTGCCGGCAGCCAGCACTGCGACATTCTGTAGCACGGTAGTTGTTTGCGGCTCGGAACCGCCATTCGGTGTTCCTGTCAGCAGGACGTCGACCCGTGTCCCGGCAGTGACAAAACCAGCGACTGAGACCACTTCATTCACCTTGACGGAAACGGCTCGCATCCCGGGAGGAATAAGCGAGGGCAAACCCGACCCCGCATTCTCACCGGCAAGCTTCGTGGGCAGAATGAACTCGCCCTTGGTGATCGGAATGATCACACCGTGTCCCAGAACGTCGGACCGCCTGCGAGGAGCGCCGGAGGGAAGGTCGGCGACCGGGATGCGGATAATCTTGATGTCGTGTTCTTCTACGCGCGCACCGACCTGAAGGTCGTCGGCAGCCACAATCACATCGATGCCAGGATCGGAGGGGGCCCCACTTTTCGATTGCAAGCTCTTGTAGACATAAACACTTACAAGGAAGCCCAGCGCTAAGGCCAAAACTCCAATCATCAATAGACGCGTGCGGTTCATACTATTCTCTCGCCCTTCCGAGGTGGTCGGGTTGCACTACTGAATGGAACTCGCGACGTTCGAAAACACGTTATTCGCGTTGGAGCCGATCAAGCGTATGGTTCCAACCACAATCACGAGGATGACCGCCAACATGACAGCATACTCCGCGATATCTTGCCCTTCTTCGCCGCCCCACAGCTGGCGCGCAAGCTCCGTGGCATTCCTCTCCTCATCTTTGTTGGACCGAGTGCAATGGTTTTTCCTCGCGTCCGAGTTGAAAATGTCAACCCTGGGCGCGGGCGCCCCATGGCGCCATATTTTAAGCTTGGAAAGATTTCAGTCACTCGACAGGGTAATCATACCCTGCAATATGGCCGAAAGGTCGTAATTTCTTGCATACCGGGGCACGCAAGCGTTACCCCGGTTTGGCGCCCTGACCGTCCCAAGATTGCAACGCCGTGAGCGAGTCCGGGCTCGTGAGATCGCCGTTGGCGTGGCTGGAGGTTTTCAGCCTCCCGAGGACCCACGCGACATCGGAATGCTGAGCCGGCACGGGGTTCCGCCATTTCCGGGGTATACGTTTAGGGAAGGAGACGCTTGCTCGCACTCCGCTGAACAAACGCCGCGAGCACGAACCAGGCAAGAGGAGTCCAGGAATAGTACACGGCAGGTCGGTGATCCAGAATGAGTAGCAAAGTCAGGCAGTTAATGGCGAGGTAGGCGATGATCGCTCCAAGCCACCTCTGGTGTGGGGAGCGCACCAGTAGCACGGTCGCGTAGAACACACTCGGCAGCAGCACTACCTGATCGAAGAACCAGGCGTAGGATGTCGCCACGATCGAAACCAACAACAAGCTCGGCAGACGATCTCGCCATTCCCAGGTGGAGCGCCAGCGGATCCAATAGACGACAAACCAGACCGCGGCTACCGCAAGTGGAAGGAACTGCATCGCTGGGAGGCCAGAAATGTGGCGCAAGAGGCCACCGAGGGTGGGGCTCTCCTGGAGAACAACTCTTTCTTCGCCAAGGTGTCCAACGTAATGTTGGAACGCTCTGTGGTCCAAAAGGACTGCCAGGAAACTGGCGCCGGCGAGCACCGCGAGAAGAGACGCGAGGGGTTTCCACCGTCGCCGATGAAGGGCATACAGCACTAGCGCGATCCAAAAAAGAAAGACCAGGTGTGGTTTTAGAGCGGCGAGAAATAGAAATGCGCCCGCTACATAGTCATGCTTTGCTTCGAATCGGAGGTACCCGGAGAGCCCAAACAGGACCAACGGTCCGATCTGACCGATGGCCAGCACGACCGCCACCGGCAAAAATGTGACCACGACCAGCCAGCCAATCCACCGATTCTCACGCGCTCCATAAAGATCCCAAAGCCACTGAACCGAGACGAACGTAAGTGCAAGGCCAATCCCAAACCACAACGCCTTTCCAGCGGAAAAAGAGAGTAGGCCAAACGGCACTATAGCCGGCAACACCCACGGAGGGTTCAACATCACCAACGGGCCCTTACCTGCGAAGGACAACCGGTTCTGGAGGTCTACCGTCTCGCGGGGGGAGTAGGGATTACCTCCATCGAGGACTAGCCGGGCGGCTGTCCAATAGAATGCGAAGTCGTTCGCCGTCGCTGCCCGCTCACCCCCGGGCCTTAAGAGCACCGCCAGCGCGACTACGAGTAAGCAAAGTATCAACACCATGCGCCACTTGCTCGCGCCATGGCCTCCGGAGTCGTGCGAGTCGCCTGGTGTCATTGGGGTGCAGAGTTCGTCGTCTACAAAATGCGGGCTGAACAATCAAACCGGCGCCATGTAACCGGTAGCGCTTGCAACCTGCGCTTCGCGCGATTTACGTAGCAGCACGACCGCGAGCATCGGCAAATAGATCAAGAGTACGGTCCAGCGCCCGACCTGGGTGAAGCTGTGCGGAATGTGATACCAGCGCCACACCCCCGCTCCCCAACTGAAGAAGACGGTCCAAATGATCTCGCGCCGCGACTGCGGAATCAGCCACAGGGTGAAGCTGTCGAAGAACCAGCGCTGCGGCATGAGACTGGAAAAAAACAGGAAGAGTGCATCACGATTCCGATATCGCAGCAACGCGAGCAGAAGAACCGGCCCCGGAAAAACCAGAATTGGGATGAAGTGCTGATAGTTGCCCGCCTGCCTCAGCCAAAGCAACGGCCATTTCGGCAGCGCCACCAGGCTCACGATCGCGATGACGACGCACGCAACCACGCCGCGGCGGCTGAGGCGCGTGAAGAAGACCGGCAACCCGATCTGAGGTTTGGCCATGGTTACGGGCAACAGCAGCGGGAAGAATGCGCTGGCGGCGATGATCGGGGCCCACTGCACCGTGAGGATTCCGCTCCAATACGGATAAGCGAAAAAGATCAGCAGTCTCGCATAGCCGCTACCGGTTAGACCGAAGGCCAGTAGGGAAGAGCTGATCCCCCAGAATATCCCCGCCGCGACTTCCGGCTCGAGACGCACGAAGGGAAGAGCGAAAAGCCCCGCCGTCAGCGGATATTGCTCGAACGGCGTATCGTATGGATTTTGCCCAGCGAGCAAACGATGAGCGAGATGCAGCGCCCAGCGGAAGTCGGCGGCGTCCTGATGGAAGTGTTTCATCAGAAACCAGCAGAACCAGCCGGTCGCGAGGCCGATTGCCGCCGAGATTGCGATGCGCCATCTCATGAATGAGCTCGTGACCACACAGTTGTAACATGAGGCGCACGATCCGGATTCGTCGCGCCGGAAAGGAAAGTGGAAAGGAAAGCACTCGAACCATGCTGAAGCGCCCGCCATTGGTCGTCGGACTTGGCCTGGCTGTCATCGCCTCGGCGAGCACATGGTTCTACGTCGACCGCATCCTGAAGGCGCAGCAGGTGGCCGATGCGGCTGTGCACAACCGTCCTCGCGGCAATCTGTCAGACCTCTATCCGCGGTGGCTGGGAGCCCGGGAACTGCTGCGGCACGGACGAAATCCCTACAGTGACGAGATCACGCGTGAGATTCAGCAGGGCTACTACGGGAGGCCGCTCGATCCCTCCCGCCCCGACGATCCCAAAGACCGGCAGGGATTTGCTTATCCGGTCTACGTTGTGTTCTTGCTGGCGCCGACGGTCGATTTCCCATTCGAGCATGTGCAGATTGGCTTTCGCTGGCTACTGATCGCGCTGGCCGCGGCCAGCGTGGTGTTGTGGCTGAGAGTTCTGCGCTGGCAGGTCCCGATCAGAACCGTGCTGATTCTTGTGATCCTAATGCTGGGCTGGCTGCCGATGGTGCAGGGAATCAAGCTGCAACAACTGAGCCTGCTGGTGGCCGGACTGCTGGCGGCGTGCGGTGCCTGCCTGGCCGGTGGATGGTTGCTCCTGGCAGGAGGCTTGCTAGCTCTCGCAACCATTAAGCCACAACTGACGTGGCCCCTGGTCTTGTGGCTTTTGCTATGGGCGAGCAGCGAGTGGCGCTCCCGGCGCCGCTTTCTTTTCGGGTTTGTACTGATCATGCTGCTGCTGCTGGGTGGAGCGCAGTTGGTTTTGCCCGGTTGGCTGTCCATGTTCGTCGCAGCCATCGGACACTACCACCAGTACACGCAGAACCAGTCAGTGCTGGTCTGGATGTTCGGTTCGATCATCGGCCGAATTCTGGAGGTATTCAGCGTGCTGGCGTGCGCCTTCTGCCTGTGGCCTGTGCGCCGCAAACCGGCCACCAGCAGAGAGTTCGGACGAGCGATGGGCCTGGTACTGGCCCTCACTGTCGTCATCGTTCCCATGTTCGCTCCCTACAACCAGGTATTGCTTGCGCCTGCGATTCTGGCGCTCATGCGGAGTTTCATTTCGGCAGAGCCTGTCCTGCCGTCGGTTCGGCTGGCTGGCATGGTCGGCGGAGTCATGCTGGTTTGGCCGTGGATCGCCAGCTTGGCACTCTCTGCTGCTTTCCTGTGGCTAACTCAGGAACTGAGGCAGCGGGTCTGGCCAATGCCGTTCTATTCCAACTTCATGGTGCCGATCTTCATCTTCGGACTGGCGCTGCTGGATACGTGGCTGAACCCGGCTCGCGGCTTGCGAGACGCCGCTGCCGCAGAGTAGTCTGGTGCTGAAAGACTTACGGCGCTGCCTCGGTTTTGGGGCATAGGGGATAGCCGAGGCGACGATTTACCGTCCATAGCCCAGAGCATGACCCTTAATACAATCAGTCACCACAGCTCCGGCTCCGGAGTTTTTCCCGCCCTCGTGTTCGTGCAGGGTAGCGAGCAGAAAAACATCATCCTCAACCGCACTCCGTTCAGCGTCGGGCGGAAGGTGGACAAAGACCTGGTTATTGCCGACCCGCGCGTCTCCCGCGACCATGCGCAGATCATGCAGGAGGGGCAGGAGTTTTTTCTCGTCGACCTGGGCAGCAAGCACGGCACCTATGTGAATGGCGAGCGCATTCAGCGCCAGAAACTGGAACGCGGCGACCGGTTAGAGTTCGGAGCCCGAGATTCCGCGTATATCTTGTTCAATCCGGCGCACGCCACCTCCAACACGGCGCGAGAATTTCTCAGCCAGATCTCCGTCATCGCCATCAAGCCCGAAGCGACCGAACTGGAGAAACTGACGTTGTTTCTTGAAGCCGCTCGTAAGCTCAACACGGCGGGTGTTCTGGACGAAATCCTGATAACTATGCTCGATGTCACCCTGCAACTCACCGGTGCCGAGCGGGGATACGTTTTTCTCAAGGACGAGGAAGGGAAGCTGCGCCTGATGGCCGGCCGCAATCACAAAAAGGAGCCGCTGCTCGACGACAAAACGATTTCGCACTCAATCCTCGAGGAATTCATGCAGTCGAACTCCGAGTTTCTGCTCACCGACACCAGCCAGTCGCTCGATCTGTCGGGCCGGCAGAGCATCGTGGCCTACGATCTGCGAACCGTGGCTTGCATTCGACTACGTAAGATGCAGGTGCAGGCCACACGCGACGCGCAGACGCCCTTGCCCTCAGCCAACGCCGCCGAAGCGATGGGAGTGCTGTATGTGGACTCGCGCTTTGCCTCGCGCGACATCAGCGGCGTGGACCAGAAGATTCTGCACGTGATCGCGACTGAAGCCGCTTCTCTGATCGAGAACGCGCGGTTGGTACAAGCCGAAGAAGAATCCCGCCGCTACCAGCAGGAGTTGAGCATTGCGGCCAGCATTCAGCAGCGGCTGATGCAGGTGAAGATTCCCGAGGTGCCTTTCGCCCGCCTGCGGGGCAAGAACCTGTCTTGTAAAGAAATTGGCGGCGACTTCTTCGACGCGGTGAACACCAAGGAAGGCCTGGCGGTGGTGCTGGCCGACGTCAGCGGCAAAGGAGTTTCCGCCGCCCTGCTGGCCTCGACGCTTCAGGGAATGATCTACTCGCACTTAAGCGCAGGTATGCCGCTGTTGGATGTCGTCACCGCAGTAAACCGCTTCTTCACCGACAAGTTGGTCGGCGAGAAGTATGCGACCGTACTCCTGGCGCGTCTGCGCCGCGATGGCGAACTCGAATACGTCAACTGCGGCCACGTGCCCCCCCTGCTGGTGTGCGCCGGAGAGGTCATCCGTCCTCCCCACGGCAACGTTCCGGTTGGACTGCTTCCGGACGCAACGTTTGAAAGCGCTTCCTGTCAGATGAAATCCGGCGACCGCTTTATTCTTGTCACCGACGGTGTCACGGAAGCGGAAAACGCCATGGGAGACTTTTTTGAAGACTCGCGGCTGGAAGCTGCCGCCGCCAAGTCCCCCACGTTGGAAGGGATATTCTCTGCGGTAACGGAATTCTGTGCCGGCAATCCACTGAGCGACGACTGCACCGTGGTGGAACTGTGCTATACAAGCACCGAGAACTAGCCACCGCCCGTCGCCTCACTCCTGAATCGTAACCGTAAAGTCCGTTCCCTCCCAGCGATTCTCAGCCGCCCAATAGAAAGTGAACGCCACCTGCGACCCCGTGGGGAGGGACGCGGTTGGCAGATCGAGGATGTGGATGCCGACGCCAGTATCGCGCGTCTCAGCGTCGTGCGAGGACTTCCAGTCGTCGATACTCCAATGCACCAGCGCGGGGGAGAGGAGAATGATTCGCAGAGTTTTGCCCTGCGGAATGGCACGAGTCTTGTTGTTAAACCTCCAGCCGAAAATCTGGCGCTTGTATTTATCCACTATGTAGCGCTTGACAGTCTGCGGCGGTTGGTCGAAGACCTTGCCGTCCCGAATCGAGCGCCGGAGCTTCACATACTCGGAATGAGCCCAGACGAGCGGGCAGGCGGATCCGGAGGGTTTGCCGCGAAAAAGTTCCAGCGCCGGAATATCGGCCGAGTCCCAGACTTGTTCCGGAAGTAAGCGGCCGTGTCCGGTCGTTGAGTTTTCCATCACAGCGAGAAGCGACTCAGCTTCGTCAACATTCCCGCCCGCCAGCGCATAGTGCGCGCGCTCCCCTGCCAGCAACGGCCAGGGACGGCCGATGCCGGTTCCGTCGAAGGCGGAGCCATCCTTGTGTTCGCCGTAGCCGTCGCCGTTATAGCGGTACCAGCACGGACCCTGGGGCAGTTCCACACTCAGCAAGGCGTCGATCGCGCGCAGCGTGTTGAGGATGCGCGGATCGTCGGGCGCTCGCAGGCCGAACCGCACCAGGGCCAGCGCGTCGGGACTGAGGATGTGATACGCTCGGTCCCCATCCTGGCCGGGCGGGCGATTCTTGATGGGAACGAAACCCTGCGTGGGCGAAGCAGCGGCTACGTCCGCGTCGGGTGGGGCGATGCGCACGTAATATCCCTCGATGCCAAGTTGCTGCGCCACATCAGTTCCCGTGGCGTAGGTCCAGCGCTCAATGTTGTCGTTCCACGCGTCGGCGCTGTCGCGCATGGTCTGGGCTTGCTCGGAGTGTCCGGTCAGGTCCGCAATATCGGCTGCGGCCAATAGGGCGGAGATTTCCGCCGCGAGCGTAAACGGAGAATAACCACCGTCTTCTTCCCACCGGTCTTGCTGCGTGACCGGTCCGTTGCGCAGAATGAAACTCGCAGCTTTGCGCACCATCGGCCACCAGCGCTCCAGCATTCCCAGGCAGCTGGGGGCTTCGCGGCGCAGCAAGTCGAGGAGCAGGATGGGGAACGCGGTCTCGTCCATCTGGATGCCGCTCCAGTACGGACGCCCGTCCAGCCAGAGATTCTGTGCCCAGTTCCCAGCGGCTTCCTGCGTGACTTCAAGATAGCGCATGACGCGGCACGCGTCGGTGACGGCCCCAGCTGCGAGCAGCGCGCCTGCGGTCTCGACCAGATCGCGCGGCCAGATGAGGTGATACCCGCCCAGATCCTCGTCGCCTTTGTTGAAGCCCCAGGGAATTGAGAGACTGGCGATGATCCCGCCGAGAAAATCTTTCGACTCATGTGTGCGCAGAGTGGCGGCCGAAGCGCGGTAAAGATCGAACTGGCGCGGAGGTTCGTCGAGATTCAGCAGTTGCTTCTGCCAGTTGCTCCATTGCGATTCATAGTGCTCGCGGATTTCGCCATAGTCCTCAAACAACGTGGAGCGTGCCTGCTGACCAGCCTCCGTCCAAATGGCGCCAAAGCCCAGCGCCAGCAAGAACTCGCCATTGCAGGCAGCCAGGTCGACCTCGCCGGTGAAGGCAATGTTGCCGTTCTCGGCCCGGGTATACTCCCACTCCATCAGGAAATGCTGGGACAGATCCTGCCATCCATCAGAGGCGCCGACGTATCCCACCGACATCTTCGTCCATGGCGCCGAAGAAGCCAGACTCAGACTAACGCCGTGGTGCTCGGCAAAGAACATGGGGAAGCCCTTGTAGTCGCCGATCCATCCCGTGTTGCCGTACCCGCAGTTAGCAAGATGGGGAGAGAGCAGGCCGAAAAGGTGATAGTCGGAAAGCTGTCCTTGCAAGGGCTCGAAGCGGACTTTCTGCAGCACCACGTTGCGGTAGGGATCGCTGAGGACCTCTTTGTGGATTCGGTAGTGTCCGCTGATGGCGGTGTTGATGAGTTCAAACACTGGGATGCCGGGGACGACGGGACGGTTCTCAAACGTGCAATGCCGCTTTTCTTCTGAGAAGAAATCGCGTCCATTGGTAACGATAAATCCCATGTCGCGCGTGCAGGCTTGGTCGACGCGGGGGAAATAAACTTCGTTGAGAATGCCGTGACTGAGCGTAAACCAGACTTTGCTATGCCGGTTGAGCGCCGTTCCAACGCCGGTTTTGGCGCTGGATGTCCAACGGGGCGGAATGCCGGGCCAACCAGGAGCGTAGCGTACTGGCGAATCACTCATGAACCAACGTTCCTTCGCAGGCCGGGGTACGACTCTCCGGCGAAAATGACAGAACTTTGACAAACCGGGTTACGCTTAATGGTGTCACTGGCATCAAAATGTCAGACGCGCGGAAAACGGATTGCCACCGAGAGCAGATCATCGATAATAGACCACGCGATCAGACCATAGCGAGCGTAAGCAATGTTGAATGCCACCCGATTATTGGATGCACGAGCGATAGTTCGAGCGGCAATTCTGTGTGTCTGTGTCGCAATATGTGGCGCGGCGCATGCCGAGGACGCTCCTCCCCTCGTCTCTTCATCGCTGCTCGACCGCGGATTCTCCGGACTCTACAATCTCGATTTTTCCGGAGCGCAAAGGGATTTCACGACTTGGCAGGAACAGCATCCAGAGGATGCAGTTGGCCCAGTCAGCGAGGCGGCAGGCCTGTTGTTCTCCGAGTTCCATCGCCTGGGAGTGTTGGAGGCGCAGTTCTACGAAGACAACGCTGCCTTTGCCGCGCGGTCGAAGCTGGCGCCCGATCCGGTAGTGAGGCAACAATTCCAAAACGCGATCGGACGGGCGGAAAACCTGGCCCATGCACGGCTCGCCAAGGACCCGAAGGACCGCGACGCCCTCTTCGCTCTGACTTTGTCATCGGGATTGCAGGCCGATTATGCGGCTCTGATCGAAAAGCGAAATCTCGCCTCGCTCCACTTCACCAAACAAGCATCCATCGCGGCGGAGCAACTACTCGCGGTTTGTCATGATTGCTATGATGCACTGCTGGCCACCGGGTTCAGCAAGTACATCATCGGCAGCATGTCGGCGCCGGTGCGCTGGATCCTCCGGATGGGAGGGCTGCCCGCCGACAAAGAGGGTGGGATCACGGACCTGCAGACAACCGCCGAGCATGGACACTACCTTGCGCCCTTTGCCCGAATTCTCCTGGCCATTGTCTACGTCCGCGAAAAAGATAAGCCCCGCGCCCTGCAGTTGCTCACCGGTCTTCGCAGTGAGTTTCCTGCCAATACGGTCTTTCCCAGGGAGATCGCTCGCTTGCAAACTGCCCCTTAGCGAAACGCGAACAAGTTTCCATTCGATTCGGTTCTGAAACTCAATCCTCTCTGGAAGTCCATTCATCAGAAATTCACTCGTTTGTAACCGTCCTGTAACACTGCGCCGATAGAAGAGAAGCGATACCCATTAGGAGGAATTGATCTGGTGATGCGCAAAATCGTGCTGCTGTTGGCGTGTGTCCTCCTGCCCCTGGCGGTTTTTGGACAGACCACCCTGAACGGAGCAGGCGCGACATTTCCCTATCCCATCTACTCGAAGTGGTTCAGCGAGTATCACAAGGCTCACTCTGACATTCAGGTCAACTACCAGTCCATTGGCAGCGGCGGCGGAATTCGCCAGGTAACGGAAGGAACGGTGGAATTCGGCGCCAGCGATATGCCCATGACCGACGATCAGCTCAAGGAAGCCCAAGCAAAGCTGAAGACCAAAGTTCTCAATATTCCTACCGTGCTGGGGGCCGACGTACCCGCCTACAACATTCCGGGCGTAAGTGGTGAAGTGAAATTTACACCTGACGTGCTCGCGGGAATTTTTCTGGGCACGATTACGAACTGGAGCGACAAGGCCATTGCCAGCGTCAATCCAGATATCAAATTCCCTAATCAAGAGATCGTCGTGGTCCACCGCTCGGATGGGAGTGGAACGACTTTCATCTGGACCGACTACCTGTCCAAAATCAGCCCCGACTGGAAAAGCCAGGTGGGCAGCGGCACTTCGGTGAAGTGGCCGAGGGGTCTGGGCGGCAAGGGCAACGAGGGCGTGGCTGGATCGATTCGCCAACTGCCCGGCTCCATTGGCTACGTCGAATTGATTTACGCCGTGCAAAATAAGATTCCGTACGGCAGTGTGAGAAATTCCTCTGGTGCCTTCGTGAAGGCATCTCTGGAAGGCGTAACCGCCGCGGCCGCTTCGGCTCCGAAGATGCCCGCCGATTTCCGCGTCTCCATCACTAATGCTCCCGGCAAGGACGCTTATCCGATTTCCAGCTTTACCTGGCTATTGATTCCTTCCCAGTCGAAGGATCCGGCGAAAGGCAAGATTCTGGCTGATTTTCTCAACTGGATGGCGGGGGAGGGCCAAACCATGACTACTGCGTTGGCCTATGCACCGTTGCCGGAAAATGTCGCCGCCAAGGTCAAGGAAGCCATCAAGCAGGTCAAGTAGCCGCCCCGTTGGGGTTGGGGTGAGTTTCATCCATAAGCAGTTAAAAAGGAGAGGACGATGAAGTCTGCGTGGAATCTGTGCATAATTCTATTCCTGGCGACGGGACTGGTAGCGCAAACCAGTACGACGCCCAAACCCAAGAAAGCCAAAGCCGCTGCGACGCTGACGGCGGCGGACGTGCAGGCCCTCAAAGACGCGATCGCGGCCCAACAGGCAGCTCTGGCGCAGCAGTCCCAACAGATTCAGGAACTCCGGGATGAACTTCATCGCAAGGATCAGGCCGTACAACAGGTTCAGACCGTAGCGACCGACGCTGCCAGCAAAGCCGACGCAGCTCAGAACACCGCGGCCCAACAGCAGGAAGCCGTCGTTGCGGTCAAGAACGACGTAACCGACCTCAAGACCGGATTGAATAGTGCGGTTTCGACTCTGCAGGAAACTCAGAAAGCCGTGAACGAGCCTCCCACCGCGCTCCACTTCAAAGGAGTCACCATCACACCGGGTGGCTTCCTTGCGGCTGAATTCGTGCGCCGCTCGCGCGCCCTAGCGGCGGATATCAACACGCCTTTCAACAATCTGACCATGCCCGGCGCGTCGCAGAGCAGTATCTCGGAGTTCTTCGGATCCGGCCGTCAGTCCCGCATCTCGATGCTCGCCGAGGGCCGCTTGAAGAGCGCAAAGTTGTCCGGCTATGTCGAGGCCGACTTCCTCTCGGCAGCTACGACCTCGAATAACAACGAGAGCAACAGCTACTCTCTCCGTCAGCGGCAGGCCTGGGGCCAGGCTGCGTTCGATAACGGCTGGACCCTCACTGGCGGCCAAATGTGGAGCTTGGTGACGGAAACCAAACACGGCACCGACAACCGCAGTGAGGCCCTGCCCATGACCATCGATCCGCAGTATACCGTCGGATTCAGCTGGGCACGCCAGTACGCTCTCCGCCTGTCGAAAAACTTCGGCAATAAGGTGTGGTTCGCTGTGTCAGTGGAAAACCCACAGGCGACGATCTCGACTCACGGCAACGCCTCCAATTTCCTGATCGGTGCGGCCGGAGCTGCCGGCGGCCTCTACAACCCCACGATTACCACTTGTACCACCAGCCTCAATAGTGCCGGGGCGCCGGTAACCACCTGCAGCCCCACCACCAGTTACTCGTTCAACCCGGCGCCAGATATCGTCGCCAAGCTCGCCTTTGAACCTGGGTTCGGACACTACGAGATCTTCGGCGTCTACAGCCGCTTCCGCGACCGTATCTTCCCCTGCGCGGAAGCGTCAGCTACTGCTCCTTGCGGCGCGATTGTTGCCCCGAGCACCGCTGGTGCGTTTAACAGCTCGAAGGACGGCGGCGCCATCGGCGCGAACGCCCGCTGGTCGTTCGCGAATAAACATCTCGACATTGGATTGCACGGCTTAGCAGGAGATGGAGAGGGACGTTACGGCACAAGTACTCTCGCCGATGCCTCGATAAAGGGCAACGGGCAGTTTGATCTAATCCGCAGCTACCAAGGTCTGGGCACGGTCGAATGGCACGGTCCGAAGGTCGACATCTACCTGAATGGCGGGATTGAATACGCCAGCCGCACCTGGGATTTCGACCCGATCTCCAAGAAGTACGTTGGTTACGGCTCACCCCATTTCAGCAACTCCGGTTGTTTTACCGAGACTCTGCCCGCGAATGGCACCGGCATTCTTCCCGGTGGACTCGGTTCTTGCACGGCAGATACTCGGTCCCTGGTCGAAGGCACGGTTGGATTCTGGGTGCGCTCCTACAATGGGCCGAAGGGCCGGATCCAGTGGGGTCCGCAATTCTCGTACATCAATCGGGATACTTGGTCCGGTACGGGTGGCGAGCCACACGGATTGGACGCCATGGTCTTCACCTCTTTCCGCTATTACCTGCCGTAGAGCGGAAGCGCTCGGCTCTCGTCTCCAAACCGCAGGTGCATAACTCACGGCATCCAGACACAGTCTGGGTGCCGGTTTTACTTGCCGAGGATCATGCGCAAAGCCGTATGGGATTTGAGTCCGACCCGCGCCCATTGGAAATGCTTTATACTTATCCTTCGGCATGCATCTACGTTCGAGTACTTCCCCTCTGATTCGCATCTTGAGAGCGCAAGTTCTGCTTGCTTGCAGGGCGCATTAGGGCGTTCCCGTGGAAATTGCCTCGGAAAACCAGGCACGGCGATAACAGTGCACAATGTTGGGTCATCGCCTATACTTGCAAGCGCTGACGGCAGGGAAGCAGGCTACGTAGACGTCAGACGGAACAGAACGCCGCACCAATAACGCACTGATCGCACTGATCGCTTAAGTCATGGCTCGTATCGCACTCGATAACCCCCAGTATTATCTCAACCGCGACACCTCGTGGCTCGCGTTCAACCGGCGTGTGCTCGAAGAGGCTGACGACGAAGGGAATCCGCTTTTAGAGCGGCTGAAATTCCTCGCCATCTCCGCCAGCAACCTGGACGAATTTTTTGAGGTCCGCGTTGCTGCCATGATGCAACAGATCGAAGACGGCTACAACGAGGCGGGTCCCGACGGCCTGACCCTCACCGAGAAGCGGGATGTGCTGAGCAAGTTGACTCATGAATTCGTCGACGACCAGTACGACTGCTGGGATGCACGGCTGCTTCCGGCGCTCACCGCCAACGGAATTCGTGTGCTGGGCCTGCAGGAACTCGACTCCAACGCCGTGCAGTTCGTAGAAGAGTACTGCGAGAAGGAACTTGATCCCCTGTTGACCCCGGTGACGGTGGATCCAGCGCATCCCTTTCCGCGGGTCATCAATAAGGCCCTGTGCGTGGGGTTCCTGCTGCGACGGCGGCGGCGCTCGGCTTTGACCTACACCGGTGTGGTGTCGGTCCCGAGGGCATTGCCCAGGCTAGTCCGCCTGCCTTCAGAGGGTACGGTAGACTTCATTTTCCTGGCGGACCTGGTTGCCCATCATGCCGAGAAGATGTATCACGGCTACGACATAGTTTCCTCAGCCCCCTTTCGCGTCACGCGCAACAGCAATCTCTACCTGGCGGAAGAGGAAGCGCGCAGCCTGCTGGAGTCGGTGCGCACCGAACTGCACAACCGGCGCAAGGGGGATGCCGTGCGCATGGAAATCGAGGCCGACGCCGACCCCGAAATCATCGACCGGTTGCGCACGGTGTTTGAGATCGATCCATGGCAGGTTTTCTCGGTGAACGGCCCGGTCAACCTGGTGCGTTTGTTCAACATTTACGAGCAGGTCCAGCGGCCCGATCTGAAGTACCGTACGTTTACCCCGCGCGAACTGCGCCTGACCTCGAAGTCGAAAGACCTGTTCGAGGAACTTCGCAGCCACGACGTTCTGCTGCACCACCCCTACGATTCCTACGATGCCGTGGTCTCGTTCATCGGGTCCGCGGCGGAAGACGAACGAGTTCTCTCCATCAAGCAGACGCTCTACCGGACCAGCGAACATTCGCATATTGTGCCGCATCTGATCGACGCCGCCTCACGCAAGGAAGTGACCGCGGTCGTTGAGTTGAAGGCGCGCTTCGATGAAGCTTCGAACATTCGTTGGGCACGCGATCTGGAAGATGCGGGAGTACAAGTTTTCCACGGCCTGGTGGGTCTGAAGACGCACTGCAAGCTGTCGCTGCTGGTTCGGCGTGACCCCGACGACGTAATCCGTAGCTACGCCCACATCGGCACCGGCAACTACAACGCGACCACGGCACGGATCTACACGGATCTGAGTTTGTTTACGGCAAATCCCGAAATCACGCGCGCCGTCCACGACGTCTTCAGTTTCCTGACTGCCTACGCTGAAAACCCAAGCTACGAGCCTCTTCTGGTGGCCCCTCTCGATCTGGCGGAAAAGTGCATTGCGCTCATTGACCGCGAGGCCGAGCACGCCCGCATGGGCAAAGAAGCGCGCATCATCGCCAAGATGAATGCGCTGCTCGACAAAAATGTAATCCAGGCGTTGTATCGCGCGTCCCAGGCCGGCGTACAGATTGATCTGATTGTGCGCGGTATTTGTGCGCTTCGTCCTGGAGTGCGTGGGGTGAGTCAAAACATCCGCGTACGCAGCATCGTGGGCCGGTTCCTCGAACACAGTCGTATCTATTATTTCGCCAACGACGGCGAAGAAGAGATCTACATCGGCAGCGCCGATTGGATGCCACGCAATCTTTATGAACGGGTTGAGGTCCTGGTTCCGTTGCGCGACGAAGTACTGCGGCAACGGGTGCGGCATGAAATTCTTGACGCCTACCTCGCCGACAATCGTAAAGCGCGTATTCTGCTGCCCGACACGACCTATATCCGGGCCTGGCAGCCTTTGCACGGCAAAAGGAACCAGCGGCCGCCGACCGGAGATGCGGCGTTTTGCTCCCAGAATTTTCTCATCAGCGTAGCGGAAGGAAAGACGCCCTCCGTCGTTCCGGTGCCCGTTCCAGCGCGCAAGCGTAAAGTAGTAGAGAGAAAGGAACGATAGGCGAGAATGATTCTCTACTTTTTACGCCACGCCAGCGCCGGCGAACACTTCGTCAGCCCCAAGAAAGATGAAAAGCGCGCCCTCGATAAAGAGGGAATCGAACAGTGCGGTTACGTCGGAAGAGCTCTGACTGCGCTGGATGTGCAAGTCGACGTCATTGTTTCCAGCCCGCTCAAGCGTTGCACCCAGACCGCCTTCCTCATCGGGAATGAACTAGGCTACGAGGGAAAGTTGCAGTTGGACCCCGGCCTGCGCCCCGAGGCGGGACTCGCCGACTTCCGGAAGCTGCTCGAAAAATACGCGCGCCAGGAAGCGATTATGGTGGTCGGCCACAATCCAAACTTGAGCCAATTCCTCGGATCAGTGATCAGCGACTCCGGGTGCGAGGCCTCGCTCGAACTCAAAAAAGGCGCGGTGGCCAAGGTGGAGCTGCGCCGGACCTCCGGCACACTCCAGTGGTGCCTGACTCCCAAGCTGGTGCGTGCGCTCTACGATACGGCGGTGGAAAGTTCTCGTCCAAAGACCTCGCGGAAGTAGTCTCGCTCCTTCTCGATCGCCCAAAGTTCCAGGTCCACTCCCATCCTCCGGCGAGGAGCCAACGTCAGTTTCACGCCCGGCGCCCGCAGGCTGATCCTCACCTTTTCCACCGCGCGGCTTCGGCCGAGATTAAGGGCCCGGGCAAGCCGGAGTAGCAGAATCGCTTTCTGGGCATTGTCGCGATCGGCAGGTTCTACCATTTTCATGGGGCCATCCTCCACCGCGGGCCGCGATTTTCCCAGGTAACGCGCAAGGGCCGCGATCAGCCGCCGTTGCTGCGGAGTGTAGCCGAGGATTTCCGAGTTCGAAATGATGTAGTGGGTGTGGCGATGGTGACCGTTACGATTCACGTAGTCGCCCACTTCGTAAAGCATGGCCGCGGCCGAGAGCCATTCGCGGTATTCGGGAGGCAGCCGGTGCAGCGAGCGCAGTTCAGAAAACAGCTGCATTGCTGCGGCCCGCACGTCCAGAGCATGCTTGCGATCGATATGGTAACGGTCGACCGCCTTGAGAATGGATTCCCAGCGCTCGGATTCGATCTGCCGCCCGGACCGCGTGCTGCGATCGTAGTCGGCCGCCATCTGCGCAAGAATGCCGTCCCGCAAACCAAGCGGCGAATAGCGGAAGCCGGCTAGGTGAAGGCGATCCAGCAATTCGCGATACACCATCGCCCCAGCCACAATGATCTCTGCACGCCGCGGACCGATACCCTCAATCTCTCGCCGTTCCGCCACGGGTAGCCGTGCCAGGCGCTTTGCAATTCGCGTCATCTCCGCGCGTGACACCACCGGGCGCCGCCGGTTGTTGCCACGCCGCAGGTGAATAGCGACGGCAGCCAAAGCAGCCGCCGTTCCTGATGTGGCAATGACATTCTTCACCCGGGCCGCCGCGATGCGAGCCGCGATCTTTCCCGCCTCACGAGTGATAAAACCTCGCAGTCGCGTCAGTTCGCCCTTTCGCGCGGGGTCGTGACTGAGGAACTCATTCGTCAGTCGCACCGCTCCCAATGGCAGGCTTACTGCGTCGCGGATGTGCCCGCCCTGCGTGACGGTCAGTTCACAACTTCCGCCGCCCAGGTCGATCATCAACGTGGGAGCCTTGTCGATGCGGGGGCTGGTAACCAGCCCAAGGTGAATGAGGCGCGCTTCCTCTACACCCGAGATGATCTCGACCCGCCAGCCCGTAGCGGACCGCACCCACTCCAGGAAAGCTTGGGAATTGCGCGCATCCCTCAGAGCGCTGGTGGCGACTACGCGGACGCTGTCTGTGACGACCTGCTGCGCCGCGCGATGGAAGCGGCGCAGCACCTTCACGGTTTCCGCCATTGATTCTGGCGTTAGAAAGCCCGAGCGAAATACACCATCTCCCAACCGTGTCACCTCACGATCCTCGTGAATGGGGCGGAGGCGCCCTTGTTGCAGGCGCGCAA
This sequence comes from uncultured Acidobacteriaceae bacterium, assembly GCA_963768265.1. Taxonomy (GTDB): domain Bacteria; phylum Acidobacteriota; class Terriglobia; order Terriglobales; family Acidobacteriaceae; genus Sulfotelmatobacter. Next base: position 81,609 of record CAVYHM010000049.1, read on the forward strand.
TCTTCAGCCGGACCGAATTCGAGCCGATATCGACCGCGGCAAACGTGGGCATGGGGAGAGCACACAGTTTACATGCGGTTCGGAAGAACCGTCACTCAACTTCGTTGCGGCGGAGTGCCTCAGTTTGAGTCGTGGCCACTGGGTTTTGGATGACGTCATCCTGAGCGGAGCCGTTCTTCAGGCGAAGCGAAGAGCCTGTCCTGAGCGAAGTCGAAGGAATCTCCCAAGAATAACTGCCAGGGAAGATTCCTCGCCCCGCTGGTGAAAGCGCGGGGCTTCGGAATGACGCCTCACCGAAAGCTGCGCCTCCAAACTGAGGCACTACCCGACGATGGTGGGGAAGATCTCAGGGTCTTGTGGTCATCTCGTCCATGGCAAGATTGAGTTCCAGCACGTTGACCCGAGGTTCACCCAGCAGGCCAAGATCTCGCTGTTGGATGTGGTTGCGGACCAGATCGTGCACCGCCGACTCGGCAAGACCCCGTTCGCGGGCCACCCGCGGGACTTGGAACTCAGCCGCAGCGGGAGAAATCTCCGGATCAAGGCCCGAGGCCGACGTCGTCAACAGATCCACCGGAATTGGCTGACCGGGATTTTCCTTTTGCAAGCTGGCGGCGTCAGCCCGAACCCGGTCAATGAGTTTCTGATTCGTGGCGGCAAGGTTCGTGCCGCCGGAACTGGCGGCGTCGTATCCGGTCCCAGCCGCCGAAGGCCGTGGATGGAAATATTTCGCGGAGGTGAAGGGCTGGGCGATGATGCGCGAACCGATGACTTCTCCGTTGCGCGAAAGCAACTGCCCGTTTGCCTTGTTTCGGAATAGCACCTGGGCCAGTCCGGTTATCACAAGCGGATAGATCAGCCCCAGCAAAACGGTCATGACCACGGTCATCAATAGCGCAGTAATGAGATGCTTCTTCATATCATTTTTCCGGATATCAGTCCTCAGGCCAGCCGCACGGCCGTGATCACCATGTCGATCACCTTGATGCCAGCGAAGGGCGCGATCAGCCCGCCAACGCCGTAGATAAAGAGATTGCGCCGGAGCAAAGCTTCCGCGCTCATGGCGCGATACTTCACGCCCCTGAGTGCGAGAGGGATCAGGGCAATAATAATCAGCGCATTAAAAATGACTGCAGAAAGCACAGCCGACTCGGGCGTCTTGAGATGCATGACGTTCAGAGCGTTGAGCACCGGGAACGTCCCCGCGAACATGGCCGGGATAATAGCGAAGTATTTCGCCACATCGTTCGCGATGGAAAAAGTCGTAAGCGCGCCCCGCGTCATCAGCAATTGCTTTCCGATTTCGACCACCTCGATGAGCTTGGTCGGATTGGAATCGAGATCGACCATATTCCCGGCTTCTTTTGCGGCCTGAGTACCGGTGTTCATGGCGACACCCACGTCGGCCTGGGCCAGCGCCGGGGCATCGTTGGTCCCGTCACCTGTCATCGCAACCAGCTTGCCCCCGGCCTGCTCGCTGCGGATGAGCTTCAGCTTGTCTTCCGGCGTAGCTTGAGCGAGAAAGTCGTCCACCCCCGCTTCGCGCGCAATCGCGGCGGCGGTGAGCGGATTGTCGCCGGTGATCATGACCGTCCGAATGCCCATGGCACGCAACTGTGCAAAGCGGTCCCGGATTCCTCCCTTGACTACGTCCTTGAGGTGAATCACGCCCATGGCCCGGCAATTCTGTGCCACTACCAGAGGCGTTCCGCCCGACGATGCGATCCGCTCTACGGTGGCCCGAACCTCCGCGGGCATCACGTCGCCGTCTCGCTCGCAGTAATGTGCGATGGAGTCGGCGGCGCCTTTGCGGATCTGGCGCCCATCCAGATTGACCCCCGACATGCGAGTCTGCGCCGTGAACGGAATAAACTCCGCTTCGTGGGACGCGAACTCGCGGCCGCGCAGTTTGTATTTTTCTTTGGCCAACACGACGATCGAGCGGCCTTCCGGAGTCTCATCCGCCAGCGACGATAGTTGAGCAGCGTCCGCCATGTCTGCCTCGCTCACACCGGGAGCGCTCAGAAATTCGGTAGCCTGTCGGTTTCCAAACGTAATCGTACCGGTCTTATCGAGCAGAAGTGTGTTCACATCGCCTGCCGCCTCGACGGCACGTCCGGACATGGCCAGCACGTTGTGTTGGACCAACCGGTCCATCCCGGCGATGCCGATGGCCGACAGCAGACCGCCAATGGTGGTCGGAATCAGGCACACCAGCAGTGAGACCAGAACAAACACTGTCTGTGGCGACCCGGAATAGATCGCGAACGGTTGCAGCGTGACCACCGCCAGCAGGAAGATGATCGTCAATCCAGCCAGCAGGATGTTGAGTGCGATTTCGTTGGGGGTCTTCTGTCGCGCCGCCCCTTCTACCAGCGCAATCATGCGGTCCAGAAAAGTCTCCCCCGGGTTCGACGTAATCTTTACCTTGATGTGATCGCTGAGAACGCGCGTGCCGCCAGTGACTGCCGAGCGATCCCCGCCGGCCTCGCGAATCACAGGCGCGGACTCGCCCGTAATTGCCGATTCGTCCACCGAGGCCACGCCCTCTACAATCTCTCCATCACCTGGGATAAGTTCCCCGGCAGAAACGGAAACCATGTCGCCAGCGCGGAGTTTCGCGCTTGCAACTTTCTCGATTTCGCCGTCGGAGGTGATTCGATTCGCCATAGTCTCCGACCGGGCCCGCCGCAAAGTCTCAGCCTGCGCCTTGCCTCGGCCCTCCGCCATGGCCTCGGCGAAATTGGCAAACAAAACCGTGAACCACAGCCACAGCGTGATCTGAAGGTTGAAACGAAA
>CAVYHM010000050.1:0-18484 GCA_963768265.1 uncultured Acidobacteriaceae bacterium
TTCTCATCTGGCACGGCTGAAACGGTCGGCGCTTCAACCGGCTTCGAGACTGGCTCGACTGTGGCCGAAGGCTTTTCGATCGGAGTTTGTTTTAAGGCGGCGGCCGGATGCGACTCTTCGGTATGAGATGATGCGACCACTGATTCCGGAGCCGACGCCACCTGGCGCTCCAACTCCAGCAAGTCACGTCGCAGCCCATCGTTCAACTCCATTGTGAGCTCAGTCAGCTTGAGGAGTTTGATCCGCAGGTCGTGCTGTCGCCAGAGAAGGTAGGCGATGGTGGCGGGTACTGAGACGGCTATCAACCCGAACAGTACGAGTAAGAGTTCCACGAAGCGGCGACTCCCCGTATGTGCGTGATTCTGTAAGCCTAAATACTAGAACGCGGACTCGCGCCAGTCTTGCGTTTTTTCCCCCAGGCAAACTCCGAAGTTACTAGTGCTGTATCGGTTGTGACTGGAACCGGCATCGGCTTCATGACAACATGCCCAGAACTCCAAGACTTGCAGATGTTATCAGGATGTCTCTTATGAGCCAGGGGACGCCCTCGACTATGGTCGAGACCTCGGACAACACGATTGCCGCAACGCCTCCCGAACCAGCGAATGTGCCCTCGTGGCGGCGTGGATTCTGGTCGCTGGTGCTCACTCAGTTTCAGGGAGCGCTCAACGAAAACGGTCTCAAGAACCTGGTGGTCTTCATCATTCTTGGAATGGCGATGCGGACGGCCGACCGCGATCGGCTGGTCCTGATCGTTGGCACTCTGTTCTCTGTCCCATTCATTCTGTTCTCGATGACCGGCGGGTTTCTTGCCGACCGCTACAGCAAGCGGACGGTCACGATCTGGACCAAGTTCTTCGAGATGGCTGTCATGGTGTTGGCCATCGCGGGACTGGGCTGGCAGAACCTGAACCTCGAGATGGCCGCGGTCTTTCTGGCGAGTACGCAGGCGGCGCTGTTCGGTCCCTCCAAATACGGACTGCTGCCTGAGTTGCTGCCCGAGCCCGAACTCTCGTGGGGCAATGGCGTGCTCGAGCTTGGGACTTTTCTTGCGGTCATCGCGGGAGGCGTTTCGGGGGCATTTCTGGCCGATGTCTTTCATGGGCGGCAAGGCTGGTCGGGCGTCATCTTTCTGGGCCTGTCTCTGGTCGGATTGATCTTCAGTCTCGGAATCACAAAGGTTCCGTCCGCAAATCCGACGAAGAAGTTTCGAGCCAATCCGATTGGTGATCTTTGGGTTCAGGGACACCTAATCCGGCAGGATCGGATTCTGTGGCTGGCGGTTCTCGGCAACACGTATTTTTGGTTTCTCGGCGCACTTCTGACGGCCAACATCGTTTTCTACGGCAGCGATGTTCTGCACATCAGCTCGACTCGAACCGGAATCCTGCAAGCCGCGGTCGCCATTGGCATCGGACTGGGCAGCCTGGCCGCCGGCTATCTTTCCAGTGGCAAGGTTGAATATGGATTGATCCCGCTGGGCTCAGTGGGCATGACGGTGTTCGGCGTTCTGCTCTCCAGGCGAAGCCTCTCATTCGTCGACGTGTTGGTGCTGCTCGCGGCACTCGGATTCTCAGCTGGATTTTTTGCCGTTCCCGTGAATGCGCTGATCCAGCACCGTCCCGACGAAAAAGATAAGGGCGGAGTCATTGCGGCGGCGAACCTACTCTCGTTTGTAGGGATCGGAGGAGCGGCCGGCGTCTACTACGTTTTCCAGCACTATTTGCATCTCAGCCCGTCTGCGATTTTCCTCTCGGTGTCACTGGTAACCGTAGCTGCAACGGCATACGTGCTGTACCTGCTGCCAGATGCTTTGCTGCGGCTGTTGCTCTGGATCGCGACCCACACCCTGTACCGCATCCATCTCACGGGCCGCGAGAATGTTCCCCCCAAGGGTGGCGCGCTGCTGGTGCCAAATCACGTCTCGATGGTCGATGCGGTACTGCTCATTGCCTCGATCGATCGCCCGATCCGCTTCCTGATGTTCAAGGGCTCCTATGATCATTGGCTGGTCAAGCCATTCGCGAAGATTATGGGAGTGATTCCAATTTCTTCCCAGCTTCGCCCGCGCGAACTGATTCATTCCTTGCGGACGGCAACTCAGGCCCTGCACGATGGCGAGGTCGTCTGCATCTTCCCTGAGGGCCAGATGACCCGCATCGGGCAGATGCTTCCCTTCCGGCGCGGCATGGAACGGATCATGAAGGGCGTGGGCGCGCCGATCATCCCGGTGAATCTGGGGGGCGTGTGGGGCTCCATATTCAGCTTCGAGCGCGGGAGATTCTTGTGGAAGCTTCCCCACAGAATTCCGTATCCGGTTACGGTGACCTTTGGCAAGCCGATGCCTTCGACGACCACTGCGCAAGAAGTACGGCAGGCGGTGCAGGAACTTGGCGCGGAGGCTTATCTTCTCCGCAAGCGCTACATGCGGACCTTACACCGTTCGTTCGCGCAGACGGCACGGCGTCATCCCTTTCGCTTCGCCATGGCAGACGGCCGCACGCCGAAGCTGACGTTTGGCGGAGCGTTCACGCGCACAGTGTTTCTGGCGCGGCGGCTGCGTCCGGTCTGGAGCGATCAGAAGATGGTCGGCATCCTATTGCCGCCGTCGGTTCCGGGTGCGCTGGTGAATCTCGCCGCGCTGCTCATGGGGAAAGTTCCCGTCAACTTGAACTACACGGCCTCCACCGAGGTGCTGGCCTCTTGCGCCCGGCAGTGTGAGGTGAAGACTGTGATCACATCCAAAGCCTTTCTCGAACGCGTTCACATCGACGTTCCCGCACAGGCCATCATGCTGGAGGATCTGGCGGAGCAGCCGCGCTTTCTGGAGCGCTTCGTTGCCGCGCTTATCTCCTGGCTATTGCCGGTGAGGGCTATCGAGAAGTCTGTAGGCGCAGATCGCAAGCCCCGGCTCGACGACATCGCCACCATTATTTTCTCCAGCGGCAGCACGGGCGACCCCAAGGGCGTTGTCCTCACCCATTACAACGTGGCCTCGAACGTGGAGCAGTTGAATCAGGTGTTCATGCTCGGAGAGCACGATAAAGTCCTGGGGATTCTGCCATTTTTCCATTCTTTCGGATTCACCGGGACGCTCTGTCTACCGATGGCAATTGGCGTCGGGGTCGTCTATCATCCCAGCCCGCTTGAGTCACGAGCTATCGGAGCACTGGTCAGCCAGTATGCGGTGACATTCCTGCTGGCCACTCCGACGTTCTTGCAGACCTACACCCGGCGCTGCTCGCCGGAAGACTTCGGCAGCCTGCAGTATGTGATGGCCGGCGCCGAGAAACTTCCCGAACGGATTTCCGTCGCCTTTGAAGACCGCTTTGGAATTCGCCCGCTTGAAGGCTATGGCTGTACGGAGTGTTCGCCGGCCGTCACCGTGAACACGCGCGACTTCCGCGCGGCGCAGTTCCGTCAGGTAGGTGCGAAACGATCGAGCATCGGCCATCCCTTGCCTGGAATCAGCGTCCGGATCGTCAGTCCCGAGAATTTTGCGCCGCTTCCTTTCGGAGAAGCCGGCCTCCTGCTCGTGCGCGGCCCTAATGTGATGCAGGGATACCTGAACCGTCCGGAGAAGACTGCCGAGGTTCTGCGCGACGGCTGGTACAACACGGGCGACATCGCCAACATGGACGAGGACGGCTTCGTCCGTATCACCGACCGTCTGAGCCGGTTCAGCAAGATCGGCGGCGAGATGGTGCCCCATATCAAGGTCGAGGACAAACTGCAAGAGATCGCCGGCGCGACCGAACAAATCTTCGCTGTGACGGCGATCCCTGACGAGAAAAAGGGGGAACGCCTGATCGTGTTGCATACTTTGCCAGAAGATAAACTCCAGGACTGCCTCGCGCAGCTTGCCAAGTCAGACCTACCACAACTCTGGAAGCCGCGCCCGGACCAGTTTGTTCACGTAGAGGCGCTGCCCTACCTGGGCACAGGAAAACTTGATTTGCGGCGGCTGAAGGAAATCGCCATGGCTTCGCCTGCGTAGGATTTACTCCGATCATGGCATGGGCGAATTGAACTGCAGACCTCGAAACCCCTTCGAACAACCAGGTCAGAACTACATCGTTTTAACAGACTCAGTCTCTTACCCCTAAGCGTGATCAAGGCCGGCCTTAGGCCGAACGCGTTCACTGCCCACTGTTCGGCTTAATCATGAAATAATCTAGCCGCAGAGAGCGCTTCCCAGAGAAATGTTCGTTGATACGGGCGCCCAGGAGCAACTCCGTGAGTCCCAAATCAATCGCACCTTCTTTCGGATTCCTGCTCTTACTGGTGATGGCCGGCGCGTTCAGTCATGGACAGGAAGCGAAGACGTCCGGGGCCGCTGCTGCTGCACACCTCACCTCGGAGCAGGACCATCAGCGAATCATGGACCTGCTGCACATCTCTTCCCTGCGGCGTGGTCCCGATGGCGACCCGAAATCGCCGAACGCCGCGAACATCGATGAATCCAAGGTCTCTCCTTATACCTTGCCCGACCCTTTGGTGATGAAGAACGGAAAGAAGGTCGATAGCGCTGCAGAATGGTGGAACCAGCGCCGGCCGGAAATTGTGGAGGATTTCGACCGCGAGATCTACGGCCGCATGCCGAATGACACGCCGAAAGTGACTTGGGAAACGAAAAGCACGACGAAAGAAATGAACGGCGATGGTCCGGTGATTACCAACGAACTCGTTGGCCATGTCGACAATTCCGCGTATCCGCTCGTCACCGTTAACATCCAGCTTTCGTTGAGCACGCCGGCAAGAGCCACCGGTCCGGTGCCGGTCATGCTGGAGATCGGGCTCAGTGCGGAAATGCGAGCGTTGTTCGCGAAGCGTTTCCCGCAGCCGCCGTCGCCTGGTCCGACCTGGCAGCAGCAGGTGCTGGCTAAGGGTTGGGGCTACGCAAATATCGTCGCGACGAGCGTTCAGGCGGACAACGGAGAGGGTCTGACGCAAGGGATCATCGGTCTGGTAAACCGTGGTCAGCCGCGGAAAGTCGATGACTGGGGTGCACTCAAGGCATGGGCATGGGGCGCGAGCCGGGCGCTCGATTATTTTGAGACCGACAAAGCGGTGGATGCGAAACAGGTCGGCATCGAAGGCCTCTCACGCTATGGGAAGGCGGCGCTGGTCGGAATGGCCTACGACCCTCGATTCGCTATCGGGTTTATCGGGTCGTCGGGGGAAGGAGGCGCCAAAATACTTCGCCGCAGGTTTGGCGAGCAGGTAGAAAACGTCGCCTCGCCGAACGAATATCACTGGATGGCGGGCAACTTCCTGAAATACTCGGGGCCTCTGACGCCAAATGACCTGCCGGTGGACGCACACGAGCTCATCGCGCTCTGTGCCCCGCGCCCGGTGTTCATCAGCAGCGGATCGCTGCAGGTGGAAGGAGGCTGGATCGATGGCAAGGGTATGTTTCTGGCCGCGGTCGGCGCCGGCCCGGTTTACCGGCTCCTCGGAAAAAAAGACCTGGGAACTGTCGACTTTCCCCCCATGGAAACGCCCCTGATCGATGGCGAGATTGCGTTCCGGCAGCATAGCGGCGGACACACCACCGGTCCAAACTGGCCCACTTTCCTAGCCTTTGCGAGCCGTTACATCAAGGGGAAGCAAAACAAGCGGAATAGAGCGGCAAAATCTTTTCTAGTCGTCACGGTCAACAAAAGGGTGTACGATTCTCCTTTCTTCCTAGAGAGCGACTGAGTCTGGCCTTATCGTAGCGAAGCTGTCGGGCAACTCCGGGAACAAGGCAAGTGTTTCTCGGCGCCGTGCTGAAGCTCGATGGCACCTCGCCCCGCATCGCGGTTCTCGGCAAGCCTCTAGGAGGGTCTGTGTCACTCGGCGCGAAGCACTTCGTCTTGCAACGCGGAACGATCGAATTCCTGTTGGTCGGACTGTTTCTTCTTCCCGGCCTGACCCCGGCGTTTTCCCAAGATGCCTCGAACACGGACCATGGCGCCCCCAAATATGACCTGCAAACCGAGAGCAAGAAAAAAGGCATCATAGACGAGGTAAAACTCCTGACCTTGGGGTCCAGGAAGGACTTTGTGCAGCTGGTCGTGAAAAGCGGGGAGGAAAAGCTCTCTATTTTTGTGTGTCCGAAGCCGTTTCAGGATGAAATGGGAATCACTTTCACCAAGGGCGACGAGATCGCGGTCACGGGGTCAAAAGTGAAGCAAGAAGAAGCGGACGTGATCCTTGCGAGAGAACTCGTGAGAGGAACCGACACGCTGCTGTTCCGTGACGACAAAGGCAAGGCAGTGTGGGACTGGAGAACAGGCAAGTGACTCTATGCGCGAGGGAACGCGATGAAACTTTCCGACACAATTGGCTTGTTGCTGAGTAGCAAGGATGAAAATCGAGTTCTGTCGGTAACTCCTGATCAGTCGGTCTACGAAGCGATTGAAAAGATGGCCGAGTACGGCGTCGGCGCCTTGCTGGTCATTTACGAACACAGATTGCTTGGCATTCTCTCGGAGCGGGATTACGCCCGCAAAGTAATCCTGCGGGGTCATTCCTCGAAAGAGACCACGGTGCGCGACATTATGACCAGCCCGGTTGTGTTTGTCAGTCCGCAACATAGCGTGGACGACTGCATGGCGATCATGACCAAACACCGCTTCCGACATCTGCCCGTAGTCGAAAATCACACCGTGGTCGGAGTGGTCTCCATTGGGGACCTTGTGAAGTGGATCATCTCTGAGCAGGCGCACACGATTCAGGAACTGGAGGGCTACATTGCAGGAGCGTATCCCGGCTAGGCGATACTGAGAGGGCGGCTACTGGCCAGAGCGTTTCGCAGCGGCGATCGTCGCCAGCAGATTGTCGTCGGCTCCTTCGTCGGCCAATCGCTTTTTTGTGGCGGCACCCAGTTTGAAATCCACGCCGAACGTGGTCACCAGAGTAGCCATCCGTTTGTTGGTGATCCCTCCGGAGAGTCCGGTTTCGACTTCGGCGAGCGAAAAAGGCGGCGGACCGCTCTTTTTCACCTCCTTGACTGGCTCGGGGGCAGTCCAATCTGCTTCCTTTTTCGATATTAACCCCTGCCCTAACATCTCCGAAAGGTGACTCTGGGACTTCGTATTGTTTTGCCGCGCGGCCTTACGATACCAGTTCGCCGCCTCCTGCGGATCAGGCGGGATTTCAATGCCTTTTTGATACATGTAGCCAAGGGTGGCTTCCGCTCCGACGTATCCTTGTGCGGCGGACTTCCGCAACCACGTCAGACCCTGCTTTGAATCCTTTGGGATTCCTTTGCCTTCGAAGTAGGCATCGGCCAAGTCGTATTGGCTTTTAGCATCTCCCGCTTGGGCTTTGTGCAAAAGGTCGGCGATACTCTGAGCCTGGGCCAACTGAACATGGGCCAAAACTGACGCTACGGTGATGGCGAAAGCCGCAACCAACCGAATGAGTAGGAGTTGTCGGAACATTACTCTTAGCCGTCAATCATTCTCCATCGCACCGGGGTGCAATGGCAAGCACCTTGACAGGGGCTGATTTCTCCTTGAGCATTGCCTCTTAAGGCAACGCCCAGCCGGCCCGTTTTCCGGCTGCCCGACGCGATCAATGAGATACTGCCCCACCTGTCACAGAACCTACCCGGCTGATTACAACGTCTGCCCGGCGGATCAATCTGCCCTGCAAAGCGCTCACGAACTGCAACCCGGGATGGTCATTCGGAATAAGTACGAAATTCTCGAGCGCATTGGGATTGGCGGCATGGGCTTCGTCTACCGGGGTCGGCATATCACATTCAACGAAACGTGCGCCATCAAGATCGTCAACGACGCGATCGCCGGGGATGCGAACTTCCTCCGGCGTTTCCAGACTGAAGCAGTCGTTACCCGAAAACTCAGGCACCCGAACGCAGTCCGAGTTGACGACTTCGACTACACCGAAGATGGGCGGCCCTTCATTGTGATGGAACTGGTACAGGGCAAAAACGTGGGCGAGATTCTCGAGGGTGACGGGCCCATGCCCGTCCCGCGTGCTGTTCGTGTGGCGACGCAGGTGGTGCAGGCGCTTGGGTTTGCCCACAAGCTCGGTATCGTCCACCGGGATATCAAGCCCGGCAACATCATTCTCACTACCAACGAGCAGGGGCAGGAAACGGCCAAGGTCCTCGATTTTGGGATTGCCAAGCTCAGGGAAGCAGTCGAAGGCGCCAAGACAGGAATGACCATGACGGGGATGGTCGTGGGCACGCCGCTTTATATGTCGCCCGAGCAGTTCATGGGAAAAAAGGACGGACAAGAGATTGACGGCCGCACAGACCTGTATTCGCTGGGCGTTGTGCTTTATCAGATGGTAACCGCGCAGCTGCCGTTTGAGGGGGACACGCTGTATTCGCTGATGATGCAGCACATGGAAGGGAATGTGCGCCCGCCTCATGAACTAGTGCCGGAGTTGCAGATTCCCGAGTCGCTCTCCCATGTGATTCTAAAGGCGATTGACAAAGACCGTGACCAACGCTTTCAAACAGCAGAAGAATTCGTCGCGGCGCTGGCTCCGATGTGTGGGGAGGGTCTCGGATGCGCTCAGATGGTAAGTGGCCAGGTCACCCCCACGCCGCCTCCTCTGCCCCTGGCCTCTTTATCATCTCCGGCATCTCCACCACAAATCCCGTCGTCCCGGGCATCTTTGCCCCGAGGTTCTCAAGTCGCGCCAGTTGCCGGGCACGGTGGCTCCGCCATGGCGGGAAACGTAACTACTCAACCTCCGTCGGCCGTCCCGCCACCGCCGGCGCCCACAGAAGACATGCCCGTTGCGGCAAAGCCATCCGCTCCCGGCGTGAAGGGCGGCCAGGCGCAGGACTCGCAATTTGTGAAGAGTGCAGAACAGCATTTGTTTCTGCAGCCGCGAAGGTTCAAACTGAGAAACCTGATTGTGATTGTGGTTCTGTTCCTGGCGGGTGCGCTCGTAGCTGGAGTCGGATACCTTAAGTACCAGGCGATTCAGCGAGACCGGATCCGGAGTGGCGTGACTGACAAGTTGAATGCTGCTCCTTCGGCAACTCTCCGCGCCGCCGGCATCCGCGTGTTGGTATCAGACAAGCATGAGGTCACGCTCGACGGCATTGTGCCGAGCCAGGAGGATTTCAACCTGTCGGAGTCTCTGGCTACGTCCGTGCCTGGCGTTACTCACGTGAATAATCGCGTCAGAGTGGTTCCCCCAGTCCAGTCTGGAGGGCAGACCGGAAGCCAGACCGAATCTTCAGAGTCCCTCATGAACAGGGGGACGGCGTTTCTCGACACCGGTGATTACGCGGCTGCGATTGATTGCTTCACGAAAGCAGTGGCTGATCCCAACAACAAAGGCGCCCAGGAATTATTGGAACGGGCGCGGCGGGCACAGCAGACCGAAGAGAAGTTACTTAGGAATCGAAAGTAGTGGTGTCACCACCTTAGGGCCCTGTCAGCGCCTGCACACACACCCTCACGAACCCTGACTGAATGCTTCCTTCACGACTTGGGCTTCCATCTGATCGGCGGTGGCTTGCTGATCTTGTAGTGCCTTCGCGGCGTTCGCATCTGGTGGCGGGGGCGGAACATCAGAAGAAACCGTTTTGGTATCCGGAGCTGCTGGAATTCCACTCTTCCCTTGTTTGGAAGAAAGGTCCTTCATTCCGTTGTCCAATTGCTCCTGAAAATGGTTATACATCTCCTGCAGATCGTCGACGCTAACCGCGATTTGGCTGCCTACGCCGCAATCCGCCTTCCTGCTGGCAGCCACGGTCGCAGTCACCTTGCGATCCTCGTCAGGAGTCTCAGAAGTGCGCGTGATGACGTCGCCCTGGGTTAACTGGCACTCTTGTCCGTCCGCTGACACAGCGAGGTCGCTTGCGACTACAAAGGTGCGTTTGGCAGGGTCGAGGGCGGGAGGCACGTCTTCGCTCTTCGCCGAAGTCGCCGCGGCCCCCTGCGTTCCACCGGAGGCTGAGGATCCCGGTTGTGCCGCCGCCTGTTCGGCGGCGAGTTGGGCCTTCACTTCCTCGGCAATCGCCGCTTTGACCTCGGGACTGAGGGTCACCTGGCCTGAGCTGCCGGCGGAAGTGTCGGCGTTTCCGTTCCCCTGAGATTGCTGTTGCTCTTGAGGTGCGTTGTTCGAATTGCCGTTAGCGTTGGCTTCCGCGTTGGCATTCGCCGCTGCCTGAGCCTGATACGCAGCCTGTAGGTTGGCAGCAATGAGGTAGTCAGTTAGCCAGAACGCAGCCGACGGATAAACCGGATATGGCGCAAAATACCCGCCGTAGTATCCGTACCAAGGCGCTCCACCCCATCCCCATCCGTAATAGACCGGAGCTGGCCACGGATTGTAGGCCCAGCCGTAATATACGGGCGCGTAATAAAACGCGGGATGGTAGCCGTAATAGCAGCAGTAGCCTCCGTAGGAGTAGGAGCGGTAAACGTTCGTGTAGGTCACGTTATTGACAACGACCGTCCGCGAGACGTAGGTCCGTCCGTTGCGCGTAACGTAGGGGCGCTGCACGTAGCCGGCATGCTTGCCCGTGGTTACAATGCGGGCTCCGTTATGTGTGCTCTCGATGTGACGACTGCCATTGAGGCCATGATTGATCTGCATGCCGTTTCGATTGATGGAGCGAATTTGCCCGTTCGGCCGCAGGTTCGCCGTCCCGCCGCCCCTCAGGGACACCTGTTTCCCGGGAAGCGGCCGGTTCGCGTTCCTGCTTATGTTGCCGGCTCCACCCTTCCCCATCGCCGGGTTGCCCATCGAACCTCTGACATTTCCATTCTTGCCCACCGTCCCGGTACCTGCGGTCCTTCCCATCGTGTGAGTTCCGGTCGTGCCAGTTCCCGTCTTGCCGACCGTTCCATTACCGGTCTTCCCGACTGTCGTACCAGTCCTTCCGGTATTCCCATGCCCGATTCCTGTTGAAGTCCCGGGCCTTCCCATGGGCGAAGAGTGCGTAGTCGTCGAGGGACGCGAAGCCGGGGTCGAGGGCCGACTGACCGAGGGTCGTGGAGCGCTGACGTGAGGAGCGGGCGCCGACTTCGGCGTCGAGGTGGTGTTCTTATGCTGACCGATCGCTACTCCAACGCTCAGGCCGCCAAGCAGCAAACTCAAAAGTGAGTTCTGAAAGATTTTCCCACGATTTCCGATCATGCTCATCGCCAACTCCTCACGCACGAATCCACTTAAGATAGTGAAATCACAAACCGAAACGTTTCCGGCCGCGCCAACTCGAGGTGTACGTTTGATTTTGACCGCCGACTCGCCATTTCGGTAGTTTCAGGTTGCATCCACGGGCTGGCTTTTATCGGACGCGCCCCCCCGAGCAGCGTCAACTCGTACCGGGTGCTGGAATGACTTCCGCTTCGTCCAGAGCAATACAGTCAGCCTAAGGACGTAGGAGCGAACGCAATTTTGATCCCGGGAACCAAGCAAGTCAAGAGAAATCCCGGCATTACGCATGTTTGGATTGATGCCCCCACGGCCGTGCGCTAAGATGCTGCCCCAATGATCCATGATCGACGTTCAATTTCCTGCACAAAATGTGCAATTCCACGTGCATGCTGCACTAAGAGATGGCGGGTCCTTGAACCATTCTTAGCGATGGCGTGGGGACTGCGCGGTATAATCCTGCGTGATGAAGCGTTGCTTCATTGCAAGGAGCAGTCATCGGCCGTCCTTCCCCTTGTGTAGACCGCCGAGACTCCGGCGATTTGGGATCACCATCGAACCATGAAATTTGAGGAAAAATACGAACTGCTGGAATCGCTCACCTCGGGCAAAGTGGAAACTTTTGTCGCCAACGACAAACTCAGAGGGGAGAGGGTAGTGGTGCATATTTTGCACTGCGACCCGCAGAAGCCGAACCAACCTACGGTGCAGTGGGTTCTGGATTCGTTTCGCCGGGTTGCGCCTGAGCCTGCGGGGCTTGTGCTTGAGACGGGCCGCTATGGCGGGACTTTGTACGCCTACCTTGTCACCAAGATGCCCGACAAAGCCGTGTTGCGCGGTTGGGTGCAACAGTACAACGTTCAGGCAAAAGACACGCAAGAGCTACTCATACCGGAAGCCAAACGGGAGGCTCAAACCGATACAGCGACTGCAGAATTCCCTCCGGAAATCAAGCCCGCCGCACCTGTTCGGGACGTCCCTCCGGAAATCAAACCCGTGGAATCTGCCCGGGTCCCGGTTCAATTCACGCAAGTGTTTCGCGAATTCGAATCCCATGCGACCCCGAGCGCGCCCAACGCGCCGGCCAAAGAGCCAGAGTTGCCGCGCCGCCCCCTGCCGGATCTTCCTTTGCCGAATCTTTCTTTGCCGAATCTCGGTGCAGAAAACCCATCTGGACTCCGTGCGGCCCCCGCCTGGGATGCAGGTGTTCCAACGCCTCTAGTTCCTCCGAAGCAGGAACCGAAGTTCAGTAGTCCCGTAGCTCCGGCTCGCGCTGACGTTCCGGTTCAGAGCTTTCCTGCCGCGCCCCCCAAGCCTGCAGTGGGCGATAGATCCAAGACGGGTGAGTTTACGAGTTTTTTCCGAGGACCGTTTCACGTCGAAGGTCCCTCGGAAACGCCCGCTGAGGCTATTCCTGCGTCCCCTCTATCCTCCCGGGAAATGGAAGCTCCTCGGAAATCCGTCGGCGCGTTCACCGAGATGTTCGGGCCGATCACACCGCCAGAGCAGTCACAGCCATCTTCGAAAGTAGTAGGAAGTGAGCCGTCTGGTTCCGGATCGAGCTCCGGATTCACCGGCTTGTTCGCTGATTCGGAGATTCTTTCGCGAAAGCCCACACCTGCAGCTCCTCCCCCACCGGCCGGGCTGCCGCGCGCCGTCAGCGATCCTCCGGCAACTCCATCTGCGGCACCGAAAGAGCCGCGCCTCACCCTTCAGCCTGCGGCGCCAGCGGCTCCGGTGTTTACGAGCTTGCCGCCTCCAATTCCAGTGCCACCGAAGCCGGCTTCAGTCTTACCAGCAGCGCCGGCTGGCGACGGCGCTACGGGCGTGTTCTCAACTCCCACGCCCCGCCGCCCCTCTCCCAGCGAGCCGGTGATGGCCAGCGGTCCGAGTCCGTACACCCAAATAATTTCTGTGAGACCACCGAACGCTGCAGGGGCGGGAGCACAAAATCAGCCTCTAGCTAAGGCGCCAGGGGCGTCTATATTTCCTCCGCCCACCATGCCCCCGCTTCCATCGATGGCACCGCCACCGATGCCACCGGCGCCCGTGATCCCCAAGTTTGCTGCGCCAGCTCCACCTGCGATCAAGCCCCCTAAGGTTGAGCCTCCCAAAGCGCCAGTCTCGTATTGGCCGCTTGTCTTGATCCTGACCGTGCTTTTATTCATTGCAGTTTTGCTGGTGCTTTACTTCGTGCTGAAACACTAACGTCTGAAGGATAGTGAAAATCCCCGCTTCTGGCGCAAAGGACACGCGAGAAATGGGCACCCAGCAAAACACTCACGACGATTTGAGATGCGAGTTCAGTTCGATTGCGGCAGAAGGATCAACAGTTCAAGCGTGGGATTAGCGAGGTCTCCAGGAACGTAGGCCGCGAAGTTGCGCGCGCGGTTGACCGCTTCCCAGGCCGCCCCGGACTGGTTCAGCGCAAAATACTGGTATTTCAGCTTCACCGGGATCGCACTCGGCGGATTGGTCAAATGCCGGAGCTGGATTCCGGGCAGCGCTTGCTTCACCAGATGTTCAATGTGCGTCGCTGAACAGACCTTCACCAGTTGCGGCACTTTCTGAATGATGGTTTCCTCATTTGTCTCCGCGCTCACCGCCAGGTACATGCGTGTGTTCACCAGATACTTATCGTGGTCGATCGCCGTCGCATAGATCGAGTTCTGCACCAGTTTCAACGGAAGCGAAATTAAATTGGACGGGACCACGGTTTCGATCAGCGAGCGGAGTTTTTCGTCGAGCTCGGAAAAAATCGGCCCGAGCGAATCATGCACGTAAAGCGGCAGATCGCGCGGCCGCATTTTTTGAGAAAAAGTCGTAAGCGAGCCGGCCAGCCCTACCATTGCGGCATACAACTCCTCGGGATGGCCCATTTTGCTCTCGTAAAGATGCGAAAACACCGGGAAGTTGGAGTTCACCGTATACAGCAGCCAGAAGTTGGCAATATCGGAGGCGGTGAAATCTGCCAGGCTCTGATTCTTTTGGCGTCGTCCCGCGGAAAGTTGCGTGCTACGCGCCGAGAGCAGTTCCACCAGGCCACGAAGCAAACCGACAAGGTACTCGCTCGCTCCGATCTCGATGAGTGGCGGAATGAAACGAGGATTGAGTTGGAAGGTGCCCGCAGGGGTCCGCTCTACATTGGCGATCCGAAGCACGGATGATCCTTCGCGGTTTTCGGAGTCCGCCAGCAAACGCATATTTTTCCGAGCCACCTGGATCGGCTTCTCTCCGACTCCGGTATTCTCGTCGCGAAATGCGGCCACTTCCGCCAGATAGCGCGTGCCGCCGTCTTTGCCGGCAGATACGTTCAGTCCCCGCTGGCGGTAATCGGGAATGGCGAGGTAAACGTCCATGTTCTTCGCGCCGGGCTCGAAGAACTCCTCCAACGATTTGGAAGGCGGCGGCGGATCTGCCTCGGGCACATCGAACAACAATCCATCGGGGAAAATCCCGGCAGCCCGAGTGACGGCAAACTGGCCCTCAGCCAGTAACTCCCCGTTGATCGCCAGCTCGCGAAAACCCCAAGGACAAAATTTGAGCGCCTGTAGCCGAAAGTTCAGGGTGTCCTCAAGGAAGCGATCCTGCAGTTGGAGGTGCTGCGGGGTAAGGAACGTTCCCTTGGTCCAGAGAACTGGTTTGAGCTGCTTCATAGTATATCGGGCGCGCCGCGGCTTTCTGGAGACGAACTTCAGGCCATTTACAACGCGGCTGCCAACAATAGCAATTCCTGGTCCAGGAAGCAAAGGGCAAATCAGGATGGGAAAAAATGAGGGATCGAAATCGAGGAAGAGAGTTTGGGTAAAGGGGCGACGGATGGACCAGGAACAGTTATTCTTCTTCGTCAGCCTTCCACAAGCCTTCCATAAACTTCAGCCATTCCTGCGTTCTGGCGCGCAAAATCTTGGACGCGTTGCGAGAGAAGACCGCCAGCCCAAAATCTCCACGGGCGCGGCGAAGCACCAGTCGGATTTCCTCCACCACATCCTCGGGAATCGCGAGGTTCTCTTCCAGGCTTTCGAGCAGCTCAAACATATCGGGTGCCGTGGCAATGAGATTGGCGTTCGCGTTGGCGTCCGCTTCGCCTTTCACGGATGCCACCGGCTGCCCACAGCGATCGATTACCCGCGACCACTTTTGCGGGTCAACTCGCCACATACCCGAGGTTACCTTTGCCCTCGCCATTTACTACTCCTTCAACGGGACACTTCCATTTTGTATCTTATCGTTAATAGTGTAAGATGCGATCTCTCCCTTCAAGGTTACAAAGGTTTTCCGGGGTTAACCGGCAGGGTTCAGCCTGTACTGCTCGTCGGCTAAACATTTTAAATTCAATAGATTTCTGAGAACCCTTAGACCTAGGTCCCAAAGCAGGAACGATTCGAAAGGACAAAGGTACCTTACTCCGATGCGGGCGTCATAATCTCGCGTCGGTTAGCGGGAGAATCCGCAACTTCGCTCAGGGAAGTAATTTCCTCGGCCCGTTGCATTCGCGGCTGGCTCTGCTAGAATTTCCGGCGGCCGACCCGGTCGGGGAGTCTTGTATGCCAATGCAAGTCTGCATGGGGGCGATGATGATGTGCACCATGGGGATGGCGCCCAGTTCCCTCGTCGTACTACCCGTGAACCGGGTGATGACCGACGAAGTCCCCGATGCCAACATCATGGACCATATCCCGCTGGTCAATATCATGCCATTCGGCATGTGCATATCGCCCGCAAACCCGATGGTCGCCGCTGCCACCGCGGCCGCGTTGGGCGTCCTGACCCCTATGCCGTGCATTCCTGCCACGGTAGCCCCGTGGGTCCCGGGAGCTCCCACTGTGCTGCTGGCGGAAATGCCCACACTCGACAATACGTCCATGCTGATGTGCATGTGGGCGGGCGTCATCACATTCGTCGACCCGGGCGAGTTCACGGTGATGGTACCGTAAGCGGCGTGAGTCGCGAGAAACGGCGTTATCCGTTGGGTCCGGATCCGATCTGCCGCACTGCCGTTTGTTCGATAACCGAATTGTCATAAATAACGGCATCCATCAGTCGGTGATTGGGATGTGGGTGAGACAGGTGTGCGGGCGGTCCCTTCGTCTCCTTTTTCTCGTTCTCGCCAGATTCCGAAATTGCGTCTGCGGCTTTGTCCTGAAAGATATTCAGGGCAACCTCTACCGGGATGGCCCACACTTCTCCCTCCTCTCCCAAAACTGCTTTTAGACCTTCCACGCCAGCGGTGAGAGGAGTAGATCCCACCAGTTTGACTCCCCCACTCGAGACAGCCTGTTTGAGGCTCTTGCCCTCGATCAACCCTTTCGGAACCTCGATTACGGATTTCGCCTTTGACCACACGATAGCCATGCCTATTCGCCCCGACGCCGAACTCATCCCCTTGATGGCCGGGCCGACTTTGAGGTCCGCCGCGCCCAGAAGCAAATTGGTGGAGAAAGTTGCCAGGGCTTTGTCGGCTTTGCCGGTGTCCTGATAGACGAACGCTCCTTTCATTCCCGATCCCACCCCGGTGAACAGTATGGCTGCGGTGCCCCCGCTGACGTAGGTGGCCCCAACCATCACGATCTCGGCCGAGGTGTCGCGAACGGTTTTGAGAACCTCAACTGCAACCTCGCCGTTGTGAACCGAGGTTTCGATATTGTCCATGGTCTTCTGCTGGGCTTCCGACTGTTTATCCTGGAAGGCGTCGCGGTCGTCATCGGCCTGTTCCATCATCTGGACGAGATTCGTGATTTGCCCTTTCATGGAGTTCCCTGCGGTGGCGTGAAACTTTCTGAGTTCCATTTCCGTCTGGGTCTTTGTCTCCAGCGCAACCCTGTCCCAATCCACCTGCACGGTATGCAGGTCTGGCAGTCTAAGCCCGAGAGCCCAGAAATCTCGTTCGCCCCGCTCGGTTTCAACCATGGAATAATCGTTCATCGCTCCGGCGCGTTTGCAGGAGCGAATAATGCGGGCCAGGCCATCCCAGTCGATGAGGTACACTCCGTCGTTCGAGCGGAAGGTTTCCCATGCCATTCAACACCTCCAGATAAAAACTGGAAAAGCTAACTCAACTTCGTTCCCTTGCTGCCATCGTCCGCCGTGTCAGGATCCTGCGGGTCCGTCGGAGAATCGGGGCTGGCAGGCGACTGCGGACTGGCGTCCGGAGCGCTGGCGGGCGAACTTCCGCTGTTGAGGAATACGAACGGCCCGGTGATGAACACCCCAGCGGGTGTAATGTCGATGGAACTGCCTCCCGCTTTGAGCGTCATTTCCACACCAGCTTCAATTACGGCGGCTACACCTGCGTTGAGATGGATGGTCGTGTCGGTCTTCAAGGCATACGCCATGGCGGTTTCGTCTTTATTCATTGTGACCGCCA
Source organism: uncultured Acidobacteriaceae bacterium (assembly GCA_963768265.1). Taxonomy (GTDB): domain Bacteria; phylum Acidobacteriota; class Terriglobia; order Terriglobales; family Acidobacteriaceae; genus Sulfotelmatobacter. The sequence goes on from CAVYHM010000050.1 coordinate 17,510, forward strand.
AAGAGACACTGCCAGTAACGCTCTCACTCTGGTTCCCGGTGACGCTGAGCGAAACGTTGCCGGTCACGCTTTCGCTCTGATTGCCAGTCACGGAAAGTGACTTGTTGCCGGTTACCTTTTCCATCTGATTGCCGCCGACCTGGAGCGACATGTTGCCGTCGACTTTCTCGAATTGATTGCCCTTGACGTGCAGGTGCTTGTCGGTCTGGATGAGCTCCTGCTGGTTGGTCTTCACGATCAAATGGCGGTTGGCGCCGATGAATTCCCGCGAGTCATTCTCGACCCGCAGGTCCATATCCTTTTCGGCATTCATGAAGATCTGTTCCTTGCCGGCCAGATCTTCGAAGCGCAGTTCGTTGTAGTTCGAGGCCCCGCCGCCCTTGGAACTGCGTGACATGAAGGTACTTCGCGTCTGGTACTTGGGCAGAGCGTATGGAGGCATCTGATCTGCGTTGTAGACGCGACCAGTAATAATCGGTCGGTCGGGATCACCCTCCAGAAAACTGACCAGCACTTCCTGCCCGATGCGAGGGATCCAGATGGCTCCCCAGTTCCCTCCCGCCCATGGCTGCGAGACACGAACCCAGCAGGAACTGTTCTCGTTCTTCTCTCCCAGCCGGTCCCAATAAAACTGCACAATCACCCGCCCGTATTGGTCGACCCAGATTTCCTCCCCCGATTTGCCCACAACCAGGGCAGGCTGCGGACCCTGAACGAAGGGTTTCGGTGTGATACGCGCCGGGCGGTAGGGAGTAGAGACCGGGATGCACACCAGATGATTGGAATAGTTTTCTCCAGCCTGGCTCCCTGCGGACGTGTAACTCTGTCCCGCAGTGGCGAAGTGCCGAACTTCGGTGACCACGTAATTTGCGTTCTGGTCGTTGCGATAGTGATTCTTCAGTTCAAACGAATAGCCCGACATTAGGCCGCGGCAGGTCCCCGCCCCAGAGATCACCATGTGAAACGGTTTTCTCC
>CAVYHM010000051.1:0-12154 GCA_963768265.1 uncultured Acidobacteriaceae bacterium
GCTTGAGGTCCTGTCGCACGGGGTTAGCGGAATTGCCGCGCCTGTCGGTGGTAACTGCGACCGTACCAATTCACTAGGAAGACCGATTGCCATCCTCGGAGTCGGTTTGAGTTGTCCGGCTCTGCTGCAGAACTTCCTTCAACGACTGCCCGGCGTGGAGAATATGGTCACGCAGGAGTGTGCAAGCCGCAGGTACGTCGCGGTTGCGGCACAATTCCAGAATCTTATGATGTTCCTCGTTGGCGCGCTTGATTCCGTGCGTCAAATACAATTGCAGGCGAGTATACCGTTCGCCGCTGTTATTGACGTTTCGGATAACTGCCATAAACCGCGGCAGGACCGCGCGCGAGTACAGAGTGGAGTGGAATTGCCAGTTCAGGCGTCCCCACGCGGAGACATGATCCTCTCGCCGCAACTCGCTGACGTACTTCCGCAAGATAGCGGCTGCTTCAGTGAAGTCTTGCTCGGTCAGATGCGGAATTGAAAGCTTGAGGACTTCAGGCTCAAGCAAGGCGCGAATGGAAAATAGTTCTTCGACATCATCAGGGGACAGTGCCGGCACGATGGCGCCGCGATTGGGAACGATGGCAATCAGTCCTTCGGCGTCGAGTTGACGGAGAGCTTCGCGAACCGGAATTCGGCTGACCTGATACTGGGTTGCGATCGCATCCTGGCGGAGTTGAGCGCCTTCCGGGATTTCTCCACGGATAATTTGATCGCGAAGCTTGTCAGCCACAGCCGACGTCAGAGATTGGCGCGGGATTGCCGAGTCCGTTGCGTTTTGCAGATCCATCTTAAGTGTTCTCGTTTGATCTGGTTTAAGCAAAATCAAGTCTTATAAGTGGTTCCACTATACAGCATGTTTTATCCAGCTAATTCCTCTATGTTCGCAGTTCTACAGTAAAAAGTGTTGCCTTTGCGCATGCAAAAACAAACCGCCCCGATCAATCTGCCGTCTGAAAACCGGGTTTTCCAGGTTCCTGCACGCCCCGGTTGCGGCCCCGTCTGTGAATCGTCAAGTAAATGGGAATTCCCAAAAGCACAATAAGCAAGCCCGGCCATGTTGTTGCCGGCCGGTAGGCAAACAGCACGAGAAGGATCGCACTCGCGGCAGCAATATAAAGCGCCGGAACGACGGGGTATCCAAGCGTGCGATAGGGGCGTGGGGCATCCGGGCGCTTGACCCGAAGGCGGAATACGCCCGCAATTGTCAACACATAGAAAATAAGCGCGGCAGAGATCACATATTCCAGCAGATTGCTGTAGAGGTTTCCCCAGGATTGCGATGTGGGATCGTAGACGCGGGGTAGCACAAGCACAGCCGCCCACAATCCCTGCAGCCTCAGGGAAGAGGCAGGAACCCTCGCCCGATTGAGTCTCCCAGCGAAGGAAAAGAACAGCCCCTGTCGCGCCATGGCATAGTAGACGCGGGCTCCAGTGAGTGTGAGCGCATTGATGGTCCCGAAGGTTGAGACCATGATTGCGACCGCCATCACAGCGTTCCCGGTGCTTGGGAAGATCGCCCGCAACGTGGCAGTTCCGACGCGGTCCGCGGGTGCATGCTGGATCGTTTCCAGGGGAAGCGTTACGAGGTACGCAATGTTTGCCAGCACGTACAATGTGATGACTACTACCGTCCCAATGACCATCGCTCGGGTGACATTCTGCTCCGGTCTGCGCACCTCGCCGGCAGCAAACGCGATATTGTGCCAGGAGTCAGCAGAGAACAGCGACCCCGTTTGACTCAGGCAGATGGCAACGAACAGGCCCATCGCGGTTGTCCAGCTCCATGCCGCTCCGTGAGTGGCGAGTCCTTGCGGTTGCCAAGCATGGGCGAAGTTAGCGTGCAAGGCCGCTGGGTTGCACCCCAGCGAAATACCCAGAATAATCAGGCCCAGCAGTGCCCCAGTCTTCGAGAGCGTAAACACATTCTGAACCAGTTTCCCGTAACGCAGGCCGAGAGTATTGCTGAAGGTCAGCAGCGCGATTACACCGATGGCGAGCAGTTGGGCCGTAGAAAGCGATAGCGCGTATCGCGACGAAATATGAATCGGCGAGATTAGGTAGCGATCTTCCCCAATCAGGCGCCAGACTACGCCGGAGAATCTGGCGAAGGCCACAGCGACGGCGGCGATGGTGCCGGTCTCGATCACGGAAAAAAGAGTCCAGCCGTAGAGGAAACCAAACAGGGGCGAGTATGCCTCCCGCAGGTACACGTACATCCCGCCGGCGTGGGGCATCATGGCGGATAACTCGCCGTAACACAGCGCGCCCGCGATGGTTAGCGTACCTGCCACACCCCAGGCCACCAGAAGCCATCCTGCACTACCGATATTCCGCGACATCTCGGCCGGTACAATAAAGATGCCGGACCCGATCATGGCCCCGACTACCAGCATCGTTGAATCGAAAAGACCCAATCCCCGCGAGAATTCGCGATGTTCGCGATCTACAGGTGACAAGTCGCGGGTTTCGCTCAAATGGCCGCCCTCCGGGGTGTAATTACATTGACGATTGCATATTGTATCCATAAAATACCGCCAATGCTCATCGTCACAAAAATAAGCCAATTACCCGGCCCGGCCCGGCTAGGAAGCCGGTGACGCAACTGCGTAAGATCCGGGTCATTGACTCCCACACGGGCGGTGAGCCCACGCGCCTGGTTGTGAGTGGCGGTCCAGATTTGGGGACTGGCTCGCTTGCCGAGCGGCTGGAGCGTTTTCGTGAGGAGCACGATGATTTCCGCTCCGCAGTAGTCAACGAGCCCCGCGGTTCGGATGTCATGGTGGGTGCGCTACTGTGCGAACCAACGGATGGTTCGTCAGTAGCGGGAGTTATCTTCTTTAATAACGTGGGCTATCTCGGAATGTGTGGTCATGGCACCATCGGGCTTGTCGCCACCCTGCAGTACATGGGCCGAATCCGACCCGGGGAGCATAGGATCGACACACCAGTAGGAGCAGTAGCCGCCATGCTGCACGAGAACGGCGAAGTGAGCGTCAACAATGTTGCGAGCTATCGCAGGGCGCAGAACGTCACTTTGGACGTGCCCGGCCACGGTGTTGTCACGGGCGATGTTGCATGGGGTGGGAACTGGTTCTTCCTGGTGAGTGATCACAACCGGCAACTGACGCTGGCGCACGTGGAGGAGTTGACGAATTTTACCTGGGCGATCCGCTTAGCGCTGCGTGCCAACGGCATCACCGGTGACGATGGCAAAGAAATCGACCATGTGGAGTTGTTTACCGCATCACAATTAACAGGTGTTGACAGCAAGAATTTCGTGCTATGTCCTGGTAAGGCTTACGATCGGTCTCCTTGTGGCACCGGAACCAGCGCCAAACTCGCCTGCTTGTACGCCGACGGCAAGATCCGCGAAGGTCAAATCTGGCGGCAGGAGAGCATGGTCGGAACAGTCTTTGAAGGTAGCATCAAAGTGCGGGATGGGAAGGTCTATCCCAGCGTTCGAGGATCCGCTTTCGTGAACGCCGACGCCGAGTTGGTGCTGAACCCTCGGGACCCGTTCTGCATGGGCATTCGCGGATGAGCAAAGCAGCCTATGACGTGCTAGTTGTAGGCGCCGGGATTGTGGGCGCCGCGTGTGCCGATGAACTCGCCCGCCGCGGCCTACGCGTTGTGGTCGTGGACCGGGACTTGGTCGGGGGCGGAGCGACAGCGGCCGGTATGGGGCACATCGTAGTTATGGACGACTCCGAAGCCCAGTTCGCTCTGACTCGATACTCTCAAAAGTTGTGGCAGGAATTGCGTTCCGAGTTGCCGGACGATGTCGAGTACGAGCAATGCGGAACCATCTGGGTTGCCGCCGACGAAGAGGAGATGAAGGAAGTCTGGCGGAAACTGGGTTACTACGGCAAACGGGAAGTTCCGACCGAAGTACTAGACGCATCGGCTCTGCAGGTCCTGGAACCTAACTTACGCAAAGGAGTGGCCGGGGGCTTGCTGGTTCCCGAGGATGGCGTGCTGTATCCCCCGTGCGCAGCGCGTTTTCTCATCGAACGAGCGCAAAGAAGCGGCGCGGAACTCCACGTAGGATCTTACGTTGTCCGGGTCGGGGAGGGATCGGTTCAATTCACGGACGGTGTGAAGATGACTGCCGAATTCATTGTGAACGCGACTGGGGCCGGAGCCGTCGATCTCACGCCCGGACTCGAAATCAGGAAACGAAAAGGCCATCTAGTGATCACCGACCGCTATCCAGGATTTCTGCGACATCAGTTGGTGGAGCTTGGTTACTTAAAGAGCGCCCACTCCGTGAGCAGCGATTCTGTCGCTTTCAACGTTCAACCACGGCGGACCGGCCAGATCCTCATTGGTTCTTCTCGCCAGTACGGTGCAGAACACAAAGGAGTGGACAACGCCGCGATGGCGCGCATGCTGCAGCGCGCCCAGGAATATATGCCCGGATTGGCGCGACTATCTACCGTGCGGGCATGGACAGGCTTCCGCGCCGCCACTCCTGACAAGCTTCCGTACATCGGTCCATGGCAGGGAGACAAGTCCATCTTCTTGGCAACGGGTCATGAAGGGCTCGGCATCACGACTTCTCTCGGGACCGCGAGACTCCTCGCCGATCAAATTACAGGTACGAACCCGGAGATTCCCATCGAACCGTATTTGCCGTCTCGCGCTCAAAAGGAACAGGTCCATGCTTAGCAACGTTACAGTGACAGTAAATGGAGCTCCGGTTGCAGTGCCGCAGGGAGCGACCGTTGCAGTGGCCATGGCGATAGCCGGGGCGCCATGCCGAACCTCTGTGAGCGGAGAGCCACGTGGACCGCTATGCGGAATTGGCATTTGCTTTGAGTGCCGGGTGACGATCAACGGAATAGCGCACTACCGGAGTTGCCAGACCGAGTGCGTACCCGAGATGAAGATCTCGACGGATCATTAAAGACGTTTGCAGGAATACGATGGCAGTGACACAGCGCTTCGACATTCTCGTAATCGGCGGCGGACCCGCGGGCATAGCGGCCGCGGTCCGCGCAGCCGAGTGCGGAGCCCGTGTCGGCATCGTTGACGACAACCCGAAGCTCGGAGGGCAGATCTGGCGAGCAGAGTCGGCACAGCAGGGGAAGAGCGAGTCGGCGCACTGGGCCGATCGCCTCCATCGGTCCGGAGCTACCAAGCTCTGTGGGATCCGCGTCTTTCACCAGCCTCAAGCGGGAATCCTGTTGGCGGAGGGAAGCGACGATCTCGTAGAACTCTGCTACGAGAGACTAATCCTGACAACCGGAGCGCGCGAGCGGTTCTTGCCGTTCCCGGGCTGGACGTTGCCCAACGTTATGGGTGCGGGCGGTTTGCAGGCCATGGTGAAGAGCGGTCTCCCCATTCGCGGCAAGCGCGTCGTAATTGCAGGGACCGGTCCCTTGTTGCTCGCAGTTGCGGCATACCTTCGCAAACATGGCGCGGAAATTCCGATGATTTGCGAACAGGCATCCTGGGGAAGTCTCGCGGCTTTCGCGATGTCCCTCGCAGGCCAGCCTCGCAAAATTTTGCAGGCTCTTCACCTGAAACGGGAACTAGCCGGGGTTCCATTTATCCCGAAAAGTTGGCCGATAGCCGCGTATGGTCAGCGGACGCTCGAGAAGGTGACGATTGCGCTCCCTGGCAGAACTAAGACGATTTCCTGCGACTACTTCGCGTGCGGCTTCCATTTGGTTCCCAATATCGAACTACCGATGTTGCTCGGCTGTCAGGTTCGAAACGGATATGTGATGGTTGATGAACTTCAAAAAACGAACCTTCCGGACATTTTTTGCGCCGGCGAGCCCACAGGCATCGGAGGCCTGGAGTTAGCCCTTGTCGAAGGACAGATTGCCGGCCTTGTTGCCGCAAACCAAGCCGCAATGGCACAGCGTTTGTTTCGTCAGCAAAAGAGCGCGCGGCGCTTCGCGAAGGTTCTGGATCAGACCTTCCAACTGCGTCCCGAACTTCGAACTTTGCCGCAACCCGACACGATCGTGTGTCGGTGCGAAGACGTTCCGTATTCCCGCTTGCGCCAGCATAGCTCATGGCGTGCGGCCAAGCTTCAGAGCCGTTGTGGAATGGGCCCTTGCCAGGGCCGGATCTGCGGACCTGCAACTCAATTTCTTCTGAAATGGAACCCTGATTCCGTTCGGCCACCAGTCTTTCCCGCTCGGGTTGAGAGCCTGGCAACGATTACGGACGATTCGGAACTGGTGGGTAGGGAACTAACCGGAGGGCAATGATGAACTGGAAGGGCGTGATGCCGGCTATAACAACGTGCTTCAATGAAGATCTCCACGTCGATCATGCTTTCGTTGGGGCGCACTGCCGCTGGTTGCTCGATAACGGCTGCACCGGGATCGTTGCCTTAGGTTCCCTGGGAGAAGGCGCGACCTTATCATTCGACGAGAAGCTCGACGTACTTCGTACTTGCGTCGGGGCCGTCAGCGGGCGTGGGCCGGTTGTGGCTTCCATCTCTGCTCTGACCACTGCGGAGGCTGTTGCGCTGGCCAAGGCGGCCGCCGACATCGGCTGCGATGGCCTAATGGTGCTGCCTCCCTATGTCTACCAGGGCGACTGGCGCGAAATGAAGACCCACGTCGCCGCCGTGATCGCCGCCGCGCCCCTGTCTTGCATGCTCTACAACAATCCCATCGCTTACGGAACGGATTTTCTTCCCGAGCAGATTCGCGAACTGGCGGAGGAATACGCGAACTTCGAGGCAGTGAAGGAATCCAGCACAGATGCCCGGCGAGTCTCCGCGATTCGTGCGCTCGTGGACCGCAGACTGGAGATTTCGGTCGGTGTAGACGATGCCGTACTCGAAGCCATTGGGGTTGGCGCGACCGGATGGATTGCAGGTCTCGCCAACGCTCTGCCGCGCGAGTCCGTCGATTTGTTCAATGGCGGTACGAATGGTGACAGCGATAAGGCGTTCGAACTGTATCGCTGGTTCCTGCCACTGCTGCGCATGGACACCGTGCCGAATTTCGTGCAACTGATCAAACTGGTTCAAGCAGAACTAGGGATGGGAAATACGCGCGTGCGCCCGCCGCGCCTCGAGTTGGTGGGAGACGAACTCGCTCAGACTAAGAAAATAATCCATAATGCGCTCCGTTTCCGCCCGCAGCCTGTTACCAGCTACGCACTGCATGAGCGAAAGTGAGGCTGTTTTATGGCAAACCTGTCTGGTAAGTCGATCATCGGGTTTCGGGAAGGCGAGGGCACAGCAGAACCGCTCTACGCCACAAATCCGCGCAATGGACAACGCCTGCAGCCAGGATTCGTCCCTGCAACTTCCGAAGAAATCGAGCTTGCAGTCCGGTTGGCGTCCGACGCTTTTCCCGTCTATAGCCGAATTCGTGGACGCGAACGCGGCGAGTTCTTGCGCAGGATCGCCGCGAAGATTGAGTCCATCGCCCCTGAGTTAGTCGATCGTGCCGGGCAAGAGACTGCTTTGCCCCAAGCGCGGCTGCAAGGTGAAACCGCCCGCACTTGCGGCCAGCTGCGGCTGTTCGCCGAGGTAGCGGAAGAAGGTTCGTGGGTGTCGGCGCGCATTGATCTCGCCGATCGGGACCGTAAGCCTCTTCCCAAGCCGGATATCCGTTCCATGTTGCGTCCTCTGGGCCCGGTGGTTGTCTTCGGAGCCAGCAACTTCCCGCTGGCATTCTCCGTCGCGGGAGGCGATACCGCTTCCGCGTTGGCGGGAGGAAATCCTGTCATTGTGAAAGCGCATGCGGCTCACCCGGGTACTGGCGAACTCGTTGGACGGGCGATTCAGGCCAGCGTTCGAGAGTGCGGCCTGCCCGAGGGCGTGTTCTCCTTGTTATTTGGTCATGGCGCACAGGTCGGCACAGCACTGATGAAACATCCTTTGGTGAAAGCTGGAGGCTTTACCGGGTCACGCGGCGCCGGGAGAGTATTGATGGACATCGCCGCGGCGCGGCCGGAACCGATCCCGTTCTATGCAGAAATGAGCAGCACCAATCCGGTCTTTATCTTGCCGGAGGCGCTGCACGAGCGAGGAGAGACGATTGCGGCCGGATTGCACGCTTCTTTCACGATGGGCGCGGGACAGTTTTGCACCAAGCCAGGAATGGTCTTCCTGCCACAAGGGAGCGACGCGATTCCGTTCAGGGAAAAGTTGCGACAACTGGTTGCGGACTCGGCGCCGTTCCATCTGCTTACCTCGACAATTCATTCTTCTTACGCCTCGGCCATTGGCGAGCGCAAGACTGAAGGTCAGGTAAACGTTGTGGCCGAAGCTCGGCAAGAGGACGGGGGTGACGGCTTTTCGGTAGGCTCGGCGCTATTTGAAACCGACGCAGCATCGTTCCTCGGCTCAGACCTGGATCAGGAGATCTTCGGTCCGACGACGCTCCTGGTGCAGCACTCGACGCGCGAAGAAATTCTGAAGGTTGCCCTCGGTTTGGAAGGCCACCTCACCGCGACGATTCATGGCACGGAGCGGGATCTCCGCGAATTCGCCGACATGATCGAAATTCTTGAGAGCAAAGTTGGGCGGCTCGTCTTTAACGGATTTCCTACGGGCGTCGAAGTGTCTCACGCAATGGTTCATGGCGGTCCCTATCCCTCGACCTCGGATGGACGATCCACATCGGTAGGCACGCGTGCCATCTTCCGTTTTGCGCGGCCAGTTTGTTACCAGGGATTTCCCAACCAAGCGCTGCCAGAGGAACTCAAAGACGAGAACCCCCTGGGGATTTGGCGCATGGTCGATGGGGAGATGACGAGGGAGGCGGCGGAGCCTTCATTGTCCACTCGTGGCTCTCGCAAATAGGTTCTCGCTCACCGTGCAGTTATTTTCTCGACCACTTTGAGTTAGCCGGCAGTGCGCCTGATTCCGCTCTTGAGAGGAAGCGTCTGGTTCCGCCATGAATATTCGAGACCATGAAGACAGAGCCAACTTATCTCAAATCGAAAATGCGATCCGCGCCTGTTGCTTTGCGATGACCTTGATCGTGACCGTTCATGCCTGGGCTGTCCAGCGAGGAAACGAAAAGAAACAGCCTCCAACTCCCGGGCCGATGCTCAGTCAAGGCACGATCGACCTTGATACGCGGGAGTTTACGCTAAGTCTGGTCAAGAGCTCACAAACAGTCGCTGCTCTTAAGCCGAAAACAGCGGGCGATTTCGATTTCACGCCCGGAGATCTCCTGGTTGCGCGCTCGAAAGGCGGCTATTTTCATCTTGGAGACATCACGTTGCGCTTGAGAGCAGGGAACTCAGGCGATTGGAAGAACTACTCCACCGCTGCCGCTCGCAATCCAGTAAGAGTGTTGACGACCTCCAAGAATGAGTTGGCCGCCGCCGACTTAGCTCCGGCTCTATCTTCAGACATTCCGCTGCAGATCACGCGCACGTGGGCAATGGAAGGTGGCAAGCTAGTGTTGCGTTTCACACTGAAGAACAAAACAACGAGCACGATTCAGATCGGGGCTCTGGGCATCCCCATGATCTTCAACAACGTGCTCAACGAGCGATCACTGGAGGAAGCACACGCGAAGTGTTCTTTCTACGATCCATACCTCGGAGAAGACGCCGGATACCTGCAGGTGACTCGGCTGAGCGGTCACGGTCCTGTGCTGCTGATTGTCCCTGACGGCCGGACTCCGTTCGAGGCCTATAACCCAATCTTAGATCGGGCAGACCGCTGGGGCACGAATCCGGTCTTCACCGACCCAACCCCGCGCGGCATCACCTTTGAAGGCTTTTACGAGTGGATGATCCACAGCCAGGCATACAGCGAGAACGAATGGAAGAACGCCCAACAGTGGAATCCGCCTACCAGCCTGATGCTCGCGCCCGGCGAGTCCAAGACCTATGGCCTGAAGTTTCTGCTCTCGGACTCGATTCGCAACATCGAGAAAACTCTGGCAGACGCCGGACGCCCCGTAGCCGTCGGTATTCCCGGTTACGTTCTGCCGACCGACCTCGACGGACGGCTGTTCTTGAAGTACCCGAAGAGCGTGAAGTCCATTTCGGTCGAGCCCCATGGCGCAATCGCGATCAGCCGTGACGCCTCCCTCGCCGCAGGCTGGCAGTCCTACACGCTGAAAGGCAAGACCTGGGGACGCGCTCGCGTGTCTGTGACCTACGCAGACGGCGTCGTGCAGGCGATCAGCTATTTCGTAATCAAGCCGGCGGCGGAAGCCGTATCTGACATGGGCCACTTTCTAACAACTAAGCAGTGGTTCACCGACCCCAACGATCCTTTCCATCGCGACCCTTCGGTGATGTCGTATGACCGTGAGCTCAACCAGATCGTGCTTCAAGACAGCCGCGTCTGGATCGCCGGACTCAGCGACGAAGGCGGAGCGGGCTCCTGGCTCGCGGCGGCGATGAAGGAACTCGGCCAACCAAAGAAAGAGGAGGTCGACAAGCTCGAGCAATTCGTCGATGGCGTGGTTTGGGGCGGCCTGCAGTTCAAGGAAGGTCCAAATCAGTACGGGGTTCGCAAGAGTCTTTTCTACTATCAGCCCGACCAATTGCCGCCAAATTACTATCGCAGCGATTTGAATTGGAAGACCTGGACCAGTTGGAGCAAGCAGGCGTCGGAAGCGGTCGACCGCTCGTTCAACTATCCGCACGTTGCAGCCGCATATTGGGTCCTCTACCACCTCGCGCGCAACAACCAGGGACTGGTCACGAGTCACCCTTGGGATTGGTATCTCTCGCATGCGTACGAGACAGCAATGGCAATGACGAAGTTCGCTTCGGGCTATGCCGAGTTCGGTCAGATGGAGGGAGACATCTTCGTTCAGATCCTGGCTGACCTGAAGCGCGAAGGCATGAATACCGAGGCCAATGCACTCGAATCAAAAATGCGTGAGCGCGCTGATCATTGGAAAGCCCAGGCTTACCCCTTCGGCAGCGAGATGCCATGGGACTCGACCGGCCAGGAAGAAGTCTATGCGTGGACGAAGCACTTCGGCTACAACGACAAGGCTGAAGTAACACTCGACGCGATCCTGGGATACGACCCCGCGATCCCGCACTGGGGATACAACGGAAGTGCCCGCCGGTATTGGGATTTCATCTTCGCCGCAAAATACAGCCGGATCGAGAGACAGTTGCACCACTACGGCTCCGGAATCAATGCGATTCCACTCTTGTCGGAATATCGCGAGCATCCTGATGACTTCTACCTGTTACGCGTAGGCTACGGTGGCACGATGGGTGCGCTGATAGACATTGATCAGGAAGGTTTTCTCTCCCCGGCGTTCCACTCTTTTCCCGACATGCTCAAGCCTGATCCGCTCTCCGGCGACAACGGGCCCAATTTCTTCGGCCACGCATGGAATACGGCGACCTACATCGTGCGGCATCCCGAGTTCGGATGGCTGGCCTTCGGCGGGAATATCTCTACTGATGGAGGCAAGATATCTGTTGTCCCGCTCGACTCGTTCCGGACCCGCCTTTATGTGGCTCCCCTGGGATTGTGGCTTACCCTGGATGCTGGCCAGTTCCAGCGCGTGGAGTTGGACGCGAAAACTGGATCGGTTCGTCTTGGTTTTGCGCCGGCTACGCAGTTTGCGTCTAGCGCCCGCTTACGCGTGGAGCAGCCAGCGGCTGGAGAGGGTGGGCTGGAGTATCGCCTTGCGGGGCAGTTCAAGTCAGAGCTCGGAGCATTCGTTGTCCCTCTTGGTGTCGAGACTATGTGGGTCGAGTTGACTACCGCGCCAAAGGGTCGTTAGTCCACAGAATTCAAGGCGTCACAGAAAGTTTGACGACTGGTCTTGTCAAAGGTGAAGTGTGCCGGTTGCACGATTGTCTCGTTCGGGAATTCGGAAGCGTGGCTGCGAGTTTTTAATCTAAGGGTGTGTGCGCAGCAGTCCTAGCAACCATCTCGCGAAACATTCGGATGTCGAGATCGAATCAACGAGAGAATTGCTTGTGACGATTTTGACCCGTCTCTGCATCAACCAGCTGCATAAGAGGTTCCCAAACTTATCCCAACTGCGGGTCCACTCTTGCGTGGTCGTCGCGGCAGACGCCGCGACGACCACCAGGAGTATCGCGTTTGCTAACAAAATGTCCGTTTCCCTTTCCGGAGATCGGTAATCGAAGATAACCAGTGACCTGCCCTCGGGCTTTATGTGCTTACCTCGAGCCCGGGGACAGGCTTCTGCGTATCCGTCAACTA
>CAVYHM010000052.1:0-9863 GCA_963768265.1 uncultured Acidobacteriaceae bacterium
GGCTTGTCACTCAGAAAACTCGTGCCGGGTTGATACGAAACCTGCGCTCCGGAGAACTGCTTACGCACGCCTTCCAGGACCGTGACCGCGTGCGATGGAGTCCCGCTGTAGTTCCCGTACAGTACCTCGGCAGAATCGGCGAGTGGACCAACCACCAGAATCTTCTTTACGCCCGCTCCAAAAGGCAGCACGCCATCGTTCTTCAGCAACACCATCGATTCCTGCGCCGTTTTGAGCGCCAGGGCACGGTGCGGAGCGCTGTCAATTTCTGATTCCGGCGTGTTGGCGTACGGTACCCTGCTCGGAGGATCGAACATCCCCAGGCGCATGCGCGCGGTGAACAGCCGCTTCAATGTCACATCGATGTCGGTCTCGGCGAGCAGTCCTTGCTTCACGGCGTCGATGAATGGCTGGTAATCATGAACGTCCTTGACAATGGTAAGGTAGTCGGCGCACTCGTTGTCCATGCCTGTCTTGATTGCGTCCGCGGCAGCCTCGGCCTGGCTTTTCGCGAAGTGATGCCCCTGAAAGATGTCCACTACCGCATCGCAATCTGAAACCACGTAGCCGTTGAACTTCCACGCTCCGCGCAACGTGTCCTGCAACAAGAACGTATTGGCGCATGCCGGCTGCCCATTGACGCGGTTATACGCGCACATCACCGACTCGGCCTTGCCGTCGGTGATCGCTGCGCGGAATGCCGGCAGATACGTGTCTTCCTCGTCGTGCTTCGACACCTGCACATCGACCGTATGCCGCGTTGTCTCAGGACCGCTGTGCACGGCAAAATGTTTGGCGGTTGCGATCACGCGAAAATATTTCGGATCGTCCCCTTGAAGTCCCGTGATGAATGCCACGCCCATCCGCGACGTCAGAAATGGATCTTCGCCATAAGTTTCCTGTCCCCGCCCCCAACGCGGGTCACGAAAAATGTTGATGTTCGGCGACCAGAAGTCCAACCCTTCATAAATATCGCGACGTCCAGCTTTAACCGCCTGATCATGTTTGGCTCGCGCCTCAGTCCCGATGACGACCGCCATCTCATGAATCAGCGCATCATCGAAAGTTGCGGCCAGCCCAATCGGTTCCGGAAACACGGTTGCCGTTCCTGCTCGCGCAACCCCATGCAGGGCTTCGCTCCACCAGTCGTAGGCGGGGACTTGCAATCGCGGGATGGCCCGCGCCTGATTCACCAGCTGCGAGGCTTTCTCTTCCAGGGTCATCCGGCCAACCAGATCGTCGACGCGGACCTTGATGGGCTGGGAAGGGTCAAAATGGGGGGCGCTGCCCGTCTGTGCAACGGAACGCAGAAGGATGAATGTGAGAACTGCTGCCAACTGGAGGATAGTTCGAATTTGAGTATGACGCCGACGCATGAGAGCCTCGTCCGCGACTCGCTTTGAACCCGTGTGGGCGGGAATGCGGTGCGGTAGTTGTTGCTTCGTTAACGTTTACGGTTGACCGTCGCTTGTAGCACAGGGGAAATCCTGCGTCAAGCACGCCGCGGGAGAGGACTTGGTGTAGGCGAGGTCTGGCAAAATCCAACACCCAGGCGAATGGCACGCCTGTCGGCCAGTTTGACGGACCGGGACCGGGTGAGGATCGGGCTTGCAGACGTTTAGGAGACCATACCGAAAATTGCAGTTTCGAGCCCCGCTGGCCGCGAAAACAGGACGAATCCGGGGAGCCAGTGGATTTTGGCCCAAAAATCGATTTTCTACTTGACAACGATCAACCAACGGCTGTAAACCGTAAACGTTTACGAGCTTGGGGCGTCCCCTGTAGGACGTCTCTCAAAAAAAAGTGGTTTTCTTGGAGGCAGGCAAATGAAAAGTCTCTCGCCCACGTATGCCGGGAGTTTGGGCCTTTTCGTGAGAGGCCGCAACCTAAGGCGTCTCGCGATCGTCTCTCTCTTCGCATGTTTCTTCCTGGCAGTGTTCGCCACGTCGGCGTTCGCTCAGGAAGCGACCATCGTCGGCACTGTGACGGACCCGACGGGCGCCGCAGTCCCGAACGCATCCATTACCATTACCAACCTCGAGACCGGTCTGGCTCGCACCCTGACCACCAGTGGCAGCGGCGAGTACGTGGCGCCGGATCTTCACATCGGCCACTACTCGGTCCGAGCTGAGGTAGCGGGATTCAAGGTCACCGAGCAGAAGAACGTCGTGTTGGCGGTCGGCGATCGCGCCCGCGTCGACATGAAGCTGCAAGTCGGCAGCAACAAAGAAGAGGTCACAGTCGAGGCAGCGGCGATCGCCGTGCAAGCTGATACCGGCGAAGTCAGCGACGTCATCACTGGACAACAGCTCAGTCAGTTGGCTACCAACGGGCGTAGCATGTACTCCCTGATCTCGTTGACGCCGGGAGCTTCCAGCGGCCAAGGGGACTTTCAGATTCCCACGCCAGTCGGCGGCGATGCCAACGTAAGTTTCAACGGCATGCGAGAAAGCCACAACCTTTACCTGCTGGATGGCGGTGAGAGCGACGACCGCGGTGGCGCGGGTGGGTCTGACGTAATGCCTTCAATGGACGCTATCGCCGAGTTCCGCCAAATGACATCGAACTACAGCGCGGAATACGGACTCTCGTCGTCAGCGACCATGACGGCGGTCATCAAGTCTGGAACCAAACAGTACCACGCTAGCGCATGGGAGTTCCTGCGCAACGATGCGCTCGACGCGCGCAATTACTTTAACCCATCCCCGCAAAAAGTCGCCGAGCTCCGCTTCCACACCTTCGGCTTCAACGGCGGCGGTCCAGTTGATTTCTGGGCGAAGGAGCACAAGACGTTCTTCTTCTACAACATGGAATGGCGCCGGCTGATTCAGGGCCAGACCCTGGACCAGACGGTACCGGACACTGCTTGGTACAACGGTGCGCTGGCGGCGAGCATCCCGATCTCGGTTCCCAGCGCTGCCAACGTCACGGCTAGTTTTCTATTCAGGAATTGCCCTGGCAAAGTCGCCCCAGTTGGAATTGTGCAGGGCAGCCCGTTCCCCGGCAACACAATCCCGAGCTGCATGATCGATCCCAACTCCGCCGCCCTGCTGCAGAAGGGGATTTTTCCCGCCAATAACGGTGTGAGTAGCGGAAAGCCGGCTTTCCAAGGCGGGAATAATGTACCGACCAATGTAAAGGAAGAGATCGTCCGCATCGACCACCAGTTCAACAGCAAGTTCTCGGTCTTCGGCCACTTTCTTGCCGAGCAGATCGCGCAGAACTTCGGCACGTCGATGTGGAGCGGTGACAACGTTCCCACAGCCAGCAATACGTTCGGCAACCCCTCGTACAGCGGCGTAATCCACACCACGTATGTGATCAGCCCGACGCTGCTGAACGAGGTGGCCTTCAATTACAACGGAAACCGCATCGCCATTCTGCCCACCGGCGTTTTGGGCCGTCCCAGCGGGTTCACTTCGAACCGCATCTTCAGCGGACCGAACAATAACAACCGTATCCCGGAAATTCACCTTGCCGGTTTGACCAACACGGATTACACCAACGCAAGTTGGCCGTGGCGCAACAAGGCGGATGACTACCAAATCCGTGACGACATATCCTGGACAAAGGGCGCGCACCAGATCAAGATGGGCGGCAGTTGGGCGATCTACAAGAAGATTCAGGATCTGTTCGGCAACACGCAGGGCTCCTTTACCTTTAACAACAACTTCACCGGCAATGACTTTGGTGATTTCCTGCTGGGAGCCGCTTCGGGCTACAACGAACTGGCTGTCCAGGATCACGGCTTCTGGAACAACGTCTCCTGGGCCGCTTATGTTCAGGACAACTGGCGCGTCAATCACCGCCTGACCTTGAACCTTGGTATTCGTTGGGACGGTGTGCCGCATACCTATGAAGCGAACAACCGCATGGGCAACTTCTATCCCAACCTCTACAATGCGGCTGAGGCTCCGATCTTCGCGGACGCAGCTGGGAACAACATTTCTTCCGCGAGTCAGGGCCTGGGCACCAGTCCGAATCCCATCCTGGCCGGTACCCAGTTCTATCTGAATGGTATCGGGATCCCCGGCAAGACGCCGGGAGTTCCGAAGGGTCTGGTCGACAATCACTGGGCAGCGTTTGGTCCTCGCGTTGGCTTTGCCTATGATCTGACTGGATCGGGCAAAACCGTCGTCCGCGGTGGATTTGGCGTCATGTACGAGCGCATTCAGGGCAACGACATGTATAACGCCGGCCCCAACGTTCCCTTCAGCACCAACATTAACTTCAGCAACGTGGAACTGGAAAACCCCGGCACGCAGCTGAGCAACGGAGTACCCTTGGTTGCACCGATTACGGTGGCCAGCATCACCGGCCTGGACAAAGTGAACAACCAGCTGCCGGTGAGTTATCAGTACAGCTTCGGTGTTCAGCGGGCACTGTCATCACGCACAGTGCTGGCTTTCCAATACGTTGGCAACCAGAACCGGAACCAGAACGCATACCTCGAAACCAACTTGCCCGATTTAACCACCCAGATCCCAGCGCTTTTCGCGAACAACAACGCAGACTACAACAAGCGCGTTAAGTACCTGGGATTCCACTCCATCAAACAGACGTGGGACCAGCAGAAGTCACATTACAATGGCTTCCAGGCCGAATTGCACAGTCAGATCCGTCACGACCTCCAGCTTCAGGCAGCTTACACCTTGTCTCGGGCAATCGATCCTGCGACAGGCAATAACGGCGTGGGCGACTTGAACAATTATGACAACCCCTACAACTTGAACTACGATAGCGGCCCTTCCGGCTTGGACCGCACAAACATTGCGTTCGTCAACTTCATTTACGACATCCCGTTCCTGAAAGACAGTTCTAACAAGCTGTTGAAGTCCACCATAGGTGGATGGCAGGTATCGGGCATCGTAACGTTGACCTCGGGCGAGCCGATCCATATCTCGGAAGGCGGTATCACGAACTGCGCTCAGGCGACGCTTCCGACGAGCTGCACTGGCTCGCTGATTGGCACTGGGAATATCACCAGCATCATTCCCAATGCCGATAATCGGCCCAACGTCAACGGGAGCGTCAGCTACCCGAAGACGGTGAAGAGCTGGTTCAACGCGTCCGCATTGTCCCCAACTGCGGCTGGAACCTTCGGCAACCTGGGGTTCAACAGCATTCGTGGTCCTGGCCGCCAGAACTGGAACCTCGCGTTGTTCAAGGCCTTCATGTTCAGCGAGAGCCGTGGCAGCAAGCTGGAATTCCGTGCGGAGTTCTTCAATGCCTTCAACCACACGGAGTTCAACAACGTCAGCAACACCTTCACCAACGGTGACTTCGGTGCGATCACGTCAGCTCATGATCCACGCGAAATTCAGCTGGGGTTGAAGCTGTACTTCTGATCCAGCATGGTTCGCTTATCGGCCCCGCTCGCAGTAAGCATCCTGTGAGCGGGGCTTATTATTTGCGGGGCTGACCATGTCCTCAGCGGCTGGCGGACGGTCCTTAGTCACTGCGCGGCGCCGCGAAAACCAAAGTTGTGGTCGAAACTCCCATTGAGGTCGCTGGTTGCGCGGGCTTGCCAGGGGGGTTCTTCGCTTTGCTCAGAATGACAGCCTAGAAAAGTACGCGAGTGCAGATGAAGAACTGGAGATACAAACTCGTTCTCCTGGCGCTGACCGCCTTTTTTTCGACTTTGGTGTCGGCGCGGGCTCAGACTCCCGCCGATGCGATCGCACTTGAGCAACAGGGGAAATTGCCCGAGGCCGCCCGAGCCTGGAGGGCAGTGACCGAGCGCAATCCGAGCGACGCGGCTGCGTTCGCGGGACTGGCAGTTGTCCTGTCGAAACAGCAGAAGTATCCCGAGGCCGTAACGGCCTACAGGCACGCGCTCAAACTCAACCCCAAGCTGCCCGGGGTTGAACTCAACCTGGGCTTGGCGCAATTTAAGCAGGGACAGTTCCCTGCCGCGGCGATCGCTCTACGTGCGGCGCTCGCCGCGGACCCTGCAAGCATTCAGGCGCGGACATTGCTGGGGCTGAGTTACTACGGGACAAAGAAATTCGATCTTGCGTCGCAGTATCTGGAACCAGCCGCTAAGGCGGACCCCAGTAATGTCGAGCTTCATCAGGTACTGGCGCAGAGTTGCTTGTGGGCCCGGAAATTTTCCTGCGCGCAGGAGGAGTTCCACCATGTTCTCGAGCAGAATCCGGATTCGGCGCCGGCCCACGTCCTTTTCGGAGAGGCGCTCGACGGATTGGGCAGAACTCCCGAAGCGATTGCCGAGTTTGAGGCAGCTGCCAGGATTTCCCCCAGCGAACCCAACGTCCACTTCGGTCTCGGCTACCTGCATTGGAAGTCGCAGCAGTATGACGAAGCCAAACAGGAATTCGAACGCGAGCTTACTGTCGACCCGGCTCACGCCCAAGCGCTGGCATACCTCGGCGACATCGAATGGAAGAATAACCATCCCGACGCCGCACTGCCTTTGCTAAGTCAAGCCCAGAAAATCAATCCAACCCTGCGCATCACGTATATCGATCTGGGCGCCATCCGTATGCAGCAGAAAAACTACAAAGATGCAAAGGCGGCGTTGCTGCGCGCGGTCGCGCTCGATCCCGCACAACCCGATGCTCACTACCAGTTGGGGCGCTTGTACCAGGCTCTCGGAGATACCGCGGACGCCGGGAAGGAACTCCACAAAGTGCAGGAACTGCACAAGCAAGCAGAAGAAAACCTGGTCGGGAAGATTTCGTCTTCCCCTCCGGCATTGAATCCGTCTGATCAAAAACAATGAGGAGAGAATGAGCCATAAGAACGGACACTACGAGCCAAAACCTGAGCACAAGTTTTCTTTCGGCCTTTGGACACTGGGCAATCGCGGGCGCGATCCCTTTGGCGACGCCGTGCGCCCCACCATGCCGCCAACGCAGATCGTCTCTGTGCTGGGCGAACTGGGAGCCTGGGGCGTCAACCTGCACGACAATGACCTGGTGCCGATCGACGCGAAGCCTGCCGAACGCGACCAGATCGTCAAGGAATTCCGCACCGCGTGTCAGGAGAGCGGGATCGTCGTGCCCATGGCGACGGTATCGTTGTTCTATCATCCCGTGTTTCGGGACGGCGCGTTTACGGCGAATGATCCCGAGGTGCGTGCCTACGCTTTGCAGAAAACCATTCGCGCCATGGACCTGGGCGCGGAACTGGGAGCCAAGATTTTTGTTCTGTGGGGCGGACGCGAAGGCGTCGAAACCGACGCCTGCCGCCGTGCCGACGACGCGGTCAAACGCTTGCGTGATGCCGTCAATTATCTTTGCGAGTACAACATCGCTTCCAAATACGGATACCAGTTCGCCCTGGAAGCCAAGCCCAACGAGCCTCGCGGCGACATTTATATGGCGACCACCGGGCACTATCTGGGATTCATTCCCACGCTTGATCATCCAGAGATGGTGGGCGTCAATCCGGAGGTCGCCCACGAACAGATGGCCGGTCTCAATTTCATGCATGGCGTGGCGCAGGCATGGGAGGCGGGCAAGTTGTTTCACATCGATTTGAACGATCAGATGCCGGGACGATACGACCAGGATCTGCGCTTTGGCTCGGCCAACCCCAAGGCCGCATTCTGGCTGGTGAAGTTTTTGGAAGACGTGGGGTACGACGGTCCGCGGCACTTCGATGCGCACGCCTACCGCACGGAAGATTGCGCGGGCGTCAAGGATTTTGCCCGTGGCTGCATGCGGACTTATCTCATTCTTAAAGAAAAAGCCGCGCAGTGGAATGCTGACCGTGAGATTCAGGCGATTCTAAAGCAGATCTCCGCTGCACCATCAGGAACTCCCGAGGCGCGTACCTACTCGAAGAGTGGGTCAGCCGCTTTGCTGTCGCACGCTTTTGATAAGGATGCGATCTTGAAAAAACGCCTGCCTTACGAATTCCTTGACCAGTTAACAGTAGACATCCTGCTCGGGGCTCGCTGATTCTCTCACAACCGGCTTGGCGAAGACCCCTACCCTTCGACAAGCTCAGAGCAGGCTTTCTCGCGCAAAGAGCGCGCGAGAAATGGGGCACCCACCAGGGGTGGTTTTGGCTGACGTCCAACCGTACTGCGGGCACTGGACTTGGCTCCCTGCCCCTGTACATGTAAGATTCCCGCTTGTCGATTCCTGCCACTTCAGCCGGAGGCTTCGAGGAATGATCATCAGAAAACTGATGTTCCGCTTTGCTTGCATTGCAGTCTTGGGCAGCGTGATTTCAGCGAATGCGCAACAGCCAAGCACGGAGGAGGAAGGCTCGTTCCGATTCCGCTTCGTTGGGCCACGGGTCGGGAACCGCATCGCGGCGATTGCTGGAGTGCCGGGAGATCCAAGCACCTACTACGCGGGAGCAGCCTCGGGGGGAGTCTGGAAATCGACGGACGGCGGAAATCATTGGGCGCCGATTTTTGACAAGCAACCAGTCGCCGCTATCGGCGCTCTCGCGGTGACGCCCTCGGACCGAAGTATCGTGTGGGCTGGGACGGGCGAGGCGTGGGTGATCCGCGACAGCGACGTGATGGGCAACGGAATTTACAAATCGACCGATGCGGGCAAGACCTGGACGAACATGGGACTGCCGGAGACCGGCCGCATCGGACGCATCATCGTTCACCCCTCGAATCCAGACATCGTATTTGCCTGCGCTTTAGGACGCGCGACCGGACCTCAACAGGACCGCGGAGTCTTCCGCACCATCGATGGCGGCCAGCATTGGGACCGTGTCCTCTTTGGCGGAGAAAATGTGGGGTGCTCGGGGCTGTCGATGGATCCGCACAATCCGCGCATGCTAGTCGCTGGCATGTGGCAAGTAGAGCTGCACACCTACGGTGAGTTCAGCGGCGGGCCGGGCAGTGGAATCTGGGTTTCTCATGACGGCGGAACGAAGTGGACTCGGGTCGAAGAGCATGGGCTTCCCCACAGTCCTCTGGGGAAGATCGATGTCGCGATCGCTCCCACCAATTCAAACCGCGTCTACGCGCTGATTCAGACCAAAGATCAGGGCTCGCTTTGGCGATCTGATGATGCAGGAGAACACTGGAAGGCGATCAACTTTCAACGCGCCTTGATTGGACGCGCGGGCTACTACGTCCGGCTGGCGGTTTCGCCGGGAAGCGACAATGAAGTGTATGTGGCGAACAGTTCCTTCCACGAGTCACTCGATGGAGGGGAGAACTTCAAGGAAGTCCCCTGGGGCGGAGACACTCACGACATCTGGATCGACCCCACGAACCCCGACCGCTTCGTGGTTACCGATGATGGCGGCTTAAGCATCACGACCGTACACGGCCGCGGCTTCCACCGCGCTCAGTTCCCTATTGGCCAGATGTACCACGTCGACGTCGACAACCAGGTTCCCTATTACTTCTACAGCAACATGCAGGACGATGGAAATATGCGCGGCCCCAGTGTGCCCGTCGATTCGAGAGAGACCGGGTGGGATCATGAGATGGGCGGTTGCGAATCCGGGTTCACGGTTCCGGATTTGACCGATCCGAACGTGGTGTGGGCCACCTGCTACGGCAATAAAGTCACGCGCTGGGACGCCCGCACCAAGCATGCGCGTTCCGTCAGCCCTTGGATGCATACTCTGGACTCACCACCCAACGCCATCAAGTATCGCTGCCATTGGACGGCGCCGCTAGCCATCGATCCCTTCGATCACAACACGGTCTACTACGGTTGCCAGGTAATCTTCAAGACCACGAATGGCGGACAGAGTTGGTCGGTCATCAGCCCGGACCTTTCCACGCAGGATGCGGCGCGGATCGTTCCCTCGGGAGGAATTGTCGGGGACAATCTCGGGCAATTTTACGGCGAAGTAGTGTTCGCGATTGCGCCTTCGCCAAAGCGAGAAGGGATTAATTTGGGCGGGAACCAACG
>CAVYHM010000053.1:0-32755 GCA_963768265.1 uncultured Acidobacteriaceae bacterium
GGTCGCATCATTTTTCTTCACCGCGGCCTGGTATTGGGTATCAAGACCGGCGATGACTGACCTGTCATGAGCAGAGGCGTTCGTGCTCGCTTCAGATGCTTTGGGCCGAAACATCAGGTCGAACCAGGGGTTCCAGGTCTTGCCGCCGTCCGTCGAGGTCACCGCGGTCTCGCGAACGCCGCCATTTACAGGCTTCCAGACACCGCGGACGAACTTCTCTTTGCCACCGCTGGGGTGAGAGACACCGCTTAGAATCATCTTTCCCGCCTGCAGCTTGCCTTCGACGACCAGCAGCACTCCGTGATTCGTGACCCAACTTTGATGCCATACCTGCCGCGACGCGTCGTAGATGGTGAAACTCTCGCCGCGCGAACCGTCGGTGCCCTCGTAGTCTTCCAGCAAAACGCAGCCGTCGAGGATTCGGTCAACACGGGTGTGCGCGACCGCAGTTGCTGGATTGTCTGCGTCAAAAGCTTTCCAGTCACCGATCCAGAAGTCGAAGCTGTGATATTCGGGGCCGGCGCAGGAGGCGGCTCGCGCCGAGTCGACTGAAGCAGACCGATGAGCTCGTGAGAACGGCAGTGCCGCCAGGAACACGACCGCCAAAACTAGAGCAGGTTCTACTCTCTTAATCGTCAATCCGGCGATCTTAAATCTGATGACTTTTAATATTGGAAGGATACGATTCATCGTGAGTTGCTTTCTTTCTCCGGTGGTTTCACACTGAGGTAGGTTGTGGCGTCGACTCCGCGCTCAGGACGAGGACGGCTGCGTAAGAGAACGATTTCATCCGGTGTACCGTAGCCACGACGATGAGCGGCGGGCGAAACCTCGCACCTCTCTACCTCGCTCCATTGCCATCGGCTAGGCACGGCCGGTCTTCTGCAGCAGCAATACAAAGCATATTCATCCAAAGAATAAAGAACAGTCGGAACGAGGTACGAGCCGTTGTGGTAAGGACTGCGGGAGAGCAGATATCGGGTGAAGCACTTCGGACACTGGACGCAATGGCGAATTCGGGTAGGCACGGCGCGTCGATCCGGGTATCGCGAATTTGGCGGTCAGCGACGGCGGAAAGCTTCCCGCCATCGCTCGGGGGACTGGTCGCGCCTTCGCTTCGTCAACATAGATCGGGTTACGGAGGAAGGTTGGACGTTTGCGGACTTCGATCCCTGGCTGTTGGACGTTTGCGGACTCCCATTCTCCTAGGGTTCTGGCCCACGTTCAGGAACGAAAAACGCTGAGATCCCACAATGCTCAATGCGCAACCTATCTCCCCTTCAGCGTTTCTCGAGTGGCAAAGGCTTCTCGTCGTGTATAAAGTTTATTACTTTTCCCGAGGAGCGCACCTGTATGAATCGACGGGACTTTATCATGAGTGGAAGCGCCACACTAGCCACGTTGCTGGCCTTGCAGAACTGCGTACCTTTGTTGCACGGTCAACAAGAAAACGTTTCCTCGAAGGATCCTCGCAGTAATCTGCCACTCCTGTTCGGCACCGACTATTACCCTGACCAAACTCCCGAGAACCTTTGGGAACAGGATGCCGTGGCCATGGCCGCAGCGGGCATCACGAATGTGCGCATCGCTGAGTTCGCCTGGGCGCTGATGGAGCCGCAGGAAGGCAGCTTCGACTTCAAATGGCTCGAGCGCGCGGTCGGCATTCTCCACGCTCATCAGATAGCGGTCATTCTTGGCACACCATCTGCGGCACCACCTCCGTGGCTCACGCAGAAATATCCCGAGGTGTTGATGGTCAATGAGCACGGCGTCACGCTGAGTCCCGGCACACGTCGCTTTACGTGTCCGACAAATGCGACTTACCGCCGCCTGTCACTCGCGGTCGCAACCGCAATGGCTCGCGCCTTCTCCTCAACTCCTGGCGTCATCGGTTGGCAAATCGACAACGAATTCACCCTCGGCGAAAGTCCCCGGTGCTATTGCCGTTTCTGCCGGGAAGGATTCCAGCAGTGGCTGCGCGGCAAGTATCCATCGCTCGATGCCCTCAATCAGTCATGGGGCACCGTATTTTGGAGCAACACTTACAGCGATTTCTCGCAGATCCCGGTCCCGCTTCCCTCTGGTGCTCCACCGAACCCCGGGCTGGCGTTGGATTATTACCGCTACCAGAGTGCTGCCAATACCTCTTTCCTTGAGGAACAGTTGACCGTGCTGCGCAAAGTGTGTCCCGCGCACTTCATCACCACCAATAACGTCGGCGCCGCCGATTTCATTGACATGCGCGAGCTGTATCGCAACCTCGATTTCGTGTCCTCCGATAACTATCCCGGGTTTTTCGCGATTCATGCAAGCGGTCCGAACTCAGGAGTCAGCGCTCCGCAAGAAGTCGTTGTACCGATGGTTGCCTTCACCCACGACTTCATGCGCAGTGTGAAGGATGGCCAGCCCTTTCTCATCATGGAGGAGCAGAGTGGTAAGGCGGGGCAACCATTCTTCTCTCCTCAGCCCGAACCTGGGCAACTCCGCTTATGGACATACCAGGCTGTGGCTCATGGAGCCATGGGCATCAACTATTTTCGCTGGGACACTACCAATTTCGGCGCCGAGGAATATTGGCATGGGATGCTCCGGCACGATCGGTCGCACAGTCCCGGTTTTGACGAGATGCAGCAAACCATTCGCGAGCTCAAATCCCTTGGCCACGAAGCTCTCAACGCCCGATACGACGCCAACCTCGCTCTCTGCTTCGATTCCAGCTCCGACTGGGCGCTTGCCATCCAACCGGGCCAGCCCAAACTCAAGTACCTTACCGAGATACTCTCCTGGTACGGGTGCATCGCCGCGTCACACGCGGGCGTCGACGTAGTTGACGCCACCCAGGACCTCGCCCGATACAAAGTGCTGTGCTCACCTGCGATGTATGTGGTCTCCCAGAAGCAGGCCGACCGTATTCGCCGGTTCGTCGAAGGAGGCGGAACATTCATCGCCGGTTTTCGTCTGGGCGTCAAAGACGAGCACAGCCGAATCGTGGATACACCCTTGCCAGGCTTGTTGCGGGATGTTATGGGAGTGGAACTCGTCGACTACGAACCAATTTACTCAGAAAAGCAGGGCGTGAAGTTCGCCGGCCCGCTTGCTGGGGCTGACGCCGAGTGCCACATTTGGGCCGACATTCTTGATCCCAAAGACAAAGATGTGGAGATTCTCGCCTCCTATACGGGCGGCCAGTACGCCGGCAAGGCGGCGATCACCTCACACCGCTATGGCAAAGGACGAGCGATCTATGTAGGCCCTCACCTCGACGGCGCTGACCTCGCCCGGGTGCTTCTTACTTTGATTGCGTCGAGCGGAGTTACGCGCTCGATTCAGGCGCCTCCCGGCGTCGAGGTCACCTCCCGGCGCAACGATCGACAGACGTGGACGTACTTGCTCAACCACACGGCGAAGCCCCAACCTGTCCAAGTCGGCGGCCGCTATCAGGATGTACTCGACCGCTCGGCAATTACGGGTTCGATCAACATCGAGCCATATGGAGTAAGGATTCTGATGCGGTCTTAGGTTGTACGAGATCAGCGGAAGTTATGCGTTCAGGTGGCCATATCCGCGTGTGAACTTTTACGACAGGGGTTCTCGCAGCCTCTGATCTGTTCCTAAGCCTTGGTAGTATTTTTCTTCGGAGTTTTTGCATCGAGTAATCACCTAACCTCCTTCCAGACGTTACGTCTACTTCTTATGAGAAGCTCACGACTGTCTCTCTGCCTCGCGACATTACTCCTCCTAACGCTGGCCATATCTTTCGCCCAGACCCGCGTTACATCAGCGGTCCAGCAACTGAATGATCTGCGCCAATCCCTTCGTAGTGCGCGGGACAAGAAGGATTGGGAAGCCTACGGGACCTATGCTGCACGACTCGAAGAGTTCCTGAACGGCTCGCCACGATCATTGCTGGAGATGGCTCGGGCAGACTTGATGCGCGGGCGCACTGCAGAGGCCAAGGCCGAGGTTCAGCAAATCCTCGAGATGGGACACGCCGCAGATGTTCTATTGGCTGCGCCGTTTGACGCGCTGCGCGTCGACGCCGCCGTGGCTGCCAATCGAAAGCCCGTTACCAAAGCAACAGTTGCGTGGGAACTGCAAGACGTCGGCTTGTTGCCCGAAGACATTGACTACGACGCATCTACAAAACGATTTTTTCTCACCAGCGTGCTGGAAAAGAAAATTGTTACGGTCGGCCCAGAAGGAAAGGTCCGAGACTTTGCCACTGCTCCTGATCGCTGGCCCATGCTTGCACTTAAGCTTGATGCACAGCGCCACCGCGTGTGGGCCACCGAAGTCGCACTGAAAGGATTCAGCATTGTACAGAAGTCTGACTGGGGGCGTTCCGCTGTTCTCTGCTATAACCTCGACGACGGGAAGCTGATGTTCAGAATCGAAGGTCCGGAAGGGGGTGCTCTGGGAGATATGGCGCTGATGCGGGACGGTGTCGCCATTGTTTCGGACGGTGAGGGCGGAGGAGTCTACCGGGTCAACGACGGCAAGACACTGGAACGAATCGATCGTGGAGATTTTATTTCTCCGCAGACTCCGTCGGTGAGTGCCGACGGCGGTTCCCTCTTCGTTCCCGATTATCTGCGCGGCATTGGAATACTCGATCTATCGACGCGGCAAGTACGTTGGCTTTCCATGGACAACAAGTTCATTCTCAACGGTATCGACGGACTCTACTTGTACGGCGATAGTGTTCTCGCCGTGCAGAACGGTTCTTCCCCCGAGCGCGTAATCTCATTCCGGCTTGACCCCTCCCACGGCAGAGTCAAGTCGCAGGATGTCATCGAGTCCGCCACAAGCACGATTGGCGATCCCACCCACGGAGTGATCGTCGGGTCGGATTTCTACTACATTGCAAACTCAGGTTGGGACACGCTCGACGACAATGGTGAGCGTAAAGCGTCGGCGAAACTCACCACGGCAAGAATCATGCGGGCCGCTCTTCCTAAGTGATCAGAATTGTGGGGACTACCACAGGCGACAAGAAAATCGGTAGCAACGACCGGAGCTACTTCGAAAGCAGAAGAGGGCTGGCTTGGACCAGCCCACATCACGATCGTATCCGACCTAGAACGTATATTGCAGGCTGAACTGCATCTGCCGCGGCTCGTGAGCCAGGTTGGTGAGGATTCCGTACTGGCTCGGATTGTTAATGTTGTTGTTCGCTGTTCTAAGAGACCCGACTGCATTCGGATCCGTGGAAGGATCGTTGAAGCTGGCGTGGTTGAAGACATTGAAGGCTTCAGTCCGGAAGCGCAGAGTCTGCTTATCGGACCAGGGCATCTTGAAGGTTTTGAGCACCGCCATGTCGGTGTTGACGTAGCGGGGTCCGCGCAGGGCGTTCCGGTCTCCAGTGGCTCCGCCAAACGGGAATCCAAAGGCGTTTAAGGCGGCGGTCGGATCGGCAAAGAAATCGACCGAGTGGGTGGCAGGATCGACGTGAATGTTTTGCTTCACGGCAGATTTTGGCCCTACCAGGACCGCTGAGGCGGTCTGAGTAAAGTCAACCGGAAATGCGTTGGTTGTGGTGTTCCACGGATACCCGGAGTGAAACGTAACGATGCCTGTTGTTGCCCACCCGCCGACAATCGCGTCGAGCCACCTTGGAGCGTCACCCAGCAGAGATCGGCCACGACCAAACGGGAGTTCGTAGTCGTAGTTGGCGCTAACGGTGTGGAGCGCATCGAAATTCGAACTTGCCCGGCAGACTCGCAAGTTCCTGAGATCACAGACCAGCCCTTGTCCGTTAAAAGTCGAAAAAATGACATCGTTGGTGATGTCGGAGACGTTGTCAATCGAATGGGCGTACGTGTAGTTAAAGTCAAACTGCAAGTGGTTGGAGAAGCGCTTGCGCAAACTCACGATCAAAGAGTTGTAGCTCGACCCGCCAAAGTTCCCCACGTTGGCGATCGAACCGGTTTGGTAGGGCAGGCCGGTATTGGGCAGCAGCAATCCCGCATTGGCCAGAACGACGTCCACGGTTGACAGATCGCCGATCTGGAAATTGATCGGGAGGAACGTTGCCGCCACGCTTGTGCAGCTCGCTCCAAACACCCCCTGACAGTTGGCGCCCGGACCGAGCACACTGACGATCGCGGCGTTCATCTGATTCTCAAACCATGGCTGGTCCTGCGGAGTTGTGCCCGCCTGAATGGCCGCCTGTACGTTGCCGAAAGCCGTATTCAGGAACTGGCCCGATTGGGGATCCTTGAAATTGAGTTGTTGCGCGGGATCGCCGACCGCAATCAGGCGGCGTCCGAACCGGCCAAAGTAATTAACATCCAACAGCATGTTCTTGGGAAGCTGTCTCTGAAATCCGAATGACGCCGTAATGCTATAGGGCATCTTTAGAGTGTTGTTGAACTGGAAGAGGTCGTTGTTGGTAAACAGACCCGTCGCGCACGGCTGCCCCGCAGGAACGAAGGCCCCGCCCCAAAGGCTGCCAACGGGGCAGGTAGCTCCGTCGCTAATTGTTGTAAATGGGGTGAGTGACGGCCTCGGCAAGGTTCCCGGCGCAGGTGGAGCTACGGGTGAACTGATCGACGTGAAGCGAGGATCTTCTTGGAGCGAAGTTGTTGGATCACCCGCTTTGCCGTATTGGAATGACCGTGACGTTGCGAACAACTGGCTAACCTCGTCGGTTTCAAAGCTTAAGGTACTGAGGACTCGGTCGTAGCTGATCCCACCGCCTGCTCGGATGCTGGTTTTGCGGTCACCGAGAACTTTGCCGAGAATTCCGCTGGTAAAGGACGGCGAGTAAGCGATTCCGATCCGAGGAGAAAAATCCTTCCAGTCCGGGTGGTAAAGATTCGGTCCATGATTCACGGGTCCACCCAGCGTGTAGCTGACAAGCGGGGCTGCGTCGAACCCATTGGTTCCGCTCGCGGCGGCCTGCTGCCGCGTCCCAAACATCTGCTGCTCGAAAACGTTGGGCACGGATTCGAAACCGTTGGACTCAAAGGGCACGCTGTGGTAGTTCCAGCGCAGCCCGTAGGTGATCGTTAGATCCGAGCGAAGCTTCCAGGAGTCCTGCACGAAGAATTCATATTCGTTGTAGTGATAGTCGCGGACCGCAGCAGTATTCTGCGGAAATGGGTTGCCCGCTCGATCGAAATTGTACTGGCTGGTGTTATTAGCATACCTTCCCAGCAGAACTGTGAAGTTATTGTCCCAATTCGTCTCAACGCTGGCATCCGGGTTGATATGCGCCGGCCTGAGCGATGAATCGAGGCTGGTGATCTGCGACTGCAATCCGATAGTCGGAAAGTTTATGTCGTTGACGTTAGAAAAGTGCACGCGAATTGGTTTGATGTCGCCGCCGATTTGCAACGAATGTTTGCCCAGACTCCAGATGAAGTTATCGCGAACCTCAGGAACCCCCACGTTGCGGCTTTGCGCGCGAAAGTCCCCGTACGGGCCGGTCAGCCCGTTTGTGAAGCCGAACTCATTCGGAGCTGTCGGCGCGAATTCAGCGGGAAAGTCATCGACTTGACGGCTGAGTCCCACGAAGGCCTGGTTGGTCATCCTGCTGTTAATGGCCCAAGTCTCGCCTAGGACCCAGGTGCGGTCGTGCACAATTCTCCCGATGAGCGTCGGCGGATCTTGCGGGAAGAGCTGTTGATTCTGGGTGTCATGATCGCGATCCCAGGTACCGCGTGCGAACAACTGATGCTTCGAGTTGAGGTTGTAATCCAGCCGGCCTACGAAAGTATTCTCGTTCCGACGAAAAGGAGCGGTAAAAGCAAAGCCACCTGTGTTTACTCCATCGCCGACGCTGGTATTGTTCGGAACCGGGTAGCGATTTTGTATGAAATCGACCAAGGCGGTGTTCGGCCCTTTTCCCTGCGGGTCGAGCATCGCAGCCCCAGCCTGCGTTAGCGTCGTAATGCAGTTGGGTTGAGATTGCAGGGTCGCCGCCGCCGTACAACCGGAATTGTCGTTGACATAGGATATCTGGCCATTTCTAAAGGCCGACAGAGGAACGGTGATGTTCTGAGGCAGTCCTTCGGCGTCCCGGCGTCCTAGGTAGCTGAAGAAGAAGAATAGTTTGTTCTTCAGTATCGGGCCTCCCACGCTTCCGCCGTATTGATTACGCGTGAGTTGTCCTTTCTTGACTCCATCCAGATTGTTGAAGTAGTCGTTGGCGGCAAGGAGCGACACGCGATTGAACTCGGAAAGAGAGCCGTGCCACTGGTTTGTTCCACTCTTCGTGACCAGATCGACTTGCGCGCCGCCGCTGCGTCCGAAAGTTGCGTCGGAATTTCCCACGATAGTGCGGGCCTCCGCGATGGAATCGATCGGAGCCCGGCCCACTGTCGTGAACGACTGTCCGATGGTTTCGTCATTTACATCGAGGCCGTCAAGGGTAATGTTTCCCGCGTCAGCACGGGAACCGGTGACGGATCCGTTCTGCGCATCGGACCCGAATTGCGGAGCCTGGACGCCGGGCTGCAGTTGCAACAGGTTCGAGGCGTCGTCGCGAAATAGACTCGGCAGGTCGGAAAACTGCCTCCCCGTAATCACATTGCCGATGCTGGCGTCTATCGTGTTCACGGTTGCGGAATTTTCTGCGCTGACTTCAACCGTCTCGGCTGCTTGACCGACCGCGAGGTGTGCGTCGCGCGTCTCAGTGACGCCTACCTCTAAAGACACATTGGTGACAACCACATTGCGGAACGACTGCTTTGTGAATGTCAGCGTGTATCCAGAACCCGGTGGGACACTAGCAAACTGATACGCGCCTATACTATTGGTTTTAGTCGTGGCGGAAAATGCAGTCGCCGGGTTGCTAAGCTCGACCTGAGCGCCAACCACAACCGCGCTGCTGGAGTCGGAGACGACTCCGGTGATCCCCGAAGTGGCTTGTGCAGCAAGAAAGGTGGGCGCGCAACAAAACAGTGTCAAAACAGCAATCCTGACAGCCATAACTTGCTTCATAGCGCTTAGCCTCTCCTCATGCGATGTGAAATGGCGGGCGACCTTCACCTGGTCATGCCTCGAGTAAAGTGCACGTTTTGCGCCACAATCATTTCGCCCTGAAATTACGCATGGACTCGCGATGCTTCTCGCACGACGTTGCGGTGCGCTCGTCCCTGACCCTCCAACAAAATGGAGACTATGGATGTAAGTCTATGAGTTGTCACATTCGCGTTGATTGACAGATCTTGTGCGAAACAGAGCCTTACAAGTTGTCATGTCACTTAACATCAATATGCGTGTGGGACCGCAGGCCGAATCTCCGCAAGAGGCGGGGAGCACTTCCTGCGCTCGCGAGGTGCACCGTCTGGAGGCTTCCACCCTTGGTTACGAAAAAGGGCTCCCTGTAATCATTCTTGTAATAATTCGGCCTCCAGGTCGTCTTTAGTGGTGTAAGTGAGCAACTGGAGGCGTAACCTGCGAAGCTTATTGGCAGAGGAACCGGCGATCGCGATTCCGGACGAACTCGATCGGGCCTTTCGGGCCCACCACGGTTTGGTCTTCCGCACAGCGTACCGGATCACCGGCAACGCGGCCGATGCCGAGGACGTGCTGCAGACGGTGTTCCTGCGCCTGCTCCGCCGGGCGGGCGACGCCGACGCGATGGAGAATGAGGAGAGTTACCTGCGCCGGGCGGCAATCAACGCCGCGTTGGACGTGATGCGATCGCGACAGACGGATCGCACCGTAGAGCTTACGGAACTACCGGCGGTGGGCGCCCATGACGACTCTCGTGACCTTCGCGAGGCGCTGGGGCGAGCTATGGCTCAATTAAAACCACGCCCGGCGGAGATCTTTGCGCTGCGCTTCCTCGAAGGTTTCAGCAATCCGCAGATCGCGCAGATGCTCGGAACTTCACAGGTGTTGGTGGCGGTAATCGTGCACCGCACTCGGCGACAGCTCCGCAAGGCGCTTGGCGCGTATCTAGGAGGCAGGTCATGAAGAACGAGAAGTTCGAGCGTTTGCTGTCGACAATTCGAAATGAGCATGTGGATGACAAGGTCGTCGCCCAGGCTGGCGAGCGGGTCCGGAATTCGATTGCCGGGGGATCTGCGACCGCGGACCTCAGCACGCGCACGCTT
The DNA here is from genome assembly GCA_963768265.1 of uncultured Acidobacteriaceae bacterium. Taxonomy (GTDB): domain Bacteria; phylum Acidobacteriota; class Terriglobia; order Terriglobales; family Acidobacteriaceae; genus Sulfotelmatobacter. The sequence goes on from CAVYHM010000053.1 coordinate 10,068, forward strand.
CGAAGCTGTGCAGATTTTCAAGCGCTGATCCCCGCGTATCTGGGAAAGCAACTGCCGCCTGCGCGTACCCTCCTATTTGACGATCACGTGCATGTCTGTGTCGCATGCCGCCACGCCCTCGAGACCGCTCGGGAAGGAGCGCCGCAAAAGGTTTGGCGGCTGGAAACAAAGCCCTCCGGTTCACGGGCGTGGTGGGCGATGGGCGCGGCCGCTGTCGCTGGGGTGACATTTGCGGCCCTGGCGTTCACGAATGGGCTTCTTCCTGGCCAGCATTCCGTTCGCGCGGCGGTTCAAACTGTGGACGGCTCGCTGTATGCCGTGTCCGGCGCAGAGATGCGGGTGGTTCCGGCAGGCTACAAGATCCGGAATGGAGACGAGATCCGCACCGCGAAAGGCTCGACGGCGGTAGTGCGGCTGCTCGACGGCTCCCTGGTCGAGATGGGGGAACGCTCGGATCTCTCGATCTCGCGGGCGTGGAAGGGCACGACGGTTCATCTGGATGGCGGCCAGGTCATCGTGCAGTCCGCCAAGCAACGTTCAGGCCGCCTGTATGTCGCCACCGACGACGGCTTGGTCTCAGTGAAAGGCACCATCTTCTCCGTGAATCATGGGACGAAAGGCTCCCGCGTGGCCGTGATCGAAGGCGTGGTCCGCGTGGAATTTGGAGAAAACACTGCCGACCTGCGCGTCGGGGATGAAGCGACTTCGGGCGGCGTGTCGAAGGTTCCGATCCAAAACGAGATCGCATGGAGCAGAAATGCGGCCAAATACCTTGCCCTGTTGGGCGACTTCGCGGTCCTGCAGAAACAGTTTGCGGCGATTCCAGGGCCAGGATTGCGCTACAACTCCGATCTTCTGCCATATGTTCCTGACCACACCGTTGTCTACGCGGCGATCCCGAATCTCACGAACACCTTGGGAGAGGCGAGCCGGCTTTTCGAAGAGCGGCTGCAGCAGAGTCCGGATTTGCGCAACTGGTGGCGGCAACAGCAAAAAGGAAATGGGCCGAAGCTGGAAGACGTGCTGAATGGCGTAAAGACGTTCAGCAGTTATCTGGGCGAGGAGATCGTGTTCGCCGTGGCGAAGGACGGAACAACTTACACCGCGCCGGTCGTGCTTGCGAAGGTACAGCGGCCGGGACTGGAAGCCTTTCTGCAAAAGGAAGGCCGGCATCTCAGTTCAAATCCCTCGCAAGTAGCGCTGCAAACCGTGCACGACCCGTGGGCCGTGACACCAGCAGCCGGTCGGCCTCTATTGGTTTATGTGAGCAACGACCTCTTGATCGCCACTGCGGACGTGGCGGAACTGCAGCATGCGGTCAGGCGGGTCCAGCAGGGCGGCGGCAATCTGTCTGCCGAAACACCGTTTTACCAACAGATTGTCCGCAACTACCAGCAGGGCGCAGAATGGCTTTTCTGCGTGGACATGGAACAAATTGTCGCGCAACACGTACAAGTTGATAGCAACAGTCACCCTCTGCCACCAGGAATGGGAGACGTGCGATACCTGACGATGGAACATCGCGAGGTGAGTGGCAAGACGGAGAGTCATGCCACTCTGACATTCGCGTCTGAGCGGCAAGGCGTGGCTGCGTGGCTGGCAGCGCCTGCCTCAATGGGGTCGTTGGAATTCGTTACGCCCGACGCCAGCATGGTGACATCGGCGGTGATCAAGAACCCGAGAAGCATTATGGAAGAGATGTTCAAGATGATCGGGAGCGGGGATGACGCCTTCACGCGGCATATCGCCGAGTTCGAGACCAAAACTGGCGTGAACGTGCTCAATGACCTCACGGCGCCGCTTGGCGGCGAGGTTACCATGGCGTTCGACGGCCCGATGCTGCCAACCCCGCGGTGGAAGCTGATCTTCGAGGTATATGATCCGGCAACCCTGCAAGCGACGATCACAAAACTCGTCGATAGTTACAATCGCGAGGCCGATCAGAAGGGGCACCCACTGCAGTTGACGCAGAGGCAGGTTGGTTCCCGGACCTACTTCGTCATTACTAGTTCGAACCCGAGCAACCCGAACGCGCCGAATTCCGAGGTTGACTACACCTTTGTCGACAGTTATCTGATCGCCGCGCCTGATATGGCCACCATCTCGCGGGCGATTCAAACCCGCGAGACGGGATACACGCTGGCTCATTCGGCCGGCTTTCAAGCTCTATTACCGAGCGACGGGTACACCAACTTTTCGGCGATCTTCTATCACAATATCGGCCCGGTCGTGGGCCCACTAGCCGAACAGCTGAAAGCCAGCGGGGCTCTAACCTCGCAGCAGCGGCAGTCGGTCGATGCGCTCACGGCCAACTCCGCTCCGGGCTTGATCTATGCCTACGGCGAATCTGACCGGATCGTCGTGGCGAGTAATACCGGCTTCATGGGTTTTGATCTGGGCACTCTGTTGACGATGGGGCATAATGGGCCGTTCCTGCCCCAGATGTTCCTGGGCAACACCTTGAGTCATCCTGCACCTCAAACTCAGTGAGTACGACGACACACCTCGGAGCAGCAGAAGGCGAAAGCGAGCAGATGCCGCCTACTGCCCCATTGCCTCCGCTGATTGAACTGCAGGGTCTTTCGGTTAAGTTCGGGAACCGGGAGATCCTGCGCAGTCTTACTGCCTCGTTGCGCGGGCGAGCGATTGGCTTGCTGGGCCCAAACGGCGCAGGCAAATCCACACTGATCAATACCCTCCTCGGTTTCTACAAATCCTCTGCGGGTTCTGCGCGGGTATTTGGATACGAGATCGGAACAGAAGTCAGAAACATTCGCGGGTTGGTGGGCTACATGCCGGAGAACGACGCCTTCATCTCGAAGATGAGCGCGGTATCGTTTGTCCAGATGATGGGAGAGTTGTCGGGTTTGCCGTCCGATGTGGCGCTCGAACGGGCGCACGAGGCGCTCTTCTATGTTGGCTTGGCGGAAGCCCGTTACCGCCAGTTGGGAACTTATTCGCTGGGCATGAAACAACTGGCGAAGTTAGCCCAGGCCATCGTTCACGGTCCGAAGCTCTTGATCCTCGATGAACCGACCAACGGCCTCGATCCTTCTGCACGCCAGCGCATGATCCGCATGATCCGCGAAATTCGAGACGGCAAGGAAATGAGGATTGTGCTCTGCTCGCATCTGCTGCGCGATGTCGAGGAGACCTGCGATGAGGTTCTGATCCTCAAGCAGGGACAGATCGCTCATTACTCCAATCTGGACCAGGAGCGTCAGGCGAACAAACGATTTCTCGAACTGGAGATCTATGGTGCGAATGCGAATGGGGATTTTACCGGGGCGATCGAGAAACTCGGGTGTGAGTGCGCTGTGACGGCAAACCGTATGAAGCTGGTTCTCGCCGATGGGATTGAAACTCGCGACATCTTCCGCATTGCCGCGGAACGCCAGGTGCGCATCCGGCGGCTGAATTTCCGGCGCGACACGCTCGAGGATATCTTCTTGAAGGCCATGGAGTCCTGAATGCCAAGGTTGAGGCCCGTGCCGAGGAGTGGGGATGGCTGTTTACAGGAATAGCTACAGGCCGTATTCCGGGCCGTTGACTCCCGCCTGGTCCCGGTGCCTGGTGCTCTTTCGCTATACCAGACGGAACCTTTTTCAGTCCAAGTTTCAGACTGGGTTTTTTGTGGCCTGCTTTTTCTTCCCAGTATTGAGCCTGTTCACGATCTACCTCGTTCATAGCGCTAGCTTTCTGGCACAAGTGGGCATCCCCAGCCGGCTCATCTCCATCGACAATAAGTTTTTTTTCTATTTTGTGAACGTGCAGGGAGCGCTTGCCTTTCTTTTGACTGCATTTGCCGGGCCCGGACTGATTTCGCCGGATCTTGCCAATGGCGCGCTCCCCTTGTATTTCTGCCGTCCGTTCTCGCGCGCCGAGTACGTCCTGGGCAAGTCTTCGGTCCTGGCGATTCTGCTGTCGCAGATCACATGGATACCGGGATTGATTCTCTTCGCCGTGCAGGGGAGTTTTGCCGGACCTCGATGGACATGGGACCACCTCTGGATCGCGGGCAGCTTGATCGTTTCTTCCCTGATCTGGATCACAATCTTGTCGCTGTTCGCAATGGCGCTCTCAGCCTGGGTGAAATGGAGAATCGTCGCCGGTGCCCTTCTGCTGGCGGTGATGTTCTTCGGAGCAGGCTTTGCGCAAACGGTAAACACCGTCCTGCAAACCGACTCAGGCTATTTCTTCAGTCTCGGGTACTTAACGACAACAGTGGATAATGCTCTCTTCAGAATGGACGCCGTGCGCGCAATTTCCGTCGCCGATGCGTGCATCGCCCTGCTCGCGTATAGTGCCATCTGCCTCGGCTTGCTCATGCGCAAGGTGCGGGCCTACGAGGTGGTGCGGTGAACGATCGCATCACCTTCGAAGAGGTATCGAAGTTCTACGGCGAAATTCTGGGCGTCAATCGCGTCAATCTGGCGATTCCCCCGGGGATCACCAGCCTTGTCGGCCCGAACGGTTCGGGCAAGACCACGCTGATGAATCTAATGACGGGCTTGGTCCGGCCCACGCGCGGGCAGGTTCAGGTGCTTGGTTACAGGACCAACGATCCCGAACATCTGTTCACGATTGTCGGGTATTCCACGCAGTTTGACGCGTTTCCCAAGGGGCTGACGGGATTTCAGTTTATTTATTCCTATCTGCGACTGGCCGGGAGAGATGCCCAAAGTGCGGAGCAACTTGCCTGGCACGCCATTGAGCGGGTGAACCTCACCGACGCCGCCACACGAAATATCGCAGGCTACAGCAAGGGAATGCGCCAGCGGATCCGGCTGGCCCAGGCTTTGTCGCATGATCCAAAAGTTCTCGTGCTCGACGAACCTCTGAACGGTCTCGATCCACTCGCCCGATCCGAGATGATCGCGCTGTTCCGTGAGGCGGCGGCGCAGGGCTGCTATGTGATCATCTCCAGCCACATCCTGCACGAAGTCGATGTCATTTCCGATCAGGTCATCCTGCTCAGCAACGGCTACGTTGTGGCCGAAGGCCCGATCCGCAGCGTGCGCAGCGAGATCCAGGAACATCCCACGCAGATTCTGATCCGCTGCGACAAGCCGCGAGAGCTTGGCGCGAAGATGTTGGAGGATGCGCACACGATCGAAGTTGCCATCCACAAAGACGGACGCGGCCTGCTTCTGAAAACGCGGGATGCCGACCAGTTCTATCTGACGCTGAATCAGATTGCTCTGAACGGAATTGAAATCGAATCAGTTGTCCCGGCTGACGACGATGTGCTCTCTGTCTACGGTTACTTGATCGGGAATGAAGAGGTAGTCCGATGATGAGCGCGTGGTGGCCGCAGATCAAAGCGGTAATTCGACTGGAGTTGAAGAAGACTTTTCTCGCGAAGCGAGGCCTTTGGATCTATCTGGTTGCCGCTCTCCCGGTTCTCCTCTTCATAGCCTACGCAGTGGTCACTTCGACCCAGCAGAATCGAAGCGCCAATTTCGCCCGGCGGACCGAGAAGCAACTGACGTATCAGGATCTGCTGGCGGTGAAGGCTGGCATGGCTAAGGAGGAAGTGGTTGCAATCCTTGGAAAACCGTCGCTTCGGTTTCATTGGTCTGAAAATCGGCCGACGGGGCCACTGACAACCCTGAACATCCTTCACGAGCAATACCGTTACTCTGACGGGCAGAACGATTTGTATGTGGAAGTGGTAGACGGCCGGGTCGAGACAGTTCATATTCGTGAGGGCTACAAGTTGGGCCAGGATTCGATCGTGTTCGCCAGCGTTTTTCAGTTCTTTTTTCTTCGGCTGGCCGTCTTTTTTGGCTGCCTAGGAATCTTCATGAACCTGTTCCGTGGAGAAATCCTTGATCGCAGTCTCCACTTCTATTTTCTTGCGCCGATACGTCGTGAAGTCCTGATGGCAGGAAAGTTTTTAGCTGGCTTGCTGGCCACTTGCACTATTTTCGTAACCAGCACCGTGCTCCAGACCATAGCTTTCGTATGGCACTTCCCTCCGAGCGTGCGTGACGTCTACCTTTATCACAATCACGGTCTTGAACATGCGGCGGTGTACGTCGGAGTGACTGTGCTGGCCTGTGTTGGTTACGGAGCGTTTTTTCTGGTGGCTGGAATGCTGTTCCGGAATCCGATCTTGCCCGCGGCGGCCATCTTGATCTGGGAAGCGGTAAATCCATTTTTGCCCGCAGTCCTCAAGCAGTTCAGCGTCATCTATTACCTCAAATCACTGTGTCCGGTGGACATTCCGAGCGCCCCTGGTACGCCAGCTCTGCTCGCGTTGTTGATTTCCAACCCCGATCCTGTCTCCGTTCCAGTTGCGGTGCTGGGTGTGTTGATCGTGGCGCTGGTTGCGCTCTATGTTTCGGGCGTTCAGGTTCGGCGCATGGAAATTAACTACACCAGCGAATAGAGCCACCACATAGAAGAAACGATTCAATTTACTGGATCTTCAATACTGTTATTCCCGTCGACGATTGTGAAAAGCAAGCCAGAACCGATGGTGATCCAGACGGCCAAATCCAAGGCAGGGCCCCACCCTCGGTGAACCGCAATGGATGCGGTGACGGTGGAAGAAATCACTCCTCCGATGCTACCCAAAGTATTCATGAGTGCAGAGAGCGAAGCGGAGTAGGAAGGGGCCAGGTCGATGCAGGACGCCCAGAAGTTTGCTGCAGCGAACATGTTGAACCCTGCGGCAAGCGCGATCATGGGCAGAGCGATGACGGTGACCGAAAGATGGTTCCCGCTATACAGCAGGAGCGCCGACATACCCATGCCAAGCCACACCGCTGCCACCCTTCCCTTGCGGCGGTCAGTGACTCGGGCGACGCGATCGGAAAACCATCCTCCAACCGGGGACAACAGAGCCATAGCCAAAAATGGCGCCGACGTCCAGATGGCGGCCTGCATGATTCCCAAGCCGCGCATTTTCACCGCGTAGAAATAGAACCAGTTGTAATAGACGTAGAACGTATAGCCCTGGAACCCGTAGCCCAGAATCAATCCCCATACCGAGACGCTGCTAAGTATCTTGAGCCACGGCACGCTGGTTGCGCCCCGGTGCGTCGAGCGACCGCCCACGTCCCCCTTCCGCGAACCGGGGTGAATGATCTGCAGTTCCGCGTCGTTTACTTCAGAGTGCTCCTCGGGCCAGTCGGTGGAGTAGAAATGCCAAAGGGCCACCACCAGGAAAGCCAAACCGGCACAGACTTCGAACGAGGCGCGCCAACTCCAATGCACCATCGTCCACGCGATGAAAACGGGAGTCAGAGTTCCTCCCAGCCCGAGCCCGCAGACCTGGAGACCGCTCGCGAAGCCGCGTTCCCGGACCGAGGTCCAAGACGCGATCACCCTGGTCACGTTGGATGAAATCGCGGCCTCACCCACGCCGGTTAAGAAGCGGACCACACTAAAGCCTGCGAGGACACTAATTCCAGCGAGGCTCGCAACCCGGGGTACAACCGCCATCGCCCCCGCTCCCAGGGCGAAGATAAAAATGGCCACTGTAAGCGTGCGCCGCGGCCCGATCCGGTCGCAGACGTATCCCCACGGAATCTGGAACAAGGCGTAGCCCCACAGAAAGGCGCTGAACACCGAGCCCATAGCGACTGTGTTGAAGGAAAAGTTCTCCTCGATGGTCTTTCCGGCTATGCTCAGGTTGAGCCGATTGAGCGCGGTCACAGCCATGATGGCCATGACGATGCCCATGATCCACCAGCGCACCGAAGTCGCCCGGCCCGACTGGGCAGCGCTGGCTCCGGACAAACTGATTTCCTTTTCTATGTTTGTAGTGTCCAAGCGATTTCACCCTGGCTTGCATCTGGGTGCGAAGTGAGCCCCAGTGAGGCTGAGCAATCTTACAGTGGGTGGGGGGCCGTGGAACCGCAGTACCGATTGCGGTTCCCTTCGGTTTCAAGTTCTCACCAGATCAGCTTCAATCCCAGCTGGATTTGTCGTGAAGCAGTTGAGGTCGAACCCAACACGCCGGCAGATCCGGGAACGGGATTCCCGCTGCTAAATGCGACCGAATTATTGGCATCATTAAGGAAGTTGGGCCCGGCGAAGTTCGGGTGGTTCAGGATGTTGAAGAATTCGGCGCGGAACTGCAGTTTTATGCGTTCCACCAATTGAATATTCTTGAACGCCGAGAAATCAACGGTCTTCAGTCCCGGTCCATACAAGTGATTGCGTCCCGCGTTACCGACCAACACGCCGTTCGCGACCGTGGGCGGAAGAGCGAAACAATTGACGTTGAGGTAAACGACCCCACCATGGATCGGGTTGCAGCCTGAAACAAGGTTCGGAAAGTCCATCGAGAAGTCACCGTTGAAGCCCGTATTGAGCGGGTCGCCGCCGCCACCAGTGGTCACGGTAAACGGAGAGCCCGTAGTCGCCGTAACGATGGTGCCCAGTTCCCATCCCCCTAACACGTAGGATGCTGCCCCAGTCTTCGGACCGGGAACATCCCAGATGAAAGTACCTGCGGCCGTTTGGCGCAGGTCAAAGTCGCAGGCGCCACCGCGATACTGCTGGCTCAGCAGGAGCGGAACGGCAATGGAATTGGAGTACGTGTCGCCCGTTACCGGAGCGGAACTGTTGTCGCGGCACTTGCCGTAGGTGTAAGAAAGCTGGCCTTGCACGCCATGGCTCATGCCCTTCTTCAGTTGTGCCTGAAAGCTGTTATAGGTGGATTCGCCGTCGAACAATACAGGGCGGATTCCCGCTCCACCTGGCGCGCCCGGAACCAGACCGCTATTGGCCCCTCCCCAATTCGGGTCAAGCTGGTAGGTGTTCGAGGGTATGAGGATGCCCGCAGGCGTCGAAACCGGAGGGACGAGATTGATGTCGTCAGCAGCTACCGACAAGTGCACGGAGCGGGAGCCGACATAACCAACCAGGGCGGTCCAGCCGGGAGCCACCTCGCGCTGAACGTTGAAGTTCCAGTTCATAACCAGCGCACGCTTCGGGTTCTGCTGGATGTAGCGGTTACGGACCGCATTTAGATCAAAGTTGACGTTCGGGTCGATGCCGCTGCCCAGACTTGCATTCGCATCCTTACCGATAACCTGAAAGGGGAACGTCGCAGCCGTGTTCAGGCCGAACTCGTAGGGTAGGGGAAGGACGTCGAACATACCAAAACCACCACGAACGGAGGTCTTGCTGTTATTGAACGGATCCCAGGCGAAACCGATGCGGGGTTCGAAATTCTTCAACGTCGGGTTGGTGGCGATGAAACTGCCGACATGGACCGGTCCGCACGGACTGCTTGTGCTTGGTAGAACTCCTGGCGTTGCGCAGTTCGCGATCGTGGTGATTTCCTGGATTCGGTTATTGGCGTCTTTCGGAAGAGTCGTGAATTCGTAGCGCACGCCCAAATTCAACGTGAGTCTGGGAAGCGCGCGCCAATCATCCTGTAAGTAACCCGCGAACATACTCTCGCGAATCGCCACCTCGAATGAGCCTCCCGGCGCGAGCGCATTGAGTTGGTCTGGCTGATTGGCCAGCAGTGCATCGAGAGAGGGGTAGTTGTTCATCCTTCCGTTAGGGCTAAGCTTTTCAGTAATGTTGTAGAGCATGCGCTCGAACGCGAAGCCCATCTTGATCGAATGGGTTCCGTGGGTCAGAAAGGCATCGTCATAGAGCTGACCCGAAGTCCAGCGGTGCACGAACCGGTTGAGGCCTCCCAGTCCGATTGCAGTGGTAAGGACGCCGGGGACCGAGATTTGTGGCGGCGCTGCCGCTCCCGGAGCAATTGCCAGGGTCGCATCCGTAGCGACCTGGTCGCCGGACACCGGGTCGTTAATGTCTCCGCGGACCCGGCTTAGCCCGACCCGGAGCGTATTGACAAGGGCAGGGGTGAAAATATGGGTTTCTTCGACGCTCGCCATCTGGCGCCGCGAGAACACCTGGTGCGTAGCGTTCTTTAACGGGTCCAGCTGCGATTGCGGTCCAGAGTCCCAAAAATAACTGACTGCCAACTTGTCGGGGACACCAAGTTGCTGGTCAAACCTTGCGGTTGCATAGTTCTCATTCGAAATGCTGGGGAGGGCCACACCGAAGGTCTGCGTCAACCCGTTGCTGTCAATGGGCGTGTCCGTTGGGGCTTCTGGCCATAGTTTGATATAGGGAGCGACTGCTGGAACCGCGAGGACGCGCTCGGCATCGGTGGGCACGTGAATGAGCTGTGAAGCCGGCCGGTTTTGACGAACCCCCTCGTACGTTCCGTAAATGAAGGATTTGTCCTTTACGATCGCGGTGCCTCCCGAGCCGCCAAACTGCACGCGCCGGAAAGAGGGGATCGGCTGGGTGGCGCTGTCGAAGTAATTCTTTGCGTCGAACACCTTGTCGCGATCAAAGAAGAATGCGGTTCCGTGAAAATCATTGACGCCGCTTTTGGTAATGGCATTGATCACAGCGCCAGACGTGCGTCCGTACTCCGCCGTGTAGTCGCTGGTAAGAACTGAAAACTCCTGGATGCCATCTACTCCCAAATTAAGACCGGAGGCCCCGCCAGGAGCACCATTTGAGTAGTCGTTGATGCTGACACCATTGATTCGGTACGTGTTCTCGTTGGCGCGGTGGCCGCCGTTGCTCAACTGGTTTCCGAATCCGCGGTTTCCCTTGTTGGCGCTGAATCCGGTTCCGACCTGGGTCTCAATGCTTGAAACGCCGGGTTCCAATGCGGCAAGGGACGTCCAGTCGCGTCCGTTCAGGGGCAACTCGCGCACGGTCGCAGAGTCGACGGTTGCACTTATCGTGGAGGACGTCGTCTGAACATCGGGCAGGGCGCTGGTCACCTCGACCAGTTCCTTGATTTGGCCTGGCTTCAGGCTGAGGTTCAGCGCCTGCTGTGCTCCGACGGTTAGCGTGACACCTTTTTGCACCACTGTCCCAAAGCCCTGTGCCGTGACGGAAACCTCATATTTCCCCGGCAACAGGTTAGGGGCGGAGTAGAAGCCGTTGCCGTTCGTCGGGACTTCCCTCACTTCGGCGGTCCCCAGGTTCTTGACGGAAACTTTGGCATTGGGGATTCCGGCTCCGGATTCATCCGTTACCAACCCTGACAGGGTGGCGCCGGATACCTGAGCCGGCGCGGGCATGGCCCACAATACGACCGCACAGACCGTCAACAACACGCACAGCAGAATTCCAATATCCGCTCCAGTTCGCTTATCGGTTTTCATCGGCGCCCCTGTTCCCCACGGGGGTTGCTCCGCGGAGATTGAAGTGGTCTTGCAACAACTTATTTTTTGCAATTTCCGGCTAGCCCGAACGAAACATTCGGAAGCTGGGTCCTTCCGGTGTCGGCGACTTTGCAGAAGGTTTCGCTTTAGTGCAATCCCCGATCCATCCAATCGAAAACATTTCTACCTCTCTGAAATCAACGATCAAAACAAACGAGATAACAGGGCACATCCTTTTGACCCTTGGGGGGCTGCACGCTATACTTTGAAGCCAGCGACTAAGGAAACGATGGGATCTCCTGTGGCGTCTGCGCGGACCGTACGCTTCGGAGTATTCGAGGCGGACCTGAAGGCTTGCGAACTCCGCAAGCATGGCTTCCGGCTCAAGTTAGCGGAGCAGCCATTTCAGCTCTTAGCGATGCTTCTCGAGCGGCCCGGCGAGGTCGTCACCCGGGAAGAACTGCGCACCCGCCTCTGGGCAGATGACACTTTCGTGGATTTTGATCACGGCCTGAACAATGCAGTGATGCGCGTGCGTGAGGTACTGCTCGACTCCTCCGAGCACCCTCGGTATGTCGAGACGGTGCCACGTCGCGGCTACCGCTTTGTGGCGCCGGTTGAGCAAGCTCAAGTTTCGCCGGCCGCGGCGATCACACTCGAGCCGGTTGACGATTCTTCCGCGAGTAACGGATCGCTGACGCAGAGTTTCTCTCCTACATTAGTGCCGGCGGCGGTGGATCATCTTGTTTCGTCGAGAGCGGGAATCCGACGCTGGGTGACGGTGCCTCACATAGCTGCGCTGGCTTTCGTCCTGCTGACTGTCCTCGTGGTTGTTTTGGCTTTCGCGCTCCGCTCCAATCGCGCCATCGCGACTGGGAAAGCCCTGGAACACAGTACCTCCCTTGTAGTTCTACCACTGGAAAATCTTTCCGGTGACAAGGAGCAGGATTACTTTGCCGACGGCATGACGGACGAACTGATCGCAAATCTCGCGAAGATCCGGTCGCTGCATGTGATTTCCCGCTCGACGGCCATGGCCTACAAGGGGACCCGTAAGCCTCTTTCGGAGATTGCGCGCGAGCTGAATGTGGACGCGGTGGTGGAAGGAACGGTGATGCGCGTCGGAAATCGGGTGAGGATTACAGCGGAGCTGGTCCAGGTCTCAACCGATCATCACTTGTGGGCGGATACGTATGAGAGCCAGATGGGCGATGTCCTCGCGTTGCAAAATCGGGTCTCGTCCGCGATCGTGAACGAGATTCGCATTAACCTCACGCCGGAAGAGCGAGAGCGACTAGCGAAAGCTCCTGCAGTATCTCCCGAAGCTTACGAGAATTACCTTAAAGGTGTTTATTACTGGAACAAGCGCTCCGACGAAAATCTCGGCAAGGCGATTGGATATTTCGAGCAAGCCGCGCATCTTGATCCGCAATACGCATTGGCCTACGCGGGGCTCTCAGACTGTTACGCCATTATCAGTGCTGAAATCTTTGGCACCATGCCGGCGTCCGAAGCGGCACCGAAGGCAAAAGCCGCTGCTCTGCGCGCGCTGGAACTCGATCCGTCCCTGGCGCAGGCGCAGACTTCTCTGGCTACTGCTAAGTTCAACTACGACTGGGATTGGAGTGGGGCCTCCGAAGGATTCGAACGCGCGATTGGCTTGAACCCAAGCTATGCCACCGCCTACCAGCGTTATTCGCTCTACCTTATTGCTATGGGCCGGGTTCAGGACAGCTTCGCTCAGATCCAGAAGGCCCGGGAACTGGACCCTCTTTCCATCAGCATCAACTTCAGCCTGGGATGGCGACTCTACATGGCGCGCCAGTACGATCGTGCGATCGCGCAGTTGCAGAATACTCTGGAAATGGATCCCACCTATGAACTCCCGCATCTTGTTGCGGGGCAGGCGTACGAGCAGAAGGGGGATTACGCCCTCGCAATCCCTGAGCTGAAAAAAGCGGTCGAACTGTCTCACGGCACGCCGCTGATGGTTTCAGCTCTGGCTCACGCATACGCCCGGTCCGGCAACCGGAAGGAAGCTGAGAGCCTTCTCGCTGAACTGAAGGCAAAATCGAAAACACAGTATGTGTCTCCGTATTACTTGGCAATCGTTTGCGTTGGATTGGCCAAGAACGACCAGGCCATCGATTGGCTCGAGAAAGCCTTTGCGGACCGTTCCAACGGACTCGTGTTCCTCAAGATGGAACCGGAACTCGACGAACTACGGTCGGATCCGCGGTTCATCGCCTTGCAGCAAGAACTCGGCTTCCCCGCCGTGAATTAGACCGCCCCTTCGTCGACCGCCCTAAACATGAATCCAATTCAAAAGGATGAGCACAAGCGCTCCCGTCCCCACGATTATCCAAAGAGCGAGGCCTTGCAGAAGAGGACGATGACCAACTCGCTCGAGCGTTTGCTTGTTGAGTCCGGCGCCGATCAGAAATAGTGTTGCCGTGAGGCCCATCTTTCCCAGGTGGTTAAGGAAATCGAAAGTCGGGCTGAACGTTGGCAAAAGTGTGTTCAACAGAGCGGCAGAGCAGAAGAACAGAATGAACCAAGGCCATTGAATGCGTGCTTTGGACTTCAACGTAACGGCCGTTACGACAGATAGAGGGACGATCCAAAGGGCGCGGGTCAGTTTAATTGTCGTGCCGACAGACAATGCCACCGAACCATACTTGGCGGTTGCGCCAACGACCGAACTGGTGTCGTGAATAGCCAGCGCCGACCAAAGACCAAACTGTTCCTGGGTCATGTGAAACATGTACCCAACCGCGGGAAACAAGAACAGCGCAACCGAATTGAGGATGAACACAGTCCCCAGCGCCACGGCCATTTCTTCCTCGTTTGCCTCTGCAATGGGGCCGACGGCCGCGATGGCGCTGCCGCCGCAAATGGCCGTGCCGGCGCTGATGAGGAACGCGGATTTTTTCCCAACCTGAATGAAATAGCCGAGCCCGAGTCCGAGCAGCATCCCGATCGTGATGCTGGCGGCCGTGTACAGAAAGCCCGAGCGTCCCGCGTGAACAACTTCGTGGAGGTTCATTCCAAATCCGAGAGCGACGACGGAGGCTTGCAGCAGGAACTTTGCCAGGCGCTTGCTTTCTACGTGAAACGGATGGGGCGTGGCGAATCCGTAAATCAGTCCTCCCAGAAGCGCGATGGGCGGCGAAACCAAACCACTAGCCGCCAGAATCAAGCCCGCGATGAAGAGGTACTTGCGCATTGCGTCGAGTCTGACGCAGAGACAGAACGCGCGTCCAAGCAGTAATTGTCATTGGCGATTAGTTTGGCTTATCGGCTGGAACTGCCCGGCCGGAGCGGCTTTCGTGGCATATTAGAAAGAAGGCGGGCTCGCGCGAGAGCGAATGTGCGGAGCGCGCCCGCTGGACCTTGCGGTTCCGGTCCCGTGGGAGAAATGAGCGTAAAGTGGCGCTTGGCCCGAACGCCACTCACCTGGGCGACCTTCAGCGCACCCAACTCCAGTTCTTTGGAAATCGCCCATCGCGAAACGAAGCCGAGGCCGAGACCGGCTTCCACCGCCGACTTGATGGCTTCCGTGGAATCCAGTTCCATCACCTTCTTGAAGGACTTGAGTTTGAAGCCCGCCTTTTCAAGAGCTGTCTCGACGACACGGCGTGAGCCTGATCCTTGTTCACGCATCAGAAGATTGAATGCCAAGAATTGACCCGGGGACAACCGATCGAATTCGAAATCGCGTGGTGTGATCAAGACTAACTCGTCTTCCATGAAGGGTTCCGTACGCACACCCCGGTCGCGTGCTGGCCCTTCGATCAGTCCAATGGAAACCTTACCTTCGAGCAGGCACCGAACAATTTCGCTGGTATTGCCGCTACGCAGCGAGAACTGGACGCGCGGATGCTCGTCGAGGAAGGCCCCGAGGAGTCGAGGGAGAACATACTGGGCGATCGTGGTCGAAACTCCCAGAGACAGATCTCCGGATACTTTGCCATCGTCAGTGCCAAGCTCTCGTTCTGCTTCGGACATCAAGGTCGCGACTCTGTTGGCATAACTGAGCAAGACTGATCCTTGCCGGGTCAGCGAGATGCGGCCGGCAGCCCGGTCGAAGAGGCGCACGCCAAGATCGTTTTCGAGCGCTTTGATCTGAAGCGTTACCGCAGGCTGGGTAAGGAAAAGATGTTCTGCGGCCTTGCGAAAGTTCAGGTGCTCAGCTACTGCACGAAACACCTTCAGGCGAAAGTTTTCTAGCTGTGCCAATGGATGATGAACCGTCCGAGACACCGCCCGCACCGAGAGCGTCGGCATCAAGGATACAGCACAAGTCCCTCAGCTCGGCGTAGCCTTGGCACGGTCAATGCCGTATTGCAGGAAAGACCCTATTCCCTACCGGCATCGATCGGGCTAAGAGGTAAATTTGGCTACAGCTTCCCCATCGCCGCCTCCGCGCTCACGCGCTCGAATTCTGGCCATGCCCCGCCGCCGGTTCCGCAGGTGGCGTTGGGCGATTGGAATCCCAGTACTCCTTCTCATCGTCGTGGCCTTCACTGTGCGCATCGTTATAGTTCGCGCTCAGCCGATTCTGCGGAGCCGAGTCATCGAGACTCTCTCGACTCGATTCAAGAGCCGTGTCGATCTAGCCGAGTTTCATGTCTGGATCGCGAACGGTATGCACGTGAGCGGCAAGGGTTTGAAGATTTTCGGTGCTACCGACCCAAATCCATGGGAGCCCGGTGTCCAACCCTTACTGGAGATTGAAGAATTTCATTTTCAGACCGCCCTGCGCGGCCTGTTCCGCGATCCCACGCATGTGGATACCGTCTTTTTGACCGGCCTCACCATGAATATTCCGCCCAAGACCGATCGCCAAGAGATGAATGACCTGGGCCGACGTTCAGGAAAAATGAGCGTCATGGTCGACCGCTTCGTGTGCACCAACACGAAGCTCATCATCAACCACGCGCATCCTGCCAAGGCGCCGATGGAATTCGACATCAGCAATCTGCGAATGAAAGACGTCGGCCCGGGTTTGCCCTTGCGCTTCGACGCCACGCTGATCAATCCCAGGCCGGTCGGGGACATCCAGTCGACGGGGCAATTTGGACCCTTGAACGAAGAGAGCCCTCGCGACTCCGCCGTTTCGGGAAACTATTCCTTTACCAATGCTGATCTCGGAACGCTCAAGGGCATAGGAGGAATCCTCTCTTCCATCGGAGCCTATGCCGGGACCCTGGGCCGCATTGAAGTGAACGGCCACACCGATACGCCCGATTTTCAAGTTGCCAGTGGCCATCGCGTCCCGCTCCATACCGACTTCCACGCTATCGTGGATGGCACGGACGGCGATAGTTATCTCGATCCGGTCAAAGCAACGGTGCTCCACTCTTCATTTACGGCCAACGGAAAGGTTGTGCGCATGAAGAATGCGCACGGGCACGATATTGAACTCAACGTAGTGCTGGGTCACGCCAATATCGAAGACCTGTTAAAGCTGGGCGTCAAAACTGATCCGCCGATCATGACGGGTGTGGTGGCGATGACGACCAAGCTTCGTCTCTTGCCGGGACCAACCGACGTCGCCAATCGGCTAAGACTTGACGGCACTTTTCATGTGTCGGAAGGCCACTTCAACAACGAAAAGGTTCAGAACCGAATCGATTCCTTGAGCCTGCGCAGCCAGGGTAAGCCAAAACTCGCTCAAGCGCATGGCGAAGAGAATGTAGAGTCTGACTTGCAAGGAACGTTCGCGCTTCGTCAGGGGGTGCTCACTTTTCCCTTCCTGCACTTCCAGATTCCAGGTATGCACGCGGACATGACGGGGCGGTACAGTCTTGACGGCGACATTTTCGACTTTCATGGAACGGTTAGGCTGGACGCAAAACTCTCTGAGATGACGACCGGCTGGAAATCAATCCTGTTGAAGCCGGTTGACCCGTTCTTTCGCAAGCACGGAGCAGGAACGGAAGTTCCTTTCAAAATCACCGGCACGCACGAGGAACCGCGATTCGGCTTGGACTTTAGACATAAGAACCAAAGCTCGCGTATCGACCACGAAGAATCCACTGCAGTACACTAAGCGATCCTTCCAAGGCCGAACTCCGCTTTCCGCTAGCATCGGTCGCTCCCGACTGTGCAATTCGCAACGGCTATACAGCATCTGGGGTATTGTTCGCCTGTTATCGTCGCAATATTTTTCGAAAATAAACCCCCAGTCGATGACACTCCGCTTCGTCGCTGGAACTCATCAAGGAGGAACAGGATGCGGAAGGACTCATTGCGGCAGTTATACGTCGACGAATTAAAAGATCTCTACAGCGCTGAGACCCAGTTGGTGAAGGCCCTGCCCAAACTGGCAAAAACATCATCGAACGCCGAGTTGCGCCAGGCGTTCGAGGAACACTTGCGACAGACCTCGGAGCATGTTTCAAGGTTGGAACAGATTTTCGAGACCCTTGGAGAAAAACCGGGTGGCAAGAAATGCGTGGGAATGGAAGGTTTGATTAAAGAGGGCGCGGAGACAATGCAAGAAAAATATGGGGATACCGTGATGGATGCTGCCATCATCGGAGCCGCCCAGAGAGTGGAGCACTACGAGATCGCAGGCTACGGGATCGTCCGGGCGTTTGCTGAATTGTTGGGTGAAAGCAATCACGTGTCCCTGATCGAACAGACACTGGAAGAAGAAAAACAGACGGATGAAAAGCTGACCCAGTTGGCGGAACAGGTCAATTCGCAGGCAGAGGAAGGTGAAACAGAAACGATTAGCCAGCAGCGCGAGGGCAAGAGTACGTCCACGCGGGCTGCCTAAGTTGAGATTGGAAGGGCGCTGACGCGTCCTTCCTTCAGCTTTCCACAAACGCCGCTTAGATTCTGTTCGCGTGCGCCCTAAGGGGAAACCCGTGCACTATGGTTGTGACGAGTCCAGCAGGATGGAGCGGCGGCTCCTTTTGGGGCGCCGTTCTCTTCCGCAGACCGACGAAGGCAGCAATCGTCAATAGCAACCCCAGGAGAGCGATGGAGATGGTTAACAGCGTTCGACCCGACTTGGGATTGCCTACGATCATGTTGTCCTAGCGAACTCCCTAAACGGTTTCCGGAGGGTGCTGGCACTCTTGGATTCTCGATCGGCGTCGATCACCCGCGCGTCTCCTAAAATCCCATAGTCTGCCAAATCCGACCTCCTGAACCTTCACTGCACTATGGAAGACATCGAGACGGAGTATGGGATTGATGTGGGAGATAAACAATCCGACGATCACTGTAGGGAGAGTTACCAAACCGTGCGGGACCGCTTTCGTCGGCTGCAGCATCCTCCAATCGCAGGTTTGCATCTGATCTCGACTTGTTGGCACTAGAACTCAGTTCTTCTCGCTGTCTCAGACGCTGCCAAAACCAATGAAACCTCTTACGACATCCCTTGTGATTCGGCGGTACGATTGCTGATGCTTGCAATTCCGGTCGCCTGCGTTTGCATGGACGGTCACGCAGGAATTTGAAACAACGATTAGCTCCATTGACCCGCGTCCATCAGGCACGTTCTGCCATAATACCCGAGGTGTGCGGCCGATCTCGGTTTTCGCGCACCGCCAAGCCAGTTGTTTTGCTGAAGGGCACACGGATGAAAAAGCCGGTGATACGCGTGACGAAATGGCTCGGGGACATTCCCGTAGAGGCTCATTGCAGCGCGTGTCCGGGAGTTGAGTTCAAGGCGAAGGGTGTAGGCCATCGGCCTAGCCGCGAGGCGTACCAGACGTCCCTCCAACAGCAATTCGACGCGCATTGTAGGGCCACTCACACTTCCGGGAATGGTGTCGCAGAATCCCTGACAACGACCGACTAGTTCTCCACTTGCCGTCCAATTGAAACCGTAAGCCTTTTATCTAAGACGATTTACGGGTCGTAAGAATCGCGGAGTTTATGTGCAGAATCAGCGACCCTGTAGCATCGGACCGCTCAAGGCTGGTGTCCTCACGCAAAAGTGATCCGATCCCCAGAACCTCCCAGAATTGCCGACGGACAAGGACAACCCAGAGACTTTCGACTGCAACTAAAGAATTAGTTACTTTTCTCGGTTTGGTTCGTCAAACGACAGGTAGGGAGGAATTGAGGGTGCCGCGAAAACAGTCCGAGACTCTGACTGAAGCCGAACTGCGAATTATGAACGTATTGTGGCTGAAGGGGTTTGGGACGGTTCAGGAGATCTTGGATTCACTGGCGCAGAAGCCTGCTTTGGCCTACAACTCAGTTTTGACCACCATCCGCGTGCTGGAGCGCAAGGGCTACGTAAAGCATTCCAAGGATGGCCGCGCGCACGTCTACGCTGCTTTGGTGGGGCGCAAAGAGGCAACGCGCTCCGAGATTCGACACTTGGTCGGCCGTTTCTTTAAAAACTCCCACGAACAGCTGGTCTTGAACATCCTTGAGGACAAAGGAATAGACGCCGAAGAACTTACTCGCCTGCGAGAGATGTTGGAACGGAGCGGCGCAAAATGATGTGGCCTCACTTGGAGACGGTTGCCCAGATAGCGATCGGCCGTATTCTGAATTCGCTTCCTGAGGGATTGCTCATCGCGCTGTTTGCAGGCGCGACGTTGCGCATTTTGCCACGGCAGAATTCGGGAACACGATTCGCGGTGTGGTTCGTGGCCCTGTTGGCTATCGCTGGACTTCCCCTTGTCGGCGTCACTGGAGAGCACTCTCTTCTCCCGATAGCTACGGCGCGGCCCCTGATCACCTTACCCGGTCCCTGGGGACTGATTCTGTTTCTGGTATGGATGATGGCGGTGTGTTTTGCGCTCCTGCGCTTAACAACGGGGATTTGGCGTCTGCGCGAACTTCGCACGGGTTGCGTCGCGATCTGCACGGCCGACCTCAACCCCGGGACAGCAAAAGTGGTCGCCGACTTTAGCTCGTCGAGATCGGTGACGCTGGCCATGTCAGAGCGCGTTAGCGTGCCTGCGGTTGTCGGCTTTTTTAAATCGATCATTGTGATTCCCGGCTGGGTCCTTCGAGAACTGTCGCCCGACGAACTGAACACCATCCTGCTTCACGAGTTTGCACATGTGCGTCGCTGGGATGCCTGGACGAATCTGCTGCAGAAGATCGTGCGGGCTGTGTTCCCTTTCCATCCCGCGGTGTGGTGGATCGATAGGCAGCTCTCGCTGGAGCGAGAGATGGCTTGCGACGACCATGTCCTGGCCGAAACCGCTAATCCGCGCGGTTACGCGACGTGCCTGATCGCGCTCCTTGAGAAAAGTGTTGCACGCCGTGGATGGGCGATGGCGCACGCGGTTGTGCACCGCGCACGTGAGGCCTCTTTGCGCCTGGCGCAGATCCTTGACGTCGGCCGGCCGAATACCAGAAACATCCGGAAACCAGCCATGGCTCTGGTGGGTGCTTTTTCTGTGCTTTGTCTTATGGTCGTGGCGCGCGGTCCCGAGTTCGTCGCATTCGAGCAGAAGACGCGTTCAATTCAGACCAATGAAGCACATTTGGCTTTGATCGATCAGTCTCATGTCCCAGCGGCTGCAGTCATTCCTGCAGCTATGCGCATGGGCTCATCGCCATCCTTCAAGAAAGTTTCTCGACGTGCCGCGCACGTTGTGAGACACCCTCTCGAAAATCAGCGCGCTGGCCCCGAGATGATCGCGGCACGTTGGAGCGCGGACACCGAGCACCCGATTAACTCGATGAACATGGAAACCAGCCAGAGTCTTCGGCCGGCATCGGAGACGCTCCTGATAATCCAAACGGCGGAACGCGTAGGGCCAAACTCCTGGGTTTGGAGTGTCGGAGTATGGAAGGTGACTAGGCTTAAGGCGCCTCCGGATGGAGCGGGGAGAGTACCGGTCGCCAAAAAGACGTAGGATTAAAAAATTTTGCGCAGCAACAACTAAACAATTAGTTGCAAAGGAGGAGTGAGATGCAAAACTGGAAGACAAAACTGACCCGGTGCTTACTGGCGGCCGTGGTCGCCGTAGTAACCGTCGCGTCGCTTACGACTTACGAGTTCGCTAAGCCCGCGAGAGCAGCCGTAGCGGCACCCGCCGATGCACCGCTGGACGACAACAGTGTCGCCGCGTTGCTCACGCTTGACCGCGCCATGGAAACGCTAGCGGCCCGGGTTACTCCCGCGGTTGTAAACGTGACTGTGACGTCGAAGCCGAGCGCACAGCAAGCTGGCGACGAATCTTCTGAAGACATGCAACAGTTCTTTGGTCCGTTCGGTGGCAACCCGTTCGGTGGTACACCGTTCGGCCACCAGTTCAACATGCCGACGAACCCCCGGCAGCGAGTGGAACACGGCCTGGGCAGCGGCGTGATTATCTCGCCGGATGGGTACATCGTTACCAACAATCACGTGGTGGAAGGGGCCACCGATATCCGCGTCACTATGAGCAATCGCGAGGTGCTCTCGGCGAAGCTGATTGGCACCGACCCCCTGACCGACCTGGCAGTAATCAAGGTGAATGGGACGAACTTGCCCAGCGTGCCCTGGGGTGACTCGGCCAAGCTCCATCCGGGGCAAACCGTGCTGGCGTTCGGCAACCCCTATGGATTCCGGTTCACGGTGACGCGCGGCATTATCAGCGCGCTCAATCGCCCGAATCCGGATGCGAGCGATCGCCACAAGCCCGGTGAGTTCATTCAGACCGATGCCGCCATTAATCCAGGGAACTCTGGAGGCGCGCTGGTCGACGCGCGCGGAGAACTTATCGGAATCAACACCTTCCTGATTTCGTCGAACGGATCGTTCTCAGGAATGGGCTTCGCGATTCCGACCCAGATCGTTCAGCCTACGGTAGATGCCTTGATCCGCGACGGCAAAGTCAGTCACGGCGTCATCGGAATTGGCATCTCGGACGTAACTCCGGAGAACGCCAAGTTCTTCCAGATGAGCACTGCCAGCGGAGCCATCGTGACTCAGGTTGAAGCAAACTCCGCCGGAGCGAAGGCTGGCTTGCGGACAGGCGATGTCATCACCAAACTGGACGGACAGTCCGCGACGGATGCCGGAGAACTGCAGATGCAAGTTGGGCAAAAACATCCCGGTGACACGATCCATCTGGAGGTCATGCGCGATGGCAAGACCCTGAGCATTCCAGTCACTCTGGAAGCGATGGGTGAGAACAGCAGCCGCGCGACTGCCGGCGCTGAGCACGGGAAAGGCCGCTGGGGGCTGAGCCTTGGTGATCTAAACCCTGCCACGCGTGATCAACTGCGGCTCCCGAGCGACGTTCACGGTGCCTTGGTAGAGGATGTGCAGCCTGGAAGTCCGGCCGACAACGCCGGCTTGCAGCGCGGAGATGTGATTGTCGAAGTAAACCGGCATTCCCAACAGTCTGCAACCGACGTGGCGCAGGCACTATCCAACCTCCCCAAGGGGCAGGATGCGCTGGTGCTGGTTTGGTCAAACGGGGGCAATACGTTCCGCGTGTTACATCCCACAGAGGGGTAGGTTCGCGTCTCTGACTCCGCTCTGGCGTAAGCTGGGGCGGAGCAACGGCCTGGTGCATTGGGGCTGTGCGAGTCGGAATGCAG
>CAVYHM010000054.1:0-11464 GCA_963768265.1 uncultured Acidobacteriaceae bacterium
ACTCCTGTTGGGGGCAGCGATTTCGCCTCTATCCTAGTCGGAATGGGGATGGCCCCCGGCACCGAAGGGAATACTGGCTACCCAAATTTCACCAAGGATGTCAAAGTAGCCGAATCCAACCCCTACTATGCGGCGTTCGTGGAAGATACCTTCCATGCTTCGAAATCTCTGACGATCACCGCCGGCCTGCGCTGGGACATCTTCGGAGGGCGCAACGAGCGTTTCAACCGCCTGGAATACTTCGATCCTCGTGCCACGGGCAGCTTAAACAACGTTCCCTTTACCGGTGCGGAGATCTACGTCAACGGCAGCCATCGCTCTCCGTTCACGACAAATATGCACGACTTCGGGCCGCGCCTGGCATTCGCCTGGCAGCCTGTCCAGCACTTTGTCGTGCGCGGTGGCGCGGGCATCTATTATGGCCCCAGCCTGCACAACGTCGCCAGCGCCGGCAATGACACGGATGGCTACTCTACGTCAACGACCTGGAACGCCACTTGCCTGGCGAATGGCAACACCGTCTTTAGCGGCACGTCTGGATGTCCAACTCCCACTCCGGGGAACTATACAGCGCCATTTTCGCTAAGCAACCCTTTCCCCAACGGAGTTGTTGAACCGATCAGTTCGCCCACGGGCCTCACCAATAACTTCGGAGTAACTTTGAGCACCGTGCTGCACTCCCAGCGCACACCCGCCACCTACAACTTCAACTTGGGCTTAGAGTATGAACTGCCGCATCAGGTCATCGTGAGCCTCGGATACATTGGGAGCCGAGGACTTTTCTTGCCCCTTTCCAGTGTCGATCTGAACCAACTTGATCTCGGCACGATCCAAAAATATGGCGCTTCACTGTGTGTCGTGTCGGCTGCGAGCTGCATGGTGCCCAATACTGGGCCGGTGAGCCTCAACTCCAACTTCAGCGGTCCAGTTCCCCTCTGGGCGACACTCCAGCCATTCCCGCAGTTCGGCAACGGCGGATACGATGGGAGTTCTGGCTATAACGGCGGCAACGGCGTTCTCGTGAATGGCTACCCCGGAGGAGACTCTGAGTACAGTTCCCTGCAAACCAAGGTGCAGAAGAGGCTGACCGGTCACTTCACCACGCTTGCCACCTTCACCTGGGGAAAATTGATGACCGATGATGGGCACCCTCCCCTGGGATTTGTAGGTACCCATTCGACCGTGGTCCAGGACTGGAGAAACCTGCGGTATGAACACTCAATAGCTCCTCAGGACGTTAAGTACTCGTTCACCGGGCAGGCATCCTATGACCTGCCGATTGGCAAGGGCCAGGCTGTAAATCTGAATGGCATTGCGAACGCCGTTGCGGGCGGCTGGACCGTGAACGGCATACTCTACCTCGGTACAGGCGTCCCTATCGCTTCACCGGTCATATCAGCGCCTTCGGGCTCTTATTTCAATCAGCGGGCCGACCTGGTCTGTAATCCCTCGAGTGGATTCCAAAGGTCCGCTAGCCAATGGGTCAACAACAGCTGCTTCGCCTTTCCCGCCAGCCCCTTCGTTCCGGGGACTGCGCCGGCATATCTGGATCACGTTCGGACCCAGGGAGCGCGCAACTTCGACATGTCCATTTTCAAGACGTTCAAGATCAAGGAGGCCATGGCGCTTCGCTTCGACGTCTCGGCGTACAACTTGAGCAACACACGGCAGTTTGCAGCCCCGAGCAGGCAAGGCATGACATCGACTAGCGGGGCGCCATACGGCGCGATCACACAAGACCTCAACACCCCGCGCCAGTTTCAGTTTGGAGCGCGGTTTAACTTCTAAACAGAATTACAGCGGTAAGAAGAAACCCGGCCTCGCGAGAGGCTGGGTTTTTGGACTCCGGTTTCAAAACGCGGCAACCTCATCACGGTTCGCAGCTAATCTATTCCCACCGGCACGGTGGCCCGCGCCCCAACCGCCTCCAGCGCTTGCTCCAGATCGGCGATCAGATCGTCCACGCTCTCAATCCCCACGGACAGCCGCACCATCTGCTCGGTGACGCCCATTTTCTTCCGCTGCTCGGCCGAGATCATGGCGTGCGACGTCAGCACTGGAATCGATACCAGCGACTCGACTCCGCCCAGGCTGGTTGCCAGCGTGAACAACCTCATGGCCTCGCTTACCCGCCGGGCGTCTTCGCCCGTGCCTTCCACCTCGAACGTCACCATTCCGCCGCCACCGCTCATCTGTTCGCGCGCAATGGCGTACTGCGGATGGCTCTTCAGAAACGGATAATGCACTCGCCGCACTTTCGCGTGCTGCTCCAGGAATTCCGCCACGCGCTGTGCATTCTCGTTCTGGCGCGACACTCGGACCGCCAGCGTCTTCAGTCCCCGGATCAGCAGCCACGCCGCATGCGGGTCCATGCAGTTGCCCAGCGTCGTCCGTGTCTCCCACAACTGCTTCATCAGTTCGCGCCGCCCGCACACCACCCCGCAGGTTAGGTCGGCGTGGCCGCTCAAGTATTTCGTCCCCGAATGCATCACCAGGTCAATTCCGTACTCGGCTGGATGCTGGTTGATGGGCGTGCCGAACGTGCTGTCGATCATGCTGAGCAGGCCGTGCTGCTTTGCCAGTGCGGCAGCCTTCTTCATATCAACCACCCGCAATGTCGGATTGGTTGGCGACTCCAGATACAGCAGCCTCGTATTGGGCCGGATCGACCGCGCATGCTGCTCATAGTCCGACGTATCCACGAACGTCGTCTCAATCCCCATCTTCGGCAGCCACTCGGAGAAGAACTTTGTTACTCCACCATAGATGTCACGCTGGGCCACGATATGATCCCCGGTCTTCAGCAGCGCCAGGATCGTGCTCGTGATCGCTCCCATGCCCGAAGCGAAGGTGCGCGCCCCCTCGACGCCTTCGAGTGCGGCGAGTGTTTCTTCGGCCACCGTGTTCGTCGGGTTTCCCCAGCGCGTATAGTAGCGGTCGGTCGAGGTCACGCGTTGCTGCTCGTCGTTGTCGGTGACTTCGAAGGTGGAGGTTTGATAGATGGGCGTGGTAACGGGACCGTTTTTCTTCTCCAGGTCGGCCGCGCCGTGCACGGCGGCGGTTTCGGGACGATGGGTGCGACGTTTCATGGGCGACCTCGTTCTTCAAGGTTAATGCGCCAGTGCAACTCCGGCAAGCCAATCCCGGGCAACATCACGGAAGCGACCGTTTATAATGCCGAATTCGCTGACTTCAAGTCGATTCGATATGGATCTGGGACTGAAAAGCCGCATCGCCCTGGTTGCCGCGTCCAGTCAGGGAATTGGCTTGGCAACCGCCGAAGCCTTTGCCGCCGAAGGATGCCGGATCGCCATGTGCGCCCGCAATCAGCAGACGCTCGAGGCCGCCGCCGACGGGATCACAAAAAAGCACCACGCCGAAGTCTTCGCCGAGGCGTTGGACGTTTCCGACTCCGTCGCCGTCAGCCGTTTCGTCTCTTCCGTGGTGGGCAAGTTTGGGGGCGTCGACATCTGCGTCACCAACGCGGGCGGCCCACCGGCCAAGGGATTTCTGGCCGCCAGCCTCGACGACTGGCAGCGGGCGCTTGAATTGAACTTCTTGAGCACCGTTTACTTTGCGCGTGAGGTCATCCCCCACATGCAGCGGCAGCGCTGGGGACGGATCATCACCCTCACCTCGATCACGACCAAGCAGCCGGTCGCCGACCTGGTGCTGTCGAACGCCGTGCGCGCCGCCGTGGTTGGTCTGGTGAAGAGCCTGGCCAACGAGTTTGGGAAAGACGGAATCCTGGTCAACAACGTGGGCCCCGGCTTCACGGCCACCGACCGCCTGAAGCAGTTGGCGAAAGCCCGCGCTGCTACCTCAGGCAAAACGGAGCAAGAACTTTTCGATGGATGGGCCGCCGAAGCTCCCCTCAAGCGCCTGGGTGAGCCTCGCGAAGTGGCGGAAGCCATAGTCTGGCTGGCTTCCGAGCGAGCCTCGTACGTCACCGGACAGACCGTGCTGGTCGACGGCGGCGTGTATAAAGGATTGTGAAGTACTGCGTTTCCCTTACAATCGGGTGTTGGCGCGATAACCAATCTCCGTACCACAAATTTGCATGGCAAAGAAAATCAAGTCCAAACCGTCTCCAACCAAGCGAACCCGGACCGCGGGTGCACACGCCCGCGCTAAGAGCGCGCTCAAGAAGCACGCAGCTAGCCCGGCCGCGCTCCAGTACATTCCGTGGAGCAGCATTCCGCTGGAAGATCTCAACCCACTGCTGCAGCGGCAATTCGTTGTCGGCCAGGAAATCATGCTGGCCCGGGTGCTGCTGAAGAAGGGATGCATCGTCCCGGAGCACAGCCACCACAATGAGCAGTTGACCTACATTCTCGAGGGCGCGCTCAAGTTTTGGATCGATGGCAAAGAGATCGTGGTGCATGCCGGAGAAACTCTCTGCATCCCTTCGCATATGCCGCACAAAGCCGAGGCCATGGAAGATACGGTCGACCTCGATGTCTTCGCTCCCCCGCGTGCCGACTGGATCAACAAGACAGACCAGTATCTGCGGGGAGAGAAATAGATCCGGGCCATGCAACCGTCTTCCAGTTCTGTTCCCGTTGTGCAGCCCGCGGATTCGCGCTTTCGCTGCATCGCTTGCAGCGATCTCAGCGACAGTGCCAGCCAGAATTTCCGCTGCGCTCGTTGCGGAGACCTGCTCGAAATCACCTATCCTCGCTGGCAGGAAGCCAAGCTCGATGCCGCCGAACTGAAGTCCCTGTGGCGCAAGCGTCGGCTCTCGCTTGGCGCCGTCGATTTGAGCGGGGTCTGGCGATTCCGAGAGCTGCTGCCCCCGATCGAGAACGATCAGGAAGTGGTCACGCTCCGCGAAGGGAACACTCCGCTCTACGAACTTCCGCAGTGCGCGCGCATCACCGGCGTGCCGCGCCTTTTCGCCAAGCACCAGGGGATGAATCCCACCAGTTCGTTCAAAGATACGGGCATGACCGTCGCCGCCACCTTTGCCCGCCGCGCCGGATTCCGATGGGTCGCTTGCGCCTCGACCGGGAATACGTCCGCGTCGATGGCTGCCTATGCCGCTCGCGGAGGCATGCGCAGCCTGGTGCTGGTTCCGGAAGGGAAGGTTTCGTGGAGCAAACTTTCTCAGGCTCTCGACTACGGCGCGGTTACTTGCCAGTTGCGCACCGACTTTGACGGCTGTCTTCGCCTGCTGCAGGAACTCGTACTGAGCGCGCCCGTTTATCAGTTGAACTCGATCAACCCGTATCGTCTCGAGGGCCAGAAGACGATTGCGCTCGAACTGCTGGAACAACTCGACTGGCACGTTCCCGAACACATCATCGTTCCCGGCGGTAATCTCGGAAACAGTTCCGCGATCGGAAAGGCGCTGCTTGAAATGCGCGACCTGGGGCTGATTTCGCATCTGCCCAAGCTGTCAGTCATTCAGGCCGAAGGAGCGAATGCGCTGGTGCGTACCTTGCGCGAAGCCAAGGGCCAGCGCCTGATCAGCGTGCAGGCCGAGACCCGCGCCACAGCGATTCGCATCGGGAATCCGGCGTCGTGGAAGAAAGCGGCTCGCGTTCTGGAAACCACGGGCGGGGCCTGCGAGCAGGTGAGCGAAGTCGAGATCGCGCAGGCCAAGGCTGAGATCGGGGCTGAAGGCATTGGATGCGAACCCGCGTCGGCCGTGACGCTCGCTGGTTTGAAGAAGCTGGTGCAACAAAGATTCGTGAAGCCGGATGAGACCGTAGTTCTCGTGCTGACCGGGAATTTGCTGAAGGATCCCGACTTCACCATCGACTTCCATCGCGGCGAATTGTTCAAAGGCGCCGAAGGTGCGAGCGGCGCACTGGAGCACTTGCGCCGTCCGCCCATTGTGCTGGATGCCACGCTGGACGCGGTGATTCAAACCTTGGAGCAAGCTGAGAAGTCCTGAACCGCGACAATTGCTCATGCCATCGAAAACCAAAATCCCAAAACAGTTCCGCATCTCCCTTCCCGCCACGTCGGCCAATCTTGGGCCTGCGTTCGACGCCGCCGCTCTAGCCATGGATTTTTACATCAAGATCGATGCGAGCCCGGCAAAAGAGTTTTCCATTACCGCGACCGGCCGCGATCGCGAAATCTGCGGAGCGCTCGAAAACCACCTCATTTTGCAGACCTATCGCGAAGTGGTGGAAGGCTCAGGCCAGGCCCTCACGCCCCTCTCACTTCGGATCGCCAACGACATTCCGATTGGCAAGGGTTGCGGCTCGTCGGCTGCCGCGCGGCTGGCGGGCATTGCTCTGGCGGTGCACTTCGGCGGCCTGCGCTGGACCGACGCACAAATCATCGGGGAAGCCTCCCGCCGCGAGCACCATCCCGACAACGCTTCCGCCTGCTGGATGGGCGGGCTTACGGTGGCGCGCATGGCGACAGAGGCTGAAGCCCAGGTCGTCTGCGTTCGCCCGAAAGGGAAATGGCCGCTACTGCTGGCCGTGCCCAGCCAGAGCCTCTCCACCGAGGAAGCACGCCGCGTCTTGCCGGAGAAATATTCGCGCGCCGACGCGGTCATCAACATTCAGAACTCGATGCTGCTGCTCGCAGCGTTCACGCAAGGACGGCACGACCTGCTATCCGCCGCTCTTGAGGACCGCATCCATCAGCCGTACCGCGCGGCGCTCTGTCCGCTGCTGCCTTGTCTCGGGGAATTGAGAGGCAGAGACGGCGTTCTCGGCGCAGTCCTGAGTGGCGCGGGTCCTTCGGTCCTGATGTTTCTGGACCCTGACGCTTCGGTGCTAAAAGTACGCAAAGTTGCATCGGGTCATCTCTCGAAAAATGGACTTGCCGCTGAACTCATTCCCACCTCCATTGCCATGGCGGGAGCGCGTTTCTAAGCGTCGCTTTAGCCCGAACGGGCCATTGATTCACAAGCCGCGTTCCGGGTAAGGTCAACCTTCCCCCGAAAAGCCCGAATCTCTATCTGCGGCAGTTGTCAATGGCAGCAAAATGCCGGGCTGTGGCATCCAAGGTGCGGACGCGTTCGGACGTAGGAGCGTGTGGTGTGAAGAATCTGATTTTAGTTGGCAAAAGGGTGGAGGCTCACGTTTCGGACAATGAGCAGGTCTTGCAGGAGATGCAAGCCTTTCTCCGAGCCCTCGAATCGTATCCGGACCGGTTCGCCTCGGACCCGACAGTCACCTTCGAACAGCATCGCAGCAACCTGATCCCGGTCGCCAGTGCGAGATCCGCTGGGGCTTAGCGGTTTGTGGGGGAAGTTTGATC
Source organism: uncultured Acidobacteriaceae bacterium (assembly GCA_963768265.1). Taxonomy (GTDB): domain Bacteria; phylum Acidobacteriota; class Terriglobia; order Terriglobales; family Acidobacteriaceae; genus Sulfotelmatobacter. The sequence goes on from CAVYHM010000054.1 coordinate 7,228, forward strand.
CGAAGGCGCACCTGTGATGCTGCACTTAGGGCATGCCTGAACAGCTTGCGGAAAAAGTGCGTTGACGCATCAAAGGCGACCACGGGGGCTAAAGCCCTGATTTATTCGGACGCTTACGCGGCCCTGAAAGGGCCGCTCCTCCACGGAATCGAGCGCGTTTGGGTTTTTCCGGAGCCTGTGAAGGCATGTCCTGATACGAACGTACAAACGGGATTCCTGAAGGCATGCGTGATAGGAAACTTACTTACACCCAGGCCTAGCGGCTGGCTGGGGGGATGATCCCATTCATTCGCAGATACTCCACCATCTGCCCGTAGTGGTCGTAACCGTGCGACGAAACCGCGGCTGCCAAGCCGAGGCGTGATACTTTCCCCTCGCCGAAGGGGCTTCTCACGGTTGCCGTCACATTTGTCTCGTTGATCGTGGCGACAGCTTTGTGTACGTATTCGAACGATTGTTTAAGGTATTTCAGGATGTCCGCCTTCGTCGTGACTGACTCGGGGCCTGACTCCATGCCGATGTCGACCGGCGGTTTCTGCTCCAGAATCGCGGCTCCCAGTTCGTAGTTCACCGCCGCTACGTGCTTGATCTGCTCGCCGAATGTGCGCACACCTTTGAACTCACCGCCAGTGGGGGCGAATCCAAACTTATCTTCGGGCATGGCCTCTGCGGCGGGAACAAACTCGTACTCCAGATTGCTGACCGTGTGGTCCAATATCTCAGTGACCGACCGACGTTCCTCCTTGGGCTTTGGCGTCTGCGCGACTGCGGCAACGGTCACTGCCAGCAAGGCGCACGCCACTACGGCCAGAGTTCTCCTCATCCATTCCCCCTGTGGTCTAATCTCTCACAACCGCTGGAGCCGTCTTCAACTCTGCGGCCGATAAACGATGCCTCACGATGCTGGTCAGTCCTACGATCATTGCCAGGGCCGACCACATTAGTGCCGCCGGAACGCCCTGCCACGAGGCCAATGCTCCCCACACGGCGCTGCCCAGGGCCATGCCTCCTTGCAATACCAGCAGATACATGGAGAGCGCCCGACCCCGCATCCATGGGGGACACATCGTTTGGGCCACGACGTTGAAGCAGGCCAGGATGCCGATCCAGGCCGCTCCAGCGGTAAACAATACCAGACACAGCCATTCAAAGATATGCGTTTGACCCGCCATGAAGGTCATGGCCGCGAAGACGACAGTCGCGCCGGCCACCAGGCCGTCCACCGAATAGCGCAGGCGCAAGCGCGGCAACACTGCGGCACCAGACAGCGCGCCCAGGCCAAAACAGGTGAGCAGAAAGCCGTAACCTTGCGCCCCGTGGGGCTGGCAGACGACGGGAAGCAGCGCCAGGAGTGACGATGCTCCCAGGCTGAAAGCCCCCGTGCGGATCAGGACTGATCGTACCTGCGGTGTGGCGCGCACATGGCGGAATCCCTCGACGATTGCATTCCACACTTTTTGCTTCGGCAATGTCTCGTGCGGTGCGCGCCGCCACTGGTAGAGGAAGAAGATGACACCGAAAAATGAGGCTGCGTTCAACAGAAACGACCACCCTGATCCGGCGGCCGCAACAACGAATCCTCCCAGCGCCGGACCGACCGCCCGCGCCACGTTGAACCCGGCCGAGTTCAAGGCCACGGCCGATGCATGACGCTCCGGCGAAATTACCTCGGGAGTAATCGCCTGCCAGGCCGGATCGTTCATCGCCGCGCCCAGTCCCAACAAGAACGTGAACACCAGCAGCACCCACGGATTCACCGCCTGCAGCAGGGTGAGGACGCCAAGCGCAACCGCGGCCACGACCATCCAACCTTGGGTGAAAAGCAACAGCCGGCGCCGGTCGACCATGTCCGCTAGGGCTCCAGCTGGCAACACCACGAGGAAGAAGGGAACCGCGGCGGCGGCCTGCACCAGGCTTACCATCAGAGGGGACGTCGTCAGCTGGGTCATCAGCCAGCCACCGCCGACGTTCTGCATCCAGGTGCCAGTGTAAGAAACAACGGCGGCGATCCACAGCGATCGAAACAGCGGTTCGCCCAAAGGCGCCCAGGCCGCATCTGCCCGCTGGATGCTGGCGCCCCGAACCGGCGAAACTATGATGTTGTCTGCCATTGCCCCCGTTTTCTAGTGCGCTTTTTATTCTTACGAACCGGCAGCCTTTACCGGCGTTCCCGCAAACGGCCACTCCGAATCTTTCCAGGCCCGAACCACGTAAATGATCACGCCCGTCAGCAGAATGACCACGGCGTACCGCATCTCCTTCTGCCAGTTCTCCCGCTTGAACAATATGAAGAGAAACCCCGCCGATGCTAGTAACGCAGGTAACGGGTACAGCCACATACGGAACGGCCGCCGCATATCTGGGCGCCAGATCCTCAACAAGATCACGCCCACTGCCTGCACCAGAAATTGAAGAATGAGGCGGATGACCACCAGCGCGGCGATCGCATCCTTCAATCGCAGAAAACAGAAGGCCGCTGCCACCACCCCCAACGCCAACAGCGAAACATGCGGGAAACGGTGCACGGGATGCACTTTGGCGAATGCCTTGAAGTAGTTGCCATCCCTCGCAGCCGCATACGGAACCCGGGAATAGCCCAACATCAGGGAAAAGACCGAGGCAAACGCGGTAATGATCACCAGTCCCGTCACCAGTCGTGCCGCCCACGCGCCGTAGAGCCTCTGCATGAACACTGACACAACATACAGTCCGGTGTTGTTCTGTCCCGCTTGCAGCATCTCGCGCCAGGGCACTACGGCCATGATGCAGACGTTCATCATGAGATATAGACAGGCCACCAGCAGAATGGAAAGCAACAGCGCCCGCGGAATGTTCTTTTCCGGATCTTTGATCTCGTCGCCCAAAAAGGCGACGTTGTAATAGCCCCAGTAGTCGTAGGTGGCGATCAGCATCGCTCCGCCGAGGCCGGTCAGAAACTTGTGGGAAATGGTGAATGCGCCAGGAGGAAAATCGAAGGCCCGTGCGGCGTCGAAGTGCGTCAGCCCGGCGAAGATGATCCAGCCAATCGTTCCCATCACGCCGAACCACAATATTTTTGAAAGCCGCCCGATGGCCGTGATGTTCCGGTAAAGCAGCAGCACCGTGAAGAAACAAATTACTACGGCAACCGCTGTTCCGGGAGTTACGATCCAGTTTGCCTGCAGCGTCCCTGCCCACGGAATTTGCAGCGCTCCCTCGCGGTGCGCGTACACCGTATCCAACTCTGGCCAGTAGTAGGCGGCGTATCCGGCCAGCCCAATGCATCCGGTTGCAATGGACAGGGGCGCAGAAAACGACACCTGCCAGATAAACAGAAAGGAAATCAAACGGCCCCATTTCTGCGGCCCGTAAATCTCGCGCAAATAGCGATACGATCCACCCGACGCAGGCAGTGCCGCGCCCAATTCGGCGGACACCAGGCCGTCACAGACGGCGAGCAGAGCGCCCGCTACCCAGCCGAGCAACGCCTGCGGGCCGCCCATAGCCGCAACCACGAGCGGCATGGTGATGAACGGGCCCACGCCGATCATGTCTATCATGTTCAGCGCCGTGGCGGCGCCGAGGCCCATGCCACGAATAAGGCTCGGGGAACTGGTTTCAGGATTGGTTGGAGATTGCATTTTTCGTAGAGACGTTGCTGGCAACGTCTCTGCCGGCATCACCTCAGAACTCTGGGTCCGCAACGCCGCCGGCAGAGACGGAGCAAACTACGTCTCTACGGCTTGAGTTTTCCCGCGCTTAACAGATTTACGTATAGTCGCACCGCTCCGGGCACGCCCGCAGGCAGCTGGCGGAAGAACGCGTAGCCAGTGTAGATGTACGTTCCTTTGCCGAATTGAGCGCGCAGCAACCCGCCCTTCTGCGCGTCCTCACCCGGGTCATGACTGGATAATAGCGGCGTGAAATGTTCGTCCCACTTGCTCATGAAGTACAAGCCGCGCTCCTGCACCCATCCGTCGAAGTCGCTGGCCGTAATGACATTAGGAGAATGGAAGACGGTATCGTCTGGCGCCAGAATTTCCACCGGAGCTTCTTCGACCGACACCCGCGCCCGGCTCAGCTCCGCAGGATAAGGAGTAAACTTTCCGCTATTAAAATCTCCTGTGCCGGTGTTGTATTGCACCACCAGAGTTCCGCCGGCGGAAACAAAATCCAACAGCTTCTTATTGTTGGCCGCAACTTCTTTCTGCGTGTCGTAGGCGCGCGACGCCCAGCACGATCGTTCCGTATTTCCCGA
>CAVYHM010000055.1:0-91846 GCA_963768265.1 uncultured Acidobacteriaceae bacterium
CCGCTTAGCATTCCTTGATCGTGGTTCCAATCCCCGGATTGCCGACGATTCTGAGGTTGATGGCGACAAGCCCGTTTATCCGTCCTAATCTGCAAAATCTCACAGAAGGCAACGTCTGGCCCGTTTGGCCTCCGCTCATGCAACTTCGAGGTTACCATCATCCAGACAGGAATCGGAGACAGCGTGTCTATCATTATGCTTTTACGAGCGGACGGACATAGCTCCCCGCCCCGTCGGACCTGATCATCGGGTGCAGCCCAAACTCCTTCACAACCGCTTCAACCTCCATCGCGTCCATCGATTTCTCTGTTTTGTCACTCGACCAGGCCGCGTCAATAGGGGGGAGTTGTTCCCGGGGCTTCCACGGCTTGGACCACAATACCTTTGCCAGGGCGTCAATCGCACGCCAGTGCTCGGCGACAAGCCTTTGCGACTCGTTCCTCAGTCTGTCTTTTGCTGCGTGCCAGTCGGCGGATTTGTGCCCGTGCATTTCGTCGAGCAGCGCGTCGATCTCGCTTTGGTCCCTTGCAATCGCATCGAACGGCGTTTCCGGGAAAATCCGCACCTGCCCCATTTCTCCTGCAAACAGAAGAACTATGCTTTCTTCCCTCTCCCGGACGTCATCGGCCGTATTGTTTGGGTCTCCCGAGTTTCTGCGGAACGTATGCGCTACTCCGTGGCCTTGGGTGTCGATGCGGAGTCCGAATTCGCGGATTGGAATCTTCTGCGCTATGCACACGACCTCATGCGACGCCTCATGGTAGGCAGTGCTTAGCTGGTATTCCTGCTTCAATTGCTCTAGTTGGTGCATGAGTACATGCATTATCCCACTCCGCAAGCTTTTTGTTCACTCGCGCTACAAGAGCCCCGGAGACTGGTTCGGGGGAGACCAAGCGATTGACCACGTAACCTCCGAAAACGGGCTTCGAGTCCGGCGAAGCTGACTTGTGGCCCGCGCGGGATGAACGGCCCGAATCCTATGCGCTAAAAAAAATGAGCATTGTCACTGTGAAGGACTAAGGCTTGTTTAGGCCGAGCTCGATAATCCGGGAGCGGTCACGCAGCACGGCTGCACTCTCTGTGACCAGAGATTTAAGGTCGATAGAAAAGCCGAAGATGCCGGGCTTTGCCGAGAGGTTCTTCCATAGAAGCAACAGCAACGAAGTCTCTTTGAGTTCTCCCGTCTCACCTGTTTGCTGTTCCTTTTTAAGAAGCTCGTTCAGCTTCTCGGTTAATACTCGAATTTGGGTATCCTTCAGTTGAAGCTCTCGCCTAAATATCTCCCCCTCTGATGGCACAGTGAGATGGTCTCGGCGCTCCTCTTCCTCCCAAACGAGGGCCGCCTTATTCTTCACAGTTCTTTCATCTAAAACGATGCGAACAGGATGGTCGAGGGCTTGCAGGTGCTGAAGCCAGAATTTTTCTAACTCTTGGCGAAGAATCTCGTCATGTGCAGGCCGAACCTGTGCCTCGATTTCTCGAAGTCGCTGGAGGTCGATGTCGGCCAGCCTGAATTGCAAACGCTGCGACACCTGAGCATCTTAACAAAATTGATGCAGCAAAAATGTGAAAGCAAAAAGCCCGACGCTTTTGAGCTTGCTGGGTTAACGGCAGTTTTTTGCCCCGGATCTCTACCAGTTCGCGCTCGTCGGCGGCACGCACTTTAATACTGCGGCGGCAACGCTGGAGCACAACGGAATTATTTAATGGAAAAGATTGAAGCCCGCAATATTCATTGAGTGAAGTCTGTGATGGCCAGCCTGTAGCGGGTCTCCCCAATATCTTTCTTAGGGCAATAATTAACTTGACTAGCCAACGACTTCTTGCGAATCCATCACGGCTTGCCCTCTTCTATCGGTTGCAACCACAGACTCTCATTGTGCTTCCATCCAACACGAACTTTTAACTTACGGAGAACGGACCCAGAGCCGACAATGCTTGCTTCAAGAGTTCCGCTTGCCGATATCGGGAAGCCTCTCGTATAGTCCAGCATCACCGCATCACTCGGCCCCGTTCTTTTGTTTGTGACCATTCTCCAATCGTGAATCCAATCTACGCCAAGTGCTAGAATCAGCCGCCGCGTGTCGCCTACGTCAAGACGAACCGAGCTATACGGCTCGTCCAACCATACGCCGGGAGCGATGTCGAATGTCCCCTGTGTGAGTTTGAAACTCAGTTGCGCCTTGATCTGTCCAGCGGATGCTATGGCCTTCCCATCTATGGCCTGATTCCTGACCTCAACGTAGAGGGCAAGCAGGGGTTTAGCTGCTTCCTCCGGCACGAAGAATCTGAACCGCCCGCCATCTTCCACGACTTTCTGGATTGATATTTTGATGTCATCGAAGGTGACATTCGGCTCTGCAACATTCGCCGCGCCAACCTTCGTTTTTTCTCCATCCACCCCCGGACTCAGCTTCGTAATCTTAATCCTTAGTCCGGGGATCAACTTTGCATCTGGCAAAATGGTGCTATTAGGAACTAGCGGTGTTGCGCGTGGCTTGTCGTCTCTATGCGCCCACGCATATGCGGCATCCCTGAATTGAACTGACAACTCCTTGCTCTGGTAAATCGTTTCGAGCTGACCTTTTTGCGCCAGCGAAAACTCCTCGTAATAAATGAAGATTCGTTTTGAAAACACCATATCTTTCAGATGAGTCGTCGCGGTGTCGTCTGGAGCCTGCCCTTCAATATCCACCTCCGAATTTACTGAATCAATGAAGTGCCCATACCGATCCGCGATTGATTCACATGCTTTAAACGCATCGCTCACTTTGGTCGTAGGATCAATAAGAATGGCAAGAAACTTCGATCGTCCAACAAAATCGCCGTTAACTCTCCATGCCATCTTCACAGAGCCAGAGTCGAATACTTGGCTCTCCATAACACTTTCGCTGTAATAAGCCGGTAGATTCTGCCAATCGATTTCAAATAACTGTTTCAGGGTTATAGGCGGGCCTGCTTTGACGATGATGGCCTTTGCCCCGCTCTCGGCCTTAGCAGGCTCAAATACCAATGCGGGAGTATCGTATACGAGCCGCCCATCCCCAGACAGAATTGTGAATCCACCTTTCCCTTCGATCGGCGCACAATTATCTGAAATGAATGAAACAGTCACATCCCAATGCCCCGCGGTTAGCTCCTCCTGACACCCAGTTTTGAGATCGGCAACGAACCATTTGTTCGGCGAAGATTGCACCTGGGCCAACAACACCACTTTCTCGGTGGTATTTGGGTTGATTGATACTCGTGACGGAAACTGATTGGTTCCATTGGGTGTCCGAAATCTCCACATCGCCTCGTCTACCACAAACACATTCCTACCATTGGCGTGCCTATAACTAATTCTCGCCCGAACATTGTGAGCCGTGAGCGGATTTGCTGTTTCAGCATTGGAAATGTTAACTAATTGCAGGAAGGCACTTCCAAAAGGCAACTGGAACCATCCATCCCCGTCAATATGCACATACGAGAGGAGGTGAGGCATCGACGAAGTCGGCGTCGTCTCTGGCCTGACGCTTCCAGCTCGCTTTGCAGGGAAAAATCGCTTCTTGACTGTCGGCCCTTTAATCCCGGCGACGAAGAAGGCTAAACCCAAAAACGTTAGCCCTGCCCATCTCACCCAGTGATCGCCATGAGCAAACGAAGAAACTGCCTCTAATACAAACCCCAAGGCGACCATTTCCAAGAAAACATAGACCGCCAGATCGCCACGAGGGATATCATCAAGCATACGAAGACCTCGTAAAATCGAGATCATCGTATCGCCCTAGGGAGTGGGCGAGTCAACGTAATTATCGCCCTTCTTAGGACGCATGCCCAAGAAAGTTACACACGACCCGGGCGGGAAGATGACTTTCGCCCTCAAGGACGGCGTGGTTGGTACTGCGCAATTCGGAGGAAACAAAGAGGAATTCCGTTACCAGCTCAGTCGCACATGGGACGGCAACAAGCCGTATGCCATGTTCGTGCTGATGAACCCGAGCACGGCGACGCCGACAAAGGATGACCCGACCATCGCGAAGTGCTGCCGATTCGCAAAGGGATGGGGATATGGTGGCATCGTGGTTGCCAACACGTTTGCCTATCGCTGCACCGATCAGAAACGCTTGCTCGAAGTTGCCGACCCCATCGGCCCGGACAACGACAGACACATCATCGAGATGGCGAAGAAAGCGGCAATCGTAATCTTCGCCTACGGCAAGCCGCACAAGTCCCTTCGTTCACGCGGACCCGAACTCGCAATGCTCCTCATTAAGAAAGCGCACGTGAAGTCCCACGTTCTCAGCCTGACTGCCGATGGCACGCCTAAGCACCCGCTCTACCTGAAGGAAACTCTCAAGCCCGTTGTATGGAATCTGTAGTACCGACTCCTTCAGTTGGGGTTCTGCGAACGCCGGTCCGGACTCCCTTTGCCTCTTGCGTCTCGCAAATTGTCCAGAAACTGGTTTATAGTCGAAGATATACCGGTTATCATCGCCGCTCTCAATCGCTAGCGCAAAAATTGTCCAGGCCGACAGCAGCCTCAGTGTACGGCCCCTTTAATCCTAAGAACTCGGCTTATGTGAATCGATTCCAGAAACCCCTGGATCACGAGCAACCCGCACATTGGCGATTCCCCCGAAATCACGTCCGCTATAACCTGCAGGAATGGTTCTCGTTCGAAAAGTTATTGGACAAAAGCGAGGCAAGGAATCAAATTGGTAAACGCGTTAAGCGAAGAATCTGTCGACCAGAGCAATCACGGCTTGGAGGCCAACCCAACGACAGATTCATCCCTGAAGCCGTCGCGAGGAGAATGTTCGCCAGCCTCACGCTCTCCTCGCGACGACTTTCCTGATGCGTGTTTCAGCGGGCTCCAGAGGTGCCTGAGCAGGAAGGACCTGTCCGCCCAAAATGTTGAAGCCTCCGATGGACGACGTTGCTATAATTCGCAACCAGGCGAACATCGGCGCTCCGATTTCTCCCCAGGAGATGGAGCGCATGGCAAAGAGGAGGTTTCAGAACCCCCGTCCTGAACGTCGTGGGGCGTGGTGGACAATGCGTGTTTGGCGCGATGAATTCATCGACGGCAAGCACGTCCGTAAACAACAGCGGGTCCGGTTGGCAGCCGCGACGGTGTCAGAGCGGGAGGTCAAGAAGATCGCGACCGAACACCTGCGACCGCTGAACCAAGGTCTGGAAAGTCTTGGATCGGCTACCAACTTCGAGCATTACATCGAAACGATCTACAAACCGGTGGTGAAGCCTCTGATGGCGACGACCAGTTTTGATAGAACGCGAGGGGTTCTGGATAATTACCTCATTCCCGCGTTCGGAAAATGTTGCCTGCGCGACCTCACCGCACTCACCCTCCAAACCTACTTCTCGAAGCTCACGACGAGCACAACAAACCAAATGCTGTCGCATGAGTCGCGAGACAAGATCCGTGATGTGCTTTCGAGCGCATTGCGGTTCGCTGTGCAGCACGATCTTCTGGTGAGAAATCCAGCGGAATCGCTGCGCATACCTCCTGACAAGCGCGGCAAAAAGCGCAACAAACCCTACCTCACACATCAGCAGTTCGACCTGCTCGTTGAACTGATTCCGGAACCCTACGCCTCGATGGTTTATGTGGCGATCTACACGGGGCTGAGGGTCAGCGAACTGGCAGGCTTACGTTGGAACGATATAGGCGCAAGCTCCATCACGATCGACGAGCGGTTTTGCCGCGGCGATTGGGGGGCACCTAAGAGTGAAGCCTCCAATGCAACGATCGGGGTGAACAAGTGCGTCGTTGACCGTATCCATCGGCTGAAAGGACTGACTGTCGAGGGTAGGGCCGGCAATGCAATTCGCAAGTACAAAGTCGTGAAGTCCGACGGTCCGGATGACCTAGTTTTCCAGGGAGTTCGATCCGGCGGTCCGCTTCGCGACAACAACATACTCGTTCGGTTCATCAAGCCTGCAGCTCGGTCGATGGAGTTGCCCTGGGTGAATTGGAGAAGCCTGCGAACATCTCATGCGACCTGGCTGAAGATGGCCGGCGCCGACGTGAAGGACGCACAGGCACAAATGCGGCACTCACGTTCGAGCACGACTCTGGACATCTACCAGCAGTTCGTGCCTGAAAGCCAGCAGCGTGCTGTAGATCGACTCAGCCGTTTAGTGAATTGAATTGTGACCAACTGTGACCGGTGAATTGTGACCGAGTGTGACCAAGTGACCAACAGCGAGGCTTCTAAGTGATTGAAAATATGGTGGCCAGGGACGGAGTTGAACCGCCGACGCCAGCCTTTTCAGGGCTGCGCTCTACCACCTGAGCTACCTGGCCACATTTTCGAACCCGCTAGGCGGGCTGCGGGCACCGTTCGCTTCCGGCAGATTGCGGTGGGAAGGCGGAGCGAACCGAACCAACGCTGGAAGCGCGTGGAACGCCCCCGATTATAGCAACCGCACCGGATTCTCTCAACGTCCGTCATCAGTCTCTATTTTTTCTTCGTCTCCTCGTCGTACTAGTCGGGTGGTGTCGAATCAACCGCCTCATGATCGTGCCTGCATGCCGGAGCAAATCGGGGGCTTGGCTTTATCCCGCGAAACTCTTCACGAACTCCACCAAGCTTCGCAGCGCGATCCCCGACGGGCCTTTGGCGATCCATGGCTTCTGCTCCTCCATCCAGGCTGTGCCTGCGATGTCGAGGTGAATCCACGGCGTCTCTTCGGCGAACTCCTTCAGGAACATGGCGGCCGTGATGGCACCGCCCCAGCGTCCGCCGGAATTCACGATGTCGGCGATCGAGGAACGAATCTGCTCCTTATATTCATCATCCAGCGGCAAGCGCCACATTTTTTCGCCGGCGCGCGCGTTGGCGCTGTGAAATCGCTCGTACATCTGGTCGTCGTTGGCGAAGACTCCCGCGTTGTTGTAGCCGAGCGCGACCACGACTGCGCCGGTGAGCGTGGCCGCGTCCACCAGATGCGTGCAGCCCAACTGGCGCGCGTAATAAAGACCGTCGGCCAGCACCAGACGGCCTTCCGCGTCGGTATTGATGATCTCAATGGACTTGCCGGACATGGCGATCTGCACGTCGCCAGGCTTCTGCGCCTTGCCCGAGGGCATATTCTCCGTTGCGCACACAATGCCGATGACCTTTACATTCGGCTTCAACAGCGCGATGGCACGCATGGCACCGATCATGGTCGCCCCGCCGGCCATGTCGTATTTCATTTTTTCCATGCCGTCGGCCGGCTTGATCGAGATGCCGCCGGTGTCGAACGTAATTCCCTTCCCCACCAGGCCTAACACCGGCTTGCTCGGCGCGCCGGCCGGTTCGTATTTCATGACGATGAGCGCCGGAGGCTCGTCGGAACCTTGAGCCACGCTCCAGAACGCGCCCATCTTCATCTCTTTAATCTTGTCTGCGCCGAATATTTCGCACTTCAGCCCGACTTCCGCACACATCTTCTTTGCGCGCTCGGCCAGAATCGTGGGGGTCATGCGATTGGAGGGCTCATTCACCAGATCGCGTGTGAAATTCTGCGATTCGCCGACGATTTGCGCTTCGGCGGCTGCTTTCTCCAGCGCGTTCTTATCACCGGCCGTCATGATCGTAATCGCATCGATCTTCTGATCTTTGCGGTCGCTGCGATAGTAGTCGGGATCGAAATTGCCGATGTGTGCTCCTTCCACGATGGCGCGGACCGCCTCTTCCGCCGGAATACCCGAAGGGGCGATGAAAGCAAAACTGCGAATCCCGCGCGATTTGAGCGCACGAGCAGCGACTCCCGCGATACGGCGCAGGTCATAACTCGAAAATTTTTTCGCGCTGCCGCCCGACACCAGCAGCAGGCGCTTGGCCATCACAGTCACGGGCCGGTGCATCAGATTGGTCTCAAATGGCTTGCCCGTCACTTCGCCGCTCGACAGCAGGTCGGCCGACACTGATTGCACGGCTGGATCGCTGCTGGCGACTTGGAGTTGAGGCTTGCCGTCCTTTTGGTTCGGCGTGGGCACGGCGTGGTCCAGCACCACGGCCACCAGCGATTCGGACTCGAGTGACGAAGGAGAAGAAAAAGAAATAGTTGTTTTCATAGATATTGGGAATATCTCAGTATCGTTGGCGCAAACCGAAAGCGCAAGCCGAGACGGGCATCGAGCGACCTGCCCCAACGAACATGACTGTCTCAGAAAGCCGCTGCCTCTAACTATGGGAGCTAGCTCGCTAAGGCACTCGGGAAGCGAGTCTGGAAGTCGAGCAGGCCGACCCACTCGGGCGTGATCGTGATCCGCACCATCGAAGAAATCATCGTGCGCAGATTCTTGACCCAGGCCTGGCCCTGCTCGACACCGAAATAACGCTCGGCGGCCATCGCATATTCGGGGGCGATTCCGTCGAGCGGCTCCAGGCGGGCGATGCCGCGGATCAGCAGTACTTTGTGAGGAAACGTGTTGTCGTCGATGGTAAGAGAAACTTTCGGATTCCTCGCCAGCGCCTTCAGCTTCGGCGCTTTCGGCGGAGTCGCCATGACGATTTCGCGTCCGTTCCAGTGGAACCAGATGGGAATGACGCGGGGCGTACCGTCACTCCAGACGTAGGCGAGTCGAGCGGGAATCTTCGACTTCAGAAGTTCCTGCGATGCGGGATGTTGCAGAAGGCCGAGGTCACCCTGTTCGACCGGACGCATGCGTACTCTCCTTCTCTCGTCGCGGAAGAATCGTCCTCGCAGACGAGCGCGGGCCGCACGCATTGTACTCCCGTTTCCTTTCGGCGAGGGAGCTCCGCGGGGCGCTCCCTCCGTCGGTCCATCGAAGCAGGTTGGGAAAGAGTCCAGGATCAGCCGGCGCGCTCAGGCGGCTGCGCGCTCCCGTTCGTGTTCCATCCATTCGAGAATGAAACCCGGGCACGAGACGATACTGAAAGCTCGATTCTCCCCGCGCATCAGGTAATACAGCGCCGCCCGGTCCAGTTCCTCCAAACTCGAGAGATTAAGAAGAGGCCACAATTGACATTCGGCGGCGGACTGCACGAGTTGGTCAAGATAGGACAAGTGTCCATGAAATAACTTTCCCGAGACGCGGATTATGACGTTAGGATCATTGCCTTTCGAAGAAACTCCGTGACTGCTCATTTCGCTTCCCTCATTCTGTTGGAGTGCGGCCCGCCGGTTGATCGAGCCACTATGTCTTTAGAATGCTCCGCAGAGCTTTTGTTGCGAAAAGAGTCGTAAAGGAAGTGTAATAGTTCGTACACGGAGCGGAACGAACAGGAAAGAAAAAGCCAGGCACCGGAGGCTCGCTGCACACGCAAGAGCCCGTTACCGTTGCTTCCTTCCGGACCTGGCGGGGTTGGCGGGAGTACGTCGCGCGAGACCGATGCCTGACTGGTTATTTTAGCATCTGTAAACATCTGCTCTCACGACGTGGCCGGATGCAATTTGTCCTCGCGATTCCTCTCCGCCCGCCCGGCAGCGCAACGACCATGTGACTTTCGGTGCAAGAATTCGGCAGCCAAGCCTTCCCTTCTTGTGATCTTTGTCGAACAATAATGAGGACTCGAAATCTAGACTGCGAAATCAGCTCAGCAAGCAAATGTCGACCCGGCCAGCACAATTCGTCCCGATCCCTCTGACCCGGGCCATCGACCACTACTTTGAGCTTTCCCTGTACCTGCTTGTTTTAACTGGATTTGCAACTTTGGCTAGTACTGACGGACTCGACCTGCCCTCGATCACGTTGGTGGGGTTCGCGCTCGCCGCCCGCGGTTACTTGCTGGCCAAGCGGCGTCCCGTGGTGATTTCCGAGCGCTGGACGACGCCACTCACCATCGCGTACTTCGTTTTCTTCGCCGCAGACTATTTCTTGGTCTCGCGCGGTTTCCTGCCCGCCACCGTTCACCTGGCTTTGTTCGGCGTGGTGGTGCGTATGTTCTCCCTGCGGCGCGAGCGCGACCACATCATGCTGGCGGTCCTCGCCTTCCTGATGGTGCTGGCCTCGGCGGTGCTGACCGTCGACAGCGTGTTTTTGTTTTCTTTCGCCGCGTTCCTGCTCGTGGCCGTCGGCACGTTTGTGCTGATGGAAATGCGCCGCTCGGGACACATGGCTAGTATCCAGGCGCGACATTCGAGCGATCCTCAGGAGCACCGTCGTCTGGCCTTTTCGCTGGCGCGTATGACTCCTGCTCTGATGCTCGTCATTCTCGCGCTTGCCGCCGTCTTGTTCTTTCTGATTCCGCGCCGCCCGGTCGGATACTTCGGCGGGTATTCCTTCGGCACCGACTTGTCCTCTGGCTTCAGTGATCATGTGCAACTGGGCCAGATCGGCAAAATCCAGCAATCGAATGCGGTCGTAATGCACGTCCAGATTGACGGCGACACCGTGGGTCGCTACGACCTGCACTGGCGCGGAGTGGCACTGGGCGATTTCGACGGGCATTTCTGGTCGAAGCCGCGAGAACAATTCGTGCTCCAGCGATGGCCCGACAACAGCTTTGCCGTTCCGCAACTTCAGGAGGCATCTTTAAACTCGCACATTAAACCCGTTTCCGCTCGGCAGCAGATCATTCACTATCGCGTTCTGATGGAGCCGATCGGAACCAACGTCTTCTTCGTCGCTCCCTGGGCCCGGAGTCTTAGCGGCGCCTACCGCCTGGTATCGGCGGATTCCGGCGGCGCTGTTTACAACTTCGACACCCAACGCTCGGTAAGCCGCTACGAGGCGGACTCCGATATCGCAACAACGCCGGTAGAAGAGTTGCGGGCAGCCGGACAAAACGTTCCTCCCCAGATTGCCGCATCGTACTTGCGACTGCCGGCGGTCGATCCGCGCGTGCCGCGACTGGCGGCACAGATCACGGCCACCGCCCACAACAACTACGACAAAGCAGCTGCGCTCGAGCAATACCTGAGAACTCGCCTGGGCTACACCCTCGAACTGCCGAGAACTCCGCCAAAAGATCCCATTGCGAATTTTCTGTTTGAGCGCAAGCAGGGACACTGTGAATACTTCGCCTCGTCCATGGCCGTCATGCTGCGTACGCTCGGCATTCCCTCCCGAGTGGTCAACGGATTCCGCAGTGATGAATTCAACGATCTCACCGCGAATTACGTCGTCCGTGCCAAAGACGCCCACGCCTGGGTCGAGGCCTACTTCCCGGGCTACGGCTGGCAAACCTTCGACCCCACGCCCGGAGGCGCGCCTAATACTCCGCAAGGATGGGCCCGGGTTGGCCTCTACGTCGACGCCATGGCATCGTTCTGGCGCGATTGGATCGTCAGTTACGACAGTTCGCACCAATACGTTCTAGGTCAGACTGCGATCAGCGGAACGCGCGGCCTCTGGGAGGGGATGCGCACCAGGGCTCGCCACCGCTACGACGTGATGTTGGATTGGGCTCGCCGCAGTCAAGACCGGATGGAGCAGGCTCCCGGCCGCTGGACATTTGTCGGGCTGACGATCGGCGCGAGCCTGCTATTTCTTGTAAATGCGCGACATCTCATGTGCTGGCTCCACGAGAAGCGCCTACGGGCGCACCCTGAGAGATCCCCCGAGCAAGCGGCAGCCATGTGGTACGAGCGCATGGCACGCTTCCTAGCGCGACAAGGAGTAAGTAAATCGTCTTCGCAAACGCCTCAGGAATTTGTGCGCAGGATTGATGACGCCCGTCTGCGCGAGCCGGTCGCGCACTTTACCGAGGTCTACGAATCAGCAAGATTCGGAAACTCCGCCGACGACGCCAAGCGCTTGCCAAGGTTGTACGAGGAAGTGGAGTCAGCCACAAGAAACCGCTAAGCTTTCGATGTGGTGCCGCCAGCAGCTCTAGGCCTGTGACAGTTGCGGTATCCAGAGTGATCTGTCATTCCGAGCGCAGCGAGGGATCTAGGTGTTTGCTGGCAGCCGTAACCACGGTGGTGCGGGCAAAAACCTGGATCACTCGCTTCCCTCGGGATGACACTATGGTTTAGCCAAGCTGTAGATGGAAATTGACCAAGCTAGAAGCGCCAGAAGGCTCCGCCTCCGACAAAGAAATTATGCTGACGCGATTTCCCCGTCGAAGCCAAAGGAAAATCTGGTACGCCGGACCAGAAGTCGCGGGTTTCGAAGCGGATGCTCAGTTTCCGCCACGCCTTAACATCCAGCCCAATTCCACCTTGAATCACGCCGGTCGTCGTCGACTTGCCGGGATTGGCGCCTCCGTAATCGAGGATCTTGCCTTCGCTGAAGTGACCGAATCCACCGCCGAAGCTTGCCCACGGAGAAACTGCGGTGGTCGGAAAAAGATTTACTCGGACGGCCGGGGTCACGAAGAGCTGCTTGTAGTCGCTCGGCACAACCGCAAACCCGTACGCCCCGCCATTGAGGTCTTCATCGGGGTTGTACATTGCTACCACTTCACCCGAGACCGAGTAGATTGGTGCTACGAACAACCGGCGACCGTACTCCACGTTGAAACTTAGGCCGTTGCCGGAATGGATGACGGGATCGAAAAACGTCGCTCCCTTTAGTCCCTGGTCGCTGATGAAGGTGCGCCCGAGGATGCCGCCAATCTCGTTCTTCTCATCCTGCGTAACCGCCGACACCCCCAACATCATCACTACCGACAGCACCGCAACGCAAAACCGTCTGCCTAACATTTCTCCTCCTGCGAGGTGGTTCCAAATTGTCAAGGCGGTAAGGACTAGCCTAGCACGACGACCGAGCTTTTGGACCCACAACCCTGTCCTTCTGTGACTTTTGCAGTGACGCCCACCCGCCCACAAGTCTGCGATGCGCGGCCCTGCGGCGCGGGATATAAGACCGGGAATGCTAAAATAGAAAGATTGCATGCCGCTTAAGGACCTCATCCGTAGCGATTCCCCTGATCTGGAGCCGGAATTGGAGAAAGAAAAATCCCAGGGAAATAGGCAGCGCGTGCGCCCGCAAAAAGTGGGCTTCGTCAGCCTGGGCTGCCCCAAGAATCTGGTGGATAGTGAAGTTATGATGGGCCTGCTGGCGCGGGCCGGAGCCGAACTGACGCGCCGCGCCGAAGACGCCGACGTGATCGTGGTCAATACTTGCTCGTTCATCGAAAGCGCACAGCAGGAATCGATCAACACGATTCTCGAGATGGCGGGGCACAAAGTTGGTGGCAGGGCCAAGAAGCTCGTCGTCGCAGGATGCCTGGTGGAGCGTTTTCGCGACCAGATTCGCAAAGACATCCCCGAAGTTGACGCCGTTGTCGGAACCGGCGAACTGGAAAATATTCTAGCCGCCACCGGCGTCGCCCCCGCGTCGCCAAAGAGTGAGTCTCCATTTGTGGTGCTGCCTTCGCGCCCCGAAGGCGACGCCCGCGCAGCTCAAGGGCGTTTTTCCCGCGAGTCATGGGCTCGAGAATCATGGACCGGCGCCATCGGCGACCTGCCCAACTACCTCTACGACGATGCCACGCCACGCATTCTGGCCACGCCCCGCCACATGGCCTACATCAAAATCGCCGAGGGCTGCGATCACCCCTGCACCTTCTGCATCATTCCGCAGTTGCGCGGACAGTTCCGCTCGCGACGCTTCGAATCGGTGATCGCTGAAGCCGAGCGCCTGGCGCAGTCAGGCGTTCGCGAGGTCACGCTGATCGGCCAGGACACCACCTGCTACGGCGAGGATTTTGGTCTGAAAGACGGTTTGGCGCTGCTGCTGGAAAAACTGGCTCACATCGAAGACCTGCGTTGGATCCGCTTCCTCTATGCGTATCCCAATAAGATCACCGGCAAGCTGCTGGAAACCATCGCCCAGCACGAGAAGATTTGCTCCTACATGGATGTCCCGCTCCAGCACGCCTCAGCCACCGTCCTGAAGCGGATGAAACGTGGCGGCGGCTCGGATGTCTTCCTGCGCTCCATCGCCAAAATGCGGCGCGCCGTACCCCACCTGACCCTGCGTACATCGTTCATCGTCGGCTTCCCCGGCGAGACGGAAAACGAATTTGAAGAACTCTGCGATTTCGTTCGCGAGGCCCAGTTTGACTGGATGGGCGCCTTCGCCTACTCCGATCAGGACGGCGCTCAGGCATTCGATCTGAACAACAAGATCTCTCCGCGCGAGATCGAACGCCGCCGCAAGCACTTGATGGGCATCCAGCGCCAGATCAGCAAAAAGAAGAAGAAGACGTTGGTCGGACAGGAATTCGATCTCCTGCTCGAAGGCGAATCGGAAGAAAGCGACCTGCTGCTCGAAGGCCGCACCCCCATGCACGCGCCCGAGATCGACGGCAAAGTCTTCATCAACGACTTCCCCGAGGAAAGTACACCGCAGCCCGGCCAGTTCTACCGCTGCCAGATCACTGAAGCTCACGACTACGATTTGGTAGCCAGGATTGTGTAGGCCGCAATTTTTGGCCTCCGAGTCGCAGCTTCCCCGCTACAATATGGGGTCTTATGCCGCGCGAACTCCCGCTCAGCCTGCATTGCCCGATCTGCGAGAAGGTCGTCAAGAGCCACGACCCGGACTTCCCCTTCTGCAGCGACCGCTGCCGCATCATCGATTTGGGCCGGTGGGCTACTGGATCGTACGTGATCTCGTCTCCGGTGACCGACGCCGAAGAACCGCTTCGCGACAGCGATCCAGAAGACGAAGAGAACTCATGACAGACGTGCCGACTCAAGACCGTAGCGCCGGCGTCCCGCCGGCTGTCGCGGGGGCGTCTCGCCCCCGCAGTCCCACGTGGGCCACTCTGATCGCCACATTCTTCGGGATCGGCCGGCTTCATCCCGGTCCCGGCACCTGGGCATCCGCCACGACGGTTTTGCTATGGGCCGCGCTGGCGAATGAACTAAATCCCACCAGGCGCACCCCTGTTGTTGTGGGGCTGGCCGTTCTTGTCACCCTGATCGGCATACCCGCAGCCACCCTGGTAGCGCGAGCTTCGGCGATCAAAGACCCGCAATTCGTTGTCATCGACGAGGTCGCCGGACAACTCATCGCCTTGATCGCCGTCCCGCTGACATGGAAAACTTTCGTCGTGGGTTTTATACTTTTTCGTGTCTTCGATATCCTCAAGCCACCTCCGGTGCGCCAGTTGGAGCGCCTTTCAGAAGGCACCGGAATCGTGCTGGATGATGTTGCGGCAGGAATCTACGCGTTCGCAGTAATGCAACTTCTTCTGTACTCTGGTCTACTAAGGTAGTACCGACTCGCGGGTACCGAGTATTGAGAGAAAGCGCTGTCTCGTACTCGCCGCTCGGTACTCGGTACTCAAAATGGCATTCTCCGACCGCATCCTGGGCAAGAAAAACGTTAACGGGGGACCTCGCATCGAGACGGTGGCTCCGGCTTTCGCGCTCACCGGGGGAGAGATTCGTATCACCGGCTCCGGCCTGCGGCCGCCGGAGTTGCGTCGCCCGAAAGTGCAGTTCGGCGAGGTCGAGGGATCCGTTGTGGTCAGTTCCGACGCCTTTCTAGTCGCGCGCGTACCCGAAGGAGCGACCTCCGGCCCCGTCGTGGTTGCCACCAACGGCCACGTCAGCAACGCCCATACCGTTAAAGTCGCAGTGTCCATCGCGGAGAACCTTCATCCCGTTACCAATCCGGCGCTCGATGCCGAAGGCAATCTCTACGTCACGTTCTCCGGTTCGCGTGGCCAAAAAGTCCCGGTTGCGATCTTCAAGATCGACACCAACTACAGCGTCAAGCCCTTCGTAGTCGAGATGATGAACGCTACCTCCGTCGCCTTCGACCGCCAGGGACAGATGTACGTTTCCTCGCGCCATGACGGCTCCGTCTACAAGGTCGCTCCCAACGGAACCATGACCACCTATGCCGAAGGCATGGGCATCGCCACCGGCATCGCCTTTGATCGCGAGCAAAGCCTCTACGTCGGGGACCGCGGCGGCACGGTTTTCAAGATTTCCCGCGACCAGCAAGTCTTCGTTTTTGCGACTCTTGAACCCAGCGTTTCCGCCTATCACCTGGCCTTCGGCCCCAAGGGGGACCTGTTCGTCACCGGTCCGACGACCTCAAGTTTCGACAGCGTTTACCGGATAGATCCCAGTGGGACGGTCCACACTTTCTATAAAGGTCTGGGCAGGCCGCAGGGACTGGCCTTCGACGTGGATGGCAACCTGTACGTCGCCGCGTCTCTCGCTGGCAAACGTGGAGTGGTAAAGATCACGCCCGACGGCAAGTCCAATCTCGAAGTTGCCGGCCAAGGACTAGTAGGCTTGGCATTCGCACCGGGACGATCCGTCGTTCTCGCCACCACCAGCAGCGTGCATCATCTTTCGTGGAACATCGCGGGCTTACCCCTTCTGCCGGAATAGACTCTCGTGAATCTCTACCTTGCTGCCAATCCAACTCCAGGTTGCCCAAATCTGTTTGATTGGAGATCTCTCCCATGATGAAATCCGCGGTCGCGTGCTTCGTTCTAGCCGCAATTACTGTCTGCGCTTCGGCGCAACCGCCGCTGGCGACCGATAGCGATAAGAACATTCGGGTCACTCTCCGGTACTTCGGAACGGCAGGCTGGGAAATCAGTGACGGGACTACCGTCATTCTTATCGATCCCTACCTGTCCAGAATCTTTGGACCTCAACCTCCCGGCCGTCCGCCGTATGCACCCGAACCAGGAGACACGCGTCCCCTCTACGGTTGGAATGACTTCGCCATGCCCGATACAGCGGCGATTGACGCGCACATCCAGAGAGCGGACTTTGTTCTGGTGACTCACACTCACTATGACCACGTACTGGATGTTCCTCACATCGCATTGAAAACGCACGCCGCCGTCATCGGAACTGAGAGCACCGAGAACGTCATGCGCGCTTACAACGTGCCGGAAGGACAACTGGTCACGGTTCGCGGCGGCGAAGACTACGACTTCGGTCCCTTCTCCGTGAAGGTGATTCCCAGCCTGCACAGCCCCCTGGATCACAAGCATTATTACAGTTCCGCCAAAACGCCTGAAGGCTTGAAGGCTCCCCTTACCCTCGAGCAGATGCACCCTGAAGGAGGCACGCTCGCCTACCTGATCCGGCTCCGCGGTCACCAAATCCTTGCTTTTGGAGGAATGAACTACATTGAGCGCGAAATCGAAGGATTAGAACCGGACGTTGTGTTGGTGGGCGCCGCCAGCTCCCGCAAGGAGATTTATGACTACAGCGGCCGCCTCATGCGCGCCTTGCATTTCCCTCCTCTCGTGTTTCCTACCCACTGGGACAACTTTACCGCCCCCTATGGAGCATCGCAGCAGCCGGCAATTGACGTATTGCAATCCTTCGTGCAGGAGATCAGCGCAGCTTCACCAAAGACGAAAGTGATTGTTCCTAAATTCTTCGAAACAATCGCGCTGGAAGCGGCCGCGAAATGAATTAGGTTAAACTTCTAACGCGTGAACGCCGAAATCATCGCGGTAGGTTCTGAACTGCTCACGCCCTACCGCATGGACACTAACTCGCTCTACCTGACCGAGCAACTCAACCTGCTGGGCGTAGATGTCATATTCAAGAGCATCGTGGGCGACAATCTTCGTAGCTTGGTTGTGGCCGCGCAGCACGGCCTCTTCCGCTCCGACATCGTGATCTTCAGCGGCGGCCTCGGCCCCACCGAAGACGACCTCACGCGCGAAGCCCTGGCGGAAGCCCTCGGCGTCGGCCTGCGCCGCGATCCGGAGATCATTCGCAGCCTGGAAGAACGTTTCGCCGCCCGCGGCTGGAAGATGGCGCCGAACAATGCCAAGCAGGCCGACGTTCTCGAAGGCGCAACGGTGCTGCCCAATCCCAACGGCACTGCTCCCGGACAATGGCTGAGCGGACAATTCGACGGCCGCGAGCGCATCATCGTGCTGCTGCCCGGGCCGCCGCACGAACTGAAGTCGCTTTTCGAGGCCGAAGTGCGCGAGCGCCTGCGTGCGAAGGTTCCCACAGCATTCCTTGTTAGCCGCACGCTGAAGGTGGCTATGCTGGGCGAGTCTCTTGTGGATGCGCGCGTCGCGCCCATTTACAAGCGTTACACTGATGTCGACACAACCATTCTCGCGGGCGCAGGAGAAATCGAATTGCACTTCAAGTCCCGCGCCGCGACCGAGGACGCCGCCCAGGGTCGTGTCGACGAACTCGCCGGCCTGATCGAAGACGAACTCGATGACGCCGTATACTCGCGCAACGGCGAGTCGCTCGAGCAGATCGTCGGCTACTGGTTGCAGATGCGCAACGCGACCCTGGCCGTTGCCGAATCCTGCACCGGAGGCCTGCTTGCAGAGCGGATTACATCTATTGGCGGAAGCTCACGCTATTTCCTGGGCGGTGCCGTCGTGTATTCGAACCATCTGAAGACAGAGCTCGCCGGCGTGCCTGCCGAGATGATTGACCGTCACGGAGCGGTCAGCCGCGAGGTTGCCGCCGCGCTGGCGGAAGGTATTCGCTATCGTTGCGAATCGACCCTGGGAGTCGGCATCACCGGCGTTGCCGGTCCTGCCGGAGGCACCCCGGAAAAGCCGGTGGGCCTGGTATTTCACGCGGTCGCGAGCGACACGGGAACCGAAGTGGTGCAACGCAATTTCCCGGGAGACCGCAAACGCATCCGCCGCTTCGCATCGACCATGGCGTTGGATATGGTGAGAAAGAAGCTGATGTGAAGAAAGCTTCTAGCTTCTGTTCTTTAACTTCTGACCCTTTGGCGCTAGAACTGGACGGCAAGAACGGTCACGAGGAATGCGACCTGCGGCATGTGGTTCAAGCTAGCAGCTAGAAGCTAGGAGCTAGCAGCTGTTCTTATGCGCCTCTTCATTGCTCTCGACATCGACGACGACATCCGCGAGCGCATCGCGCGCTTCGTGGAAGGAGTCCAGGGATTCGCGCCCAAGGCGCGCTGGGTCAAACCAGAATCGTTGCATGTCACGCTGAAGTTCATAGGAGAGCAGCCCGAACCGGCTGCCGAGCAGATGAAGATCGCGTTACGAAGCGTGAACTCGAGCACGACGACGATTCAATTCCGCGGATACGGATTCTTTCCGACCGCGAAATCCGCGCGTGTATTTTGGCTCGGCATGGAGGCCGGACCGCAACTCGCGGCACTGGCCTTGGCGATCGACGAAAAGATGGCAACCCTTGGCATTCCGAAAGAAGACCGCGCGTACAGTCCGCACCTCACACTGGCGCGTGGTTCGGGCGGTTCGGGGTCGCCGCGCTGGCGCAAGGGAGACGGCCCTAATCGGGCCTTCGAGCGCCTGCAGGAAAAACTCACCTCGCTGCCGTCGCCTGAGTTTGGTGCCATGACGCCCCGCAAGTTCTTTTTGTACCAAAGCCAGTTATCACCGAAAGGATCGAAGTACACGAAGCTGGAACGATTCGCGCTGCAAGCGTAGCGCCGGCGTCCCGCCGGCAGTCCCGGGGGCGCCTCGCCCCTGTGGCCACTGACACACAGAATCGTCATTCATTTGATCAATGCCCAGACTGCTCCTCATCACCGCCGCAAGCTACCTGCTGGGATCCATCCCCTTCGGCTATCTCCTGGTGCGCATCTTCCGCGGCGAAGACGTCCGCCAGAGCGGCAGCGGAAACATCGGCGCCACGAACGTCTCGCGCAAATCGCCGGTACTCGGCATAATGACGCTCGTCCTCGATGCACTCAAGGGTTCCGCTGCAGTGGCGCTCACGGCATATCTCTCCGGCCGTCTAGACGCGTCTCGGACATATGAAGCGATGTCTGTCGCCGCATTGTCTGCCGTCGTTGGGCACATGTTTCCTGTCTGGCTGAAATTCCACGGAGGCAAAGGAGTCGCCACGGGCCTCGGTTCCTTCATCATGATCGCTCCCAAAGCTGTGCTGATCGCGGCAGGCATTTTTGTCGTCGTCGTGCTACTGTTCCGCTACGTGTCCCTTGGATCCATCCTGAGCGTAGCGGCTTTCCCTGTGCTTGTGTGGCTGCTGCACGGATACGGCAATGCTTGGCTGGCCCTCGCGTCTATGGCCACCACTTCCCTGCTGATCGTAGCCAAGCACTTCGAGAACATCCGCCGCCTGCTGGCCGGGACCGAAAGTCGTTTCGGATCTAAGAGTGTTTCGAGGTCACAAAAGCGATGAGCCAGATCGCCGTCATCGGCGCCGGAGCTTGGGGCACTGCTATTGCCATCGTGCTCAGCCGCAAAGGCACGCACCAGGTTCGCCTTTGGGCCCACGAGACCGAAGTATCCGACTCGATCACGCGAAAGCGTGTGAATGAGCAATTTCTTCCCGGCCGCAATATCCCCGAAGCCGTGACTGCGACCAATGATCTCGCTACCGCTCTCTCCGGAGCGCAAATCGTCGTCAACGCCATCCCTTCGCAGCACTGCCGGCGTCTGTTCGAACGCATGCGCCCGCTGGTCCCACCGCAGGCCCTGATGGTGAGTGCCACCAAAGGCCTGGAAGAAGGCTCACTGCTACGGATGACCGAGGTGATCACGCACGTCCTCGGCGACAACGGCCGCAGCGGTCTGCCCGTTGCGGTCGGTGCGCTTAGCGGCCCGTCCTTCGCCCAGGAGGTTGCTCGCGGAGATCCCACGGCCATCACTATCGCGTCGCAGGACTCCGCGCTGCTCGCAACCGTGCAGCGCGAATTCAGCGATCCCACCTTCCGGGTCTACACCAACAACGATGTCGTCGGCGTGGAACTTGGCGGCGCCCTAAAGAACATCGTGGCCATCGCCGCCGGAATTTGCGATGGCCTGAATCTCGGCCACAATTCCGTCGCCGCCCTGATCACCCGCGGTCTGGCCGAGATGACCCGCCTCGTCATCGCTTGCGGCGGCCGCGCCGAAACCATGGCCGGACTTGCGGGCCTGGGTGATCTTGTTCTCACCTGCACCGGCGGCCTGTCGCGGAACCGAAGCGTCGGCGTCGAACTCGGCCGCGGACGCAAACTTCCGGAAATTCTTTCCGGCATGCATGGCATGGTCGCCGAAGGCGTCTTCACCACAACCGCTGCCGTTGGCCTGGCTCATGCCCGCGGTGTCGAGATGCCAATCACCGAACAGATGCACGCCATCCTGCATCAGGGCAAGTCCCCGCACGAAGCTCTCCACGAACTGATGACGCGGAGCGGCAAGAGCGAGGGGTTCAACTCTTAGCTCTGGGCTCTGGCTCTGGGCTCTGGGCTTATCGAAGCCTGCCGAACAAAACGTGAACTCGCGAAGCACGTGGAAGAGCGGCGCTTTCAGCGCCGCGTAAGCGGGTAAAATCAGGACGGGCTTTAGCCCCTGTGTCCTATGTCGTTGCCTTCTGGTGAAATGTTCAATGCGAAGAATCCTATTTGCAGTCGAAATCGCTCTTCTCCTCGTCCCGAGCGCACTGGCACAATCCAAAACCATTGCCGAGCGCCTGGGCTACCCTCGCGACGCTAAACTCCTCATTCTCCACGCCGATGATCTCGCAGTCGCTCACTCGGAAGACGCCGCCAGTTTCGATGCTCTCGAAAAAAATGCGATCACCTCCGCCAGCGTGATGATTCCCTGTCCGTGGCTGAGCGAGGTCGCTGCCTACGCCAAGAACCATCCCGACGCTGATCTCGGTTTGCATTTGACCCTCACCAGCGAGTGGAAGACGTACCGCTGGGGCCCGGTCGAATCCAAAGACAAAGTCCCGAGCCTGCTCGATCCCTCCGGGTATCTTTGGCAGGACACGCCGCTGGCCGTGACAGCACTAAAAGCCGATGAAGCCGAGCGCGAGATTCGTGCCCAGATCGAACGTGCCATTGCCATGGGCATTCACCCCACGCATCTCGATAGCCATATGGGCGCCCTCTTCTCGCGACCCGATCTGTTCGCCGTTTACGTCAAAGTCGCTCGGGAATATAAGTTGCCCTTTCTCGCGTTCATCGCCCCGAGTGCTCCAACTGAGCTTTCATCGATCCTTTCCAAAAACGATGTCGTCCTCGATTCCGTACTCATCGCCGGGCCACCCCTCCAGTCCGGTGACTGGAAAGCTTTCTACGCCAACGCCATCCGGAACCTGAAATCCGGCATCACCGAAATCATCGTTCACCTCGGTTATGATGATGCCGAACTACAGGCCGTCATGGTGGATCACATCGACTATGGCGCCGCCTGGCGCCAGCGCGACTACGACGTTGTGACCAGCCCCGATTTCAAGAAACTATTGCAGGATAACAACGTCATCCTCATCAAATGGAAAGACTTGAAAAAGCTTCTGAACTGAGTCCTGAATTCGGGGTCCGGCTTCTGCTTTCCCCGCGCAAAACCCGCGCCAGACGTGCGTTTTGAAAGGTACTTTCGTAATGCCAATCCATCCAGCTTTTCCGTTTGCCTCGCCGATTCCCCGTTAAGATTTAGGGGATAGCTTTGAAAACCGCCGCCACTTCGCCTATGGCGTCTGCGATTTGAGTGGAAGGGAGATTCTTGTCCGCCAGCACGTCCAGCCACGCCCGCATCCCGATTCTCTACGCCATCCTTGGGGTGCTTCTGGTGATCAGCATCGTCCCCATGTACTTCTACTCGACGCAGGTTGTCGCCATCAACCGCGACCGTCTCAAGACCAACGAGATGCTGCTGCAGAACACGGTGACGCGCTCTTTGGCCGACGATCTTTCCCAGCAGGAGCGCTCGCTGCGCATGATGCTGGCCAACCTGTCATCGGCCGTTCAGATAGCCAGCGGCGGCGATATCGGCGAGAAGAATATTGAGGCTCCAGAACTGCGCGCGCTCCTCGAAAACTTTGTCTCCTCTTCGGACGAGGTCGCCTACGCCACTCTGTTGAACTCGGATGCCAAGGGCATTTCCGCCGGACGCATCGCTCCCGACGCTTTTCTGCAACGCGAACTCGAACGCGCCTTCGCCACCGCGCGTGATGGACGCGCTTACAACGGCCAGGCGCTTGTGGTTGGGGAAGGAAAATCCTCCCGCACCGTATTTCTGGTCAGCGCTCCGGTTCGATACAGCGAGCGTTTCCTGGGAATGGTCGCCTGTGTCGTCGATCTGCAATTCCTGATTCGCCGCCTGCAGGAAGTCAGTGGCGGCGGGCTCACTCCCTACGTTGTCGATGCGCAAGGCCGCCTCGTAGCCGCAGCTACGCCCGAGTTCGCGACCGGCCAGGACATGAAGAACCTGGAAATTGTTCGCAACTTCGTCGACGGCGGCAACCGCGCCCTGTTGGCGGCGACTAAGGAATTCACCATCACCGCCGGCTCTGAGCACGTCGATATGCTCGGCACCTACAGCCCGGTCACGTCCCTGGATTGGGCGGTGGTCGTGCAAAAGAGACAGCGCGAGGCCTACCAGGGAGTTTTTGAGATGCAGCGCACCGCCCGCCTTCTGGCCATGCTGGCAGTCCTGCTGAGCATCGGAGTCAGCATCTTCGCCGCGCGCCGCATTACCAATCCTCTCCACGTGCTCACCCAATCCAGCCGCGCTCTGGCCAAGGGCGATTTCTCGCAGCGTGTCCACCTCTTGAGCCGCACCGAAATTGGCGAACTGGCCCAGACCTTTAACAGCATGTCGGAAGAACTCGAGCGTTTCGTCGAAGACCTGAAGCGCGCCGCCGAAGAAAACCGCGCCCTGTTCATGGGCTCCATCCAAATGCTCGCCGGGGCCGTCGACGAAAAGGACCCTTACACGCGCGGCCACTCCGACCGCGTCACGCGCTATTCCCTGCTCATCGCGAAAGAAATGAACCTGGATGCCACCTTCATGGAGACACTGCAGATTTCCGCCCAGCTTCACGATGTGGGCAAGATTGGCATCGAAGATCACATCCTTAAAAAGCCCGGAGCGCTCACCGCCGAAGAATTCGAAGTCATGAAAACGCACACGACCAAGGGCGCCAACATCCTGCGCCCGGTCACGCAGTTGGCCGAAATGTTGCCTGGCATCGAGTTGCATCACGAAGCCCTCGATGGCCGCGGATACCCCTATGGTCTGCAGGGCGACCAGATTCCACTACTGGCGCGCGTCATCGCCGTAGCAGATACGTTCGACGCGCTCACCACGAATCGCCCCTACCAACAGGCGCACACGCCGGATCAGGCGCTTCAGATCATCCAGAACCTCGCCGACAAACGCCTCGATCCCGTTGCCGTCACCGCTCTGCTAGCGGTGTGCGCTCGCGGCGAGATCCGCATTCAGCGTTTCACCATCAAGCGCCCGATCGCACCCGTTCCGGCCGAGGTCCCCGCGATCCCCGAAGAGACCGCAGTGCCGGCGACCCCAGCCGCAATTGCCGCCGATGCAACCGCCCTGGAACGAACCCGCGTCTAGCGCAGTAGCCTCTTTCGCTTGGGTGTCATCCTGAGCGCAGCCGTTTTTCAGGCGGAGCGAAGGATCTCTCTCCCACCAGAATGCCGGGTGCGGGGCCCCATTTCTCGCGCGTTGTTTGCGCGCGAAAGCCTGCCCTGAGCCTGTCGAAGGGTGGGGACTTCGCCACCCCGCTCCGTGGCTGAGTTCTCACCGTCCCTACCCGCCTGCCCACACCCGTATAATCAAACCTTGTCACTCTTATGATCCAAACTCTTTTCGGCAGCCTCGAGGAAGAGAAGAAAACTGGCTTCTTCGACCGGATGAAGCAGGCGGTCACGCGCACCCGCGAAAACCTGGCGGACCGCATCGACCAAGTCGTTTCCCTTGGCAAGGAGATCGACCGTAACACGCTCGACGATCTAGAAGCCACACTCATCAGCGCCGACCTTGGCAACACCACCACGCAGGAAGTCCTCACCAAACTTCGCGAGAAAGCCGACCGCAAGCAGATCAAAGATGTGCAGGAACTAAAGCGGTTGCTGAAAGAAGAATTGCTCGCAATCCTGAGCTCGGCCAATTCGCGCCCAGTTCAAAAAGTCGATGGCACAACGGAAGTGATCCTGGTCGTCGGCGTCAACGGCACGGGCAAGACCACGACCATCGGAAAGCTGTCGCAGGTCTTTCGCTCCCAGGGTAAGAATGTCCTGCTCTGTGCCGCCGACACATTCCGCGCCGCCGCGATCGAACAACTCGAGATCTGGGGACAGCGCACCGGCACCGAAGTGATCAAGACCAAGCCCGGGGGCGATCCCGCCGCCGTACTGTTCGACGCCCTGCAGGCCGCCAGCGCCCGCAAGTCAGACTACGTGATTGTCGACACCGCGGGACGCCTGCACACCAAGACCGGCTTGATGGCCGAACTCGATAAGATGCGGCGCACCGCGCAGCGCATCATTCCCGGAGCGCCCCACGAGACTCTGCTTGTGATGGACGCCACCACTGGGCAGAATGGCCTGCAGCAGGCGCGCATGTTCACCGAATCGGCAGGCGTAACCGGAATCGTTCTCACCAAGCTCGATGGCACGGCCAAAGGCGGTGTTGTGGTCGCTATATCGCGCGAGCTCGGCCTGCCCGTCCGCTTTGTTGGCGTGGGAGAAAAAGCGGGCGACCTGCTTCCCTTCGATCCGAAAGAATTCGTAGATTCGCTGTTCGAATAGGAGGAGACGATGTTGGATGATGAGCGGAGACGCTCTCTGCGAAAAAAGATTCAGGATTACATCCGCCGTCTATACGGAAAAGGAACGCCCCCGGAAGGCGATCCGTATGCTTATGTACCATCTCCGCTTCGCCGCGGCCCAAAGGGCCGAAGCGGCGGAGCCGTCGCCGAGATCGAAGACGACTCGTACCAGAGCTTCCCTCCCCGTAGGCGATAGAAAATGGCTCCCAAAAATACCCATGTGGGGACAGCCGCCCCCGGCTCTCCAGTCGAGCGAAGCTCGACTAGTTCGCCCGTCACCTTCGTCAACTGTTGCACGTAAGCCCTCGTCCTTAGCGGCCTCCATGATAGATTTCTCCCTGAATGCCCACGCACTCCGCCGACGAACAGCATCTGCACCGCGCGCTGGAACTGGCATGCGCGGGCATCGGCTTGGCGTCGCCCAACCCTTACGTTGGCGCGGTCATAACGGACTCTCGCGGCAACGTAGTTGGCACCGGAACCTACACTTACGATGACGTCAAACACGCGGAAATCCTCGCCCTCGCAGCTGCGGGCGCAAAAACTCGCGGAGGCACTCTCTACATCAATCTCGAACCGCATGCGCATCAAGGCCGCACTCCACCCTGTACCGACGCCCTGATCGCCGCCGGAATTCATCGCGTCGTGGCCTCCATGCCCGACCCCAACCCAAAAGTAAGCGGCCGCGGATTCGAACAACTGCGCGCCGCAGGGCTGCACGTCGAAGTCGGACGGTTAGAAGAGCAGGCCCGCCGACTGAACGAAGGCTTCGCCCGCTACATCCGCCAAGGTGTGCCCTTGGTGACTTTAAAGGCCGCGATGACGCTCGACGGAAAGATCGCTCCGCCGCCGGCCAATTCGCCAAGTCAAGACGCGACGGATCAAGGCGACGCGCGCCCCGCCGGGGACGGATTTTCCGGCAACTGGATCACCAGCGAGATCGCCCGCGCCCACGTGCACGAACTCCGCCACCAGCACGACTCACTGCTGGTCGGAGTGGGAACGATTCTCTCAGATAACCCTCTACTCACCGATCGCAGCGGCCGCCCCCGGAGGCGCCCCCTGCTGCGCGTGATTCTCGACTCGCGCCTCCGTCTGCCAGTCGAATCGCGCCTGGTGCAAAGCGCCGCTAAAGATCGGAAGAATGATGTGCTGCTCTTCTGCTCCTCGTTCCCGCAGCAGAAACAGAATAACGAGAAGCGCGCGCAACTCGAGCAACTCGGCATCCGGGTCCAAACTCTTCCTGCATCCGAGCCCGATGGCCGCCCCGACTTGCCCTCGATTCTTCGCTGCCTCGGGGAATTGGAAATTACTTCTGCGATGATCGAGGGAGGCGCTGCGGTGAACTGGGCCGCGCTCGCCGCCAACGCCGTCGACAAAGTCTTCCTGTACTACGCGCCCAAGATCCTCGCCGGCACCGGCTCCATTCCCTTCGCCGCGGGTACTGGATTCCGCCACATAAGCCAGGCCGCGCAAGTGAAGAATATCCACCTGCACCGCTTCGGCGAAGATTTTGCCGTCGAGGGATACCTGCGCGATCCGTACGGGGAGTGAGAGCTTTCACCACAGAGACACAGAGTCACAGAGTCACAGAGAAGAACAAATCAAGAAAGCGATTTTCCCGCCGACGATGTGGTGGGTTAGACGGGTTTTCGTAACTGCTTTATCGCAGACCGATCTGTCATCCCGAGCACAGCGAGGGATCTGGGTGTTGGCTGGATGGGCAACACCGGTGGTGCAGGCAAGACCCCAGATCCCTCGCTTTCGCTCGGGATGACAACGTGGTTTGCTTCACGCTATATCTGGAAATGGATTGCTCTTGGGGGGTTTATGATGTCTTGTTCCTCCCGGAGGCCTTCATGTTTACCGGTATTGTAGAAGAAGTCGGTCATATTACTCGCATCGAGCAGCGCGGCGAGAACCGCCGCATCTCCGTCACCGCCGAACACACGCCCCAAGGCCTGGGCACCGGCAACAGCGTCGCCGTCAGCGGAGTCTGCCTGACGGCTCTCGACATCAAGCCCGGCTCATTTAGCGCCGACCTTGCGCCCGAAACCTGGGCGCGGACGTCGTTCTCCCGCATTCACGAAGGCGCGCTGGTTAACCTGGAGCTGCCCATGAAAGCCGACGGCCGCTTCGGCGGCCACATCGTTCAGGGACACGTGGATGGCGTCGGCAGGCTGATCGCTTTCGAGCGCATCGCGGACTCGGAAAACTGGTGGCTGCATATCGAATTGCCTGACGACGTGGAAAAATACACCGTCTTCAAAGGCTCGATTTCGATCGAGGGCATCAGCCTCACGGTGGCCAAGCTGGAAAATAATCGCTGCACCATCGCCATCATTCCCCACACGGTCGAGATGACGAACCTGCATTCGCTGAAGCCCGTCGATCCAGTGAATCTCGAAGCCGACCTGATTGCAAAATACGTCGAGAAAATGATGAAAGGCGAGGCGTCCGAGAACTCGCTGACGGTGGAAGAGTTGGTGCAGCAGGGGTTCTAGCCTTGTAGCGCCGGCATCCTTGCCGGCCGGTGCGGGGGCGTCTCGCCCCCGCACCTGCAAGGTCTAAGCTTCTATCTTCAATTCATCGAGTTCCAGAAATTCCTGCACGATGGGCGCCGAGCATTTCTCCATCTCGGCATAGGTGCCGAAGAAAATAGCCTTGGCTTCATACAGGAACACAACGCGCTCGGCCAGCTTCTTGGCCAGGCGCATGTCGTGGGTCACGACGATGCTGGTCAGGTTGAGCTGAATCTTGAGTCGCTTGATGAGGTCGCCGAGCAGTTGCGCCATCAGCGGATCGACCATCGTAGTCGGCTCGTCGAACAGTACACACTCCGGCCGCGCCGCCAGCGCCCGCGCGATCGCCACTGAACGCTTCATCCCGGTCGACAAATCGGAAGGCAGCAGGTCGCGCATCTCCTGCACGCCCACCATCTGCAGCAAGCCGTCGACGATCTGGTAAATTTCCTCTTCGTTCAGGTCTCGAGTCTCGCGAAGAGGAAACGCCACGTTCTCGCCGACGGTGAGCGAATCGAACAGCGCCCCATTCTGAAAGACCATCGTGACTTTCTTGCGGATCGCTTCCAGTTGCAGCTCCGTGTCATCCGTGATGTCCTCTCCGGCCACGATCACGCGCCCGGAATCGGGTTTGAGAAATCCCATGATGTGATGCAGCGACACGGACTTGCCCACGCCGCTGCGCCCCAGAATGCACACCGTCTCCCCGGTCAGCACATCAAAGCTGACGTGATCGAGGACGACGTTCTCGCCAAACGCCTTGGAGACGTCTCGGAACTCGATGTAAGGCGCGAGTTTTGCTTCGTCAGGCATGAATGCAGCTTCTAGCTTCTAGCTTCTAGCTCTTGGCTCTTCGTTTCTACCATCATCCAACACTTTGTCATCCCGAGCGAAGTATCTGGTTCGCGCACGCGAACCAGATACGCAGTCGAGGGACCTCGTGCCCGCACGCAGCAGCAGCGTCCTCAAAGGTTAGTGTTTGCCGCGGCGCTTGACATCGCCGTCCGCGCGCGCCAATTCCTCCGGCGTATTCAAATTGCGAAACATCTCAACAGAAAAACCGGCTCCGTTCAACTCGTCCTCACCGATCGCCTCCGTCCGCTGCACGTCGAACAGCCTATCAATCTTATATCTCCCCTGCCGCAGGGCTTTCTCCGCGACATCTGCGAACTCCCGCCGATAGACGGCGCACAGCGGCTGCCATCCCCCGCCTGCCCGCGCCACTGTCACCATCGCGTCGGAGATTCGCGCCCGCGCGATCAAGTACTCTAGCAGTGCCCGCGACACAAATGGCAAATCCACCGCCAGCATCAAATTCAACTCCGTCGCCGACGCCCGAAGCCCCGCGTGAATTCCTCCCAGCGGTCCGCAATCGCAAAACAAGTCTTCCACCACCGGGGCAAATGCCCCAAACTTCGCCGCATCGCCCACGATGCGCACGTCGGCCGTCACCAACCGCGCGACCTCGAGGGCTCGCGCCAACAGCGTCTTTCCGTCGAAGGTAACGAAGGCTTTGTCCGTCCCCATGCGCGTGCTCTTGCCCCCAGACAGGATAAAAACCGCCGCATCGGGCACAGTACCGTCCATGAGCCGATAATACACGGACTGAATTGTTGGCCAGGGTGGTATTAATCCTTACGTCGGCACTTTCGTCCCGCCGATCTTCCACAGGCTAACCGTCTGCATCTACGCGATTTGCCGCGCCCAATCCGTTTCCCGTGCACGAAAGTAACCTTCCCAAAGTTCCCCCTTCGCGCGATGATGTGCCTGCGTCCGAGGCGCGATTGACCCGAAAGTAATCCATCATGCCGCAGAAATTAATGGATGTTCTTATGCTTGGGCGCTGTTCCCACGAATTCTCCTGGCCGCGCCGTGGTACCGACGGCGACTACTACCAAGTCTGCCTGATCTGTGCCGCCGAGTATAAATACGACTGGGCCACCATGCGCCGTACCGAGCGCGTGGAGCACAAGCCTGAAACCGGCATTCGCCGCAGCCATCCCCGGACCAAGCGTCCGACCTGGGTGCCCCGTGCCCGCCGACTCAAGCTCGACATTCCTTTGCGCTACCGCGTCAACCGCAGCAGTATCTGGTTTGAAGGCATCATCGAAAACATTAGCCAGAGTGGCGTGCTGTTCCTCGGGCCGCAGCAACTTCCGGTCAACGCCCTCATCGAGATGGTGTTCGAAATGCCCGAGGAAATCTCCGGCCAGAAAAACAGCAACGTCGTCTGCCAGGGCCGTGTCATGCGCTTTAAAGACGCACCAGAATCCGAGGAAGGCAAGAGCAGCCTGGCGGCGTCGATAGTGGATTACAAGTTCATCCACTGACTCGATCGCAGCAGTCCTGGCCCTCCCTCAGTCATCCATCGCTACGGCGCAGACCAGGCGAACGATACCAAAACGGATCGAAAAGTCCATCTGGCTGACTATGTCCTTTCGGAATCACCATTTACATCCACAACGGTTCTCCGATGCATCTACAATTATGTCGATGTTAGGGGCGGCCCGTTAGGGCCCTGATCGGAGTCGAGTATGAAAACTTCTAAGTTGTTTGTGTCTTCATTTCTTTTACCCGCCATTCTCATTCTCGGGTCGGGCTGTGCCAAGAAGGCAGACGACGCCAAGATTTCCAGCGACATTCAAACCAAGTTCAGCCAGGATTCCGGCCTTTCGACCAAGCAGCTCTCCATACAGTCCGCGAATGGCGTGGTCACGCTCAGCGGTAACGTAGATAACGATGCTCAGCGGGAAGCAGCCAGCCGCCAGGCGGCCTCGACACCCGGAGTGAAAGAAGTCGTCAACAACCTGCAGATGGGAAGCGCTCCCGCCCTGGCATCGTCGACCGCCAAGCATCTGAAAGCAGCGTCGTCGGCAGCCTCACCGACCGACAAAGGTAAGTCGTCTGCCGGCAAGAAGGCCCGCAAGTCTCATGCTTCTGGCGACTCCGGCTCGGATTCCGCGAATGACGCCAACAACTATCAGGAAACGGCCGGCAACCAGTCCGCTCCCGAAGCGGCCTCGCAGATGGCCGCGCCTCCGCCCACCAACACAGCGGCGGCCACTCCCGCCGCCTCCAGCTCCAAAGAAACTGATTATCGACCAAGGCACCCAGATCACAGTTCGCCTCATCGATCCCATCGACAGCGAAAAGAATCAGACCGGAGACACCTTCCACGCCACCCTGAACGCCCCGCTCACCTCTGACGGAGAGCAAGCCGTGCCTGCGGGGGTCGAACTCACGGGCCATCTCGTGGAAGTAAAGAGTGCAGGCAAGTTTGCCGGGCAATCGCTGGTGGCCATGCAACTCGACAGCCTCTCTTCCGGCGGGAAGACTTACAACCTCCAGACTGACCAGTACAAGAAGGAAGGCAGCTCCCGCGGCAAGAACACCGCAGAGAAAGTTGGCGGAGGCGCCGTCATCGGGACCATTATTGGCGCCCTTGCCGGCGGTGGAAAAGGCGCGGCGATTGGTGCCGCAGCGGGCGCGGGCGTCGGCGGAGGCGTGCAGGCTGCGACCAAGGGCCAGCAGATCAAACTGCCATCAGAAACCGTGCTGAACTTCACCCTGCAGGCCCCGCTCACGGTCGTGCAGGCCCCCAGCCCGGACGCGAATCGCCAGAAGCTGAGCGACGCACAATAAGGCAAGAACGAACCATGCGCCGGGATGCGGTTCTCCGCGTCCCGGCGTCGTTCTGCCCCCTCGGCACTTCCGTGTTTTCGGATTTCAGAACAGCCCGCCCGGGATTTGTCCTTCTGTGCAAGTTAGTAGTGCAGCCGACGAGCCCGAATCTATCCACAACAAACTTATGGTGATCTGCGAAACATCCACCGCCGCCCTGTTCTGACTCCGTAACTTCCAAATTTCCCTGTTTCACATTTCACAATCCGAGATAGAAACGCTGATCTTCTTTATCCTGACTCCCCTGCGCCCGCACTGTCAGGACGAAGCAAGGTTGCGCCATTCCGCTTTGTAGTCCTCAACTCAAATCTCGGAAGGAGGAGCCATGCTCCGCTCACGCAGTTCCCTCCCCCATGCGGGGACGGCAGCACACCCTTGTCTTCACTTCGTTCTGGTGGTATCAGTCGGTCTGCTGATACTTGCCATCTCTCCACTGGCGACCGCACAAGCCAAAGATCCGGGCCCGCGCGCAGGCGCCGCCGGCGCCGGAAGCTTCTTCCCCACTCTGAACGCCAATGAACAGCTTCTTTTCAACCAGGCCATGGGCCGATTTGCCGAAATCGATTCCGTCTCGGGAACCATCGAGGGCGGAGTCGGCCTGGGCCCCACCTTCAACGGCAATAGCTGCGCCATGTGTCACGCTCAGCCTGCACTTGGAGGCAGCAGCCCCGGATTGAGCAGCCCGCAGAATCCCGTGCCCAACCCGCAGGTCGCCCTCGCCACACTCGACGGGGCTACCAACACCGTGCCGTCGTTCATCACCGCCAACGGTCCGGTGCGTGAAGCCAGATTCGTTGCGGTCAATCCCAACAGCCTCACGTCCCCTCTGGATGGCGGTGTGCACGACCTCTACACCATTCAAGGACGCACCGACGCTCCCGGCTGCACGCTGGCCCAGCCGAATTTCGCCCAACAGCTTTCCTTGGGCAATGTAATCTTCCGCATCCCTACGCCTTTGTTCGGCCTGGGGTTAGTGGAAAACACTCCCGACGCAACCCTGATTTCGAATTTCAATTCGACCGCCAGCGCCAGAAAGAACCTGGGCATCGGCGGCGTCTTCAACACCAGCGGGAACGACGGCACCATCACACGGTTTGGCTGGAAGGCGCAGAACAAGTCGCTGCTCATATTCGCCTCGGAGGCTTACAACGTAGAGCAGGGAGTGACCAACGAGGGCTTCCCCAACGAGCGCAACACCACCGCTGGCTGCGTCTTTAACGCCACTCCCGAGGACGCGAGCAACATCTTGAACGGCAACAAGAGCAGCGGCAACTTCGGAACCACGATAGGCACCCTGTCGGAGATGTCGTCAGACGTGGTCAACTTCGCCGCGTTCATGCGGCTGCTGGCGGCGGCCGCGCCAGCCGCGCCGACCCAGTCGACGACCAACGGTTCGAACCTGTTCAACCAGATCGGATGCAACCTCTGCCACTCGACCAGCCTCACGACGGCGGCGTCCATTTTTACTGGCATGTCGAGTGTTACCTATCACCCCTACTCCGACTTCGCCCTGCACCACATGGGTGCGGGCCTTGCCGACGGCATCCACCAGGGAGGGGCCGGCGTCGACCAGTTCCGCACTGCACCGCTTTGGGGCTTGGGCCAGCGCCTTTTCCTCCTGCATGACGGGCGCACCACTGACCTGGTGCAGGCCATCCAGGCTCACTTCTTCACCACCAGCAAGTACTGCGAGCAGGTCTCCTCGGCGGAACTGTTCTATGTGCTGACCACCAATAGCGTGTACGAACCCGAAGTGCAGAGTAACGTCTGCAACTCCGAAGCCAACGCGGTCGTTAACAGCTACAACGCGCTGACCAGCTCGCAACAACAAGACCTTTTGAACTTCCTCCGAAGTCTTTAGTCCAGATCGGAATGCGGGGCCGTATCCGAAGGATGGCCCCGCATAACATTTCCACAATCGAATGTGAGACTGCTTCCATAATCATGTGCGGAGAACGCCGCATCAGCGCCAACTCAGGCAGGACAGGCTAGAAATAGCATGCCAAGCTCTCAGAAGCCTGTCTCGATGGACTGGAAAAATCGCGGACTGCAGTCCGCACCGATCCGCTCAACTGGTTGTAGCGCTGGACTGCCCCGGCCCGATTACTCGCGGGACTGCTGCTCGCGTTCGAATCTCAGAAGCACCTCGGCAGTGTACGTCGTATCGGGATGCTGATCTCCAAGCACTCTACGCCGGCCAGCGACGCATTGGCGAAGCAACTGCAGCCCGTTTTTAAAATCTCCACTCTTGAGCAGGATGACGGCTAGAAGACTCATGGAGGTGAGGGTATCAGGGTGCTCTGCACCGACCACTCGCATCCTGGTTTCAAGTATCTGTTCCTGGAGTCGCCGAGTCCCCTCGACATTACCCTGGGCTAGCAGCGTGTCTGCCAGAAGGTCTAGAGACCGCAACATCTGGGGGTGCTCTTTCCCGAGAATAGGTAACTCTGCCTCGATAACTCGCTCGCGAAGGCGTTGCGCCTCTTTGTAGTTCCCCAGTTTGAATAGAATGCCCGCGAGACGCTCCATCGAACCCACTGTGAGCGGGTGCGATTCTCCTACCAGATGTTTCTTTAGCTCAAGAGCGCGCTGCTCGAGCGCTTGCGCCTGCGCGAGATCGCCCCCGTTACTCAGGAACGTAGCCAGATCGCTCATCGCCCGCAGCGTAGCTAGATCTCCCTCGCCTCGCTCGCGTAAGTGCAACTCGAGCACGCGCTCCTTAAGCCGCCGCGACTCCGCATGGTCGCCTCGGATCGCAGCCTGTTCGCTCATTGCACTCAAGCGATCTGGGTTCTCCTCGCCGGGTACGCGAATCCTCAACTCTAAGACGTGCTCCTTAAGCCGCTGCGACTTCACGTACTCACCCCGCGCGTTCAGAGTCTCAGCTAGATCACTCATCGCACTCAGGGTGTCTGGGTGCTCTGCGCCGATTACGCGCGCCATCTGCTCCAGTACGCGCTCTTGAAGCCGCTGAGCTTCCACATACTTGCCCCGCATGCAGAGCGTCTCGGCTAGATCGCTCATCGCACGCAGCGTCTGGATGTCTTCTTCTCCCCACACGCGCACGCGAATCTCGAGCACCCGCTCCTCGAACTGTTGTGCACGCTTGTAGTCACCCTGATGTCGGAGAGACCGGGCGTAGCCGCTCATCGCCCACAGGGTGTCAGGATTCTCTTCGCCAAGAGCCCGCGTTGTCATCGCGAGTATTTTCTCGTAAAGCCGCCGGTGCTCCGCATAATCGGCTTGCACGAAGGCAAGCATCGCCGCAATCTTGCCTACGCGGGTGGCTCTGCCCAGTTCGCTGCTGGTGAGATCTGCTCTGTCCACCAGGGCCGCAGCATGCGGTCGGAACAGGTTCATCACCGGCCACTTGAGCGGATCCTCGCAGCGATCGATTTTCATGGCGCCCTCGACTACCGAGCAGGCTGCGCCCAGGAACTCTGTCTTCAGATCTCCTGTCTGTTGTCGCAGGAAATCGGCAACCAGACGGTGCATGACTCCGAAGGTCTGGCTACCGCTGGCGGTTACAAAGTGGCGGGAGCGCAGTGCTGTGCGGATTGCCGGAGTCTTCCATGCCTCCGGCAGTGCATCGATCAGCGCCTCGGGGATCGGAGCCGGCGCCAGTTGCGCTAGAAGCATCGCGCTCAGCTGTGCATTCTGTTCCAGTTTCTCAAATGAGATCCCGAGAGCTTCCACGACTCCGCGCACAGAATCTCGCGGGACCTGCCCGCGCAGAGCCTCGCGAAGACCCTCTAATTCCTCCGCTTCACCTGGCGCCGCCGACACGGAAGTCGCACGTTGGAATAGATTTTCAATGGAGATGGAGTTCAGTGCAAGGCAGCGATTCAGCAGATCGAGCGCGAGCGGAAGA
This sequence comes from uncultured Acidobacteriaceae bacterium, assembly GCA_963768265.1. Lineage (GTDB taxonomy): Bacteria > Acidobacteriota > Terriglobia > Terriglobales > Acidobacteriaceae > Sulfotelmatobacter. The sequence goes on from CAVYHM010000055.1 coordinate 35,479, forward strand.
TCGCCGACCCAGTTTGCGACGTGCCCCCAATCGCTCCACGATAACCTGCTCGCACCGGGCAGGTTGTCGGTCAACAGCAAAATAGCCGCGTCGCGGCTGGGTGTATCAAGCGGGATCGTTTTCACGCCCTCCTCGCGAGTATCCTGGCGGGACGTAGCCAGGACGGTAACCGCTCCGAGCGCTGGACAGAAGTCCTGGATAGCGGCGGCATCCTCGCCGGGACCAGCTTCGGGGATGTTGTCGATCACGTACAGAACGGGTGCGTGGATTGCGCGGAGAGCGCGCTCCAGTTCGTGCCTGATGCCGCGCTCCTTCTTCCGCATCTCGGCGAGGTTGGGGATGCTGGGATCGAGGACACTTAGAATGCGCCAGAACTCATCGTCGACCGAACTGCTGGCGGCGTTCACCCAGAACAGACCCCCCGGATAGTACCGCGCTCCATAGCGATACAGGTATTCCGTTGCGAGCCTGGTTTTGCCGAAGCCGGCGCCCGCCGCGATGCGACTCGTGAGGCGAGCGCTCACACCGCTTCCGTCGGAAAGGATCTGATGGATTCGGCGAAGCTCACCAGCACGACCGATGAAACGCGACCCGATGCTCCGGCTGGCAACTCCCTGCGGCAAAGAACAAACGATCCCATCAAGCGACCGCGGTTCCAGGATGTTTGACTCTTCGAGAAACGCTGCCGCGAGTCTTTGGGCTTCCGCTTCCACAAGCACGCTGCGAAGCGGCGCAGAGTGTTCGGCCAATCGATGGCGAACTAATTTTTCCAGCCGTTCCGTTGCCTCGGTGGGGGGCCAGCTCTGACGGCCGATCGATTCGGGCATCGCATCGACGACGAAACCTGACCCTTCGCCAAGACCGAGCACCAGGCGTGACATCGCCGGATCCCCGGCGGCGAGCGCAAGGCGCATCTCGAGACGGCAGAAACGGCGCTCGGAGTAGGCCTTCGTTGCGAAAACAACTACCACCCTTGAACTGAGAAGGCCATTCAGCAGGCGCGGCGGAAACTGATCGCCGTCATCGATGGCGTCGGTGTCGAGGAAAGCGACCTCTCCGAGCTTCGCCGCGAGAGCCTGGGCGTGCTCGGCGGTTGCGGTGCGGGCGTAGGAGATGAAGACTTCTTGAGGCATTCCTGAAGAGCCTTTGTGTCGATTCTAGTACTAACTGGCGGCGCACAATGCTTTTCAGCCAGAAATCCGATTCTGCGACGTTTGATGCCCAGTTAGAGCCTAGCAACGTCCCCGGAAGGCGGATTGTCAGTGCCCTCCGACTATCACTTCGCCTTCAAGTCTTGAGTGGGCACTCTCGCCCGCTACCGTCGGCAGTGCAGAAAAAGCCAACAACAGTGCTCGCTCCACACGACCTTCTCACTCGCGCCCCCTGGTTTTCGCGTAAACTTTCTCACGCACATTACCCGCTCATGCCCGCGATTACGGCACTGCTCCACACGGAAAACGACGCCCTGCGCCTGGGCCGCACGCTCGAAACCCTCTATCCCTGCGACGACATCCTCGTCGTCGACCATGGTTCTCGCGACGCAACCGCGCGCCTCGCTCGCGAGTACGGCGCGCGAGTCGTCGACGTCCGCATCGGCGCCTCTCCCGCGCAATATCTCGCGGCTACGTCCTCGGCGTGGATTCTCTGCCTCGATCCGCACGAGTCTCTGACCGAAAGCCTGGCGGCAACCCTATATGAATGGAAGTCGCTGCCACCTGCCGCCGCGGCCTTCTCTGTCTTTCTTCGCGAAGAAACGGCTGAGGGCTGGATCGAAATCCCGACCGCCCAGACCCGCCTGATTCCGGCCAATTGGACCCGCTGGGCGGGATGGCTTCCCGTCACGGACCGATTCGCCCTGGCTCTCGAGGGAGAACTCCTGCGCTTTGCCTTTCCCTGAAACGGTCCGACCTGCATCCTGTATGCTCACTGGACCAGGCGCGCCGCTGGTATGAAACGGAGTAGTACCGCGGACTCAAGACCCTGAGACTGGCCGCGACTGTTTCGCACGCCACCTTGATGGCGGGCGGAGGTAAGGCCTAGTCCTCCCCTCGGCTTAACCCGTCACACCCGCTTGTGATCCTGGTCACAGTCTGCTTCCTCCCCGCGAGCCTAGACTCGCCTGTTGTGGTAGTTCGGGCCTCGCAAGCCCCAAGGAGACAGACAATGCGTGTAATGAAATTCATCACTCTAGCCATAATTGTGGTGGCGATTTCGGCTTTTGCGGTGGGGCAACAGGCCCCGGCGCAGACCCCACCCACCGTAAAGCATGTTCCCATCACCAATGCTCCGTCGAACTCGGGCAAAGAAATGTTCAACAGCTACTGCGCCGTGTGTCACGGCACCGCTGCCAAGGGCGATGGCCCAGCAGCCTCCGCCATGAAGACTGCGCCAGCCGACCTTACCGCGTTAGCCAAGAAGAGTAACGGCAAATATCCGTCAGCGCACGTGGCAGCGGTCATCCGTGGGCAGGGCGCCCTGCCATCTCACGGCAGCCAAGATATGCCGGTGTGGGGACCGCTGTTCTCCAGCATCAGCCAAGGGCACGAGGCCCAAGTGCAGCAGAGAACCGCCAACCTGGTGGCGTACATCGAGACTCTGCAAGCGAAGTAGCGCGCAGGTCCAAGCAGCGCGAGGAAGCTTGCCTCCAATCTCAAGACTCCGGGAGCGCATTGAGCGCCTCCCGGAGTTCGCCTCGTCCCAGGGCGCTATAGGCGGCCCCAACCCAGATTTCGCACACCCCGGCACTCCGGGGAAATAGTGCCGTCCGAACCCTAGGCTCTTTGGCTTTGAAAGCGTGCCAATCCCCCAGAAGCCCGTTTCTGCGTCGTTGACGAGCTGACGAATTGTTAACTCCTGTTGATCTCCGGCGAACAAAAACCGGAAGACATTTCGTCCACCGTGTCTCTAATAATTTAGGGCGCGACATTGTGAGTGAAATTGAATCAGAACGCGCCACGGTTGTTCTGGGTGATGCGGAGAATCACCAGCGAGACAATAACCCGTAATGGAATAACGGCGAGCAGCCAAATCAATTCAATAAAGTTGATGTATGGCTAGTGCAGCGTTGTGCTATACAAGGAAAACAAATTGTCGTCACTAGGCCGATCTCTTGCGTACCCACGAGAACTTACTTTCCGGTTGCTGCAGCGCATTACTGGCTCAGGTTTTTTTTTGCCTGATGGCGTCCCTGGCATTTGGTGCGCCCCGCGCTATGCTCGTCACGGTGGTAAATAAGCACTTTACTCCTCCCCAGCCCGTGGCGGGTGTTCGCGTCACGCTAGGTTTTTTCGATGGGTCCCAGACCATCACCGACGCGCGCGACCGTACGAATCGCGACGGCCAGACCCACCTCTTGGTCTCAGAAGACGCCGTTGAGCGCGGCGAATTGCATATCGAGGTGGAGGACGCGGAGGGACTCGTGATCTACCAGCCGAGCGAGGGCCTTCTGAGAGCCATTCCTGCCACCCTCGAGGTTGCCCTGCTTCCCAAGGGCTCTCCTGCCTTGCTCGACCCGCCGCAGGTCGAGGCAATGCTGTCGCGTCTTTCGGTTCGCAACCAGCAGCTCCACATGGCGCTCAGCAAGGTCGAAAATCAGAAACCCGATTTTGATGGTGCCCTTCGCCAATGGGCGGCGTCGAACGGATTCGCTTTCGAGGAGGTCGATCAAAAGGTGCGCGCCTGGGCGGAAGATATCCTGGCGCACAAACAGGCAGCGTCGCTCGAGCAGCAGGCGGAAGCAGAACTCGGGCTAAGGCATTTTGAACAGGCAGGAGCCCTGTTTCAGGCTGCAGCGAACGTGTCGGAAGAAGCCCTCGACAACGACGAGGAGAAGTATTTGACCAAGCTGCGCACGGATTTACGTGACTTTGTGCAAAAGAAGACCCAGGCGGCCCAGGCCTTTGAATTCGCAGAACAGTATCACCTCGCGACTGAAACCGCCGACGGCAGCAGTCACAAGGCGGCGGCTCAGCATGAGCATTTCCCGAAAGACGAAGTCATCCGGCAAATCTGGCTGACCGCTGCGATGAGCGCAGAGGAAATGCGCTTCCAGGAAGGCAGCAGTGGAGTAAAACAAGACAGCATCCAACAACTCCAGATGGTCATCGAGCACGCCAAGACTCTGGTCGCCGAAACCGACCAGCCGGGAAACGAATTGCACGTTCGCGCCTTGGCATGCACGGCAAGCGCACTATCGTTTCTTGCCGGCCGCGCTAACGACCGGGACTCTGTCGCTGAGCTAGAGAAGCAGTCGGTTGAGGCATTTCGCGCCGCCTCCCGGGCAACCGACAAAAACCGGAATCCGCGAATGTGGCAGATCGTGCAATTGCAGCTCGACGCCGCGCTCATCTCACAGAGTTTGGTTTCTGCGAAGACCAATGGGACGAAATCGGATTTTTCCCCGGATGAAACCATCGCTGAAATGAAACCGGTCATTGAAGCACTTGCGATCTCCGGGGACCGGGAGTTGGGTGTCGCAGCCGCCATCGAACTGGGTGCCGTGCTCAAGCTCAAAGCCCTGAGCGGTGACGAAAGTCAGCGCGCCGCAATCTACGCGCAGCTCGTAACCGCCTATCGCACCGCAGTCGGCCTGGTTCCCAGGGAGCAATTCCCGGGCATGTGGGCGACCTGCGCGGAAAATCTGGGCACTGCCCTGGCAGACCTCGCGGCCGTCAAATCCGGGGACGAATCGATCCAGCTATACGGGGAAGCCGTAAAGCTCCTCCGAGACCTGCAACAGACAGGACAAAAGGATGGCAACACGACTAGATGGCTGATGACGAGCGATGCCTTAAGCTCCACCCTCTCGGGTTACGCGCAGCATACGATGGGCGAGCAGTCGGAGAAATTATTCGACCAGGCAATCGAGGTGAAACGAGAGGAACTGAAGGTTCTCAGCAAGGCCGAGTTTCCGCAGGAGTGGGCTCAGACCGAATCCGACATGGGCGAGAAGTTGTCGCTCGAAGCAGCACGAATTGTGGGCGACAAATGCGTGGCGCTGCTGAACGATGCGGCGGCAGCGCACCGGGCAGCGCTGGAAGTCTACACAAAAACGGCGACCCCGATTCAATGGGCCATTTCAGAGGAAGATCTTGGCAACGACCTGGAAATGCTGGCGAGGAAGGCCCGTCCAGAGCAGGCGCCACCACTGCTGAACGACGCGATTGCGGCGATTCAGGCGTCCCTGTCTGTCTACCGCAAAGATCTAAACCCGGACAACTGGGCGCACGCGCAGGCATTGCTGGGTGAGGGGTTCCTAACGTTCGGCGACCTGGAGCAGGGAGACGCCCGCGCTGCGTACCTGCAGCGCGCGCTGGAGGCAAGCACGCCGGCGCTCGAAGTGTTCACGAAGAATCATCATTCCGATATGAGATCGGCGGTCGAGTTCGACATCGGTCGGGCTTACTATGCACAGGGACTCGCAGTCCAGGGACTGCAGGCGCACGCCTTAATGGGAAAGGCGGCAACTGCCTGGGAGGCCGCACGGGAGGATAATGTCAGAAACGTTGATCCGGTTTCCGCCCTGGCTGTTCTGTATCACGATATCTTGATTGATTTCGCGAAGGCGTACGAAGCGGCCAAACGCGCCCTTGAACTGAATCCGACGCCGGAGAACCAATTGAACGTGGCCGAAGCTAGCCTGACCTATTCGCGGTTCGACGAATGTGTGGACAAGCTGAACAGCGTGCCCGAAGCAAGCATGGATGAAAAACTCCGGCCTGGCCGGCGTATCCTTCTGCTGGCCTGCCAGGCGGGCGGCCGCAAAGGCCAGACCGTGGCCACGGCGGAGGCCCTGTCTGAATACAGCAAGGGTATCGAGAAGAGCGGGTGGTCCACCGGCGGAGACCGCAAGTACCTCTCCGAGGCATCGGAGTTTGCCGAGGGCCGGGCATTGTGGATCAGGCTTTTCCAGGCTTTTGAAGATGGCGACGGGCCGGCGATGGCGGCCAGCGCCCGAGAGTTAACAACGATACTGAGGCCATAGGCGAATGGCGTGGAAGCGGTACGACATCTTCGTCAGCTACTCGCACGAAGATTCGGCGCTGATTGATCCCTTTGTCGCTGCCCTGCGCAAGCGACGTTACCGGGTCTTCTATGACATCAAATCCATAGAGATCGGGGAACAGTGGAAGGCGCGTTTAAGTCGCGCAATCGCTTCGGCGCGTGTGTGCGTACTTTGTTGGTCGCAGCACGCAAGAGCATCGGAATATGTCGCCTATGAGTATTCAAGGGCCGAAGGGCTGGGCAAACCGGTATTGCCGTGGTTGCTGGACAAGACACCGTTGCCCAGCATGCTCGAGTTGCACGGAATTGCAGAAAGCGACCCGGCGGCGGCGGCGATCCGATTGGCTGCGCGGGTGGGTTGGCCACTTTCGCTTCGACGTGCCGTCGTCAGCATTGCGGTCTTGGCGGCCCTCCTGGCGATGGGAGCCGGATACTGGCGATTCGTCAGGCCGGAACCCTGGAACTTCAGCGGGCAAGTCATCGACAGCAAGACGAAGTACCCGATCGAGGGAGTCGAAGTAGATGCTAAGCAGCGGCGTTTTCACGCCTTTACGAATCAAAATGGGCGCTACGTGTTGCAGTTGCCTCCACCAAAGCCGAGGTACATTGACTTGGTCTTTCTAAAGGCAGGATATGAAGGCGAGACCCCGGTAAACGTCAGTACTGACCGCGAATTCAACACCGACATGAAAAAGCTCGCGGACAAGTGAACCCGAGCGGGTCGGTGACAGCAAAGCAGCGGTTGAGATTCGATTTTCGGGTCAGTGTGTCGACGCTGCAAGATGCTTTGGTTACGTGCGACTAGGCGAGAACCTGTCGTTCGAGCTGTATGTAAAGAAGACTTCGTAGGCAAAGCCGCTCCCCACCGTATTAAACTCATTCGCAAACGCTACCGCGTTGAAACGCGTGTGCGCGGCTCCCTATCAGAACGCGGGGCCACAGGCTCTCCCCGGACCAGCCAATCTGATCCACCGCAGGCTGGACAGAACTTATTTGCTACTGGCGGGTTTGTGAGGAAGAGCGTTGAATCTTTACCAGGAGCGGCTATGAATTCGAGCAACCTAAGAAAGCGCATCGTGCAAAGATGTTTCATATTGGTCGTCGTTCTCGGCGTAGCCACGGTTGCTTCGGCTGGCCGATCTCCACAAAAGTCGGAACCGGCGCACAAGTCCGCTCCGAGCAGGCCTGCGTCACACGCGGCCCCAGCGCACCACTCAGGCGGCAGTCATCCCGCGGCCAGCGAGCATAGACCAACTGGCGGACACACGCCGAGCGGGCATACGCCCCAGGGTAATCACACCGCAACGATCAGGCAGTCGCCAGCAGGCGGTCACACGGCGACAAACGCGCATTCGCCGATGGGCGTCGGACACCCCACATCAACCGCGCATTCGCCGACGGGCGGACACACCGCGACGACCGGGCGTACGTCGGCCCGCGCATTCACGCCGCCGACCAGGAGTACGGTGACGGGAACCAGAAACGTTTCCCTGAGAGGCGGCGGGGCCGCGAGCGTCCGCTCCAACGGACAGATTCGTTCGGTGGATCACAATGGCATGCACATTGACCACGGGGTCAGCGGCGGGCGCACGGTGGTGAGTGAACATAACGGAGTGCGTGTGGTGAACACGGGACGCAATAGCGGATACGTGCAGCGGTCCTACGTCGTACGCAACAACCATTCCTACTACTCCCGCACGTACTATTACCATGGTTCCTATCACACCGCGGTTTATCGCAGCTACTACTGGGGGGGGCACGCCTACTACGGTTGGCATCCTGGTTTCTGGTATCACCCTGGCTTCTATGCCTGGGGTTATCACCCCTGGGGGGTGCATGTTTTCTGGGGCGTTGGAGCATGGGGTTGGGGAGGAGCGCCGTGGTGGGGCTTCTATGGCGGCTGGTTTAACCCTTATCCCTACTACGCTGCGCCGGCGTACTGGCTGACGGACTATCTGATCGCTGCAGAGTTGCAGTCGGCATATGCGGCCCGCCAGGAGGCATACGCGGACGCCGCCACGGCGAGCTACGGAGGTGGATCTGCTCCTTCGGCACCCGCTTCGAGCACGGTATCACTCTCTCCTGAAGTCAAGGAGGCGATTGCCGACGAAGTAAAAGCAGAGTTGGCCGCGCAGCAGGCACAGGCAGCCCAGGATGCCGGATCCGACGCCCAAGCAGCGCCGGTCCCGGCCAACGCGCCGTCTAATACTCCGGCCAAGAACGATGAAGAAGTTCCGCCGGCACTCGATCCCGCCAGACGAACCTTTGTCGTCGACAGCGCCCTCACCGTAACCGCGAACGGCCAGGAATGTGGGCTGACCGCCGGTGACGTAATCACGCGCCTCACCGACACTCCGGATTCTGGAAACATGGTGAACGCAAGCGTCTCGGCGAGTAAGGGGTCCGACTGCGCGGCCGGGCAAACTGTAGCCGTTAAAGTGGACGACTTGCAGGAAATGCGAAACCACTTCGAGGAAAAACTCAACAACGGGATGGGCGAACTGGCGAAGAAACAGGGTACAGGCGGTATTCCAAAAGCGCCAGATACCGGTGTCGTGGAATCGGATATCCCACCCCCGGCGCTCGACAAGACGGCGGAAAAAACCCTGCAGGATCAGCAACAGGCGGCTGATCAGACCGAAACCCAGGTCAAGCAGGAAGCTGCGGCACCCGCGCCATCTGCTCCGCCAAATAACCAGCAGTAGAGCACGGTCCGTCGGGCGGCTATCGTCCTGACAGCCGAGCGATAATCGAGCAATCACAGGGAGCGTCGGCCACGACGCTCCCAATCCTCCCAGAGTCAATTCCTTACTGCCCATTGGCCGGTTGGGCAGTGACTTCGGTACCTTAGGCCCCACCGGATCATCGCCTTATAATCCAACCAGAATCAGAAAGATCAGGAGACTCCTGCGTTCTCATGATGGACGCTCGCGTTCTGGCGCGTGCGGGCGTTGTGAGAGCGCCCTCGAATTCACGTGGACCCGGTCATCGCATTGGCGATTTTTGTCCTCGGGCTGGCCTTTGGCAGCTTCCTGAACGTGTGTATCTACCGCCTGCCACTGGGCCTCTCCGTCGTGACGCCGCGTTCGGCCTGCCCGCAGTGCAAGCATCCCATCGCCCTCTATGACAATGTTCCGGTGCTGAGCTGGCTGATTCTCGGCGGCCGCTGCCGCCACTGCAAGGCTCGCATCTCGCCTCGCTACCTCACCATCGAACTGCTGACAGGCGCGCTGTTTCTCGCCTGTTATTGGTTCTTCGGTCCGACGCTTTCCACGCTGAAATACTGCGCCTTTGCGTTCCTCCTGCTCGGCCTCATCTTCACCGACGCTGAGACCAAGCTGCTGCCCGACAAGATGACGCTCCCCGGACTCGCGCTAGGCCTCGTCTTCAGCCTGCTCGTTCCGGTGAATGATCTCGCTTCGCAGTTTCTTCCTGGAATAGTCAACCTGCCATTCAGTGGCGAGTTGTCCATGCGGATTGTGTCGCTCGTTGATTCCGTGCTGGGCGCCGTTTTAGGCGCATCGTTCATCTACGGCGCGGGCGCCATCTACCTGCGCTGGCGCGGCGCAGAGGGCATGGGATTTGGCGACGTCAAGCTGATGGCCATGGTGGGAGCCTTCCTGGGCATGAAGCTCACCGTCTTCACGATCTTCTCAGCTTCCATTGCGGGTTCCGTATTCGGCTTGACCACGGTTTTTGTCGTTTGGCTGAAGCGCACGCATCGTTTCATGAAACGGCTGGCGAATGCGCAGGCCGCCCGGCGGCGCGGATGGCAGTCGGCGCAAATGGTCTATCGGTACTACCAGATGCCGTTCGGCGTGTTCCTCGGGAGTATGGCCCTGCTCGCTTTTTTCTTTGGCAATCAATTTTTGCGCTGGTATGGGAGGCTCTGGTGAGAATCATGGCCAACCCGGTGGTGTTGCGCGCGGCGGTCGTTTTCTTTTGCGCCGGCTTTGCTTTTCTGCTAGGCCTGATTTTCATCCGTCTGCTGCGCCAGAGTATTGCTGACGAAGCCGACATTTCGTCGGATTCGTCGCCTCCGCCAGAGGCGCTTCCCATGCACGTCTACAACACCGTGATCCAGCAACTCAAACAGCAGAAACATGAGTTGCAAGTGCAATCGCAGGCGGAGCAGAATCGCGCCCGTACCACCGAGACACTCAGCCAGGCGGTGCTCTCCAACCTTTCCTCAGGCGTGCTCGTGTTCGGGACGAACGGCCTGGTAAAGACCAGCAATCCGGCGGCCAAAGAAATCCTGGGCTTCGCCTCGACAACCGGAATGAGCGCGGAGGATATGTTCCGCGGCGCCGTGGTCAGCAACGCTGCCGCATCAGGCGTCTTCCCCGACGGAACCGGCGATGAAACATTCGACGAAATCCGACTGGCCGACGAGGTCGACGTAGTCCTTCATGAAGGCGGCGACCGGCGCGAGGTCGAAGCCGAATACGAAACGCCGGCGGGCGAGAGCCGTTGCCTCTCGGTCACCGTCTCTCCGGTGCCCGCGACCGATGGCACTCTGCTCGGCGTCGCTTGTCTCATCAACGACCTCAGCGAGTTGGAGCACATCCGTCGCCAGCAAGCGCAGCGTGGCGAGATTTCAACCGAAATGGCGCTGCGGCTGCGCACTTCGTTGACCACCATTTCCAGCTACGCGCAGGAACTCGCGGCGGCGGCCGGCGATCCAACTCACGCCCGACAACTGGCGGCGGACATTGCACACGAGGCCGCGGATCTGGATCGCAGCCTGGGAGGGTTCTTGACCGAAAAGCGCGCCGGCGTTGCGGCCGGCGCGGGTTCAGTGGATTGACACGTGGAGTCTGGACAAAGCAGTTTTGGACAATGAGGTTTGCACGGGAAAGAAAAATGACGCGCTGGTCGGTGCGGTTGGCCGTTCCAGAGAAACCGACAAGGGAGAAGGCGGAAATTATGAAGCGTATCGCATGCAATGGAATCGGGCTCGTGCTGTCGGTCGGCCTGCTTGGCCTTTCGGCACTCGCGCAGAATCAGTCTCAATCGGGCGAATCATCGCTCGGGGACTACGCCCGCCAGGTTCGCAAGGCTCCCGCGCCTAAGCAGAAGGTCTTCGACAATGACAATCTGCCCAAGGACACAAAGCTCTCGATCATAGGCCCGGCTCCGGCAGCGGAGGGTTCGACCACCGAGAATTCCGGCGATGCCAAGACTGCCGATTCAACCAACGCAACTCCCGCTGCAGGCGAGAACAAAGCTGCCCCGTCGGGCGACTCCAAGGCCCCCGCTGACGCCAAGTCCACGGCGGACACTAAATCTGCGGCAGACTCCAAATCCACGGCAGAAGAAAAGGCCCCGCTGAAGAGCGACGCGAAGCCCGCCGATGATAAGGCTCCGCCCAAGAGCACCGCCAAGCCCCCCGCAGACGAAGAAACCGAAAAGGAAGCCGCCAGGCAGGCCGCCATCAAACAGTGGGAGGACAAGCTCACTGCCGAGAAGGGACAAATCGATCTGTTGGCCCGCGAACTCAACGTGCTGCAGCGCGAATACCAGATTCGCGCCGCCGCCATGTACGCTGATGCCGGCAACCGCATCCGCAACCAGGCCGACTGGGACAAACAGGACGCCGATTACAAGCAGCAAATCGCCGACAAACAAAAAGCCCTCGATGACGCCAAGCAGAAGCTCGACGACATGCAGGAAGACGCCCGCAAAGCGGGAGTCCCCGCGTCGGCCCGTGAGCAATAAGGGAAAGTACACGACGGACAATCGGAGCGCCGGAGGCCATCCCCGGCTCTCGATTTATTTCAGGTCTCTTACCTCTGATTTGGCGCTCCACCGTCTCGCACCCGTCGAATCTGCGCCAGATGATGCAGACCGTGCACCAGGTGAAACTTTCTCCACTGCGCACCCGTGAGCGGCCCCAGGATCGGATGATCCAGCAAGTTGCCCCGGCCCAGGCACTGCTCGCAGCGCCCGATGATATCGTCCATCTCCCCGATCTTCGGCCCAATCTCAGCCAGAACTTTCTCGAGCGGCAGCCCGCGCGGACGGGCGAACGGCGGCGCTTCTCTGCCGGGCGGCAGGTAACCGAAGCCCAACACAACGAGCTTATTCCTGCGCAGCTTCCACGTCGGAGGCGTGACCTTCACCTTCTGAGCCTCTAGCACGCGGCTGAATCCCTTTGTGGTCCCGGTGTAGGTCAAATACAGATGCTCCAGCACCTCACCGGTGCACCACTTACCCGGCGGATGCCAACTCAACTGCGCGGGCGACAACCCCGCAATGGCCGAGTCAATCTCCTCCTGCAGCCTTTTGAGACGACGGTCCATGTCAGTCACTTACCTTTTCCGCCGCTTCGGGTAGAATGTTTCGCGGCGATAAAACCCAACAACGTTATAACAGGAAGGATGTCATGAAGACGTCAAGCCTTGCCCGCACGAAGCTCGGGAATCGAGCGCCCGGGCCCGGAGCCCCACTCTCAACTGCGCTCAGAACCTTGCGAGTGTGGTTTTCAGCACTACTCATCGTGACTCTTGCCGCTCTGACAGCCTGCAGTTCGGAGCCCAGCAAGCCCGCTGAGACCAAATCCGAAGTCAAGAAGCCTGAGTTAATCACGGCGCGCTCGGCCTTCCAGAAGGTTTACGTCGCAGCGCGCGGCTGGAACCAGGATGCCAAGCCGTATCGCCTTGAGTCCTCCATCACCAGCGATGCCAACGGACATGACGGAAAGTCGGCGATCTGGCGCGGCAGCTTCGCCTCCGCCGCCAGGCGTTCGGAAAAGTCCTATACCTGGTCAGGCAGCACGGCCGAGGGCGCGCCCGAGCGCGGAGTCAATCCCGGAATTGAAGACAGTTACAGCGCTTCCAACGCATCCACTCAGGTCTTTGATATGGCTTTCCTCAAAATCGACTCCGACCAGGCTCTTGCCGCGGCGCAGAAACACGGTGGGGACAAGATTCTTGAGAAAGAGCCCGACACTCCGGTCGTGTACGTTTGCGATTGGAACCACAACACCAACGAACTGGTGTGGCACGTCATCTTCGGAACCGGACGCGACAATGCCAAACTGACGGTCGCGGTGAACGCTTCCTCAGGTGATTTTATCCGGGTAGAGAAATAGTTTCTGCTAGCGTTCGCCGCTTGCGTCGTGGAGAAGAATCTGCCGCCGAACGCGCTCATTTGTTTCTCGGTGCATCTTCTTTCTGCTTTCTGCGTGATCTGGGCCCTGCTCTGGAAAAGAAATTCAATAGAACCTCGGCCGATGCAGTCAATTGCTTAAGCGCGTGGGGCTCGCCAAAGGGAATTTCCTGTGGAAACTATCGGCCCCAAATCGTCACCGGCGCAGTAAGTACACACAGCGTTAACGAAACGCCGTGCATCGCGGCAGTGCTGGAGGAGGCGTGCCCCGTCAACCCGATCCTGATTTGGAGCAGCGCATTCTCGAGGCGGCCTCGCGGCTGTGGTCTCGCGGCGGCGAGAAGGCTCTCACTATGCGCGCCGTCGCCAAGGCGGCAGGCACCACCACGCCCACCGTCTACGAGCGCTACCGCGACCGGGATGACATCTTGCGCTCCCTGCGAATGGAGACCCGGCGCGAATTGTTTGCAGCCGTCAGCCGCGCCCGCACCCTGCGCGAATCCGTCGAGCGTTACATCCAGTTCGCCCTCGATCACAGCTACGCATACGAGGTGCTGTTTGATGGAGTAGGCAAGCCGCCTTCCCTGCACGAGTCTTGGCCTTCGTTCAACCTCCTGCGCGACCGCCTCGCTAAACATCTGGGAGGAACTCCGCGGCAACACACACGCGTAATGATGGGTCTCTGGTCGCTGATGCACGGCGCCGTGATGCTGATTATTCGCGGCCGCTTCGAGGGCGCCCTGCGCGTCCAGACGGTTCACGCTTGCCTCGATACCTGCGACGCCATCGTCGATGCGGCCCGATCTAGGCGGCTGGCTCAGTCCGGCCCCAAATGGCCCGCGGATCTGATCCTCGGCGAGGGCAAAAAGAGTCGGGCGGGCAATGGTCACCGCGAACTCCACGCCAAGTCCCCAAAAAAGTAGAAACTGCGCCTGGCCGGTTTAACGGACGAGTGCGCCGATCGCAGTGAGTGTATTTGGTTTGAAAGGTACCCCAGAGTTCTGCCGTGGCAAAGTCTTGTCAGAAAACTTTGTCATCCTGAGGCGCGGTTCCTTGGCGCCGAAGAGCCTGCCCTGAGCTTGTCGAAGGGACCTCTGCACTCCCCGCCAGTTGCACAGGTCCTTCGGCGGGCAAACAGCGCCCGCCTCAGGATGACAACACAAGCTGAGCCAGGCAAAGCAACTCGGAAGACGTTTTAGTACGAAGAAGGCGGAGTTCTTACTTCACCGGTTTTGCGCTCGCAGCCGGGCCCTTCAAGCGATCGATCGCCTTTTTCGCATCTGCGGCCTGAGGCCCGTAAGGCAGAATTTTCAAATAGTTCTCGTATTCTTTCTGCGCTTCCGACAGCTGATCCATTTTTTCCAGGCACACCGCCAGACGGTAGGTCGCGACCGCATCGTTGTCCTTGTAGTACAACGCCTCGCGGTAGCGGCTTTCCGCGCCGAGGTAATTCTTTTTCTTGAAGTAGAAGTCGCCCACCTCGATGTCTTTCGCTGCCTTGTGTGGATCCCAGGGATGGAACTCGCCCACATCCCCGTTCGCCGGCGATCCTTCCGCATCCGTAAGCGAACTCTTAGGGTGCGCATCGACGTCGTCCGGCGGTGGACTGAGATCGATCTGCGAATCTTTACTCGAACTCTGCCCCTCTTCGAGAGAATCAGCACGCACGCGATCGGAGCGCGGCGCATCCAGGTTCGGACGGCGGGCCGGTTTCGAATCTGACGGGGAAGGCGAGGGGGAAGACGCCGATGAAGGTGATGAGGATCCCGAATCCTGCTTCGACGGCGGCGAGTTGGGAGTCCCGGGAGAACTCTGGGCCCACACTGCCGCGCTGCCCAACAGAAACAGCAAAACCAAACTACGCATAGCTTTATTTTACCGTCCTTCGCGCGTGGCCCGGTATGCCTCCAGACATCGCCGCGCAGTTTCAAATTCGGAGAACCGGCTCCCCTCCTGCTCGATCAGGTAGTACTCCACTCCGCCGACGCTCTCCGCGGCCTGGAAAATGCCCTTCCAATCCGCTACGCCTTCCCCGAACAGAACCTTGTAGCCTTTCTCGGGATCGCGCGACCAGTCTTTACAATGGATGGACCGAATGCGCCCCGGGTTGGCTCGAATCCACGCCACCGGATCGCCGCCCGCATCGAGACAAGTCCCAACATCCAACTGCAGCATCACGGTCGGCTTCGTATTCGCGGATAAAATCTCCATCGGCCGCTGTGCGCCCACCGCCTTCCACTCGGCCTGGTGATTATGGTAGCCAACCTTGAGCCCGGCAGGCGCGAGCTTCTCGGCAGCCGCATTCAGGTTGCCAGCGAGTGTCTTCCAGCCGGCAAGATCCGGCTTGGGATCGCTCCACGCCTGCACCATGTATTTCGTGCCCAGAATCAGGTTCAGGTCACGTGCCCGCTCAATGTTGTTCGCGCTGAAATAGTCTTCGTTGTTGTGCGTCGAGTAGCACTTGATGCCCAGATCATCGAGCAACTTGCGCATCCCTTTGGCCTGCGGCTCGGTCCATTCAAAGTAGGGAGCGTAAAACTCGACCGCCTGGTATCCCATCTTCGCGACCGCCCGCACCGTGCCCTCAAGATCGCTCTTGAGCGCATCCCGCACGGAGTAGAGTTCCAATCCAACCGGAATCGAACTGGATGCTGCCACCGCCCGCAAGGCCCAAGGCAATGCAGCGGACATGGCAAGAAATGACCGACGGGAGAGAGAAGTCGTAGGCATGCCTGCAATCCTACTCGTCTGAGTTAAACCGCTCCACCCCAAAGCCTGAAGGGCACGTCTTCGAGAACGGGTAATGATCTGAGGTGGAAGAGCGGCGCTTTAGCGCCGCGTGAAGCACTGAACCACTCTGGGCTTTAGCCCCGGTGGTCGTATTCCCGCTTTCGACCGCCGCGAACTCCTGCGCAAAAGTTGAGGCGGAAAGACAAGGCCAACACCAGGGCTGAAGCCCTTCGCGTCCGACAGACCTTAGGCGCCCCTCAAAGGGCCGCTCTTCCACGGCACGCTCGCGCTGTCCAGCGGGTTTCGCCAAAAGCCAAAGGCCAAGAGCCGCAAAAAAAGCAGGCCGCTCAGGGGGAGGCTTTGAGCGGCCTGGTTGGCGAAGTCCTCCGGGGAGGAGGGTAAACTTTTCGGTCCCTTACATGGACGACGGATTGTTCTGCCCTGTCGTCGGGGTAGAGGACGGGGTGCTGTCGCCTACTGTGTTCGTCATCAGGCGAACATCCACGCGGCGGTTATCGGCACGGCCTGAGGAAGTCTTGTTCGACTCCACCGGCTTGTCCTTGCCCAGCCCAATCACATAAATCTTGTGCGCGGGCACGTTGTATTTCGAGGCCAGATACTGAATCACCGAGTTGGCGCGGCGCTGGCTCAAATCGTAGTTGTAGTCCGCCGGACCTACCGAGTCAGTTCCGCCTTCGAGCGCGATGAGGTAGCCCTTGGTGGAGGCAATGCTGCCCGCAAGCTGATCGAGAGCTTCCTTCGCCTTCGGCGTCAGGTTGTCTTTGTTAAAGCCAAACTTCACCGAGGTTTCGGCGACGGCATGATAATTATCAAGATTGGCAACCGTGTTGGTGAGCACGCCCACGCGGGTATTGGCGGCGTCGGCTACCTGCTGCGCCTGCGTGGCGCTCTGTCCGGCGGCTTGGGCCTTCTGCTCCACATCGGCCGTCTTGGCATTCACGGTGGCCAGTCCGGATTGCACCCGGGCGTCAACGTCCTTGATGTCCTTGGAATTCTTCGCGGTCAGGTCGTCGAGTTCGTTGGTCTTGTTGATCAACGGCGTGGTTTGTTGCTTCACGTAGTTCTTGCTGGTGCAGCCTACAGTGGCAACCATACTGGCGGCTAAGCAGATCACTAACGAAGTGCGGGTCATGGGTAAGGCTCCTTAGTCCATCTTTGTCGTCACGTGCGCTGGGTCGCCCCGCGCCGCATGCAAATCCTGAAGTCCTGGGAATTTCCGAATGCTATCAAGTCCCGCGTTCTACTTTTGCACGGGACATGCCAGTTTTCTGAACTGCGACTATCCAACCTAAGTATATCCGTTTTCAAGGGCTTGCGAAATCCAAGGGACTGGTCCAACCGCCGCACCAGAACCCTCAGGAACGCAAAGCCCACATAGGGAAGGGAAATTTTATACGGTTGGGCTCAAATTAGGGTTCCTGGCGCGAGGAGCCTTTCCGAGTGGAAAGGTTCGGATAGCATCCCTTGATCTCGCCAACATCGGCGAGGAACTGTTGTTTACCTTGCGCCGCATTCGCTGCTTCAAGGCATTCCCGAACCACGCACGAGATGGACACTCGATAAAGCCTCGACCTCTCCCTAAGCCAAGCCAGAAGCCCGTCACTTGCGCGGATTGTCATCTTGTGTCCCATAAGTCCACCTGATGTCATTTGCAACGCAATATCTGAACCACTCGCTTGGTGATTAGCTATTGCGATGACAACTGTCAACCACGCCTTGAATTGCAGGTTGCCGATACAAAGCTGCCAGGGCGGTCATCGAATAGAATAAAGCGTCCCCTTCATGGATTTGCTAGCGAAAATCCGCACCATCCCCACCGAGCCCGGTGTGTATCTGTACAAGAACGCCGAGGGTGAAGTCATCTACGTGGGCAAGGCGAAGAACCTGCGCAGCCGCGTCGCCAGCTACTTTCACGAAGGCCGCTGGGAAGACGCCAAGACCGGCACACTGGTGCGCGAGGCGGTCGATGTCGATTACATCGTGGTGGCCAACAACAAAGAGGCCCTGGCGCTCGAAAACAACCTGATCAAGCAGCGCAAGCCGCGCTTCAACATCCTGCTGCGCGACGACAAGACGTACCCCTACGTGAAGCTCACGCTCGGCGAGCGCTGGCCGCGCGTCTACGTCACCCGCCGCCTGCGCAAGGACGGCAGCGAATACTATGGCCCCTACTTCCCTGCCAACCTGGCGTATCGCATCGTCGACCTGATTCACCGCAACTTTCTGATCCCGTCGTGCAAGGTCGACTTGACGCGCTTTCATCCGCGTCCCTGCCTGCAGTACTACATCAAGCGCTGCCTGGGCCCATGCGTGAAGGAGTTAACCACGCCGGAGGTGTATCAGGAAGCGGTGCGCGACGTGAAGTTGTTCCTCGAAGGCCGACCCACGGACCTGGCCCGTTCGCTGCGCGACCGCATGGAGCAGGCTGCGGCGGCCGAAGAGTACGAGCGCGCCGCACGCTACCGCGACCTGATCTCGACCGTCGAGCAGTTGCAGGAACGCCAGCGCATCGCCGCCGCCGAAGGCGACGATGCCGACGTCTTCGGCTACCACTGCGAAAACGGCATGCTGGCCGTGAACCTGTTTCACATGCGCGGCGGCAAGATGGTCGACCGCCGCGAGTTCTTCTGGGAAGACCTGCCGCAGTTTTCGATAGAGGAATCCCTACCGCCTTGTCATCCTGAGCGAAGCGAAGGACCTATGCACTCTGTCGGTAGCAGTACGAACGCCCATAGCATCGACACTGCCGACAACTCCATAGGTCCTTCGGCCGGCCAACAACGCCGGCCTCAGGATGACAAACCAATCCCACCAACAGCTCTTCATCCCGGAGAGTTTTTCTCCGCCCTGCTGAAGCAGCTCTACATCGGCCAGCCTTATGTTCCGCGCAACCTCTACGTGCCGGTTGATTTTGAGGACCGTGAAGAACTGGAAGACCTGCTCTCTGAGCAAGAGGCGGGCGGGAGTGCCCGCCCCACACGCGTCCACATCCTCGTGCCGCAGCGCGGGGACAAGCGCTCGCTCATCGATCTCGCCGGAAACAACGCCAAGCAGTCCTACGACCAGCGTTTCCGAGTGCTCAAGCCCAGCGCCCGCAAGATTCAGGAAGAACTGCAGGAGACGCTCAGCCTGCCCGAACTGCCCAAGCGCATCGAGTGTTTCGATATTTCCCACATTCAAGGCGCGGAGACGGTCGCTTCGATGGTCGTGTGGGAAGACGGCAAGATGAAAAAGTCCGACTACCGCAAGTTCATCATTCGCACGGTCGAAGGCGTCGACGATTTTGCTTCCATGCGCGAAGTCGTCACCCGCCGCTACAAGCGCCTGCAGGAAGAAAATAAGCCGCTGCCGAGTATGGTTCTGATCGACGGTGGCCTAGGCCAGTTGCACGCCGCGGCCGCAGCGCTCGACTCGCTCGAAATCATCAACCAGCCGCTGGCCGCCATCGCCAAGCGCGAAGAGATTCTCTACGTCTATGGGCAGGAGCGAGATCCCATCGCGCTCGATCACCATTCACCCGTGTTGCATCTGATTCAGCTCATTCGCGACGAGGCGCACCGTTTTGCCGTGACCTTTCATCGCAAGCGCCGCCAGATGCGCGACCGTTCCACGGAATTATTGGAAATCCCCGGCGTGGGCGCGAGCACGACCCGCCGTCTGCTCGAACACTTCGGCAGTGTGCAGGCCGTCAGGCAGGCCGACGCCGCGGCCCTGTCGGCTGTCGTGACCCGAGTGCAGGCGGAGGCGATTCGCAATCACTTTCACAAGTGAATCCGCGTACCAGGATTCGAATCAAAATCGTTCAGATAGGTGCATTTAGAAAATAATGGACGACAACAAGCCCGACAAACATCTCATCACTGCGTCCGCGGTCATTCCTGCGCGCCGCGAACGGGTGTACGCGCTGATTGCCAACTATCATGACGGACATCCCCGCATCGTTCCCAAACAGTTCAGCAGCCTGGTGGTCGAGCAGGGAGGCATCGGCGCCGGCACGGTGATTCGATTTTCGATGAGCGTCTTTGGCAGGAAGCTGACGTTCCGCGCCGCCGTCAGCGAACCTGAGCCCGGCCGCGTGCTGGTCGAGACCGATCTCGATGCCAACGGAGCGGTGACGACGTTTACGGTGGACCAGGGCCCTGCTCCCGCAGATTCTCGCGTAACGATCTCAACGGAGCTGAAGGTACGATCCGGATTCCTCGGCATTATCGAAAAGTCTCTCAGCACTCTGCTGCTGCGGCCGATGTACTTACGCGAACTGGAGAATCTGGCCCGGGTCGCAACCGGGCCATTTGGCGTTTAGAGACATTCGCTTTCGGAAATTATTGATTTCATTGGATGAGCCGAAACGCTGGAACTGATTCGAATGAAGTTAGGATGAGGCGGGAAGGTCTGCCCGCCGGCGCGCTCCAACCTGGCGAGCACTACGCTCCATAAAACACCCCTCCAGAGCGCCAGGAGTGCCCTGCTGCGACGATCCAGCACAGGCCCGAACCGAAGGTGTCCAGGAACACAGAACGCACCAGAACGACGGGAAGGCGGCCTGATGATCGTTTATATCTCTCCGCTATACTAGACGCTAACAGTAATTTTTTAATATGCTGATACCAAGGGACCTGCGGCAACTCTTCCCTTTCGCTCACAACTCATTGATTCCACGTGCAGGCGCAAAGCTCTGAGACATTTTGGCTAATATTCCACCGGAAACTGCCTCGCGGCGATGGACTTTCGGCTTCCGGCGCGGCTCTCGCGGGGGCGAGACGAGTAAACGTCTGCGACAGCAAGGCTTGCTTGTCCCGCAAAGAACGAATCATTTTGCAACGAAGCGCGTTTCCCTACTTCGGCGCCGGACTCGCGTTTCCCATATCGAGCACCACTTTCCAGCCACCATCCTTCTGCAACTTCCAGACGCTGGTGTACTTGCCATATTCCACCGCCGGCTTGCCGTCTTTGTCTTTGGAGTGGAACTCGTACTCGCCGTAGGTATAGCCGAGATCGCCGGAAGCGGAGATGTCGGCACCGACAGGAGTCCACGTAAGGCGATTGCTTTTGTCGTCGAGAAAGCCCATGGTCTTGGCAATTTCTACCTTCCCATGAATGATCGCCGCGCCATTGGGGACTTCGATCGCATCTTCGGCGTAATACGACATGTATCCTTGCGAGCCGCGTTCGGCGGCCGCTTTCATGAATTCGCCTTCCAGTCGCTTGAGCGTATCGGGGCTGGCTTTCTGAGACGCCGAGACCATGGCGCGCGGTGGAAACACGATCGGAGCGACAAGAAAAGCAACGACGAGAATCGGTAACAAAGATTTCATCGAGCCTCCGTAAAATTGGCTCATTCTACTCCCGCCGTGCGAAATCGCCACAGGTCGTTTTTGTACTTCTTAGCGTGCTCGGGCTGCCCTTCGAACTCGCGGTTCAATGCTTTGCGCTCGGAGCAGCTAAAGGCTCTTGACCGCAAAAGACGCGAAGACTAACGGCAACAGATCCTCCGCGTTGGTGCACGAGGCCATCGCTTGCTACACTAGCGGCCATCGTCATGAAACACATTTTTACCGCTCTCCTGGTTTGTTTCCTGGTCACACCTGCAGCCTTACGCGCGCAAACCGCGAACCCACCCGACATGGGCACTGCGCAGGAAAAACATCTGCGCAATGTGCATCAGTTGACGTTTGGCGGATCGAACGCCGAGGCCTATTTTTCCGCTGACGGCAAAAAGTTGATCTTCCAGTCGTCGCACGGCGATGTGAAGTGCGACCAGATCTTCATTATGAACATCGACGGCAGCGACCAGCACATGGTCTCGACCGGCAAGGGACGCACGACGTGCAGCTTTTTCTATCCCGATGGCAAGAAGATTCTGTATGCCTCGACGCACCTGGCCAGCCCGGAGTGCCCGCCGCGCCCGGACTTTTCCAAGGGTTACGTGTGGGCGGTGTATTCGGGATACGACATATTCACCGCGAATCCCGATGGCTCGAACCTGAAGCAGTTGACCAACTCGCCCGGGTACGACGCCGAGGCGACGATCTCGCTCGACGGGAAGAAGATCACCTTCACTTCCCTGCGCAACGGCGATCTCGACATCTACTCGATGGACGCCGATGGCAAGAACGTCAAGCAACTCACGCACGAGTTGGGCTACGACGGAGGCCCAACCTTCTCGCCAGACCGCAAGTGGATCGTCTACCGCGCCTACCATCCTCAGACGGAAAAAGAAATCTCCGACTACAAGGAACTGCTGGGGCAGAACCTGATCCGGCCCACATCGCTCGAAATCTGGGTGATGAAGGCTGATGGCAGCGACAAGAAGCAGATCACGAATCTGGGCGCGGCGAGTTTCGGGCCGGCGTTTACCGCCGATGGCAAGAAGATTATTTTCTCTTCGAATTACGATCCTGAGACACACGCCACGGGCGGCATGGGAAACTTCGAACTCTGGCTCATCAACCCCGACGGCAGTGGCCTCGAGCGCGTCACCTACAGCGATGGCTTCGACGGCTTCCCGATGTTCTCGCCCGATGGCAAGAAGCTGGTCTGGGCATCGAACCGCAACGCCAAGGCGCCGCACGAGACGAACATTTTTATCGGGGACTGGGTGCCGTAGCCGATTGTTAGGTAAACCGCAAGCGATTATTCTGCGACGACGGTTGATTTCGGCTTCATCGCCTGTCAAAAGGGCGGTTTCACTAGCAGGTAGTGACTGGCGTAGTAGGAGGAGATAACCATGCGGTCGTAAAAGATCTCGGTCCAATACCATCCGGCATACGCCAAACCGGTCAGAAGAAAGGCCGCTAGGCAGCCGGTGCCATAGGACACCTTCGGTGGCTTCGGTTGGTTAATCGCCAGGTAGCCTCCAGCTATGGCCAGCAGCATGAGGGTGAGTTCCGTGAAAGGTGGGTCATTGGGGATCCAGCGGAGAAGACGGGAAATCTGGGACAGTTCACGGATGTCCAGGTGATTCCATAGCAACCCGACAAAAAAGACCCACGCAAAGAACACGATAGGCAGAATCAGCCGCGGTCCTCTGTGCTTTTGCTGCGCGTTCCAAGCCAGCAAGCAGAGCGCGAGGGCGATCATGGCGTCGAAGCCGGAGCCTTGCAGGACCAGAAGCTGCTGGTGGATATGGCGAATCTGGCTGGTCTGAGTCTCGCCCATCAGCAACACCGCGTTCTCCTGCAACTTGAAAATCTGCTGAATGTGCTGCAAGGCCGCGTCGCGGCGGCTGCGCTCGGGAAGAGCATGCTCATCGCACAGTTTCTTGATCGTGATGCCGGCGTACTCGCCGGTCAGGGCTACGCCGGTGTCGAACACCCAGGGCTGGTCGGCCGGGTCACAATAGACGCTGGCACGAATACCGTCTTCGGGCGGGAGAGGAATGCCGAGGTCGTCGTCGTTGTAGAAGTCTTGCGCGAGGCGCAACACGGCCGCGCCGACCACGTACGCCAGGGCCAGGGCCACAATCCCTGCGATCGCGTACTGGATGGTGTCCTTACTAGTCGGAAGGAGCGCTTGCAGCCAGACTTTCGCCTCAGGCGCGAAGAGATGGAGACCAAGCAACAGCCAGGGCAGCGCCAAAGCTCCGACCAGGAGCGTCTCCAGGGCGATCTTCAGAGCATCCATGGCGCGTCGCGTCCTTGTCCCTGCGCTTGAGAAGAAACGTTAAAGCCGCGTGGGAGGCACTTCAACAGAAGCGAAGTTATAAGGCCATCGCCTCGGCGGGCATCGGCATTTCGTGTCTTGTTCGGATTTTGTAACAGAGGGTGCGGGACTGAGTCTTCAATCCGCCGGTGCGACTACTTGTCGCCGAGCACGCGCGCCCAGCCAGAGCACGGTTGCCAACATGCCACACCAGCCGAGCAACCGAACCACCGCCGCGATCTTCGTGTCGGAGTCAAGGACCCCTAGGCTTGAGAAGATGGCGTAGAAGTCGTGCTCGACGAAATCTGGATCGCCGGTCGTGACAAGCGGAAGGGTCTGTGCACGCGCGTCGGCCATGTAGGTTGCGGTGTAGAGCCAGTTTTCGAAAAAGAAGAACAGGCAGAAGACGAAGCCGGTGCTCTGGCGCTGGGTGAAGAAGTACGCCGCCAGAAGAAACGGGACCAGCCATTGCAACAGCGTGCCTCCCCAGAGTCCGAGCGTAGGGCCGAACCAGCCGAACAGATTGTGTCCGCCTTCGTGGACGACCAGGTTGGCGTTGTCGATGAAGAGGAATCCGCCATGGGCGGAAAACGCGTAGGCCAGGAACGCGATGTAGAAAACGAGCCACGCCCCCAGCGCCGGGCGGGAAACCGGCTTCCAGGGCTCGTCGAGAATCGATCGCAGGTATTCGAGCATGGCGCTGATTCGATAATTCTATGGGCACAGGTTAGGTCGCGGGAGATTACGAACGTCAGGCCGGGTGGAGGGTAGCGTGACAAAGATTTGGCCACACATGGAACCTCTGCGGTCGCGGGCCGCCCTCGTTTCTTGTTACATTGGTCTGACGAGAGCGGCCTTGCATAGAGGGACTTACAAAGTAGGTCCTCTACGACAGATTCGAATCCTATGAAAGTTCGGCATTGGATTACGGCGACCGTACTGATTCTGCTGGTGGCTGCGGCCATCCTGGGAATGGTGTGGACGCGCGACCTCCCGGCGGCCAGCGAGGATACCGCTGCCACGCCTGGAAAGAAACTGGTGGGACGCAAGGTGTCTGCCTCGCCGCGGCCACTGGTTGACCAGCGTCCGTTGCAAACAGCGCGGCGCACGGGCGCCGTGGCGGGTACTCCTGAAGAACAACTGCTGGCGCATCAGGCGGAAAAAGTTGCGGATCACGAGGTCGACCTTTCGTTCTTCGATGCCCTGCGCACCGCGGAAGAAAATCCGCCTCCGCTTTCTGCCGAGGCCAAGGAGATCGCCAACCGCAAACTGAAGGCCGAGCAGACGCTCAAGGAAGATCAGGAAAACATTAAACTGCTGATGCGCAAGCTGGCCGCGGCCCCCGAAGAGCAGAAGGACAACCTGCAGGATCAGATCGACGTCGCCAAGGCGCAGATGGATCTGGATCAGGACGAAGTGGACGACGCGGGCGAGGATCTGGAGCAGGCCGGCGGCGATCCGCAGTCGAAGATCAAGCGACTGCAGGCAGAACACGAGGCCGGCGATCATAACGCGGTGGCGCCGGGATCGGCCGTGAATCCGCACGAGCAGGATTACCAGACGCACACCCTGCTGAGCGTGTTCCGGGCATGGCGGGCCTTGCGCGAGAAACAAGCGCTTCTTCAGGAAGCGCGCGATGAGACCACCGCCAAGCAGCAGCGGCTGGCCCAGCGGCACGCCACCCTGGCCACGCAGGTCGAGAAAGACAAGGAGAGCCGCGAAACCGCCAAGCAGCAGGCAACGGGATTCTCGAAAAACAGTAAGGCGGCGAGTCGCGAGGAGTCGAAGTCGGCCGCGAAGACCGCGCTCGATTCTCTGAAACAGTACACCCGCGATCAGAAAAACCTTGCTGACCTGGGACGGCGGGTGCAGGACGAGCAGGAACTGAGCGAAGTCTACAACGCCTGGATTGCGCTGGTTGAAACTCGCGAACGGGCCGCGCTGCATAACCTGATCGAATCGACGCTGGGAATCCTGCTGGTTCTAGTCGCAGTGTACGTGGCGAACCGGTTGATCGAACGGTTGTTCACGGGGATGAAAGCGGAGAACCGGCGAATCGACACCCTGCGCGCCGTGGTGAAATTTGCGGCGCAGGCGGCAGGCGCCGTGCTGATCTTATTCATCATCTTTGGCCTGCCCACGCAGACCACCACCGTTCTCGGACTGGCTGGCGCCGGCCTCACGGTCGCCATGAAGGACTTCATCGTCGCGTTTTTCGGCTGGTTCGTGCTGATGGGGAACAACGGGGTTCGGGTAGGCGATTGGGTGGAGATCAACGGGGTAGGCGGAGAAGTGGTCGAGGTCGGATTGCTGAAGACGGTGTTGCTCGAAACTGGCAGTTGGAGCGACGCGGGACATCCCACCGGCCGCCGCGTTTCCTTTGTGAACAGCTTCGCCATTGAAGGACACTTCTTCAACTTCACCACCTCAGGCCAGTGGATGTGGGACGAACTGCAAGTACTGATTCCGGCAGGGCAGGACCCATACCCTGTGATCGACGGAATTCAAAAAATCGTGGAGAGGGAAACGGCCGCGAACGCCGGCAAGGCGGAAGCCGAGTGGCAGCAGGCGACGGCGAAATATCGCGTGCAAGCGCTGTCGGCCAGGCCTGGGATCAACGTGGTTCCGACAGGCTCCGGCATCGAAGTGCACATTCGCTACATCACGCGGGCGTACGAACGGCACGAGACCCGCAAGCGAGTTTATGAGGCAGTGGTGGAAATAATGCATGGGAAGCGGGAGACGGTGAAGGCGTAGGGCTTCTGGCTTCTGGGTTTTGGCTCTAAAGCGCCTTCGCGGTGACTGTATCTTGCTTGAAAGGGCATGCCCAGAGATCTGCCTGGTCGTCATCCTGAGGAGCCGTTCTTTGGCGCCGAAGGGCCTGTGCACTGCCCGCGAATTGCACAGGTCCTTCGGCGGGCAAAAGGCGCCCGCCTCAGGATGACAAGACACACAAGGCCGTCCACAGAAATTCGGAGACCGATGCCAGATCACGCTCTTAGTGGCGCGTGAGGACAGCATCCTGATGCCGTCAAGAATCTCGATCTATGAGGCGCAAAGAAGAACTCGGCACACTCATCGTCACCGGGGCGAGCCGTGGGATTGGCGCGGCGGTGGCGCGGCTCGCTGGGCAGCGCGGATACGCGGTTGCCGTCAACTTCGTCACCGGTGAGGCCGAGGCGAAACGGGTGGTCGATGAGATCGTGGCGGGCGGTGAGCGAGCGGTCGGAATTCGAGCCGACGTCGCGCAGGAAGAAGATATCGTGCGCATGTTTACGACGGCGGAGCGCGATCTGGGCCCGATCCGAGCACTCGTCAACAACGCAGGCGTGACCGGAGGATTCGCGCGGGTGGAGGAAGTTTCGCGCGAGGCGATTGATAAGGTCTTCGCGGTAAACGTCGCGGGCGCGATGTTGTGCGCTCGCGAGGCGGTGCGGCGAATGTCGACGCGGCGAGGAGGAACGGGCGGTGCGATCGTAAATATCTCTTCCCGCGCGGCGCATACGGGAGCGCCAGGTGAATGGGTCCACTACGCGGCGACGAAGGGCGCGATCGACAGCTTCACCATCGGGCTCGCGCGGGAAGTCGCGACCGAAGGGATTCGGGTCAACGCGGTCGCTCCCGGTCTAGTGGAAACCGGGCTGCATGCGGCCGCCGGCGAACCCAAGCGGTTGGAGCGCCTGATGGGAACGATTCCGATGCGAAGAGCGGGCCGGCCGCAGGAAGTGGCCGAGGGAGTGCTTTGGCTGCTCTCTCCTGCCGCGTCGTACACCACTGGGGCGATTCTGGAGATCGGCGGCGGGCGGTGATCGCGTAGACCAAACCAAATTGTCATCCCGAGCCAAGCGAGGGAATTAGGTTCCTTGCCTGCAACACCAACTGTCGTGTTGCCGCAAACACCCAAATCCCTCGCTGCGCTCGGGATGACAGATCGCATGGGGCACACCAACTCTCGCCATTGGTCGTTATATGTTTCCTTTGATCTCTAGATTCTTCCTCAGGTATCCCTTGATTTTCTCTGGCAGGCGTGAAGTGTGCAGGATGTCGCGCAGTTGCGGAGGCGGGAGGCGGCGGGCGAATTCCAGCGCGCGGGCCAGCGGCGTGTGCGGGTTGCGCAACAGGGCGATGCGGACTTCGGGGCGCAGCGACCATTTCTGGTGATGGCAGACCGCGCCGACGAAGGCGGGAGTGGCTCCTGGGCGCTGCAATGCTTTGACAATGGCGGCCTCGCCGAGGCGGGAATTCTCGAGCGCCGTCTGCCAGACGTGCGACTCTTTGTCGAGCAGCAGCGCTGCGGCCACGCTCCCGGAGCAACGGCGGGCAAGCGAGATGCGTTCCCCGAGGCTGACGGAGGCGAGGCGGGAAACGAGCAGGTCATCGGCAATGCGCTTCAGGTCCGCAGCGGCGCTGGGGAGGAGCGCGAAATGCATCAGGTCGAAGCTATAGAGCTCGCGGATCAGGCGCAGCACAAGACGACGCGGCGTGTGGGGATGGGCGGCGAGGGCGAGGCGCACTTTCCGCGACTTGGTCACTACGGAGTTTGTGCTGATTTGTGCGATCTCTTCGGCGGCCAAGTCACGGTTTTTCAGTTGGGCGAGGATCATGTCTTCGGTGAGAGCTGGATCGGTGGTGGCCTGGACTGTTGACGGAGCGGGTGCATCCGTCGGGGAGAATACGGGGAACGGATTCTCTTGTTCGGCATTCATGCCAAGGTTGGGAGTTTGGCTTTCAAACGATCAAATTCAAATGCAAGACCAAGATCAACTGCAACACCAAGGTCAAAAGCGACGGGCAAAAGTGCCCGTCCCACATCAGGCGGCTCTCCGCGCCATGCGCAGAGCGCCCTCCACCGGTTCGACGACCTGAGGATTGATCTCCACACGCGGGTCCAGCCGGCGCAGTTCATTGTAAAAAACCTGGGCCACGAGTGGTGCGTGACGAAAGACGCCCCCCGTCATGGCCGCCGGGACGGGCGCATCGTCGGAACCCGCGAACAAACGGCCAGCCACAATGGCGGCGATCTGGGCCAGTTCCCTGCCCCCCCGGGTGAGAACTTCGGCAGCGAGATCGTCTTGGCTGCTGGCTACCGCCGGGAAGAGCACGGCGAAGTCGGGAGGCGGAATCGAATTGGCGGCGCGCGCCAGGTCGGCGAGCGTGGTGACTCCCCAGGCTTTGCCGAGGGCTGCGGCAAAGGACGAGTAAAGCTCTAGAATTCCGTCATTGGCGGCCCCAGAGGCGTCAGAGGCGCGGAGTACAGCGTTCACGGCGGTGAGGCCGATCCAGTGCGCCGAGCCTTCGTCGCCGATGGCGAAGCCCCAGCCTCCGGCCCGCGCCGTGTTTCCCTGGCGGTCGCGGCCATAAGCAATCGAACCTGTGCCGGCGATGACGATGACGCCAGGACCCGTGTCAAACGCCGCTTCGAGAGCGATCTGCATGTCGCCCACGACTTCAATGGGAGTGGGAAGAATCTCGGCCAAGGCTCGACGCACGATCGCAGCGAACTCGGGACGAGCCGCTCCGGAACCGCCAACACAAGTATGCGCGACCTGCGGGGGCGTGATGCCGGCGGCGGCGCAGGCTTGGCGCACCGATTGGTGGAGCGATTCGCGCGCTTGCACCTCGCCGACGCGAACAATGTTGCTGGGACCTGCGGTCGCCGTCGCCAGGAGTTGAGACTCATCCCCTACGGCGCTGGTAGTTTTGGTGCCACCGCCGTCGATTCCAAGATAGTAGGGCACGAGGAAAGTTCTAACACAGGAGCGGGGCTCAGTTCTCAGTGTCAGTGCTCGGGTGCCGGTTCTCAGCAGACGTTTGTGCGTCCACGGAGCGAGGTCTACATAGTCTCACTCGCGCTGAACAGAGATTGCCTCCATAATTGGGTCTCCGGGCGAGATGGTCTACACAATATAGAGACGAAAGAATGACTGCGAAGATTCAGACTTCAGAACTCGACAATAGTGGCGACGTGCGGGGGTTCAGTTTCACGGCTCCGGCGGAAGCGCTCGCGTTCGTGGGACGCACGGCTGATGTCCATCTTGCTTCGACTATGCCGGGAGCGGTGCGGGGGAATCATTATCATTTGCGGCGGCGGGAGGCGATCGTGGTGCTGCCGGGCGTGAACTGGTCGTTGCACTGGGACGAGGGTGAAGGATCCGCGCCGCAACACCGGGCGTTTGATGGAAGCCTGGCGGTGATGGTGCTGGTGTCGCCGGGAGCGTCGCATGCGGTGCGCAACGACGGCGACAGTGCGCTGTGGTTAGTGGCGATTTCGTCGGAAACCTACGATCCGGGGGAGAGCGTTCCGCGGAAGGTGGTCTAGCTGCGAAAGCAGATTCCTCGCCCTGCTAGGAATGACAAGGATTGCTCTTAGATTTTTCGCCGCACTGACTTGGCATGGGCCTGAACAGAATCGATTTCGTCATCATCGGACTTTATCTGGCAGGCATCACCCTCTTTGGGCTGCGCTTTCGAAAAAGGCACAGAACGCTGCGCGACTACTTCCTGGCCGGTCGCGATATTCCCTGGTGGGCAATCGCGCTCTCGATTGTTGCGGCTGAGACCAGCACGCTGACCATCATCAGCATTCCGGGGCTGGCCTATGACACGAACTTCACGTTTCTCCAGGTCGTCATGGGGTACCTGGTGGGGCGAGTGGTGATCAGTTTTGTGTTGCTGCCACACTACTTCCGCGGCGATCTCTTCACAGCCTACGAGTTGATTGAACGGCGCTTTGGGCGCGGGCTGCGGTCTCTGACTGCGGGACTGTTCCTGCTCACGCGAGCGGCTGCGGAGGGCGTGCGCGTCTATGCAGTTTCGATCGTTGTGTCGATTGCGCTAGGGACCGGCGAAGTGGCATCGATTGCGATCATCACTGCATTGACGCTCATCTATACGTTCGAAGGTGGGCTGGCGGCGGTGATCTGGACCGACGTCGTGCAGACAGCGATCTACGTGGGCGGGACGCTGGTGGGACTGGCGACGATTTTGCATCTTGTGCCTGGAGGGTGGACAGCCATTCACGCCGCGGCAGCCAGTGCTGGCAAGCTCCAAGTGTTCGATTTTCGCGGAAGCCTCTGGATTCCCTACACCTTTTGGGCGGGCGTGATCGGGGGGACATTTTTTACAGTGGCAAGTCACGGCACCGATCAACTCATTGTGCAGCGGCTGCTTGCGGCTCGGGGACAAAAACAGTCCGCAACCGCTCTGGTTTCCAGCGGAGTAGCAGTTCTATTTCAGTTTGCGCTGTTCCTGATGATGGGCATCTTGCTATGGGCATACTATCGCGCGCCCTCCACCCAATTCGGTAGGCCGGACCGCATTTATCCGACATTTATCGTGACGCGTATGCCGCATGGCATTTCGGGGCTGCTGATTGCAGCGATCCTGGCTGCGGCGATGTCGAATTTGAGTGCAGCGCTGAATTCTCTTTCGTCCAGCGCAATCATGGATTTCTATGCCCGACTGCGGCCGCAGGCTGACGAAACGACCAAGATGCGGCTCTCGCGGCTAGCTACGCTGGCCTGGGCGCTGGTGCTGTTTGGACTGGCGGTGATCGCACTGCACAAGGTTGGGCGTGTGGTGGAAGTAGGGCTGCAGATCGCGTCTGTCGCGTACGGGGCGCTGCTGGGGGTGTTTTTGCTTGGCGTGCTTACCCGGCGAGCGAATCAGCGCGGCGCAATGGTGGGAATGCTGTGCGGATTCGGAGTTGAACTATACTTATGGCTCGGGACCGGCGTGCCGTGGACGTGGTGGGTGATGATCGGGACCGCGCTCACGTTTGGGGTAGGTTTGATCGCCAGTAGTCTTCTGGGCAGTCGCGAGGCTTAGCTCGGAATCGTCCTTGAAACAAAGAGAACCTTGGGCCACTTTTTGCTTGTTGTCTATCAAGTGGGGTGTCTCTATGAATAACACTTTTCGGCTTCTCGGAGTGTTGCTGCTCTCTGCGTCGGTGGCGTTCTGCCAGGCATCGCTAGAAACGACGGAGCGGCAACAGACTTTTCAGACGAACCTGGCCAGCGGCACAAATCTTCGTTTGCACTTGCACGATGGAGATTTCCGCGTTGTTGGCACCGATGCGGAGAGGATTTCTATTCACGTCGAGGGCAAGAACGTGCAACAGGCAAAGAAAGTCAAGATTCAGGTGACGCGCTCGAACGGAGCCGTGGATCTGAAGCTCTCGCACGTGCCAAAGAACGAACTGCAAGTTACAATCGAAATCCCCAGGTCCACAAACCTGTTCGCCCGGATGCGAGGTGGAGATCTCTCCGTGGAGGGAGTGGAGGGAGACAAGGATCTTGAGTTGACCGGGGGCGATTTGACCATTCAAGTGAGAAGTCCGCAAGAGTACGCCCACGTCGATGTTTCCGTCAGGTTCGGAGACGTCAGCGGCACGCAGTTCGGCGAACCGAAGGGCTGGCTGGGCAATTCCGTCCGCAAAGAGGGCAACGGAAAATACCGGCTGCACGCGCATGTGATGGCCGGCGATCTGGTACTGAAATCGTGACCGCGCTGCCGGCGAGGACTCCGGCCATCGGCCTTGAAGCCGCCGCGCTTCCACAGCGGGCGCATGTGTTCGCGTGTTTCTGCGGAACCTGCTCGTCTGGGCTCCCCCTTGGGTACTCTTGTGCGTCCCGTGAGTTCTCGCCTTCTTGAAGTTCTCTCTAATCGCTACCTCCGCTATACTCCCAACTCCGGTGCATGAACGACAATTCCAAGCCAGCAGCAAGCACACGTCCTGACCTCTCCCGCGACCTCGGGGTGAGCCATGCTTCGGCCGTCGTCGTAGGGACGATCATCGGGAGCGGGATTTTTCTTGTGCCTGCGGAGATGATGCAGGCGGTGGGCTCTGCTCGGCTCGTTTATCTGGCGTGGATTGTGGGCGGGTTGCTCTCGTTCTTTGGTGCACTCACATACGCGGAACTGGGGGCGATGAAGCCGCAGGCGGGCGGCGAGTATGTGTATGTCCGTGACGGGTATGGGCCCCTGGCCGGGTTTCTCTATGGCTGGACGTGGTTCGTGATCGCGAAGCCGGCTTCGGTGGCGACCGTGGTCACCGGGCTGGTACGAATTCTAGGAACGTTCCCCGTCTTCTCCTTCTTCTCTGCAAACCTGATCTCCGCACCAATTGCGGTCACCTGGGGACAGATCGTGGCCATCGCCGCGGCCATTCTGATCTCGTTTCTGAATTATCTCGGGATCAAAAAAGCAGGCGAGTTCCAGCTTGTGTTTACGCTGTTGAAAGTCGCCATCATTCTTGGGATTGTTGTCGTCTGCTTTAGTGGAGCCGGCAATGTCGCGGGCCGAGGATGGAGCAACTTTGCGGGTACGTTCGCGGGTGCGAAGGGCGGCGTCGCTGGCTTCATGGCGGCGCTGGTGGCAGCGCTGTGGGCTTACGACGGATGGAATGATCTGAACATGGTGGCGGGAGAGGTGAAGCGCCCGGAGCGGAGCATTCCGATTGCGCTGATCGCGGGCGTGGCCACGGTGGGCGCGCTCTACATGCTGGTGAATGCGGGTGTGCAGTACGTGCTGCCCGCGAGCGCGATTGCAGCTTCGCCGCGTCCGGCGTCAGATGCGGTGGCGCTTGTCATGGGGCACATGGGCGCCGGCATCGTCTCGGCGGGTATGGCGCTGTCAATGCTGGTCACCCTCAACGGCACCATCATGAGCGGGGCGCGCGTGCCGTTTGCGATGGCGCGCGATGGCTATTTTTTTCGGGCGCTGGCCGATGTACATCCGCGGTTTCACACACCATCAGTGGCGATCGTAGTGCAAGCCGTGCTGTCGATTTGGCTGCTGTTGCTGGGGGCGAATTTCCGGCAGCTTTTTTCTTTGGCAATCTTCGCGGAATGGTTGTTCTACTTGATCGCGGGGAGCACAGTTTTTGTCTTTCGCCGTCGCGAGCCGCAGGCCGCGCGGCCTTACCGCATGTGGGGATATCCCCTGGTCCCGGCCTTGTTTGTGACGGTGGCGGCGGCGCTGTTGGGCTACACGTTTAAGAATGACTGGCCTAACTCTGGATACGGCGTGCTAGTCATCCTAGCGGGGATTCCGGTGTTTCGATACTTCTCGCGACTGCGAGCGATTAACCGCCCAGGAAACTAAGCAGACGCGCCCGCAGGGGGAATGCTGCGGAACCCTCGTTTTCCACCTGTCTTTTTGGGCTTTTGTTCCCGTATTGTGGAAATCTTGCCGGGGCATCACACGCCAAACGGGCCGTCCCGCGCCCGTTCTGGGCCATTTCCTCAAAAGGGCACATCCCCAGTTACTTAAGGTCAAGAGCCGTGGACACGTTTACCCCCTGTCCTAACTCCCGTATTTTGAAGACTCCAAGCTCCCGGCGCACTCCCCAGCTGGGTCCCAATGGAGTGAATTTGGCATGGCGACACCTTACCGCGGATTTCAACTAGGACTACTGCCCGAACGCAAGATCAACAAGCGGGCTCTGGCCACCAGCTACGGTTTGGTGACGCTGGCGGTGCTGCTGCTTATCAACCTGAGTTTGCTGCTGCCAGAAAAACTGCAACTGACGCAATATCACGTGACGGAACTGATACCGATGCCGTCGCTGCGGCCGGAGCCGGCTCCGATCAAGCCCAAGCCGGAAGTCAAGGCGAAACTGCTCCCGGCAGTGAAGCTGCCGGTGTTCGAGCAGCCCAAGCTGCTGGTGCCGCGTGAAGTGCGGCGCCAAGCTCCGGAGCCGGTAGAGGCGCCGAAAGTTGTAGTGAACCAGTTCGTTGCGCCGCAAATCAAGGTCGCGGGCGGGGCGCGCCCGCAACTGCTGCATACCGGAGACTTTGGCGGAAGCTCGCAGACGCCAACGGTAAACGCGCCAGTGGAGAAAGTGCAGACGGGCGGATTCGGCGATCCGAATGGATTGCCGGGCACGGGCAAGCAGGGCGCGAAGTTGTACAGCGCGTCACTGGGCTCGTTTGATATGCCCGCAGGCCCGGGACAGGGCAACGGATCCGGGGGAGCCAAGGGAATCAAGGGAACTGTTGCCAGCGCAGACTTCGGCAGCGGCATCGCAACCGGAGGCAAGGGCGACGGGCGCAGCAACGGCAAGGGCGTTGCCACCGGCGGATTTGGATCGGAGCAGGTGGTGCATCAGGGTCCCAAGATTGCGCAGGCGGACTCAAGCGCGCCGACCACTCCGGTGGAGATCACGTATAAACCGAATCCGGTCTATACCGACGAAGCACGCAGCTTGAAGCTCGAGGGCGAAGTGCTGCTCGAGGTGAGCTTCTCAGCCACAGGCACGTTGCACGTGAATCGTGTCGTGAAAGGGCTGGGTCACGGGCTGGATGAGGCCGCCATCGCTGCGGCCAACAAGATGCGGTTCAAGCCGGCACTGCGCAGCGGGCAGCCGGTGGATTCGACGGCGATCGTTCATGTCGTGTTCCAGATGGCGTACTGAAGATTTCGGCGAAGTTGCTCGGGCGGTTTTGGTTTCGAGATTGAAATCGGGTTACAGAAACTTGGAGAAAAGAGTCATGCGTACTTGGAATTGCATTTTTGCAGCGGCATTGCTGGCGTCAATGAGCGCTGCCGCACAGCAGGCGCCGCAGTCACAGCCGGCTACCACCGATGCGGCGCAGGCGGCACAATCGTCTCAGGCGGCTGATCCCGCGACGGCGCAACCGGCGCAAGCCCAGCCCGCGCCAGCGCAGGCTTCGCAATCGGCGCCGGCCGCGGAGGCAACGCCTGCGGCTCCAGCGACCGTTGCCGCTCCTACCACTATGGACCAGGTCGTGACGCTGTTCATTGAGCGCGAGCACGGCTTGATCAAGGCGCTGTCGAACCGCACACCCGTGGTCGAGACCTACCTGCAGAATCTGACCAGCGATCCGCAGCTTGGACCCGTGCCCAGCGAGGATCACTACTTCCTCGGCCGCATGGATATGGGCGAAACCGTCGACCGTAAGGACTACCTGAAGG
The DNA here is from genome assembly GCA_963768265.1 of uncultured Acidobacteriaceae bacterium. Classification (GTDB taxonomy): domain Bacteria; phylum Acidobacteriota; class Terriglobia; order Terriglobales; family Acidobacteriaceae; genus Sulfotelmatobacter. The sequence continues at coordinate 70,921 of CAVYHM010000055.1, forward strand.
ATGAGGAGAAGGGCGGCATGCAAGCTCGTCTTCTGGGCGGCCTACAGAAGCTGTATAAGGTTCAGTATCAACCGCTGGGCTTTTCCTGGATGGTCTACGCGGACCGCACCGACTTCGACCGTGAGCATTATGAATTTCACTACGTGCGCCGCGAATTTCTGGGCGACGTGCGCTGCCTAGTGTTCGACGTGACGCCGAAGAAGGGATCCGGCCGTGGCCGCTTCCTGGGCCGCGTCTGGGTAGAAGACCAGGGTTACAACATCGTGCGCCTGAACGGGACCTACTATCCGGCGCCGCGCAATTCCTATTTCTTCCACATGGACAGCTGGCGGTTGAACCTGATCCCGGGCTACTGGGTGCCGGCCTTCATCTACAGCGAGGAAGGCGACTTCAGCGCTGGGGTGAAGAACAAAGTGGCCTTCAAGGCGCAGACCCGCATCTGGGGTTATGACCTGAAGAAGGGCGGCAAGGATGACGAACTGACCCAGATCCGCGTGGACAGCGTTAAGGATGAGAGCGCGGCCGCGCAGGATGCGTCTCCCCTGCAGGCGGAGCGGGTTTGGCAGCAGCAGGCGGAAGACAACGTCATCGAACGGCTGACTTATGCCGGACTACTGGCTCCCGAAGGCGACGTGGACCACATTCTCCAGACCGTGGTCAACAATCTGGAAGTCACCAACAATATCGACCTGCCACGGCCGGTGCGCACGCGCGTGCTGCTGACGGCGCCACTGGAAACCTTTAGCGTAGGCAACACCATCGTGATCAGCCGCGGTTTGGTTGACGTGCTGCCGGACGAGGCCAGCCTGGCTGCTGTGCTGTCACATGAACTGGCGCACATCGTGCTCGGTCACAACCTGGGCTCGAAGTACGCGTTCAACGACCGCATGCTTTTCTCCGACGATTCGACCTATCAAAACCTGGGCTTCAAGCACATTCCAGAAGAAGAGACAGCGGCGGACAAGAAAGCCGTCGACTTGTTGAAGAACTCGCCGTACGCACAGAAGCTCGATAATGTTGGACTGTTCCTGAAGGCTCTGCAACAGCGTGCGCCGCAACTGGGAGCGCTGCTCACGACTCACCTGGGCAATCCTCTCGCCGAGGGAGCCACGGTCACGCGCCTGTCGGCGCTGGCCACGCAAGGCCCCGCGCTCGACAACAACAAACTGGATCAGATCGCAGCGCTGCCTCTGGGCGGACGCGTGAAGATCAATCCCTGGGACGACCGGGCGGAAATGGTGAAGACGGCTCCAGTCGCCATCACCTCGGCACGCGACAAGATGCCGTTTGAAGTGACGCCGTTCTTCCCGCGGTTGGCGCGGTATGGCACAGGCACCGCCCCTGCGACGGCTCCGACCACCGCTGCCGCCAACTCGGGCTCGGGCAACTAACGCTCAAGCGCGAGTCAGTTCAAAAGCTCTACTCCAAGTTGAAAGAAGACGAGGGCCGGGATCCGGAATATCCTTCCGGGATACCCGGCCTTCGTTCTTTGGCGCGTCGAATCCGGTCGGTAGCGCTCTCACCGGCGGTGATTGGAACCGCGATTCGCGGCAATTGCCTGCGGATTGTCTCGTGATCCGGCTGAACTGAGCCGCAGGCAATTTCCCCAATCGGATCTCTCAACCCCCAAAATGCGAGAAAATACTTGACTTTCGTTGAGTTGAGCCTATATCAGGACCTCATCTCGCAGCCTGGCACCGTCTCGCTTCTTCGCTAGGCAAGCGTCTTTGACAAATTCAGCTGGAGGTCTTTCCATGAAACGAGTCGGGTCACTGTTGTTGGTCTTGACTTGCGTGGCTGTCATTGCGCTCCCTGTTTTTGCGCAGCAGAATTCCTCTCCCATAAACAACCCTCTCATCAATCTGCTTCAATCAAAAGGCATCCTTTCGAGCGAGGAAGCCGCAACTGTCATGCAGGCGTCTTCGCCTGACGAAGCGAATCGGCGCCTGGCGCAATTGCTCGTCGTCAAAGGACTCATCAGCGAACAGGAGTACCAAACCAGCGTCGACAACGCAGCCACTCCAACCCAACCAAGCTCACCCTCAGGATTCGGGCAGTTCGTGAGAGCTGTTTACCACCCGTCCCCATCGCCAAACCCGGTCGTGGCAGAACAAACTACAGCCGCTCCGAAGCCCGCGGAACCAGCCGTGATCCCGGCCGTTGCGCCGCTGCGCGTACTGCCGATCGATCTTCCCAAACAAGCCGGGATGATTCCCGACATCAAGTTAGGCAGCGGAGCCAACATGAAGATCTACGGTTTCTTCAAGTCGACCGCTATTTCGGATACCGCCTCCAGCGGCGGTGCCACGTTTGGAAGCCAGGACTGGCCGCTCCCACTTCTGGTCGGCGGGGACACTGGACCCACAGCGGATCCGCAATTCCACGTCAAGGCACGCAGCTTCCGGATCGGCAGCCAATTCGAATGGGTTCCGAAGAACTCGAACATCACACTGACGGGCAGAGTCGAAGCCGATTTCGAAGGCGATTACACCGATGTCAATAACCGCAACATAAGCGGATATCGTTCCAGCCAGTTCAGCGTCAGGCTGGCGTATGCACGAATTGATGCCAAACTCGGCGGCACTTTGCCCTGGTTCGCCCAGTTCGGACAAGATTGGAACCTCGTTTCCACGACTCTTCCCAGCCTGTTCGAAACTACTGGTCTGGGTATCGGCATGGGCACTCTATGGGAGCGAAGCCCGATGTTCAAAACCGGAGTGCAATTCCACTCCGGCGACTTCAAGGTGCAACCAGAATTCGCCATGGTCATGCCCATTGCCGGCAATTCGACGCTCACCACCGATCAGCGGCTGCGGTTCGGAGACCGCGCTGGCGCAGAATCCAACCAGCCCGGACTGGAGGCGCGGGTGGTATTCCAGTTCCCGCTCTCTCGCAATTGGAAGGGCGTGGCTCCAGCCCAAATCATATTTAGCGGCCACCATGGCCGCATGGCTGAAGTCATCCCTCATGCAGCACAACTCGCAACCAGCTTCACGTGTGAGACTACCCCTTGTACGATTCCCACCCCGCTGGAAAGTCTCACCGCTCCGAACGTCGGGTTCACCACCCTAACCTCGATATCCGGCGCTTCGAACTGCACGGAAGTATCCGGAACGTGCAATTTGGAGCAACTGTTCCCCAAAGGAGCGCGAGCTGAGTACCCTCAGAATGTCTATACCGCTGAGGTACAACTGCCCACTCCATGGCTAACCTTCGACGCGAAGTTCTACCGGGGCGACAACCTGCGGTTCTTCTTCGCCGGCCAACTCAACGATGTTTACTCCAATTTGCACGGCTTGACCGAGGCCGGAAGCGGCGTTTCCTTCGCCGGTCGGGCAATCTTGTTTGGTTGCGCCGGAGGAGTTTCTGGTGGAACGGAGACCGCGCCAACTCTGACTTGCCCGGGAACCCCCGTCTCCGCCGCCAATCTCCAGCCCATCGGCGGATCTGGCGGATTCGCGGAGCTGAGCTTCCCGCTCTCCCGGATCTTCCACGCAAATCCAGAGGGCCACAATACCGGTTGGATTCTGCACACCACCTACTCCACCGATCGTGCCAACTACGCCGATGCCCAGCATGGCAACCACCTGGGCCGCACCGACTTGGACACGGCTTCCCTCACTTACAGACTGAATAACTGGGTCACCTTTGTCCATGAAGTCAGTTACATCGTCACTCGCACCGCCAACAATCACGAGGCCACCGGAATCACATTCGATTACCTGCCATTCGCGGGTGCCCCGACCCGGCAGGCTCACAACTGGCGCAACGAATTTGGGCCGGTATTTACGTTCTAAATCGTTGCATGGCTTGAAACGCGCTGTCAGGTCACCGGTTCCGTCGGAGGTTTCGTCATGCCTTCGACGGGACCGCTTAACAAAAGGTTGGTCACCGCGCTGCGCCTCGCATCGCGCGGGGACGGACGCGACCTGCCGTGCAGAATCGAGCAAAGATGTGATTGTCGCTTCTTGAAAAATGGGTGTAGCATACGCGGCGAGCTAACTAAGATCGTGGGACATCATTTACCCCACAGTTCTAAGAACTGGAGCCGGCTCCATGAACACACTTCCGATTTTGCTAGGCGCGCTGTGTGTCTATGCTCTGGCATATCGCTACTACAGCGCATACATTGCAGCAAAAGCGTTGTCGCTTGACGACCGCCGCACGACACCCGCGCACCTCTATGCGGACGGGCACAACTATGTTGCCTCTCCCCGGTGGGTGCTGTTCGGACACCACTTTGCCGCCATTGCGGGCGCCGGACCGTTGGTGGGACCGACGCTGGCGGCTCAGTTCGGATTCGCTCCCGGCTTTCTTTGGATCCTAGTGGGAGCGGTCCTGGCAGGTTGCGTACAAGACTTTATGGTGCTAGTCGCGTCCGTGCGCCATCGTGGACGCTCGCTGGCGGACATTGCGCGCACCGAAATCAGTCCCTTCGCCGGTCTGGTCGCCATGATCGCGGTCCTGTTCATTCTTCTGGTCACGCTGGCAGGGCTCGGCATCGTGGTCGTCAACGCTCTATCGAACAGCCCGTGGGGAGTGTTCACCATCGGGATGTCGATTCCCATCGCACTCATCATGGGGCTCTGGATGTTCAAGAGCCACGCTGGGAAAATCACGGTTACTGGCCCCAGCATTTTTGGCGTCGTCATGCTGATCGGCGGCGTGATCGCGGGACATTGGGTGGCACAGAGCGGCGCCGCCGGAGCACTGACCTTCACACCCCACGAGATCACCATCCTGATGGGGGTTTACGGGTTGATTGCCTCTGTGCTCCCGGTGTGGCTGCTGCTCGAACCGCGCGACTATCTTTCAACCTACGTCAAACTGGGAACGATCGCATTTCTGGTCGTCGGCGTGTTTATCGTTCATCCCAACATCAACTTCCCCAACTTCACGCAATTTGTGCACGGCGGCGGACCGATCATCAAAGGCAAACTCTTCCCGTTCCTGTTTGTGACGATTGCGTGCGGAGCCATATCCGGATTCCACTCGCTGGTTTCGTCCGGGACAACTCCGAAGATGCTGGACAAAGAATCGGACGCGCGCTTCATCGGCTACGGAGCCATGGTCTGTGAGTCGCTGGTCGGCGTGCTCGCCCTGGTTGCCGCCTGCTCCATGTTTCCCGGTGATTATTTCGCGATCAATACCCCGCCCCAGGTCTTTGGCACCTTGGGACTACACACCGTGAACCTCGACACTTTTTCGCGCGAAGTCGGCGAAAAGCTCGCCGGCCGCACCGGAGGCGCGGTTTCTCTGGCGGTCGGGATGGCCCAGATCTTCCGGGGCCTCCCCGGCATGGATCGCTTGATGGGCTATTGGTATCACTACGCGATCATGTTCGAGGCGTTGTTCATCCTGACCACGGTCGACACGGGAACGCGCGTTGCCCGCTATGTCTTACAGGAACTGATGGGCAAGGTGTACAAGCCTTTTGGGAATACGGCGTGGCTTCCCGGCAATCTCTTTACCAGCTTTTTTGTCGTGCTGGCGTGGGGATACTTGATCTACACCGGTAACATCTCCACCCTCTGGCCATTGTTCGGCACCGGGAACCAGTTGCTCGCAACCATTGCGCTGGCGGTGGTCACTACGTTTCTGATCAACATGGGAAAGACGAAGTACGCATGGATCCCGGGCCTCCCCATGTGCTTTGTTGGCATTACGACCATGACCGCAGGAGTGCTATCGATCAAAAACATCTTCTGGCCGCTGACGGCAAAGCCCGGCCAGGTGTTCACGGGGTATCTGGATTCGATATTGATGTCGATCTTCATTGTGGGAGTGGCGCTGGTGGTGTTCAACGCGGCACTGCACTGGTACCGCGTACTGCACGGCGCTCCGGTTCCACAGGAGGCCTTCGGTCCCCCAGTAACGGCTGCGGGCGAGATCAAAATGGGCTGTTGCTGAAGCGACAATGAACCACGACTTCTTGGCCGCAAGGCTCGGCGGCGTTCACGCTCCGGCGATCTTCAACAGTTTGCGCAGATTCCCGATTCCCCTCTCCTCGAGAGCGTACAGCATCTTCTGCCACACGCGGGCGGTGAGGAACGCGTCGGAAAGGGCGTGGTGCGCGTCGTGGATGTCGATGCGGTAGAAGGTAGCTAGGGTGGGCAGGTCCAGCTTTTCCAGTTGCAGGTGCAGGTCCTCGGAATACGGGCCGTGGCGCAGGATCCAGTGATGGACGCGGGCCGTGTCAACGGCGGGTTGGTCAAGCTTGTGTCCGGTGCAGGTCATCTCCTTGCGCAGAATCTTCAGATCGATCTCCACAAAATGGCCGACCAGCACTGATCCCGCGATGAACTGAAAAAAGTCGGTCAGAGTATTTTCGAGGATCTCGCCGCCTTCGACGTCTTGTGCGCGAAGTTTGTGCACCACGACGGTTTCCGCCGGAATTGAAACCTGGGGATTGACCACGCGATAGAACTGCTCGCCGAGCCGTATGCTCGGGCCCTGCATGGCGATGGCGCCGACCGAAAGCAGGCGATTGGTGCGATGGTCGAGTGAGGTCAACTCGGTATCGAGGACCACGTAACGTAACGAATGGAGCGGGGCATCCGGGGACAGACCGGACGCGGGGTTCGTGCTCGATCCAGATCGCCGCAGCCAGTTCGGCATTAACGCCCCAGTTGGGACCAGATTGCGGTCCGGAATTTTTCTTCGATCAGCGCTTGCGCCCGCGCCGTGGTGCGGAACGATTCCTTGAGCAGATTCCTTTGCAGATTCGTAAGCGAGTCGGGAGCGACGTAGTTGCTCAGGGGCCGGCCGTCTCGTATCTGGCGAAGCTGGCACTCCAGCCGCAACAATGTGAGGAATTCGAAGGCCTCCATAAGTTCTTCAAAGATTGCGGAGTTTGCGTTTGAGCCCGACGCCAGCGCCGAGAGACGGTCCGCCGTGTTCGTTGCTTCGATTCCGGAGTCGAGGGCGAACATCCGCGCGGCATTCACAATGGGGCCGGTGCCGAAGAGTTTGAGATCGAGCTCATTTTTGTGCTCTCCAGTTCGCTCCAGAACGAAGTTGCGGAAGAATCCCAGCGGCGGTTTGTGCGTGGTCGAAACGCAGGCCAATATTGACTTGAACAGACTGGCCTCCTTCAGCCACTCGCGCGTCTGGGTGGCGAGCGACTGGAACATCGAAAAGTCTCCAGCCACCGGACGCATATCGAAAAAGATGAGAGCATCCTCGGTGCCGTGCAATTCGGCGCCGGTGATCCAGACTCTGAAGTAATCCAACCAGGCCTGAAATGGTTGTCGCCAGCGTGGATTGCTGGCCATATAGTCGCCTGTACAGAGCGGATAGCCGCAGGTGGAAAGCGCATCCCGGGCAAAGGCGGCGAGTCTTGAGAAGTAGTCGAGGGCGGACTCGTCGGCAGAGTCGGCATAGATCAGCGCGTTGTCCTGATCGGTCTTGAAGGTCTGCTCGCGGCGTCCTTCGCTGCCTAGCACGACCCAGCAGTACGGTACCGGGGCGGGGCCGAGCTTGGCTTCCGCGAACTGCAGTATCTTGACGATCAGGCGGTCATTGACCTCCGCCACCACGCGGGTGACGTGGCTGGCCTTCGCACCCTCGCGAAGAAGTAGCGGCAGGAGTCCGCTGATGCGAGTCTGCGCGGCGGCAAGGTCCGGTACGGTGGTCTGCGTTTCCACGAACCGGACCACGTTTAGAGGAGACTTGCCCTGCAGCATCATCAGGTCGTGCGCGGTAAGAACTCCGGCCGGAGTTCCCTGTTTGGTGACCAGCACATGGTGAATGTTGCGGCTTACCATGGCGAGCAAGGCCAGAAACAGCCGCTCGCTCGACTCCACCGAGATCACGGGCGTGCTCATGATGCTGGTGACGTTAAGTTCGAGCGGCAGTGCCCGCGCCACGACCTTTTGGGCAAAGTCGCGGTCGGTGACGATGCCGATGGCCGCGCCCGCCGCGTCGACCACGAACACGCACGTGGCCTTGGAACTGGCCAGCATCTGGGCGGCCTCACGGATGGTCGTGTTCTGCGGACACAGCAGTGGAGGCACGCCCGGAACATCGCTCACGGAAAGAGAATAGAGCAGGCGCTCGGTGTCGCCCATCAGCCCAGTCTGGGTGCGGAGTTCCTGCAGGCTGCGATCCATGTAGCGGGTCACCGAGGTGCGCAGCAGGTAGTTCGCCACTTCGGCATTGGAAGAAATAAGCCGCTGTACCTGTTCGGCCGGGATGCGATAGCAAAGAGTGTCTTCAATGGCGGTGACGTCGAGGCGGGCGAGATCCTTGCTCATCACCGAGAGCAGGCCGAAGATTTCGCCTTCGCTGCGCATGTCGAGTACGAGTTGCTTGCCGACCTGCGAGCGGAGAGCGAGCTTGACTCCGCCCTTGTGCACCACGTAAAGCGATTCTGAAGCCGGATGTCCTGCGTGCAGGATCACAGTGTCTTTGGGGAAGAACTCCAGCGTCATGTGGCCAGCGAGTCGCGAGAGATCGGGTACGGAAAGAAACTGGAACGGGGGAACGTTCTTGAGGAACGCAACCACCGAGTTAGTCACTACCGATTCCGAGGTAGACGCCACGGGCAGACCTCAGGGCACAAACGGACCCACGATGTTAGGCGGGCACGGCTGCGAAAGTCAAAAGCGAGGCGGGACATTGAGTGCTGAACGTAGAGGTGAGGATCACACTTCGCTCACTACCGCGGGGGTGGAGCTGAAGCGAAGCATTTTTAACGATATGACGATATGTGTTATACCTCCGAAGTCTCAAGCTACGCACACCCCCAAAAGGAGATTCGGCATGTCCTGCTGCCTCATCAAGCGATTTTTATGTTGCGCTCTACTCCTAGCACTCGACGCAGCGATCGCTCTCGCTCAGAACACCGAAGCGAAGGCTCCGCCGGTAATCGATGTTCACGTGCACGCTATGGACGGGAACTTTCCCGGCGTTGCCCCCATGTGTCCGAACACATCGAAGTTCACGGCGTCAGATCCTAAAGAGAAGGAAGAGCCGTTCGGTTGGGTGAAAGAGCCATGCACTCCCGCACTCTATCCGTCCGCTCCAGGCGAGTACATGAAGGATGTTCTGGCCGAGATGGAGCGGCTCAACGTCACGGCGGTTGTCTTCGGCGATCCAAAAGGCGTGCAGAAATGGAAAGATGCCGCGCCCGCCCGGATCATCCCCGGTACATCCTTCCAGAATGGGATGGCGCCAGGCCAGCGCGCCCCCCTCGAAGAGTTGCGAAAAGACTTTACAAGCGGCGGCTTCAAGGTCATGGGCGAGATAGGTCTCCAATATGAAGGCATCTCACCCAGCGATCCCTCGGTCGATGCCTACTTCGCGCTCGCCGAGGAACTGGATATTCCCGTTGCAGTGCATATGGGCACCGGCGGCTCAGGACGCGCGAACGTGACCATGCCAAAATTCCGCGGCTCCATGGGGAACCCGCTTCTGTTCGAGGAACTCCTGGCGCGCCACCCGAAATTGCGTGTTCAAGTGATGCACGCAGGCTACCCCATGATCGAAGAGATGCTCACGCTGCTGCAGGCGAACTCTCACGTCTACGTGGACGTGGCAGGACTGATCTGGAGCTATCCCATCAAGGAAGTCAATCGCTATATCGAGCGACTTGTAGACGGTGGATTCGAGGACCGCGTGATGTTCGGAACCGATCAACTGCTCTGGCCCAAGCTGATGGCCTATTCGATCAGCATCATCCAGAACGCCGATTACCTGACAACCCAACAGAAACGCGACATTCTCTATAACAACGCCGCGCGATTTCTGAGGATCGACACGACCCAGGGCAAGTGAGAACGTTGTTATCAGGCCACGGCACTCAGATCCCAGGAAAACGTCGATACACTGTGTGGGCATATCGACATACAAGAAAATGCCAAAGTCCGTAGGGGAACCTGATTGTGCAGTACGGCGCTATGATCGCGGTTATCCGTGATGAAATTCGAGGAGCAGAACGCCGTCGTTCGCGATGGAGCAATTCGGTGATGACGCGAACAGTGAATTTTGCGCGGCTGATCTTTATCGCGTCTCTTTGTATCGTCCTATTCGGTTGCAGCGGCGGTGGCAACCACTGTGTTGCGCCACCACAACCAATGGCCAGCGACTCCATTGCCGGCGAGTACCAGCATATCGTTAGCTACGGCCAGAGCCTCAGTCTTGGCGCGCGTGCCGTGAATCGATGGCCGACCGATCTCGCCATCCCGCCGGAGCAAGACGTTGGCCTGATGTTCGCAAGCGGTGTGATTCCGCGCGGTACAATGAATGCGCTGGTCCCGTTCGCCGACAGCACAGCGCCTGTCGACATGGGCGCCTGGAACATCGACGCGCCCGGCGTTACACCGCTCTATGGTGCGCTGCTCGAACTGAGAGGACTTCCCGGCGCGAGAATTGGGTCGGCCGCTGGCCGCGGCGGCACACCCATTGCTGGACTCTCCAAAGGCACCGCACCGTATGTGCGGCTGATCTCCCAGGTTGCGGCCGCGCGCGCTCTTTCAGTCGGTCACTACACCGTGCCTGCCATCATCTGGATGCAGGGCGAATCGGATGCAGGGAATCTGAACTATGCCGCACAACTGCAGCAGTTATTCGCTGATCTTGATGCGGATGTGCGCCAGACTGCAGGTCAAGGTCAGACCGTCCAGTTCTTCATCTGTCTCACGGCGGTACGCGACATTGCAGCGGCGCAACGGCAGGTAGCCGCTGCCATGCCCAACGTGCACGTTGCGTGCGATGGAGCGACGCTTCCGAAGTCGGACGGAACGCATCTGACAGCGCAAGGATCTCTGGAGGCTGGGTGTGCGCTCGGCACGCAAATGCAGATTACGATTCCGGCGAACGAATGGAATCCATGAGGAAACCGACGCAATTCTACGGTCTTCTCTCTGAATGATTCGTCGGAGAGCTCTCTACTTCGCCAACTGAAATGGAGTCACTGTGGGCTGGGTAACTTCGTGGCCGCTTCCTCAGCCTCCACGAACTTACCAAGTGCCTGAGGCGCGAAACATTTCACACAACATCCGTTGACGGGATTCTGATCTCGACAGTTACATTGCGAAAGCCCTGGCCTGGGTGATTCGGTCGGAGTTCGAAGTGCGACCGCAGCTGGAAAACAGACGAACGGCAATAGAAAGGGGCGAGCCGAACCATCACCGTTCACCTGTCGAGTTCGTGGCGTGGACACATTGTGTATCTCGCCGGCTCTGCCGCACCATGGCTCGAAAGTGCCATTCCCGCCGAACCGGCTGCACATCTGCGGACCGAGCCGGCTTCGGGGATTCACCCAGAAGTAAAATGGCACAGGGTCACTCGCACCCGCTCTCGAAAAGGGACGGGGTTGAAGCTACGCCTCATTTTGTCCTGACCGGTTCACTTACACCATGGCCTGGAAGCTGTGCGCACGAAGCCCCGCCGCGATCTGCGATCCGGATCGCCTAAGCTCAGAGTAGATTTTGGGAATAACTTAGGAGGCTTTCTCAATTTCGGAGACGGTCGCCACGTGAACCATAAGTTTATTGCGCAGATCTTGCAGGTGTTCGTGCAATAGGAGCCTCAGCTGCGCTACCAACATGACGCACTGAGCATCGTCCTCACACACAAGCAACTGGTCACACAAGTCCCGGATTTGTGTGTCGTTTGCCACAAGCTCCCCGAACTTCGCCAGTCTGTAGTGTGGTCCTACTACCGCACCTGCAAAATACAGGGAAACATGTATCTGTAATTTGACCTGAGGTCACAGAGGAAGCGTTGTCAGCTGTCAACCTTAACTTTGCTTCAAACACCCCGACGGTTGAAGTTTTCGAGGACTTGCTCCCCGCCGAACTTCTTGGTCCTTGCTGAGCAGTGAACTAAGGTTGCGGGAGTGTTCATTGATACCTCTCGTCCGGCAGGACAGCGGGCTGGTTTAGATCCCGCATTTCTCCGGGGGCGACACTCTCTCAACGGTTGTAATCAGACTCTTGAGAATTCCATCCTTACTTCGCGCCCAGGTCATCGTGCTCGTGGTAGTTCGGGTACGGTGGCCGTTTGATCTCGGGCAGTGGATGCTCTTTCAACTGCTGCATGACCACTTCGATCGCTTTGTCGAGCTGGGCGTCGCGCCCCTGACGCCAGGCGGAGGGTTCGAGATCGACTTCCACATCCGGCGCGACGCCGTGATTCTCAACTTCCCACTCGCCGTTTAGGCCGTAGATCGCACCGCGTGGCGCGGTTACGCTACCGCCGTCGATGAGTTGCGGATAACCGCCAATTCCAACCAGGCCGCCCCATGTTTTTTTGCCAATCAACGTGCCAATGCCGGCCTTGCGGAAGTACCACGGCAACGCGTCGCCTCCGGAGCCCGCCTCTTCGTTGATGATCATCACCTTGGGTCCGTAGATCGCCTCGGACGGGCTCGACCAGTCGTGGCCTTCGCGGGTCACGACTTTGCTCATCAGCGGACGGCGAAGGTGATCGATGATGTAGTCGGCCAGTTGCCCGCCTTCGTTGAAGCGCTCGTCGATGATTACGGCATCCTTTCCCACTTGCGAGAAGAAGTAACGGTTGAAGCTGGTGTAGCCTCCGCCCCCTGTATCAGGAACATGGACGTAGGCGACGCGGCCTCCAGTGGCCTGATCGACATGACGGCGATTGCTCTCGATCCAGGCCAGGTGGCGGAGAGCCTCTTCACTCTCCACCGGAACGACGGTGACATCATGGGAATCCTTACCGTCCGGATTGGGACCAACTTTGAGCACGACCTGCTTGCCGGCAGTCTCTTCGAAGAAGCTGTAGATGTTGTCCGAAGCGTGCAGATCGCGGCCATTCACCGCGAGCAGGTAGTCTCCAGCTTTGACGTTGACGCCGGGCTGCGTGAGCGGCGCTTGATTGCCCGGATTCCAGTTCTCGCCGTCGTACACCTTGGCGAAGCGGTAGCGGCCGTTCTCCAGGCTGTAGTCGGCTCCGAGGAGTCCGCCCTTCACCTTCTTGGGCTCGGGGTGGTCACCACCGCGGATAAACATGTGGCCGACGGTCAGCTCACCCAGGCATTCCTGGAACAGGTAGGTCAATTCTCCGCGAGAGGCGATGCTGTCGAGGTAAGGAGCATATTTTTTCTTCGCCTTGTCAAGATCAAGACCGTGGTAGTGCGGATCGTAGAAGAAATCGCGTTCGATGCGCCACGTCTCGTTGTAAATCTGTTTCCACATGGCACGCGGCTCAACGTAAACTTCCCAGCCATCCAGTTTGAGCGGACCGAAACCCGGCTTGGGCGGGCCGCCGCCTCCAGGAGCGTCGTCGGCCGACGCGGTGGCCCATGATTCGCCCTTGCGGTAGAGAACTTTCTCACCGTCGAAAGAGACCGTGAAGTCATTGACCTCGTCCATGAACTTGTCGACCTTGCGCTTACTGAGGTCAAACTTCTGGATGGTCTGGTTCACGTTGGGCTGGTCATCGTCGGTCAGCACCTGCGGACCTTCGGCAAGGAACAGAATTCCTGACTTCCCGGGAAGCATGTTCAGATAGTTCTTGGCGGGGATGGGCAGTGAGAGAATGCGCTGTCCGATGCCTTCGAGGTCGATTTTGACGACCACAGGCTTGTCCTTCTCTTTCTCTTTGTCGTCTTTCTCTTTGTTCTTGTCCTTATCGTCTTTGTCCTTATCGGAGGGGGATTTCTCGTCGGCCTTCTTGTCTTTGGTTCGATCCTTTCCCGTTTCCTTCGACTGATCTTTATCTTTTCCCTTTTCCTGATCAGGCTTCTTTTCTTCCTTTGGCTTCTCCTCATCACTTTCCGGGGCAAGCGGCGATTTCTCATCCTTGCTCAGTACCGCAACGTAGGCCGTGCGCGAGACTCGATGCTCATCGCTCGACATGTCAAGGCCTGCGGTGGAGAGGGCCACGTCGGTCGAGGCGGTGAAGTAGAGATATTTTCCGTTCTTGTCCCATGCGGGATATAGCGCATCGCTCATACCGTCGGTGATCTGAGAGGCCTTGCCCTGTTCGAGCGAGTAGACGAAAACCGCGTGCTGGCCGCTGGGAAGTTGCTTGGTATAGGCGATCCACTTGCTGTCGGGGGACCAAGTCTGGCTGAGTTGCGTCGGTCCGAAGCCGCCGAAGTAGTCGGAGTCGACCAGCTTGGGCGCGGGGTTGTCGAGGTCGACGTACCACAACTGCAAGCGCTTGTCGCTGTAAGCGATCTTCTTGCTGTCGGGCGACCACGCCGGGGCGTAGAAGAACGACGGTGGATTGCCCAGATTGATGTGTCGCACCGCCCCCAGGCCATTCTGGTCACGGATGGCGAGATCGTATTCTCCTGACTCATCGGAAAAGTAGGCGATGGATTTGCCGTCGGGAGACCACGACGGGTCGCGGTCGGCGACCGCGGGACTGTGCGTGAGGTTGCGGATGTCGCCTTTGTCGGTGGGGACGGTAAAGATCTCTCCCCAAGCCTCAAAAACAGCGCGTGCCCCAGTCGGCGAAATGCTGAAGTTCTGAATGCGTTTGGGCTCGACTTTGGCGAAGTGCGGGCGGACCGCGTCAAGATCGCCGGCGACGTGGATTGAGATGTTCCGCGCCTGATGCGTGTTCAGGTTGTAGAGCTTGATAGCTCCGAACTGCTCGATCACGATCGCATCGGGCCCGGCAGACGCGGTTTTGAAATCGAGCCCGTCACTATGCAGAGCCTCCGACACCTGTTTCGTTTTCGTGTCGTAGGCGAAGAGGCTGACTGGGCCGTTGCGGTCTGAGAGAAAGTAAATCGTGTCGCCGACCCACATGGGATGGTTATCGTTCGAGTTGTCGCGCGGAATCTTCACAATGCTCGAGTCTTTGAGGTCGGCGATCCAGATCGGCGTCGTCTGTCCGCCGTGGTAGCGCTTCCAGGCCTCCTGCCACTTGGGGTGTGGGACATATGCCAGGTGAGTGCCGTCGGGAGAGTAACTGGCGTCCTCGGCAATGGGCAGGGACAGCTGCGTGGGGAATCCGCCCTCGAGGGGGACCGTATAGAGCTGATCTTCGAAATGGATGAAGCTGCCGCCCCAGGAATTGAACAGAATCTTCTTGCCATCCGGAGTCCAGGCGGAGACGTATTCTTCGGCAGGGTGATAGGTCAGGCGGCGAGGGACGCCTCCCACGGTGGGTACGACGTAGACGTCGCGATTGCCGTCATACTCGCCAGTGAAAGCGATCTGGGAACCGTCCGGGGAGAAGTGCGGGGCCATTTCCAGTCCGATCCCGGAAGTGAGGCGGCGGGCATCGCCACCGTCTCGGCCGACGATCCATAGATCGCCCCCGTAGTTGAAGACGATCTGCGTCTTGCTCACGGCGGGGTCGCGGAGCAAAAGGGGAGGATCGGACTGGGAGACGGCGCTAGCCGGGAGAAAAACCGACGCGAGCGTACACAAAATCAACGAGAGAAGTTGGCGCATGTTGGGCTCCGACGAACAATGGGAAGAATGACGGGGAATCTTAGAGCCGCAGGTGGTACAGGGTCAACTGGAACCGCGCCGGGTAGCGTGTCACGTTGAATCCAGTCTTTCCCAAGGCGTCATCCCGAAGCCCGGCGTTCTTCAGCCGGGCGAGGGATCTCCCGTGTTCCCGCGGCTTCGGTAGCGAGGGAGATCCAACGCTCCGCCTGAAAAACGGCTGCGCTCAGGATGACCACAAAACTCAAATGAGGCCCGACCCGCAGTGGGTAATGGTTCTGACCGGACTCAGAACCTTGGGTCGACAATGATTCTCTCCGCGCGATCGCTGGCAAAAGCGTCGCAGTGGTTTTCTCGCGCCCATGACTTGGAGGCTAAGAGCAGCGTGCGGGCGATGCCGCGACCACGAAAGGCCGGCGTGACGTAGAGTCCTTCAACATATCCGACTCGCTTCCTGGCGAGGTCAGGAATATCGTCGCGAATCGACAGTTCGGCAAAGGCGATCAGGTTAGGACCGTCCTGCGCTACCAGGACTGCCTGAGGTTCGGGGAAGGTGTCCGCGAAAAACGAGGCAATCTCTACGGCGTGGCTCTCCGGGTCTTCGGGCCACAGGTCCCTGCGCAACCTCTCCCATGTGGCGGCATCCGAAGGCGCGATGGGGCGGATCGTCACTTTGGCTTGCCCTTCCCCGGCAGTCCCGCCGGATTTTCGTGCGTGCGCTCGCGGAAGCTGCCGCGGAGGCCTGCGGCCAGACCGACGCTGGACTCCCCAAACTTGTCGCGCAGGCGGTCGGCGGCCGCCAGCGCATCCTTCCAGCGCTGCTGGCGAGCGCCTTCGAGCAGATTGATCTGAGGGGCCGCAGTGGTGAAAGATGAGGTCTGCACGCCGAGCAGCCGCACCGGCACGCCTTTTTTCCAATTCTTGCAGAACAGGGCGCGAATGTGTTCGAAGATTTCAGTGTCAAGTTGGGTCTGGGCTGGGAGCGTGTGGGCTCGGGTGATGGTTGTGAAATCCTTATAGCGCAGCTTGAGCTGGACGGTGCGCGCGTGGAAATTGGACTCGCGCAGGCGCCGTCCGACCATCTCGCAAAGCCGCATGAGCGTGGATTCGAGTTGGCTTAGGTCGGCTGTGTCCTCGTTGTAAGTGTGCTCATGACTGATGGACTTGGCGCCCACGTCGGCCCCGACCTCGGAGTCGAACCATCCGCCGGCATCCTCGCCGCGGGCTTTGCCGGCCAGCGCGAGTCCCCATTTTCCGAAGCGAGCTTCTAGTTCGGAGTCTTCCAACTTGGCGAGGTCTTCAACTTTCTTGATGCCGAGCGCATGCAGGTGGGTCTCCATGACTTTGCCGACACCGGGAATCTCGCGCACGTCGAGCGGCGCAAGGAATTTGGCTTCCTCGCCGGGAACGATCCACAGCACGCCGTTGGGCTTGGCCTGCGCCGACGAAACCTTGGCGATCAGGCGCGAGGTTCCGATGCCGACCGAACAGTTCAGGCGTGTATCGGCCTTCATGCGTTGGTGCAGAGCGTGCGCGGCCTTGAGTGGCGGCCCGTGCAGGCGCTCGGTGCCGGTCATGTCGAGATAGGCTTCGTCAATCGAGGCCATTTCCACTTGCGGAGAAAACGCATCGAGAACTTTGTAAACCTTTTCCGAGCACTCGCGGTAGCGCTCGGGGTGACCGTTCACAAAGATCGCGTGCGGGCACATCCTGGCGGCGGTGCGCAGAGGCATGGCCGAGTGCACGCCGAATTTTCGCGCTTCATAGGAAGCGGCCGATACCACGCCTCGCTCGTCGCGCTGGCCTCCGACAACCACGGCCTTCCCCTTTAGCGAAGAATCAAACAGCTCTTCCACGGAGACGAAGAAGGCGTCCATGTCAACATGGAAAATGGTGCGCAGGAAAGCGGGCATAGGGACGGCCGCGGACATCTTCAGCGGATTGTAGCAGCCGCCGCGGTGGTCATCCCGTCGGCAACCTGGAGAGCCGTCCGCGACTAACGTCATCAATCACCGGCAGGCGCGGCTCGCCCACTTTTCTACCGCGGGCGATTCTCGGTGGCACCGGATCTGGGGAGCTGCGACAGTCTCGCGTGCCGCGAGCTTGATAGTCGGTGCCACGCTATTTAGGAGTCTCAGCCCGGTTCGCGTCGTCCTGCACGGACTTCGTCGTAGCCGACTTGGAGATCCGCGATTTGGTGGACAGACCACATGCTGCGGGAGGATTTGTCATCTGCTCGGCGAATACGCGGAAGCTCGGCCCGGTCGGGTGCAACGTCGACCAGTATCCCGACGGGGTCAGCAAGGGTTTATGTTGGATGATGGTCTGGTTGACCAGAATCTTGACTCCACATTCGAGATTATTCTTAGGCTGGAGAATGGTTTTGGCCGGATCGTTCGGCCTTAACGCTCGGTCCAGTGGCCAGTTGAAATCGCAGCCGTAACGCTTGTGGTCTGCATACGCAAGCTGCAGCAATCCTTCGCTGCGCAGGGCCATCGTGCCTTCCGGTTCGGTGTGACGGACGCTCGAATTCGGATTCAGTCCGGCTTCAGCGCCTGCCAGCGCCTGGAAGAAGCCGACTCCACCTCTATTCTCAGTCATGAATCAGCCAGCCGAGACCGTCGTGAACGCCGTCCCTGCGATTGCGGGCGCGACGTGTCCGGTTTCGGAACTGATCAAACGCGCGCAAGAAGGCGATTCAGATGCATTTGGAGCTCTATTTCAGGCACACAAGTCACGGATCTACTCGGTGTGCTTACGAATGACTAGCAATTGCGCGGAGGCGGAGGATCTCACCCAGGATGCGTTTTTGCAAGCCTTCCGCAAGATCAAGAAATTTCGTGGGGACTCAGCATTTTCGACATGGCTTCACCGCATTGCCGTCAACACGGTATTGATGCATTTTCGCAGAAGGCTGCTAGGCCACGTTTCGCTGGACGAGCCTAACAGCGACAGTGACGGCGCCAAGATACGGCGCGAATACGGGACCAGAGATAGCAATCTGGCGGGCTGCGTCGACCGTGTCGCGTTGGCTCGCGTAATGAAACAGCTTCCCCCGGGCTACAGGACAATCTTCCTGCTGCACGAGGTTGAAGGCTATGAGCACCAGGAAATCGCGGAGATGCTATGTTGCTCGGTGGGCAACTCGAAATCCCAACTGTACAAGGCGAAACAGCGATTTCGCGACCTATTGGCAGCTTCGCCTAAAACGCAGGAGGCGACTCGAGCTGTGCCGTCGTACGCTAGGAAACGCGCAGAATCGAAGCCGAAGAATTGGGATCTATCAATCGTCCGCGACATGGCGATTCCGCCAGGGCCCCCCTTGGGCCAACTGAGAGAACAAACTCCGTGACTGCTTCCACGCGCGGATAAACCCGAACTCTAACGCATTTGTGTATTGATTCCGATATCGCGCGCGATCTGCTCGCACATGGAGACAACGTCCTTTAAGGATTCCTGCAGGAAGGCCTCGCCGCCCGTGTCCTTGAAAAGCCGCTTGAGTGCGCGTGGCTTTCGATCGGCATCTTGATCCTCAAAGATCCCGATAGTGTAGATAATCGCGTCGGGCTGCCCCATCATAACGATCAGGAGTACACGGACCCCTTCACGTTGCAGTATGTCGCCGGACACGATAACATTAAGATCACTATGCGCTATGTACACCCGCGGGAGGCTGCGCTCCACAAGTTGTTGGCGCGGCTGGCAGACTAGGAGCGCATTGCGTGCACGAAGTCGGTGCAAAATCCGGTGCAGTTGGAAATGCCCTCACGGGGACGAACTTTCTAAGCTATTGGTTACAGGTAATTTACGAAGTGCGGAAGTGGTGGAACTGGCAGACACACCATCTTGAGGGGGTGGCGCCGAAAGGCGTGGGGGTTCAAATCCCCCCTTCCGCACCAATTTTAAGGCTGTAGATTGAATAGGTTACAGCCAGCTACCTAGTTTCGTACAATTATCGTACAATGCTTCCGGCGGGCTCACCTTCTCCCGGAGGCATTTATGTTGAGCGTCTACACTCGTCACTACCCTCCTTGCGCGCAGTCAGATCCCTATTACAGACGTTGCCACTGCCCGAAATGGATCATGGGCACTGTCGAAACGACAGGCGCCTTCGTGCGCGTCAGCGCCCGCACTCGCGCCTGGGAGAAGGCGGAAAAGAAGGCGCGGCTGATGGACGCGGAGGCGGCCGACCCGTCGCCGGCACGCGTGACCGTGCGAGCCGCGCTCGACGCATTCATCGCAAGGAAGCAGGGACAGCGGCTCTCGCACAGCTGGCTTTACAAGTTTTCGCTGATGCAGCGTGAGCTCGTTAGCTTTGCGCACGGTCGAGGTCTGACCTACATTGACGAATTCAGCGACGATGAACTTGGCCTGCTCAGTCGATCTTGGAAGGTCGCACCCATCACTGCCCAGAAACGGCAGGAACGTTGGCACTCGTTTTTCTCCTACTGCGTGCGTAAACGCTGGCTAAAGCAGAACCCTGTCGAAGAATTGGGTCGCAATCAAGGTCAGACCGGTGCCCACTGATTATTTTTCGCAAGAAGAGTTTCAGAAGTTGGTGAACGTAACTCACGATCTGTCTCATTGGAGCACGAACCCCGGACACCGGGTCCGGGTGCGGGCTCTCTTGCTTCTCATGCGCTACAGCGGACTCCGTCTGAATGATGCGGTAACACTTGAGCGGGCGCGCCTGACGGGAAATCGCCTATTTCTCTACCAGCAGAAAACCGGACTGCCGGTATACGTACCTCTGCCGCCTCACGTGGTCGAGCTCTTGCGCACGCTGCCGAACAGCAACTCCCGGTACTTCTTCTGGACTGGAAATGGGTTGCATTATCGCGCCAGCAATTGCTGGCACGCCAGTCTGCAGCGGCTCTTCAAGTGGGCAAAACTGGATAAGAGGGCCCATCCGCACATGCTCCGGGACACCTTTGCCGTCGAACTCCTGTTGGCGGGCGTTCCAATTGACCAAGTGTCCATTCTGCTGGGGCACGCCAGCGTGAAGACCACCGAGCGGCATTACGCTCCGTTCGTGAAGGCCCGCCAGGAGCAATTAGTATCGTCGGTGGAGAAGAGCTGGCAGCTCCAGGGGCTACACTTGGTGGAGAAGCACGCTTAGACCTTCTCGGTCGCTTTGACAGCAACCGTCGAAACCGTTAGCTTGCTTTGCGGAGCTTACGATGCACGCGATGAAGAACGGTTTCTGGTACTCGCAACGTATGATATCCGCGCTTGTGCAACGTCTCTTCCCTGCTCCAGCGGATCACGCCCGGTTCCCGTTCAAAAATCCTTCGAACCGTCTTCTCACTGAGCGCCCAGAGTTTGGCGATCTCGATAACCGAGTAGTGCTTCTCATTAGCCAAATCGACAGGGCTTAAGGGTGATCCGACGGAAACCGGACGGAAGCCGTCAGATGGCTCTATTGGTCTTCTAGCGGAGTCAGACATGGTACAAACCCCAACCGCGGCTGGATGTTAACCAACTTGATTCCACATGCTTAAATTGTCCAATGAATTCTCGGGCGATAGCTATTCCCAACAGGAATA
>CAVYHM010000056.1:0-11165 GCA_963768265.1 uncultured Acidobacteriaceae bacterium
TTCAACATCGAGTTTGAAGGCGCGGCTTTTTAATCTGATTGGAAAAAGAAAAATTGCCAAAGAAACGGGTGCGACTCTCAACTCGATCAAGGCACAGATAGAGCGTGGAGTCACGCCGCTCCGGCTCGAAGTACCTTCGATGTCGCCCACCGTCTCGCCCAGTTCGGCATTTGCGTGCAGTTCCTTGCGCTTGTTCGCACGCTTGCCGAGTTCTTTCGTCTTGAGCACGTCGAAGGACTGACGCTGCGGGTCGCGACCGTCGGCCCCTACGTTGGCGCGGGATTACTCGCGGCGCTACTGACCTGGACCGGAGTGCCCTGCTACTTCTGTGGTCGCGATCGCGCCGCAATCGGCGTCGCGGGTGTGACAATTCTGGCGCTCCTTACGGTGAAAATCGCGTTGATCGCGCCATGAGCGCCGACACGATGGCTCGCGCAGGCCCTGCGCAACCTGTCACGAACACGGCAGGAGCACAATAGCGACAGGAGGATGCATCCGAATGCTGGAGGAGATCTGTGACTGTCATCGACTGGCTGCTTGCATCGGCCGCGGGCGTGCCGTTGACCATATACTCGACATCGGTCGCAAAGAAACGGTCCAGGGCCGAGACATCTTTGCGAATGACCGCGTCGAGATAGGCCGCGATCAGTTCTGAATTTGACTGCGCCTGGACGCTCGCCCCTCCTCGGGATCTAGCTGGCCCGCTTTTCCGCAGCTTTTTCTGGCGGTGCTGCAGTCCAGGAGTTGCCCTCGGAGGGCGGAGTGACCGTGGCCCATCGCTCGGCGATCTTGTCGCCTTCGAAACGCCAGAGTACGAAACCGTGGAACTGCATCTTCTTGCCGGACGCCTCCGTCCAACGCCAGATATTACGGCAGACCACTTTGTCGCCTTCCGCGATCATCTCTTCGATTGTCAGGTGTAGATCCGGCATAGCCTTGTACATGTTCACCATCATCTGTTCGTCGCCATCCACTCCCGTAGGCTTGCCGCCAGGTCCGTCATGATCGTAAAAAGTTGGTGTCATGTTCTTCCGGATTACCCCGGCATTTTTCTTATTCACGAAATCTTCAAAATGGTCCCTGACAATTTGTTTCATTTGTTCCGGCGACAGACTGGTTGCCATGCTTCAACCCCACAGTTAGGATGAGATGCATGCACGATAGCAAATCTTCGGAGACACCGGGAGAACGCACAATTTTGTAAGCTCAGGAGCGGGCATGAAAGACCACTTCGGTTGCCCAGTACAGGCCACTGCGAATGTCATGGCGGGGAAGTGGAAGGTTTTAGTTGTCTGGCATCTATCGTTTGGCTCTCGGCGCTTTGCAGAGATTCGCGATTTTCTACCCGGAGCCAGCGAGAAGGTGCTGACCGCTCAGCTTCGCGAGCTCCAGCGCGATGGAGTCATCGACCGAATCGTCACCCCGACTGTGCCGCCCCGCGTTGATTACAGGCTTACCGATCGCGGAACGGAACTCGTCACGGTAATGGAAACAATGTGCGCCTGGAGCATGAAACATCTGGGAATGACGCCCAAATGGCCTCGCCCAACAGTACAGGACTAGCTCACGGTCTGATTGACACTCACACGCAGATCCCCAGGATTGTAGTACTCGCGGAAATAAGCGGCTGCGTGGAAGATAACGTTAACCCCTCTAGAGATCGTAAGCGAAATCGGCTACATTGCTAACGTCCCTATGACGTGGCCTTCGGCAGTGTCGCCAAGTTCCCGCCGCGCTTTTTCCTTGGACCTAGCCAATGCCCAAACATCGTGACCGGCCTGCAAAAGAATGCCTACTCCGGCGTTGGATAACATGGATCGCTACCGAGAGTCGGCTACGCTTTAGCTTTCGTCAGGATCTGGAGCCGCGCCCGACGAGTACGATGGGCCTACGCTGTCGCCCACTCCAATCTCACCAGCTTCGATTGCTGGGCTGCTCATCGTTTAGGTACTCCGCTCAAAAATCCCCGCGCCTGGGGAACAACCGTCGCTCAGACCGTGCATGTCATATCATGTTGGGGCAAAGGAGCAGTATCAATCTCAATTTATGTTCACGCGAATCAGAGTTTGTCTCCTCTTGTTGGCCCTGATCTCGGCCCCAGGTATGTCCGGCGCCGATTTTGCCATGAAGGTGACCGACAAGAATTACCTCGATACTCAAGGTTTCAGCGTTTTTCTCTACGACAGCACGTACCATCCCGTTTTTGTGGACCAAAAGAACACGGCCATGGAGATGATTCTCCACGGTCAGCGCATCGCCACCAACGGTGACGTGCGCCTGATGCCAACGCCGGAGCAGTGGGACCTGGTGGCAACCCTCAAAGGTCGCCATGCCGACAAGGCGAACAGCCGGATCACCGCCGACCTCGCTTTCCCGACGTTCGACTTCAGTTACACACTGCAAGTGGCAGCGGAGCCAGGAGGCGTGGAGGTCAGCATCAATCTCGATAAGCCTCTACCGCAGAAACTGGCGGGGCGGGCGGGGTTCAACCTGGAGTTCCTGCCGTCGATCTACATGGGCAAGGCTTACCTGGTGGACGGAACCAAAGCCGGCATCTTCCCGCGTACGCCGAACGATCCGATGACGAAGGTTTTGCCTCTGCCTGACGAACCGAAAAAAGCGTATTACCTGGAGGACTGGGATAAGGCCAAGGGATACACTCAGCCGCTGCCGTTCGCCGAAGGCAAGAGCATCACCCTTGGTCTCGACGACGCGCTGGCCCGTGTGAATGTCGTATCGGATACGGCCAACCTCATGCTCTTCGATGGTCGCGCCCGCGCGCAGAACGGCTGGTTCGTGCTGCGTTCACTGATCCCTTCGGGAAAGACCACCGGCGCCATCGTCTGGCACATCAGGCCGGACGTGATTCCGAACTGGACGCGGCCGCCGGTGATCGCGCATAGCCAGGTTGGTTATGTGCCGGGCTTCTCAAAGGTGGCGGTGCTCGAACTCGACCCGAAGTACAACGCGCCGAAGACGGCCAGAGTGCTGCGCCTGATGGAAGACGGATCTTACAAGCAGGTGTTCGAGGGCCCGATCACGCGTTCGACACCCTGGCTACGCTACGTCTACTCAAAATTCGACTTCACCCCGGTGAAGGACCCCGGCCTCTATGTTGTCGAGTATGGAGACCAGCATACGGCGCCCTTCCCCATCGCAAAGGATGCTTACGCGAACATCTGGCAGGACAGCTTGGATCATCACCTTGCGGAGCAGATGGATCACGTTTCCGTTCGCGAAGGCTACCGCGTGTGGCACGGTGCTTCGCACTTGGATGATGGCCGCATGGCGCCCGTAGTTGGGGAGCAATTCGACGGCTGGAACCAGGTCACAGGAATGGACGGGAAGTACAAAGGCGGCGATCACATCCCTGGGATGAACGTGGGCGGCTGGTACGATGCCGGCGACTTCGACCTCGAGGAGCCTGCGCAGTTGAGCGTGATTCAGAGCCTCGCTCTGGCGTATCGCGAATTCAACCTCACGTACGACGAGCTTACGGTGAATGAAGCCGCCCGTGAGGTTGAGATGCACCGTCCCGATGGCGTGCCGGATACGGTGCAGCAAGTCAAGCACGGCGCACTGCTCATCCTGGCGCAGTTTCACAACATCGGCCACGCCATCCGCGGCACTCACGAGCCAGACCTGCGCCAGTACACACATCTGGGCGACGGAGCGTCGAAAACTGACGGCCGCATTTACGACCCGAAGCTCGGCCCCAACGAAGCGAAGGGCGACTACTCCGGCAAGCCGGATGATCGCTGGATCTTCACTACTAACAACCCGTATTTCCAGTGGAATGCCATTGCGGCGCTGGCTGCAGCGGCGGATACGCTGAAAGGCTGGGACGACGCATTAGCGAAAGACTGCCTCGAGACCGCGATCAAAGCATGGAATGAAACGAGGGCTGACCCACTGCAGTATCCGGTTGGCGGCTCAACCGCAGAGGCCCGGGCAGGTGCCTCCGGAGTTGGTGTGCTGGCTGCGTCTCAGGGTGTGGTCTCTGGCGCGCAAGGCGGTCGTCAGCCAGGGGGCAACTCGGGCACTCCGACAAGCTCTGGCACCACTAGCGCACAAACAGCTCCGCCGGCCCGCGTCGGCCGTGGCGGATCTGGCGTCGGACTGGACTGGGCGGCGGCCCTGGAATTGACCATCGCCACGAATGGTGCCGAGCCCTACAAGTCTCGTCTGAAGGAATTGTTCCCTCAGATGATTACCGCGCAGCAGATGGACCTCCATGGTTGGACAGCGGTCCGGGCATTGCCTTATCTGGATGCGAGCGCGAAAGATCAAATGCGCGAAGCGGTGAAGACATACATGGCGGGTTTGGACAAGCGGTTGGACGCCACTCCGTTCGGCGTGCCTCCGAGCCTCGGGACCTGGGGCGGATCGGGCGCCGTGGTGGACATGGCCATCCGAATGTATTTCCTGCACAAGGCGTTTCCGGATCTCGTGAGCCCCGAATACACACTTCGCGGGGTCAACTACATTCTCGGCACGCACCCGGTATCTAGCACTTCGTATGTAGCTGGAGTCGGTACGGTCTCGAAGACGATGACGTATAGCAACAATCGCGCCGACAATGCTTTCATCCCGGGTGCCGTGATTCCGGGATACATCATCATCAAGCCGGATTTTCCGGAGTGCATCGACGACTTCGGATTCCTGTGGTTTGAGGATGAAGCCGTCGTCGCTGGTTCGGCAAGCTGGATCGTCGCCGGCAACGCTGCGGACGCGATCATTAAGGAATCGAAGTAAACCCAGCTCTAAAAGCGCCCAGCGGCCCCCGAGCGGTGCCGAACGTTTCTTTTTTGGGGAAGAATTTGTTACGGCGCGGCGTTCATCGCATTTACGAGAATGCCGTCATTGAGGACGGCCGTATCCTGGGCGCATGTACGCGCAAGTCTTACGTCCTGCTGCATGCGCGCGCGTTGGGGGTCTTGCTGCAGTGATTAGTCTCGGAAGTCGGCTAGTGTTTGCCAATGGAGAGGTAGCGATTGCGATTGCCGCTTCTGCCTCAGTCAAGGCTGTGCGGATGCGACACTTGATCACGGACTTTGACGCTGGCCCGAGGTCGGCTTATGGGAAGCGCGATTCCACCACGGCATCGCTGCATTGGCCGACAACGCCACATCCACTAAATGCGGAAATAACAGTGCTATTCTGCTAGGCGGCGTCGTGCGAGGCCATTCAAGAAAGGACCCTAATGGGCCCACAAGAGGTAGGAGCGTGCTGCTTCAGCGCGGGAACCTTGAGAGTAGAGGTTCACGTTGACCCCCGGGCCGCGGCTGAGGCTGCCGCCCGAGCTGCCGCGGAGGCCATGCGGGAGCTAGAAGGCCGAGCTGCGACCTTCGGGATCATTTTTGCCACCGGTGCATCGCAACTCAATACTCTAAATGTTCTGACAACTCTACCTAGCCTTCCGTGGAACCGCGTGAGTGGGTTTCATATGGATGAGTATAAAGGCATTTCCGCCGACCATCCGGCCTCGTTTCGCCGCTACATGCGCGAGCATTTGAGCGAACGGGTCCACATGCAGGAGTTTTACGAAATCGATGGAAGTGATGCGGATCCCGATTCAGTGTGTCGGGAATATGCTCAGAATCTGCGCTCCTGCCACCCGGAGTTGTGCCTGCTTGGAATCGGCGAAAATGGTCACTTGGCTTTCAACGATCCCGCCGAGGCCAACTTCGACGACCCTAAGGATATGAAGATTGTTAAGCTGGACTCTGTGTGCCGGCAACAGCAAGTGGAGGAAGGATGGTTTGCCAACTTTCAGGAAGTGCCAGAGTACGCTCTTACTCTAACCATTCCCACATTGTTCAGAGTACCAAGGCTCATTGTTTCGGTTCCCGGGAGCCGCAAGGCTCGAATTGTCAGGCGAACGCTAGAGGAACCGATCACGACTGCCTGTCCGGCTACCATCCTTCGAAAACACGCCAACGCTACCCTCTATCTAGATCCGGAAGCAGCCTCCGAACTGAACTGCGCGATGGGTTGAGAGGAGGTCCGACGCCTTCGGAGACACAAGTGATTCGCTTGTGTCAAGGCTAGCAAGAACGCCCTTCTCTCGGACGCCTGCTCCCGTTGACCTCTCATACTGCGACGCTGCAGGCCAAAGGCATTAGGGCACCACCGTTTTCTCGCAAACAGTACTTTGTGGCTGGACCTGTGGTAAAAGGGGGGGGGCCCGGCAGTAGACTGTAGGGGTGCTGGCTCGTGCGCACAAGAAATCAAGAGCCCTGCGGTTCTCGGTGGCGTGCCAGGAGCTTTCCGCGGGCACCGTTTTCCGGAGAGCTGGCGTGATCAATGCAGGGTTCGGTGTCCTCGTTTTGTTGCCGACTGCGAGCAGAGGTAATCAGACAAAAGGACGGCATGACTACCATGCGCCAGAGTACTGCGTGTGGCCTACGGGGTGCGAGCCGGATTCTGCTTCTGTGCATTGTGCACGTTCTACATGCTGTAGCAGCCGAACCGCGAGTAATTAGGCTCCCAATTGCGGAAGGTAAGGACATCCGGTTCACGCATCTCTCTACGGAAGAAGGGCTGTCGCAAAGCCGCGTCGACCACATCCTGCAGGACGCCCAAGGGTTCCTGTGGATCGGTACTTACAACGGGCTCAACCGGTACGACGGCTATCGCTTCCAGCACTACAAACCCGAAGCCAGCAACCCCAACAGCCTCGGCGGAGTCTTCATCTACGCGATATTTCAGGACCGCTCCGGCGCTCTGTGGATCGCCGTCGATCAGGGCCTGGACAGATTTGACCCCGTCACCGGAAGGTTCCTCCACTTCCGCTCCGATCCCGGCGATCCCACGAGTCTGGCCGGGCACGTCGAGCACATCACCCAGGACAGCGACGGGATGTTGTGGCTCGCCACGCGCAACGGACTGGATCGACTGGATCCCAGTTCCGGACGATTCACCCATTTTCGCAACGCTCCAAACGATCCCCAGAGTGTGAGCAGCAACGACGTTCGATTCGTGCTCCAAGACAGGCAGGGCATACTCTGGGTTGCGACCGCCGCGGGGCCCGACGCGTTCGATCCGCGAACTGGAAGAGTCATTCGTCATTATCCGAGTTCTCAGCAGCCACCGCTGGACCGGATCTTCGAAGATCGTTCCGGGACGCTCTGGCTTAGTGCGACACGAGGTGGCGGCCTGACTTCGCTTGATCGGGAGACCGGGCAGTTCACAACATACATCTTTTTTGACGAGTGGCCTGGAACGCCCGGCGTGCGCGGCTGCTCAGCAATCCTCGAAGACCGGCGCGGGATGCTCTGGATCGCCACGAAGCCCGATGGCGTGGTCCGATTCGACCGCACACGGGGGCTATTCACCAGGTACCGGAATGATCCTGCGAATCCGGCGAGTCTGAACAACAACGACGCGCTCTCGCTAATCGAGGATCGGGAAGGTGGTATCTGGGTCGGTACGGACGGCGGAGGAGTGAACCGGTTTCCGAGCGAGCCATCGCCATTCACCACGTACCGGAGGGAACCCGGGAATCCCAACAGCCTCGATCAGGACTATGTTCTATCGGTCTTTGAGGACAGCCACGGGACTCTCTGGATTGGCACGGAGCAGCTCAACCGGCTCGATAGGAAGACGGGGCGGTACACATTCTACCGGCACGATCCGGCAAACTCAGGAAGCATCGCTGCCAACTCTGTGTCTGCAACGCTCGAGGACCGCTCAGGAATCCTGTGGTTCGGTACTTGGGGCGGAGGGCTGAACCGATTCGATCGCAGGACCGGACGGTTTGAAGCATACCGGCACGATCCGGCGAATCCGTCGAGCTTGAGCCATGACTACATAAGATCCGTGCTCCTCGATCACAGCGGCAACGTCTGGGTCGGCACCGAGGACGGTCTCAATCGCCTGGACATGCGCACCGGGCGCTTCACCGTGTTTGGCTTCGATGGTCCGCTCGATAGCCGGATCTACCGGGTACTGGCCGAGGACGCGGATGGATCGATCTGGATGGGCACCTACGAGCAGGGGCTCCAGCGACTGGATGTCCGCACGGGCAAGATCGTCGCCTACAAACATAATCCTAAGGTCCCCAGCAGCCTCAGCAACAATCGCGTGAATGCCCTATGCGTGGACTACGCGGGGACGCTGTGGGTCGGCACCCAGAACGGGTTGAACCGCTTCGATCGCAACACCGGAGAATTCACGATCTTCAACGAGCGCGACGGGCTGCCGAACAACGGTGTGGAGGGCATCCTGGAGGACGCGGCCGGCAACCTGTGGCTGAGCACTGGCAACGGGCTATCCAAGTTCGATCCGAGAGCCCGAACGGTGAAGAACTACTTCACCGATGACGGCCTGCCGAGCGACGAGTTCAACGATTCGAGCGTCTACTTCAAAAGCGCGCGGGGTGAGATGTTCTTCGGCGGCGTCAAGGGTGTGACGGCATTCTTTCCGGATCGGGTGACCGACAGCCGGCTTGTCCCACCCGTCGTGCTGACGGAATTTCGCTTATTCGGGGAACCCATACAAATCGGCGGCGGTTCTCCACTCCTAAGATCGATTTCCTTCACGGATTCGTTGTCGCTCTCGCACCGGCAGAACATCTTTTCGGTGGAGTTCTCGAGCCTCAGTTATGCCAGCCCTCTCCGGAACCGCTACCGGTACAAACTGGAGGGTCTGGACAAAGACTGGAATGACGCCGACAGCAACCACCGATTTGCGACATATACCACGCTGCCGCCCGGCGACTACGGTCTTCGTGTGCAGGGTTCCAGCAACCGTGGAGTGTGGAACGACCGGGGAGTTTCGCTGCGCATTCGCATCCTGCCACCCTGGTGGGGAACATGGTGGTTTCGTATCGCGGCCGGCCTTGTTGTTCTTGCTTCCGTGTGGATTGGATATACGCTGCGCGTGCGGAGCGTGCAGAAACGGAATCGCGAACTCGTTAAGTTGAACCTGGAATTGCAGCAATCCCAGCGTGCGCTGCAGGAGAGTGGGGAGGTGCAGCGGCGTCTGAATCGGGAATTGCACGCAATCAGCAACTGCAACCAAGCGCTGATGCGAGCAGTGGATGAACGAACCCTGCTGAAGGAAGTCTGCCGCATTATTTGCGAGGACGCGGGGTACCGCATGGCGTGGGTGGGATTTGCCGAACACGATGAGGCCAAGACCCTTCTTCCCGTAGCATGGGCCGGAATTGAAGATGGATACCTGGCGAAGGCTGGACTTCGGTGGGACGATACTGAGGCCGGGCACGGTCCTGCCGGAACCGCAATCCGATCCGGGGAGCTAGTGTATGAGCAAGATCTGGCAACGAGTCCCTCATTTTCACGTTGGCGCAAGGGGGCCCTGGAGCGTGGATATCGTTCGATGATCGCACTCCCGCTGAAGGACGAGAGTTCGGCTGTGTTCGGAGTCCTGGCAATTTACTCTTCCGACGTCGACGCTTTCACGCCCGAGGAAATCCGGCTTTTGGAGGAACTGGCGGGCGATCTGGCGTTCGGAATCATGGTTCTGCGCGCCCGCATCGAACGCAATGAGGCGGAAGAATCGCTGCACCAGAGTCAGGAAAAATACCGCGCCTTCTTCGAGCAGAATCTTGCCGGCAATTACATCGCGACCCCCGAGGGTGCGTTGTTGGCCTGCAATCCCGCATTCGTACGCCTGTTCGGTTTTGCTTCCGAAGAAGAGGCCAAGCGGACAAATCTTGCGGCGCTTTACCCTAACCCCGCGGATCGAGAGCGGGTGCTGCAGCAATTGCAGCAAAAGGGCAATCTGGAATTTTTCGATCAAGAATTCCACCGCAGGGATGGGAGCCCGCTGTATGTCGCGGCGAATGCCATTGGATCCTTCAACGAACACGGAGAACTGGTCGAAGTACACGGTTTCCTGATTGACCAAACCGAGCGCAGAAAGACCGAAGAGCAGTTACGACAGGCGCAGAAGATGGAGGCGGTCGGAAGTTTGGCAGGCGGGATCGCGCATGACTTCAATAACATTATGGCCGTCATAATCGGACACAGTCAGCTTCTTGTGGACCAGCCGGAAATCGGGGTGTCAGCGCGGCGACGCGTCCAGGAAATTCTCGATTCCGGCCACCGGGCCGCCAATCTCACGCGCCAACTTCTTGCCTTCAGTCGCAAACAGGTGCTGCAGCCCATGGCGCTCAACCTGAACCGGGTAATCGAGGGCATCGACAAGATGATTCGCCGCCTAATAGGGGACGATATCGAAGTGAGGACCTTGTTGGCTGCCGATTTGCAGAATGTCAACGCCGATCCGGGTCAAATGGAACAAGTCATCATCAATTTCTGCGTCAACGCCCGCGACGCTATGCCGGAGGGGGGCAGGGTCACCATCGAAACGCTCAATGTGGAAGTCGATGAGCTTTTGGCCGGGCAACACTTCCCCATGCAGCCGGGCCGCTACGTTCGGCTCGCGGTGAGCGACACTGGCATCGGAATGAGCGAGCAAACGTTGTCTCAGATTTTCGAGCCGTTCTTCACCACTAAGGGACCTGAAAAGGGGACGGGCTTGGGCCTGGCCACGGTGTACGGCATTGTGAAGCAGAGCGGCGGGTACGTGTGGGCGTACAGTGAACCGGGCCACGGATCGACCTTTTCGGTCTATCTGCCGACCGTCATCGAAGTGGCAGAATCTTGCGAGCCGAAGTCCGAGCCGCTGAATATCAAGCGCGGATCGGAAACCATTTTGCTCGTGGAGGACGCACCCTCATTGCGAGCGCTGATTCGTGAAGTCCTGGAGGGCTTCGGCTACACCGTTCTGGAGGCAGAGGACGCTGCGCGAGCCCACCAGATTGCCGATCACCACAAAGACATTGCTTTGCTGCTGACCGACATCAGCCTACCGAAGACCAGCGGCGTAGTTATGGCCAAGTCTCTGCTGGAAAAGAGACCCGGGCTAAAAGTACTTTACATGTCAGCCCATTCCACTGGGGTCGTGGACCGCAAGGTCCAGCAAGCGGGCACCGATTTTCTCCAGAAGCCTTTCACTCAGGAAGCCCTCGCACAGAAATTGCGTAGTCTATTGGATAGCGACATAGTGAAGGATCGTACCGCATAGTCACTGCGGTCGCCGACACAGTCAGCCCCAGTGGAATCCTCGCCTAGCAAGTGTCATAGAGCCCGGAACCATTTCTTTCAGCACCGTTAGTACGGCGAACGCTCGCGGCT
>CAVYHM010000057.1:0-56622 GCA_963768265.1 uncultured Acidobacteriaceae bacterium
AATCCAGTACAGCGGGGACCCTTCCCAGACAACGATCGGTGCAGCAACCACAGGGATCAGCCAGTTTGAGGTAAGCGACCCGAAGATCTCGCACAACATCTCGCTCGACCCGAGGAACTTTGAGATCAAATAAATCGGGCCGGGCAGAACGCCCGGCCCGAAGCATTTCCGAGACTTCTAGAAGTAGAACTTCGCACCAATCTGCACGGCTCTGCCTTCGCCATTGGTTGTAATGGTCTTTGTAGAATATATCTTACCGAAGACCCCAAACAGGCTTTGGACATCCTCGCTGTTGAAACCATTATCGGTAGGGTTGGCAAAGTTGGCGTGGTTGAAAGTGTTGTAAGTTTCGAAGCGCAATTCGATGTACCGGCCTTCGTCGATGTGAATTCTCTTTTCGATCGCCATGTCGCCGTAATTGATTCCCGGACCATAGAACGGGTTACGGCTGGCGGTGCCCAAAGTCCCTGAAGCAGGAACCGCGAAAGCTGCGGGGGGAGCATTGCAGCCGAGGGACCCGCTCGCGATCCAGTAGTTATCTGCCACGGGCGGGGTTGAACCGCACTCGACGACAGGCGTCCTCGGATTTGCGAATTGAACTTTACCGACTTGCATGGCTTGGCCCGGACAGGCGAAGAAGCCAGCGGAGTTGTCGCAAGTGGTCGAATAGTTACGGAAGTCGAAGACCCCGACGGGAGTTCCGTGCTGTAACGTGTAGATGCCAGCCAGATTCCAGTCGTCCGTCAGCTTCCTCCACTTGTGTGTCAGCGAGTAGAACGGCAGAGTGTAGGTGTAGCTCACCACAAAGCGTTGCGGAGCATCGTTTCCGGAAGGAGCCCACATGCACTGCGGGCAGAACGGGTTGATGCCCGGGAAGTTGAAGGCGTTGCTTTCCAGGCTCGAGGTCTGGTCAAAGTACCGGGACCAGGTGTAGGCAGCCAATACCTGCAATCCACGGCTGAAACGCCGGTTTACGGTCAGCTGTAGGGAGTCGTACCTGGAGTTGAATTCCGTCAGCTCTATGCCCGGATGCCCGTATAGGGCCAAGTTGTACGGAGTGGCGCCAGCAACTGGAGCGCCAAGGGACCAGGTAAGGTCGGCGTTCTCCGTCGCGGACGTCTGGGGGCAAACGGGGATGGTAGTTCCCGGATAGTCAACTAGCATGCGGGATCCGCGCGTACAGAGCGCCGTTGAGCCAGCTGGTGCGTTCGGGGCTATGTACGTCGCCGTAAACGGATTCACGCCCGGCGCCTGGCCGGCCAGATTCCCGTCGAACGCTCCCTCTTCGTGACGCCCACGATTGCCAACGTAGGCCAAACTAAGAATGGTTGCTTTGTCGAGTTGCCGCTCGATCGTTAAATTGAAGTTAGTCGACCGGGGAGCAGTAACTCTCGGATCGACACCCGTAAAGCCGAATCCGATAGGCTCAAACTGCGAGAAATCAATGTTCTTGTCGCCCGGCGAAGGCGGCGTGAAGGGGAACGGAATCGCCGTGGAGCACTTACCCGTCGCATCCGAAAACGGAGTAGCGAAGCCAACCGAACCGCAAGCACTGCCAGCGCCATTGCTGGTAATTGCGAAGGGCGCATTGGTAAGAGTTTGCAGCGACAACTCTTCTTCGCTGCGGTTGTAGTAAAGGCCAATACCCCCGTGCACGCTCCACTTTCGGGCGGGATCAGGACTCCAGGCGAAGCCAAGGCGTGGAGCAAACAAGTCATAGCGAACCTGCGCTCCACCATACTTGGTCATGCCCTTGTCGCCGGGGTAAACGAATCCAGCAGGAGCCGTCGGGAAGACGGTGGACTGCTGGCCTGGCCGCCAGGCGCCCATAATTAAGCCATTCGCGTAGTTGTTTACCCATGGCGTCTCAATATCGTAACCCGTGCCGAAAGTTAAGGTCAGGTTAGATCGAATCTGCCATTGGTCCTGAACATAGGCGTAGATTTCATGTGCTTTCGCGTGAACGACGGATCCGCTGCCCTGGTTATAACTGTCCGGGATCCCGAGCAGGAAGTCCACAGCACCGTCCCCGGTCGAGAATCCCCCCGCACCGGCAAAGCTAAAATTGCCGCCGTTGTTGTTGTAGAAGGGATTGTCGATCGACGGGCGGTCCACTGTAAAACCGGCCTTGATCGTGTGGCGGCCCCGGACCTTGCTGAAGTTGTCGTTCAGTTGATAGACATTCTGGATACGCGGCTGCGGCCCGTTCGCGCTGAATCCCAGTGTGAAAAGAGGCGTAGTCATCACCGGCAGGGAGGCTACCTTCGGATTTTGCGGAGTGATACCGGTGAATCCGTAGGTCGTGGGGTTGATCGGGTTCACAGGTGTTACGGCGGAGAAGTTAAAGCGCGTATAGCCCAGTCGGAGTTCATTTAACGTTGTGGGCGAGAATGTGTGGGTCCAGGAAATCGAGTATTGGTGGGTGTGTCGAAGAGCCGCCTCAGGAAGTCCGGGCAGCGTTGTCCCGGTGAAGGGCAAGGTGTCCTGGGAAGGATGAGTTTCCCAGAGCCCGTAGAACCAGAGCTGATCGTTATTCGTGAGGTGGTGATCGATTCTGCCCAGCAGTTCGTGGTCATGGGCGGTCGTGGTCGGAGATACTACAACCTGGCCACTGTTTGCCAGGGGAACAAACTGATTCACCAGTTTTACCGAGAGCGGGTTAAAGTCTTGCGTCGGAACGGTTCCCGTGGAAAACAGCGCACTATACGGCTGCGAGAGGGCCGGGCATTGAGCCCCACCAGCGACAGGGCAAGGAGAGGCGCTGTCCCCGAACATGGGAACAGGATTGAGGTCTGTATTTCCAGTAAACGCCCTTGAAGTGAAATCGCCGTTGTTGAACATCGCCGGCGTGTACACCTGGACTGTATTTGCAGGCGATTGCGGAACTCTCTGTTTGTAGCCCTGGTACGAGAAAAAGAAGAAGGTCTTGTTCTTAAGGATCGGCCCACCGACTGTGCCGCCATACTCGTTTTGATGGAAAGGGGAGC
Organism: uncultured Acidobacteriaceae bacterium; assembly: GCA_963768265.1. Taxonomy (GTDB): domain Bacteria; phylum Acidobacteriota; class Terriglobia; order Terriglobales; family Acidobacteriaceae; genus Sulfotelmatobacter. The sequence continues at coordinate 2,988 of CAVYHM010000057.1, forward strand.
GGCAGTCACTTTTCAGATTGCCAAACGGGTCAGTGCAACCGTACTCAAAGTAATTCCGCGCATCCAGGAACGTGTCGCGATAGAACTCAAAGCCGCTCCCGTGGAATGCGTTCGTGCCGCTCTTGATCGTGGCGTTAATAACGGTTCCGGAGTTGCGGCCGTATTCCGGATTCAAGGTGTTGGCGACCAGCCGAAATTCGCCGATGGCATCTGGACTCGGAACAACGAGGGCGGTGTTCAGCGAAGAATCGTTGGAATCGACGCCATTGATCATGAACGAGTTCTGCTGAGTTCCCGCACCGTTGCCGGAATACGCCCCGTTTGCACCACCGAACCGGTCGGAAGTCCCGATAATACCGGGTTGCAGTTGCTGGAGCTGAGTCCAGTTGCGGCCGTTCAAGGGAAGGTCAACTAGCTGTTGCCCCTCAATCGTGGTGCCTAGTTGCATATCCGTCTGCTGCACCTGGACGGGATTGGCTTCGACCTGAACCGCTTCGGACACTGCTCCGACTTCCAGTTTCACGTTCAGCGAATAGACCTGATCGAGATCCAGATGAATGCCTGCTGCCTGGTAGGTCTTGAAGTTGGGCGAGGATACACTAACCTTGTAGTTCCCGATGGCGAGCTGTTGGAACACAAAGCCCCCTGTCTGGTTCGTGGTCTCCCTCCTCACAATGCCAGTGTCGGTATTGGTGGCCGTGATGATGGCCCCCGCCATCGCCGCTCCGCTGGGATCGATGACCGTGCCGCGGATGCTGCCATAAAGGTTGTCGGCCAAGGCAGGCTGCACAGCGACCAATAGTGCGATCACACCGATCACTAGTGCAAGGATCGCGAAATTCCGCATGATCAGTTTCATTGATTTCTTCTCCTTCAATCTTGCAATCTTGAAGAACATCGACCCCGCCTCGCGCGGGAATCTTCGGCTGCTTATTAGCAACACACAAATGTTTTGTTTCGAATAGCCTAGAGAGAATTAAGACCGAAACAATACTTATGCATACACACGCCAAAATCATTTGTGCAAGTCACAATCCAAAACAAAACCTGATAACAAACACCTAGTTTTCAGCTAGTTAGCACTTAGCCGCTGCTGTATGTTTACCAAAATGCATATGCTCGAGCACATGGTTCTATGATTTCTAGGAAAAACGATATTCTCTGCTCTAGGTTATCGGGTCAGCGCTGGAAGTTAAGCTGGCTTGTATGGCTCCGAAGGTCGCCTCAGCAGGGGGCAATCGCTGGCTTGGAAGCTAGCTCGCGTGGTCCCACGACACATAGTACGATTGAGTTATCGAGTTTGTATTTGTGATCGGCAATGTTGTGCGCGAAGATGCGCGACGGAACTTGCGGGTGTGATCTCACTCAATCGGGATAGGGGGGACGATCACTCGTCCTCCCCTCCCACACCACCGTACATGCGGGTCCGCATACGGCGGTTCGGCGGGTTGAGCTAGATGTGAGTAGCCGGGCTTTCGATAGAACGCGTCGCCAGAGAACGATTCGGTCCCTTCGTAGACGCCCCTTGGAGCTTCACTCCGCCTGGAATCCGGAAGGCCAAGCTATTGGATTTTCGGCCGCGGGTCGTTCCTGAGATCGCGCGATGTACTCGCCACTCCCTTCCGTTCGGGCCTTCGATCACCGTTCCCGGCTTGGCCTAGCTGTTTCTCCGCCTTTCGGCATTGGAGTGCCTCAATATCCTCGCCGACTGCGTGACCTACTTTGCCCTCTGCTGACTTCTACGGCACGGTCAGGATGAATCTCTTCATCCTCAGTCACGATTTCGTGACATGCCGCAGATCTCCCGAGGTAAGTTCGACCGCCTTCGATGCACAACCGCCGGATTTACCACCAGTGAGCTTGATGGATATGGGCTTCGCAGTCATTGGCCCGCTCGCCCGCCACCGTAGGCCTCGTATCCGGTTCTTGTTCATCGGCTCGCATCTTTGCTCCGCGCTTCTTTCCGGCCCCGCCTCGCGGCGAGTGTGATTTCACCGTTGCGCTTCGCTATCACTTCACGTCCATCACGTTGTGAAGAGGACTTGCACCTCCAAGCTGTCGAGCATGCTCGGCACACCAAAAAAAGGCCGGGCAAAAAGCCCGGCCCTGACCATCGGTCTGAAATTCGGCTAGAAGTAAAACTTCGCCGCGAGTTGTACTACTCGGCCTGCGCCAGTCGTGCTGATCGGGAGGACATTATCGATTGTGCCGAAAGCTGGGCCGGCAGAAACGTTATTCACGGGCGGAGCGAAATTTGCATGGTTGAAGGTGTCGAAGGTCTCAAAGCGCAACTGGACGTACATCGACTCTGTAAAGTGAATGTTCTTCTCCAAAGCCATGTCCCAGAAGTTTAACCCCGGACCATAAAACGGGTTGCGATTGGCCGTGCCCTGGACACCGAGAGCCGGAGCCGCGAAGGCTGCCGGATTCACCCACTGCTGTGTTTGCCTCGGGTTGTGGTTTATGTTCAACGGCGCTCCGGTGGCATTGACGAAGTCCGGCGCCGCGAAGAACGATTGATTCCCGGAATACTGCAGGTCGGTAAAGTTGGTATCGAAGACGCCGACCGGGAATCCTTTCTGGAACGTGGCGATTCCCGAGAGATTCCAGTCGTCGGTCAGCCGTTTCCAGCGGTGACCAAACTTGTAAAACGGCAACGTGTAGACGTAATTCACCACAAGCCGTTGGGGCGCATCATTCGCCGATGGACCGTAATTCCGGGCGAAGTTCAGCGCGTTGAACCCGGGATTGTTGAAGGCACTGTTTTCCAGATTCGACGTGTAATCAAAGTTGCGTGACCAGGTGTAGGCGGCTTGAAGTTGCAGGCCGTTGCTGAAATGCCGGTTGATGGAAGCCTGCAACGAGTTGTAGTTCGAGTTCCAGTTCGTGGCGAACACGCCAATTTCCCCGTACACATTTGCGTTGTACGCGAACGTGCCGGGCAGACATGCTCCCTTGGGAAGTCCCGAAATACTGCTGTTCAAGTCGGCTGGGCACACGGTTGCAGCGAGGCCGAAATCGCTGACGGCACCGGCTGCGACCGCGGCCGGGTTGCCGGTTGCGGTCCCACCAGGATTCATGTTGTACGCGCCCTCCAGGTGCCGCGCGATCGATCCGACGTAGCCGATCGTCGCCACCGTCGATTTCGAAATCTGGTACTGCACATTCAGATTGAAGTTTGTCGCCCTGGGAACCGTAAGCCGCGGATCGTAGAAAACGTCATTGAACCCGATGGGCTCGAATGGAGCAAAACTAGGAACGGCTGCCCCATTCGTGGGCGGGGAGAACGGAAATGGAGAAGCTTTGTCCGTCACCGGGCAGCCAGAAGGACATACGGGCTTAATGCCCCCGATTTGCACCTGATTCACGGAGTTATACGGATTAGCAAATGCTGGTGAGCCGCCACCGATGCCTCCCCCGGCCGTGGTCAGCGAAAATGGCACATTGGTCAGCGTCTGCAGCGTAGCTTCCGATTCGGTCCGGTTGTAGTAGAGCCCGATGCCGCCGCGGACACTCCACTTGTGAGAGTCTCCCGGACTCCAGGCAAACCCAAAGCGGGGCGCCAAGTGGTTGTACTTCACAGTAGCGCCCCCATATTGGTTAACTCCCTTGTCGCCGGGGAAGACGAGGCCAACTGGAGCACTCGGAAAAACGGTGGACTGCTGGCCCGGGTGGAATGCATCCAGAACCAGCCCGTTTGCGTAGAGATTCTGATAAGGCGTTTCGATGTCCCACGCTAAGCCCAGCGTCAGGGTTAAGCTCGGTCTGACCTGCCATTGGTCTTGACCGTAGGAATAATATTCCCGCCCACGCGCTCGAATGATGCTACCGCTGCCCTGCGCGTAAGAGTCGGGAATTCCGAGGAGAAAATCCGCAGCGGCGTCACCGGTTGAAAACGGTCCTGAGCCAAAGAACTGATAGGTGCCGTTCAGGTTGTTGTAGAACGGATTGTTGATTTCCAATCGGTCCATGTTAAAACCGAATTTCAAGGTGTGGTGCCCCCAAACTTTGCTGAGGTTATCCACCACCTGGTAAGTGTTTTGCACGCGCGGTTGCGGCCCATCTGCGCTGAAGCCAAGGCTGAACCGACCGGCCACAGCCATGATCGGAAGTTGCGAAAACGCCTCCGCTTGGGAAGACGTAATGCCAGTGAAGCCATAGTCCGACGGGCTCTGGGTCTTAAGCGGGGAAACCGATGGATAGTTGAAGCGGAGATAGGCAAACCGTGCTTCATTCAGCATGGTAGGTGAAAACGTGTGGTTCCAGGCCACCGTGTACTCGTATGTCTTCGATGGGTTGGCCGAGCCGAAGCCAGGAAGGTTGGAACCAACGAAAGCCAGGTCGTCGTTCGTAGTGTCGTTCTCATACAACCCGTAGAACCAAATCGAGTCCTTGTTGCTAAGCTTCTCGTCGATCCGGCCGAGATACTGATCTCGCTTTGCGACCTCAAGCGGATTGAACTGAAATGAATTGTTCGCACCATTCGGCAGCGGAACATACTGATTCAGGATCTTCTGCGACAGTGAGCTGAAATCCTGGGTAGGGATGACTCGGGTACTGAACAGACTCTGGAAGGTATTCGTTCCGCCGGGCTGACACTGGTGGCCACTGCTCACCGGACAAGGCGAAGCGCTGTCTCCATACATTGCAAATGGAATGGGCTTGTTGGCAAGGTTGGCGTCGTCGACCGAAAAGTCGCCGCCCCTTTCCGCCTGGCTATAAACCGTAGGAGTGGGTTGACCGAGGAAGAAGTTGTTGTAACTATTCGCGAATCCTGCCGGCTGTGGCGTGACGGAGTGCCTGCCCTGATACGAGAAAAAGAAGAACGCGCGGTCCTTTACGATCGGGCCTCCAACAGTGCCACCGTACTGGTTTTGGTGGAACAGCGCTGCCTTCTGCTGGAACCAGGGCTTGGCATCAAGGAACGTGTCACGGTAGAACTCAAAAACGTCACCGTGAAACTGATTGGTGCCGTTTTTAATGGCGGCGTTCACAATCGCCCCAGAATTGCGCCCGTATTCCGGATTAATCGTGCTCGACACCATGTTGAACTCACCAATGGCATCTGGGCTGGGGACGACCAGAGGAGTATTCAACGAAGTATCGTTAGAATCAGTTCCATTGAGCAGAAAGGAATTCTGCTGGGTCTCCGCCCCGCTGCTCGAGTATGAATTGCCAACCGCTGCCGTGCCAAAACGATCTGAGGCTCCCTGCACTCCGGGTTGAAGCTGCAGCAACTGCGTCCAGTCACGCCCGTTCAGCGGTAGGTCAACGATCTGGGTCCCGGTGATCGTGGTAGCCAGTTGCATGCTGGTGGTTTCCACCTGGGATGGATTGGCTTCGACTTCGACAACTTCGGCCACGGCTCCAATGTCCAGCTTCACGTTCAGTGAGAAAACTTGATCAAGGTCCAAATGAACGCCAGCGGCGCGGAAGGTCTTGAAATTCTTCGCTGAGACACTCACCCGATAGTTGCCGATCGCGAGTTGGGGAAAGCCATAACTTCCAGTTTCATTCGACGTAACTCTGGTCACTATGCCGGTGTCGGTATTTATCGCTTCAACCAATGCATTCGCCACCGCAGCGCCAGTAGGGTCGGTGATCGTTCCGCGAATGCTGCCGTATAGGTTGTCGGCAAAGGCTGGCTGCACGGTGACCAGCACCCCCATCGAGCCGGCCAGTAGTGCAAGGATGGCGAAATTCCGTATCACCTGTTTCATCTAGTTTCTCCTTGATTTCTGGAGCAGCGCCCGCCCAGCGGGAAAACCCCAAGACTGATCTCACTGCAGACAAGTGTTATGGTCATGAACCACTCGGTGGCGGGCTTGATGAAAATTCAAACTGAAGCGATGTTTGCCGCACACTCACTGAAAAACTATTTGTGCAAGCAACCGTCCAAAACGAAGATCAGAACACACACTTATTTTCCAATTGTCTAAGACAGAGCTGTACAGAATGTCAGTACGAAAATACGTAGACAATCTGGCGGGATATTATGATTTCCAGAACAAATGCGGGGATTTCGATTGGCGACCTGATCTAGTGGCGACGCTTCCGCGTTGACCGCTGCGGCCTCGAAACTACTTCGCCCGGAGCTAACACCCGCCTGACAATCGGAGTGTTGAGCTTGTATTTGTGGTCGTCGATATTGCCCGCCTGATCCTTCACGCGAAGAACAAATACCGGGAGGATCCCTTCTTTGTCGAAATTTTCCTGCGTCACTTTGACTGGCAGAACTCCGTCCAGTCCGTGCTCGCGATAGGCGGTCTCGTAGCGGTGTTTACGGGCGTTCCAGGTGAAGACGCGCACCTGATCGAAGTCGTATGGCAGGCCGTCGTGGGGATCGGTCAGCACGCACAGGTATTGCGGGATTTTCTTCTGGACACCCTTGTCGTTGTCTTGCGCCTCGTTCAACACGAAGAAGGCGACGAAGCGCTGGCCTTCGGCATACTGTGCGATTTCCAGTGGGGCATCCACGTCGACCATGCGGGTCAGAACCCATCCCACACGGCCCTGATCGTCGCGCACAAGCCACCAGTCTTCGAGCGCTAACGCAGGCGCGGCCTTCGCGCCGAGTTTCGCACCGGCCGCAGCCACGGCAGGCTTGGCCGTGGGCAACGCTCCAGCCTGTTTCTCGGCGGTCGCTCGCTTCAGGATCGCGACCTTCGCGCCCGAAGCCAGTTGGTAAAGGTGCTCGGTTTCGCGGCCCGGAGTGACGTGCAGGTTCGTGTCGTTACGCAGAATTCCGGGAGCCTGCACCGGATCATTTTGGTTGTCCTGGGTAAGCTTCTGCAGCGCGTCGAAGGTCTTCTGATCGACCACGTACCGCTGCTCAATCCAGCCTTCGATGCCGCTGGCCGTTCGAACCCGCGCAAAGCGTTTTTCGTGGTCCAGGACCTCGACCCGTTCGCCGTTTTTGACGTTGCCGACTCGGCTATAGATTGTCGAGACCTGGTCCCGCAGCGCAGCCTGCGGCGCTGACACGTAGGCCACCTCGAGGACGCGGTGGCGTCCGCGGCCGCAGCCCGCAAGCAGCATGGCAGCCATTCCCAGCGCCAGCGAAAGGCAGCCAACGCGCGATGAAACCAACGGTCTCACAGGGTGTAAGGAGGAGAACTCTCCACTATAGCGCGTTCTCGCGACCGCTTCGCCGCACGAAGGTTTACCTCCGCTGCACGTCTTGCGCCGGCGCCGCGCCTGGGGACTCTAGAATCAACATTCAGGCCAATCGACTGACGCTACCGCGGCGCTTCGGTTACCATAGATAGGGGTTTTAGAGCTGGGTTCCAGGCTGCCGGGAAGCGACTTCGACGTCTAAGTCGACGTCTAAGTACATGGGGATTTTTCCACGAAATATGCTGACAGAAATGACGCGAGTGATCTTTAAGAGCAGTTTCGCCGTTTTGTTTGTCTTTCTACTGACCATGGCCGCGAACGTTTGCGCTGCGGCGCAGGACACGCCGGACGTTTTGCGTCCTCCCAAAGGGGCTCAGGTCGCCATCGTTGTCTTCGAGGACCTGCAGTGTCCGATGTGCCGGCGCACGGCGCCGCTGGTCGAGCAGGCTTCAAAGACCTACAAGATCCCGGTCGTCCGCCATGACTTCCCGCTGCCCATGCACAACTGGTCGTACCAGGCAGCCGTGATGGCACGATATTTCGACACTCATTCCAAGGCGCTGGGCAACGAGTTCCGCGACTACATTTTCGAGAACCAGCTCGAAATCAATCCCCAGAACCTGCGCGCCTACGCTGAGAAATTCGCCACTGCACACAAGGTCGACTTCCCCTTCGTGATCGACCCCAGCGGGAAACTCGCCGGCCAGGTCAACGCCGACCGTGATCTCGGCACCGCCATCAAGCTGAGTCACACTCCCACGGTGTATATCGTAAGCAGCCGGAATCCCAGCAAGCCGTACATCGAGGTGAAGGACAACACGCAGCTGTACTCGACCATCGACGCGATGATGAAGGACTAGTCGGTAGTCGTTGGTCGTCAGTCGTTGGCGCGCCAATTCAAGCGGGCAAGAGTGCCCGCTCCACATGCCAGCCAACGACCATCGACTAGCGGCAAACGACGCCTTTTCACTCCGGCCGACCGGTGTAGTGCTCGCTGGAGTGAACGTGTTCGTGGTCTTCCAGAGACTCCAGGTGGGTGATTACTTCCGAGGGCGAACCCAGTTCCACAGGCAGGCGTTCTTCGAGCAGGGTCGCCAGACGATGCGCTTCTCCTACGCCCGTCGCTTGCGGAAACAATAAGTGCACTTCGATGATCTGACGGTATCCGGTCGTGCGGAAGCGCACGCCGTGGTAGTGCACGCCTAGTTCACTGCAAATTGCATCCAGCTTTTCGCGAATCTGTTTGCCGACGTCAGGGTCGGAGTAGTCGAGCAGTCCCACGGCCGAGCGCCATGCAAGGCGGCCTCCGGACCACAGAATGTTCAGTGCCACCGCGATCGCGATCAACGGATCGAATGGCTTCCATCCCGTCAACATGACAAGGCCGAGCCCGGCCACCACGCCAAAACTGGTGAAGCTATCGGTCAGCACGTGCTTGCCATCGGCCTCGAGAATGAGCGAGTGGCTGCGCTTGCCCACGCGTAGCAGATACCAGCCCAGCCAAGCATTCAGCAGCCCGGCGGCGAGCAAGAGCAGCACGCCCCGTCCCAGGTGCTCCAGCGGCAGCCCGGCCAGCCATTTCTCGACCGCCTCGACCAGAATCCAGATAGCGGCCACCACGATCATGGCGCCTTCGAATCCGGCAGAAAAAAACGTGATGCGCTCGTACCCGTACAGAAATGTCGGGCCTGCGGGCTTCGTGCTCAATCGCAAGCTGAATGCTGCAAATGCGACCGCGATGACATGCACCACCGACTCGGCAAAGTCCGACAGGATGGCCGCCGATCCCGTCATGTAATAGGCGATGGTCTTGCCCAACAGCATCAACACGCCCACTGCCAGCGACAAGCGCATGGCAAACCGCGCCGCGCGCAGTTCCCGTTCGTCGCGCTGGGCTGGCGACAGAGTCGCCAAATGGGATGTGGTCTCCGGCATGGATCGTTCGATGACGGATCTTCCCACGAAGACCGAGATCAGGAATGTGATTGGAATCACACGCGCGGCCTTGGAAACAGGGACGGCGCGCGACGCAAACCCGCATTTCTTATAAGGTTCGTTCTCGACACTTCAACTGCCCTGGCTTGGGCGTACGGCGATGAGACCACGCAATCGGTAACGCAGGTATTTGATCTGCTCGCTTAGAGCGGCGCATAGGTTCCGGGACTGTGGCATCTGGAAATCGCCGATGTTCTAGAGATAGGTGTACGACGCAAGCGCCATGACAGCCATTTTCGAGACGCCACGCTCGCCGATCTGGCGCAGTTGCCCATGCAAGTCGACACCGAGACCGACCAGCAGGCGCGGGCACGCGACCCTTCGCTTAGCCGAGCGGCATCAACTGACACTCTATGACGCGGCATATTTGGAACTCGCTCTGCGCCGCAATCTGCCGCTGGCCACGTTGGATGAGGATCTGCGCCGAGCCGTGCGCGCAGAAAAAGTGAAGTTGCTGGGGTGATGAAATCGATGACCAAGTGGGTGCCCCATTTCTCGTTCCTTGCGAGAAGTCGCGCACCCGATTTGATTTTTGAGTAAAGCCCTTGGTGGCGCGCGTTCTCCCGTCCGGGTTACGGCCCGACCTGTATAGTCACCACGTTGCTCGTTACGTTACCCGACGAGGCGGTGATGTTTACAGTACCGGTCGTTGTGTTGCCCGTCACTTCGGTCACCACGCCTCCCGTCACCGTAGCCAAGCTCTGATTGCTCGAATTCCAGGTGGCGACGTCAGTCAGGGTAACGGGGGAACCTCCGCCGCACGGTGTCCCTGCCGCGGCCAGGGTATCGCTTGGGTTGTTCCCTGTGAACGTTAATGCGGGCGGACTTGACGGCGTTACCTGGATCGACTGGACACATACGGTCACCGTAACCGTTTGCTCCCCGGTGATCGTCGGATTCTGCGTGGCCGCCGCAGTGATCGTTGCCGAGCCTGTCGTAACCGCCGTCACTAACCCGCTTGTGGAGATCTTAGCAACTGATGCATCGCTGGTGCTCCAGGTGACGGGTGTGCTGCCCGTACTGCCGTCATTAAAGGTCGCAAATACAGACATTTGAACTGTGTTGTTGGTGGCGCCCACGTCGACGGTCGGCGACGCGGGCGTCACTACGAGCGAGCTCAATGTGGGCTTTACGAAGAATCCCCGGCAGCTTACGGCCAACGCTAATGTCGCCAGCGCGGCGAAGGCGCAGATCAAGCGCAGTTTGGACTTTAATGAAGGCATATTGGTTACGGCTCCTTGGGTACGCTAGATCGGCTCATCCCGCCTGCCAACCGGTTTCAAAAAATTGTAGCAGAGACGATTTCGCCCGGCGCGCACCGCAGTACTTGAACTTACGGCGCCGGACCAGTCCCTATCCGGCTCTGGACACCAGCTCTGTAAGTCGTTTCTAGACAGCTCCAGACAGACCACTGGACAAGCTCTTTCCCGGATAGAACGACCGACTCGTGCTGGCTTGCACAGATTCCGTCCGGTAGCAGGTTTTTTGGGGGAGAACCGATAGTTTCAGACTACGTCCGAACCGGGACTGTTTCTTTGCTCTTCGACAAAGATCCTGCAACCGGGGCCGGCAAGTTCGGGTGCCCCATTTCTCGCGTTCTTTGCGAGAAGTGGGGCTTTTCCGGCCTGTCCTGCGTTTCGCTCGGGACCGACAGGTCCGGCCCCTAACTTCTAATTGCCCTTGTGATGCTCGGGCTGATTTTTGGGCGCCGGAGGCGGGCTCGACTTGTGCGTCTCGGGCCGGGGCGCGTTCTGCTTCGGCTGGGGCATGGGCCGCGCCGCGCTCTCCGGACGGGACTGATTCTGCGGACGAGACTCGTTCACCCGGCTCTGGTTCGCTCGGTTCTGATTCCCCCCTGCCGCGGTCCCGGAACCACCCTTCGAAGGCGGCGTGAAGGGCCGGAATTCACCGTTGGATTTGTTCTGGCTCGCGCCGTTCGAATTGCCACTCGGACGACTCTGATTCCCGCCCACCGCACCTCCGGACCCGCCCTTTGACGGCGGGGTAAACGGCCGGAACCCCTGATTGGACTTGTCCTGCGGGCTGGGCTTGGCGCCGCCAGTCGGACGGTTCGCGTTATTTGAGTTCGCCGGGGTAAGCGGGCGATTTCCCGCAACTGCCGGACCGCGCGCCTCTTTCGGCGACATGGCTGGTGGATGATACGCAGCGCCCGCAGCCCGGGCCGGAATGGCGGAGCGGCTGCTGAAGTCGCCTGCTTTGGCAGTCGCAGCAATCGCAGGTTTACCCTGGTTAACGCGGGCAAAGTTCTCTTTGTTTTGACTGGCCAGATGCTCGTGCTGCGTCTGCGTCGCCAGCGGAGCTGTGTGCTGCTCGTGCTCCGCCATTCGCTCCTGCTGAGTCGGTTCGGCCTTCGCGCCGCCGGTACCGCCGTTGTAGCTGACGTTGTTGACGGTCGTGTTGTTCACGATCACCGTCTTGTTGTAGACGTTGGTCACGTTGGTGACGCTGACGTTGGTAACAGAACGGTTATAGTAAAACGCTCCGCCGCGCCACTCGCCACCGCCAAAGCCGACGCCGCCGTATCCGTATCCGTAGTTGATTCCGCCATAGAATCCTATGTGGGGGCCCCAGTAGCCGGCATGCCATCCATAGAACCCTCCGGCAAATCCCCAGTACCCGGGCGTCCAGAGCATGCCCACCGGCGCGACCACCCAGGTTCCGGGAACCCAGTAGTAGCCGTCATCATCATTCCAGGCCCAATAGCCCGGCGTCCAGAAGTAGCCCGGTCCCGGGCAGATGGGCTGCGCATAAACCGGCAGCGCCGGCGGGCCGATGCGCACGGAAATACCCACCGCTATCTGCGCAAGCGACGCAGCAGAAAAACTCAGTAGAATTAATGCCATCAACAACCAGCGCCCTATCGATCGATTCATTTTCATTGTCCCTGCCCCTTGATCACCGATGCTGAACGAATTCCTTGCACTGCGTGCCCTCATTCTGGAGCAAAAATCTCGCACCGGGCGCTATTACGTTCCTCCCCCTGTAAACACCAAACTTCGGGGTATGTTGCACAGAGCCAGAACTATTTTGGAATGTGGAGTTTCCGGCCGTAACCGATGCGTCAGTTCGCGCATGCTTGTGAGAGGAATTCTATCGAAGCGACGCAGCCATCGGCCGACACGAGAGGTCTAGAACTAGTTCGTCTTCCTGCCCCGCGCGATCCGCTCGTCGATGGGCTTGCGGCCGGCGAATCCTTCCTGCGTACCGTGCCAGTGGGTAATCGACGTCTCGCCCAGCTTCCAGCACAGCAGAATAATCTCACCTTCGACTTCGCAAGGAAAATCCAGCAGGCCAATATCGAGATCTTTCACCTGAACGCCAATCGAGTCAATTTCGGCGAGTGCGTCTTTGGCGCGCTGCTCGGCTTTGACACGTTCGGCCTTGCGCCGCGCCAGCGGGACGACGTCGACGTGGGTGCCGCCATTCAAAAAGATCCGGTGATTCAATTCCTGTTGCTCAGCCTCGAATTCCTCTATCACTTTCTTGCCGGCAATGGCGGTACGCAGCAACGACTCGAGCACAGGTAGCAGCGACTGCGCTTCATCGAGAGTGAAGGAACGGTCTGACATGGGATGACTCTATTTTACCGCATACAGTCCAACGGTCGCTCGTCGTTGCTCGTTCGTCGTTGGGGGCTGGTAAAGCTACGACCGAGGTTGGCGAGTTGATCCGCGCAAAATCCGCGTCAATCCGTGGCAAACGCGTTCTCAGAATTAGTGGCTTCTTCCATGGGAAGGATCGGACGACGTAGCGGTGTTCAAGTCCACGTGCAGCCCCTGTGCGGCGGAAACTCCCGGCGGGTAGCAATTTCGATCGCGGCTGTAGTTGGCACACTGCGCAGCAACGTCCTTGCGCCACGGAGACTGCGCAAATTGCCAGACTTCGGCGAAGCCAACGCCGCTCTGCGCCGGCATTGGCAAATGCTGTGGGAAGGTGCATCCGGGCGAGGGCGGGCAAGCGTCGTTGACGGTCCAGTAGACAATTTGGCGTGTGGCGCAGGCGCCCCCGCCCGCGTGCTCGCGGATATCGACCGCCGTAACGACGTGGTCCGCATCTGGCGAAGCCATGCCCGAACAGTAGATGCCGGCGCGGAATCCAGCCGCAGCCACCCCGTCCACCCAGGCGTAGATGTAAGCCTTTTGCTCAGGCAGCATGCGTCCTCCTTGCTCCTGATCGAGAAAGATGATGGTCGCGCGCGGAAAGCCCTCGCGCCGCGCCGCAGCGGCCGCCGCTTGCGCGTCGGAGTGGCCGAGTTGCGTGGCGCGGGCAACAGTTTTCAACTCGGCATACAGCCGCCCGTTGAATAGGACGAGGAACCCGAATCCCGCAGCCTCGACTGCAGCGCGGTGCCCGGCCCAGCTGTTCGAAGACATTCCCGGAGGATTGTTGAGCCAGTATCCGGTGTAAGAAAAAGTCTGCCGCAGGGCCTTGAGGTTCGTGTCAGCAGGATACTCGTTGCGGTCGAAGCCGAGGTAGGAGGAAGTCTGCGACGGGCCCTGTGCAGCAGACAGGAGGCAAAAACCAGTTGCGATCAAAACCAGGTAGTTAGGTCTCACGATAACGATCTTAGTCGTAGAGACGTTGCTTGCAACGCCTCTCTCGCCATCATCCGAAATGCTCCCGGCAAGACGTAGCAAGCTACGTCTCTACGATCGAAGTTCAGTAGCTCTAGCCCCCGATGTGCACCATGGTGCGTGACGCCGGAACGAAGTCGCGCTCGCCGATATGGTGGCGTTCCTCTTTCCTCGCCACCACACCGCGAATGAACTCCTCCAATTCTTCGTCGCTCGCGCCGCCTTGCATCTGAGCGTGCAGGTCGTGGTCCCAGACCGAGAACAGGCAAGTACGAATCTTCCCGTCACTGGTAATGCGAATGCGGCTGCAGTGCCCGCAGAATGGGTGCGACACGGGCGCAATGATTCCGATCTCGCCGACACCGTCGTCGAACCGGTAGCGCCGCGCCGTTTCCGAGCGCGCATGGGGAATCTCCACCAGCGGCCGGTACTCGGCCATGCGCGCCAGAATTTCATCGAGCGTGACCACGGTCGAAGGTGCCCAGGTTCGCCCCTCTTCGAGCGGCATGAACTCGATAAAGCGCACGGTCACGCCTTCTTCGCGCGCGAACATTCCGAACGGGATGATCTGGTCTTCATTAAAACCGCGCATCAGCACGCAATTCACCTTCAATGGCCACAGCCCGGCCCGGCGCGCCGCGCGGATGCCCGCCAGAACGTGGTCATATCCATTGGGCACACGCGTGATGCGCGCAAAGCGGTCGGGATCGACCGCATCCATCGAAACCGTAACGCGGGTGAGACCCGCGTCCTTCAACCGCTTTGCCAGATCGGCGAGCAGATGTCCGTTGGTCGTCATGGCTATGTCGAGCGTATCGCCGTTTCGGTTCGCCGGGCGGAGCTTGGCCAACTCGCGGACAAACTCCACAACGCCGTTGCGTAGCAAAGGTTCGCCGCCGGTCAGGCGTACTTTCGCGATCCCTATGCCGACCAGCACCCGCGCCATTCGCAAATAGTCCGCGAACGGCAAATCGCCATAGAGAGCCCCTTCGTTCCCCGTACGGCAGTACACACACTTGTAGTTGCAGCGGTCGGTGATGGAGATCCGCAGGTCGGTGATGGCGCGCCCGAATTTGTCGTGAAGAGCAGCCATAGCTATTGGATAGAGTTAGCGGCTATAAGGTTCTCAGGAAAGGAGACGAACAGGCGGGAGCATCCCGGCAGCCGTTTCCTTTCCAATGCGCCTTACAGCGCGGGAGGCGCGGGCGTTTCCACCCGAACCCTCGGGAAGTGTGGGACGGACACTCTTGTCCGTCAAACCTATCCCTCGCCGCCGCAGCCTCAGGTATGCCCGCAGGCTGGGGCGGTCGGAAACTCCACTCATTATAAATTGAGATGGCTAGCGCGTATACACGGCTGCGGTCGACCCGGTTCTGGTTTTCCCAAGCTTCGACAAGATCCCCCTCGCCCTGGTTTCGAGGATCAGTTTCCTGACGCGCTCGCGGTCATTCGCCGGCCACATTTCGTCGAGAGTTTGCCAGGCCTGCGCCTCACGGTCACTGTAGAGATACGAGAGCACGATCTCGAGCACGACCTTCCTCGCATCCTGAAAATCGGCGACCAGAAACTTGCCGATATCGCCCTCTGCGATCTTCGCCCGAGCCACCGCGATTTCCGAATCGTATTGCTCGACAAACTGGGAGCTCACATCGTGCAGACCCACGCCGTCCACCTGCAAAACCACCCGCGGAAGCGGCGTGCAGGTGTGGCACAGCCCCTCGAAAGAGTCGAAGGCTCCGTCGCTGGTCATGATTCGGTGTTGCCCACTGGCCGCATCTTTGAAGAAATAGAACGGCGCCTCGTTTTCGATAGTGGGAAGAATCACTGCCCGCTCGGCCAGGCTCACAATTCTGTACGTATAGCAGCAGTGGGCGGCGCCTGAAAAGCCTTCGAGAATCAGACTCGGATTGCCGTCTCCAAAAACATCCTCCCCCGTGCCCTGGTAAATCGAGACTTCCCAATCACTGAGGAGTAGGGTCTGGTTGCCTGAGCGATCGACCAGGTAGGCTCGGCAGCCACGATCACGGACCGCGGGATCGGACACTGGGACTAACCGGACGTGATACTTGCCAATCGCGGAAGAACCAGCCTCGGTCGATTTTTGGCAACCAAGCCGGTCCACCTTCTCCCAGTTCGGCTTCGGCCACTCCGCCTGCCCATAAAGGAAAGACGAGCAGAGCATGACAAACGCGAGCATCCGAACCATGATGGGAGTTTACTCCGAGCACCTCCCACCGACGGGTGATCGGGTTTTGCCAAAGATCAGCGACTCGTGACTAGCGACTACTTTAGCGCTTTCGCAATCGACGTCTCCGCCAGCGGCGCCATGATCTTGAACCCGGCTTCGTTCGGATGCAGACCATCGTCAGCCAGTTCTCGCTTCAGCAAGCCTTTGTCGTCCACCAGCGCCGAGAAGTAGTCGAGATACACGATTCCGTTCTTGGCGCAGTAATCCTTGAGCCAGGTGTTGAGTTCCAGAATCCTCGCTGGCGGACGTTGCGCAAAGAAATCCTTCGCCTTCTCCGTGTAGTTGTGCACCGGCAACACCGACGAAAACACCACCCGAACGCTATGCACGCGGGCCAACTCCGCCATCGAAGCCAGGTTGGCCTCGATGTCTTCATTGCGCATGGGTCCGGTGTTGCCGGCAATGTCGTTGGTACCCGCCAGGATCACCACCACCTTGGGATGCAGATCAATCACATCCTCGCGAAATCGCACCAGCATCTGCGGCGTGGTCTGCCCGCCGATGCCGCGGTTGACGTATGGCTTGCCCGGAAAATACTGGTCAAGATGCCAGATGTCGGTGATGGAGTCGCCGAAAAACACGACGCGGTTCTCGCCTGCTGCCGGCGCCCCCAGCGCGGCATTGGCCTCGCGATATCGCGCCAACTGTCCGTAGTCGTCGGTAAAGACCGCGATCCGCCTCGCCCGGTACTGATCGAGTCCGGCAAAGCCGGTCGAGGGAATGGAGGGAGCCGGCGCGGACTGTTGGGCAAACGATGCTACGGACAAAAGAAGGAAAACAAACGCAGATCTACCAACGTTACGCAATGACATAGACTCCTTTCTCAACTGCGCAGACCGCGGCTCTACCTAACGCACGGGTCGCAGAGCAGAATGCTAGCATGTGATCGCACAAAACCGGATTCCTCCCTTCGATCGGAATGACCGCTTTGGATTCATCCGTGTGATTCCGCGCACATCTGTGGCGAGAGTTCGCGGGCAAAAGTGCCCGCGCCACACCTGCATCGGTTTCCCAAGCTGTTAGACTGTCTCGTTGCTCGGAGACCTGCCATGAACTGGACGGGACGAATCGTCCTGCTGCTTGCCCTCTTCACTTCTATCTACCTTTTTTGGCGAAAGTTCGGCCGCGCGCTGCACATCATCCTCGAGTCGAGGCCCGACGCCGACTTCCAACTGCGGCCACTCGGCCCGCGCATCCGCAAAGTACTCTGGGAAGTCGGAGCGCAATCGCTTGTGATCGCCCAGCGCCCTCTGCCCGGCTTAGCCCACGCCTTCGTCTTCTGGGGATTCTGCGTCTTCGGCCTGGTCACGCTGAACCATCTCGCCTCTGCGTTTGGCCTGGGCTTTTTGTCCCGCGAGGGATTCGGGCGCTTCTATTTCTATTTCGTGGCGGTGTTTGCCGTGGCGGTGGCCATATCAATCGCCGGGCTGGCATTCCGCCGCTTCGTCATCCGGCCCAAGGCCCTGGAACCGCTATCGCCCGAATCCGGCCTGATCGCCTTTCTCATCTTCGGCCTGATGATTACCTACCTCGCTACCTTCTGGGTGCCGGAAGGTACGACCGGCGGATGGGCGCTCTGGTGGTCGCACACGCTGCTGTTGCTGGTCTTTCTTCCGCTCATTCCCAAGACCAAACACATGCACCTGGTGCTTAGCCCGTTCACCATATTTCTGGAGCGCGACGGATTCAGCCGCATCCCGCCGCTGGTGGGCGACGAAGATTTCGGCCTCGACAGCGGCAAAGACCTGACCCGCATCGCCAGCCTGCAAGCCTATAGCTGCGTCGAGTGCGGCCGCTGCACCGAACATTGTCCCGCCAACACTACGGGGAAGATTCTCGATCCCAAGGAAATCATTCTCGGAACGCGCCATTACCTGAATGAGTTTGGCCCCAAGAGCGGCGAGTTGCTGCTGGGCAAACACCTGTCGATGGAAGCAGCTTTCCAGTGCACGACTTGCGGTGCTTGTGAATACCAGTGTCCAGTCGGCATTCAGCATTTGCCCATGATTGTGGGTTTGCGCCGTGGCGCAGTGAATACCGGCAAGTGGGACAACACCCACGGCAGCGATTTATTTGTGACACTAGAGCGCCAGGGCAACGCGCTGGGATTCGCTCCCTCGGAGCGGCAGAAATTTATCGAGAAAAACAGTCTGCCGTATTTCGATGGCTCGCAGGAATACTGCCTGTGGATGGGCTGTCTGGGTTCTTACGACCCGAATGGCCGCAAGATTGTGCTGGCACTGGCGGAGGTGCTGCGCTATCTGGGCATCAGCTTTGGCGTTCTGAAGCAGGAGAAGTGCTCGGGCGATCCGGTGAGGCGCCTGGGCAATGATTATCTGTTCGGCGAACTCGCCCAGCAAAACCTAGAGCAGATAAACGAAAGCAAAGTTACCAAGATGGTTTCCATCTGCCCGCACTGCGTGCGCACCATCGGCACCGACTGGAAGGAACACGGCGCCAAGGTTGCCATCGAGCACAGCACCGAGTTGCTGGCGCGCTTCCGCGACAAACTGCCGGCTGGCGGCGACGGGCAGAGCGTTGTGTTCCACGATGCTTGCTACCTCGGCCGCTATCGCGGAGTCTATGACGAGCCGCGCGATGTCATCGCGCGCTTCGGCAAGGTGGTCGAACCGCCGCGCTCCCGCGAACGCGGCTTCTGCTGCGGCGGAGGCGGAGGCTTGATGTTCCTCGGAGAAGAAACCGGCAAGCGCGTCAATCTGGAGCGGGCCCAGGAACTGGCCGCCACTGGCGCGAACGTGGTAGCGGCGGCGTGCCCGTTCTGCAACTCGATGTTGCGCGACGGCCTGGCCGCAAACTCGGCCACGCCTCCGGAACTGCTGGATGTGGTGCAGATCGCGGCTGCGGCGATTGGGAAAGCCGGACAGCAGAAACCAGTTTAAGAACACGCCGGACACGGATTCATACGGATCTTCACAGATAAGCCGAATTCGAAGTTTTGATCCGTGTGAATCCGTGCAGATCCGTGGCCGCTCTTAGCTTCCCGCTTTCGCCTTCTTCACTTCCTCAATCAGCGGCGGGACGATATCGAACAGATTCCCGACCACGGCATAGTCGGCGATTTCGAAGATCGGTGCCTCGGAATCTTTGTTGACCGCGATTATCGCCTTCGATCCCTTCATCCCAACAATGTGCTGGATGGCGCCCGAGATCCCGAGCGCTAGATACACCTTGGGCGAAACCGTCTGGCCCGAGGAGCCGACCTGCCGGTCCATGGGCAGCCAGCCGGAGTCGCAAATCGGACGCGAGGCCGCCAGTTCGCCGCCCAGCGCATCGGCCAGTTGCTTGGCCAGATCGATGTTCTTCTGCTCCTTGATGCCGCGACCCACCGAGACAATGATCTCCGCCTGGGTCAGATCTACTGCCTGCTTGGCTTCCTTGAAGACTGGCTGTGGCTTGTTGCGCACGACGCCGTCGGCGATCTCGACATTCACTGTCTCGACTGGCGCAGCGCTCGCCCCGTCTTCAGCTTTGTCGCCGCGGAAGGCGCCGTTTTGAAATGTCGCAAACCACGGGGCGTCGATGGTAAAGCTCACGTCCGCCGACAGCTTGCCTTGAAACATCTGGCGGGTGAACAGCAGCTTGCCGCCTTCGTGCTTGAAACCAATACAGTCGCTGATGACCGTGCGACCCATCGCCACCACAAGCTTTGGGATGAAGTCGCGCACCTGGTATGTGTGCGGCATCAGCACCAGTTTCGGCTGCTTCGATGCAAGAAATTGCTTCAGCGCCGCCGCGAAGGCGTCGGGGGTGTAGGGCTCGAGCCTGGCTGACTCGACGGCGTAAACCTTTGCGACCTTCTTCGCGGCAACTTCGGCGGCAAATGATTGAGTGCTTGCGCCCACGACGGCCGCTTCGAGCGTCCATCCCGTGGCCGCCGCGATCGACTGTCCGGCGGTAATGGTTTCCCAGGAAACGCGATTCAGCTTGCCTTCGCGCTGTTCGACGACTACCAGAATCGTATCGGCCATAAAACCACTCACTCCTAGCCTCTTGCCATTCCGAATGTCTCTCGTCATTCCGAGCGGGCAAGGCCCGCCGAGGAATCTGCTTACTGCCTGCAGCACCGCAACAGCCGAGCTCCGCTCGGCATGGCCGGGTCAAAGACCCGGCCCCACACAAGCAGCTACAAAACCCGCAACTCGTTCCGCATCTTATCCACCAACTTCTTCGCCACTTCAGCCGGCGGTCCCTCGATCACTTCTGTCTTCTTCGTTTTCTGCGGAATGTACAGGCGCTCGATCTTCTGTAGATTCTCCCCGATCGCCGATTGCACGTCCGCCAGCGCCACCTTCCGCATCGGCTTGTTCTTGGCCTGCTTGATGCCGATCAGCGTGGCGTAGCGCAGCTTGTTGATGCCCGACTGAATTGTCAGCACGGCGGGCGTCGGCATGTCGACAAACTGGAAGTATCCGGCTTCGAGTTCGCGCTTCACGCGAATGCCTGAGTCGGTCTTTTCAATCTGCATGATGATGGTGGCGTGCGGCCAGCCCAACAGTTCGGCCAGGATCACGCCCGTCTGCGCGTAGCCGTAATCGTCGGACTGCAGTCCGGTAAAGATCAGATCGAATTTTTCGTCTTTGATCGCGGCGGCGAAGGCCTTGGCGGTGTTGAAGGCGTCGAGCCCGACGAACTTCTCGTCTTCGAGGTGAATCGCGCGATCCGCACCTTTGGCCAGCGCCTCGCGCAGCACCTGCTGCGCCCGAGCCGGGCCACTGGTGATCACCACGACTTCCCCGGTGTGCTTTTCCTTCTGTCGCAGCGCCTCTTCCAGCGCATAGGCATCGGGCTCGTTGACTTCGTAGGAAACGTCGTCGCGGATCCAGGTGCCAGTTTCGTTGAGCTTGAGCGGTGCGTCTTTCTGCGGCACCTGCTTCATGCAAACCAGGATTTTCAAGAGTAGGACTCCTTCACAAGTGGCCCCAATCAGCCACGGCAAAACTGGTAAGTATAAATGAGCGTGTGTGGTAGAGGGAAACACGGGCCGGGGTCGCTCGTGCCCATGGGGTTTTGAGCACTACCCCCTGATTACATCAGTAACGCCGGCGCCCGAATGGCGTTCATACAATGGGATTGATCTAGCTCGACTCTAACGTCTTAGTTTCCAATCCCCCAACCGTTTGGTAGATTCGATACGACTTTTGGAGGTGCGACGTGCCCACGGTGAAACGGCCTGCGGCTTTGGCGGCGGCTTATGCGGCTGCTAAGAAGAAAATCGGCGACTTACCGACTCTCCTGCTTCCTGCGGACACGACTCTGTATCGATCCTTCAATCCCAATAGTGCATACTCGCAACTTCCCAAACCTCAAACCGGACAGCACGTTTCAAAGTTGCAAGCAAACAAACTTTTGGTTCCGGGCGACGGTCTTCTGGAACTCAATAATCGTTTCAGCGGTCCCTCGTATGATCCAGCCATTCCCGCCGCGGCCGGGCTTTATTGCGTGTTGCAGCAGCAGGCACTGGTCAATGAATCGATGCATTACTCTCGCAAAGTTGGGGTGTGGGCTCTGAGCGGAAGGTGCGTCATCAAAATGCGGTTGATGGGGTCTATGCTGGTCGGCGATCTCTCGCCACACAATCCCCGAGGCCGACGATTTCTTCGCGAGTTAGGAAAAGAGACTTGGGATGAAATGAACGATCCCAAGGATTGCTCGGTGGCGCGCGGGATCGGGTTGGCGGTAGCAGAAGTTGGTGCGCTGCGCGGGCTCTCGGTGCAAACGGTTCGCGAGTCGGAACGTTCGGCGGAGGAGCGCGGAGACAACCTTGTGATGTTCGCACCTCCCGGCCATGCGATCTCAGCCGTGTACATCGATGAAGCCTATTACTATGGAAAACGCTACGACCCGGAGGTCTTTCCGGTTGCGTTTCCGTAACGTGGCACGCTGACAAAAATCCCCAGCTTTGCGCGTAAGACGCGTAGAACTGGGGCGTGCGCAGTTCGCAACTTCCCAACTCGAATTCAGGCGACGGCTTTCCTCTTTGGGGTAGCAGACTGCGGTCTGGCAGCAGGCTTCGCCAGGAACTTGACCAGTTCAGCGTTCACTTCGTCGGCGTGCGTCCAGGCGATATTGTGCGGGCCGTCTTTGATCACGACGAGTTCGGCGCCGGTGATCAACTTGGCGGTGCGCTGTCCGGCGGCTGAGAACGGCACGATGCGATCTGCGTCGCCGTGCATGACCAGCGTGGGAAGGTCAATCTTCGCTATATCGTTGCGGAAGTCTTCGTGCCAGGTCGGGACACAGGCGAGACTGGCGGTGGGTGAGGAGATCGCCGCCGTATTCCAACTTGCCTGTACCGCCTGCTCGCTGACGCGCTTTCCCAGATGGACATCGGTGTTGTAGAAATTCTTGAAGAATTCCGTGAAAAACGCATAGCGATCGGCGGCCACCGCCTTCTGAATGCCCTCGAATACGGCGCCGTCGACTCCCTCGGGGTTGTCGTCGGTCTTAAGCAGGTAGGGCGGAATGCCACCGATGATGACGGCCTTGCTCACATCTTTCGATCCGTACTTTCCGATGTAGCGCGCGACTTCGCCGCCGCCCATGGAGAAGCCGACCAGGGCGAAGTCGCGCAGCTTCAAATGAGTGACAAGTTTGCGTAGATCTTCTGCGAAGGTGTCGTAGTTATAGCCGGTGGTGGGCTGGCTGGACTTTCCGAATCCGCGACGGTCGTAGGCGATGACGCGGTAACCGTTGGCGAGGAGCACTGGGATCTGCTTCTCCCAGGATGAACTGCTGAGAGGGTATCCGTGGATCAGGACGACGGGCTCACCGGCACCGTGGTCTTCGTAGTAGAGAGTTATGGAAGTGGAGTTTTCTTTTCCTACATCAAAGTGCGGCATAGAGACCTCCTTTAGGAACTCTTGGATTTCGCAAAGACGCGAAGTTCGTGGAGTATTGGCTGTGTGCTGTTGGAATAGATTGTAGACCAGCTGCTCAGGATTCACATGGGGAGCTTTTCACGGGCAGAATCCCTACCCGGCCACCGGCAGAGACGTTGCAAGCAACGTCTCTTCGAATGGATCCGTCCGGTTTGATGCGGAGGCGAGCTTCGCTCGAGGGACACCCGAAGGCGGCTGTCCCCACATAAAGGGCTCCCTGCTAGACTCAAACGTTTGGAGGTGGCGCGTGCAGGGTGCCTATATTCTTTCGGCGGTGCGGACGCCGATCGGGAAGTTCGGCGGGACGCTGGCTCCGCTGGCCGCGGCGGACATGGGCGTTGTCGCGGCGAAGGCGGCGATAGAGCGGGCTGGAGTCGAGGCTTCGCAGGTCGAGGAGACCATTTTCGGCAACGCTCGACAGGCTGGAGGCGGGCCTAATCCGGCACGGCAGATTTCGGTGCGCAGCGGAGTACCCGAGGAAGTTCCGGCGTTCACGGTGAACAAGGCGTGCGCTTCGGGGATGAAGGCGATCGCGCTGGCGTATCAGGCAATTGTGCTGGGAGAGTCGAACTGCATTCTGGCAGGCGGCACGGAGTCAATGTCGCGGCTTCCTTATTATTTGGACGGTGCCCGCTGGGGATACCGGTTGGGCAATCAGGAACTGGTGGATGGGATGTATCGCGATGGATTTTTCTGTCCGCTGGCGAAGATGGTGATGGGTGAAACCGCGGAGGTGCTGGCCGAGCAGTACAAGATCACGCGCGACGAACAGGATGAATACGCGTTGATGTCGCAGACGCGGGCGGCGCGGGCTATTGCAGCGGGGCGGTTTGAGGCAGAGATTGCGCCGGTGACGATCGAGGGGAAGAAGGGGACGTCGACGTTTGCCCGCGACGAGCATCCGTTTCCGGACTCGAGCCTGCAGAAGCTGGCGAAACTGCCTCCGGTGTTTTCGAGAAACGGGACCGTAAGCGCAGGCAATTCGTCCGGCATTACCGACGGAGCGGCAGCGGTTGTGGTAGCAAGCGAGCACTTCGTGAAGCAAAACAATTTGAAACCTCTGGCGCGGATTGCGGCAGTCGCGTCGGCCGGGGTGGATCCGCGGACGATGGGGATTGGGCCAGTACCCGCGCTGCAGAGACTTCAGGACAAGCACAATCTCCGGCTGCACGATTTTGGGCTGATCGAGTTGAACGAGGCCTTTGCGGCTCAGGTGCTGGCATGCGACCGGGCGTTGGGCTTCAACCGTGAGCGGCTGAATGTGAATGGGGGAGCGATCGCGCTCGGGCATCCGATTGGCTGTACCGGCACCCGGATCACGGTGACCTTGCTGCACGAGATGCTGAAGCGCAACACGAAGCGCGGTGTGGCTACGCTCTGCGTCAGCGGCGGGATGGGGATGGCGCTGGCGCTGGAAAATGTCGTATGAGTTCGGAGCCGGGATTTCGGGTGGCAGTGGAGTCCGATGCCGATGTGCTTCTGGAATTCATGCGTGCGTATTACGACCTCGACGGACATGGATTCGATTACGAGAAGGCCCGGCTGGCGCTGACAGCGCTGCTGAGAGATACTCAGTTGGGCCGCGCCTGGCTCATTCTGGATGGTACTTCCGCGGTCGGGTACGTTGTGGTGTGTTTCGGTTACAGCCTGGAGTGGCTGGGCCGGGACGCGTTTGTCGACGAATTCTACCTGCAAGAGGAGTATCGCGGGCGCGGATGGGGACGGAAGACGATGGCCTTTGTGGAGGACGCGGCGCGGGCGGAGGGCATTCGCACTCTTCATCTGGAAGTCGTGCGACAGAATGCCAAGGCGCTCGAGTTATATCGCAGGCTGGGATTCCGGGAGCATCACAGCACGTTCCTGTCGAAGTGGATCGCGGAAGATATTTCGAAGCCTCAGGGACGCAGCGGCCACTGATCTGCGGGGCCGACCAGGTTGCTATTTACGCTACTTCGCGTTGGACGCGGGATCGAGTTCTGCTATGCTTCCCCGAAAAGGAGATTCCCCATGTTGCGAGTAACTCTGCGTCACTTGTGCGTGCTTGCGTTCGGGCTGGCAGGCGGTCTGGTCCTGGCGCAGGAGTTTTCTGCCGACGTGGTGAACCAGAGACAAGACAATG
Organism: uncultured Acidobacteriaceae bacterium; assembly: GCA_963768265.1. Classification (GTDB taxonomy): domain Bacteria; phylum Acidobacteriota; class Terriglobia; order Terriglobales; family Acidobacteriaceae; genus Sulfotelmatobacter. The sequence continues at coordinate 27,960 of CAVYHM010000057.1, forward strand.
CAGGCTTGAAAAAAGTCTATGCGACAAAGGATAAGGTTCGCTTCGAAGTCGAGGGGAAGAATGCCGCGATGGGACCCAGCGCACTCATCCTGGATGAAACGCAAAACAAGTACACCGTGCTCATGGCGGAGAGGCACATGTATATGGACGCTCCACAGATGATGGTTCGGCCCTTGGTGAGCAGGTTCTGGCGCGTGCAGGACGTGAACGACGCCTGCCCGCAGTGGAAGAAAACCGCCGAAGAGGCGGGGACCTACAAAAACTGGGGCAGTTGCACAAAGATAGGCAGCGACACAGTGAACGGGCGCAGCGCGGTGGAGTATGAAGGGGTCTCAAACAAGGGCGAGAAGAGTCATATCTGGGTCGACACCAAGCTTCACTGCGTCATCAAGACGGATGGTGGCACGGGGGGCGGAATTGAACTACGGAATATCCAGGAAGGATCGCAGCCTGCCAACTTGTTCGAGATCCCAGCGGGCTATACCAAGTTCGACATGGGCAGCATGATGCAGCGGCAGTAGCGGCGTCGAGTAAGCGCACGACGAGGAAGATCAGCGAAGGAATCCACACCGCCGCATTGCAGCGCCAGAATCGGCACACTATACTCGACGCAGCGGCCTCGCAATAACCTCTGGAGTAACCATGTCTTTATCCGCAGTAATCGTCGACGACGAGCAACTAGCCCGCGATGAACTGGCTTTTCTGCTGAAGAATGACGGCGACGTGAATGTCGTGGCGCAGGGTAAGAACGGCCTGGAAGCCGTCAACCTGATCAAAGAGCACAACCCTGATCTGGTTTTTCTGGACGTTCAGATGCCCGGACTCGATGGCTTTGGAGTCATTAAAAAGCTGTTGGACAAGAAAGTCCCCCTTCCCAAGATTGTCTTTGCCACGGCCTTCGACCAATATGCTGTGAAGGCGTTCGAGGTAAATGCGGTTGATTACCTGCTGAAACCATTCGACAAGAAACGGGTGGCGCAGTCGATTCAAAAGGCGCGGGCCAAGCAGGATGCGGGCGGTTTGCCGACGGAGAAAATCGATGCTCTGGTGAAAATGATCGAATCGCAGAAACAACCGGCGACGAAAGTTTTACTCAAAGCGCTGGGTCGCATGTTTCTGGTGGACCAGAAAGACATCTGCTACGCATGGATCGAAGACGGCGTCATCACGGTGGTGACGGGGGGGCATGCGGGCATCGAAGGACATTCGAACTGCCGGACGCTGGAGGAGCTTCTGGCGAGCCTAGACGCGAATCTTTTTTGGCGCGCGCACCGCTCCTACCTGGTGAACATCAACCGCATCCGTGAAGTTATCCCCTGGTTCAAGAGCTCGTACCAATTGCGTATGGATGACAAAAAGCAGACCGAGATTCCGGTGAGCCGGGCTCAGACCAAGCGCTTGCGGGAGTTGTTCGGCCTTTGAGATTTTCTTCCCGCCGTAATCGCTATTCGACTCGGCCGCAACTCCGGCAGCGCGTACATTTGCCGGTTCGGACACCGAACGCCGGGCAAAGTTCTCAGCTCTTTCCACTTCGGCGAACAAATCAGTAATCAGCGTTCCTGTGTACATCCAATATCCGCGGGGACAAAAGTGCCTCTTCTCGAAAACTCTGGAGGACGGCTTAGACAAAGAGCCGTCCTCCACTTGTTCGGGGGGAAGATCACACCGCCAGGGCCTCCAATGCGTTGCGATCGCGGATGACCAGCGTGGGACCATCCTGGCGAATCAAATGCTTTCTCTTGAGATTGCTTAAAAGGCGAGTTACGGTTTCGCGGGACGCACCAATACGCTGCGCCATCTCCTCATGGGTCATGGAGGAATGGATACGCGATTCGACCTCCTCCGCCATCTCTGCGTGCGATTGCGACAGCAACAGCCGCGCCAGCTTGCCGGCAGAAGAGCGACTAAGCACGAGATCGTGGATATCCCGATAGGCGGCGTGAAAATCGCGGCTGAGAGACTGGGCGGTGTGCAGACCAACCTCGGATTGGGACTGGATCAGTTCCAGCAGATGCCGGCGATCTACAAAGTTCACCTGGCTGGGAATGGCTGTTTCGGCGGTCGTTTCATAGCCCAGGCCTGAGATCGCGGCGCTAAGACCGAGGGCTTCGCCGGCTTCGGCGGTTTTGAGAATGAGAATCTTTCCTTCGCGCGACGTGGTCGAAAGATTCACCCTGCCCGAGCACAGGATGAACATGCCGCGCGGGCTCTGTCCCTCGACGAACAGAATTGCGCCCGCCGGCAGAGTGCTTCTGTGGCTGATCAGGTTTAGCGACTCCAGAGCGGCTGGCGAAAGACCACAGAAAAAACCGGGATTGGTGTTGGCGCATTCCGCGCAGTTATCGATGATTTCGAGCCCATAGGGAGCGTTCATGTCATTCTCCGGGGGAGGAGGAGCGTTTCGGTTTGCCGGGCAAGGTTGAGGCTGAGTTAAGACCGCACAGATGATGGGAACTGGCCAGCAAGGCACGGGCGTGAGAGCGGGTATCGCTGTGGCAGCTCTGAGCCGCGGCGATCAACTCCCAGGCTGCGCTCGGTTCTTCGTGCTGTTCCCATTCGAGGTAGCAAGCAACAAGGTAAAAAGGATCGATCTGGCCCGGGTGTCGAGAGACCTCGTGCCGGAAGGGTGCGGCCGGAACGGCCTCAGTTGGAGTTGCGCTCCATCCCAAAGCAAGGTTTGAATCGCTGCGCTGGCGGCAAGGTGCCGGTCTGGCCAGTGCCAATGGGGTTCCGGAAACCTGATCCACGGGGGGAGGCGATGCCATGTCACTCAGCTCCGGAACTTCAGAGTGGCATGACAATCCAAGTTTCAAGCATGGAGCGCTTGGGGGGGCACAGACAAAAACTCCCATCGACGACGCCTTCCCCCTCAAAAAGCGACCCGATTACCGCGAATTATACTCATAACATTTTGTAAGGCTAGTTCTTTCTTTGCCGGCGCAATAACGTTTTCTACCGAACGGTCGTTCTTTGTCGCCCAAGTTCACCGAGCGCGGCTTCCCGGAGCGGTAACGATCGCGCCGCAGCACTTATAATCGACGAGTGGCGCGAGGGTGGGAAAGCAAGTCGGTGGAAGCGCAGCAGGCGGAGGCAGGCGAACAATCGAGCCCGCGCCGTCCAAAGATGAGCCGGGACGAAGCCGCTCTCTTCCGGGAAAAAGAGAGTCTCCGTCTCGCTCGGCAGAAAGTGCTGCACCAGATGGAAGCGAGTTCGAACCCGCGGCTCCGAAAACTCTTGCAGAATGCACTCGCGGACCTGGATCAAAAGTTGAGCAATCTGAGGGATTGAGAAGCGAAGGTCACCCTTGTGGCGCTCGGGCGCTGACTCGTCAGGCCCACAGCCAAAGCCTGCCGTATAATGAGATCTTTATGACCGCCTACGTTTACGTCTCTCTCAAGAAAAGCGTTCTTGATCCCCAGGGCAAAACGATTCAGGGCGCACTCAAGAAAATGGGCTACAAAGGCCTGGAGAGTGTTCGCCAGGGGAAGTATTTCGAACTGACCCTCGATGGTGGACTCTCGCGCGAAGAGGCGCAGACCGAAGTCGAACGAATTGCCCGCGAAGTCCTCACCAACCCGGTGATTGAAGAGTTCCGTTTCTCGATGGCGGAGTAGAGCGCATCGGATTCCCCGAGGTTTCTCCATGTGTGGCATTGTCGGTTACGTCGGCAAGAAGAGTGTCGTTCCGATCATCATTGATGGTCTGCGGCGGCTTGAGTACCGCGGCTACGATTCGGCGGGTATCGCGGTCGGTGGCAATGGGGACGGACTGCAGATCCGGCGCGCAGAAGGCAAACTCCAGAACCTTGAAGAAGCCATTCGCCAGAGGCCGCTTCATGGCACTTATGGCATAGGGCATACACGCTGGGCCACGCATGGGCGCCCGACCGAAGAGAATGCGCATCCTCACCGCGACTGTACCGGCAAGATCGTCGTCGTGCACAACGGGATTGTCGAGAACTATCTCGGCCTGAAGAAGAAGCTGATTGAGGAAGGGCATAAATTCACGACCGAGACCGATACCGAAATCATCGCCCACCTGGTAGAGAAATACTCTCAGTCGGGAAATGGCAAGCGGCCGTCGCTCGAAGAGGCTGTGCGGCAGACGGTAAAACAACTCAGCGGCGTGTTCGCCTTGGCGGTGATCTCGACCGATGATCCCAACAAGATAGTGGCGGCGCGCAATGGACCTCCGGCGGTGATCGGCCTGGGAAATGACGAATACTTTGTGGCGTCGGATGTAACTGCGATTCTCTATCACACGCGCGACCTTTTCTTTTTGGCCGATGGAGACATGGCGGTCGTGACTCCCGACGGCGTGCAACTGTCTGACTTTTCGGGAAAACCGATCCAGCGGCAGGTCCAGCATGTGACCTGGGACCCGATCATGGCGGAAAAGGGCGGCTTCAAGCATTTCATGCTCAAGGAAATCTATGAGCAGCCGCGCGCGGTGCGGGACACAACGCTGGGCCGGGTTTCGCAGGATACGGGGCAGATATTCCTCGATGAGATGCAGGTGAGCGAGGCGGAGTTTCGGGCGGCGACCAAGATCAACATTATTGCCTGCGGGACAAGTTGGCATGCCGGGCTGGCTGGCAAATTCATGATTGAGACGCTAGCACGGGTTCCGGCGGAGGTGGATTACGCCAGCGAATGGCGGTATCGGAATCCGATCGTCGATCCGGACACCATCACCCTGGTGATTTCCCAGTCGGGTGAGACGGCCGACACGATCGCAGCGCAGCGCGAAGCGAAGGCGCGCGGGTCAAAGACCCTTGCCATCTGCAACGTTGTGGGATCGATGATCACGCGCGAGGCCGCCGGAACCATCTATACGCACGCCGGGCCGGAGATCGGGGTGGCGTCGACAAAGGCATTTACCGGACAACTCACCGCGCTGTACATCTTCGCGATGTATCTGGCGCAGGTGCGCGGGACGATGGGTACGGAGCAAGCGCGCACGGCGATGCAGGAACTGACCCGCATTCCGGCCAAGCTCGAAAATATTCTGACTCATGATGAGGCCTGCGACGATCTCGCCAAACGTTACCAGAAGGTGCATGACTTCCTGTTTCTGGGGCGCGGGATTCATTATCCGATCGCGCTCGAAGGCGCGCTCAAGCTGAAGGAAATTTCCTACATTCACGCCGAGGGTTATCCGGCGGGCGAGATGAAGCACGGACCTAATGCGCTGATCGATGAGAACCTGCCGGTGGTAATCATCGCGACGAGGGACGCGAATAATCCCGGGTCGGCGCTGCGCTACGAAAAGACAATTTCCAATCTCAAGGAAGTGAAGGCCCGCTCGGGAGTAGTCATCGCACTCGCGACGGAAGGGGACGAAGAGATCAACGAAGCGGCCGATCACGTGCTGTACATTCCACCGGCGCCGGAAGAGTTGTCGCCGATCCTGGAAATCGTGCCTCTTCAGTTGTTGGCTTATCACATCTCAGTGCGCCGTGGCTGCGACGTGGATCAGCCGCGGAATCTGGCAAAGTCGGTCACAGTGGAGTAGTTCATGAACGGCCCCTGTTCGCAGCGACGGACATGGTGGGTGAAGTTCACTGATCAATCTTAGTTGCTCCCAGGACGCGATACAGTCGACGAAGAGTCCATCCCAGAGCGGCGATCCCGGCAATCCAGACTGCGAACGCCGTACTCACTACCCATCGCGGCGCGGCTCCTACTCTACGCAATAAGAATGGCAGGAAATTCCACGTTGTGATGTGGACGTAATCCCACTGGTCGTAGCTCATTTCGTCGGTGTTGAGTCCCCAGGCGTCCATTTTGCCGAGGGCGAAAGCGGCGATGTTTTTGCAACGCAATGCGATCACGAATGTGGGATGGCCGAGCGACTCCATCTGGTAGATCTCGAGTGGCAACCAGAAGGCTAGCGATGCAATCTGGATGATGAGGCTGGCGGCGATCAGGACCGCGGCGCCGCGCCAGATCACTTTGCTCAAGTTCTCCCGATAGCGCAGAAGCAAGGGGGCTGCGAGAAACGCGACGAGTTCCACGGCAGTTGAAACGTAACGATCTCCCCACGCGAAGTCCCCCGCCCAGTAGGTGTAGCGCGCATAGAAGCTAATGTATCCGATCAGGAGGAGCAGCGCCGTCACCGCATAGGCGCGAACTTCGACGTTCAGACGCTTCCACAACATCACGAGGAGTATGAGGGCGAGCAGGAGAAGTGGGTCAAAGAGAAAGATCGATTTCTCCGGCTTGAAGAGTGCGCCTAGCAAACCTTCATGAAAGGGCGTGCTCCACGGGAAGTTCGCCGGCAGAGTCGGGTCCTGCTGGCGCTGCTCTTTGGCAAAAAGGGAGACGTAGGTATTGGTGAATGATCCGAAGCGGTAAAACTGGTAGCCGCGATCGACCGCCAGGACGAACGCGTAGACGGGTGCGGTGACCTTGGAGTAGTCGAGGAAGTGCTGCCACATTCGCCGCCAGGATGCTTGCTCGAACCACAGCACAGCCAGCAGAAAAATCCCCCCAGCAATCAGGTCGAGCCCCGTGGTAAGGCGGGTCAGCAGATTGAGTCCGAGCGCTGTGGAGCCGACGAACAGCGCACGGCGGTTGCCGGTCCGCAACCACTCATACTGGAAAGAGAATCCGACCAGCGTCAGCAGCATGATGTAGTTGTTCTCCATCATGTTCTGGGTGTAGTGCAGGTGCGTGGTGCAGAACATCAAGGCCAATACGCCGGCGACGGATTCTTTCACGCTGAAGAGCAACTGGCGGAGTAGGCGAAAGGCGATGATCGCAGTCAACACGTTGACCAAAATGTTGGTGCTGTAGCTCACCACGATGCTGCGCACGGCAGGGTCATCTTCGTAGTCCGCGAAGACGTGGCGGTGGGCGATCCATGTCGCTACCAAATCGAACGGCAGCATCAAGAGAGATTGGCCGATGCCATACCAGCTATAAAGTTGGCCGCCGCGGCCGTGCAGGCCGAACTCGGGATACTCGTTGGGAAACACTTGTGGCTGAGAGGTCCAGATCCAGTGAGTGGTTTGCAGCCGGTGCATGGTGTCGGCCGTGCCGAGCTCCCCGGATTGCACCGCGAACGCGAGCAGGCCTGCCGTGAGGCACAAGAGAACTAAAGGGTCCCGCAGCCAGCAGACCAAGCGTGAGGTCATCGTTGCGATGGTAATACATCCGGGCAGCGCGGGGCCTTCAGGCGTCATCCGGCCTCGGGCCTGACGTCTGCGGTATCCTGTAGCGGGAAAAAAATGGCGAAATGTTCAACCTGCAGGACCGAGTTGTCGGCGGGCGTTCGTTTCTGTTCACTCTGCGGGACGCCGGTAGCCAATACCGACGATCTGGCCACGATCGACATCCCGGCTCCGTCGTCGCCTAAGCCGCCACGGACGCCGCCAGCTTCGTCGTCATCGCCGACGTCAAGTGCCGCCGAGTTCCTCCTCAGCGAAGGACGGTTTCTTCCCGGGCGTCTGCTTGCAGGACGCTATCGCATCATCGCTTTGCTGGGGAGAGGCGGCATGGGCGAGGTCTACCGCGCCGACGATCTGACCCTGGGCCAGGCGGTGGCGATGAAGTTCTTGCCTGACGAGGCCACGCGCGACGAAGGACTATTGGAGCGCTTCCGCAACGAGGTGCGCATCGCGCGGCGGGTGTCGCATCCCAACGTTTGCCGCGTGTATGACGTGGGGGACGTGGACGGTCAGACGTTCTTCACCATGGAGTATGTCGACGGCGAAGACCTGGCTTCGCTGCTGCGGCGCATCGGGCGTCTGCCGCAGGATAAAGCGCTGGAAATCGCGCGCCAACTGTGCGCGGGGCTGTCGGCGGCTCACACCAAGGGCGTGCTCCATCGCGATCTCAAGCCCGCCAACATCATGCTTGACGGACGCGGGCAGGTGGTGATCACCGATTTCGGTCTGGCGGGATTGGCGGACAATATTCGCGGACCGGAGGTGCGCAGCGGAACGCCGGCGTACATGGCGCCGGAGCAGATTGCCGGAAAGGAAGTGAGCCAGCGCAGCGATATTTATGCGCTCGGGTTGGTGCTATACGAAGTGTTCACGGGCAAGCGGGCGTTTGCGGAAAAACCGGCGGGAGTTCTGCACGCGCATGGAGACCGCACTCCCAGCCGACCGTCCTCGGTGGTGAAGGATCTAGATCCGATCGTCGAAAGGGTAATTCTGCGCTGCCTCGAGACGGAGCCTTCGGCGCGTCCGGCAAACGTGTTAGCGGTGGCGGGGGCGCTGCCGGGCGGCGATCCGCTGGCAGCGGCGCTGGCAGCGGGCGAAACCCCGTCGCCGCAGGTAGTGGCTGCAGCGGGAGAGACTGCAGGCCTTCGGCCGGGAATTGCGCTGGCCTGTCTGGTAGCGGTTCTCATCGGACTGGGGTTAGGGACATACTTGACGGTTCGTTACGGCGCGCTGGAGAAGATACATCCGGAACAGCCGCCTGAGGTGTTGGCGCAGCGAGCGCGCCAGATCCTGGAGCAGGTGGGATATCCCGAAAAACCTGCAGATCGCGCTTTCGGCTTCGATTACGACACAAATCTCAGGGACTTCCTCGAGAAGGAAAAGGCCCCGCCGAACTGGGATGAAGTCATGGCCGGGCGTCCAACCATGCTGGAGTTCTGGTACCGTCAAAGTCCCAAGTTGATGGCCGCCCACGAATATCGAGACTTTTTGCTGGTTCCGGGGGTGATCGCGGAGGAAGATCCTCCGACCACGGTGTCTGGGATGATCAATTTGAAGATCGATGCCAAGGGAAGGCTGATCTACCTGCAGGCAATTCCGCCTCAAAAGGAGAGTGCGACGGCGCAAACGAAGATGCCGGATTGGAAGCCCTTGTTCGCAGCCGCCGAGTTGGATGAGTCAAAGCTGCAACCGTCACCTCCGGAGTGGACGCCGCTGGGAGCCGCAGACGCGCGGGCAGCGTGGACCGGGGTGTGGCCGGGATCGACGCAGCAGCTGGGAGTGGAAGCGGCGACCTGGCATGGCAAGCCTGTGTTCTTCGCGATGATCGGCGATTGGAACAAACCATGGCGCATGGTTGCCCCCGAGACCACGGACGACAAGAAGACCCGCCTAAGCCAGATCATCGGAGTCTTGTTGCTGACTGCCCTGCTGGCGGCAGGAGCCTGGCTCGCTCGGCGCAACTACCGCCAGGGCCGCGCCGACCGCGACGGCGCGCTCCGGCTGGCGGCCGTAATGTTTGTGCTGGAGATACTGCTGTGGTTGTCCCGGTCGCATTTCGTGCCCGGCCTTGAGACGTTTGGGCTCATGCTGTGGGCCATTTCTTCTGGCCTGTCTTGGGGGGCCATCATGTGGATGCTCTACCTGGCCGTCGAGCCGTGGATTCGGCGGCGCTGGCCCCATGCCATCATCTCCTGGAGCCGGTTGCTTTCCGGACAGCTGCGCGATCCGCTGGTGGGGCGCGATATTTTGCTGGGGGTTACGTTCGGCGTTGTCTGGATCCTGATTTTCGAGTTTACCTATATTCCTCTTGCCCACATGGGCGCCGCTCCGCAATTGAACTCCACCGCTTACCTGCTCGGAGGGCGTCAGGCGTTCGGCCAGTGGCTGATGCAGATTCCCTCATCCATCGTCGGAACCCTGGAGTTCTTCTTCCTGCTGCTGGGCCTGAAGGTCCTGTTGCGCAAGGACTGGATCGCCGCGATTGCCTTCGTCGCCCTGTTCGTCGGGTTGCGATCGCTGCAGAGCACGCACCCGGCAGTTGACCTTCCGGCGCTGGTACTCGTCTATGGGGTGTTGGTCCTGATTGTCTTTCGATTTGGGTTGGTACCGCTCGCATGTGCGGCGTTCACCGTCGATATGCTCGGAAGCGTGCCCTTCACCGCCGACTTTTCGGCGTGGTACATGGGCACGACAGTTCTGGCGCTGCTGAGTGTGGTCGCTCTGGCAGGATGGGGCTTCTATCACTCGCTGGGCGGGGAGCCGGTGTGGAAGGTGGAGATGGAGTAGCCGTTCGCAGTTGTCGGTTGCCAGTTGTCCCTTCTGGTCATTCTTCGGCACCATGGCGGCCCGCTTACAGTCGTCTCGCAACGGAGAAACTCAAAACAGCTCGATGGTCACCCCACGGGCGAAGGCAGCAGCGAGGCAGACGTCTCGTGTAATCAGGGTGGCGCCGAGTTTTTCGGCGAGCGCAATGTAGGCCGCATCGCTGGGCAACAGCAGGCCGATGCCGCGGCGAATCTTCGCGTTAATCGCTTCCCGGTTTTCCAGAAGCCAGCGATCCTGCTCCTCCTGAGTTTCAAGCAGGCGGAGCAAGACTTCCTCAACACTGGCGGAACCGGTGGCTTGATGCTGTTCTTGGACTCTGGCATCGAGGGCTGCATCGCGGATTTCGATGTTCACGTGCTCGCTCCTTTGTCTTCAGCCGAGTATGCATCTTCTTCATTTCCCACCGCATCTAAAACTTGACAGTGATTCACTCAAGTCCTATCATGTGGTTGATATAAAAGCACTTCACGGCAATAATCTATTGCTGATAAAGGACTTATCAAGTTTAGGAGGACGCGTTTTATGGGCAAGATTATTGGAATTGACTTGGGAACCACCAATTCCTGCGTGGCAGTCATGGAAGGTGGCGAGCCCAAGGTAATCGCTAATGAAGAAGGAGGGCGGACTACGCCTTCCGTGGTCGGCTTCACCAAGACCGGCGAGCGGCTGGTGGGGCAGGTGGCCAAGCGGCAGGCCATTACTAATCCCGAGAACACCGTGTATTCGATCAAGCGGTTCATGGGACGCCGCTATGACGAAGTTGGCGAAGAGATGAAGATGGTGCCCTACAAGGTCGTGCAGTCGGGCGACCACGTCGCGGTACTGGCGCAGGGCAAGGAGTACACACCGCCACAGATTTCGGCGCTCATCCTGCAGAAGCTGAAGAAGGCAGCCGAGGACTATCTCGGCGAGAAAGTAACCGAGGCGGTCATCACCGTGCCGGCCTACTTCAACGACGCACAGCGGCAGGCCACCAAGGATGCCGGGCAGATCGCTGGCCTCGAAGTGAAGCGCATCATCAACGAGCCGACGGCAGCCGCGCTCGCCTACGGCCTCGACAAGGGTAAGGACGAGACCATCGCCGTGTATGACTTCGGCGGCGGAACGTTCGATATTTCGATTCTGGAAGTCGGCGAAGGCGTCATCGAAGTCAAGGCGACCAACGGTGACACGCACCTGGGCGGCGACAACCTCGACCAGCGCATTGTCGACTGGCTGATTGACGAGTTCAAGAAGGATGAAGGCCTTGACCTGCGAGGCAAGGGCAATGAAATGGCCCTGCAGCGTTTGCGAGACGCGGCCGAGCGGGCCAAGATTGAGCTCTCGACCACCATGGAGACCGAGATCAACCTGCCGTTCATTACGGCGGATGCCACTGGGCCGAAGCATCTGGTGAAAAAGTTGACGCGGGCAAAGCTCGAAGGGATGGTGGAGGACATCATCCAGCGCTCGGCGGGACCATGCAAGCAGTGCCTGAAGGATGCGGGGATTGATACCAGCAAGATCAATGAAGTCGTACTGGTCGGCGGCCAGACGCGCATGCCGCGCATCCAGGCGCTGGTGAAAGAGTTGTTCGGACGCGAAGGCCACAAGGGTGTGAACCCGGACGAAGTGGTCGCAGTCGGCGCGGCGATTCAGGGTGGCGTGCTGGGCGGCGAGGTGAAAGATCTGCTGCTACTCGACGTGACTCCGCTCTCGCTGTCGATTGAGACGCTGGGCGGCGTGGCAACGCCGATGATCCCGCGCAACACTACGATTCCGACCAAGAAGACGGAGACGTTCTCGACGGCGGCCGACAGCCAGACCTCAGTTGAAGTGCACGTGCTGCAGGGTGAGCGGCCAATGGCGGCGCAGAACCGGACGCTGGGCAAGTTCCACCTGACTGGGATTCCGCCGGCTCCGCGCGGCGTGCCGCAGATCGAGGTGACGTTCGACATCGACGCCAACGGCATCCTGAACGTGACCGCGAAAGATATGGCCACGCAGAAGGACCAGAAGATCACGATCACGTCGTCTTCGGGCTTGTCGAAGGAGGAGGTCGAGCGCATGGCCAAGGAAGCCGATGCGCACGCGGCCGAGGACAAGGCGCAACGCGACTCGATCGAGGCCAAGAACCAGCTGGACAGCATGGTCTACAACATCGAGAAGATGCTGCGTGAGTCCGGCGACAAGATCTCGGGCTCCGAGCGTGGTGACGTGGAAAACGCTGTCGCCGACGCCAAGAAGGCACTGGAGTCGAACGACAAGGCGCAGATGGACAAGGCGCGCGAGAAGCTGACCCAGGCGTCGCACAAGCTGGCCGAGCAGATGTACAAGGCGGCGCAAGCGCAACCAGGGCCGGGCGCCGGGCCAACGCCTGGAGCAAGCGCGGGCGGCGATCATGGCGGCGACGGTCAGACCAAGAAGAAGGACGAAGGCGTGATCGACGCCGAGTACGTGGACGTAGAGGACAAAAAATAAGCAAGACTTGGCCACGGATTGGCGCGGATGAACACGGATATCCGTGAAGATCCGGGAGATCCGTGGCCAGTTTTTTAGGGGGGCGAAGTGGATTTTCAGGTCAATGGGGAAACGTATTTTTTGAGCCTCGCCGAGGATGAGGCGCGGTGGCTCGTTTTTGTGTCCACGCCGACCGGCACGCGGCCAGTCCCGGTCTACGAGGATGCGCAGGAGGTCGAGGATTTGACGTTGGTGGTAGAAGATAAGCGGAAGCGGGAAATTCCTAACTAAATCTGTTCGCCATTTTTGCAATTTTAGATGCGCTAGATGCCTACTACCTCCAAGAAGGACTACTACGAAATTCTCGGCGTAAAGAAATCCGCCTCGGCGGAGGACATCCGCAAGGCATTTCGAAAGCTGGCGCGCAAGTATCATCCGGACGTCAACCCCGGGGACAAGGCAGCGGAGGAGAAGTTCAAGGCGCTCTCCGAGGCCAACGACGTTCTCAGCGATCCCAAGAAACGCAAAATCTACGATCAGGTCGGGTTCTACTCTGACAACATTGATCCGGCGACAGCCGAAGCTTATGCGCGGGCCGGGAGCAGCGCGGGCGCGGGCCAGGGCTTTCCCGGAGGATTTTCCGGCGGAGCAGGGGGCGCACAAGGCGCTCCATTCGATTTCGGCGGATTCGACTTTTCCGACCTGGTCGATAGTGCGGGCCGGGGCCGAAAGAGCAGTGGTGGCGGCGGCAGCTTTCGCGACATTTTTGGCTCGATCTTCGGCGGTGGGCACGGCACAGCGTCAGCCGAGGAAGGCCCCGAGCCGGGGACCGACCTCGAATATCAGGTCAACGTTCCCTTCTGGACGGCGATTCGCGGCGGCGTGATGCGGCTGAACATTTCGCGGCAAGACGTCTGCTCGCAGTGTCATGGGCAGGGATACCTCGAGTCTCCCGGCAAATGCCCGGAGTGTGGCGGCACCGGGCAGATCACTCAGACGGGCGGGCGGATGAAGTTCAACGTGCAGTGTCCGCGATGCCATGGGACCGGAAAGAACCTGACCACGTGCCCGACTTGTCACGGCGACGGCACGGTGACGAAGACCGAACCGTTAGAGGTCCGCATCAAGGCCGGCACTCGTGACGGACAGCGCATTCGTGTTCCGGGCAAGGGAAACGCCGGGGCCCACGGCGGCGCGCCAGGCGATCTTTACGCGATCATCCGGACCGGGGAGCATCCGATCTTCCGGCGCGATGGCGATGACATCTACCTGACTGTGCCCGTGAACTCGACTGAGGCGGCTCTCGGTGCCAAGATCGAAGTGCCGACCATTGACGGACGGGCGCTGTTGAAAATTCCTCCAGGAACGCAGTCGGGCCAGAAGCTGCGGCTGCGGGAAAAAGGCGTGCCCTCCGCAACCAAGGATGGCGTGCGCGGAGATGAAATCGTCGAGATCACGGTGACCGTCCCAATGCCGCGCGACGAGCGCACGAAAGAACTGCTGCGCGAACTGGCCAAGCTGAATCCGGAGGACCCGCGGGCGGAGCTGTGGCAGAAGGTCTAGCCGCAGAGGATACTGGGGACATCCAGAAAACGCTAAGGGCCCGCCAGAAGCCGGGCCCTTTTTAATTTACTTTTTCGGCGTGGGATCGTCTCCCGGATTGATGTAATTGAACTTCACCGGCGACATCCCGTGGATCTGAATGACAGTTTCCCCAGAGGCTCCAGCGTAGTGATGCATCGTCGGATCGAGGTAGGCGAAACTGCCGGGCGCAAAGCTCATCATCTTGGTCGCGTCAAACTGGTCCCCCATCCCAACTTTGAGCGTACCGGAGAGCACCGTGATGTTCTCCCGGTGCGGATGCGTGTGCGGCGCCACCTTGTACCCGTCGGGCATTTTCAGGCGAATGGTGAAGTCGCCGGTGGAAGCCATTGGGTCGCCTTCGAGCACCGCCAATTGTGCTCCCGGCGGAAGGAACGGCGGAGCCGGGCCGAACTTCACCTGATCGGGCGTGAAGGCGTTTTGCGCCTGTGACGGCTGCGCCGCAAGCAGAGCAGCCACGGAAAGAACGACAGCCAGAAACGGTAGTTTCATAGAACCCTCCCAACTGACGCGGCATGATAAATATCCGCCACGCTAACAGCAAGGGCGGTCGCGGGGGTGGCGCCAGGCTGCTCGCGCCTATACAGTTGCCTCAGTCATTTATATTATTTGACTTAGTCAACTTATTTACAGATACTATTCCACATGACCCCGCTCTCGCTTGCGTCGGACCCCGAACCGCACATTGCGGCGATTCGGCGCTTCAACCGCTTCTATACCCGCCAGATTGGGCTCCTCGATGAGAGTTTGCTGAATAGTCCGTTCTCGTTGACCCAGTGCCGGGCGCTTTACGAACTGGCGCAGCAAGAACACACGACGGCCGTCGAACTCTGCAAAGACCTGGGGTTGGATGCAGGCTACCTGAGCCGCATTCTGGCGAGCTTCGAGAAGGCCAGCCTGATTGAAAAAGAAACCTCCCCGAAAGACGGCCGCCAGACGCTACTGAGGCTTACGAAGAAGGGGCGCGCTGCCTTCGGGCCCCTGAATACCCGATCGAGTGATCAGGTGCGAGCTATGCTCGGCAAGTTGCCGGCGGCGAAGCAAGACGAACTCACTCAGGCGATGAGGGCGATCGAATCCCTATTGTCGCCTAATAGTGAGCTCGTCCCGTCCTACGTTCTTCGCGCGCATCGCCCCGGCGACATGGGATGGGTCGTCCAGAATCACGGTCTGCTCTATTCCAGAGAGTATGGCTACGATGAGCGGTTCGAGGCCCTGGTGGCGGGCATTGTGGCCGAGTTCATCGAGAAATTCGACCCCGCCCGAGAATGCTGCTGGATCGCCGAAAAAGAAGGCGCCAACGTCGGGTCTGTGTTCCTGGTGAAGAAGTCGGCTTCAGTCGCTAAGCTGCGACTGCTGTTGGTCGAACCATCCGCTCGCGGGCTGGGAATCGGTAAGCGCCTGGTCGAGGAATGCGTCCGCTTCGCCCGGGACGCCGGCTACAAGAAGATCATGCTCTGGACACAGAGCGAACTGGCTGCCGCGCGCCGTATTTACCAAAATGCGGGCTTCGAATTGGTGGCCAAGAAGAAACATCAGAGCTGGAGCCGCAAAGATCTGGTCGCGGAAACATGGGAACTGAAACTCTAGGACTGGCGGCCGGCATGTTCGTAGCAGACCGGCCTCCTGGGAGAGGCGGACCTCATCTGTGGAGTAAGGTCTATCCGGTTCATTATCGTCGGCGCATTACGTGGATGATAATCGCGACATGAATGCCGATCGCGGCCGCCGCACCGGTCATGTGCATCAAGAATGTTCCGCCGCCAGCCCGCTGAATGGCGGCGATACCGTACGCGCCTAGCGGAAGAAAGAAGGTGATCGCGGTGCCCAGTCCCGGGTTGTAGCCCCGGGAAATGACCGCCTGGACGACGTGAATCATGCCATTCAGGAGAATCAGGTAGACTGCCACAAGTCCGAAGCCAACGTTCGCCGTCGCGGCCAATGCCACAGAAATCCCGACGACGCCCCACACTCCGGGCACGTTAATGACGAAGACAGCCAACGGTGAGAGTCCCGCTCTTCCCTTTCCAATCTTCTGGTTGACGAACAATCTGAATCGGTCGTTGTCGTGCTCCTCGTATTGATGAACCATGTAAACCGGCAGGCAGAGAAACGTGGCCACGAGCGTAGCAGGCCATGAGGGCACGAGGACAGGCGTCAACAAAAGCACCAATAGACCGGCCAGGAAGCCGCCGTAGACCCAGTTGGCGATCAATCGGGCAAACATTTGTTTCCTCCACTCGAACGAACTGGCGCGAGAGGCGTGCCTCGATTCTTCTAAATCGAGGGGTTCTCTCTTCGACGCGTCGCTCGGTCTTGATTACCTCCGTACCACAACGGTTGCTTACAAGAATTTGCAAGAAAAACTCAAAAAAAACTTGCATCTGCTGAAAATTTCCGTAATCTCACAAATGCGAACTAACTTCGCCGAAATGCCCGGGGAATCCGCTCGGCAACCCGGGAGCCGCGAGCAGCAAGTCTTGTTTCCAAGACCAAGGGAGACGCGGTGGCGAGAGTGAGTCGCTTCAGGAGGAAGACATAGAAATTGGCAGCTAGCGCCCCCCACCAACAACCCGGCAATCCCCAGCCCCACGCCGCCGTACCAAACCGGAAAAAGTTCGTCCGCCTCACGCTTTGGCCCCTGGTCGCCGCCACCTTCTTTATGGTGTCAGGCGGAACCTACGGCACCGAAGACATCGTGCATGGCGCCGGCTACGGACGCGCGATCTTGATTCTGATCCTGACGCCGCTCCTCTGGAGCCTGCCGACGGCTTTTATGATCGGCGAGCTCTCGAGCGCGCTGCCCTTCGAAGGCGGCTACTACGCCTGGGTGCGCCGCGCCTTGGGCAACTTCTGGGGCTTTCAGGAAGCCTGGCTCTCGCTGGTTGCGTCCATTTTCGACATGGCGATCTATCCCACGCTGTTCGTAGCCTATCTGACCCGCATGTTCCCTTGGTTCCAGGAGAACAATCGCGGCTGGTTTGTGGCGCTGGCGGTGGTGATCGCGTGCGCGCTCCTTAACATTGCCGGAGTCAAGGTGGTTTCGCTCACCTCACTGTGGCTGTTCCTGGCGCTATCGGCGCCGTTCGTGGCGATCGTTCTCCTGGCGCCGTTCAAGCTTGGAACCCTGGCCAACGCCGTGACCAAGCCCACGACTTCCACCGTCGACATTCTGGGCGGGCTGCTCATCTGCATGTGGAACTACATGGGATGGGACAACGCCTCGACCATCGCGGCCGAGGTAGAACGTCCGCAGCGGACGTATCCGCGGGCGATGCTGGTCGCCGTCTGCATTGTGGCGGTCAGCTACGTACTGCCCTTCGCCGCGATGTGGATGACCGGTCTGAAGGCGACAGCATGGGAAACCGGCTCGTGGGCCGACATTGCCGGACTGCTGGGCGGCCCGTTGCTTCGCATCGGTGTCGTGCTGGGCGGAATCATCAGCGCCTTCGGCATGTTCAACGCACTGGTGATGAGCTACTCGCGACTGCCGCTGGCCATGGCACAGGATGGCATGCTGCCCGGGATTTTCGGCAAGCTGCACAAGAAATCGAAGGCCCCTTGGGTTGCAATCCTGGCGCTGGCCGCCGGATGGGCGATGTGCCTGGGGCTCGGCTTTGCCCGCCTGGTCACACTCGACATTCTTCTTTATGGCGCTAGTCTGCTGCTGGAGTTCGTGGCGCTGGCAGTGCTGCGGTTCCGCGAGCCGGAGCTCCCGCGGCCGTTCCGGGTGCCGGGTGGGCTCTTTGGAGCGCTTGCCATCGGCATTCCACCCCTGCTGCTGTTGGGCTTTTCGGTCGTCCGCAGCGAGCATGAGCAGATCTGGAATATGAGCTCGTTCAGCTTCGGGATGATCCTGATCGCGGCGGGCTTCGTCGCCTATTTCCTGAATCACGCGCTTAAGCCCGCAGGATGGTCGGTTCCGCGGCAAGAAAAGCCGCAGCCGGCGGCCTGATCGATCGTTCGCTTAAGACCAAGAGGACCGGGTAAAGCCGGTCCTCTTTGATTTTCTGTTTGGGTTGAATCTCAGGCGGCCGCCGCCGTGTCTCGCCACATCCTTACTTTGTCATGGGCATGTTGCACGCTCGCGGCCTGCCGGCGCACGAGTTCCGCAATGCTCGATGGCAACGAGCCACTGAGCGCCTTCTGATAGGTCTCCTTAGCCTCATCCTCGCCCTTCTCAACCGATTCCAGGATGCTCTTGTCTCCACCGCCCAAGGCTACCTTGGTATCGATCCAGGCTCGGTGCAGCGCCGCTGAGGCCGAACCGGAAACCTTCTTGCCTGGCTCGCCAACTTTGGCAAGTTCGCTCTGCAGTTCTTGCGCGAACCGCCCACGTTCGGCACTCTGTTCCATGAAATAACTCTTTAGCTCCGGACGCTTTATGTGCTCGGCTGCGTCCTGGTAGCCCTTCTGTCCGTCTCTGCAGGTCTCAATAAGGTCCTTCAGCGCAGTGACAACGTTATTTTCGTCCATAATAATCCTCCGCAATTTGGATGCCCGTGGGCGATTGGGGTTGGCGGGATCTTTCTGGGGTGGATAGGAAGAAATTTTGATCGTGCACTAGAATCAAACCAGGGAGATCTATGACCAAGCGCAAATCCAGGGGTGCCTACATGATTTCCTCGGTGGCCGAGATGTATGGCATTCATCCCCAGACTCTGCGGCTGTACGAACGCGAAGGTCTGCTCAAGCCCTCGCGCACAGAAGGCAACACCCGTCTCTACACCGACGAAGACCTGCTGCGACTGGAGTTCATCCTCTCATTGGCCCGCGACCTGGGCGTCAACATCGCTGGCATGGCCATCATCCTGCAAATGCGGGAGCGCATGGAAGAGATGCAGCGCCAGATCCAGGAGTTCGTGCAGTACATCCAGCAAGAAGTACTCACCCGCGCCAATGCCGCGGCCGACCCGTCAAGGGGGGCGATTGTGCCGGTACGACGGTCGATCATAGCGCCGGCGGTGCAGGGACCGAAGAAGCGCTAGCTGTTTCCCGACATTCCTTTGTTCTGTCATCCTGAGCGGAGTGGCTGGTTCGCGAAGCGAAGCAGTGACGGAGTCGAATGATCCCTATCCCCTCCACCCAGTTGAACCCTGTAGGGAGTTCTCCTCATAGCCCCGTGCGACGAGAACTCCTCGAAGCAGCATTGTTTCCACCAGCCTATAGGGATCCTTCGACTGCGCTACCGTTCGCTTCGCTCACGTCAGCTTCGCTCAGGATGACACTCCTAGGGTTATCATCTAAGGTCACCATGCTTCCCTTCAAGCTGGTCTATAGCGACGCCTACTATCTGCCCATCGGCGACCACGTCTTCCCTGCCGAAAAGTATCGGCGAATACGTGACCGCCTCATCGCCGACGGCATTGCTGACGCCGCGGATTTCCTGGAACCGAAGCCGGCCAGTGACCAGGACATTCTGCTGGTGCACAAGCCGGAGTATGTGCAAAAGCTGAAGACCGGTACGCTCAGCCCGCGCGAAGAAATGGAGATGGAAGTGCCCTACTCCCGCGATCTTGCGGAGGCGTTCTGGCTGGCGGCTGGTGGATCGATACTGGCCGCGCGCCTGTGCCTGATCGATAAGGTTTCGATCAGCCTTGGCGGCGGTTTTCACCATGCTTTTCCTGATCATGGTGAGGGGTTCTGCATGATCCACGATGTGGCGGTGGCCATCCGGCGACTGCAGCGCGACGACAAGATTCGCACCGCCATGACCGTGGATTGCGACGTGCATCAGGGGAACGGTACGGCCTCAATTTTTGCCGGGACGCGTACGGCGAGTTCCCTGCTGCCTTCGGTGTCCAGTTCTACGCTGGAACAGCCGGGAGGCCGGCCGCGCGGAGGCAAGATGCGCGAGGCACATGCCGGTGACGTTTTCACGATTTCATTGCACCAGCACAACAACTATCCAATGTGGAAGCCGCCGTCGTCGATTGACGTGGACCTCCCCGATGGCACCGGCGACGACGACTATCTTGCCTGGCTCGACAACGCGCTCAGCTCCGGCCTGCGGCAGTTTGAGCCCGATCTACTGTGCTACATCGCAGGCGCCGATCCGTATCGCGAAGACCAACTCGGCGGGCTCGACCTGACGATCGACGGACTGAAGAAGCGCGACGAACTCGTCTTCCGCGTGGCCTACGCCCGCGGCATTCCGGTGATGGTGACCTTCGCTGGCGGCTACGCGCAGAATGTGGAAGACACGGTGACGATCCACTGCAATACGGTTGTGGCGGCGAAAGAAGTGTTCGCAGGGGCGGTGTCACCTCGTCGGTAACTTATCTTCAGGTACATTCCATATACACATATGAACGTCACACCTTCTGAAATTCCACACAGCGACCTTTACGCCATTTTGCTCAACTCCGTCGCGCCGCGTCCGATCGCGTGGGTCTCCACGCTTAGTGCCTCCGGGCAGCCCAATCTGGCGCCCTTTTCTTTCTTTAACGCAATGTGTGTCGACCCACCGTTGCTGGGCTTTGCCCCAGGACTCCGTCAGCCGAAGCAGGCAAATGCGTCCCAGGGCGAACCCAAAGATACGCTGCGCAACGTCCGCGAGACGAAGGAGTTCGTAGTGAACATAGTCACCTATGAGCTGCTACAAGCGATGAATGTGACGAGCGGCGAATACGACCCAACGGTGAATGAATTCGAACTGGCGAAGGTCACACCGTTGCCCTCCAGGCTCGTTCGGCCGGCACGGGTGGCGGAATCCCCGGTCAGCTTCGAATGCCGTCTGTATCAGATTCTCGATTTTTCTCCTGCGCCTACGAGCAGTAGTCTGGTGATCGGCGAGATTGTCTCCATTCACATGGACGATGAGCACATCAAGAACGGCCGACTGGATCGGAACTCGCTAGATCTGGTCGGGCGCATGGGCGGCATCCAATACACCCGCACTACCGAGCGGATTGAGTTGGCGCGGCCCAAAGCAGGTTAAGAGTATCGTGCGGTACTGGGTCACTTTGCGTCTTGGTCCGCTGGAGATCCTTCGCTCCGCCTGAAAAACGGCTGCGCTCAGGATGACGCACCAGTTGGGATGACTACGGGCCGAGGCGCGTCCGCCCCACGCTCGCCTCGCTGATAAAATAGCCTGATACCTCTATGTTCGAGAACTTACAGGAAAAACTCCAACGCGCGTTCAAGAGCCTCCGCGGACAGGCGAAGCTCACCGAGGAGAACATTGACGAGGCGCTGCGTGAGATTCGGCTGGCGCTGCTCGAGGCCGACGTCAACTTCAAAGTCGTCAAGCAGCTCATCGATCAGATTCGCGCCAAGGCCGTTGGTCAGGATGTGATGACCGCGCTGTCGCCGGGCGAGCAAGTCATCAAGATCGTGCGCGACGAACTAGTCGAGCTTCTCGGCAAAGACACGGCGCGTATGAAGTTCGCATCGCAGCCGCCCACGGTCGTGCTCATGGCCGGTCTACAAGGTTCCGGCAAGACCACGACGTCCGGCAAACTCGCGCACTGGTTCAAGAATGGCGGGCATCGTCCGCTGCTGGTTTCGGTGGACGTCTACCGTCCGGCAGCACGTGAGCAGTTGAAGATTGTAGCGCAGGCCGTCAAGAGCCACCTCTACGAAGGCGAAGTGGGCGAGGCCAACACGGCGACGGTCGAGCGCTTGGTGAAAGAAGCGCGGCGTGAGGCCATCGTCTCCGGCTGCGACGTGCTGATCGTCGACACCGCCGGCCGTTTGCACATCGACGACCAGTTGATGGAAGAAATGCAGTCGCTGAAGAAGCTGTTGAATCCGTCGGAGATTCTGTTTGTGGCCGACGCCATGACCGGGCAGGACGCGGTCAACTCCGCCGACGAGTTCCACAAAAAGCTTTCGCTCACCGGCATCGTCCTCACAAAAATGGACGGCGACGCCCGCGGCGGAGCGGCGCTGTCGATTCGTCAAGTGACCGGCCAGCCCATCAAGTTCATCGGTGTGGGCGAAAAGTACGATGCGCTCGAGCCGTTCCATCCCGATCGAATCGTTTCGCGCATTCTGGGTATGGGCGACATTCTGTCGCTGATCGAGCGCGCCGAGCAACAGATCGACAAGAAGAAGGCGACGGAGATGGCCACTAAGGCGCTCTCCGGCGATGGCTTCTCGCTGGAAGATTTTCGCGACCAGTTGCGGCAAGTCAAGAAGATGGGATCGATGAAGAGCCTGATGGGAATGCTGCCGTCGATCGGGCCGTTCTCCGGCCTGCAGAAGGCCGCCGACAACGTGGACGAAAAGCAGATCAACCGCGTCGAGGCCATCATCAATTCGATGACCACGCACGAGCGCAACCATCACGAAGTGATCAACGGCAGCCGCCGCAAACGCATTGCGCGCGGGTCAGGCACGAGCGTGCAGGAAGTGAACAACCTGCTGCGCCAGTACGCGCAGATGAAAAAAATGTTCAAGCAGATGGGCAAGCCCAGCTTCGCCAGAAGGCTGGCCGGGATGAAGCTGCCAGGGATGTGAAGCAGTGGTCAGTAACCAGTTGCCAGTTCCAGCCATAACCCTAACGAGTTATCATCCTGAGCGGAGTTGACGCGAGCGAAGCGAGCGGCAACGCAGTCGAAGGATCCCTATCGACTCCGCCGAAACCGACTATGAAATGGCGTTCTCTTGAAGAATCCTCTCCAGGAACAGACCTGCGACCGCTGCGCGAGATCCTCGCCGAGCGCAAAGATCTGATCGCTAAGTACGTTCCCGCTGAGACGCAGGCCATTCACGCTCAGGTTGTCAGGGAACTCAAGCAACGGCATCTCGCGGCAAACATCCTGCCCGTCGGCACGAAGGCGCCTGCGTTCGAATCGCAGGATCACGACGGCAAGCTCGTTTCCTCTTCTGATCTGCTGGCGAAGGGACGGCTCGTGCTCTGCTTCATTCGCGGCCGCTGGTGCCCGTTCTGCGTCGGGCAGATGGAGGCCATGAACCTCATTCTGCCGCAGATTGAGCAGACGGGAGCGGCGCTGGTCGCCATTTCCCCGCAGACGGTCAATCAGTCGTTCTTCATGCGTGATCAGCACAAGCTCCGCTTTCCCCTGCTCTCGGATGCCGGAAATCAGGTCGCGCGGCAGTTTGGCTTGACCTATCGCGTACCTCCGCCGCAGGAAGCCGTGTATCGTCGGGCGTTCGTCAATCTGCCGTTCACCAACGGAGATAAGAGTTGGGAGTTGCCGATTCCGGCGACGTACATCTTGGATCGCGACGGCACGGTGCTTTACGCGAGCGCGAATGAGGATTACACCGAGCGGCCGGAACCGGCGGACATCGTGTCCCTTCTTCAGTCCGATGGTCGTAGCGCCGCCCTGTCATCCTGAGGTCCGCGCTTTTGCGGACCGAAGGACCTATGCAACCTGCTTGCCTTCAGGCGCTGTCGGCGAAATGCATAGGTCCTTCGCTGCGCTCAGGATAACAATGGGTCTAACGTCCTGAGCAAAGCCACAGCGCGGTACACTGAATACTCATGCACTACATCTATGGCATCAACGCCGTGAGCGAGGCGCTAAAGGCGCGCGGACGGGCGTTCGAGTGGGTCGGCATGGCGAAGGAGCGGCACGACATTCGCCTGCAACGTTTGATTGAAGATTGCCGGCGGCTGAGCGTGCCAGTGCGCTTCCTGCAGCGCACGGAGCTCGATCGTATGGCCGGGAACGCGGCGCACCAGGGGGTCGTCGCGGTCACATCGGCCAAGCAGTACAGCGATCTCGACGACGTGGTCGGAGCCAAGCGCGGACAGTATTCCCTGGTGGTCGTGCTCGATGGCGTGGAGGATCCGCACAATCTAGGTGCCATCCTGCGCACCGCCGATGCGGCGGGCGCCGACGGCGTCGTAATCCCGGAGCGCCGCGCCGCCAGCGTAACTGGGACCGTCACAAAAGTCTCGGCCGGCGCGAGCGAGCATTTGCCGATCGCCAAAGTCACCAACATCGCCCGCTCCGTGGAAGAACTGAAGGACCGCAACATCTGGACCGTGGGGCTTGACGAGCACGGCAAGCAGACCTACGACGCGCTCGACTACAACATGGACTGCGCGCTGGTGCTGGGTGCGGAAGGCAAGGGACTCCACGATCTTGTAAAGAAAAAATGTGATTTCCTGGTGTCGATTCCGATGCTGGGTAAGGTGTCGTCGTTGAATGTTTCCGTGGCCGCGGGCGTCGTCTTATATGAGATCGCGCGGCAGCGGCGTATGGGCGAGGCCGCATCAAATACGAAATGAAGTTCCGCGCGAAGTTTCCCGACGAGTTTCGCGAGATCGAGATGAGGTCCGGCTTCAAGGTTTTGAGTCTTCTCTGTGTGCTCTGTGCCTCTGTGGTGCATGGTTTCTGTCTCGACCGCGAGGCCTTCACCTTCACGAACTACGACCTCACCCTGCAAGTCGAACCGGAGCAGCATCGTCTTGGCGTCCGCGGCAAGATCAACTTGCGCAATGATTCGCCCACTCCGCAGAAGATTGCGGTGCTGCAGATTTCTTCGTCGCTTGACTGGCGGTCCATCAAGACGGGCGACAAGGCAGTGCAATTCGTGAAGCAGCCTTACACGTCGGACATCGATCACACCGGCGGCCTTTCGGAAGCGATCGTCACCTTGCCGGAGCCTATCGCGCCGAATGGGACGGTCGAGTTGGACATCGGCTACGAAGGCGTGATCCTACTCGATGCGACGCGGCTGACTCGAATTGGCACCCCCGAAGATGTGGCAAAGAACACGGATTGGGATCAGATTGAATCGAGTTTCGCCCTCTTGCGCGGAGCGGGCTACGTGGCGTGGTATCCGATTGCGACGGAGGCGGCGAATCTCTCCGAAGGCAACAGTCTGTTTGAGGTCTTGGGACGATGGAAGAACCGCGAAGCAGGATCGAAGATGCATTTGCGACTTACGCTCACACGAGGAAGCGACCATCTCCATCAGATTCTTTTCGGCGGAGTCTTATGTTCCATTTTGTCGTTCGATATGGGGCCTGGGCAAGCTATCGAGGCGGAGTGTGCTTCTCAGACCCTGAGGTTAGATGTACCGGCTCTCGTGATCGCTGACTATCAAGTGATGGAGAAGCCGGGGATCGAGGTGCGTTATCTCGCCGGTCACGACACAGCGGCGACAAGTTTCGCAGACACGGCGGGAAAAGTTTTCCCCATTGTTACCGAATGGTTCGGAGCGCAGCGCGAGCGGGCGAAAACAGCCGAACTTCCCGATCCCAACGAAGCGCCCTTCGAGAGCGGCTCGCTGCTGCTCACCCCGCTTGCCAGCGCAGACTCCAAGCTCGCGGGTCTGGCTGCGGCCCATCAACTCACCCACGCGGCGTTCATATCGTTCCGGCCGTGGATCGAAGAAGGGCTTGCTCACTTCGCGCAGGCTTTATACCTCGAACAGCAGAATGGACGCCAGGCCGCGCTCGACTACATGGGGCTGCACCGGTCCGCTTTCAGTGAGGGGGAAAAGCAGACGGCCGCGCCCCATTCCGAAGATGATGTGAACCGGCCCCTTGTAAATACGACGCGCGAAGAACTCTACCGCAGCAAGGGGATGTATGTGTGGTGGATGCTGCGGGACATGATAGGCGATGCGGCCCTCAAGAAGGCGCTTGCCTCGTACCGTCCCGAACAGGATAAAGAACCGTCGTACATGCCGCGACTCATTGCTGCACAAACACAGCGTGATCTGGGATGGTTCTTCGACGACTGGGTCTACCACGACCGCCGGCTGCCGGATTTCAAAGTCGAGTCCGCCTTCTCGCGGAAGGCCTCCACAAATGAGTTCCTGCTCACCATCACGGTGAACAATTTTGGCGGGGCGGGGGCAGAGGTCCCGCTGACCGTGAGGTTCAACGGCGGAGAAGTGAGCAAGCGGCTCGAAGTTCGCGCCGGAAGCAAGGCCTCCACTCGAGTAGAGATCCCCGGCGCACCGCTGGAAATCGTCGTGAATGACGGCAGCGTGCCTGAGAGCGAGATGAAGAACAACGTGTTCAAAGTGGAGAGCCGCGGCTCTTCACAAAATAGCCAGCCTTGAGGGCGTGAACGAACCGACCGCGGCTATCGAATCCGAGTCTCGGAATCCTGGTCAGACTTCGCGGGCAGAAGTGCCCGCGCCACACACCCGCAACACCGGCTGTGGTTAAATCGATTGATGTTTGCCCGGAAGATTTGCGTCGAGTATGAGCAAAACGGCCAGCGGCTCCCCTGTCCGATGAAGTGGCTCGACAGCTTCTCCATGCGCAACTTCACGAACGCCAGCGTCTTCGACGACACCCTACCGATTTCCGATGGCCAAATGGAGATCGGCGTCCGTGTGCCATTAGATTCACTCCGGGATGCGATGGAGGACTGGTTCCAGCGCAAAGGATACCTGCCCAGAGGATCGAAATTGTCCGTAGCCGAAAACGGGTGACGGGTCGTGCTCGTCGGTCAATCCGGGAAAACATGGAGATAGGCATAAGGAAAAGACTGGCGTATAAGGGGTAAGTGAGAATTTTCGCCACACCTTCAAGGGCAGATGAGGAAATTCTAACAAGAGTTCAAACGATTCGGTGACTTTCCGCTCAAGGGAACCTCATAGTTATCAGAGAGTTGCGCCTACTGGTAAATTGGCAATTCACTTGCGGGCGCCAAGATCAAAATCGGAGATGCTTCATGAACTTCCGAGTATTTCGGTCGTCCCCCCCTGCAAGCAACCGCGGAATTCGTGTGCGGAGTGTAGTTCAGCCTCCCCCGGTCATTTCGGTGGAAAATTCGTTTCTGCAGTCCTGGTTTGAGGAGGACTCCAATCTTGACCAGCCCGCGTCGCGTGGCCGGATCAATTGGAATGCAGTCTTGGGCCTTGTTCTTGTCTGCGGAATTAGCGCTGGCTTTTGGGCCGGCGTTGGATGGATGGTAGCGGCTCTCCTGAATTAGGCGGGAACCAAACGGGCCGGGAACTTCCTGGCCCGTTTTTCATTTTCGCAGTTCCTTCACTTGTCGTAATGGAGCAGCGACATCACGTCGTAATCTCTTAGTTTTTCGCGCCCTTTCAGGAAATCGAGTTCCACCACGAACCCGAGGCCAGCAATCTGGCCGCCGAGCGAGAGCGCCAGCTTCACCGTGGCCACGGCAGTGCCTCCGGTGGCGAGCAAGTCGTCGACGATCAGCACACGCTGGCCTTTCTGAATCGCATCCTTGTGGACCTCCAGCGACGCGGTGCCGTATTCCAGGGCATAACTTTCTTTCACCGTCTCGGCGGGCAGCTTGCCTGGCTTGCGCACGGGGACGAATCCCGCATTCAGACGATAAGCCAACGCCGGGCCGAAAATGAAGCCGCGCGCCTCCATGCCCAGCACTAAGTCAACGGACCGCGGAATATAGTACTCGGAAAACTTGTCGATGAGGGTAGCGAAGCCGCTCTTGTCCTTCAGCAACGTGGTGATGTCGTAGAAAAGAATCCCCGGTTTGGGAAAATCGGGGACCTCGCGAATGAGTTTCTTCAATTGGCTGGCATTCATCGCCGAGACAGTGGGCATCTACCAGGCTCCTTCGATGCGAAAGGCAGTGAGTCTTGCAATCGGGCTGGCCTCGGAGACTTCGACTGCATCCACCCGAGCTGCGCGCGGGCCCTCGCGTAACCGGGAATGAAGGCCGGAGAGCTGGTCGCGCGTTCCCTGGGCCAGCACTTCCACGCTGCCGTCGTGATTGTTGCGCACCCATCCGGCTATGCCCAGCATGTGCGCCTCCCGCTCGATGAACCAGCGGAAGCCAACGCCTTGCACGCGTCCACGAACCAGAAAACGGCGGGCCTCGATTGGTTTTTCAGTGGAAGTCATTTTTTGGAAAATTGTCATCCTGAGCGAGAATCAGCTTCGCGGAGCGAAACTGATTTGCAGTCGAAGGATCCCTATCATCTCAAAATCCGCGGGCGCGTTAAAGAGTCTGAATCAGGCATCTGGAAGAGTGCCTTGCCGGGCCCGCCGTGATTCTTCTCAGAATAGCGATCCTTCGACTCGCGAGAACTCGCTTCGCGATGTTCTCGTACGCTCAGGATAACAATTAGAACTTCATGCTCGGGACAGATAGGCGCCTTCCGACGTATCCACTTTGATCTTTTCGCCTTCGTTGATGAACGGCGGCACCTGCACGACAAGCCCTGTCTCGGTCTTTGCGGCCTTAGTCACGCTGGAAGCGGTGGCGCTCTTCAGCCCGGGTTCGGTCTCAACCACCGTCAGGATGACAGTCTGGGGCAGCTCAATTCCCACCGCCTTGCCGTCGAAAAACTCCACCTTGATCTCGAGGTTGGGAATCAGGTATTCGACAGCGTCGCCCAGAATCTCCTTGGTCAGGTGAGTCTGCTCGTAGTTGCTGGTGTCCATGAAGTAGTAGCTGTCGCCGTCGGCGTAGAGGAACTGCATCTCGACTTCGTCAACATTGATCTTCTCGATCGGGTCGGGCGAGCGGAAACGGTGCTCGAACATGGCCCCGGTGCGCAGATTGCGTAGCTTGGCCTGAATGAAGGCGCGCAGGTTGCCGGGCGTTCGGTGTTCGACGCTGAAAACGGAGTGCAGATCATTATTGTGCTTGATGATCATGCCGGGACGAAGCTGGGTGGCAGGGATCGACATCGGTTAAGAACTCTCCTGTACGATTGCAGTTTGCGGAGCCGGCAGAAGGCGGGCGT
>CAVYHM010000058.1:0-25108 GCA_963768265.1 uncultured Acidobacteriaceae bacterium
AAGGAGATGCCCATGAAATTCCAGAAGCTCACTCCGAATCTTGTAGTCCGCGATGTGACCGCCAGCATGGAGTTCTACCGCTCCGTCCTCGGTTTCGAACCCGCCATCAAGGTGCCCGACGAGCCGCCGTACGTCTTCGGCTCAGTCACCAGCGGTGGTGTCGAGATTTTCTTCAACGACCGAAAAGCCGTCGCCAAAGATTACCCTCCGCTCGGAGCACGCCCCGCCGGCGGAGCGCTCACGCTGTTTATGGAAGTGGAAGGAATCGAAGAGGTGCTGGCCGCGGTGCAGAAAAGCGGCGCGAAGGTCGTCATGCCTCTCAAAGAGCAGTTCTACGGCATGCGCGAATTCGCCTTCGAAGATCCCGAAAACTGGATCATCACCATCGCCGAACGTATGAAGTGAGGTCGCAGTAAGCACGCAAGGGCACCGGAACCGAGAAGGCGGTTACCTCTCTCGGCGCCTGTGCCCTTCGTGATTCGAAAAGCCTCGACCCGTGGCTATTGCACGTGGATCATCTTGGTGGCCGGATCCAGTGTTCCGTGCACGCGCACTTTCTTTCCTTCAAACTTCTTCACTTCATCCTGATGGTCAATGTCATAGGTCGTGCCCGTAGCCGCTTCCTGGAATACATATTTGCTGCCTTGCTTCGCCACGGTCCCGACAAACTCCTTGCTGCCGTTGGCATCGGGCTGCTGCGCCTGATCCTGCGAAGGCTGAGTCTGATTGGGAGTCTGCTGGTCCGGTTGCTGCTGCGACCGTGCCGGCGGCTCCTGGCTGTCAGGTTGCTGCGACTGCGCCGGAGGTGCTTGGCTGTCAGGCGCCTGTTGCGGTTGTTGAGTCTGCGGCGGTTGCTGTGGAGCCTTGTTATTTTGCGCATGCAGCAAACTTCCAAAGCACACCATCGCCATGACTACCGCGAGTATGGCGACGAAGGGAAGAGATTCAGTCCGTTTTCTCACAAGATCCTCCAGAGACTAGGCGCGCTTGATCTCATCACAGGAGCAAACCGCATGCCAAAGAATTGCTGCTTCCTTACGCAACGATCGGTTCGCTACTGCACTTTGTTCCATTTGAACAAGTTAGGCGCAGGGCGATCCGGTTCGCACACAGCAAGCTTCAGCGATTTTTGTGTTCGGAATACGGTGAAGGCTGTAGCAGATCGAGTCGATCTGCTCGAAGACGCAGCCGATGTGGTAGGCAGAATTTGCTCACGTGTGAACATCTGGAGAGCAAAACACCCAGCACTCAAGCCCTACTTGGTCTGTGCGTACTGGTCAGCGCCCATGAAATGCAGCGATACGTAAGGTTCGTCGCCCACTACCCAGCTATCGTGTCCCGGTTCGATAAAGAAAAGATCGCCCGCCCTCATCTCGATGACCCGGCCGTCATCCATCGCCGCCGTCGCACGTCCGGAAATCACTAACCCGACGTGCTCCACCATACAACTCTTCGCGCCCGCGGCCTTGCCCACATGTTCCGACCATTTCCAGCCCGGTTCGTAACTCGCACGCCCGATGGTCAGGCTCCCAATCCGCACGAGCTCGAACTTGCCCTTTTCAAACGTTCGAACTTCATCCGGCTCTTCAAATCGCTTGAGGATTACCTCGTACATGGTTTCTCCTGTAACCATGGATGCGCCATGCGAGTCTGAAGATGAAAAAAGGGATGGCCCATTCTTGCCCTGGAGGAGCGACTGACGCCGCTACCCGGTTGGGCCGTAGGGCAAGAAACGTTTCACCTTCTGCTCGGGTGTTTCCGTAAACTAGCCGCGTACAGTCTGGAGGCCTTTGGACTTAACGTCGCACCCTCAGCCAATGGGAACGAAGGAGAAACATGACGACACCGAAGAGTTTACGAATTGCAAGCGCCGCGCTGGTGGCGAGCCTGGGGGTTTTCGTAGCATTGTCTCCAGCCCAGACGCCAGCCCCGAAACGACCTGCGCCCAAGGCGTCGGCTACAGCCCAGCAGGTTGTTCCCGCGGAATATCCAGCTGGAATTTCACAGATAATAATCGCCAAAAAGCCTCCCTCCGGAAGAACCAAACAAGAATGGAGCTAAAATCGGCATCAAAGAACATAGCAACGGAATTCAACCCAAACCTCCAAACACTCGGAATCAGTGAAAATAAACCCAAACGGAATCCAATCCGGCGACATGAACGAAACCGACGTGATGATAACAACACATCTCCAGCCTGCAAACAACAAAGCAAATTAGAAAAGATTAGTAATGATTCAGAAAGATCACAAACAAAAAGCCATCATTAACAATCAGAGCCCTCGAGGACCTTCAAACCCGAATAGATAAAACCAAGAACACATTACGTACTAAAAAAACTATCAGAAAATATGATCTTGAATTGAACCAGAAGCCACATGTATTCCGACCCGAAAATATCTTCAAGCATTACGATACACGAGCACCTCGGGATCTAGAAGAATGACATCGATTCCGATTAAAGCGCTTCTCGTTTAACTTTTTTTGCAGCGACAGTTGATCCGGAACTTATGCCAGTTTGTATGCATCGTCTTCTAAATTAAATTTCAGCAGACACCGAAGCAGCGACTCGGCTCAACAAAACAATTACAGATGGATTCATTCAAGAGCCTATTTTCGCCTCTGTTTTTAAAAAAAATGATACAAATGTGATATTTGATCACTTTTAGCAGCGGTTGAACTTCATAACAAGCCCTGCGGATATTCTGGTTCTGGATCGAACCTGACTGTTTGTTCACTCGGCGTCGCCGTCCTGGCACTCGGTGCGTATCTCCTCATCCACTTCAGGAATTCTCGAGCGCATCGCGAGTTCCACGAACAAAATGACTCACGCTCGGAACACTCGATTCCAACGACCAACCCGATCCTATGATCATGGAAAGAAGGGCCATCGTTTGCCCGTAGCCCCGTTTGTTTTATCCATGCGGATCCGCGAAGATCCATGGCTGGTGCGTCCCCCGCCGCCACCACCGTGCCCGCCGTGTCCGCCCCGTCCACCATCGCGACCGCCGCCGCGTCCGCCGCGTCCACGACCGCGTCCGCCGCCTCCGGGACGCCCTCCGCGTCCACCGCGATCCCCGTCCGCGGCCGATCCCTTCCGCCGGCGCTCACGTGCGGAGCGCCTTCGCGGTTAAAGTTGGGCTCAGCGTCAGGCTCATCCGGAAAATCCCCGCCGCCTTCAATAACGACCGTGCCACCGGAACCGGTCCGCCCTGACTGCCGGCGCCTGGGCCACCGCTTCCGGCCCCCCCCGCCGCCCATCTTCGCCCTCTGCTCTTTCAGAATCGCTTTGCGCGACAGCCGAATCCGATCCCTTCCACGGCCAGTACCTTCACCAGGACCTGGTCGCTCTTTGAGCTCATCGCGCACATCGGCGATACGATGCTCCGCCACTGCCCTGATGTGCAGCAGCCCGTCGGTCCCCGGCAGAATGTCAATGAACGCCCCGAAATCCGCCAGGCGCGTAACTTTGCCGAGATAAGTCTTTCCAACTTCGCCGTCGCCGTGATGTCGCCGATCAGTCGGGGTGCTTAGCCGCCGACGTCTGATAGTCGACGCGACCTTAACTAGTCCCGAATCTCCACGTCGATCTTCACTCCCGTCTGTTCGACGATGCTGCGGATCATCTTCCCGCCCGGCCCAATCAGATCGCCGATCTTGTCGACCGGATCTGCACCGTATAGAAGCGCGGAGCGTAATCGGAAATCTCTCGCGCCCCGCCGTAATCACTTCGTCCATCTTGCCCAGGATGTGCAGCCGTCCACGCTGCGCCTGCGCCAGCGCCTCACGCATGATCTGCGCAGTAATGCCGGCCACCTGGATATCCATCTGCAACGCCGTGATGCCATCCTTGGTCCCGGCAACCTTAAAGTCCATGTCGCCATAGTGATCTTCCGCCCCAGCGATGTGGGTCAGGATCGCATACTGCTCCCCTTCCTTCACCAGCCCCATCGCAACTCCCGCAACCGGAGCCTTCAGCGGAACGCCCGCATCCATCAACGCAATCGAAGCCCCACAAACGGTGGCCATCGACGAGGACCCGTTCGACTCCAAAATGTCAGAGACGACGCGCATGGCATAAGGCCACTTTTCTTCCGTAGGCAGCACAGCCGAAACCGCCCGCTCCGCGAGCGCTCCATGCCCAATCTCCCGCCGTCCAGCCCCCCGCAGAAACGCCACTTCCCCCACCGAAAACGGCGGAAAATTGTAATGTAACATGAAGCGTTTTTTGGCTTCGCCTTCGAAGCCTTCTAGGCGCTGCATGTCGTCGCTGGTGCCGAGGGTCGCGGTGACTAGGGCTTGCGTTTCGCCGCGGGTGAAGATGGCGCTGCCGTGGGTTCTCGGCAGGAGTCCGGCTTCGATCCAGATTTCGCGGACTTCGTCGAAGGCGCGGGCGTCGGGCCGGCGCTTGTGGTCGATGACCTGCTCGCGGAAGATGCGTTCGCGGAGAGTCTCGTAGTAGTGATCGAGTTTCTTCTTCGCTTCTTCGTCGTCTTTTTCGCTTCCCGTCTTCGGCAACTCGGCGGCGAGTTTCTTCTTGATGTCCTTGACCAGGGTGTAGCTTTCGGCCTTGGGATGTTTCTTGGTATCGAGCGCGTCGGAAAGCTCGGCGCCGATCTTGGTCTTGAGCGTGTTGTAGTAGGCTTCGTCAAACGCAGGCGGCTCGACCTGCCGCTTCGGCTTGCCGACCTTCGCGCGCAGCTCGTTAATCGCCGCGCAGATCTTCTTGATCTCGGTATGCCCGAACTCGATCGCGTCGACGACGGTCTCTTCCTTCACTTCTTTCGCGCCCGATTCGATCATCACGATACCGTCGGAGGTGCCGACTACCATGATGTTGACCAGGCTCTCGCGCATCTCGTTGTAGGTGGGATTCACCAGGAACGCGCCATTCACGAGCCCGACGCGAACAGCCCCGATGGGCCCGAGAAACGGAATATCGGAAAGAGTCAACGCGCAAGAGGCGGCATTGATGCCGAGTACGTCGGGATCATTATCGGTATCGGCGGAGAGAACGAAAGCGATGACTTGGGTCTCGCACTTGAATCCCTCGGCAAACATGGGCCGGACGGGGCGGTCAATCTGCCGACTGGTGAGCACTTCACGCTCGCTCATGCGGCCTTCGCGCTTGATGAAGCCGCCGGGGAAACGTCCGCCGGCATAGGTGTACTCGCGATAGTCCACGGTGAGGGGGAAGAAGTCGATGCCTTCGCGCGGATCGGCGTTGGCGACGGCGGTGGCGAGGACGACGTTTTCGCCCAGGCGGACCACGGCTGCTCCGTGCGCCTGCTTGGCGAGCTTTCCGGTTTCGAATGAGATTTGTTTGCCGCCGGTGAGGTTTACGGTAATGCTGGTTGGTTCTGGTTTCATATAGCTTCTAGCTCCTAGCTGTGCTAGCTTTTCGCTCTTGGCTATTGGCCTTTGGCTCTTGGCTCGTACGGCTAGGTGCAGCTCCTTTTCTTTGATTTGTATTGGAAGTCGATTGTGGAGCGGGCACTTCTGCCCGCTTGCTGGCAGCACCGAAAGGGCCAGCGGGCAGGAGCGCCCGCTCCACACACGCGGGGCTGAGGGCCGCTTTCGTATTTCGGAGAAATGAGGCCGCAAGCGTCCCGGCACTCGCCTGGAGGGAGAATGGGGCTTGCGTAACGAAACGCACGTGAAGAAGATTTCTCAATGCTGACGTCTCTCACCGAGACTGTTTCAGAAATAGCCTGGGACGATTCGGGTGCCCCATCCTCACATATGCGCTCAGGACCACTGATCGCGTTCGGTGCGAGGACGGGGAATTTGATTAGGCTCCCAGCAATTGCCGCCGCCAGAAGCTAGACCCCAGTGCGATTACTTGCGGATGCCGAGTTTGGTGATCACGCTCTTGTAGCGCTCGGAATCGTATTTCTTGAGGTAGTCAAGCAAGCGACGCCGCTTGCTGACCAGCATGAGAAGCCCGCGGCGCGAGCCGTGGTCTTTCTGGTGCGTCTTGAAGTGCTCCGTCAACTGGCCGATGCGTTCGCTAAGCAGCGCGATCTGAACTTCCGGACTCCCGGTGTCAGTCGCGTGCGTGCGATGCGTGTCAATTACGGATTGCTTTTGCTCTCTGGCTAGCACTAGCCTGATGTGCTCCTGTCTTTAATCGATTGTCTATGTGACAGTTAGAAGAATATCACGGCGAGTTGCGGAGCGTAAAGGTTGGGGTCGCAAAGAACGGTCCACCCCGGCCTGCCGGCCCACCCTTGCTTTTGACTTTTCTCGACCTAAGTTCTAAAAGAGGCTGCCCCACCCTCTGCGGTTTTCAGAGGGTGGGAACCTATGCGGCCTGCAGCGCGCCGGTTTTCTATCCGTTTGCGTCGCATAAGACGCGCCAAGGATAAAGTCAAGATCTCAAGAGGTTGAGAGCATCGTCTCCCACCCTCTGAAATTCGCAGAGGGTGGGGCAGCCTCAGTTGGTTTGAAGGAAGCGTGGGCCAGCCCCCAAGCTCTATCCGCAGACAACGCGGATAGGACGGAGCCCCCGGTTCAGAGTTGGTCCGCGCGGCTGCGGCCCGATACACCTGGGCCGCCGGACGGGCGAAGGCCTCCCGTCCCCACATGGTCATGGGCCACGATGGTCGTGGGCCACCGCCAACATCTCGCAAGAGAAGCTGGAAGTGGCGGCTGGCCAAAGATTCCTGAGGGGATTTGGGAGGGAACGTCGCTTTAGAGGGTGAGCGCAAAGTCGCTCGGTGCACCACGATTCAACTACTCAGGACTGGCCACTGGCACTACCGGGTGCGTTGAGAACTGGGCACGATAGCCAAGGAGGCAAGAAATGCGCGTTCACCTCTCAATCGCCGCAGTCCTCGCGGTCTTCAGCTTCGCAACCTGCATCGCCGGCGCCCAGGCGCCGCCAAGCGCCGATACGTTCGTCAGCAGCATCGCGCCCACGAAAAACTATGGCTCCGGGCCCCTTCTGGCGGTGCAGCCCGGCAGCACGAGCTACATTCAGTTCGATCTGTCCGGCGTGCTCGCAAGTGCGAACCTGAGCAAAGCCACGCTTCGGCTCTACGTCGACTCTTACTCTCAGCCCGGAAAGTTTGATGTCTACGAGATCGACAGCCCCTGGTCAGAGCATTCCCTGAACTTCAGCAACGCGCCGGCTCTCGGTGCATCGGCGACCGGCGGAATTCCCGTCACTGTGTCCAAGTCGAGCCTGAACCAGTTCGTGCTGGTGGATATCACGACTCTTGTTCAACGTTGGCTCAACGGCAACGTCCCCGACAATGGGATTGCGCTGGCGCGGGTTGGATCGACGGGCAGTTTCGGATTCGACAGCAAGGAATCGCAGTTTACGAGCCACGAGCCGGAGCTGGAGCTTGCCTTCTTGGGCGCCACCGGTCCGCAGGGACCGCAAGGCGCGACCGGATCGCAGGGTCCCCAAGGCCCGAGCGGCCCTCCCGGGCTGCAGGGTCCGGCGGGACCTGCCGGAACTAACGGTGTGTCGGGCGTGAACCAGGTTCTTACAACGGGCACTGTCCCCAACGGCTTTAGCGCGCTCGTTCTCACGACTTACTGCGCAGTTCCACAGCAGGTTGTGATCGGCGGCGGTTGCGATGCGGCCTTCGGATCCGCTAATGTTCCCGGCTACTTTCCCCCGACAATCTTCAAATCCACTCCGTCGGGCAATTCCTATGTGTGTGCCTTCAATGGCGGCTCGGGAATCAATATGCCGGTGGCAGCGGTAGCGGTATGCGCGAACGCGCAATAAGTATCCACCGAGGCCGCAAGAGACAGGCCCGGCAGGCGGCCCATCCTTTGCAAGAGACAAAAGACGCAAAGGGTGGGCATTCCGGACTGCCGATCCCCTTGGGCTTTTCCAACCTACCCTCATCCGTCGCGGTTCTCGACGGATGGGCACCACGAACGCATCCACCACGCGTGCTTTTCCACAGCCCTCCACAGAAAAAACCTGATTCCTGTGACGAACAACCTTTACTGAGAAATCTGGAAAGCGCACACTGGCCTCATGCGCGAAGGCCAGCAAAACAAGTTCGGTGTCAGCTCCGCCCCGAACCTGTCAAAACGTGCCCCTAACCCTTTATCCCGCAATATTTTACCTCTAAGTCCTTGCGCCTCAGGATTTTGCCAGGATCCAGCCATATCCATGCCCCATAACAAGTTGAGCCCCAAGATTTTAGCTCAAGGGTCAAAAAAAATTGATCTGGATATCCCCCCTACTTCAGCAGCCCGTAGACTTCGACCTCGCCTCGGGCGGCGAAGTAGACGCGGCCGTTCACGACGAGCGGGAAGACGAATCGCGTGGCTAGGGCAGCGCGGTCGCGTTGGCTGTTCTGATCCGAGGTGTAGATCGGCTGGTCGAGCCGGGTCGCGTCGAAGGCGTAGAGGACGGCAGGCTTGTTGTCGGGGCCGTTCCAGGTTTTCGTTGAGATCGCCCAGATGATGGCGTTCTTGTTCCCGTCGGCTGAGACGGAAGGCGTCGCTCCCGGATCTGCGAACTTCATGAATGAAGATGCATGCAGCGTAAGCTCGCCATTCTTAACCGCGTAGTCGCGAAGGTGATCATTATTGGCAGCGAAGAAGACGTGGCCGTTCCAGTAGGCGAGGGCGCCGAGGCCGGCACCGGGCATGCGAATCATCTCGACAAGTGCGTCGCCGTCGCGACGAAACTTGCCCATGTTGTCGCGGTCCATCACATAGATAGTGGAATCTTTGGTGGGCTGCAGCAGCAGATGACGATGCGGCCCCGGCTGGTCGGGCAGCAGAAGAGGACCGCTGGAGCCGACGTCGGAATCGGCTTCGCTGATGCGGTCCTGATCGTGCGGCGTAAAGTAGTCGCGGATCGCGAGCAACGAAGACGACCCGTCGAGCGCCAGTTTCAGAACTGAGTCGCCGTAGTCGCGCCCGCCCGATCCGGCATCGAACGTGCCGTTGCCGGTCGGGACGTAGAGGTTGCCGTCGGCGTCTGCAGCCGGCCCGGTGTCGCTCAACCAGATGCCGGCTTCGCTTCCGTCGGGCGTGACATTCAGGACAGCTCGCTGCGCCAAGGTTTGCGGATCATAGGCCATCACCCAACCGTGGTAAGGATCGACGTCGCAGGACGAAGCCCATTCGAGATAAAGGACGCCGTTTGCAAGCGTGAGCGCGGCCCGCGGATTTTCTTTCAGCGGATCGAAAGCCACTTGCCCGTTGGCAGCTCCGGCACCCTTGCCCGGCACTGCGGCAGAGATGAGTTTGGGCCCGCCGAACTTTTCGACTCCGGTGGTGATGGCGAGGGCGTGCAGGTGCTGGAAATATTCGTTGGCGCCGACGGCGTGTTTGATCCGGGTTCGAGCGAGCACATAAAGGGTCCCGGTCTTGAGATCAATCACAGGCGTGGAAGTGATGCCGACTTCGGGGCGGATGAACGGGCACTGGGCGTCGTCTTCCGAAACGGTGGTGATACCGCGGGCCTTGTCGAGAAAGCTAACCTGCCAGAGGGGAGGGTCACCGAGCCGATTGGCGTCGAAGGCGTAGACGCTATCGTGCTCGGTGGCGATAAAAAGGACGTCGTGGGTTCCTTTGCCCGGAACGGCGACTGAGGGCAGGTACAGAGGTTGCGCGTAGACCGCGCCATCAACTTTGAACGCTCCGAGCTTGCCGAACTGTTTTGTATTTACGTTCTGAGTAGTGAGGATTTTTTCGTGGAGCGTAGCGCCGGTGCGAGAGTTGTCGTATTGCGACGTGGTGACTTGGGCGAAGGAAGGAATCGCCACAAGTACAATGACTGCAGCAATACCACGGAACGAGTTCAAACAGTCTCCCCGAAGACAGGTTTTGTAAGGGGCCCAGACAATTTCCGATGCGCGTTCCGATTGACGCGTTGTGTTGGAAGACGAGCCGCCCGTGGCAGGGATAAGCCCCATTCTCGCGAAAAGCGCGAGAGTGGGGCCCCGGCCAACCAGACGACAGAGTCTAGTTAAGGCTTCTGAACTCTTACCAACTGCCACGGGTGGTCTGCGACGGGCGTATCAAATAGCTTGAGCTCTGCCTTGTCGGACTGCGTTTGCGTCAGTTCGAAACGGGAGGACGTACCATCCGGCCGTTTTGCTCCCTTAAACGACAGGATGTTCTGTTGCGCGCTGGCTTCGTTGATTTTTTGCGCATGCTCTGGCGCCGGAGGGTCCGACACAGATACGCATGCTCCGTTGTGATCGCCGCCCATGTTTCCAATGCTGATGGTGCCTTCGAGTTGAGATCCGGTTACGTGGAGAACGATCACGACGAACGTTGCTCCATCCTGACATTTTCCTTCCCAAGTGCCCGCGAATCTGTCGAGGGAGTCTGCGCCTTTCTTGGTGTCAAGGGTTGATCGTTCCTGAGCGGCGGCGGGCTGAAGGAACACTGACAGCAGCGCCAACGACAGTACGGATGCGATCTGGTGAGTGAGGGCCTTTCTCATGGCTAGCTCCTTGTGCGCCGGTTAAACCGGCGAGGTGTAGTGAATGAAAGAGTCACACGAATGTGAAGTAGCGACCCACATCGGCCCTGAGTCATGCGGAGCCGCTCGCGAGGGCGGCGTCGAAGCGTTGACAAGGGAACGTGCGGGCCGGGTATTCAGCCGCGTAAGACCATCACTCCGGGACGCCGACGCTGTAAGGAGACGCGGAAGGCCCCATCCGGTGCACCGATATCGCGAGGTGCAACGGAGTCCCGCGCGGTCACAGACCCCGTGCACGTACGGAAGCACCTCGAACGGGAACCGGGAGATCCCAGGCTC
Source organism: uncultured Acidobacteriaceae bacterium (assembly GCA_963768265.1). GTDB lineage: Bacteria > Acidobacteriota > Terriglobia > Terriglobales > Acidobacteriaceae > Sulfotelmatobacter. The sequence goes on from CAVYHM010000058.1 coordinate 10,751, forward strand.
GCCCAGGGAAGCAGTAGCCCTGGGACGCATCGGGAAGTCTAAGGACGCACGCCGATGACGAACGGACCTGGGAAGTCGGACAGACCTACTGTACCGGAGAAGTCCCCGAACAACGCCGGACAACCGGCAGCGGAGGGGATGGAGGGAAGAGGCCTGGCCAAAGGGAACCTGCCCCAACAAAACGCGTCCCGGACACCGAGCCGGGAAGACGCGCTCAGCGCGCTGGAGCGGGTACGTCAAGCAGCAAGCAAGGATAAGAAGTTGCGGTTCACCGCGCTCCTGCACCACATCTACAATCCGGAAACGCTGCGCAGGGCCTACTTCAGTTTGAAGAAGGACGCTGCGTCTGGCGTGGATGGAGAGACGTGGCGGCACTACGGCGAGACTCTCGAGGACAACCTCCAGGATCTCGCCCATAGGCTGAAGCGAGGAGCGTACCGAGCCAAGCCGGTGCGTAGGGTGTATATCGACAAGAACGACGGGCGGAAGAGACCGCTCGGAGTTCCGGTGCTGGAAGACAAAATCGCCCAGCGCGCAACCGTCGAAGTGTTGAACGCCATCTACGAAACGGATTTCCTCGACTTTTCGTACGGATTCCGACCGGGACGCAGCCAGCATAACGCGCTGGATGCGCTCTACACCGGACTGCTGACGAAGAAGGTGAACTGGGTGCTGGATTTGGACATTCGCGGCTTTTTCGATGCGCTTTCGCACGAATGGCTGGTGAAGTTCGTCGAGCACCGGATTGCAGATCGGCGCGTCGTGCGACTGATCCAGAAATGGCTCAACGCGGGCGTGCTGGAGGATGGGAAACGAACCCGTACGGAAGAAGGAACGCCCCAGGGCGGCAGTGCATCGCCGCTGTTGGCTAACGTTTATCTCCATTACGTGTTCGACCTGTGGGTCCAAGCGTGGCGTCAGAAGCGGGCGCACGGCGACGTTGTCGTGGTGCGTTTTGCGGACGACATCGTGGTTGGATTTAACAGCCAAGCGGATGCCGATCAGTTTCGGGCGGAACTCACGGAACGCATGAAGAAGTTCCACCTGGAGCTGCATCCCGAGAAAACGCGACTGCTGGAGTTCGGTCCGTATGCGATCGACCAACGGCAGTGGCGTGGAGAAGGGAAGCCGGAAACGTTCAATTTTCTCGGCTTTACGCATATCTGCGTGAAGAAGAAGAGCAATGGACGGTTCACGGTGCGGCGGCAGACGATTCGGAAAAGGTTGCAGACGAAGCTGAATGAGGTCAAAACCGAGCTCAAGCGACGCATGCACGAACCCATCCCCGAGCAAGGCAAGTGGCTGCGGGCGGTTGTGGGTGGACACTTTCGCTACTACGGAGTGCCCATGAACCAACCGGCGCTGGCGATGTTTCGATTCCGAGTCGGCTGGTATTGGCATCGCTCGCTGTCGCGGCGGAGCCAGAACGGCCGCGTCCTGTGGGATCGCATGCGGCGTCTCATCACTCGCTGGCTGCCTTTGCCTTCCGTCTGTCATCCCTATCCTTTACGCCGCATGGGCGTCGTCACCTAAGGCAAGAGCCGGATGCGGGAAACCCGCTCGTCCGGATCCGTGGAGGGGGTCATGAGCAATCGTGATCCCTACTCCGACTGGGACTCTGCCGGATGCGCGCCATTTTACGGCTGAGACAGATGGTCCCGATGCCGGGCCCAGCAAGAATCCACAGAACTCCTCTGAGCGCGGGCAGATGATATGCTTGGGTGTTTTAGACACCGGCCCGCTTGGAGACGTTCCCAGAACTTCGTCTCCTTCTACGTAGAAAACCCGCTACTGCTTTTCCGCCTGTTTTTCCGCTGGCTTGGCGAAAAGTTTGGGATCGACTGCGGGGTTGAGTTCGATCTTCTTGAATTCGGCGTTGCTGGTCTGCTGACCGTTTTGTTTGTTCTGGTGCTGGTAGGGCATGGTGAGGCCGTCGGCGGTACGCCAGTCGGAGAGCTCAGTCTCGCCGTCGAAGGGGCCGGATTGTCCAACACCCTTGTATTTTTCGCGGAGGATGTGGCCGGTTTTAGGGTCAATGTACCAGCGGACCCAGGGGATGGCGCCGCCGATATCGAGAATGGCGGCATCGACGTCACCGACTTTTTCGGTGCCGGCGGCTGCAAATGAGAAAGCGGGATCGTCGGCATGCTGGGCGACGTAGACGAGATCATGATGAAGCTGGGCGAGCATCTCGTCTTTTTGCGCCGGCGGCATGGCGCGCGTGCCCATGCCGGCCAAGGACATGAAAGCGTCATCAGGCGATGCCACGATCGTCAGCTTGCCTTGCGGTATGTCCATGTCGACGCGCATGGTGTCTGGAAAGGCGAGGATCACGTCGACGGCAGAAGAGGGACCGCCGGAGTCGCTCTCGGCGATGTTGACGTGCATGCTCTTGATCGATTGCAGCTTGGGCAGGCCTCCCATGGCAGTGGCGACTTTGGCGGCGAGCGCTTTGCCCTCGGGATTGGAAGCGGACGGCTTGGCCTCGTCTTTGGCCGCGGGCGGCGGCGGGATAGTGATGTCGATTTCTTTCACGGAGCCAAGCGACGAGAGCGGCTTGTCGAACTCCTTGGTGTTGCCCACCACCAGCACGGCGAGTTGATCTTTGTGCATGTACTTGGTGGCGACGCGGTTCACGTCGGCGGCCGTCACTTTCTTGATTTCCGCCTGATACTTGTCGAGCCAGTCGGGAGGATAGCCGTAGTACTCATAGGTCATGCGCTCGCCGAGAATCTTATCCGGGGAGTCGAGGCGGAAGATGAAGGCGTTGAGGATGGCGTCTTTGGCGCGCTGAATCTCTTCGTCGGTGATTGGCTGCTTGGCAAGATTGTCGATATCTTCGCCGACCGCTTGCACGGCTTCGATGGTGCTTTGGCTCTTGGTGCCCATCGCGACCTGCAGAATGCCGGGATGGCCGAAATTGGTGCCCACGCCACCGCCGACGCCGTAGGCGAGACCGCGCTTGGTGCGGATGTCGTTGAACAGGCGCGAGGAGAATCCGCCGCCGAAGGCTTCGTTGAAGACGCTGATGGCGTAGTAGTCGGGGTTATCGCGGGTGGTGCCGAGCGTCACCATCCGGATGTTGCTCTGGTTGACGTCATCTTTCGGGATCAGGTAATAGCCGGGCTTGGCGGGGGAATATTGAACGTCGTTCTTCGGAAGCGTCGGGCCTTTGGGCCAGGACTCGAAAGCCGCGCGCAAACGGGCTTCCATGGCGGCGGAATCGAAGTCTCCACTGATGCCGAGAATGATGTCGTTGGGATGCACGTACTTGGCGTGCCAGTCGAGAAGATCCTGACGGGTAACGGCGGTGATGGTGGAGTATTCGGCGATGCGGGCGTAAGGATTGTCGGCGCCGTAGGCCAGTTTAACCGCTTCGCGGTGGGCGATTTCGCCGACCTGGTCGTTGCGACGGGAGATGCCGTCGAAAGCTTCTTTTTGGGCGAGGTCGAGTTTGTCGGCGCGGAACTCGGGGTTCTGCAGCAGATCGGTGAAGGCTTTGAAGACGTCGTCGAGGTCAGCCTTGAGGCAGGAGAAGTTCACGGTGGTGGAGTCGGGACCGCCAGCGGTTTCGACCTTGGCGGCGCGGACTTCGAGGAAGTCGTCGAGTTGATCGCCGGTTTGCGACTTGGTGCCGCCGGTGCGCCAGACTTCGCCGTAGAGATCGACGAGGCCGGTTTTATCGGCGGGTTCGTTGACCGAGCCGCCGCGAATGCGGGCGGTAGCGTCGATCAGGGGCAACTCGTGGTCTTCCTGTAGGAAGATCACCATGCCATTGGAAAGTTCGATGCGCCTGGGCTGCTCCGGCTTAAATGAGGGCAGGGGAGGGATGGGGATCTGCTTCCAGGTCGCGGTTTGGGCTGAGGTCTGCCCTTGGAAAACGAAGCACAACACCGCAAGTAGAATGGCGGCTGAAATCATAGGCAATGCTCTCTGTAACCAGGTGCGACCGAGTGCGCGGTCGAGCTTCGCTCGACCGGACGGCCGGGGGCGGCCGTCCCCACATAGGCTTTTCTGCCAGCGAGTTTTCATTGCGCACCTCCCGGGTTGCCGGAATCGCTCGAAGGCTGGTCGCCGCCGGGAGACCCGCCGCCCCCCGTTTCGATAATGCCGATGGTGCGGTTGGTGTCGACAAAGATTTCGTTGGCGATGCGGCGGATGTCGGCTTTGGTCACCTGGTCGATACGATCGACGGAGCGGAAGAGTTCACGCCAATCACCGTAGCGGGTCTGATAGGTGGCGAGTTGCGTGGCCAGGCCCTCGTTGTCAGCGAGGCCGCGAATCAGGTTGGCCTTGCTGCGGGTCTTGATCATTTTCAATTCGTCGTCGGAGATGTCTTCTTTTTTCAGGCGATCGATTTCCGCGTGGATGGCGTCGCCAACTTCCTGCGGGGTGTGGCCGGGCATGGGAAAGGCATAGAACGCGAACAGGTGCGGATACTTGATGGCAGGCCAGCCACTGAAGCCAGAGGAGGAGGCGGCGATCTTCTTGTCGCGGACGAGAGCGCGATAGAGGCGAGAAGTGCGGCCTTCGGCTAAGAGGTCCGTGATGGCGTCGAAGACGGCGTCGTCTTTGCTGCGATAGTCGGGGCGGTGGTAGCCCTCGATGTAAAGAGGCTGGGATCGGTCTTTGAGGACAACTTTGCGCTCGGAGTTCTGCGGCGGCTCGGTGGTGGTTTCCTCGTCGGGGTGCGGCCGGGTGGGCAGGCGTCCGAAATATTGTTCGAGGATCGGCATGGCCTGGGCGGATTTCACGTCGCCGGCGACGGCTACGACCATGTTCGACGGCACGTAATATTTATCGAAGAATTTCTGGGCGTCGGTGGCAGAGAAATGGTTGAGGTCGGAGATCCAGCCGACGGTGGGACGGTGATAGGGATGCGCGACGAAAGCGGCCTCGGTGAACTGCTCGAGCAGGCGGCCGATGGGATTGCTGTCGGTGCGCATGCGGCGCTCTTCAATCACGACGTTGCGTTCCTTGTAGAACTCGCGCAGGACCGGATGCAGAAAACGCTCGGACTCGAGATAGGCCCAGAGTTCGAGGCGGTTTTCGGGGAGGGAGTAGTGATATCCGGTCTCGTCGAAGGAGGTGAAGGCATTCATGTCCTCGCCGCCGTTTTGCTCGACGATCTTGCCGAATTCGTTGCCGACGACGAATTTGTCGGCGTCTGCGATGGCATCTTTCCAGGCTTTTTCGAGTTGCTTCAACTTGGCTTCGTCGCGGCCGACAGTTTTGTCGCGCTCGGCTAAGTAGGCGGCGTAGGCGGTCTCAACCTTGGCCAGGGCGGGTTTTTCGGCGGCGTAGTTGCTGGTGCCGATTGTGTCAGTGCCCTTGAAGGCCATGTGCTCGAACATGTGGGCGAGACCAGTTGCACCCATCGGATCCTGGACCGAGCCGGCATCGACCAAGGTGAAGAAAGAGAAGACGGGAGCCTCGGGGCGCTCGCAGACCATAAGCGTCAGGCCATTGGGGAGTTTTTTGACCGTGATGCGCTTTTCGAAGGAGGCGACGTCCTGGGCGGCGGCGGCCGCCGCGAGCAGGAAAAGGATGGCGGCAAGGTTAAGAGCGCGATGCTTCATGGGACCTCCGGAGTGGACCGACATAATACGGTTATGTCTTGGACGGACATGCACGGCAGAAGTTTGAAAGTACGTGTCGGGGAGGGAGGTTGTCAAACGGGCAGTGGGGACAGCGACCTAGGCCCGACACGTAAAGTGCTGGACAGAAGTAGGGTCGGCGAAAAGCGGCTAACCGCTAAGAGCACGAAGGTACACTAAGGAAACCTTTGCAGGTATATAGGGAGCGCACTTTGACCGACTCCGTGATCGACGTTCAGGGCAGGAATCTTAAGCTGTCGAACCTGGAGAAAGTCCTTTACCCTGCTGCGGGATTTACGAAGAAGGATGTCATCGATTACTACGTGCGCATTGCGCCCGCGATCATTCCGCATTTGGCGGGACGCGCGCTGACGCGGAAGCGGTATCCGGATGGTGTGGAGGGCGAGCCGTTTTTCGAGAAGAATGCTCCGATGCACCGGCCGGAGTGGGTGAAGACGGCACCGATCTGGAGTGGGCGCAACCGGCGCACGGTTCATTACGTGCTGGCGGACGATATGGCAACGCTGGTGTGGCTCGCCAATCTGGCGGCGCTGGAGTTGCATCCGTCGCTGGCGTTGGCGGAAGACATTACCTGTCCGACCGAGATGGTGTTCGACCTTGATCCGGGGCCGCCGGCGAATATTGTGCAGTGCTGCCAGGTGGGGCTGTGGCTGCGCGAGATCTTCGAGCACTTCGGGCTCCAGAGTTTTCCCAAGACTTCCGGGTCGAAGGGGCTGCAGATTTATGTTCCGCTCAATACGCCGACGACGTACGAGTCGACCAAAATGTTTTCGCATGCGCTGGCGCAGCTGCTGGAGCACGACCACAAAGAGCTGGTGTTGTCGGAGATGAGCAAACAGGCACGCACGGGCAAGGTGTTTGTGGACTGGAGCCAGAACGACGAGCACAAAACTACGGTGGCAGTGTATTCGTTGCGGGCGCGGGAGAGGCCTACGGTTTCGACTCCGGTGAAGTGGGAGGAAGTCGAGCGGGCGCATAAGAAGAAGGACCCCGGCCTGCTGGTGTTCGAGGCGGGGCAGGTGGTAAGCCGGTTTGAGAAGATGGGGGATCTGTTTGCTCCGCTGTTGGAATTGAAACAGAGGCTGCCGGACTTGCGAAAAACGCCCGCAGCGCCTGAGGTCGCAGAGAAGGGAATTGAGATTGCGGCGGAAGCAGAAGGGCCGCGCACGTCGAAACGACGACGGTCGATTCGAAAGTGAATTCTGACTCGTGGCTCGGTTCGAATTTTGGCTCCTCCCGAGGCGTCATTCCGAAGCCCCGCGCTTTCACTAGCGGGGCGAGGAATCTCCGCTGGCAATGACTCCTGGGAGATCCTTCGCTCCGCCTGAAAAACGGCTGCGCTCAGGATGACGCCCAGCGAATAGAATTCTCGAGTTCTTTACCTTAGAAACAGCGAGGCGCAGATGAGTCAGTTTCTTGCCGGGACTTCGGGATGGGCTTACCCGACTTGGAAGCCGGACTTTTATCCGGCGAAGCTGGCGCAGAAGAAATTTCTGAGCCACTACGCCACACGGCTGAATACCGTGGAAGTGAACTTCACCTTCCGGCAACTGGTCAAGGAAACCACGATTCAGAACTGGCTGGGGGAAACGCCTGCGCATTTTCGCTTTGGCATCAAAGCGCACCAGGTCATCACGCACATCAAGCGGTTGAAGGGGACGGAGGATTTTGTGCCGCGGTTCCTGGCGACGATCGAACCGCTGGCTGCGGCGGGGAAGCTGGGGCCGGTATTGTTTCAGCTTCCGCCGAACTTGAAGGCGGATGCGGCGTTGCTGAGGGACTTTCTGGCGGTGGTGCCGCGGACCGTGCCGGCGGCGTTTGAATTCCGGCACGCGTCGTGGTTTAGCGAGGCGACATGGGAACTACTGAAGTCGAGCAACGCTGCGTTATGCGTGGCCGAGACCGAGACCATGACCACTCCCGATGTGGCGACGTCCGGCTTGGTCTACTACCGGTTCCGCAAGCCGAGTTATACGGGAGAGGAGCGGCGCTCGATGACGGAGCGGATCCGGGAGCACCTGGCGGCGGGACGCGACGTGTTTGCATACTTCAAACACGAAGAGACTCCCGAGGGAGCACTCTACGCGGTGGAACTGCTGCGGGAGCTGAGCGGCGGGGTGGGAGCATGAGTCGCGGGGAGAGATTCCTCGCGGTCGCTCCGTTGCGCTGGGCCGTGACGCGGGCTCAGCAACCTGTTCAGGGATTGTTGGCGAGTCTAAGAACCGGGAGCGTGGCTGGTTCCAGGTCGACATAGCATCACGCCGACTATGACGAACCAGACGGCCTGACCGAGTACGACCAGACCAAAGCCGTGCACGTTGAGTCGCAGGTGGCCAGACAAACCGCGATCACCGTGAGCGGACCCAAAATGCTCCCGTAGACGCCCACTCCCCGAGCGAGGAGACCGTTGCGCAGGATGGCCACCGACCACAGCGTTAGGGCTGCTGATGAGGCTACGACAAACACCATAGCAAAGGCCTGATTCAGAGAACCGTTATAGGTAAACAGCACGCTCCACAGATTGGCCGTCTCGCTCGCGGGAGTTGCTGCCGCCATCTGCCGCGCCAGACCCGGGGCGACGAGGCCGCTAAATGCAGCTGCGTTCATAGCCGCAATGCCTGCGAAACCATACGCTACCACTGCGCAAACTGAGAGCTTGTCGGGTGATGCCAGCCGCCGCGAGAATCCCAATGTGCCGAGAAACATCACCGGGATGCTGGCCAGCGCAAGCGTGTGTACGGCGACTACCAGGCGCGCGATCCGGTCGAACTGCCCGGGCGTGAGGAGGTCGTGGCCGGTGTGATGGAGCGCCATCGTTATAATCAAGCCGATTGATCCTGCGATCAGCGCCAGGCCGCTCTTCCGATCTTCTGTCATGTCCCGCACTGTAGGGGGGAGACTTATCGGCGGTCAATGCGCATTTCGAGGGAACGTCGCGAATCCGAACAAACAGGGGCCATATGTCCGGAAAATCAATCCGAACCGCTGGACCGCGTAAGGCTCGGAAGACAGATCGCCGTGTCCGCCGCACGCGAGACGTGCTCGGCGATGCGCTGGTGGAACTGATGCATGAGAAACCGTTCGAGGAAATCACGGTGCAGCAGGTGCTGGATCGCGCCAGAGTTAGCCGTTCCACCTTTTATGCGCACTATCGCGACAAAATGACTTGTTCCTCGGCGACGTGGAGGACTTCTTTGAGATGATGGCGAATCATCTCGTACGGTGCGGAGAGGTCTCCAACCGCGTTGCCCCCGTGCGCGAACTGTTTGGTCATGTTGCCCAAGTGCGCGAGTTCTATGCCGCGCTGGTAGCATCGGGCAAAATCCACGATACGATGGAACTGGGAAAAGGCTACTTTGCGCGCTCTATCGAGCAACGTCTCTCCACGTTGTGCCCGGAAGACAAGGGTTCGCCTGAGCGCGCTGCTCTAGCCTATGCGCTCGCCGGGGCTTTGTGGTCGCTGTTGTCCTGGTGGATCGATCACGGCACAAAAGCCTCACCCGCGGAGATGGACGAGATCTATCATCGGATGGTGTGGTCCGGAGTCAGTGCCGACGCACCTGAAAAGAGGCTTTACCTCTGGCGCTAATTTCCCATTACTTCGGCTTTTTCTTGCCGAAGAGGCCGGACAGCCCGCTCAGCGGATTCTGCTGGTTGTTGCCTTGGCCCTTCAGTACTCCCTGCAACAGGCCGGTGGCCATCCCCTTCACGTCGGGAACGAATTTGGGATCGGCGGTCGTGCCTTGAATCGCGAACGGGATACCCAGTCCGCTCACGGCGGCGTTCATCTTGAATGCCAGTTCATTGGTCGGACTCACGACGCCCGCACCTGTCAGCACTCCAATCGAGGGAACCGTCAGATTGATGTTGCTAGCCTGAGTTCCCTCGGGTGCGACTTTCACGTCCGAGCTGAAGTTCTTGATCGTGGTGTCGTTGCCAGTTTGTTTTCCAGCGAGGGCAGCAATCGAGGAGAGTTTCGAACCCAGGTCAAAGTTGGCCAGCGCAGAGTTCTCCAGGCGAACGGTTCCGGTAGTTACCAGCTTGTCAACCGGTCCCACGATGTCCAGGGTCGTGTTCAGGTCACCACCCTTCAGGGTTGCCTTCGGAGGTAACACCACTCCGAGTGCCGGCAACATTGCTTCCAGGTCGTCGACGGGCATGCCCTGCCCGTCTAACTTCATGTTGACCACTGTGACTTTGCCGTGCGCGTCGTACGTTCCGGTAAGATGCGCCACCGCTTTGCCCATGGCAACGTCGCCCTGCGTGAGCCTTCCTTCCTCCTTGGCCAAATTGTGCACCACGGCATAGGTCAGGTCTACCGGCTTGCCCGCCGGGGAACCCTTCTGAACCACCCTCAATTCCGTGGCCTTCAGCGTGCCGTTGGTTTTGGCCTCGCGTCCGTCGGAGGTGAGGGTCTCGTTCAGATCGGCGATCCCGGAGATACCGCTCGCGGGATCGATGAAGCCCGACTCGGCGAGGTTCAAACGCTGGACCGAAACCTTGGCCTGCAGGGGAGTGAGCGCCGCATTGTTGTCGTCGATGGGCCCGGCCTTGCCGTCGAGCTTAAGGGTTCCGCCCGCCGGCAGATCCGCCGTCACGCTGAAAGGGAAGGGCGACGCGAACGAGAAGTCAGTTATTACGATATTAACTTTGTCATAAACGTGCGGCTTCTCGCCCGCACGCGAGACCGTCAGCCGTCCGTCCTTTACGTTCAGCTTGGCCACGGTGAGATTCGGATTGGTTTGCGGCTCCGATTTCTTCTTCTCGGGCGCCGCCGTATTCTTGCCACCCAAGCTGGAGAAATTCCACTTTTGTCCGTTCTCCGATTTCACCAGCGCGATTTCCGGTTGGTTCAAAGTCAGCTCAGTGACATTGAGTGCTTTCGAGAAAATCAATGGCATCAGCTCCACGCCCACCTTGAGCGACTTCGCCTGCACGAACGGCGACTTGCTAAACTCGGGATCGTCGGCGATCGAAATGTTGTCCGCCGAGACCGCGCCCGAAAGCAGCGCAAGCGTCAAATTCCCGACTTTGACTTCGCGTCCAAGGGCACCCGTCAACTCGGATTCAAGTTTCGGCCGGAAGGTGTTGGCATCGATAAAGAAGGGCACCGCGATCACGATGACAATCAGCACTCCCACGATAATGGCCAGGATTTTTAGAATGCGCTTCATGATTTGAACCTCCTGCTGGAAAATTGTGAAACCCGCACTGTGGTGAGAGAAACTGCTGGAGGGGCAAGTGTATCACTGCGCGTCCTCGAGCCGTTCGGGCGATGGCACGGCCTCCATTCTTGCTTGTTGCCGGCGATCATTCGCGATCCGTTGCGCCCGGTTTCAGCGCTTCCAGCGCAGCCTGCCACGCTAATGCCATTGATGGGCGGCGCCGCCAGAAGCAGGCAGGCAATACGTCCCGTTGTGATCCGAGCGCTTGACACTGATTCCACTCTCTGCTGTAGTGTCCGCCAGCGGTCGCACTTAATTCAAGCGATTGCGTTTCCGGCGATGGTGACCATACGTGATGTGGCGAAGGAAAGCGGCTTCTCTTCGACCACCGTGTCGATCGTGCTGAACAACGCACCGCTGGCACGCTACATTCCTGCCGTCACCAAGAAGCGGATCGAGCGCGCGGCGCAGAAACTCGGTTACCGTCCCAACCAGTTCGCCCGCTCCCTGCGCAGCAAGCGCAGCCACACCGTAGGGGTCATGGTCTTTGACATGACAGATCCGTACTGCACTTTGGTGCTGCGCGGCATCGAAAACACTCTGTACCAGTCGTCGTACCTTCCCATCCTCACTGACGTGCATAACGAACGCGGGCGCTTCGAGCGCTACCTTGAAATGCTCCTCGACCGCCGGATCGAAGCCCTCATTGTGCTGGCCAACTGGCTCTTCCTCGACATCAACTTGCTGGGCGACCTCGAGAAAAATAGCATCCCGACCGCCATGATCGGGTTCGAGTTGAAGACCGATTCCATCAGTTCGGTCATTGTCGACAACGAAGTCGGAGGCCACCTCGCCCTCGAACATCTGTATTCCCTCGGCCACCGCAAGATTGCCTTTATTCGGGGGCCAAAGGCCCTCACCGATACTTCGCCGCGCTGGCGCGGCATTCGCAATTGCGCCAAGTCGGTCGGACTCGAACTTGATCCCCGGCTGATTATGGAACTGCCGGAATCGCGGGATCCCACCTCGAGCTTTGAAGCGGGCCACAAGCTGACCGAAGAGTTGATCAAACAGAAGCGTCCCTTCACCGCGCTACTGGCGTTCGACGATATGAGTGCGTTCGGGGCCATCCACGCCCTCTCGAAGGCGGGCATTCGTGTCCCGGACCAGTGCTCGGTGATCGGCTTCGACGACGTCGCCGCCTCGGCGCTGTACACCCCCTCGCTGACCACAGTTCGCCAGCCCATGGAATCGATGGGAGCCTCTGCCGTGGGCATTGTGGTCGACGGCATCAATGCCGTCCTCGAAAAACGAGAGTTCGGCGCCACGCATCGCAAAGTCGCCCCCGAACTGGTCGTCCGCGAATCGACGCGCAACCTGCTGTAGCGTCCGGCGTTGTTTTTTCGATGGGGTAAATCCGATTTTTCCCGCGCCCAAGTCCGCTCGCGTAGGGTCGGTTCGCGCTTTTTTCTTGACAGTCTATCCCTTCCAAAGCCACTATTCATACGATTTAATAACCAGTCTCAGAGTTTGAATCGGCTAACCCGTCCGTGTGCGAAACGACGCGCTGAGCCATGAGGCTCGGAGAAAACGGGAAAACCAACTGCAGGCGCGCGGAGTAAGCCCGCGCTTAAGGGGATGACGCGATCATGAACAGAGGAAATGCAATGGTCAGGACACTGCGGAGCTTTCTTTCGATTGGTCTTCTTTGCCTCGTCGCGGCTTCTGTCGCGACTGCCCAGGCGGGCAGGGGCAGCATCAGCGGCTTAGTCACCGATCCAGGCGGGGCCCTAGTTTCCGGCGCCCAGGTCGTCCTGGCGAGTCCTGCAACCGGAGCGACTCAGCACACCATCACCAGCGGCGCGGGACTCTACACCTTCATCTCCCTCAATCCCGGCGTTTATCAGGTCACCGCCAGCCAGGGAGGCTTTAAGACCATCGCTCAAGACAAAGTTACGGTCAACGTCGACCAGGTCACCGAGGTCAACTTTACCCTGCAAGTCGGCGCTGCCACCGAAAAGGTAGTCGTCGTCGAAACCGCCGACCTGGTCGAGCCTACCAACTCGACCGTCGGCTCTCTGATCCCCTCCGAGCAGATCGATCGCGTCCCGCTGCTTTACCGCAACGTTTACGATCTTATTCAATTAAGCGCCGGTGTGATTGCGGTCAATGGTTCGCCCAACTCGAGCGATTCCATGCAGTCCGTGCAGAACATTTCAAACGGGCGCCCGGGAGTGGACGTCTCCGCTGATACCATCAACGGCTCGCTTGTGGGGTCGGTTTATTACATGCTCGATGGCGCCCCTATCGGAATTGCGGAAAACAACTCCGCTGCCATCATCCCGGCGATGAATATTCCCGAAGACGGAGTTGAGGAGGTTCGCGTCGAAACCCAGAATACGGCCGCGTCATACCAGAGCGGCGGCGGCGGCGTCATCAGCCTGGTGAGCAAATCCGGCACCAACAAGTTCCATGGTGACGCCTTCGGGGTCTTCCGCCCCGACGTCCTGTCCGCAAACGACTATTTCAATAAGAACACTCAATTGTCCCAAGGCCTGAAGAACACACCTCCGTCTTTCCACCGTTATCAGGAGGGTGGCGCCATCGGGGGACCGATTAAGCGCGATAAGGTTTTCTTCTTTGGGGACTACGAGGACACGCAACAGACGCAATTCGAAGGCCTAGACACTTTTACCGTCCCTACCAGCGCTGAGAAGACGGGAGACTTCTCGGCCTTTCTCGCTGCGGGTGGTCAAGGTGCCGTCTACGATCCGACCCAACCCGGCATTCCCGTCGTATGTCCTCCAGGGGTGACTGGACCCTGTGCTAATCGGCAGCCATTTCCCGGGAATAAGATCACGAACCCCAATCCAATTGGCTTGCTGTTTCTGGCGAACATGCCACATTGCAACATTCCTGACCCCACCAGCTGTGATCAGGCAACCGGTGACGTCGCAAATAATTTCGGGTTACCCGGCTTGGATCCGTTTAAAGCGCACAGGTTCGACGTCCGGGTCGATTGGAACGCAAGCGAGAAGCAGCGTCTCTTCACCCGGTTTTCCTATGACCACTTGTTCTTTACCCAGGCCAACGTTTTCCCATCTCCCGGGTGGGACCCCAACTATGCCCAGAACCTTACCAACGGGCGCAACGTCCTGGTGGCCGACGACCTTACGCTGAATTCTTCCACCGTGCTGAATTTGCGCTACTCTTTTACGCGCCATCACGAGGCACAGCAAGGGCAGCCGTCATACGGCAGCGTTGACATAACGAAGCTCGGCTTTCCCGCCTCGCTGGCGGCGGAGCAGGTTGTCAAGCAACTCCCCATCATGGTTTTCAATGACCTGGTTGGTTCAAGTCAGGAAGGGGTCGGGGGCACTGCCAACTACAACCTGTTCTTTTATGCCAGCATGAACAGCGATGCCAGCGCGACCGTCAACAAGGTGCACGGCAAGCACGAACTCTCGTTCGGCTTCGAGTGGATGAAGCGCTATATCAACGTCACCCAGCCGCCTGCGCCCGCAGGAGTGTATGGTTTCGACTTCACCGCAACCGAGCGGTCACTGAAAGATAAA
>CAVYHM010000059.1:0-11413 GCA_963768265.1 uncultured Acidobacteriaceae bacterium
AGTGTAGTGTCCCATAAATAACTAGCATAAGTGTCGGGTTTGAGATAAGCTCCGTGCATGATCACGGGACGCCCGAAGCTCCGCCCTCACCCTCGCCCCGTGAGTGAACAGACCCAACTGCTAAGTTTGCCCGCTTCCCGCCGTTTGCCGCATGCGCTCGTTGCCCGGGCCAAAGTTGTGCTCTGGTTCGCCCAGGGCCTGAGCAACACAGAGATTGCCGGTCGGTTGCGTGGGCCAAAGCAACGGTCGGAAAGTGGCGGAGAGGCTCCGTCGAGCGGCGTCTGGCCGGACTTTACGATGAGTTGCGGCCCGGTCGTCCCCGCAGCATCGAGGATGAAAAGATCGTCGCTTTGCTGAAGCGTAGCTCTCGCATAAAGCCGCCGGGGGACGCACTGGAGGATGCGCGACGCGGCCCAGACGAGCGGTATTCCCGATCGACCGTGCATCGGCTGTTTCAGACATTCGCGGTCCAGCCCCATCGGAGCCGCAGATTCAAGCTCTCCAACGATCCATTCTTCATCGAGAAAGTGCGCGTATCGCCGGTCTCTACCTGAACCCACCGGATCACGCGCTGGTGCTCTGTGTCGACGAAAAAGCCGATTCAGGCCCCTAATCGTACTCAGCCGGTATTGCCCATGGGCCTTGGCTATGTCGAGGGTATCACTCATGATTACGTTCGCAATGGGACAACCACCTTGTTCGCCGCGTTCGATATCGCAACCGGAGCGGTGTTCACTGAATGCAAACCCCGTCATCGTCATCAGGAATTTCTCTCCTTCCTCCGCCAGCTCGACGAGTGCATCCGAGATCGACCTTCACCTTATCGTCGATAACGTCGCGACGCACAAACACCCGAAAGTACGCACCTGGCTCGCTCAGCGGCCCCGATATCAGTTTCACTTCACCCCCACTTATTCCTCATGGCTCAACCAGGTGGAACGTTGGTTCGGCCTGATCACCCAACGCGCCATTCGCCGGGGCACCTTCACCAGCGTGCAGACCTCATCCAGAAGATCGATTCTTTCGTGCGGCATTACAACTGCTCCAGTCGGCCTTTCGTCTGGACCGCGACCGCAGATCCATCCTCCACAAGATCGCCCGACTTTGTTCGCGTATTTCCGGGACACGATACTAGTACTACTGTGAATAAAGCGAATACTCTTTCAAAAAGATTACGCGGGTCTGCATCCTTTAATGTTAAGTTGCTGGTGATCAGCGCCCATCCTGTTGCGCCAGGCGCCCAGCAAAAACGCTTCGCGGCCGATCTTGATCGCCTGGCGCAAGCCGCGGGGCACTTGGATCGCGTGGTTCCTCTGAAGTCCTATCGCACCGGCTTGCTTTTGCCCGGAGAGCGCAAGAGCGAGAGCCGACGGCCCCGTCTGTGTCCCGACAACGTGCGCCAGACGCATCAATCCTTGCATCACGCGGTCGCCGACGCGCCCCGGAGTGACGAGGACATTCTGGAAAGCGCGCGTCAGACCCGCGCCCGCCATGCAGAACAAGGGCCGATCGAAGCCTGGATCGTCGATGACACTGGGTTGGTGAAAAAGGGGCCACATCCGGAACAAGTGCCCCGACAGTATTGTGGACAAGTGGGCAAGCAAGAAAACTGCCGGGTGGCCGCCAGTTCGTCGATCAGCACCGCGGAGGTAAGTTTGCCCATCGCCTGGCGCTCTACTTACCGGCAGTGTGGACCAGACAATAAGCGGCGAACGGTCACGGAATACCCCGGAAGTCAAGTTTCAAACCAAGCCAAAATCGCCTTGCAACAGATTCGTACCGCCTTAGACCGAGAGATCCCGGCGGCTCCCGTTCTAAGCGATGCCGCTTATGGGAACGAACAGAATTTCGCGAGGGCATCACCGGATTGGGGTTGCTGTACGCGATGGGCATCCAGTCGTCGGTGAGCGTGTGGTTACCCGGTCAGGCGCCGCTGCCCAGGCGGAAGTGGAAACGAATCGGACGTCCCACGAAGCCGTGAGGCCGCGGCGGCAAGCATGTTCCGCTGGCGGCGCGCGAGTCCGCCATGAGCAGCCGGCCTCGGCCTGGAAAACCGTGCATTGGCGGGAAGGAACTCGTATACCTTGTATCGGCCTTGCCGCTTGCGCATCCGCCCCGCCCATCCCGATGACCGGAGCGCGAGCCTCGCCCCGAGGAGTGGCTGCTGATCGAGTGGCCGAAGCAGGAAGCCGAACCGACCAGGTACGGGCCATCCACTTCGCTGCCTCACCAACCTTTCCCATCTCGTGCGCTTAGCTAAGCAACGCTGGATCATCGAATGCATTACCAAGAACTGAAGCAAAGACCACGGCCGGGCCACTATGAAGGACGAGGCTGGCGCGGTCTCCACCATCATGCCACCCTCTGCATCGCGGCCTATGGGTTCCTGGTGGCCGAACGGAGCTGTTTTTCCCCCTCTGCTGGCGCCGGTCAAGTGGGGTTACCCGTCCCCGAAATGCGCCCCAGTTCCATCCTCTGGGGTCGCCCCGTGCGCGTGGAGCGGCATAACCCCTGGTCGATTGCTCCCCTTCCACAAACCCTGGCACGGGCTCTGCTCCGCCAACTTTCGGGCTGTCCTTTTTGTAAAGCCCTATTCTTATAACACAGTAGTACTAGCAGGCTGCGGAAAAACTCGGAACGCCCACGTTTCCGTGGAAGAGCGGCCCTTCCTGAAAGGGCCGCGTAAAGCACATCGAATCAATGCGGGCTTTGGCCCTTGTGGTCGTCTGTGGCGTGCCAACGGATTTTTCCGCAGCCTGCTAAAGCTGTTTCGGAACTTTCAGGCTTACCTTCGCATTCGTACGTAATCCCTGGTCGTAACAAGCGTTAGGCTGTGCTTGATTCCCTCAACGGCCAGGGCCGCCGGACTCGGAGATATCCTCCCGCTTCTACTGCTCCCGAGGCTTCCTCTGGCAACGGGTCGACATCTGCCAAACCTGAAGGAGACCTCTTTGCGAGTTCCTCATACGCTTCCATCGGAGACGACGCCACCTTTCTTCTAATGATGGCTTCCGACATGCCGACTTTCGGAACCGATAGTGCGGCGAAGTAACGAAAGATGGTACGCAACGACTGGATCCCGAGTCCCTATTTTTCTCATTGCTGTTGCGGTTTACCTCATGCGGCGGAGATCTCCGCTCCTCTCGTCTCGACAACGTCGTGCGCTGACGCCGCGGATGAAAACAGAGATATAAGACCTTCGACGAGTGTTGGGTGAGTCAGGACCGCATCGCGCAGCGCGGTGTAGGGCAGCCCGGCGATCATCGCAATCTGGACGGCGGCAAGGGTCTCCCCAGCACCGACACCGAAGGCGGTAAACCCGAGGATGCGGTCGCTATGAGCCTCCACGAGGGCCTTCACAAACCCGCGGGTCTCCGAAAGCGTGCGAGCACGCAGATTGCTTTCCATTGGGACTTTAAATAGGCGATACGCTATCCCTTGAGCCTGCGCTTCTGCTTCACTCAGACCGATGCGAGCAAGTTCGGGGTCGGTAAACAGACAATATGGAACTTGCCTGCCTGTGGTCACACGATGGCCACCAGTTAGATTGGAATGGACAACGCGGAAGTCGTCGATGCTGATGTGCGTGAACTGTGGGCTACCGGCGACTTCGCCGATCGCCCAGACGCCGTGCGCGGTGGTTTGAAGCCGCTCATTGACCTTGATGTATCCCCGGTTGGTGTGCTCAACGCCGGCCAGTTCCAGGCCGAGTCCTTCGGTATTCGGATTGCGCCCGGTGGCGACCAATACATGACTACCCTTTAGGACTTTCTCAATTCCATTCTGCTCGACAACCACACTCACCGACTCGCCACATTTGCCCGACACTTGCTTGATCCGTGCATTCAGGAGAATGTCGATGCCTTCATCTGCGAGCAGGCTGCGAAGAGCCTCGCATACGTCCGGGTCTTCTTTGGACATCAGCCGCACGTTGCGATCGATCATCGTCACCTCGCTACCGAAGCGGCGCATCGCCTGCGAAAGTTCTACTCCTACGTAGCCCCCGCCGATAACGAGCAGATGTTCGGGGACTTGGCCTAGTTCGAGCGCCTCGATATGCGTGAGCGGGTTTGCTTCGGCAAGGCCAGGAATTGGTTCCAATGAGGCCCGTGTGCCGGTGCTGATGATCACATTAGTACCGCGGAGTTGACGAGTGCTCCCGTCGGGGAGGTCGACGCCCACGGTTCTCGGAGCAACGAATCGCCCGGTGCCCAAAATGAATTCGGCGCCCGTCTTCCGGTAATTCGCCATATACATCTCATTCAGGCCGACGACCATCTTGCGCTTGCGGTGTCGGATGCCTGACATCTCAATCGTGAAGCCATCGTGAGCAATGCCGAACTCTTTGCTTCGGCGAAAGTAGTCCACAACCTTCGCACTATGGATAATGTTCTTGCTCGGAAGGCATGCAATATTCGGGCAAGAGCCGCCAACATACTTGCGATCGACGACTGCGACGCGCTTGCCTTCGCCGGCAAACGTCCACGCAGCAACCGTCGAGCCAGTGCCGCCCCCGAGGATCACTAGATCAAACTCTTCCGGCTGGGTCTTCTTCAGAACTCGGGCGGATGGAGAGGGCTCAGTGCTCTTCATGCGACTTTTCCTTTCTGAGCAGCAGGCTCAGTCTTCGCTTGCATTGATTTCACAAGGTCGGCTGCCGACGCTCCTTCGAGCGACAATCCATACCCGACTTCCCGGACAATTCGCTCTTTCAACGGTTGAATGAAATGTACGCGCGTATTGCGGCGGGTCACTTCGGGAGCCTTCAAGTACAACTTGGCCAATTCCCGTGCCCGGCTGAGCGCCTTGCCATTCGGCACAACTTCGGCAACCACTCCCCATTCATATGCGGTGCGCGCCGTTAACGGCTGTGGATTCAGCAGGAACGCCTCCGCTCGTCCTGCTCCCGCGCGATAACTCCAGGTGGTGAAAATTCCGTCGCCGGGCGCAACGCCCTGGGAGAAGTGGGCCACATCCTCGAAAGTCGCGCCATCTGCCGCCACAATTACACTGGCAAGTAGCGCGTAGTCTGAATGCACATGGGCACGTCCCTCGATTGCCGCGATGACTGGGACGCGTATGTTGGCTATGTTTTCCAAAGCCTGAACACCTTCATCGTGAACTTGGCTCCAGACGCCGGGATCGGCGGCGTTGCCGAAGGAGGACCAATCGACATCCGTAATGAAGTCCCCACCGGCGCCCGTCAGGATGACGATCTTGTTCGCGCGATCTTGCGAAATCCGGTAGAACCCATCGACAAATTCCGTGTGAGCTTGCGCGGTCATAATGCACGGCCCGCCGTTGGTGTGGACTTCAGCAACCAGCACGCCTTTGTCATCTCGTGTCAGCTTTAGGTTGTGATACGCATCGAAATAGTCGCTCTGAAATTGCATCGTATTCTCCTTTCTGTGTTGCAGCGTTGTTATTGCGAAGCCAGCACGTTGCACTCAGGTGGCCACAACGAGACCGCCTGCGGCACGAATGACCTCACCGGTGATCCAGGCCGATTCATCTGAGGCCAGGAACACCGCCAGCGGCGCGATGTCCGTGACGCGACCGAGCCGGCCGAGCGGTGTCTTCCCAGCCAGAGCAGCGCGGGCACCACCCTCAAAAGTCCCCGCGGCTACATTGCCTTCAGTTTCTGTATGACCGGGAGCGATGGCGTTGACGCGAATCTTGCGAGGCGCCAGTTCGAGAGCCAATCCCCTGGTCAGTGTTTCGATGGCGCTTTTCGTAGAAGCGTACAGCAGGGCTCCCGCCACGGGATGCGAGCCTACAATAGAGCTGAGGTTGATGATGCTTCCTCCGTCAGCCCCGAACCGCTTGATCGCTTCCTGCACGGCGAGAATCACCCCGAGAACGTTGACGTTGTAGTGGAAGTGAAAGTTCTCTTCGGTGATCTCCGCGAAGGCGCCGAAGCGGAATACCCCGGCGTTGTTGACCAAAACGTCCAGTCTCCCAAACGCAGAATTCACTTCTTTGAATAACCGAGCGACATCTGCGGCCTTGGACACATCGGCCCCCACCGCGATCGCCTCGCCCCCGTTGTCGGTGATCGCCTGGGCGACGCGTTCGGCGCCTTCCCGGTCGGAGGAATAGTTCACGGCCACGCGCGCGCCCGCCGCTCCCAAGGCCGTTGCAATCCCAGCGCCTATGCCTTTGGAGGCGCCCGTCACTATTGCCACTTTCTCAGACAATTTGCTCATAATTCACCACTGTTGTTGGGCCGACTCTGCGAAAACCCGAACGTGCATCATTGCGAATTGTATCGCGCGTATAGGATTCTCAATTTATGCTCCTTGTTTTGTAAGCTGATGACTCATCGGCGAGCGCTAGATAAAATTCGGCTTAGGCGGCGCGCACACTGAGTCAAACCATCGACTGATGTACGCCTCGGCATAAGCTTCACCGCAGTAGTGCCGGGCGTCGGACGCGTTGGCGGTTTCAGACTTCCACCGTACACAGTAAGCTCGGAATCCCCACATCGAATCACGAACCAGTGGATGGGGTTAGTGGTCACCAGTCCACAGACTTCGCATCTAAACTCCTGCAGAGATGTCATGCGCGCCGTTCCGTATATCGTGGTTTGTCATCTTCACTCCGCGAGCGAGGCCGGTCGCAGATTTGGTGTCAGTATCGTCAGTTCGCCGACTTGTTCCCTCTTCACGGTACCACGTAGGTGGGCGGCGTGATCCATCATCCAAACCTCGGGAATGATCTCGCCGACCAGTTGTCCATGACAGAATAGTCGCACTACCGAACTCTCAGAGACGACAATTCCCACGGCTTTGGTAACTGCGCTCATGTTGGCGGCAGCAATGTGACGGCTGCCGAGTCCCAACGGCACGTCCACTTGTGCGGCCACGGCATCGAGATAGCGGCACGCCGAAAGTACAATTCCGTCGCGACTCACTACAAACCCACCATCCAGCTGCGCCAATTCCTTAATGGTTCCGCGGAGATTGAGATTGGAGACGTGCCGCGAGGACTCCGGATGCCCCAGCAACGGATCCAAAATCAACGGTCTGGATTTCTCCAGCACTGCCTTCTCATCCCCGAGTGTAAATAGCGTGCCAACCCGCCTTCCCTCCCGGCCCTCGCGAGCAATTTCGACTGCGAGTCCGATCAGTGACTCAAGAACGTCCGGATCATATTCCGTGACCTGGCAGAGAATGCTCTCAAACATCCATCAACTCCTCGGTTTGATTCGATACGCCAGCGACCACAACGCGGATATCCAGTGCTTTGGATGAAGCGCCTAAGAAGAAGATTCAGGCACAGGTGGCCTTGCGACGCGATCAATCGCCGGTCTAGGCGATCATACGTCAGTGGGCCGCGTTCAATATATTGGACTTTCCCGATCGAGGATCCCTCAACATCAAGATGGACGCCTGCCACGTCGGTGACTGTCCTTACGGTGCTTGTTGCAGTCCCCGGCATCCCCGAGGGAAAATCAGTAACCACGCAAGAAGAAGAGCAAGGATGCCGAGTCCGAAGAAGCGCAGGAACACGCAAACAGCAGCGGCCTGGCGCTGAATGCGCAATTAAAGGATCGAATGAAGTGGTCCATCCCGGGCCGACAGTATAGTTCGTGAGGTTCCCGACGATGCGACCGCTCCGGCGATGATCACAAGACTTGTGATGACACGCTTGATGGAGGCGTCAATGATTCTCAAATTCTTAGCCCCGCACCAATAGAAACTGTGCCCGAAGCATTCCATTGAGATTAACTCCGGTTGGCATACAAAGCGTTCCTTGAATGGCCCAGGCTTTTTAGGGCGAAAGATCTGAACTCGTCTACGACTGGCGTGAACGCGTTCATCACAAACAAGTGCAATTTTAAACATTGGAAGATCGCCGCGGACAACTCACGGTGTATCTCCGCTTGAACGAAGCCACCGTACCAGCAATCTACGGCCCGTCGGCCGATGAACACTAACGCCGCTTTTTTGGCTGACTGCGCGAGAAGCGAGAGGACGAAACTAGTTGATACGATTCCGTTCAACCATCAAGATTCGAGGCATTAATCCCTATGTTCGCGTAGACGCGGAGCTGGCCAGGCGTCTCAAAAAGAATTGGCGCAAACCACTCCCGGTTTTGGTTCGCATCAACGGGAAGTCGAAGCAATCATGGCGTATTAACATGATGCCCACAGGCGACGGTGGCTTTTATCTGTACCTTCACGAGACAATTCGCAATGCCTCCGGGACCGGAGTGGGCGATCGCGTCACCGTCGAATTATCTTTTGATCGCGATTACCGCGGCGGACCAGTACATCCCTTGCCTCGATGGTTTAGCACGGCCTTGGCAGCAAACCCGGAAGCAAAGAGCTCATGGAATGCCCTCATCCCGAGCCGCAAGAAGGAAATTCTCCGCTACTTCGCTTCGTTGAAATCGTCCGTTGCCAAGGTCCGCAATTTGAGAAGAGCCGTAGAGGCTTTGTCAGGCAAGGAAGTGCGTTTCATGGCTCGCACTTGGAAAGGCGGCAAATAGCGCTGGACCCCAATCAGGCAGACCCGCTAAAGAAACCATGAACCGTTCAGCACCGGATACAGATATCTTCATCGTCGGCGTCGCGTGTTAGCCTCTTTAAGAATCACTTGCTTACAGACAATCAAGCCCGCACGGAAGCATTCTGGGTCAAAGCGCAAGGCACACTTATGGCACACCTGAGAACACGAACGTCGTTGGAGGAGAACCGGTAGGTGCCCTTGTATACGAATACAGGCTTTCTCGTGGACACGATTGATCGCTTGACGAAGGCGTGCCAGTGCCGCGTAACCAACTTGCCGTGAAAGGACACGGGCATTCCGTAATCCATTGAAACCCACGACACGGATGGCTGCCAAGAGCAGTTTCAGTCGGGTTCAGAAGTAGTTCATGAATCATAAATGGATTAGTATCCTTACCTATCGGGAGATCGCTTAAAGCAGTTTTCGGACCACGAGTTCACAGAACTGCCAGTCTTCGATTCTTGATAAATGAAGACTGTCGGTGCGTGTGGTAGGCAGTTCGTGCTGGAAACAATTACAGGAGAATCAGCCGTGTTTACCATCAAACACCGCATCTACCGAGTCTGCTTCGACTGTGGACGGGAATTCGACTTGCCTGACCCGCTTGCACCAAGATCACCCGATGCTTCTCCGGCCAACCGCTTGGGGACGAATCCTTACCATGCACGCTGAAGGTTCCACGCCTTAATCCTGGCCCTGCATCTCAACCTTGATTCTCACTAGTGAGCTATCTTGCTCAGACGCAAAACTCCCGACCTGTCATTCTTCTCGTACTGGCGGTGGATACGAGCCGTGACCTTTGAGTCGCAGCTCTCATTCTTTAGCTGGGTCGGCGGCCCGATCAGGTGACCGCGATGCGACCACGAGCCAATCAGCGTTCTCCATCCGTGTAAGTCGCCAAACCTTGCGGCTGAACACGGTTCGACTCTAAGAATTCTCGAAAATCGAAATCAGGCCGACGCCTTCAGGTGGGTGAGGGGGCGTCGGCCCGCGAAACAAGGAAGGTCAAAGTCATGCCTCTAATTCAACTGCTGGAAGTTCTGATCGTAGTGGGTGTCCTGCTATGGCTGGTGAATCATTTCATTCCCATGCAGGGAACCATCAAATCAATTCTCAACGGCGTCGTTGTGATTGCCGTAGTTCTATGGCTGATGAATACGTTCGGGCTGTTTCACTCACTGTCCCGAATTCACGTTGGAATGCTCATGATGCCGTGAAGTCAGCCTGACGGCTGACTGCACCAATCCAAGTTCGACACGGCAGACGGCTGTCACAAGGAGACATTTTGAAAACCAAGCTGTTCTTAGCAATCGGAATCACCCTCAGTTTGAGCGCGTTTGCTCAAACCAATTCTCAAAACCTAACCGTCGAGCCGATGAGTACGACGCCCACGTTCCGGGTGACCGTGATCAGTCGCAGCGTGCAGGCGGTCAACTATCAGCATCGCAGCGGGAGCTCGAAGCTGGATTTCGCGGGCACGGACTTGATGCCCTCCGCGAATGGTGTGGCCGAAGTAAACAGCAAGCGTGGGTCGATTGCGATCGATGCGGAATTCGGCGGTCTGCAGAAGCCGACGGCATTCGGCAATGAATATCTGACCTATGTCCTCTGGGCGATTTCGCCCGAAGGCCGCGCTGTGAATCTGGGCGAAGTTCTGCTGGGTGGCAACCATCGCAGCAAACTGAAGGTCACGACGGATCTGCAGGCATTCGCTTTGATCGTGACCGCGGAGCCGTACTATGCAGTCCGCCAGCCTAGCAATGTGGTCGTGCTCGAGAACTTAATTCGCGAAGATACGAAAGGCACTAGTGAAGCAGTGAACGCGAAATACGAACTGATGGAGCGTGGTGGCTACATTCCCACCGGCTACAAGTTCGACCCGGTGGTCTTGAATGCGAAGCTACCGTTGGAATTCTTCGAAGCGCGAAATGCGCTACGTATCGCTCAATCCGAAGGAGCCGAGCAGTACGCGCCGGACAGTTATCTGCATGCCGTTAAGCTGATGGATAGTGCGGATGGCCACGCTACCAGCAAACACATAGACAGAAAGCCGCTGATCGCAACCTCCCGTGAGGCAGTCCAGACCGCGGAAGATGCACGCGCAATCGCCGTCAAGAAAATGGACGCCGTTCGTCTGGCCAATGAACGCCAGGATTCGGCTGATGCGCAGGCCAGAACGCAAGGACAGGCCGATGAAGCGACGCGGCGCAAGGTGCAAGCCGAGTCCGATACAGCAAAAGCTGAAGCTGCCAAGGCTCAGGCGGAATCTGACACCCTGAATGCTCAAGCTGCCAACACTCGGGCCCAGTCTGATGCGGCCAAAGCACGCAATGATGCTGCCGATGCACAGGCCGCAACCGCGAAGGCTAGATCCGATATGGCGGACAGCCAGGCTTCCTCCGCAACTGCACTCTCGGCTGCCCAAGCCGACGCCGACCAATCGCGGGCGGATACGCTGCAGGCGCAGCAGGCCGCGCAACAGGCAGAAACCGATAAAGCAGTCATGCGCGCGAAGTTGTCCGAGCAACTGAACTCTATTCTTCAGACTCGCGACAGCGCCCGGGGGCTTATTGTCAGCCTGTCCGATGTGCTGTTTGACACTGGAAAGTATTCATTGAAGCCGGGGGCACGCGAGAAACTGGCGAAAGTCGCCGGTATTCTGCTCGCCTACCCATCGCTCAACATCGAAGTCGGCGGCTACACCGACAACGTCGGCGGCGATGCCATGAACCAAACGCTGTCGGAGAATCGTGCCGGATCTGTCCGAGATTACCTGGTGCAACAAGGAGTGTCGTCGAATTCGGTTTCCTCCAAAGGTTTCGGCAACAGCCTGCCGGTAGCCTCCAACGATAACTCCGCCGGGCGGCAGCAGAACCGGAGAGTTGAACTTCTCGTCTCCG
>CAVYHM010000060.1:0-9266 GCA_963768265.1 uncultured Acidobacteriaceae bacterium
AGTGCCGGCTCTGACACCATCGCCGCATCTTTGGCATCATACCCGCAGTGAGAAATCCGCCATGAAAGCAGCTGTCCTGACCTCGCCGCAACCGATTTCGCAACGGCCTCTCAAAATCATCGACGTTGCAGATCCCGAACCAGAACCTGGTCACGTGCTCCTGCGCGTCCGAGCCTGCGGTGTGTGCCGCACGGATCTCCATATTGTCGAGGGAGACCTGCCACCCAGAGTGCCTGAGATGATTCCCGGCCACCAAATTGTCGGGGAAGTGGTGGCCGGTGCGACGAAGGAAATTCCTCTCGGTTCGCGGGTCGGCGTCTCGTGGCTCGGCGGGACGGATGGCACCTGCCCCTATTGCCAACGCGGCCTCGAGAACCTCTGCGACGCGCCCACCTTCACCGGGCACTCCGTCCGCGGCGGATACGCGCAGTTCGCTCTTGCCCGCGCAGACTTCGTCTTCCCGCTGCCAGCAGCCCTGGATGATCTGCACGCCGCTCCTTTGCTCTGTGCCGGAATCATCGGCTTCCGCAGCCTGCGCGTGGCGGGGGTCGAGCCTGGGGAGCGCGTCGGGCTGTTTGGCTTCGGCGCATCGGCGCATCTGTCGATCGCGGTCCTGCGTGCGTGGAACTGTGAAGTGTATGTCTCCACGCGAGGCAAGTCTCACCGTGAACTGGCGGCGTCACTGGGAGCGACTTGGGTAGGAACTGAAATTGAAAAGCCACCACTCGATCTCGACCGCGCCATCACCTTTGCCCCGAGCGGAGACGTCGTGATCGCCGCCCTCGGGAGCCTCCGCAAAGGCGGCGTAGTCGCGATCAATGCCATTCACCTGGATCGCATCCCCCAATTCGACTACGACCGTCTCCTGTGGGGCGAACGTCAACTGCGCAGCGTAGCCAACATGACGCGGGCGGATGCCCACGACTTTCTAGCCTTGGCGGCGCAGATCGGCCTGAAGCCGAAAGTCACGGTGTTTCCTCTGGCTCAAGCGAACGAAGCGTTGATGGCCGTGAAGAACGACGCGGTGGATGGCGCAGCAGTGATTGTCCCGTAGCCTGGCGAGCTACGATCGTTCGGCACAGGATTAACCTGCGGGACTTAGCCCCCGATGTGTTTGCGAAAGGATGGTCATCACGGAAGTCAGTGGTCCTGATCATACAAGAAGATTCCTTCCCATGTCAGCCTATCTCCTACCGCAGGGTTTCCTGCCACACCTATAGGAACTGAGGAGGGCCGTCCCCATGTCGCTGGGAGAGTTGTTTGGATCGATAAGAGGGCGTCGTCGCCCGGCCACGCAATCCTATGAAGAGGGCGCCCCCAACTCGGAAATAACAGATGCGTCCCCTCCGACTGATGACTTGGTGGATTTTCAGTGCCGTCATTGTTGCTTCAGGGCCAAAGGCACCCACGGGGATGTGGAAATTGCCGCCCGCGCGCATCGTCATCCGAACTTGATATTGGTATCCATGGACAGTGCTGAGAGGGAGAGACTCTGGAAAAAGCACTTCGAGGAGTCAATCGCGCCTCTGCTAGCGGACACCACCCGCCTGCCGCAACCCTATCCTCGTTTCTATATCTGGGGGGTCACCTTTGCCGCCCTCTTGGCAACTGCCGGGGGCGCATTGTTTTCTCGCAGGCTAGTCGATACGTGGTATCCCTCCATGGGCGGTTGGATTCACGGCTCGTTCATGTTGCTGATCGTCGCTGGACTCCTCTACACGTTGCTGAGGTATGAGAATGAGCGTCGCGGTGCCCACATTCAGCGGTTGAGGGTGGTGGCCGAGTGCAACCACCAGATCCGCAACGCATTACAAGTTCTGATCTGGAATCACGACGGCCGCCTCGAGCAGGGCTCACTGGGAATCAGCCATCAAATCGCCGATGCGGCGCACCGCATCGAGTTAACCTTGTCCGAAGTCTTCCCCAGACTCTTGTAATGGCGGCTATCCGACTGACGAAACGTGACCCAAGAACTTATTGATTGGGGAAAGTGAAATTGTCGCGATGAACAGGACACAGAAGGCGACCGCATGTGCTAGTTCACTCCAGCCGAGGCGGCGGACGAACAATGGTCCGGGCTTCTGGATGAAGTAAAACCATCCTCGAAAAAGAAGTGGGGCGAAGGCCAGGGACGCGAACTCCGGCAGTAACCCTGTCATGCAGGTGACGGTTAGCGCGACAGTCATGACACCCTGTCCGGCGGCGAAGGCCCAGCCATGGGCGAGCTTTGCTCGCAGGCCTTCGATCCTTGCCGTGTGGATGCGGAGTTGGACGTAGTGGATCTGATTGCCGGCGAAGATCAGGTTCGCCAGCCAGAGCATCCACGCTGTCACACCGAGCTTTCCCGTCATCACGTAGTATGCGGCAGGCGCTACCGAAGCCAGACCGATGGTCCCTACGATTTCGGAGAGCATGCGGGTGCGTCGGCCCAGTTTCTTGAGCAACGTTTGTCCGACGAAAGCCACAACGGCTGCGACTCCGATGAGCCATAGGCCTGGGTTGCGGCCTGCCCAGAGCAGGGCGGCGAGCGCCGCAATCGCAATCTTGGCTAATATCACAATTACGATTGCGACCTCGCGCCGCTCCTCTTTCGTTTGAGCGCGCATCGCTGATGTACCAAGTAGACTCTCCACTGGAGTTCTCAACCAGAAGAGCGCCAGGGCAGCGGTGAGTAGCAGGAGAAACGGAGTGACGTGCGCGCTTGCCCGGAAGGCAACGCCCGCGCCGGTGACCATCGGAACCAGTAGAAGTCCCCATGCGCCGTGTTCGCGGGGAAGAATCAGCGCGTGGCGGCGGGCGCTCCGCGCACCTTCTGCGAAATCCGCCTCCGCTCCAGTCACAGCGGAAAGCGTCTGCCCCCACATCGATCGTGGTTGCCCGATATTGGCGTGTACTCCTATCAACGCCATCCCGCCATATGAATATGCTGCATGCCTTTCACCGCACGCATGTACTGCGCGCGTTCGAAGGCTCCCGGATCGGGGCAGCGGAGCTGGCTCATGCTGCCTTGCATCTGGATTACGGATTCATACTCGTGCTCTTCCATCCAGTCGCGCAGTTCGCGTTCCACGTGGCGCAGATGATTGATGCCATGACGCATCAGGGCGGAACACATCATGGTGACGTTGGCCCCAACCATGAGCAGTTTGATAACGTCCTCGGCACCGTGTACTCCGCCGGTCGCGGCCAGACCGGCCTTCAACTTGCCATACAGAATTCCGATCCAGGTGAGCGGCAACCGCAACGCCTGCGGTGTGCTCAACAAGACATTCGGACGGATTTCCAGTTCTTCGAGATCGATATCCGGCTGATAGAAGCGGTTAAACAGGACCAGCGCGTCGGCCCCCGCTGCGTCGAGGCGATGGGCCATGTTGGCCATATTGCTGAAGAACGGGCTCAGTTTCACCGCGACCGGAATTTTGACTGCAGACTTCACCGCTTGAAGGATGTCGAGATAATTCTTCTCAATGTCCGCGGCTGCCACGTTGGGATCGGTGGGAATGTAATAAATGTTGCACTCTATGGCATCGGCGCCCGCACGTTCGATCTGAGCGGCAAACTTCGTCCATCCTCCTAGCGTCGAGCCGTTGAGGCTGGCAATGATCGGGATCTTTACGTTCGCTTTGGCCTTACGGATGTGCTCGAGGTATCCCTCGGGGCCGGTCTGGAACTCGCTCGGCTGCGGGAAATAGGTGAGCGATTCGGCGAAGCTCTCCGTTCCCGCGTTGAGGTGATATTCCAGATCCATCTCCTCTTGCCGCAACTGCTCTTCAAACAGGGAGTACAGGACCACTGCACCCGCGCCCGCTTCCTCGAGACGGCAAATGCCCTCCACATCCCGCGAGAGCGGGGACGCGGACGCCACCAGGGGTGAGCGCAACATCAAGCCAAGATAGGTGGTTCTCAGGTCAACCATTTCGATTCTCCTCGTGCGGCTACCGCGCAGCTCCGGTCGGCGCCGGTTTTTCCGCGGCGGGAGCAGTTTTCTCGGCTGCCGGTTTCGCGGCCTCCGCCGGCTCTGTTTTGCGGCTCGCCATGTACTCGTAGAAACGATAACGACGCTCTGCATCTTGCTGCGCTTGCTTCCAAAGCTTGTCCGCGACTTCTGGTTTGCTCTTAGTGAGCATTTTGAAGCGCGTCTGCTGCAGCAGATACTCCTGCACCTTGCGCGTGGGGGCCCGCGAATCGAGTACCAGCGGGTTTTCGCCCGCCTCCGCGCGCTCCGGATTGTAGCGATACAGCAGCCACTGGCCCGATTCGATGGCAACTTTCTGATCGGTCATGGCGGTCGTCATGTCGATTCCGTGAGCGATGCACGACGAGTAGGCGATGATGATGCTGGGCCCGTCGAAGGCTTCGGCCTCGAGAAAGGCTTTGAGCGTGTGTTCGTCTTTCGCGCCCATGGCCACGCTGGCCACATAGACGCTGCCATACGTCATAGCCATCATCCCAAGATCTTTCTTGGGACCGGGCTTGCCACCCGCGGCGAACTTGGCGACGGCGCCGCGTGGCGTGGATTTCGACGCCTGGCCACCGGTGTTCGAGTAGACCTCGGTATCGAGAACCAGCAAGTTGACATTGCGCCCGCTGGCCAGTACGTGATCGAGGCCGCCGTAACCGATGTCGTACGCCCAACCGTCGCCACCGACGATCCACACGCTCTTTTTTACCAACATGTCGGCGACAGCCAGAAGTTGTTTCGCCTCGGGGGAGTTGAGCTTGTGCAGCCTCTCTTTGAGGATGTCGACCCGCTGCCGTTGTTCGTAGATATCGGCTTCGTCTTTCTGCTTGGCGTTGAGGATCGCTGTGACGAGGTCTTCACCCACCAATGCCGCGAGGCGCTGCAGCAACTCACGAGCAAACCCGGTCTGCTTATCGATCGAGACGCGGAAGCCGAGACCGAATTCGGCGTTGTCCTCGAACAAGGAGTTCGACCACGCCGGTCCGCGGCCGTCCGCGTTCTTGGCCCATGGGGTAGTCGGCAGGTTCCCACCATAGATCGACGAACAGCCGGTAGCGTTGGCCACGATCGCCCGATCGCCAAAGAGTTGGGAAACCAGCTTGAGATAAGGAGTTTCGCCGCATCCCGAGCATGCGCCGGAGAATTCGAACAGCGGCTCCTGTACTTGCTGCTGGCGGATCGTCCCGACTTTAATTTTTCTGCGGTCGAGTTCCGGAATCTTCAGGAAGAACTCCCAGTTCTCGCTTTCGGGCGCGCGAAGCGGCGACTGGGGCACCATGTTGATGGCCTTGAGCCGCACCTCGCTCTTGTTCTTGACCGGACAAACGTCCACGCAGACTCCGCATCCGGTGCAGTCTTCCGGGGCGACCTGGATCGTATATTTCAGCCCCTGCCATTCCTTGTCGCGCGCCTCACACGATTTGAAAGTGGCTGGAGCACCTTCGAGGTTCTTGCTGTCGTAGACCTTGATGCGGATCACGGCATGCGGGCAAACCATGGCGCACTTGCCGCACTGGATGCAGATCTTCGAATCCCATGCCGGAATCTCTAACGCCAGATTGCGCTTCTCCCAGCGCGCCGTGGCGGTCGGAAAGGTGCCGTCGCAGGAGAACGCGCTCACCGGAAGTTCATCGCCGCGCCCGGCATAGATTGCACCCAGCACGTCGTGCTCGAACTTAGGTGCGCCGGGGAACACGTCCGGTATCGCGATCGTGCTGGTCGCGCTCTCCGGAACCTTCACTTCGAACAGGTGCGCCAGAGTCTCGTCCACCGCCGCCATGTTCTTACGCACGACTTCTTCGCCCTTGCGTCCGTAGGTGTCGCGGATAGATTTGCGAATGGCTTCGATGGCTTCATCACCAGGGAGCACCTTCGAAATCGCGAAGAAACAGACTTGCATGATGACGTTCATGCGCGAGCCCATCCCGGCATCACGTGCAACCGTGTAGGCGTCAATCGTATACAACTTCGCCTTTTTGGCGATCAGTTGCGACTGCACTTCGCGCGGCAAGTGGTCCCAGACTTTGTCCTTGCCAAAGGGACTGTTCACCAGGAACGTGCCTCCTTCGACCAGCGCGCTCAGCATGTCGTAGCGCTCAAGGAAGATCCACTGATGGCAGGCGACGAAGTTTGCCTTCGAGACCAGGTAACTCGACCGAATCGGCTGCGGGCCGAAACGCAGGTGTGAGACGGTCATGGCGCCGGACTTCTTCGAGTCGTAAACGAAATATCCCTGCGCGTAGTTGTCGGTGTTTTCGCCGATGATTTTGATGGAATTCTTGTTGGCGCCGACCGTGCCATCCGCGCCCAGACCGTAGAACATGGCGCGAATCACGCTGTCTGGTTCGGTCGAGAACGAGGCGTCATAGTCGAGGCTGGTGTGCGTGACGTCATCCTGAATGCCAATCGTGAAGTGATCTTTCGGTTGGCTCTGCTTCAGGTTGTCATAAACCGCCTTCACCATCGCCGGAGTAAATTCCTTCGACGACAGGCCATACCGCCCGCCCACGACCGTCGGTGCGCTCTTCAGACGGCCGTAGCCCAGCTTCAATCCTTCGTGAATCGCGCTGACCACGTCGAGGTACAGAGGTTCGCCAATCGATCCCGACTCCTTGGTGCGATCCAGTACGGCAATCTGCCGCGCGGTCGCGGGCAGAGCTTCGAGGAACGACTTCACGCAGAACGGGCGATAGAGGCGTACTTTCAGCAGCCCAACTTTTTCGCCGTGCGCATTCAAGTGCTCGACGGTTTCATGCGCGATTTCCGCACCCGAGCCCATCACCACAATGACCCGCTCGGCATCAGGTGCGCCGACGTAGTCGAACAGGTGGTAGGAGCGTCCTACGACCTCGGCGAACTTGTTCATGACCTCCTGCAACTTGGCCGGTGCCGCATCGTAGTAGGAATTTGCGCTTTCGCGGATCTGGAAGAAGACGTCGGGATTCTGCGCCGTGCCCCGCAGCACCGGGTGGTCCGGCGAAAGCGCTCGCTGGCGGTGCTCGATGACGCGGTCCAGGTTGATCAGCCCCCGCATATCATCCTCATTGAGCATCTCGATCTTGTTGACTTCATGCGAGGTGCGGAATCCGTCAAAGAAATGCAGGAAGGGAATGCGGGTTTCGAGCGAAGCCGCATGTGCGATCAGGGCCAGGTCCATGGCTTCCTGCACCGAGTTCGAGCAGAGCATCGCCCATCCCGTGGTGCGGCAGGCCATCACGTCAGAGTGGTCGCCAAAGATCGAAAGAGCATGAGTAGCCAAGGTGCGAGCCGTGACGTGAAACGCTGTCGGCGTCAGTTCGCCCGCAATCTTGTTCATGTTCGGGATCATGAGCAGCAATCCCTGAGAGGCTGTGAAAGTCGTTGACAGAGATCCGGTCTGCAAGGCGCCATGTACCGCGCCAGCCGCGCCGCCCTCGCTCTGCATCTCGATGACGTGGGGCACACTGCCCCAGGCGTTAGGCACGGTCTCCGACGCCCACTGGTCCGCCCACTCGCCCATCGGCGACGAAGGCGTGATGGGGTAAATAGCGATCACCTCGCTTACGCGGTAAGCGACATGTGCGACCGCCTCGTTGGCGTCCATCGTCTTGAACTTGCGCTTCATGACATCCCCCGTTCGAGATCTTCACAGCAACCACCGGAGTGGCTGGCGATATTCTCAGGATGCAGGAAGGGGGGTGTGGATGTCGGGACGTGGATTCACACACGGGTGTGATTAGGATCACAAACTGAGGGACATGGCGCCCGGGCGGACGCGAATCCGGTCGCGCCATACTAACCATCATCAAATCATCAGCTTACGGGCCGGTTCCACCCGTATGGCAGTCGGCGCAGTTCACTTGGGTCAGATCTCCCAAATCGACCGGATGCTGGAAGGCCGGTGGTGCGGTAGCGGCCGCGCTTGTGGTGCCGTCCGTTTCGGACATGAGGGTGTGGCACTGGTTGCAGTCCTTGCTCACAACCCTTCCGTCTGCGCTGAAATGCTGCCCATCATGACAGCGGAAGCAGCCGCTGTAGTAGTAGTGGCCCAGGTTGTTGGGATGGGTCTGCCAATTCAGCTTCATTTCGGGGAACGCCGTGCGGCGGAAAATCTGCTGGACCTCGGTGACCGCGTTCCGAATCTCCAACTGCTTGGTCTTCGCCAGATCCGGATACTTAGTCTCATAGAAACCCTGCAGTCCGCTCGCAATTCCTTGCATGGCAGCGTCGGTCGTGGCATAAGTTCCGGTCAGGACGGTAACTGCTTCCTGCTTGACGAACGGCAGGGAAACGTCAAGCCGGCGTGCCACCAACGCCTGATCCACGGACTGATCCGGCGGAACATAAATGTGGGTCGGGCGGTTGTGGCAGTCCACACAGTCCATGTGGTGCCTCTCCGCCTTGGCAATCTGATCTTTGCTGAGTGTCGAGTCTTTCGCGTAATACTCCGTGACCCGCCCCTGTGTGTCTTCTACGTGGATGTAGGGAATGGTTTGGCGCTTGTCATCGGCCGCCACGTAGTCAATCTTGTTGCCGATGTTCATGTGCCAGTGGATGCCCTCGGGCGCGCCTGTCGCGGGATCACCTCCCCCGGTTTTGATCAGCATCCGGACCTGGCGAAATGTATTCTTCTCATCGTTGGCGTAGTGAGAGAAGATCTTGAGTTGCCCGCCGTAGAACTTCTTCGGCCAGTGGCACTGCTCGCATGTTTCCTGCGCGGGGCGCAAATTGTGCACCGGCGTCGGAATGGGCCGTGGAAACGTATTAAAGACAGTCGCAAAAACCTGACGGCTGCCTGAAAGTTTGGATTTCACGAACCACGTCGCCCCCGCCCCGACATGGCACTCAGCACAGGCTACACGGGCATGAGGAGAAAGCTGGTAAGCCGTATATTCCGGACTCATGACCGTATGACACAACTGTCCGCAGAAGGCGGTCGACTCGGTGAACTCGTATGCCTTGTAGCTACCCGCTCCACTTACGGCCACAAACACGACCAGAAACGTTGTAAAGGCGACGACCGCGCTGCGCTGCGTCGGATCGTTGAGGTCCACGCGTGGATAGAAAGCAGATGGCGCCGCGTGCTTCCGTCGCTCCAGGAGTACGCCGGCCACCATGAGCAACAGACCAAGAATGAGAAACGCGGGCGACACCATATAGGCCAGAATTCCGATGTACGGACTCGGCCGCACCGCGATCTGATCAATGAGAAAGAAGAGGAAAATGTTGGCGACGCTGACAATCCCCAGCGCCACTCCCGCAAGGCTGACCGGGTTCCGCAGCAGCATGCGCGAACGGTGCCAGGGTTCCACCGCCGGTGGGGGGG
>CAVYHM010000061.1:0-50523 GCA_963768265.1 uncultured Acidobacteriaceae bacterium
AGACAGCGTATGCAGGAGCGGCGGACGGCACACCAGGAATGCAACAACCCCCGCGACCAGCAGGCCCCCGAATTGCGGCAACCATCGGGTGACTGGTCGTGGCTCTGAAATGCCTAACGGCTCGAGCGGTTTCATCCTGAATCCTCTACCGAGACTACAGATGAGTTTTCTTGCTTGTGGCACGATACCGCGCCGGCCGACAATTCACAGCGACGATGCCTGTGTATATATGACGATGGACACCGAAACACCGGTTAAGGTTCCAGCGGGTAGAATCCAGATGACACATGGGAGCAAGGTTCACAAACTCCTTACATTGACATCCGTCGATTTCCACGATATTCCTGAGACCAGCCATGACTTCCGAGGCTTCGCTCGATCGCGGGCTTCACGCAATCGCCGACCCCACGCGCCGCCGCATTCTCCGGGCACTGAAAGAGGGTGCAATCCAGGCGAAAGCCGCGGGCAAGAGCGGTGGTACTGGAAGCTGCTTGTGCGCAGGGGACATCGAAGAAAAAGTTCACCTTCTCACAACCTACCATTTCTCACCACATGGCCATCCTGACGAAGGCCGGACTGGTCGCGGCCGTGAAGCAGGGGCAATGCTGGTACCGCCGCGATGAGAAGGTGATCGATCAGGGAGTGAAGACACTGCGCGGAGTCTAATAGAGTCCCCATTCCGGAGATTGACTGAGACGCGGAAGGCAGCCCCATTTGGGCTCGGAGTCTGCTACTCTCCTGGATGACGCGCGGCTCGTGTGAGAGTTCGGCAGCACAGGAGTGACGGCTCGGCCTTTGCCAACCGTTGAGTTGTAGCTGACATTCTCCCAGACCGGCCAGGCATACCAATCCTGCGGAATTTCTCTTATCACTTCGTTGAAGGTGACCACAGCCTCGTTGCAGCGGCCGGCCTCGCCGAGCTGCAACGCGACCTGCACGTGAGCCCGCGCAAGGTTCAGCTCGACGGGAGCGTTGTGAGGTGCGATTTGATGAGCCGCCGTGAATACGGTCAGGTCTCTTTCCACGCACTTTCCTGTCTCACCGTAAACACGGCGAAGGCAACCATCACCAACCCTGCCGCAAGCAGTGAAGGGATGCGGAGTTTTTCCATCAGGTGCCATCCGGTCGCCAGCAGAAGCATCAACCCAGTCAAAGATAGTAGGTGTATCGGCCTGCAATAAATCTCCCGGGTTAAGCGCGTTCAGGTTCAATGCGAGAACAATTGGAAGCACCAGGAAAAGAGACCCTAAGACCAGCGCGCACTCGACACCTGCCGCTTCTCGGTCAGGTAAATCCGGGGCCTTTTTCCAGGCCCAGAGCAAAGCCGCGAGAAAGACCATTATGGCGCAGCCTACGCCTAGCCCTGGCAGCAGGACGTCACGCGCGGAGTACGTATCGACCTGGCTGGAGTCAGCAAAAGCATGCAGCCGCACCGGCCAGAGCAGCACTTTCAGGTAGAACCAAAGAGTGGCCCGCACCGACCGTCGACCGTGCTTCAAGGCAAGTTCTGCGTGCGTGCCCCGAGGCGTCCTCCCAGAGCATGAAGGCGCAAGAGCAGGTAAATCATCGTCACGCTGAGGAACGGAATGATGTGGCGTAACGCACGGAGCAGGCGCGATCCGAGGTTGGCCCCGTCGTACTTGAGGCTCGGCATCACGAGTGCCAGTGCAAAAAGTACGGGGAGCAACACCACGGCAGTTTCCTTCGCGAACAGCGCAACCAGGCAAAGAACAGCGGAGGCGATCAGCCACGCCACCGACGATCGGGCCTTGGCCCGGCCTGGCTTGCCGAGCTTTCTGCCGGATTTGCCAGCTGGCGGCGAGCTCTGTGCGGAGAACTGGTCGGCATATCGGAGGTAGCAAAGCACACTCCCCAATACTGCGGCGGACATCAACGGATCGGGCACCGTCACCCATGCTACCGACTCCGTATGAGCAGGATGCAGCGCGAACAGAGCTCCGGCCATCAATGTGGCGCTGCGATCCCGGAGCAGCTTCCAAACCAGTACTCCCAGCAGAACGGCGACCAACACATGTTTCACGATGCTGACAAAATGCCATCCCCAGGGAGATATTTCGCTAAGAATGAAATTGATCCTCATCCACAAAACAAAAACCGGTCGATAGAAACTCGTCGGCCCCCCACTGAATTGCGCCCATACGTAGTTCGTAAAGTATTCCCAGACGTGACCAGAGGATTGCACGCGGGGATCGTTTACGAAGCGGTGATCGTCGAGAATGAATTCAAAACTCAGTGTCGGGCTGTAAGCCGCGAAGATACCAATGACCAAGGCGATGGCACCAATGGAAAAGGTCAGAGGCGACAACAACTCCGGTGTTCCTGCCCGTAGCGCCGGGGCAGGAGCCTTCTGCTGCCGAATCGGAGGGGAGGAGGGTTTCATTCTTACAGAATTGGAAGGAAATTGTCTCACACGTCCCATACCCGTTACGGGGCGTGACTCTGACTTATCTCACTAGGGCGTGCCAAGGGCCCACTTCTCCAGATCTCCACTAGAACGCAGGAGACCGAGTTGCGCGCGCTCGAGTTCGAAGGTGACGTCCTGCAGTGCGATAAAGTGCTCGCTGGCTTGGGAGCGGGCGTAGTCGAGGTCATGAATCGTAGAGGTACCCGCATCCATGCGGGTCTGAACCGCCGCCAGATCTTTCTGGGCGATTTCGTATTCCAGTTGGGCAACGTCACGCGCGGCCTGCATTTGAGCAACGGCGCGCTGCAAGCGAAGGGTCTCTTCGGAAACCTGGTTGCGAGCGGCTTCCGCCTGCTCGGCCGCTTTCAAGGCATCGGCATCGGCGGCCTGGGCGCGCGCACGCTGCGAAGCGTTGAATAACGGAAAGCGAATGGAAACTCCGATCGTGGCATTATTCTGCTGGAAGCTGTTGGTGGTGCAGAGAACCGAAATGCCGGATACGACGCAGGGTTTCGAAGGAATGTAGTAATTCTGGAAGTTGTTGAACTTCGAAAGCAAAGCATACTGAGCGGCAAAGTCGAAGCTGGGCCAGAGAGACCGGTGCTCTCCTTCGGCACGCAGATACTGGGCTCGTGCGTGCTCGACGGCAGCCTGAACGCCCGGATTCACATCCGCGGTGTGGGCTGGCGCGGTTGCGTCCTGTGGCAGTGCAGGGAAGTCGGGAAGCGCGTCGATCTCAGTCTGAAGGCCGGCGGCTGGAAGTCCAGTGAGCTTGGAGAGATGCTCGCGCAACACATCGGCTGCGCCCTGGGCTTCGGTAACGCGCAGGCGTACGCGCGCGGCTGACAAGCGCGCCCGAGTGCCGTCCATTTCGCTGTCCACGCCTTCTTTGACGCGCTCGGCGACCGCGGCCTGCATTTTTTCAGCTTGGCTTTCGGTTTCGTGCAGTTGAGCCAGGCGCTGTTCCCACTTGGCGAGTTCCGCGTAGCTCAAGACCGCGTCCTGAATGATCTGATTGTGCTGGTCTTTATTCTTAAGAGATGCGACAGCAGAATCGATTTTGGCGGCGCGCACAAAATCGCGCAACGACGGGTTCAGCAGCGCCGACTGAGCGTTGAGGTTGAACAGCGATGGCGCGGATCCCTCAAGCCCGAGGGGGAATCCGTAGGAATAGCCCAGGCCGGCGCCCGTGGACAGTTGTGGGACGTAGTTGTCCTTGAGTTCGCGATAGCCGGCGGCGGCCCGCTGTTCGTCGGCTGCTGCAATTGCGCCGCCGGTGGCGTGAGTCAGGGCGAGCTGAACGACACGCTTGAGAGGGACCGGCTCTGCCAGCAAAGTAGCGGGAATTAACAGGACCGCCAGTGTCCATCCTGCACGCAGCGCACCTCGGCACGAGTTTTTCATTGCGTCCCTTCCAGAGTGAGTTGGAAATGATTGTATGAACAATTTGGATGCAAGCGAGATTCTAAATGTCAGATAGGGGAGCAAGCACAATCAAAAGCCCACCTGCCGCACAACGCGAATAGGCTGACGCACCCGCCTTCCCAGCCACATCACGGCTGGATCCGCTTCAAGTCTGCTTGAGCGCGCACGTAGCCATGTGCGAGTGCGATGGCGGCACGGTATTCGTCGGCAGCAGCCTGGCGGTCCCCCTGCTTTTCGAGTAATTGGCCGAGCATGTCGTGCGCTTTGAATGCGGGAGCTTCTTCAGCTGGTGCGGAAAGATAACGCCGCAAAAGACGAACGCCGAGAGGATAGTCGCGGCCCGCCTTCAGTAGGACACTGGCTCCGTCCCGCAAGGCCTCGCGCTGTTCGACGGGTGCGGATTCGAGGTTGCGCAGAACTTGCTCCATATCGTCCAGCCGATTATTGCGGAAGAGAAGACCAGCGAGGTCAACCCAGGCGCGGCCCAGAGTTTGATTGGCAGCGATTGCGGCGCGATACTCGCGCTCTGCTGAAGCGGAGTCGTGGTTTTTTGCTGCAATATGAGCGGCAATCCAGTGCGCCAGCGCGGGATTGAGTGTGGCGATCGCGTCGGCCTGAGCTTGTGCTTTGTCTTTGCCGCCGCCAACAATACCGGGGGCTTCCAAATAAAACTCGGCGAGATCGGCGCGGGCTTCCCAGCTTTGGGGGTCAAGTTCCACCGCGCGTTCGAACGAAGAGCGGACTTTTTTCGCGAGCCCGGCGGCGGATAGGAACCCGGCACGATCTGCCTTTTCTCCGTAGATGCGGCCCAGCCAGAGGTGATAAAGCGCCTTGTGCGGATCAAGGTTGCGGGCGCGCTCGCAATTGGCAATGCCACGATCCCATTCTTCCAGCATGAAATAAGCTCGGCACAGCAGGTTGTAGGAATCGGCATCGGTACTGGAGAGTTCGAGCTGGTGCTGCAGAGTCTGGATGGCGTCGTCCACGCGGCCCGCCGCAAGCAGTTCTTTCGGGGAAGCGGCGGCATGCGTCGGCACTAGAAATGCGCCCACGCTTACCAGAGCGGAAAACAAAAATCGCCAAGGCTGAAAGCGAAAACGGAGGCGCGGATCAACACACTGCATCGGTTAGGGCACCACTTTGACCGAAGCGCCGTCGGACAGCGGCGCTTTGGAGTCTTCTGAAGGCAATGCGACCGAGGCACCTTCGTTAAGACCGCTGGCGATCTCGACGCGGGTGAGATTCTGTAATGAAATCTCGACTGGCTGACGCTTCAGGCGATTGTTGATGATCTGGAAGACGTAGGGTTTGCTGTCGTCGACGTGCACCGCATCGCGCTGCAGGGTTAAGACATTGTCATGCTGGGCAACCACGATGGTGACGCCAACATTGACGTTAGGCAGCAGACGCAGGTCGTGGTTGTCGATCAAGCAAGTGGTCTCGCCGACATTCCTGGACAGGCGCACTTTCACGGTCGAAGGGACTGTGCTGACCCTGCCCGTCCAGGTTCGGCCCGGGACGGCGTCCCAGGTAATTTCCACTATTTGTCCAACCTGAAGTCGGCCAATGTCAGGTTCGTCGACGAAGGCGCGCACCAGCACGCGCGAGAGGTCGGCCTCTTGTAAGAGCAAGTCGCCGGCCTGCACGAAGGCACCCTGCTTGACGGGAAGGAAATAGACTACGCCGTCAAAAGAAGCACGCACGCTGGACTTGCTGAGTGCGTCCTCGGCCGCATCGTAGGCGGCTTGAGCTTCCGAGGCCTGCGCCTGCACCTTGGCAACTTCCGGAGGCGAGTAGCGGTCGGCTTTTTTCTGCTCCGCCAGCGTGAGGTCGGCCTGGGCGCGCTTTAGAGTGTCTTCCGCGGCGCGAACTTCCCCTTGGGAGGCAGCGCCCTCCTGCTGCAGACGGCGCAGTGCCTCGAGATTGCGCTGGGCCGCATCGCGCGCGCTCTGTGCCTTGATAGTTTGCGAATTCAAGGTGAGGACTTCTTCCTGCGTGCCCCCGGTCTTGAGCGAAGACTGTTCGGCCTGCGCCGCCTTTATCTGGGCCTGAGCGCGAGCTGCCAGCGAGCGAATGTCGGCATCATCGAGTTGCAGCAGA
Source organism: uncultured Acidobacteriaceae bacterium (assembly GCA_963768265.1). GTDB lineage: Bacteria > Acidobacteriota > Terriglobia > Terriglobales > Acidobacteriaceae > Sulfotelmatobacter. The sequence goes on from CAVYHM010000061.1 coordinate 5,951, forward strand.
AGCTGGCCCTTGCGCACGTGGTCGCCCTCCTTGACCAACAGGCGTTTCACCGTCGTCGAAATGGGGGCGTGAGGCTCGAAATATTGGATGGGCTCAATCTTGCCATTGGTGGAAACCAGGCTGCGGATCGGACCTCGCTGCACCGTCGCAATGCGGGCCTTCACTGGAGTCTGGTGAAGATACGAATAAAACACCGCCACTGCGAATATGGCGAGCCCGGCCCATATCCACCGGCGGCGCGACGGTGTATTCGAATTGTTCGTCGATGCCAACCTGTTGTCTTTCAGGGTGAGGCAGGAACTACTGTAAGCAGTAATTTACCATTCCAGAGGCCGCCGCAGATACGCTACGTGCCCCAGGTGCGGTATCTGTTTGGATGCGGACACTGCGCAATCGGCTGCACCGGCCTTCCGCCACACATGCTCCCGCTACAATAGATTCATGGTGAAATCGCCTCGCTACACGCCTGAGCACGCTGCCGCCGGTCTTGACATTGACTTTCCGGAGATTGAGACCTGGCCGAACCAGTTTCCCGGCTACGAGATTGTGGTGGATGACCCGGAGTTCACGTCGGTATGTCCAAAGACCGGACTGCCGGATTTTGGGGCGTTAACGATCCGCTACATGCCGGACAAGAGTTGCCTGGAACTAAAGTCGTTGAAGGAATATTTGCGGAGCTACCGCAACTTGGGAATTTTTCAGGAGAACGTCGTCAACCAGGTGCTCGAGGATGTGGTGAAGTGGGCGAAGCCGGTGTGGGCCGAAGTCAAGGGGGAATTCCGTCCGCGAGGGGGGATTTCTACGACGATTGTGGCGAAGTGGCCGCGACCGAAGCGGCGGCGGTAGGGATTCTGTTAGTCATGCTATATTCGCTGGACCTGTGGCACAATCTGATCTCCAGCCTCGCACCGCGCTGATTGTTCTCACGGCGCTGAATCTGCTCAATTATGTAGATCGCAACGTGCTGTTCGCGGTGCAACCGCTCGTGCAGGATGAGTTTCACCTGACGAACAGACAGATCGGGTATTTGACCAGCGCATTTCTTGGTTTCTATATGATTGCGGCGCCCTTCGTGGGGCCACTGGCCGACCGTTACTCGCGCAAACTAATCATTGTGCTCGGAGCGCTGTTCTGGAGCGGGCTCACGCTGCTTACTGCGGTCACGCATACCTACACAGAGTTGCTGGTCCGGCACACGCTGGTGGGCGTGGGCGAGGCGACGTTTGTCACCATTGCGCCGACGTTTGTGGCAGATCTGTTCGCGGAGAAAATACGTGGGCGGATTCTGGGAGTTTTTTATCTCGCGATTCCGGTGGGCTCGGCCGCTGGATATCTGTTGGGCGGGTATCTGGCGCCACATCACGGGTGGAGATTTCCCTTTTATGTGGCGGCGGCTCCGGGCTTCGTGCTGGCGTTGGCGGTTTTGTTCCTGAAGGAGCCGGAGCGTGGGCAGTTCGATTCGCTGAAGGAGACTCCGGAGCGGGGGACCATTCTTGGCTTGGCGCGCAATCCGGCATTTCTGACGTCGACGCTAGGGATGGCGGCCATGACATTTTCGCTCGGCGGCATTCAGGTGTGGATGCCGAAATTTCTGTTTAGCGAGCGCGGCTACACGCTGGAGGCGGCGAATCTTTCCTTCGGGATCATCATTGTTGTGGATGGCATCGTGGCCGCCCTTGCTGGCGGATGGCTGGGCGACTACGTGCTGCCTCGAATGAAGAGTTCCTATTACCTGGTTTCGGCCGCGAGCATGTTGCTCGGCGTGCCGGTCATGATCGTTGCATTGTTTGCCAAGGGAGCGATTATGATCCCGGCGATCGGAATGGCGGCGTTCTTTCTACTCCTGAATACCGCGCCGCTCAATGCGGCTGTAATCAACTCGGTCGGAGCGCACATTCGCGCCACAGCCCTGGCAGTGAATATTTTCATCATCCACATTCTGGGGGATGTGCCTTCGCCAACGATGATGGGCTGGGTCGCCGACAAGCGGTCGTTGCAGGCCGCGTTCATTCTGCCGATCATCGCGATGGGGATCTCTTCTGCCATACTGTTTTATGGGATGAAATTCGCGCCGCCGGTTGCGGTCGACGGCGCGTCTACCGGGGCAGGGAAGACTTAAGCAGGATGGCTTATTTCTATTGGATTGCGGGAACGATTCTGGCGATCGCCTGGTTGTCCCGCATTGTGGACGCTGCTCTCGGCATGCCGTCTGTTGCTGATGTTGCCCGGCCGGAGTGGGATCTCAATCCGGTTTCGCCTGCGGGTAATCCTCGCGTGTCCATTATCGTTCCAGCGCGCAACGAAGAAGACATCATTGAGCAGGCGCTGAACACTCTGCTTGCCCTCGACTACGACAACTATGAAGTGATCGCGGTCAACGACCGGTCGACCGATCGGACGGGCGAGATCATGGAGGGGATGGAGAAAAGTCCCCGCCCAAGCGGAGCTTGGACAGGGCACCCACCTCGTAATCCGACCCTTCGAGTCATTCATCACCGCGAACTTCCTAACGGGTGGCTTGGTAAGACTCATGCCATGTGGACCGCTGCGAATCAGGCGACTGGCGACTGGCTGCTCTTTACTGATGCCGACGTTTTGTTCAAGCCAGATTCGCTCCGGCGAGCGCTCGCCTATGCCGAGAGCGTGCCGGCCGATCACGTGGTGCTGTTTCCGCAAATGATCATGAAGCGGCCAGGCGAGTACATGATGATCGCGTTCTTCCAGACCATGTTCATGTTCGGGCACCGGCCGTGGAAAGTGGCCGATCCCAGCACCGACGATCACATGGGCGTTGGCGCTTTTAACCTTGTAAGGCGCAGAGTCTACGACGCGGTGGGAACCTACGAGGCGCTGCGCATGGAAGTGCTCGACGACATGAAACTGGGCAAGGTGGTGAAGAATGCAGGCTTCGCCCAGCGTAACGTCTTCGGCGGCGACTTGATCTCGATCCGCTGGGCCCACGGGGCGATGGGAGTCGTGAACAATCTGACCAAGAATTTCTTTGCCGTGTTGTCGTTTCAGTGGTGGCGGACGGTGATCTCGGCGTTCGGACTGGCGTTTCTCAACCTCGGGCCTTTTTTGGGCGTGTGGCTGGCCAGCGGGTGGGAGCGAGCCCCATACGTCGTGGCGCTGGGATCGATGTTTTTGATTTACATCGGGATGTCGTGGCGGTCGGCGGTGCCGCCGTATTACTTCCTGCTGCATCCGGTGAGCACGGCGCTGTTCATCTACACGCTGCTTCGCTCGATGGTGCTGACATTGTGGAATGACGGGATTGAGTGGCGAGGGACGAAGTACCGGCTGGAGGAGTTGCGTAAGGGCATGGTTTGAGCACTACTGCGGAGATTCGTCGCCTTCGACGTCGTTGCCATAGGTTGTCGTGGTGTTGGGTTTGGCTTTAACTTTTGCCGGCTTCTTCGTGGGACGCACGCGGCCGGCGCTGTAGTGGCCACGGTTCTCTACGTCGTAGTTCTTGGGAGTCGGAGGAATCAGGGCGGCGCCGCCCGTAATCTGGCTGATGCGGTTGAGGATGATCTCGGCGCGCCCGTCGTAGAGTTTCACTGGACCGTGAATTTCAATCATGCGGCCGGCGAGGCGGCGCACGTCGCCTACATCTTTCAGGTCGTAGGGAAAGATGACCACCGTAAACGGGCAAGCCATCTGATCCTCGCAGAAATCGAGGAAGTGCACGCCTTTCACGCCGACTTTGACCCTGACAACCATTCCGCTCACGCACTTCGTTTCTCCCACATGCTGGCTGGCTTCGTGGATAGGGACGCAGTCGGAGGCGGCAAGAAAAGGCGCTGCGAAAAGGACTACGACGAGCGCGAACCAGTTTGTCACATACGAAGTACTAGCTCCAAACATACCCCTAACTTTAGGAAAGATAGGCGAGCGACGTCTGTGATTGGAGCGGAATAAAGAGGTGTGTCGTTCCGAAATGAAACTGGGGCGAAATCCCCACTTCTCGCGCACAAGACGCGAGAAATGGGGCACTCGTTTGGAGGACTCTACTTGAACGACTTGACCGCGGACGCTTCGTCGTCTTTGACGTCGAAAACGGTGTAGAGCTTGGTGATCTGAAGCAAATCGTTGACCTTCTTGGTGAGGTTCAGCAGCTTCAGTTCGCCGCCCTGATTCTTGGTGGTGGTGAACGCGCTGACCAGTTCACCGATGCCGGAGCTGTCAATGTAGTTGACGTCCTGGAGGTTCAGAACAATTTTCTTGTTGCCCTTGGACAGCAGGTCGCGCACCGTATCGCGCAGGATGACGCTGCCTTCGCCCAGCGTAATGCGGCCGCTGCAATCCACAATTGTGACTCCATCCACTTGCCGACTACCAACCTTCATGCTCACTGGGAAGCCTCCTTGCCGCCCGCGGTTGGCCCGTGGACGTGCTTGATCAATTTAAGTTCGGTGCCCGTTTGCGAAGGGCGAATTTCGACCACATCCATGAACGAGCGCATCAGAAAAATTCCGCGCCCCGACGTCTTGAGCAAGTTCTCCGGCGCCAGAGGGTTGGGGATGTTACTCAGGTCCATCCCTGAGCCCTGGTCGCGAATAGTGATCACCAGGTCGCTTGCCGTGCGCTCAAAAGCAAGGGTCACCTTCTTGTTCGGGGCGTAAGCGTTGCCATGCAGAACGGCGTTGACCGCGCCTTCGCGTACCGCCATGGAAATCTGCATGACTTCGTCTTCGGGAAAGCCGAGTTCGGTCGCGATGCGGGTAGCTTTCTCCTCCGCACTATCAATCGTCTCCAAGGAGGAGTCCAGCGTATAAGAGACCCGTTGCTCGGTCATGGCCATGGACGAAAACTCAACAGACCAGGGGGACGGCGGGGACTCCCGCACACCGCCCACAGGCACTCGCCAGAAGCGTTTCCCAGCGAATGCGGTAGTTTGCCTGTACCACGGAGAATTGTCAACGAGAGCACGCAAACTCCTTGCTGAAATCGGGCATCAGATCGCTCTAGCCCATTGATGGGGATGTCTCGGAGAATGTAATCTGGCGCCGTGCCCGAGATGAATCAGCCAAATCTTAAGGTGCGGTTGAAACGAGCCTTCCTCGCGACTATTCTGACCGTGCTGGGGGCGGCGTTGTTAAGTTTTGGCCTCGACTACGCAGTCTTCCGCTTGCGGGTGGCGGCCAACTGGAATCCGTACGGAGTTGTGACCGTGGATCACTATTACGCCGTGCAGCAGAAGAGTGGGAAAACCCAGTTCATTTTCGACCCGCCCGCATCCCAGACTTGCGTGCATGCACTGTTTCCCCACTCGGGATGGCTGCCATGCTGGTACTTGAGCCGGCATCCGGAGCAACGCACTGATATTTAGTTCATGGCCAGAACACCAGGTGACAAGATTCCGCGCGCTAACACGGAGCACCCAAAAACATTGGCATTGACGATGGGCTAGAATGTTGCCTCGGATTCAACCTTTTGCTGGGACGAGGGGAACATGCCGATCAAAGTTCTTCGTAGCGCGTGTGTGCTGGGCTTCGCCATGGTTTGGACCTGCGTGGTACAGGCTGGCTCGGGTACGGCCGACGCCCGGTTGCAGAAGGCCTATCGCTTCCAGCAGGGCGGATGGACTTACGTTCATCTGGAAGGCTCGCCCTCCGATATCGGCTTCCAGCACGGATACCTTCTCGCTCCGGAAATCGCCGACGCCCTCGAAGCTATCAAGCTCTTCGACACCCATCAGACCCAGCGCGACTGGGAGTTCTTCCGCACCACGGCGCGCGAGATGCTCTGGCCTCACATCGATGCCGAGTACCAGCAGGAGTTGCAGGGCATTGCCGACGGTGTGAAGGCGCACGGAGTGGACCTCGACTTGTACGACATCGTGGCACTCAACGCCTTCGAAGAAGTGCCGGATTATTACCTTCCATGGCTGAACAAACAGCAGAAATCCGCCCAGGCGCCGAAACTGGTCGCGCCTGGAAATTGCAGCGCCTTCATCGCGACCGGCAGCATGACCAAAGATCACCAGATCGTGATCGCTCACAACAATTGGACGAGTTATCTCTCGGGTGAACGCTGGGTCATGATTTTCGACATTGTTCCCGAACATGGAAACCGGATTCTCATGGACGGGTTCCCCGGCGTGATTACGAGCGACGACGATTTTGGCATCAACGCGGCTGGCATCATGATTACCGAGACTACCATCACGCAGTTTGAAGGATGGGATCCGAACGGCAATCCCGAGTTCGTGCGCTCGCGCAAGGCCCTGCAGTATGCGGACAGCATTGATAACTACGTGCGCATTATCAAAGAAGGCAACAACGGCGGATACGCCAACGACTGGCTCATCGGCGATCGCAAGACCGGCGAGATCGCTTACCTCGAACTGGGACTGAAGAATACTCCGCTGTGGCGCACGAAGGACGGCTATTTCGTGAGCTCGAATTTTGCCCGTGATCCGAAGGTGATCGGCGAGGAGACGACATTCGATCCCAGGGATGCCTCATCTTCGCCGAATGCCCGTCATGTGCGATGGGAAGAAATCATGAAACAGGCCAAAGGGCAGATTGATGTCTCGATGGCGCAACAGTTCCTCTCCGATCACATCGACAGCTTCGAGAAGAAAGAACAAGCCAACGAACGGGCGCTCTGCGGGCATGTGGACACGTCTCCTCGGGGCGTAAAGGAATGGGAATGGAAGGCATATAACCCCGGTGGCGCGGTGCAAGGCAAAGCCACCGACAGCGCCATGGCGGCTAAGATGAGCTTTGTGGGTCGGGCAGGACATCCCTGCGGCGCCGATTTTCTAGCGGGAGAGTTCCTCAACCACCATCCCGAATATGCCTGGCAGAAACCCTTGCTGCGCGATATGAAGGCGGGGCCCTGGACCGTGTTCACGGCGGGACAGAAACCGTGACATACGATGGATCTTGGAATAACCGGATCAGAAACTGGCTCGATCAGTGTGAGTTTGGAGCAAAGTGAATAGTGATCCGCCCGACGCGAATATTCGAAAACTTGAGGCAGACATCAAATCGTTTCGCGCGAACTGCGAGCATTGGTGGGGATACCACGCGCGGCGGAAGAACGCCCTATTGATCGCCAGCGTTGTGTTTGCGCTTGGAGCGACCGTTTCGGGCGCCTGGGAAGACCTCACATCGCTGCCACACTCTCTGCTCTGGGCGGTGCCGTAATCGCCGCGCAGAATGCCTAGAAGTTTCAGGAACACGCGAAATTCTACGGCCGGGGCGTAACCGAATGTGATCGGCTCAGTCGCAAGCTCAGTTACCAGGTCGGGAGCAGCGCCGATTTCGACGGCGTTGCCCAGGCATTCGATGATCTTCGCGCTCAGTAAGGAATTGAGGGTCAGAAGGACCAGTAGGTGCCGACGCAGACGGTCAAGGCGATTCGACCAACCGAACACGGTAGATAGATGGGCGCTCAGTAGCCCCACCCCGGCTAGACGGGGTGTTCGAAAATCCGAATCCCTCCGATAAACAATTTTGATTGGACGCGGTGGCGGCCCCCCCCTAGAGTCCTACAAGTGCAGAGTAGCCGTACCCGAACCCGCGGGCTTGTGCACCGGCTTAACCCTCCGGAAGCACCCCTGACGCTGTTTCGTCCTCCATTTCGTAACTATCAGTTTGGCGGCGCTTACGATGAAATGTTTGCGGCCCCGGGTACGCCGCGACCGCACTACCAGGGCCTGTTCCAGAACCTGCTGGAGTTGCCGCCCGAGGAACTCCGCAAGCGCCAGCAGGCGGCCGACCTCTCATTTCTACACCAGGGCATCACCTTTACTGTGTATGGCAACGATGAGGGGACGGAGCGCGTTTTCCCGAATGACTTGCTCCCGCGGATCATTCCGCACGACGAATGGCGCAAAATTGAGGACGGCCTCACCCAGCGCATCGCCGCCCTGAACCTTTTTCTCGAAGACATTTATCACAACGGAAGAATTCTGGCGGACGGCATCGTTCCCCGTGAACTGGTCTACAGCTGCCGGCATTTCCGCCGCGAGATGCGCGGGCTCGCCGTGCCTCGCGGTATTTATGTCAGCATCTGCGGAACCGACCTGGTTCGCTTGCCGGATGGAAGCTTTGCCGTGCTGGAAGACAATCTCCGGGTGCCGAGCGGCGTCTCGTACATGCTGGCGAACCGCAAGGTGCTCAAGAAAGTGTTTCCCACGCTGTTTCGCGACTATGGCGTGTGCCCGGTCGATCACTACGCGCAAGCTTTGCTGGCCACGCTGCGGGCGCTGGCACCTGGGAATTCTTCATCCCGACACGAGCCTAAAGTGGTTCTGTTGACGCCCGGCGTCTTCAATTCCGCCTATTTCGAGCACACGTTTCTCGCGCAGCAGATGGGCATAGAACTGGTCGAAGGCCGCGATTTGCTGGTGCACGACAATATCGTCTACATGAGGACTACGGCGGGCCTGCGCCGCGTGGATGTGATCTATCGGCGGGTCGACGACGACTTCCTTGACCCGCTCTGTTTCCGGCGAGACTCGAGCCTCGGCGTGCCGGGATTGTTCAACGCTTATCGCGCCGGGAATGTAGTTCTGGCCAACGCGATCGGCACCGGTGTTGCCGACGATAAGGCCCTTTACGCCTATGTTCCGAAGATTATCCGGTACTACCTGGGAGAGGAGCCGATTCTTGCCAACGTAGAGACCTATCTGCTCCATGAACCTTCACAGAGGAGCTATGTCCTCGAACATCTGGACGATCTGGTCGTGAAGGCTGTGGGTGAGTCTGGCGGGTATGGCATGCTGATTGGCCCTCACAGCACCGCTGAGGAAAGGGAAGAGTTCCGGCGGAGGATCGAAGCCGAACCCCGAAACTACATCGCGCAGCCGACGCTGAGTCTTTCGCGCGCGCCCTGCTTCCTTGAAGGCGAAGTGCAGGCGCGGCATGTCGATTTGCGCCCTTACATTTTGTACGGCGAGAACGTCACGCTCGTGCCGGGCGGCTTGACGCGGGTGGCTCTGCGGCGCGGATCGCTCGTGGTGAATTCGTCGCAAGGCGGGGGAAGCAAGGATACGTGGGTTCTGCGGGCTTGAGCACGCGGAGGCAAACCGTCATGTTATCTCGGGTCGCGGACAGTCTGTACTGGATGAGCCGTTACCTCGAGCGCGCCGAACACACGGCGCGTTTGATCGACGTGGATCTCCAACTTCGTCTGGATCAATCCCCAGAAGCTGGAACGGGGCGCTGGCGGCGGCTGCTGGAAGCGTTGCAGGCTCCTGTGCCGGAAGATGGCAAGATCGACGCCAACTCGCTGTCGCAAATCCTTACCCTCGACCGGACCAATCCGTCGTCCATTCTTTCTTGCGTTGCGGCCGCACGCGAGAACCTGCGCCAGGTGCGCGAGCAATGCAGCACGGAAATGTGGGAGCAGCTGAACCGGCTGTATCTGCAGGTTACCAGCACGGCCGCAAGCGAAGCGTGGTTGCTGAACTCGCATATCTTCTTTCGGGCGGTCCAGGAGGGCGCACATCTGTTTCAGGGTGTGACCGATTCAACCATGTCGCATGGCGAAGGGTGGCAATATATCCAGCTCGGTCGCTTCGTCGAGCGCACTGACGCGCTGGCCCGGCTGATCGGAGCGCACTTCGGCAGTCTGGCCGCTCCGCTGGATCTGGCGGTGGAGAGCGAAGAGTATCTCGAGTGGGTGGGCCTGCTGAAGTCGTGCTCGGCGTTTGAGGCTTACTGCAAAGCCTACACGGCGGAATTGCGCCCGCTGCGCGTGGCGGAGTTCTTGCTGCTGAACCCGGAATTCCCGCACTCGGTGCGATTCTCGGTCGACATGGTTCACGCAGCCCTGACCGCGATCGGCGAAATGACGGAGCGCAAGGCTGAGCAACCCGTGCGTTTGGCTGGGCGCCTGCGCGCGACGCTGAGTTTCAGCCAAATCGACGAAGTCATGGCCTCGGGCGCCAGCGGATATGTGGACAGCGTGCGCTGGCAGTGCGCCCAGGCGCATACCGCGATCCAGCAGGTCTATTTCGACTATCCGGTGGAGACGGCGCTGGTCTCGTGAGGGCCGACTGGAGCTGGTCGTCGACTTTGTTGGGAAGGGCACGGCTTCAGCAGTGCCGTTAGCGGCAGCCAAGAACGCGGGCTTTAGCCCCTGAGGGACTCGGTGATCTACTCCGTCCGCCACACAACCACGTTTCGCTACGAGCCCGCCGTGCGGGAAAGCGTCATGGAGGTGCGCTTGCAGCCCCGCAGCGACGGTGAGCAGCGCTGCCTGAGCTTCACGCTCGACGTCGAACCGGCGGCGAATATTCTGCAGTACCACGATTTCGCCGGGAACACGGTGCATCACTTCGACATCGCGGGCAGCCACACTCAGGTCAAAGTCACCGCGCTATCGGCAGTCGAAGTGCAAAACGTGCCCGCTCCCCGCGCATCCGATGCCGGGGACTGGGCGGATCTTGATGCACTGGTGACGGCTGGCGACCATTGGGAGATGCTCCTGCCGAGCCACTTCGCGCACTCGAGCGATCCTCTGGAACACCTTGCCAACGAATTGGGATGCGAGCGGAGGGACAGCCCGTTTACCCAGTTGACCGAACTCAATGAGGCCATCTATCGGTCGTTCGCCTACGTGCCCCAAAGCACGAAGGTGGATTCCCCGATCGAAGACGCTCTGCAAACGCGCCAGGGAGTCTGCCAGGACTTCGCGCATATCATGATCGCCTTGGTACGGCGGCTGAAGGTACCGTGCCGCTACGTCAGCGGATACATGTTTCACCGCGATGACGAAGGCGAGGACAAAAAAGATCGCTCGCTCGACGGGGCATCGCACGCCTGGGTGGAAGCGCTAGTGCCCGGCATAGGGTGGATAGCGTTCGATCCAACGAACAACCTGGTCGGGGCCGATCGACATATTCGTGTTGCCATTGGCCGTGACTATGCCGACGTTCCGCCGACCCGCGGAGTCTATAAGGGAGAATCGCAGAGTGAACTGAGCGTGTCAGTGTCGGTGAGTCCCGCGGACAATGTTACGCCTGAGCCGATCGCTCCGACGTTTGTAGTTCGCTCCAGACCCGTGCTAGTGAGAACTCCCGCCAGGCGAACCGAGCAAGAGCAACAACAGCAGCAGTAATGTTATACGTGACTACTCGTAACGTAGCGCTTCGACCGGTTCCATGCGCGAGGCTTTCAGCGCAGGCCACATGCCCGCGGTAATCCCGACGAAAGCCAGAATCACGAACGCAGTGAGCATCACGCTGCCGGAAGTCTTCAGGAAAATATCCCCGTCATGATTCGCCGTCTTATACAACTCCGAATAAAGCGGCATGGGCGGAATCGCGTGCGCCAGCAGAACCGAAACCATCATCCCCACCATTCCAGCAGCGAAAGTCAGTACCAGCGCCTCCACTAGAAACTGAAGAGCAATGTCGCGATTCCGCGCGCCCAGCGCCTTGCGTAGCCCGACTTCCTTCGTTCGCTCGGTCACGCTGACCAGCATAATATTCATCACCCCGACCCCGCCGACTCCCAGCGTCAGGAAGCCAATGAACCCGAGGATGAGGCGCAGGGCTATTCCGAACTGCTGGATATCTTTCGCATCCTCGACGGTGTCCCACTCGGGGCTTGATTTGTCATCTTTGGGATTGAAATTGTGGCGCCGGGCGAGAACTTCTCGGACCTGCGCCAAAGCCGCCTTGTGCTGAAGCGCAGTGACCGGTTGAAACACAAACATGCTGGGATCGCGTTGGTTGTTGACGTCGCTCATGCTTTCGAAGGGCATGAACACGTTCTCATTGTCGGGACCGTTATTGGATGAATCCTGAATCTTGAGCTTAAGCAGACCGATCACGTCCCAGGTTTCGCCGTTGATGGTGACGTGGTCGCCCACCGGATCGCGACCGCCGAATACTTTCTTGGCGGCGTTGGGCCCGAAGATCAGAACATGGCGATGTTCCGTGAAGTCGCTCTCCTCGAAGTAACGGCCTTCGGCGATATTCAACTTGCGCATCTCGCCGTAGGGATACTGAATCGCTTTGCTCTGAACGGTTATTACCTTGTCGCCATATTTGTAAGCGACACCGTCATCCCACTCCGCGCTGACCAAGCGGACCAGAGGTGCCTCATCGCGGATGGCTTGGATGTCCTCATACTTGAAGAAGACGCGCTTGCCGGCGCGTTGTCCGCCAGCCTGCATGCTAGTCTGACCCTGCCAGACGATGATAACGTTGTTTCCGATCCCGATAAACGCCGTGAGCACACCGTCGCTGACGCTTTCGCCATAGCCGAGCAGAAGTACGACCGTGGTGAGTCCCCAGACAATCCCCATCATGGTCAAGATGGAGCGCAGTCGGTTGCGGGCCAGCGCGTCCCAGCTCTGCAGGATGAGTTCCTTGATGCGCATATTTCGACGTTCTCTACTCCTGGCGCAGGCACTCGATGGGGCTGAGTGCAGCCGCGCGCTGCGCCGGGTACATTCCGGCAGCGACGGTGATTAGGCCCAAAGTCAACAACGACGCGATGATGGCCAGCGGCGAGATCACGGGATGCGGCACAATATCGGGCAACTCTACGCTGCTCACCACCAGGCAGATCCCCAGGCCGATGCCAAGTCCGATCGCCCCACTAATGAGCATGAGCGTAGCCGACTCGGCAAAAAACTGGTTGCGGATATCGCGCGCCGTCGCGCCCAGGGACTTGCGAACGCCGATTTCGCGCGTACGCTCGGTGACTGCGACCAGCATGATGTTCATAACTCCAATGCCGCCCAGCGACAGCGTCATCAAGGCAACCGCTCCAAAAAAGATCGTCATGATGTCGAAAATCCGCTCGACCAGCTTGGAACCGTCGAGCGTGTCCCAAATGAACAGGGCGTCTTTGTCGCCGGGATCGAAATGGTGGTCGCGCCCCAGAATCTCATAGATCTGGTGCATAGCCTCTTCGTGATGATCGGGATCGGCCACTTCGACAACAAGATTGTTGATCCAGCCCTTCGAAATGCCAGGTCGCTCTGGCGGCGGGAAGTCGCGCGCCATCGACGCATAGGGCACGAAGAGCTGCGTGTTATCGGGGCCGCTGCCGTAACTGCCGTTCTGCTTTTTCTTCTCCAGAACTCCAATGACACTGTAGGGCGAGCCATTCATGGTGAGAATCTCGCCGATGGCGGGTTGGCCCGGAAATAGCTGGTCGCGCGATTCCACGCCGAGTACGACAACGCGCCGGCCTTCCGTTTCATCATCATCGGTCATCAGGCGGCCCTCCTGCACTTTGAGGGAGCGGAAGCGTTGATAGTCCGGCCACACCCCGCGCACGGGGCGCGATGCAGCATTGTAGCGGCTGACTTCGGCGACGCTGCGCCGCAGTTCGGGGCTGACGGTTTTGATCAAGTAAGCCTCGGCCTTAATCGTGTAGGCATCCTGAATGGAGAGGCGGACCTGCCGTCCTGCGGCGTAGCCGCCGGCCTGTGCGCTGGTACGTCCGCCCCAGACGATGGCCAGATCGACGCCGATAGTCTTCAGGCGCTCCTTCTGATCGCGGCTGAATCCCTTGCCCAGTCCTACGAGGAGAATGACGGAGGTGATCCCCCAGATGATTCCAAACATTGTGAGGAAGCTGCGTAGCTTGTGCGCCGCGATCGAGGCAACGGTTTGCCGCAGAACCTCTCGAACGTTCAAGACTTCAAATCCTCCTGCGTCTTTGACGTCCTGAACCGGCGAACGGAAGCCAGGTTGTAAATCGGAACCCGAAGAAAGAGGGAACTATTTTATAGGCGTTTCAGCCCTCAGTAACAACCTTAATAAGAGGTGGCGTCGGCGCGAGTTCGTGTGTTTCATGCGAAACAAGAAGCGCGTAGAGCAGGACCGCGCTGAAGGCCAGCAGCGTCCACGACGTGTATGGCGCGATCACCGAGTTCCACCACCACGGTTGCGCCGCTTGCGGCGCAAGATACGAGTGGGCGCGGACGGCGACGGACTGAATGGGAAGCAGCAACAGGAGGAATAAGGCGAAGGCTATCCGTTTCATGAGCCTGTGCCTCTGGTTCGGGACGATGCGTTTCGAATCGTCGGCAGGTGCGCCGAAGATCCACGCCAGCACCAGCGTCAGGATGCCTGTGTCGTAGACCCGGTGGTAAACAGGGAGAAAGCTTAACGCGAGCACGCTGGCGAGGGCCAGCGCCGGCGAACACTCGGGGTTCCGGTATACAGCATATATCCAAAGGACGAGCCCGAGCGCGGCCAACCCGTATGCCACTGCGTTGGCGGCCGAACGGCCCAGAAGCGGATCGAGAACAATTTGAAAATTTGCCAGGTCGAAACGAATCGGATTGGCCAGACCAAAGTCATTTTGCCCGCCGGGCCGAAACCAGTAATGTAGGTTGGCAGAGTAGTTCGAAAGCACGGCGTTCAGAGGCAACTCGATCCTTGCGAATGCACCCGCTAGCAAAAGCAATCCACTCACACTGCCGGCCACCACCAGCCGCCACTTGCGTCTGAGCAGATAAAACGCGAATAGCCAAATGCCGAGATGTGGCTTCAAACACGTGGCCACCCCGAGCAGGATTCCCGCCCGAAGATCACTGTCGCGGGTCGCCAGATAAACCGCCAGAGCGCAAAGTACCGTGCTGATGACTGAAATATTCGCTACATGGACGGCGGTGTGAAAGGACGCAAAGGCCAGTACCGAGGCAACGATCTTCCACGTCTCGTTGTCATGAAGGTCGTGCCGGCTGATGGCTACAACACACAGAGATATGACGCAGAGCGCGAGCGTTTCCAGGATGGCGAGGACAAGGTTTGCCCAATGCCAGGACAGGACAGTAAGTGGCGCAACCAGCAGATAGGTCGTCGGTGGATAGATCGGGACTACGCGCATGGGCGATTCGGTGAGAGCTTTGCCCGCAACCGTTGCTTGGGCGACGTCATACGGATTGCTTCCGTGACGCCACAGCCAGCTGGCCACGAAAGGATCGGTGAAGTCGTTCTTGCCTGTTTTGAAGCTTGGGACCACGCCCCGAAAAACCAGATCGCCCAACATCAGAACGTGATCACCAGCATCACAGCCCGAATTCGCATTAGCCCCCAACGCGATTAGTCTTAGATCGGTAGTGCGCCTGGCGGAGGTCACTTGACCGTCCAGATTCGAGCAGGTGTCGTTGCTGTTCTAGAGGATGCATTCTACGCTGTTCGACAGACTCAAGAAAACGGGCGACGGAAGATGTGCCCATTTCTGATTTGATGGTCGGGCGGGACCCGCTCACTCGGCGGCACGGATTCCGTACTTGTTGAGTTTGTAGGCAAGGGCGCTGCGGGACAATCCCATGCGGCGGGCGGCTTCGGCTTGCGCTCCGCGAGTGGACGTCAGGGTGCGCACGATCAGTTCCTTCTCCGCTTTTTCCAGCACTCCAGTCAGATCAAATGAGTCGGCTAACGGAATCGCAAGTTGGCTGGCGAGGGCACTACCATTTCCATTCTTGACTTCCGCTTGTCGCCCCAGAGGAAGGTCGTCGGCGCCGATTTGCGGGTTACTGCCAAGAATATAAGCGCGCTCGATCAAATTCTTCAGTTCGCGCAGGTTTCCGGGGAAGTGGTATTGTTGGAGCTTTTCCACCGCCTCACGCGTCATCTCCCTTTGCGGAATTTTCAATTCGGTCGCCACCTGGTGGCAAAAAATGCCGGCCAATCCGGCGATGTCGTCGCGACGTTCGCGCAACGGCGGGAGGTGAATGGGCACGACCGCCAGCCGGTAGAACAAATCCTCACGAAAAAGACCTTCTTTGACCCGTTGTTCGAGATTACGGTGAGTCGCCACCAGAACGCGGACGTCGACTCGCCGCGGCCGCGTGGAACCAACCCGCAACAGCTGGCCGTCGGTGAGAACGCGCAACAGCTTGGCTTGCGCTGCCAGGGACATCTCTCCGGCCTCATCGAGAAACAGCGTTCCTTCGTGCGCCGCCTCGAACAGTCCCTGCCGCTGGCGATCGGCTCCTGTAAATGCGCCTTTTTCGTGGCCAAAGAGTTCGGTTTCCAATAGGGTCTCGGTGAAGGCCGCGCAGTTGACTGCAACGAAAGGTTTGGTGGCCCGTGGGCTGTTGCGGTGGATGGCGCGTGCCACCACCTCCTTGCCAGTTCCGGTTTCCCCGGTAATCAAAACCGTGGCGTGCGTGGGGGCGACGCGGCCAATGCGCTCTCGCACGTCTTGCATGGCAGAGCTATCGCCATAAATCTCCGAGGCGCCCTCCAGACGGACAACGGCATCTTTCAGCAGGATATTTTCGCGGAGGAGTCGCGTCCGCTCGCAAGCCCGCTGTACCGTGGCGCTGACGACCTCCGGCTGAAAAGGTTTCGTGAGGAAATCGAAAGCGCCCTTGCGCATGCTTTCCACCGCCAGTTCAATACTGGCCACCGCGGTCAGAAGGATCACGGGCAGCGTAGGATCGTTCTCGTGGGCCGAGGCCAGAACTGTCAAGCCATCTCCGTCCGGCATTTTCTGGTCGGTGATGACGACATCGAAGTCGTTGGCGGCAAGAATCCGCTGGGCCTCCACGACTCCACTCGCTTCCGAGATCTGGTGCTGGTCCTGACGCAGATTGGAGGCAAGAATTCGCCGCATGTTCGGTTCGTCGTCGACTAGGAGAATTCGTCCCATGATTAGCTTCCTCGTTTCTTACACCTCGACTTCTCGGTCGCGGATGGCAGGGTCGGTGAGAAACAGGGCCGGCAAGCAGAAAACAAGGGTCTAGAGAAAAAGGCAGGTCCTATGACAAGAACATTCCGGATAACAAAGAGCAATTCCTGGCGCCCGCGAATGGAGCGATCCGACGCCAACAGGGATCGCGACAGCAGTAATCTTCTGAGCGCGCCCCCGTACTCTCCAAGTCCAGTATAACTACAGAACAACGGTTCGTATCCAGCCACACGCGTGGTGGTAGTTTGGGAGCGGCGCTTCATTCGCCCTTCCTCTTGGAATCGAAGCGGTAGCCGAGAGAAAACATGAACTGGTCGTAGCTCATACTCCCGCGATTGGTGGTGAAGTTTCCTTGCAGGTAGTAGTGAGGTCCAAGAGTGGTTTCGACCGTGCCGGTGACGAAGCGGCCTCGAGTATTAGTCGTCAATGCGGAAGCGAAGTTCTGCTGCCCCATCAAAACCTCAAGGCGCAACCGGTCGCTCATCTGTCGCGACAGCGAAAACGCTTGGTACGAACCGTTCCCGAACGAGCTGTTGAACCGGGCATAGTGAAGGTCGGCGCGCATATTCAACCACGGGACCCGACCGTAAGTGATGCCGTACATTTCATTGAGGGAAGACTTGCGGTCGCCGGTGCCGCTGCTGCGTCCCAGATTCGCGGACAGCCAAATTTGCGGTCGAACTTCCAGCCGGCCCCCTGCGCTGAATCCCTGGAACAGATACTTATCGAGCAGCGTTGTGCCGACGAGATTCGGGTTAAAAGTTGGGACATCGCGAAAATAGTTGTAGTTGAAGTCCAGTTCCAGCCGGGGGTGCGGATTTACCCGCAGCGTGAAGAAGTTTCGGCCCAGCCCGGGTCCGGGGGAAGGCACTTGGGAATTTCCGTTGGGACTATCCAGTTGTGCCGACTCGTAGATCGCAATATCACGCTTGTAGGAAACGGAATCTTCGAAGAAGACGAACGGCCGGTCGATCGCCCAGTTCACCATGCTGACACCCGCGCCCGTGGTCGCGCTGTAGTGGAGGCCGTTGTATTCGCCGCCCTCGAAATTGATGAATGTCCCGCCAATCGCGCGGTTCGGGCTGTAGTCCCATGAAGATGGGTCGGGCGTGGAGCCGCCGAAAACTCCCAGCGTTGTTCCCTTGGAAAGCCTTTTGCCGAAATAACCGCCGTCAATGGTGTCGAGGCTCGGAGCCCAAGGAAGGTATAGGCGGCCAAATCCCGCGACCAAACTCGAATTGGGATTTTCGTACGTCATGTTCAGGTGATAAGTGCGGTTGATAAGACTCTGCAGCGTTTGCTGGGCCAGGGCCGATTCTTTGGTGATGCGCCCGCGCCAGTAGCCACTGAGATTCCAGTAAGTACCGCCGATACGGGTGATATCGCCGCGGAAGGCCACGCCCATGTCGGTGCTGCTGATGCTGCTGGTGCCATGGCTGATCGTTTCCATGGTGTCAAAGCCAATGCGACCGCGCGCCCGGTTCACCGACGGGAGTGGAGGTCGCGGGATTTCTTCACGCACCTCTTCGTCCAGCGTGTCGCCTTCGGTGAAAGAGATGACTGCCGGGTATTGGCGGGTCGCGCTTAGCGCGCGCTTCTGCACCAGGGCTTCGGCATCGCCGCTCGAAAGGTACGCCAGGTCGCCAACTTTCAAGGGACGCTGGGGTGTATGAATGTCCGTGACCGCCGACGTTTCCGCTACAGCCGACACCTCCAACTCGGCGACCACTCTTGGATCGGCGGCGTTGGCGCTGTCTCCTTGCTTGGCGGGCAGACTCGAGTCCTGCACTTCCAGCTTCATGCCTTCGGCCAAACCCTGGGCACGGCCGCCTTCGAGATACGCAACACCTTCTGCCACGTACTTGACTCTGAACACTGTGTGCAAACTCGGATCATCGGGCCGAGCGATCAGCGCTGGTGTCTCTGGAATAGCGTCTGACGCGGGTGTCGTTGCGGAAGCGGGCGCTGCGGCTTCGTCAGTCGCGACGCCTATGGGTGTGTCGGCTGGAACTGTCTGTGCAGGTTCAGGCGAACCCAATGCCGTCATCTCCGAGCCGGACGTGGCAGGGTTCGGCTTCGTGACGGCGACTACGGCCGGCTGCGTCTGCGGCAGAGGTGCGGGCGCTTGAGAAGCGGGTGGGGACGCAGTCGGCGTATCAGAACCAGGTTCAAAAGAAGGCCCCTGTGCGGTCGCCGGCGGTTGCGGAACACCGGTGCCCTCGTCATGCGGCACGGGAGGCGCAGTCTCTCGATGTTTCCGGAAAACTCCAATCAAATTGCCCGACGTCGCCGATGCGGGAGCTCCATGGGAAACCGTGCGCACTCTCTCCGCCGCTCCAACCGTAACAATGACGCGATTCCCCTCAGTCGTCACGTTGTACGAATGGAGCCGATCAAGTTCCAGAACCACTCGCGTCATCAGTGGACTGTCCCCGAACTGTCGGCTTCGGACCCAGCGCACGCCATTCACGTGGAGCGCGATGTCCTCGGTGTGGTTGCAGACGGTATCGGGGAAGTCGATAAAAATCCTGTCGGGCTTCTCCCCCGTTTCCACCACGGGTTTGACCGGAGCGTTGAGCGTAATTTCCACGCGCAAATCGGTCCCCTGTCGTGACGAGGTCACGCCCTCTAGGCTTGCGGTGCTCCCCGTGTTCTGTGCCGCGGCACAAGACAACGAGAGCATCACGATTCCAAGATGTCTTTGAACTGCTTTCATTCTTTGCTGACACTCGAGGGCGCTCCACCGCCGCATGAGATGTGGCGCCTCCGCCATGCGCTCTTGAACGTGCAAGTAAGGCCCGAACCGGCTATCCGCCCCCTCCGCCGCTGGAGTGACACTGATAACAGTTGATGCTGTTGTAAACGTACCCGTTCACATTAGGATGACGGAAATTTGCCGAATTATTGCCGCCATGGCAACCGGTGCACTGGAACACGGCGTAGTTATTCGAGTTGATATGGCACGCGGAGCAGACGTTGCCGGCGCCTCCGTGGTTCGTTGAAAACTGGGTGTACTGCGTGTGATTGAAAGTGGCCCCGGTCCATGCCGTCGTGTTGTGGCAGGTCTGGCACGAGGTCGGGAAAAACTGCGGCTGCGCCGAGTGGCCTGGGTTCGTCGTGTTGTTGTAGTCCGTCTGGTGACAGCCGATGCAAGTCGTGGGCAGAGTCGTGTAATTGTTGTTGACGTGGCAGTCGCTGCACTGTCTCGGCGGCACGGTATGTGAGCCAGTCAGAGGAAACGCGGTGTTGTTGTGATTGAACGTGGAATCGGTCCAGACGGTCGTGTCATGACAGACCTCGCAGGTCGTGGGGAAACCCGCCGCAGCATGCGCTGGATTGTTCGTACCGGCGTAATCCTTCTGATGGCACGAGTAGCACAGAACGCTGTTCAGGGCATAGTTGTTGTTGACATGGCAATCAGCGCACAACCGCGGCGGCACCATGTGGGCACCCGTCAGTGGAAAACCGGTGGACGCATGGTTGAACTTGCCGTCGGTCCAGAGCACGGTGTCGTGGCAGGCTTCACATGCAGTCGGGAATGCCGCCGTAATGTGATTTACTGGCGTGATCGCGCCGTTGTAATCCTGCTGGTGGCACGACACACAAGCCGTCGTTGTGATGTTGTAATTGTTGTTGACGTGGCAATCGCTGCACTGCCGCGGCGGCACGGTGTGATTGCCGGTCAAGGGGAAGCCGGTGCTGTTGTGGTTGAACGCCGCATTCAGCCACGTCGATGTGCTGTGGCATGAACCACAGGCCTGAGGAAAGTTGCCGGTAACGTGGCTCGGGTTCGTAGTGCCCTGATAATCCTTCAGATGGCACGTCACGCACGCCGCACTCGTTAAGTCGTAATTGTTATTAACATGGCAGTCACTGCATTGCCGCGGTGGCACGGTGTGCAGGCCAGTCAGCGGAAAAGCGGTCAGCGAATGATTAAAGGAGGCATTCGACCACGAGACCGTGTTATGGCATTGATTGCATGTCTGGGGAAAGGCGGCTGCGGTGTGAGGCGGATTACTGGCTCCCTGATAGTCCTTAAGGTGACAGCTCACGCAAGCCGTACTGGATAGGTTGTAATTGTTGTTGAAGTGGCAGTCTGCGCACTGGCGAGGCGGCACGGCATGTGCGTTGGTTAAAGGAAATCCCACCGAAGCGTGATCGAACTTCGCATTCAGCCAGTTATCCGTGGTGTGGCAGCTATCGCAAGTGGTGGGGAACATCGCGGTCACGTGGTTGGGAAATGTTGTTTTCTGGAAATCCGATTGGTGGCAGGAATAACACTGCGTCGACATCGTCGTAAACTTGCTGTTGGCCGCGCCTTTGTGGCAGGAATCGCAGTCCACGGCCGCGTGCGCTCCCGTGAGCGGAAAGCGATTGTTGTGCTCCTGCACCTGCTGAATCGAGACCTGCCATCCTCGGACCGTGTGGCATTGTTCGCAGTTGGCCCCTAACTGGCGCCGATGAATGTCGGCATGGCAGTCCTGGCATCGTTGTCCAACGTTTGCGAACACCGGTTTCACGTGACACTGGGTGCAGGTCACGGACTGATGCATGCCCCTGAGTGGGTACCGCGTCTGATTGTGATCGAATTCGGGAACCGCGCGGATCGGCCTCCACGCGTTGGCGGTATGGCAGTTCTGGCACGGAACGCTAAGATTTCCGTGCGGACTGTGCGTACCTGTCGCTTGCGCCTGCGCGGGGCCCGTTTTTACCACGAGCATCACGAGCAGTGCTGCACTCAGATTGAGCACGCCCCCAGCCTTCAACATGGCTCGCCCCTGCGTTCAACTCCTCCCAGCATTAGGCACTAGACACTGCAATTCTCGGCCCAAGTAACTGGGTTATGACCAAGGATGGGGCCAATGCTTAAAGGACTAGTTTTAGGAGTCCGACAGCGCCACAAACGTAGGTGTTCTGCCCTCTTGAGGCGAACTGACAACCCCACCGCGATATGGGAGCAAGGGAAATGGCGGTCGTTCAGGGCGTGAAGGCCCTAAGGTTGTAAAGAAATTTTAACGGCGCCTGAAAGATTCCTGTACAAACCAACAAGGGCATGCCAGACACTGCTGACTAGCTAATCCGGTTTCCCGTCCGAACTTTGAGTCCGTGGCTGCGTTTGGTTGCGTTGCTGGTCTTCTCGACTTTGGTCCCTACCTGAGCCTTGCCTGTCGCGACCGTCTTCACGTGCGTCAGATCCTTCACGTCCGCTTCCCTCGCCGGGACTCATTTCACGGGGTCCCTCGGGATTGCGGTCCACGTCGACTCCCGTGTAAAACCCGGGCCTAAGCAGTATGTGCGGAGATTCTTCCATGACCCCTGACACATCGACCAGGCCCTCGAAAACGTCAACGAACGTCTTGCGTTTCTTGTTCACTTCCACCGCAAAGCGAGTACCTCGAACCGTGATCACAGCAGACGGCGTGCCCATTCGAAAGGACGGAGCACCGCCCAGCCGTTTTTGCACTTTGGCCATAATCTTCCCGATAAAAAGCTCCAGGGAGTAGCCCTTCCCCTCGTTAGGAGCCTTCAGCACGACGTGGCTGTGGGCCTTGATCAATACCTGTGAACCATCCTGGAGTTCCAGCAGCAGGGTCCCTTTGGCAGTTTCAATTCGGCTCTCCGCGGTCAAGGTTGCTCCACGTTGCGCAACCACGGGAGTGCCTTGTGGGGAAGTAATCACCAATTCGCCCTTCACCTCGCTCACGACGGCGGAGCCAATCGGTAGCGCCGTCGGCTCCAGCGGAGCATTCTGAGCCAACAGAGGAAGAGAGATCGCCAGCAAAAACGCGAAACGGATGCATTTTGAAGTTTTCATCCCATCACCTCAGATGGAGCATTCACGCCGGTCTTCGCCGGCAAGTGAATCTCGAACGTCGTACTGGATGATTCGCTCTTTACCTCGACCGAACCACCGTGCTTTTCAGCAATACGCTTGACGAATGCCAGGCCAAGGCCCCAACCAGGTTTGGCCTGTTCCACCTCTCTCGCTCTGTAGTATGGATCAAACAAATGCGGAATGTCCCCAGTGGCAATGGCCTGACCCTGATTCCGCACGCTTATAGCCACTTCGTCGGCCAAGCTTGAACACCGGACCTCGACCTCCGTTCCAGGCCTGCCGTATTTAATCGCGTTGCTTAGCAGGTTGAGGACGGCCCCACTGATCAGGTTCGCATCGCCGGTTACAAAGATGGCTTCGTCGTTTGCCTGAGTGAGTTGCATGTTCGCCGCAGTCGCTAGAGGGCGCAATATGTCAAAGACCTGGCGAACCGTTCCGTTGAGTTCCACGGCATCGGCTCGGAGCGGTTTCGCGCCGGCATCAAGCCGGAGCACATCGAGATAGCTGTTGATGAGGGCCAGCAGTCTTTTCGATTCCCATAGGATGGTCTCGGGCGCTCCCTCACAATCGGGCGACCCAGGATAGCGAATCATCAGGTCGGCAAAGCCCTGGATCGACGCTAATGGGGTGCGGAGTTCGTGCGTAATGAAAGCCAGGGCCTCAGAACGAGCTCGATCGCGCTCAACCCGAGTCTGCAGATTCGTAAACGTGACTACGGTGCCTCCACCCGGCGAGAGCCGAGTTGGCGGTAGAGGCACGATTCGGATCGAGTAAAGCGTGCCGTTTAGATAGACCTCTCCTTCTTGGCCTGCGCCGCTGCGGACTAGAGGCGCATCCGGTTCCGCAGTCCATCGCGTCCGAAGTTGTTCCAGAGTCATTGTGGATCCAGTCAGAGCGAGAGCGGCCTCGAAGGCTTGATTCTTCAACAACAGGCGACCCTCTTCGTCGAAGATGGCGACGAGATCTTGCGTCGATTCAAGAAGAGTCTGATGCAGTTCGTAGAGCGAGCCCAGTTCGGTCCCCAGCTTCTGGAGCAGAGCGAGCTTCCAGGAAAGATCGGGATTTTCGGGCGGACTCGCGTCCTGCCCTTGTTTGGTCAGCCAGGCGCGAAGACCCAGCAATTGTCGCGTCAAGCTACGCTCCACCAACGCGAAGTCGGCCGCATAAACGACAACCGGTGCCGCAATCACGGCCAATATCATCGGGCCGGCGGGTAGGAGGCGCGAAGCCCACAAGAATGTCAGAAATGCGATCGCATACACTGCAATGGCGAGCCCAACGACGAGGCCAATCGCGGCCCAGCCCCGCCATTTACGAAATGCAACCACTACGGCCAGGCAAGTGATGGCCAATAGCAGGGCGCCAAAGCCTGCCGGGACTTCGTGGAGCAATCGACCAGTCAAGATGCCGTCCAGGATCTGCGCGTGCACTTCGATACCGGGCGCAGGTAACTCGGTTGCCAAGGGAGTGCTCAGACGATCGCTGAGTTCTACGCCGCCGAACCCGACCAACACCGGATGTCCAGCCATCCTTGCTCGCAGATTCTGCCCCTGAAGCACCGTAGCGGCAGAAATGGTCTCGAACTCGTCACGCCGAAATGGTATTCGGACGAGAACCGGCTTCGCGGAAACGACACTGGCTGAACCTTCTCCGCTTGGAATGCCATAGGAGTCCAGGAACGCAGAGGCTCGGCGAGCATCGGTCAGACGGGCCACTTCCACCGCGAAGGCCCATCGCGGTCCGTCGACAGTGAGTTCGAGCGGAGGGAACCGCCGGCAGATGCTGTCCTCATCTAGGACGGCGTGGGCGTGTCCCACTGCAACCGCAGCCTGCGAAAATGCAGGCAGCGGCTCTACCCAGTGCGGTCCGTCTTGAAGGGCGCTGACCTTGCCCACAATCACCGCACGTCCACTGGTTTTCAGAGCTTGCTGTAACGCCGCATCAGCTTCGGGCGATTGCGGTTCCGAGAGAAGAACGTCAAGGCCAATCACGCCCGCTCCACCATCGGCGATATTGCTCATCAGCTTAGCTAAGACTGCACGCGACCACGGCCAGCGACCGTATTGCCGCAGACTCTCGTCGTCGATCAGGACTACTATCGCGGTGGAGCGCTGCGCCGGCGGCGGCGCCAGACGAAAGAATGTGTCGACAACACGTAGCTCAGAGTCGCGAACGAGGGGAGCAGCCGACAAGAGGCCGACGAGCGCAAGCAGGAGCAGAGATAATCCAAAGCGCGCAGCCCAAACCCTCACGAACGGACTGCGGTCTCGCGTAGATGTCTCGACCAATCCTGGCTTCAACGCTGACTCACTCATCGGTGGTCACGAACCCAGTGAACCATATTACTCTTGGGTTCGACCGGAGAACTTGCGGAAACCACGGGCTGTGATGGAAATGACGCCGGCAGCCTTTCGTCGTTGCGTGTCATGCGACGACTAGGCCGGGACGCGATTCTCTCTGTTCGTCGTGCGTTATTGGTGAAACGTGATTGGTGAGACATGGGATGCCGAACGCCGCGATGGATCGCTGAGATCGAAAGCCGCGGCCCGACATCCGGCCGAAAGAACAAAACGTCCCAGACTAAGTTTGAGTCTGGGACGCAATGTTGATCAGCCCTCCCCCAAGTGCTGCTCAAGAACAATCTAACTCCGCGCCCAAACCGATGGAATGGCTCTCCGGTGCTAAGACATGGCAACAATAGTGAACTCGGGGTCCACTTCTGCGTGCAAAACAAAACGCCCCAGACTCGATTTGAGTCTTGGGACGTCTGTTGATCAGCCCTCCCCCAAGTGCTGCTCAACTACGAGACTAACCCTGCTGTGGGCTTCGGGGAATGGCTCGTGCGTGCCATGGATTGGCCCAGGCAGGCTGGAGCTGCAAGTGTCAGATAACAAAAGATATGGCGGAGAGGGAGGGATTCGAACCCCCGATACCCGTTAAGGTATGTCCGCTTTCGAGGCGGATCGTTTCAACCACTCACGCACCTCTCCGCGTCGGACGATACGGTCTTGGCTCAAGGCTTGCGACCAGCGACTAGCGACGGTTTCTAAAGAACGTCTGCAGCAGCTCTGCACAACGGGCAGCTAAAACTCCGCCGCGAACCTCAATCTGATGGTTCATTGCCGGGCAATCCAGCAGCTGCATTGCTGAACGAACCGCCCCGGCCTTGGGATCTTCTGCACCGTAAACCAAACGCTTGATACGCGCATGGACCATGGCGCCAGCGCACATGGCACAAGGCTCAATTGTAACAAACAGCTCGCAATCTCCCAGGCGGTGATTGCCCAAGGTTGTACCCGCTTCGCGCAGGGCAATGATTTCGGCGTGGGCGGTGGGATCGGATTCGCGGATGTTGCGGTTCCATCCCTGGCCGACGATGCGTCCCTCGCACAACACGATAGCGCCTACGGGGACCTCGCCGGCTTCGAGTGCGCGCTGGGCACAGCGCAGGGCCTCTTCAATCCAAAGTTCATCTGATACTGCCTCGGTTCTTAGCAGTTTAGCCTTAGGGTGATCTCCGGTGGCTGTTTTGCGTCGAGGCACGGTTCGGCAATATTCTAGCGGGTTTGCGGACAGGCAGAGGGAACGTGTCCGCAGTCAATCTTTGCAGGCGAGTGCTGGTTTCTTGTGATCGGACTCAGATCACGCTGAGCACCGTTCGCACCACATCGGGCACAACCGCGCGCACCACGACCGGAACCAGGACGCAGACGACCGGGTACGCAATTACGACCGCGGGCACAACCAAAAGCACCCAGATCTTCGTAGGCAGGTTGGTGAAGTAAGCCTTCATAACTCCTCTCCCACCGGATACGCTGAGAAGGCAGAAAAAGTTCCCGCCCCGCCTTTCTTCTATGTTCGCTTTATCTTCGCTGCCTTCGTTGCCACCATAGCAGCGGGCCACTTAACGCAAGCACCGGCAAAGAGAGGCTGAAGACGGCAGCTATGATCCGCGCGGGCCAGCCTCCAATATCCCCCGTGTGGATCTCGCGGTTGAGGCGATTCACGTACGCCACGGCAGCGGGTTCAGCACGCGAACTGCTCAGCGCCAGCGTCTTCCCCGAATAGGCATCGAGGAAAACGCGGGTGCGGCCGGCGGGCGTGTGATCCTCGGGAAATTTCATGATCACTAGAACCGGACGGGACACGTTGTCGGAGAACTCGACGACGGTAGCTCGTGCGCCAGGAACCGCAGCCTGGGCCAGCGCCAGCAACCGAGCTGGCTCCACTGGCACCGCTCCGGATGGAGGCGAATCGGGCCGCGGATCGGCGGGGCGAGCGGCCACGCCACTTACATTGCTGGCCCAAGCACGGGCGGCGTCGCCCCAATGAACGACGACTCCTGTCCAAGCAAACGCTAGCAGGAAGACGGACGACACAACCCCGATTGTGCTGTGCAGGTCGTACTGGAATTTTGGCCCCGAGGTCTGGAAATCAATACGGAAGACCTTGCTGCGCCACCACAGAATCACGCCGGAGATGGACAAGAATAAAAGAATCACCGAGCTCCAACCGACGACTGCCGATCCCACCTCTCCCGCTAGAAGATGGGTGTGGAATCTGTGCAGCTTGCGCGCGAAGCGATTGTTGTCCCATACGCCTAGCGCTTTTCCGGTGTAGGGATCCACCGCTACGTCGAGGCCTTCGCCCGCGGGCGGCTGGAGATATGCAATGCCAGCCTGGTCGGCCATTTCGGGGATGCCGAACGACAGCACGCGATAGCCGGGATACTGGCGTTCGAGAGCCGTCTTCAATTCCGTTAGAGAGAGCATCGATCCGGACGGTGCGACGTGGGCGAGCTTCAAGTTCAGGGCCTGATCGATCTGGGTTTCGAAAACCAACAGAGCTCCAGATGCTCCCGCGAGCAGCAAAAAGAGTGCGGCGGCTATCCCTATCCACAGGTGCAGCTGAAGAACGACCTTGCGGAATCTTTTGCTCGCCACTGGATCTCGGCCCTCAGCCGCTCTGAACGCAAGCGGCCAAATCAGGATGGATCAAATGTTAAGACTGTATCGTGGCCGTGGACGTTTGGGAATTAAAAGAGGCACCCTTCTGGTGCGAAACCCACGGCGCCCGGACTTTGGCCCGGCAAGTCGGTTAATGGTATTCTAACGGCGTCATGGGCATGCCGAGCTTGCTCCGGAAAGTATTGATGTGGGACCTTTTGCAAGGGCTGAAGGTTACCTTCCGCTACCAGGACCCCAAGGAAATCTACACGGAGCAGTATCCGCTGGAAAGGCCGCAGGTGGCCGAGCGTTACCGCGGGGCGCCGCGGCTAAACGTGAACCCTGACACTGACGAGACCATGTGCATTGCCTGCGACCTGTGCGCGCTGGCGTGCCCCGAGCATCTGATCGTTGTCTCAAGCGAGCGCAACGAAAAGACCCGCCGCAAGGAACTGACCAACTTCACCTACGATCTGAGCCGATGCATGTTCTGTGGTCTCTGCGAAGACGCGTGCCCCACCGACGCGCTCGAGTTGACCCAGGATTTCGAACTCGCCAGCTACACCCGCGACGGCGCCATCTGGGATCGCGAGACGCTGGAAAAAGGCCCACAACCCACCCAGTATCGCCGGTAACGACGCAACTGTCCTGTGCCCTCCGCACCGCGCCACTGCAGTCAGCCAATAGACAGCGTCCGCGTGCCAATGGCAGTCAAATTCCCGAACTACGGCATCGACCGGATGGCAAATCGTCCGCGCGCAGTCTGAGACTTGTCGAAGAAGCGAATTGCAACTGAACGGCACGATTGCACTCGTGCACTTCTAGGTGACAGGTCTCATGAGAATACGATTTGCAGTGCTATTCATTTTGCTGTGCGGCGCTGCTTGGGCAATGGCACAGGCCAGGGGCGCGAGTGCTCCGCCGCCCCCTGCGAAGCCTGCCGGAACTCCAGGACAACCCGCCACCCCAACGACCGCCCCGCCTCAGGGCGCAGCCAACCAGCCAGGTACGACAAACACCATGCCGGCATCGATCATCGGTCCGCCGACGCCGATCTCCACCCAGGCCGCTGGCCCTGGTTCAACACAGACGCCGACCGCAGCGGCCTCGCCGCAGACCCCGCCGGCCAATCCATCCACGAATCCGACAACACCCGTGGTCCCTTGTGTAAATTCACCTGCAACACCAACCCCGCAGAATGGGACCGCCAATAGCCCGACTACGAGCACAACAGTTCCGCCCTCCGGAACGAACCAGGATGCCACTGGATCGCAGTCATCGAATCAGGGTTCGTCGAATCAGCCTGCCACTACCGAAGCAGGAAACAGTCAGGGAAGCACTTCCGGGACTACCTCACAGGCCCCCCAGCCAACGTCCCCCACCCGGCCGTGCCAGCCGCAGCCCGTACCAATGGGTGCCGGTGCGCCACCCCAGATGTGAGACGCGAAATTCTCGGTTCGTGTGCGGGCCCTTCTGGGGCCCGCAGCTTTTTGGGGGCTATTCGTGCTGCGGAGTCGCCAGCTTCTTTTCGGGCAAGAAGTACATGGCCGGGATCAAGACGAAGATGAAGAAGGAGGCGTAGATCGACACGTACGCCAGCGGAACCGAAAGAAAATATAGGGCAGCGGAGAACGCGTTCTTCCGTTGCATCGTGGCATGGTACTCCACCAAGTTCGGATTCGCATGGTCCTGGCGAACCAGTTCCATTCTCAGCAAATAGAAAGAAGAACCACATAAGGCTAGGTCGAGTCCATACAACACCACCGCCATCGGCTCACGGTAATTCTTTCCCAGAAAGTCGGTAACGAAGGGGATCAGCGACATCCAGAACAGCAGGTTCAGGTTCGACCACAGTAGTCGCGCCGTGACTTCCCGCACGGCGTGAATCAGGTGGTGATGGTTGACCCACATGATGGCGGCCACGAGGAAGCTCAGTCCGTAGCTCAGGAAGACCGGTGCAACCTTCAATAGTGCAGGCCAGGTCGGCTGCGAGGGCGCACGCAACTCCAACACCATGATGGTGACGATGATGGCGATCACGCCGTCACTGAAAGCTTCCAGACGGTTAGTGGTCATCTCTCCGTGCGGCATGCGGAGAATCTACCACGGCGGCGGATTTCAGATTTCAGAACGAAGGCAAACTCTGCCGTGTATTCAATCTGAAATCTAAAATCTGCAATCTGAAATCCCTACGCTGGCTGTTGTTGCGTCATGCAGTGCATCGCGCCCAGCCCCCAAATGAAGTCGCCCGAATAGATCGGGACGATCTCGCGCTTCGAGAATACTTGCGCCAGCGTGTCGAGCGCGATCCGGTCGTTCGGGCGATTGAACACCGGCGCGAGCACCACCCCATTGGCAATGTAGAAGTTGGCATAGCTGGCGGGCAGGCGTCGGCCCTCAAAGACGACCGGCTGTGGCATCGGGATTTCGACGATGGTGAACTGCCTGCCATTCTGGTCGCGTGCAGCCTGCAATCGGCGCAGGTTAGCGCGCAACGGCGCATGGTTTACGTCCCTGGCATTGGGCTCGACCATGGTCACGACCGTGTCTTTCGCCACGAAGCGCGTAAGGTCGTCGACATGGCCGTGCGTGTCATCGCCGAAGATGCCGCGACCGAGCCAGATGGTGTGCGGGGCTCCGAGGTAGTCAGCAAAAGCCTTCTCGTAGTGGACCCGCGTCATGTGCGGATTGCGTTCTTGCACCTTGCTGAGCAAACATTCTTCAGTAGTAAGAATCGTCCCGGCGCCGTTGACGTCGATCGATCCGCCCTCGAGGACGATGCGGTTTCCAGCAGAGAGCGGCCGAATCTCCTGTGCGTGATTTGGGTGCCCCATTTCTCGCGCGTTTTTTGCGCGAGAAGTGGGGATTTTGGCCTGCGCCATAAGACTGCCAATCTTTTCGTCGTGTCGCCAGTTGGAATATTTGGCCCAAGCGTTAAAGCGAAACTTGAGGGCCAGACGAACTTCCTTAGGCGCCGAAGCCCCGTTCTTCCGCGGTTGTACCTCTTCATGTGGGGACAGCCGCCCCCGGCTGTCCGGCCGGGCAAAGCCCGACTGGAGAGTTAGGAAAATGCATCCCGAATCGCGCAGCCACACCCGATTCGTCGGCCAGCGATGGAACACGACGTTATCCGGGAGAGCGTCAGCTTGTTCCAGCACACGGCGAGCCTGCCTCGCTGCCGAAGCGTCGTTGACGATCAACTCGACCCGCTCGTGCTTCGCCAGGTTGCGGATGATTTCCGCGTAGACCCACGGAATCGGCTCGAACTTGCCTGGCCAGTCGCCATGAAAGTGCGGCCATGCCAGCCAGGTGGCAGCGTGAGGCTCCCACTCGGCGGGCATGCGGTAACCGAGTGCGGAAGGACAAGGCTCGACGAAATTGCGGTCGCCCTTATTTTTTCCCGAGGGCGTCATAGCACTCTAGTTTCCTGATTCTTGCAGGCGAACTCTTGAAGGCGTCGGTTAGCAGGTAGATTCCTGCCGCCAGGTTGAGGCTGTATTGGCTCACCATCTTTGGGGCTTTTTCGTCGCACTCGCGATCACGAAGTGCTTTCACCGTCAGTGGTAAAGTGCCGTCGAAATATTTCCCGTCGATCTGAGTCGTGGAATAGCCTACGAACACGACCTTCACATATTTGTTTTTCTGCCCGGGCGTCTCGAGAATGACCGCCTCTTTGTTGGCCACAAAACCTCCAGCTTTAGCAGCGTGGGCAAGAGGATCGTAGGCAACCATCTTCCCTGAAAACGTGGGCGTTTTGGCAAAACAGGCGACGACCAGAGCTGCAATGACGACCCCTGTCAGAAACGCCTTGGTCCGCTTTTTCATGAGAACTTTCTCAGTCCAACAACCGCTTCGCGAGGGCGCGTACGCATGAGGTCACGACAGCCAACTCAGCAGGCATGCGGAAACCGCTAACGGCATAATTCCGGGACGTAGTTCCGACATTGCTGCTGGTCACGCTCGTCCGCCGATCTTCTTGGATCGCCGATTCCGGAGCAGGCCAATCACGACTACTGCGAGTCCCACGAAGAACCCCAGGCGCAATCCGGCGATCACGAATGTCAGCCCCGCGCTTATGGTCTGCTGTGTCGTATGCATGTGTTGTGCACCTACAGTGGGATCTAGCAGGCGCTCCAAGGTCATCGGAACACTTACGGCTATCAGCATCAGGAGCATGCCGGCCAGGACTAGTCTCGAACCGCTGGCCTGGGTCATTCTACCGGTCCTCAATCGATCAGACGGCTGGTAATTGGCGCGTACGCATCAATCCGCCGGTCGCGCAGGAAGGGCCAATTGCGGCGGATATCCTCGAGCGCTTTCAGGTCGACGTCTCCCACCAGAATCTCCTCGCGGTCATGCGAACCTTCAGCCAGCACGCGTCCGAAGGGATCGCAAAAAAACGATCCACCCCAGAATTCGAGCCCCTGTCCCGGGGCCGATTTTCCGCGGACATTTCCCGTCTCGAATCCAACGCGGTTCACCACCGCAACGTACACTCCGTTGGCGATCGCGTGGGCCCGCTGGATGGTGCGCCAGGCATCGTGCTGGGCCACGCCGAACTCGGCTTTTTCCGCGGGATGCCAGCCGATCGCGGTGGGGTAGAAAAGTATGTGCGCGCCTTGCAACGCGGTCAGGCGCGCCCCTTCGGGATACCACTGATCCCAGCAGACGAGTGTCCCCAGGCGACCGGCGCTGGTGTCGAGCGCTCGGAAACCGAGGTCGCCGGGCGTGAAGTAGAACTTTTCGTAGTAGAGCGGATCGTCGGGAATATGCATCTTGCGGTAGAGCCCGCGCAACGACCCATCGCTGTCAAACATGGCGGCCGTGTTGTGATAGACGCCTGCAGCCCGCTTCTCAAATAACGAAGCGATGAGGACCACACCATTGCTCCGGGCAGCAGCGGCGATTTTCTCGGAACTCGGTCCGGGAATTGGTTCGGCGAGATCGAACAGGGAATGGTCTTCGCGCTGGCAGAAATACTGGGTCTGGAAAAGCTCAGGAAGACAGACAACCTTGGCACCCCGGCCGGCTGCGTCGGCCACGCGGCCCAGCGCCTTCTCCAGATTCTTTTCCGGCTCCGGACCGCACGACATTTGCACCAAAGCTACGCGAAATTTCTCAGGCGGCACGCGTTCCGACCTCCCGCGAACAATATAGCAGGATAGCTGTCAGGTCTCAGCCATCAGCTTTCAGCAACCCGCAACGTTCCTGTAGAGTATCTTGTCGGGGAAAACGTTTTTTGCTTGGAGGCTTGCGTTTGAAACAAGGCAATCATAGCAACTCGCATTCGGGACAAGGGCAGGCGGGCGGTGAAGGCAAAGACCGTCACCTGCATAATCCCATTGAAGACCGGCTGATCCCGCTGGAGCCGCTCGATCTTTCCAAAGTCAGTTCGATCGACGGCCTGGTCCGGGCGATGGCCAAAACCGCCTTCACGGGACGTCAACTAGGTGAGGCGGCCGACGTGCTCGAAGCCATGGCTCTCGACGAAGACGCTTTCATCGTCATGACCCTTGCGGGCGCGATGACCGTTGCCAAGCAAGGGCTGATCGTCACCGAGTTGATCGATCGCGGCATTGTGAATGCCATTGTTTCGACCGGCGCGCTCATGGCCCACGGGCTGGTCGAGGCCAGTGGCAGGGCGCACTTCCGTGCCAATCCTGAAGTCTCCGACGAGGAACTCTACGAGCAAGGCTACAACCGCGTCTACGACACGCTCGAGCCCGAGCAGAACCTGGACGACGTCGAAGAAATCATGTCGGCGGTGCTCGAGGCCTGGGATCACAACGACATTATGTGCTCCTACAAACTGAATCATGCCATTGGCGCTTATTTGTCCAAGCATGCGCAGGGGCAGCGGGGAATTCTGAAGTCGGCCTACGAAAAGGGAGTGCCCGTGTTCGTGCCCGCGTTTAGCGATTCGGAGTTGGGCCTCGACACGGCGCTCAACAACCGGCTGCGTGAGTCCACGGGCAGACACAAGATCCGCTTCGACCCATTCGAGGATCTGGAGCACTTTGCGGCGACTCTGTTGCGGCAAAAGAAGCTCGGGATCTTCACCATTGGCGGCGGCGTGCCGCGCAACTGGTCCCAGCAGTTTGGCCCGTTCTGTGAACTGCGTCACCGCCGCCTTGGCGAAAATGTGCCGCTGAAGCGCTACCACTACGGGCTGCGCATTTGCCCCGAGCCGGTCTATTGGGGTGGATTGTCTGGCAGTCCCTACAGCGAGGCCATCTCATGGGGCAAGTTCGTGCCTCCGTCAGAAGGCGGCAAGTTCGGGGAGGTCTTCCTGGACGCCACTGTGGGCTTGCCGGTCATTGTGGCTGCCGTTCTAGAGCGGCTCGACAAAGGAAAGAAGGGCGGCGCATCGCGCAAGGGTGCGAAAGTCGCCACGCGACGGTAGGGCTGTGGCTCTTTGAAGAGGAGAAAGCGCGAGGCGAAAGGGGAAGGGGAAGGGGAAGGGGAAGGGGAAGGGCAAATCGCAGTCTGCAGGAATCCGAACCGGTTAAGCGGGTGTGTCGCAGGTGGGGGAATCTGAAACGGCACGATCTGCTGCGGCTACGTTTTCGGAGTCCTGTTTCACCCTCTGAAGCCGGCGATATAGCGGCGCAAGAATGCTCTTCCCAAGGACTTCTGACTCGGCCTGAAACCAATCCTTCAGATCCTGTCCTTCCTCTTGGCCGCGGGTCTCATAAAGTTGCCTGGCGCGAGACCGTACCTTCCGCTCAACCATCTGTGCCATGAGCGCCCGCTGTTTCTTTCTGCGTGTTTCGATATCCAAGTGCTACTCCAATCTGTGTCTTTTCTTCCACTTCTATAATACCCGATCGCTGTTAACGGAGTATTACATTGGACAGAGGGATCTGGTTACTAAAGTTATAATCCCGCGGCTTGGCACTGAATGTCACGAAAGTGTCTTATTTTAAGTCAGTTAGAAGACAACCTGGAAGATTCGATCCCGCCGCTAGCGACGAACTTGTACCGTGTACACGGCATTCCCAGCGTACGTCCCCTGCAGCTCGATTTCGGCATCATCCTCCAGCATCCGTTGAATCAGCCAGCCTGGGCCGTTGCGTCGTTGGATCACATAGAACTGTGGGTGAGCCGTCAAGAAGGACGAGAGGTCAGGAATGGGAAGTTTCGTCCATCGTCGAAGCGCCTGGGTCATCAGGAAATTCGTGTTCTGGTGAAGCAGACGGACGAAACTTGGGTCCGTGGGGAAGACGCACCGCTCGCGCACCGTTTCCGGACCGTGTGCCTCGAGGCGAAAGAAAAGATCGTTATCACCCGGCACTACCGGCAACTCCGGGTGGGCTGAGAGAGCGCTTGCGTCCGCGAAGGCCGAGGTGTCTCCACCCGCAGGCAGTCCTGACACCTCGTGGTACCGGGAAAATGAAGCGTAGCCGCCCAGAATCAAGAGTGCCACGGCCATCCAGACGGCACTCCGACGCCCAAAATCGCGAATGGCCAGGCTCACAACAATGAGGAGACCGATTGCGCAAAGCAGAACGTAGCGAGGTTGAAGAGCATGAGTCAGAACCTTGCCGATGATAAATCCGGGAAATGGTATGAGTGCGAAGGTAGCGAGGCAAACGAAGACGGGTACCGGGATTGACGGTCCCTTCAGTCTGGGCGGGCGCGCGCCGAACAAAAAGCGCGCCAGGGCCAGCGTGATCAGTAACATCGCCAACGGGAACACGCAGGGCTCAAGGACCAACCGGAAACTCTCGGAGATATCGCCCAGAGCAACACCTTTCCACGGCAGCGCCCGGTACTGCGAGGCGGCCATCAGCAGCGGCAGGTAGGCAAGCGCGGTTGCAGCGCCGGCTGCGAGGGCGATCCAGACCGCGGCGTCGATCCTGCGCTTTTGCCAAGTCCGAATCGCCTCCCCCAATGCGAGGGGAACCAGCACAAGGAATCCGAACCAATGGCTTCCCACCGCAATTGCGATTCCCAGGAACAAACCAGCCAGCGCGAGGCTCCGCTTCTTCCGATCCTCGACGAGGCTTTCCCAACAGACCAGGGCCAAGGCGTCTGCGGCTAACACCAGAGTGTAGGGTCGTGCCTCGTAAGCAAAGGAGAAGGCCCCACACTGCAGGCAGAGAGCCACGAGGGCTAACCCCGTGCAAACGTCCGTATATCGCCGGACGAAGCGGTAGAGAAAAAAGCTCATGACCGTATACGCCAATACGGACACCAGGCGAGTCGAGAATTCCGAAGGTCCAAAGAGGCGAACGAAATAAGCGTTCAGGAAATGATAGAGCGGCGGATCAACAGCGAGCGGCGCCGTCTTCAAGACGTGCCATACCGCAGACGGTGAGCCGGAAAGTGCCGTGATACGCACCAGGTACTCATCCACCGAGAACGGTGCGCGCCAGGCAAAAAGAAGCGAGAATCCAGTGAGCACCGAGAGGGCAACTGCTAAGACGAAGGCTTCGTACCGCCCGATGCGCGACTGGACCGTCCGCCTTTCCGCCTCCAGTCCACTCACACCGTCGTCCTTCCCTGGCGTTTCACTACCGTCGCGGCGCAAATCCCGCAAACGAGATAGAACAGTGCCACCCAGCGTTCTTGCCAATTTGGCAGCACAACAAAATGCAGGATCGCATACGCCAGCATCACGGCAAAGAGCGCCCTCAGCTCTTTTTCAATCGCTCCGACCAACCCCAGCAACAAGAACGGGATGAAAAAACTGTTGGCAGCGAGCGTAATACCCGACCGGAAAGCGGAAAGATAATCGCGGAAGGAAAACTGAACGGTCATTTCTGCCGGAGCGACCGGTACACCGATGAAATTTCGGTAATAGAGCATTTTGATCCCGTAATCACCGGCAAAATGATTGATAGCTATCACCGATCCGACCGCAAGCAGCGATAATATACTCGCCTTCCAGAAATCGATTCGTCGTTCCAGCCAACAAACCAGAATCGTGAGCCCAGCCAGTACTACGAAATCGGTGCGGAAGAAAAGGGAAGCGAGCAGCAGGGTCAGACCGGATGCGAGCCTTCGTCTCTCGAAAATGAGGAACAGGGAAGCGAACGCAATCAAACTCGCCTCTGCGTCCGAGGTAAGCTCTCTGCCAAGCTCGGTTAAGGGAGGGCTGATCATCAGCAGCAATGCCATCGCTGAGCCAAACCAAGCTCCCGCGTAGCGGCTGAGCCAGACCAACAGACGAATCCCGATCGCGAAATACGAGGCGACCGAAATCAAAATCGTGGATCGTACCAGGCCTAACCCGGTCTTGCTCAGCAGCCAGATGCTCTGATTGTAGAGAGGACGAATCGCAAACAAAGGCAGGAACTCGGCGTAACGCCGGGGGTTTCTGGCGCGCTCCCTGCGCGAATCATTCTGATCTTGCGGCGCTCCCGGTTGATTTCCCAACAACCCGCGGCGGGCCCCTTCCGGCACCCACTGAGTCAACTCCGCGTAGACGCGGTAATGAACGCTGACAATATCGGTGTCCTCCATGAGCAAAGCGTTGCCCATGTACTGCACGGCATCCATCGCGTAGATGGGCGTGCGATAAAGGTGGACCGAAGCGACACCGAGCCCCAGCACGTAAAACAAGAAAACGACCCAGTCGATCGCCGCAATCCGTTGCATGTGGAGGAGAAGTCTACCACTGCACCGATCGGCCTAGTCGAAGATCAAGACCGCCGAGGCGATGACCGTGGTCCAGAGTCCGCGCTTGTCGCCGACTGCGGACTGCGTGACGTTGGCCGTGCGCACGATTTTATTGGACAGACGGTAGATCTGCTTCTTTTCGTCCCAGGAGCGGTCGGGATCGAATTCGACGTTAAGGGTCGTCGCTAGCATCTCGGCGGCGAGTTCTTCGGCGTACTCGCCGGCGGCGTCTTCGGTCTCGCCGAAGGAATGATGCTCGCTGAGGTAGCCGTAGGTGTTGCGATCGGCCGGAATGGCCACCCCGATCGATGAGGCCAGCAGGCGGTGTGGTTCACGGGTGGAGTTTTCGGCGACGACGGCAAAAACGACTTCTCCCGGATGCAGATACTTCACGCCTTCTTTGCGCGCCAGCAGTTTGCAGTTGGGCGGGAAGATGGAGGAAACCCGCACCAGATTCTGGGCCGCGATACCGGCATCGCGCAGCGCCAATTCGAAAGAAGTCAGCCGCTCACGGTGCTTCCCGACTCCTTTGGTGAAGAAAATCCTCTTCGGAACCATGTCTTTGCCCAATTCCGTGATCCTCCGGCAAGCAAATATTCACATTGAGAAAGCACAATCTAACACAACGCTTTGTTAAGGAAATATGAATTTGACGAGAAGGGCACAAAAATTGCGGCAGGCGCCTGAGCGCGCCCCGCCGCAACCGAACTTATGAGATAAAACCTGGGAGGGAGCGCCTTCTACTGCGCCTTTACCGAACTCACCGCGATGGTATTGTCTTTCTCGGTTCCCATCACTGTGACCTTAGCGCCCGCCTGCTTGTCGAGCGTGGCCAGAGCGGCCTTGTCGCTGGTTTCGAGAGTGTACACTTTGTCGCCGACGACCAAGGCATACTTCGACCCCTTGGACACACAGGCCCGCGTGCATCCGGCATCATCGCCAGCCATGGCGTGCTTGGCGCCGCACATCGAGTCGCTGACCGTCCCCGTGAACGCCTTGCCGCCTGCGGCAAAAGCCGAAGTGGTAAGGCCTGCGGCTAAGACCAGTGCAAATCCGAGTTGCTCTGCGCGACATTTCATTCAGCAATTCTCCTTTTGAATTAGCGGGCCACTACTTCGCTCTACCCGTAGGAGGAACGAATCCTCCAAGTCCCATGATGCTTAAGCCGCTCGAAAGTTTCAACTCGCGTAAAAATGCGGGGAAGCGCTGGCGCGCATCCCCGCCTCATGCCCGGTGATATTTCAGGGGGAGGGCCCGGGCAAAACCTGTTTTGTCAGCCGCATAGACTAACGCGTCAGGCCCATATCGGGAAGAAATATTTACGGTTGTTTCAAAAACCGGAAAAGCGTCCCGGCGGCGCCTTCGGGTTTACTTTGGCGCCTTCACCGAGTACACCAGGTCCACGTCTACCGTCTTGTCGCGGGCGTTGGCGGTCACATGCGATGCGACCTCCCAATCCAGGCTGGGAGGCAGCAACTTCTGGGCTTCGGGCAGGTATTGGTCAAGGTAAGACGCATCGTAGACATCGCCCGGGCGAAGCTTCCATGCATTACGTAGCTTGGCAGTCAGGCTATTGTCCAGCCCGCGAAATTCGAGCTCGCCCATGTGAAACTCGGAGCCCTCCTTCACCTCGAGACCGATGACGACCGTGCCAGCAGCGTCGTCATATTCGGCCTGCGCTTTCACCGTGGCTGTGACAAATCCCCGCGTTCCGTAAAGCTTTTGGACTTCCTTCAATTCGTCCGCAAGGCGCACGGTGTTGGCGGGCGGTCCGGTTTCTATATGGACCATCTTTTCCAGCGTATCGGTTGGGATCTCGTGGTTGCCAGACCAGGCGAGGCTTTTCAGCTTGTACTTCTGGCCGGGCGTGACCGTGAAGGTGACGTCGACCACGGTCTGATTGCGCGGGCCTTCCTCCACAGGCTCTGAGCTCGGCTGCTGCACGGCTTTCGGTTGGGGAACGCCGAACGAAGCCTTGAGATACCCGCGCGCGTGGTAGATGGGAAGCAGATCGCGCTGGACGAGCAGGTTGAGCCGACTGCGGGAGAATTCGCGATCCTGGAACCTCTGGGCGGCCGCCTCGAGCGCCGGCTTTTCCTCGTCCCCTGCGCCGTTGAACTCGATGTCACGGACCCGAATCAGCACCTCGGACACCTTGTAGCTGATCCATTCGACCGGGCCGTCCTGCTTGCCCTCGCGCACATAGTCGACATGGCCCGGGATCGCTTTCTCGACCAACATGGCCTGCAGCACGTCGGAAACCTCGTCGGGCATGCGCCCCGAGAGCGGCAATTCTCCGTTGAACAGGGGAACGTGTCCCTTGATGCGGCTGAGAATTTCAGCATCGGAGAACCAGACGAAGTCCTCAAAGCGCACCGGCACGAATTTGTCGGCATCGGTGACCTTAAGCTCGAGCTTGAGCCCGGCGGAAGAGTAGGTATAACTGTATCCGATGTCGGTGAAGGCACCTGTGTCGCCCAGGTGCTTCGCGGCCTTCTTGAAGTCGTCTTCGCCGACGGGTGTGCCCAACTGCAGACCGGTCGATGCCGCGATCGCGTCTTCGCGAAAGCGCTTGCTGCCCGTGACCTTGATAGCGATGAGTTGCCGCACCGTGGCGGGCATCTGGGCCAGCGGCTTCTGTGAAGAAGAAGCTTGCCCTTCTCCGGGCAAACGCAACGCGGGCAGCAGCAGAAGCAGCAGGAGTCTGGAGCCGGCTTTCGTCATCTGCTGGGAGTCTGCACTAATTCCTGGGTAGATTTATGCTTCACCGCGATTTCGATGAAGGCCAGTGCGGCACGGCTGAGCGCCTTGTCTTTGCGAAACACAAGCGCGAGGTCGCGGCGCACTTGGGCATCGGCGATGGAGACAGTGGCCAGAGCTTTGGCCCGCACGTCTTCCTCAACATTGGATCGGGAAATGAATCCGATCCCAACATCGGCGGCCACAAAGCGTTTCAGAAGCTCGCTCGAATCCAGCTCCATGCTGAAATTCGGCTTCAGGCGGCGCTCATGAAACAACTGCTCGATGGCATCGCGCGTGTGCCCCGCTTTTGGAACGATCAGCGGATACTTGGCAACTTCGGCGACGGTTGCAGACTTTACTTTGCCCAACGGATGTTGTGGCGGCGCGATAATCGTCAACTCATCTCGATGGATGAGCACCACCGTCAGACGGTTGTCTGTGACGGGGAGGGAAACGACCCCGAAGTCAACCGAGTTGTCGATCACTGACTCGAGAATCTTGGCGTAATCGGACCGCTTGATGTTCACCGAAACGTCGGGATACTGCTTTTTGAAATCGGCAAAAACGTAGGGAAGGATGTGAAGGCAGGTGCCCTCGTTGGCGCCAACGATGATTTCGCCCCGCGGAACACGCTCCATCTCGGCAATGGCCACCATCATGGCCTTGCGGGCGTCGAGTGTTTCCTCAACGTACTTCAGAAAGGCCTTGCCGGCGGCGGTCAGCGACACTTTACCCCCGGAGCGGTCGAACAGCTTAGCCCCGACCTCCTCCTCGACCCCGCGAATCTGCGAAGAAATGGCCGGCTGGGTCCGGAAACGCTTCTCCGCCGCCCGCGAAAACGAGGCGTGCCGCGCCACTTCGAGAAAGGTTTCTAGCTGGTCAAAGTCCATAAGACAGTTGCCAGTCTTTTGTCGGACCGGCTCCAAGGATGAGGTTTGGGAAGGGCACGGCTTTAAGCCGCGCCGCCAAAGGCCGTAAACGATACGGGCTCTAGCCCCTGAGGATCGCTCCTATTGCCACCAAGTCGTCTCCTGAAACCGGGACCGCTGACGGGTCAAGTATAAAGTCGCGTTATCGCCGCCATAAAAACAATCGAATTGCCACTGCCACAGACAGGCCTTAGACTCGTCGGTCCTGCACAACGCGACCGATTGTAGCAGCCTGCCCGCCTGCAGGACCTTCCGCAACCGCTCGCCCGATTTCTGCGAGGGAGATGCTCCCGGCAAGGAGTCCTCATGGCCGACGCCAAAGCCGTTCTTGAGTTTGCAAAGCAGCACGACGCGAAGATCCTCGACCTGCGCTTTACCGATCTTCCCGGGCTGTGGCATCACGTTTCCTATCCCGTCGACCAGTTAACCGAAGCCTCTTTTGAAGATGGCTTTGGCATCGATGGCTCGTCGATCCGGGGCTGGGCGGCCATCCAGGAAAGCGACATGCTGCTCAAGCCCGACCCGAACTCCCACCTGCTCGATCCCTTCACTGAAGTGCCGACGCTGGTGCTGATCTGCGACATCGTCGATCCGGTGACCAAGCAATGCTACGACCGCGACCCGCGCTACATCGCGCGCAAAGCCGAGGAGCATCTCACGTCCACCGGCATTGCCGACACCGCGTATTTCGGCGCCGAGGCCGAGTTTTTCATATTCGACAACGTGCGCTTCGATCAGCGCGAACAACACGGCTTTTACTACATAGACGCCGAGGAGGGCCGCTGGAATTCGGGCAGGGAAGAGAACAACCTCGGATACCGCCCGCGCTACCGGGAAGGCTACTTTCCAGTCCCGCCCACCGACCACTATCAGGACTTGCGCTCCGAAATGGTGCTGACCATGCAGAGTTGCGGGCTTGAGGTGGAATGCCACCACCACGAAGTCGCCAGCGCCGGCCAGACCGAAATCGACCTCAAGTTCGATTCCCTGGTGCGCTCCGCCGACAAGATGCTGCTCTACAAGTACGTCGTGAAGAACGTCGCGAACCACTACGGCAAGACGGTCACCTTCATGCCGAAGCCCATCTTCGGCGATAACGGCAGCGGGATGCACACGCACCAGTCACTGTGGAAGGGTGGGGAACCCCTGTTTGCCGGAGACGGCTATGCCGGCATGTCGCAACTGGCGCTGTGGTATGTGGGCGGACTGCTGAAGCACGGCCCGGCCCTGTCGGCGATCATCGCGCCCACCACGAATTCCTACAAGCGGCTCGTGCCGGGGTTTGAGGCGCCGGTCAATCTGGCCTATTCGCGACGCAATCGCTCGGCGGCATGCCGCATTCCCATGTATTCGGCCTCGCCCAAGGTGAAGCGAGTGGAGTTCCGGCCACCCGACCCAAGCTGCAATCCCTACATGGCCTTTGCAGCCATGCTGATGGCCGGTCTCGACGGCATCGAAAACAAAATGGACCCCGGCCCCCCGCTCGACAAAGACATCTACGAACTCGACCCGGAAGAACTGGCGAGCGTGCCCTCGATGCCCGGTTCACTGGAAGACGCGTTGGACGCGCTCCAGCGCGACCACGCCTTCCTGCTTAAGGGCGACGTGTTTACCGAAGAAGTCCTCCGCACCTACGTCGACTACAAACGCTCGAAGGAAGTAGATGCGATTCGCCTGCGCCCGCACCCGTATGAGTTCGCGCTCTATTACGACATCTAACGGGTCTAGCTCAAGTAAATCGGGAAGGGCACGACTTCCAGTCGTGCCGATGAGAGTCTCACTGGCCGCGGCTTCAGCCGCTGGGGGCGGCTGCTCTTAGGGGAAAGCTTCATTCCTCACTCCGTTACCGAGCAGCTACAGTCCGCGGGCACGACGTGCGCCAGCAGGAAATCCGCCACGCGCTTGTAAGCGTCAATTTGATTCTCCACGCGCGCGAAGCCGTGGCCTTCGTTCTCATAAATCTTGGAGTCGACCGTGCCGCCGCGCTTCTTAATTGCATCGACCACCTGCTGCGTCTCAGATTTCGGGCACCGCGGATCGTGTCCTCCCGCCAGCAGCAGTAGCGGCGCTTTGATCTGGTCAATAAAGTTGATGGGCGAGCGCTCTTCGTACAGCGCTTTGTTCTTGACCGGATCGCCCATGGTCGCGAGATCTGACTGCTGCAGCACCGGATCTTCGTTTTCGATTTCCGTAAACCAGTTCACAAAGGGCACGATCGGCACGCCCGCCGCCCACACGTCCGGAGCCTTGCTCACCGCCATCATGCTCAGATAGCCGCCGTAGCTTCCTCCCATCACCGCTATTTTTTTCGGATCGAGGTGCCCGGTCTGCTTGATCCAGTCGACCCCGGCGAGCACGTCCTGCAAATCGCCGCCGCCCATGTCGAACAAATTCGCCTGCTGAAATTCTTTTCCGTATCCCGTCGATCCGCGGTAGTTCGGGGCGAGCGCCACGTATCCCTGATTCACGGCGTACTGAACAAAGCGGTTGAACGAGTTCATGGTCTGCGAGGTCGGCCCGCCGTGAATGTAAACCAGCGCGGCGTTCTGCCCATTGCGCGCCATGTTGAAGGGAACATAAAGAAACGCGGAGATCGTCCACTTGCCGTCACGGCTGGGATAGTGCACCAGGTATGGCTCGACCATGTCCTCGGAACGTACCCCGGCGACCAGCGAATGCGTGATCTGCAGCGACTTGCCTGTAGCCAAGTGATAGACCCACAAATCGCCCGGCGCCGTCGGCCCATTGTGATAGTAAAGCAGGCGCGAACCGTCGGGCGTAAAAGCGGAATGCCCGCCGGCAGGCGAGTTCACGCCTTTTGGGATGGCGAGAGCAGTCGAGTTCCCCGTAGCGACGTCGTGGAGATAGATGTCTTCGTTTCCGTCCACATTCGCGCTGAAAGTGATGTGCTTGCCGTCGGGGGAAAATTCCCCGCCCCGAATTTCCCACCTGTCCTTCGTGAGCCAGGAGATTTTCTTAGTCGCAGAATCGAGCAGCCCGATGTTGTCATACCCATTCGCCGCGTTCGACGTCAGCAAAACTTTCTTGCCATCAGGCGCAATGTCATTGGCAGTAAAGACTTGCTCACCCTCATGTGGCGTCAGCAGCGTGCTCGCAGCCGTCGCCACTTCCGCGACAAAGACGTTCGAATCCGTTCCCTTTGCCTGTTCCTGGGAGTAAACGATGAACTTGCCATCTTTCGACCATATGGGATTCGAATTGCGCTTGTCTTGCGGAGTGTTCATCGTGATGTGCTTCACTTCACGCATCACCATGTCGTAAATATCGATCTCGTAGGCCGCAGAGGTTTTTGGTTTCACTTCATACGCCAGGTACCGTCCATCAGGCGACCACGTCGGATTGAGTTCCGCGATCTCTCGAGTCTGCGTGAGGTTCACGACCTTGCCGGCTTTGGGGGAAACCAGAAAAATATCCCACTGCTCATCGCCGTCGTAA
Organism: uncultured Acidobacteriaceae bacterium; assembly: GCA_963768265.1. Lineage (GTDB taxonomy): Bacteria > Acidobacteriota > Terriglobia > Terriglobales > Acidobacteriaceae > Sulfotelmatobacter. The sequence continues at coordinate 50,112 of CAVYHM010000061.1, forward strand.
TCCGACTGGTAGGCGATCCACTTGCCATCCGGCGACCACGCCGGCGAAGACTGCCGCTGATCGCTGATCGTGAGTTGCACCGGCCATCCGCCGTCGGCCGGAACGACCCAGATATTGTTCCTGCCGCTCATGTTCGAAATGAAAGCGACGCTCTTGCCGTCTGGTGACCACGTCGGCCGCCCGATCTGTCTCGTCATGTACAGCTTCTCGATGGTGAGACTGCGCGCCTCAACCTGCGCATTCGGCTTGGACGCGATTTGTTTCGGATCGGTGACAGCCTGCGGTTCGGGCAGAGTTTGCGCGGACGATTCAACTACGACAGTGCTCATAACTATGACGATAACAAAGAGAGTGAAGACGCGCATTGGACCAAATGCCTCGGCTGGAGAAAAGAAAGAGTTTAGCAGGAGAG
>CAVYHM010000062.1:0-50178 GCA_963768265.1 uncultured Acidobacteriaceae bacterium
CCAGGTACTCATCCACCGAGAACGGTGCGCGCCAGGCAAAAAGAAGCGAGAATCCAGTGAGCACCGAGAGGGCAACTGCTAAGACGAAGGCTTCGTACCGCCCGATGCGCGACTGGACCGTCCGCCTTTCCGCCTCCAGTCCACTCACACCGTCGTCCTTCCCTGGCGTTTCACTACCGTCGCGGCGCAAATCCCGCAAACGAGATAGAACAGTGCCACCCAGCGTTCTTGCCAATTTGGCAGCACAACAAAATGCAGGATCGCATACGCCAGCATCACGGCAAAGAGCGCCCTCAGCTCTTTTTCAATCGCTCCGACCAACCCCAGCAACAAGAACGGGATGAAAAAACTGTTGGCAGCGAGGGTAATACCCGACCGGAAAGCGGAAAGATAATCGCGGAAGGAAAACTGAACGGTCATTTCTGCCGGAGCGACCGGTACACCGATGAAATTTCGGTAATAGAGCATTTTGATCCCGTAATCACCGGCAAAATGATTGATAGCTATCACCGATCCGACCGCAAGCAGCGATAATATACTCGCCTTCCAGAAATCGATTCGTCGTTCCAGCCAACAAACCAGAATCGTGAGCCCAGCCAGTACTACGAAATCGGTGCGGAAGAAAAGGGAAGCGAGCAGCAGGGTCAGACCGGATGCGAGCCTTCGTCTCTCGAAAATGAGGAACAGGGAAGCGAACGCAATCAAACGCGCCTCTGCGTCCGAGGTAAGCTCTCTGCCAAGCTCGGTTAAGGGAGGGCTGATCATCAGCAGCAATGCCATCGCTGAGCCAAACCAAGCTCCCGCGTAGCGGCTGAGCCAGACCAACAGAAGAATCCCGATCGCGAAATACGAGGCGACCGAAATCAGAATCGTGGATCGTACCAGGCCTAACCCGGTCTTGCTCAGCAGCCAGATGCTCTGATTGTAGAGAGGACGAATCGCAAACAAAGGCAGGAACTCGGCGTAACGCCGGGGGTTTCTGGCGCGCTCCCTGCGCGAATCATTCTGATCTTGCGGCGCTCCCGGTTGATTTCCCAACAACCCGCGGCGGGCCCCTTCCGGCACCCACTGAGTCAACTCCGCGTAGACGCGGTAATGAACGCTGACAATATCGGTGTCCTCCATGAGCAAAGCGTTGCCCATGTACTGCACGGCATCCATCGCGTAGATGGGCGTGCGATAAAGGTGGACCGAAGCGACACCGAGCCCCAGCACGTAAAACAAGAAAACGACCCAGTCGATCGCCGCAATCCGTTGCATGTGGAGGAGAAGTCTACCACTGCACCGATCGGCCTAGTCGAAGATCAAGACCGCCGAGGCGATGACCGTGGTCCAGAGTCCGCGCTTGTCGCCGACTGCGGACTGCGTGACGTTGGCCGTGCGCACGATTTTATTGGACAGACGGTAGATCTGCTTCTTTTCGTCCCAGGAGCGGTCGGGATCGAATTCGACGTTAAGGGTCGTCGCTAGCATCTCGGCGGCGAGTTCTTCGGCGTACTCGCCGGCGGCGTCTTCGGTCTCGCCGAAGGAATGATGCTCGCTGAGGTAGCCGTAGGTGTTGCGATCGGCCGGAATGGCCACCCCGATCGATGAGGCCAGCAGGCGGTGTGGTTCACGGGTGGAGTTTTCGGCGACGACGGCAAAAACGACTTCTCCCGGATGCAGATACTTCACGCCTTCTTTGCGCGCCAGCAGTTTGCAGTTGGGCGGGAAGATGGAGGAAACCCGCACCAGATTCTGGGCCGCGATACCGGCATCGCGCAGCGCCAATTCGAAAGAAGTCAGCCGCTCACGGTGCTTCCCGACTCCTTTGGTGAAGAAAATCCTCTTCGGAACCATGTCTTTGCCCAATTCCGTGATCCTCCGGCAAGCAAATATTCACATTGAGAAAGCACAATCTAACACAACGCTTTGTTAAGGAAATATGAATTTGACGAGAAGGGCACAAAAATTGCGGCAGGCGCCTGAGCGCGCCCCGCCGCAACCGAACTTATGAGATAAAACCTGGGAGGGAGCGCCTTCTACTGCGCCTTTACCGAACTCACCGCGATGGTATTGTCTTTCTCGGTTCCCATCACTGTGACCTTAGCGCCCGCCTGCTTGTCGAGCGTGGCCAGAGCGGCCTTGTCGCTGGTTTCGAGAGTGTACACTTTGTCGCCGACGACCAAGGCATACTTCGACCCCTTGGACACACAGGCCCGCGTGCATCCGGCATCATCGCCAGCCATGGCGTGCTTGGCGCCGCACATCGAGTCGCTGACCGTCCCCGTGAACGCCTTGCCGCCTGCGGCAAAAGCCGAAGTGGTAAGGCCTGCGGCTAAGACCAGTGCAAATCCGAGTTGCTCTGCGCGACATTTCATTCAGCAATTCTCCTTTTGAATTAGCGGGCCACTACTTCGCTCTACCCGTAGGAGGAACGAATCCTCCAAGTCCCATGATGCTTAAGCCGCTCGAAAGTTTCAACTCGCGTAAAAATGCGGGGAAGCGCTGGCGCGCATCCCCGCCTCATGCCCGGTGAAATTTCAGGGGGAGGGCCCGGGCAAAACCTGTTTTGTCAGCCGCATAGACTAACGCGTCAGGCCCATATCGGGAAGAAATATTTACAGTTGTTTCAAAAACCGGAAAAGCGTCCCAGCGGCGCCTTCGGGTTTACTTTGGCGCCTTCACCGAGTACACCAGGTCCACGTCTACCGTCTTGTCGCGGGCGTTGGCGGTCACGTGCGATGCGACCTCCCAATCAAGGCTTTGAGGCAGCAGCTTCTGGGCTTCGGGAAGGTAGTGGTCCAGGTAAGACGCATCGTAGACATCGCCCGGGCGAAGCTTCCATGCATTACGTAGCTTGGCTGTCAGGCTATTGTCCAGCCCGCGAAATTCGAGCTCGCCCATATGAAACTCGAAGCCCTCCTTCACCTCGAGACCGATGACGACCGTGCCAGCAGCGTCGTCATATTCGGCCTGCGCTTTCACCGTGGCTGTGACAAATCCCCGCGTTCCGTAAAGGTTTTGGACTTCCTTCAGTTCGTCGGCAAGGCGCACGGTGTTGGCGGGCTGTCCAGTTTCTATATGGACCATCTTTTCCAGCGTATCGGTCGGGATCTCGTGGTTGCCAGACCAGGCGAGACTTTTCAGCTTGTACTTCTGGCCGGGCGTGACCGCAAACGTGACGTCGACCACGGTCTGATTGCGCGGGCCTTCTTCCACAGGCTCTGAACTCGGCTGCTGCACGGCTTTCGGTTGAGGAACGCCGAACGAAGCCTTGAGATACCCGCGCGCGTGGTAGATGGGAAGCAGATCGCGCTGGACGAGCAGGTTGAGCCGACTGCGGGAGAATTCGCGATCCTGGAACCTTTGGGCGGCCGCCTCGAGCGCCGGCTTCTCCTCCTCCCCTGCGCCGTTGAACTCGATGTTACGGACCCGAATCAGTACCTCGGAAACCTTGTAGCTGATCCACTCCACCGGGCCGTCCGGCTTGCCCTCGCGCACATAGTCGACATGGCCCGGGATCGCTTTCTCGACCAACATGGCCTGCAGCACGTCGGAAACCTCGTCGGGCATGCGCCCCGAGAGCGGCAGCTCTCCGTTGAAGAGGGGAACGTGTTCCTTGATGCGCCTGAGAAGTTCGGCATCGGAAAACCAGACGAAGTCCTCAAAGCGCACCGGCACGAATTTGTCGGCATCGGTGACCTTAAGCTCGAGCTTGAGCCCGGCGGAAGAGTAGTTGTAGCTGTATCCGATGTCGGTGAAGGCCCCGGTGTCACCGAGGTGGCGCGCGGCCTTCTTGAAGTCGTCTTCGCCGACGGGTGTGCCCAACTGCAGACCTGTCGATGCCGCGATCGCGTCTTCGGGAAAGCGCTTGCTGCCCGTGACCTTGATGGCGATGAGTTGCCGCGCCGTGGCGGGCATCTGGGCCAGCGGCTTCTGTGAAGAAGAAGCTTGTCCTTCTCCGGGCAAACCCAACGCGGGCAGCAGCAGAAGCAGCAGGAGTCTGGAGCCGGCTTTCGTCATCGGCTGGGAGTCTGCACCAATTCCTGGGTAGATTTATGCTTCACGGCGATTTCGATGAAGGCCAGCGCGGCCCGGCTGAGCGCCTTGTCTTTGCGAAACACCAGCGCGAGGTCGCGGCGCACCTGGGCATCGGCGATGGAGACCGCCGCCAGAGCTTTCGCCCGCACGTCTTCCTCGACATTGGAGCGGGCAACGAATCCGATCCCAACATCGGCGGCCACAAAGCGCTTCAACAGTTCGCTCGAGTCCAGCTCCATGGTGAAATTCGGCTTCAGGCGGCGCTCATGGAACAACTGCTCGATGGCATCGCGGGTATGCCCCACTTTGGGAACGATCAGCGGATACTTCGCCACTTCGGCGACGGTCGCGGATTTCAGCTTGCCCAGCGGATGTTGTGGCGGCGCGATAATCGTCAACTCATCTCGATGGATGAGCACCACAGTCAGACGGTTGTCTGTGACGGGAAGAGAAACGACGCCGAAGTCGACCGAGTTGTCGATCACCGACTCGAGAATCTTGGCGTAATCCGACCGCTTGATGTTCACGGAAACGTCGGGATACTGCTTCTTGAAGTCGGCAAAAACGTAGGGCAGGATGTGCAGGCAGGTGCCCTCGTTGGCCCCCACGATGATTTCGCCGCGAGGAACGCGCTCCATCTCGGCAATGGCCACCATCATCGCCTTGCGGGCATCGAGTGTTTCCTCAACGTACTTCAGGAAGAACTTGCCGGCGGCAGTCAGCGAGACTTTGCCCCCGGAGCGGTCGAACAGCTTGGCCCCGACCTCCTCCTCGACCCCGCGAATCTGCGAAGAAATGGCCGGCTGGGTCCGGAAACGCTTCTCCGCCGCCCGCGAAAACGAGGCGTGCCGCGCCACTTCGAGAAACGTTTCGAGCTGATCAAAGTCCATAAGACAGGACCCGGTAGTCAGGACTCAGTAGCCAGTCCTCGATCGGATTGGCCTCGGGAATAAGTTTTGGGAAGGGCACGGCTTTTAGCCGTGCCGCCAAAGGCCGTAAACGGGCTTTAGCCCCTAAGGGTCGCTTATTTCCACCAATTTCCTACTGAAAGCAGGGACCGCTGAACGGCTCAAGTATAAGGCGTCGTTATCGCCGCTATAAGAACAATCGAATTGCCAGAGCCAACAAAGTGGCTTTACACTCTCCGGTCCTGCACAACGCGACCGATTGTAGCAGCCTGCCGGGTGCCCAATCCTAGCCGCATTTTTGCGGCTGGGGTGAGAGTTTTGCAGGACCTTCCGCAACCGCTCGCCCGATTTCCGCAAGGGAGATGCTCCCGGCAAGGAGTCCTCATGGCTGAGGCCAAGACCGTTCTCGAATTCGCCAAACAGCACGACGCGAAGATCCTCGACCTGCGCTTTACCGATCTTCCCGGGCTGTGGCACCACGTTTCTTATCCCATCGACCAGTTAACCGAAGCCTCCTTTGAAGACGGCTTTGGCATCGATGGATCGTCGATCCGGGGCTGGGCGGCCATCCAGGAAAGCGACATGCTGCTTAAGCCCGACCCGAACTCGCACTTGCTCGATCCCTTCACCGAAGTGCCGACGCTGGTGCTGATCTGCGACATCGTCGATCCGGTGACCAAGCAATGCTACGACCGCGACCCGCGCTACATCGCGCGCAAAGCCGAGGAGCATCTCGCGTCCAATGGCATTGCCGACACCGCGTATTTCGGCGCCGAGGCCGAGTTCTTCATATTCGACAACGTGCGCTTCGATCAGCGCGAACAACACGGCTTTTACTACATTGACGCCGAGGAGGGCCGCTGGAATTCAGGCAGGGAAGAGAACAATCTGGGATACCGCCCGCGCTACCGGGAAGGCTACTTTCCCGTCCCGCCCACCGACCACTATCAAGACCTGCGCTCCGAGATGGTTCTGACCATGCAGAGTTGCGGGCTCGAAGTCGAATGCCACCACCACGAAGTCGCCAGCGCCGGCCAGACCGAGATCGACCTTAAGTTCGATTCCCTGGTGCGCTCCGCCGACAAGATGCTGCTTTACAAGTACGTCGTGAAGAACGTCGCCAACCACTACGGCAAGACGGTCACCTTCATGCCCAAGCCGATCTTTGGCGATAACGGCAGCGGCATGCACACCCACCAATCGTTGTGGAAGGGCGGGGAACCGTTGTTTGCCGGCGAAGGCTATGCCGGCATGTCGCAGCTCGCGCTATGGTACGTCGGCGGACTGCTCAAGCACGGCCCGGCGCTTTCGGCGATCATCGCGCCGACTACGAATTCCTACAAACGGTTGGTGCCCGGCTTTGAAGCGCCGGTGAACCTGGCGTATTCGCGGCGCAATCGCTCGGCGGCCTGCCGCATCCCCATGTATTCGGCTTCTCCCAAGGTGAAGCGCGTGGAGTTCCGTCCACCGGACCCAAGCTGCAATCCCTATATGGCCTTCGCGGCCATGCTGATGGCCGGCCTCGACGGCATTGAAAACAAAATGGACCCTGGCCCCCCGCTCGACAAAGACATGTACGAACTCGATCCCGAAGAACTGGGGAGCGTGCCTTCAATGCCGGGATCGCTGGAAGACGCACTGGACGCCCTGCAGCGCGACCACGCCTTCCTGCTGAAGGGCGACGTCTTCACCGAAGAAGTACTGCGCACCTACGTCGACTACAAGCGTTCGAAGGAAGTAGACGCGATCCGCCTGCGCCCCCACCCGTATGAGTTCGCGCTGTACTACGACATCTAGGCGACCGAAGCCGTAGAGACGTAGCTAGCTACGTCTCTACAACCACCACCACAGAACTGAACGTACTCACTCCGTCACCGAGCAACTGCAGTCCGCCGGCACGACGTGCGCCAGCAAGAAATCCGCCACGCGCTTATAAGCGTCGATCTGATTCTCCACGCGCGCGAATCCGTGGCCCTCGTTCTCATAAATCTTGGAGTCGACCGTGCCGCCACGCTTCTTGATGGCATCTACCACTTGCTGCGTCTCCGATTTCGGGCACCGCGGATCGTGCCCGCCCGCCAGCAGCAGCAGCGGCGCTTTGATCTGGTCAATAAAGTTGATCGGCGACCGCTCCTCGTAGAGCGCTTTGTTCTTGACCGGATCGCCCATGGTCGCCATGTCGGACTGCTGTAGCACTGGATCTTCGTTTTCGATTTCCGTAAACCAATTCACAAAGGGCACGATCGGCACGCCCGCCGCCCACATCTCCGGAGCCTTGGTCACCGCCATCATGCTGAGGTAGCCGCCGTAACTGCCTCCCATCACGGCAATCTTTTTCGGATCGAGGTGCCCCGTCTGCTTGATCCAGTCAACCCCGGCGAGCACGTCCTGCAAATCGCCGCCGCCCATGTCGAAAAGATTCGCCTGCTGAAACTCTTTCCCGTATCCAGTCGAGCCGCGGTAGTTCGGGGCTAGCACCATGTATCCCTGATTCACCGCGTACTGAACAAAGCGGTTGAACGAGTTCATGGTCTGCGACGTCGGGCCGCCGTGAATGTAAACCAGCGCCGCGTTCTGGCCATTGCGCGCCATGTTGAAGGGAATATAAAGAAACGCAGAGATCGTCCACTTGCCGTCGCGGCTGGGATAGTGCACCAGGTACGGTTCGACCAGGTCCTCCGACCGCACTCCGGCGACCAGCGAGTGCGTGATCTGCTGCGACTTGCCGGTAGTTAAGTGATAGACCCACAGATCCCCCGGCGCAGTCGGCCCGTTGTGATAGTAAAGCAGGCGCGAACCGTCCGGCGTAAGGGCGGAATGTCCCCCGGCAGGCGAGTTCACGCCTTTCGGAATGGCGAGAGCAGTCGATTTTCCTGCAGCGAGGTCGTGAAGATAGATGTCTTCGTTTCCGTCCACATTCGCGCTGAAAACGATGTGCTTGCCGTCCGGGGAAAACTCACCTCCCCGAATTTCCCACTTGTCCTTCGTCAGCCAGGAGATTTTCTTAGTCGCAATATCGAGCAGCCCGATGTTGTCGTACCCATTGGCCGCGTTCGACGTCAGCAAAGCTTTTTTGCCGTCAGACGAGATGTCATTTGCAAGGTAAAGCTGCTCGCCTTCGTGCGGCGTGAGCAGCGTACTCTTGCTGGTGGCGACTTCAGCGATGAAGATATTGGAATCTGTGCCCTTGGCCTGCTCCTGCGTATAAATGATGTACTTGCCGTCTTTCGACCAGATCGGGCTCGAATTTCGCTTATCCTGTGGCGTGTTTGCCGTGATGTGCTTTACTTCGCGCATCACCATGTCATAAATATCGATCTCATAGGCCGCGGAAGTTTTCGGCTTCACTTCATATGCCAGATATCGCCCATCAGGCGACCACGTCGGGTTCAACTCAGCGATCTCTCGCGTCTGCGTAAGGTTCACGACCTTGCCGATCTTGGGCGAAACCAAAAAAATGTCCCACTGCTCATCGCCGTCGAAATCCGATTGATAGGCGATCCACTTGCCGTCCGGCGACCACGCTGGCGAAGACTGCCGCTGATCGCTGATCGTGAGTTGCACCGGCCATCCACCGTCGGCCGGGACGAGCCAAAGATTATTCCTTCCGCTCATGTTCGAAATGAAAGCAACGCTCTTGCCATCCGGCGACCACGTTGGCCGCCCGATCTGCCGCGTCATGTACAGCTTTTCAATGGTGAGACTGCGCGGCTCAACCTGCGCGTTCGGCTTGGACGCGATCTGTTTCGGATCTGTGACGACATTGGGCTCCGGCAGAGTCTGGGCGGACGATTCGATCGCAACGGTGCTCATGATTATGACGATAGCAAAGAGCGCGCAGAGGCGCATGGCGCGGAACCTCAAGGTAAGGTAAAAAGAGAGTCTAGCAGAGGCCGTTTCGCCTCTGTCAGGCCAGTCTTGTGCTCGTTCGCTAGTCTTCTGAATTCCTGCGCTCAGGACGAGGAGGGGCCTTGCTTGTTGGCTCGCCGGGAGTTATGCGCAGGGATATTTTCTTCGCTTCAATCGTTCCACAAAGTCCGTACGCAGACGCAAGGTCCATGCGAAATCCTACCTCCGTCTTGCTGATGCCAAGGTCAAGCAAGATGCTGTGTTCCCACGGATACTGAAGGTTCAGGCTCGTTACATCCATCAAGGCAAACTCGACCATTACGTGCTTTATCAACTCGTAAAAACCGGACGTATTCACTTGGTTCGTCATCTCCCACGTATGGATCACCAAGGTAGACGGAGTTCCTAAATCCAAGTAGAACCTTACAACCTCTGCGTCATGGAAATCGGGCCAATACCCAAACCAGGCGTGCAGTTCTTGTGCTCCGTCGATTGATTCAACGTCTGCCGGCAAGGGCAAGAGTTTCTCCTAGGCTTTCGCGTCCTTATGCACTTCCACCGTGCTCCAGGTCTTGTCGGCTGCATGGCAGAGGTTTTCCAGCGCGCAATCAGCGCACTTAGGTTTGCGCGCGTAGCACAACTTGCGGCCGTGCCAGATGATCTGGTGGGAGAACAGGATCCACTTCTCGCGCGGAATCACCCGCATCAGGTCCCGCTCGATTTTTTGTGGTTCATCCTGCGTAGTGAGTTCCAATCGGCGCGAGATGCGATGCACGTGCGTATCGACTACGACTCCCTCGGCCTTCTTGAACCACGTGCCCAGCACGACGTTGGCAGTCTTGCGCGCGACGCCGGGCAGAGTCAGCAACTTCTCCATTTCCTCAGGAACCTGCCCGCCAAAGTCGGCAACGACCTTCTTCGCCGCCCCCACCACGGATTTTGACTTGTTGCGGAAGAACCCGGTCGACCGCACGTCTGGCTCAAGTTGCTCGGTGTCAGAGCGGCAAAGGCCTCAACCGTCGGATATTTGCGGAAGAGTTCAGGCGTTACCCGGTTCACATTCACGTCCGTCGATTGCGCGGAAAGAATCGTAGCCACCAGCAGTTCCCACGCGCTCGAATGCGTAAGGGCGCAGGTCGCGTCGGGATAGAGCTGGTCAAGGCGCTTCAAAATTTCCGCGACGCGCTCCGGCGCCACCGGGTTGTAGTCTTTTCCCTTGCTGGCCCGAGTAGGCGTAGGTTTGGCAGCGGCCTTCGGGCGCGGCTTCACAGATGCCGGGACTTTTGCGGGCGGAGCACTCGACACGCGAACCTTCTGAACACGATCTTGGCGCCCGGTTCGGCGGGTCGACGGGGAACGACTCCGCGTGCCATGACGATCCTTTCCTGTTGCAGGACGGTGCCGCTCATCATAGCAATTGCCCAGTGCCCGTTTCCAATCCCGCCGTTTTCTGATCGAATATGCTGGATAGTGTCTGTGCGATGCTGCCCGCTTCACGTGGAAGAGCGGCGCTTCAGCGCCGCGTCAAAGGCGAGACGGACCCGCGCTCTAGCGCCAGTGACATCGGGCGCGAACATCTTCTAATGTCGATGACCGAAAATCGGCACTCCCGCCGCCTGTCCCTCGGTAACCTATCTGGGAATTGACGCCTCCCCAAACGGCGGGTAGTCTGAAAGTACTCCAGCTAGAATTAGGAAGAGTGCCGTGGCGGTAAATTCCATCCAGCTCGGGCAAGTTTGGCGAAGCGAAGCCGACGGCCAGGACTACCTGGTCACCAAGGTCTATAACGAAGTCTTCAGCCAGTACGCCATGCTGCGTCCGGCCGGCATCACCGCTCCCGACGCGCCCACGGTGCGGGTGAAAGTTTCTAAGAGCCCACAGGGAGCAACCTTCCCTGGCTACGCCTTTACTCAGGAAGGCTCGTTCTAGGCGCGCACTTCTGCCCGCAATTTCTGCTACACTGGAATGCAAAGTTTCGCATCTCAGCCGGAGTGCTCCCGGTCTTAACTGAAATGACTGAAAATTATTTTCTTTCATGACCGAAAAAATTCTTGCTGTCATCTTCGTTTTCATCAAGTCCGTGATCGGCGTGACCGGCTACGGCGGCGTCACCCTGCTGATGGCGATCGAGTCGGCCTGCATTCCGCTGCCCTCAGAACTGATCATGCCCTTCGCCGGTTACCTGGTCTTCGAGGGCACGTTCAAACTGTTCTGGGTGGCCACGGCTGGCGCGATCGGCTGCAATCTGGGATCACTCGTCGCCTACGAGATCGGGTTCTATGGCGGGCGCCCACTGGTCGAGCGCTTCGGCCACTGGATTCTGATGAGCCGCCGCGAATTGGACTGGGCTGACCGCTTCTTCGCCCGCTGGGGATACCTCGCTGTCTTCATCGCCCGCCTGCTGCCGGTAGTCCGCACCTTCATCGCGCTACCGGCAGGAATCGCACGCATGCCCCGGGGCCGATTCCACATCTACACCTTCCTGGGATCATGGCCGTGGTGCCTCGGCCTGGCCTGGCCGGCATGAAGCTGGGGGAAAACTGGCGCGAGTTGGGCAAGTACTTCCACAAGTTCGATGCCGTGACCGGAATCGGCTCCTGGTCGGCGGGATGTGGTTCGCGTGGCATCATTGGCAGGCTAGTCGGCCGTCGACGGCAGGCGTACAGCCAGTAGACGTGGGGCGGACGCGGCGGGCACGCATCGCCGATAGGTTCTTGCGAGTTGAGCGGCCCCATTTGCCACTTCCGTCGCGCTTCATCACCACGTCCATATACACGTAGCGAACCGGGAAGCGCTTCCGCCTTGCTCAACCACGTCGTCCTCCGACCCGTGAACGATTGCCACATCGTCCCGCAGCAACCGGATGCTCCGCCCCGTCGATGTCATCGAAACAAGTCGAACCTTGCCCGAAATGAGCCTGTCCATCACATCCTGCCGGGTAGATCGTTCCGCTTCCTCCTGTTGCACATAATCGTCAGCGTAGATGCGCCGTATTTCCTCTACGTCGGCGGCGATCAACGCCGATCGCCGTCTCCAAAGAGCTTGATGATCTCCGGTTTGTCGCTTGATTGCATCCGCTGCCTCAAACACCGGTTTCATTCTGAGCGGAGTGCCGATCGCGAAGGGAACGGCCACGCAGTCCAAGAATCCCCATTGTGCCCGCACTGAACTTCCGTTTCGTCAGGGAAGTCCTCCCCATCCACAGGGTCAGGCGCTCAGGGGCTTATCGACGCCAGCCTGCGTTAGGAGCACTCAAAGCACCGTATTCGAGGAGGAACCAGCGATCACCGCCGCATCTTCCTCGTCCGCCATCGGTCGCCATCGCCTTACCAGACTCCGTCCTAGCTCAAAGCTCGATTGTCCCTTTGTGGTTGATTATGATTAAATAACGAAGCCGGGGCACTGCTGAATGATTCCTGAAGCTGTTCAAGAAGAACCACTATCCCGTGCTGAAGAAAGAATCCGAGATGGGCCGGATCGTGAAGGTTGGATGGACCAGCCGCGCTATCACACCACTGAAGACGGCGGCTGGGATTTCTGCGTCACCATCGTGTTCAAGACTAGGACTGTCGCCAACGAGCCTTTCGATGAAGCCGCGCTACAGAAACAGCTCTATCCCGACCAGGAGACTTTCCAGCGCGAAGAGCAGCGCCGCTTCGAGATTCTCGACTCGCAACGGGACCTTCTGCTAAGACGGTAGACTGGACGCGAAATGACAGGATCAATGACTCAACTCCATTAGTCGATCTTTAGGACTTTGTCGATGATCTTCTCGTGTCATTTTCAGGGCAGAACGCGTTTCATAGCCAGTTTAATTTTCGTGTCGCGGCCGACGAGGTATCGGAGTTTTGGATCCGGATCTGCGCGATCTCCACGATTTTTTGCGCGACACAATCGGGACCGCCTTGGGGATCTTCCCGTTCCGTTCGCGCATGCGCAAGCTCCGCTGCACGTTCGGGGAGCGTCCTTAGTCGCTGCCTTGCCCATGACCGCGCCCCGCGTCCAGATGTCGGTCTGGAACGCGCCCGGTTCCACCAGCACGACCTTGATGCCGAGGGCGTTACATCCGCGCGCAGCGATTCACTCCACCCTTCGAGGCGCGCTTGGATGCCGAAAAGGTGCTGACCGTTACCGAACCTGCAGGCCCCCGATCGATGACATCTGAATGATGTGCCCCACCGCTGCCGCCGCATCGTAGGCAGCACGGCCTTGGTCATTGCGACGGCGCCGAAGAAGTTGGTTTCAAACTGTAGAGGCAATTCCTCGAGCCGGATTTTTGGCGAATCTGTACGGCAAGTCCCGCATTGTTCACCAGCACGTCCAGCCGCCCACAGCCGCCAACAATGGCCTCCACGAATCCCGCCAGGCCGTCAAATCGGGTGACGTCGAGCGCGCGTACGTCTGATTTGGTCTGTGACACGGGCCGCCCCAGCCGCCTGGTCGCGACGTTCCCGGCGTTTTAGATCCCGCATGGTCGTGATGACCCGGAAACCTGCCTTTGCCAGTTGAATGGAGGTCAGCAGCCCAAATCCGCTGGAACTGCCGGTGACAAGAAATCTTGTCAGACATGGCCATGGTGTACCACAGTCTCGCAGAAAAACTGCTCCTGAGGCCCCAATAAGTGCGAAAATAGAAGCAGACAGGTCGCCACTTTAAATCGTCTGATGTGCAAAGGAGGGTCTATGCTGGCGAGACGTCATTGGTTCAATCGCAACCCCTACTTTCAGTTTCACCCGGTGACACTCTGTTTTCTTTGGTCGGGGCTCTGATCATGTTCGGACTGCTGAAGGGGTTGCTCGCTGTCCCGGCTCGATAGAAAGGCCGGTGAGCCACGCGGCACCGGAGGAGCAGTGCGCCCTCTCACAGTTGATGCAGAGCAGCGAAAAGATGTGAAACGTTAGTAGCAATCGCCATGCAAATACTTTATCCTTGCCATCGAAATTTGGAATTATATTCCCGCCTGCGCAATCCGCTAGGGTAGCTCATGACTCATTAATGACGGTGGAATACTTGAATGTTGACGTTCTTCATGACATCAGCGTTCGCCTGGGGAGCGGCGACGATTCCACGAAGTCCTCAACCGGGTCGTCTAATTTGCGTCCGCGCTGGGGAAATGCGATTCCGTTTTATCTGCTTCTTGATGGCGATGAACTGGTGCTGCGGGGCTTCCAGAAACCCGCATTCCGAAGTCGTCGACCGCTTGAGATTCCACGTCGGAGAGGGAATAACCCGGCGGGTAGCGGAGCATCGCGAACCCGTGTCCATTTCCGAAAAAGCCGCGAGGATACCCGCTTCCAGTTCTTCCACGAACTTCCCGAGGATAGCTACGAGGCGTTCCTCTCGGTTCCTCTGATGTGTCGAGGACGCGTTGTTGGCGTGATCAACCTGCAGCATCGCCAACACCACGTGTACCGCCGCCGCGAGATTCGGATGATCTCGGCCATTGGATTTCTGGTCGGCTCCGAGATCGAACTGGCGCGTCTGGAAGAAGCCAACTCCACGCTGGCAGAACAACTGCAGACCCGCAAGGTGGTCGAGCGTGCCAAGGGCATCCTGCAACGCGATTTGGGACTGAACGAAGAGCAGGCTTACCTGACGCTGCAGCGGCAGAGCCGTCAAAAGCGCAGACCGATGAAGGAGATCGCCGAGGCCATCATCCTCAGCGATGAAGTGCGCGGTAACTCGCCAGCGTCCCTGTCCTAGCTCCGCCTTCCCCTACCTTTTGAACGATCTCACCGAATCGGTGAAGAGCACGTATGTTGTGCGGGACTTGGCCCGTCAGGAACGGCATTGAAAGCTGGGAAGGACGGTGTGCATTAGGGAAGCGGCGACGCGATGTCTTAGGACGGGGAGGGCACGGCTTTGAGCCGTGCCGCTCAGAGCCACCAATGAGTGCTTTAGCCCCTGAGGGCTGACCTGCCGGTCCTCGAATAGGCCGAAGATCAAGCACAAACCAAAGACCGAGGGCAGATACCTGGTTCAATATCCACCCTCAGCTTTGGGGTTGAAGAAAACTATTGGCCCGACGCCAGGAGCGCGGCTCCGGCCTTGGCGATCTGTTTCTCCGTAGCGTGCGTGGGCAAGGGGAAATGCAGTGTCACGCCGAACTCCGGCAACTGCATGGTGGTAACGTAGCTGCCCGCGGGAGTGGTTTCCAGAACCAGACGGCTGAGGTCAGTCGAAGGCTTGACCTCGTCCGTGTTACTCACCAGGAACATGAAACCGGCACGCGGGCCGCTGATTCTCGACAGCGTCAGCGTACCCATCGCCCCATCCGCCTCAAACGAGAAGCGGTAGTCTCCGGCGGGAACGACCGCGTTCGACCAGTGCACATCGTGCGGTAGCTTGAACTCACCCCGCGCCGGTTCCTGCGCGGAAGCCAGCGTCGGCGCAAAGCTCAGCGCGCTGAGCGCCAGCAGCGTGGCGTAAACCAATTTACGAATGTTAGTCATGGAATCTCCTGTTCTGCCCTCGTGAGAGGACACGTCTGAAGAGCACGCTGCCCGCGCAAAGCCGGGTGGCGTGGGCTCAGATTTTGGTGGAGATCAACGGGGTCAGAGGATTTGCAGCGGCGCCGACAAGGACGACATGCAAACAACAGCTTCGCGGGACCGGCTGCAGAGCTGGTTTACGAAGTGATTCCACTATGCCGCAACCTGCCGCCAGAGTCCAATCGAAAGAACTGATCCGCTCAATCGCCGCGCAGCTGTGATTGCGGTAACGAGCTAGCACATACAGTCCTCAGTGCCGGTTGCGCGCCTGTGCGAAGCGCGGGTCGCCTCGGATCGACCTGCCATGGCTCCGTTCAATGAGCAAGCGGCGCAGTTGGGAACGAAATTATGCGAGTTTGGCCGCCCGCATTTGCCCAGACTGCACCCGATATGAGAAGATTCCCGGTGCGGTGGCGGTGACCAGCCACCGCCACCGTAAGAGGGAACCAATGTATCAAAAACGCCCAGGAGTTTTCATGGCCGATTGGTGGGATGCCGACGGCCGCCGTCACCGCAAGCAGTTCTCCAATGCGCAGTCAGCCCGCGAACATGAGCACCGCGAAACCGCACTAGCCCACGCCGAACGCGCCAGCCGCGAACTCAAGATGGCCAAGACAGGTGGCGGACGACGACACCCAAAAGATGCGAATGGCGGCACCATGGAGGCGGCGAAAGGCAAGCTCGGCGTCATGATTCCCGGTATGGGAGCGGTCGCGACCACGTTCGTCGCCGGCGTCGAGGCTATCCGCAAAGGCTTGGCCAAGCCCATCGGATCGCTGACCCAGATGGGCACCGTGCGCCTCGGCAAGCGCACCGAAGGCCGCTCGCCCAAGGTCAAAGAGTTCGTCCCACTGGCGGGACTGGACGACCTCGTCTTCACTGGCTGGGACATCTTCGAAGACAACATGTACGAGGCCGCGTCTAATGCCGGCGTACTCGACCACCGGTTGCTGGAACAGTTGAAGCCGTTCCTATCCTCCATCACCCCAAGGGCCGCTGTCTTCGACCACAACTATGTGAAGAAGATCGACGGTCCCAACGTAAAAAAGGGCAAGACTAAGATGGATCTGGCCGAGCAGTTACGTGCCGACATCCGCGACTTCAAGAAGACCAGTGGCGCCAGCCGCCTCATCACCATGTGGTGCGGCTCCACTGAATCCTACATCGAGCCCACCGCCGCCCATCAGTCGGTGAAGGCGTTCGAGAAGGCCCTCGGTGAGAACGACGAGATGATCGCGCCTTCGATGATCTACGCTTATGCCTCACTGATGGAAGGTGTGCCTTTCGCCAACGGCGCTCCGAACTTGACCGTCGACCTGCCCGTGATGCTGGAACTCTCACGGCGCAACGAGGCGCCCATCTGCGGCAAAGACTTCAAGACGGGCCAGACCCTGATGAAGACAGTGCTGGCCCCAGCCTTCAAGGCACGCCTGCTCGGCCTAAGCGGCTGGTACTCGACCAACATCCTGGGCAACCGCGACGGCGAAGTGCTTGACGATCCGGGCTCGTTCAAAACCAAAGAAGAGTCCAAGCTGGGCGTGCTGGAGCACATCCTCCAACCAGGCCTATACCCGGAGCTCTACGGGAACATCTTCCACAAAGTCCGCATCAACTATTACCCGCCGCGCGGAGACAACAAGGAAGGTTGGGACAACATCGACATCTTCGGCTGGCTGGGATATCCCATGCAGATCAAAGTCGACTTCCTCTGCCGCGACTCGATTCTCGCGGCTCCCATCGTGCTCGATCTCGTGCTGTTCCTCGACTTGGCCCAGCGCTGCTCGGAGTTGAAGGGGCTTGGCATTCAGGAGTGGCTCAGTTTCTACTTCAAGTCTCCGATGACCGTGCCGGGCCTCTATCCCGAGCACGACCTGTTCATTCAGCTGATGAAGTTGAAGAACACGCTGCGTCACTTGAAGGGCGAGGAACTGATTACGCATTTGGGATTGGAGTATTACGACTAAGGCCGGGTCACGAATCAGATAGATGTCACGAATCAGATAGATTGCGCCAGGTAACAGGTTGATGTAGCTTTGGCGCCATGAAGGCCACGCTACTCCTCTCCGTCTTTGGCTGGACCTACGCAGCATGGTCGACTCCAGGCTCGCCCGCTACGCTTGAAAGCGAGCGGAATGCCACGCCGCGTGAAAGCCGCATCACGGTCGGGAACGCGGCGTTGTACGCCCGCGAGGTCGGGCGAGGCACGCCGATCATCGTTCTCCATGGCGGACCTGATTTTGACCATAGCTATCTCGTGCCCGAATTAGACCACCTATCCGACTCATTCCATCTCATCTACTACGACCAGAGGGGGGTGGCCGATCCGCCGATCATGTGGAGCCTGAAGACGTCACGCTCGCATCCGACATCGCGGACATTGAGAAGGTGAGGCAGTATTTTCACCTCGACTCAGTGGTACTGCTGGGGCACTCCTGGGGTACGGTGCTTGCCCTCGAATATGCGCTTCGCTACCCGGAGCGAGTGTCTCGCATGATCCTTATGAATCCCGCGCCTGCCTCCACCGACGACTACAAGCAACTCAGGAAGGAATGGCTCGAGAAACGGCCTGACGACATGGAGCGACGCAAAGTCATATCAGCCTCCGCAGCTTACAAGGAAGGCGACCCGACGCGGTCACCGCGTACTATCGCATCCATTTCAAGCCGGCTCTGGCGCGACCGCGGGATTACGAAAAGATCATCGCAAGGCTGAGAGCAAGCTTTACCAAAGAGGGCATTCTCAAGGCGAGAGCAATCGAAGCCCGGCTCATGAACGAGTCATGGTCCTCGCCTGAGTTCGATCTGCTTCCCAAGGTCAAGACCCTCAGGATTCCGACGTTGGTCATCTCTGGCGACCATGAGTTCATCCCTGAGGCGACGGCTGAGCACATCGCTCAGGCAATTCCCAATGCCCGCTTGGTGGTGTTGAAGGACTGCGGACACTTCTCCGATCTCGAATCCCCGGCTGCAGTTCACGAACAGATTGATGCTTTCTTTCGTAGCGCTAGGAAGCTGGCTAGTTTGCACTAAGCCACAAACGACGCCCGCGCTTTTTACCGCGACCAGGAATACGTAACCTTCACCGCAAATTTCTGTGCCCGCACCTCCATCGGATTGCCCGCCGCCAGGCTCTGGAAGCGGTTTCCGACGTTGTAGATCACATAAAGGTCGCTATCTGGACGAAAAGTGTAGCGCAGCCGAAAGTTGGCGCTGACGGCTTGGTTCTGCGCGGTATCAGCTTGAACAAAAGTGCTGGCGTTCACAAAGCGGTTGAACGCGTAGCTGAGATCCACCCCCGTCAGGTCGATGTCGAAATTCCCTTGCGGCAGGCGGAAGGAATTCAGCGTGTCATTGATGGCCACCGCGAGATGAGCGTTCGGACGATACTGCGCGGTGACCGTTGCGCTGTTGAGGTGTCCGGTGTAATAACCGCCCCACTGTTCAGACCCCGTGAAGGTCACGCGGTGACTGCCAGAGGAGGTGTACGCCAAGCTATGGGAAGTGAAGCGGTAGCCTCCGATGGGAATCGAAATATTCTTGTAGAGATTCAGCGGCTGACCGAGAAATTGGTAGACCACGTCATAGGGAGCCGAGTCGATTTCCGCACTGCTGTTGAATTGAACGCGGATGTTGGGCGTCCATTCTTTGTAGATCAGCTGGCCGGCAGTGTTCGGGTCGTGGCCCAGAAAGCCACCCAGATCGAGTTCCCGAATATCCAGAACATGCGGGCGCGGAGTGAAGTTGAACTGAAAGATCGTGGGCTGGTCGTCGATGCGGGTCACAAATCCCATTTCCGAGTTGAAGTTCTTCTGGGTGACCCCATGGCCGGCATAGATGTTGAACCAGTTATTCGCGAAGGTCAGCCGCCCGCCTAGCGCAGTGTTATCTCCGTGCAGCCCGGTGGTCCAGGTCTTGGCGTAGTAGCCGCGCAAATTCAGGTTGCGGAAAAGAACAAACTTGGCATCGACTCCGCCAGAACGATTGTAGGGATCGAACGGGTTGCCGGACTCCTTATCCGTCGCCATGAATCCGATGAATGAGCCGGGCGTGAGGGGTCGCTTGACGCGCACCACGGCGTAATTACCGTAGGGATTCACCCCCACCGACCGCGTCCTCACGTCCATCACTCCCAGATCGAAACCGAGAGCACTCCCCGCAACTTTGCCCCCGGCATCAATCGGCACCTCCTGACCGCTGACCGGGTCGATGCCGATCTGGCGGGTAAAAAACAGCAGATCCTGATTCCACAGCAGAAAATTGAACACATCCGAATCTTCCAGAAAGAAGCGTCGTTTTTCCGGGACGAAGATCGGGTTCGGAGTCAGATTGAACTGTTCCTGATCCACGTCCGCATCGGAAAAGTCGGTGTTGATCGTCCCGACTGCTATGAGATTGCTGGCCAGACCATACTTGATGTCGCCTCCGCCCGTGTGCAGCGCACCCCAAGGCTGCCCCGTGGACGCCTGCGCTCCAACCAGCCCGTACGGCTTTATGACCAGCAAGCGCCCGCTCCCGATCTCCTTCAAACCGTGAAGTTGTCCGGCCTGGGAGACACGCCAGAAACCAAATATCCTCCGATAGCCGGACCATGTGTCCTCTTCATTTTTTCGCCGGATGAAGCGACGGAAGTTCAGACCCCAGGTGACCTCGGTCCCGCCGCGAAAATTGAGAGTGCTGAACGGTATCTCAACGGTCGCGGTCCACCCGTCTCCGGTCACTTTCGCTGCCGAAATCCAAAGCCCGTCCCAGCTGGGTTCGACGATGGCGTCAATCTGCGGCGCTTGCTCTTCAATGATTTCTCCGTCGCGCTGCGTCCCCAGCGGATTCACCTCGAAAATGTAGCCGTTCCTGTGGCCGAGCGTGGGATCTATCATGATGGCAAAGTTGTCATCCAAGTCGAGGGAGAGGTCGCGGCGCAACTGCGTGGCTACGATGCCCCTAGGATCCTGGTCATAGCAATGAATGCCGAAATAAACATGGTGGGAATCATAGAGGACGCGAACCTCTGTCTTTTCCGTGGCGGAAACAGTCTCAAGCGGTTCGCGCTGCCGGAAATCGGTGATGGCGGGGGCGGTTTGCCAGATCGGATCGTCGAGGGTTCCGTCCATTCGCGGCGCATGCTCGGCGCGGGTTGCCGTTGCCATCCGGTCCGCGAAATTCGAGGGCTGCACCTGCGCTACCACCCAGGAGTGCGCGACCGTTATTACGAGTAGAAAGGACACAAACCCGCGGAGTCGGCCCCAAGCCATTCCTGATAGACGCGCTGGCCAAGCCCTAGTCACCTCGAATTGATCGTCGATGTGTCGAGCGTCGATCTGGGTCACCGGAGAGGGGAGAAGTCGATCGCACGCCCGGGCCTGGGAAACCAGGGAATTCCTGCATATGTTCCGTCACCGTGGAACAGGTGAGGCCTCAGGCGCGGGCCAGTTTCGTTTTCTTGTACTCGTCGAACTTATCCAGGAAGCGGTCGATGTCCTTCTTCTGCAGGTAGTAGGGAGTCGACAGCCGTAGCTTATGCGGATCTCCGCCGCGAATTCGGATCTTATGCGTGCTCCACAGCCAGTTCTCCAGGTCCATGCGCGGCACGGGCGGCACGTTCACGCTGACGATCCCGCAGCGCAGGGCCGGGTCGGGCGACGTCCACGATTCTGCATCGCGTTTTTTCATCTCCTCCAGAACGTAGTCCGCCATTTGCCGATGCCGGCGCTCGATGCGCTCCAGGCCAATGTCGTTGGCCAGTTTGATCGAGGCCCGTAATCCCCACAACGCCGGCACATTCGAACTCCCGATGCGCTGGAACCGTTCGGCACGAAGTTTGGGATCGTTCCAGCCTTCGGTGGCAATGGTATTCCACAGCCGGTCAATCATTTCGTCGCGAACATACAAGAAGCCCGAGCCTTTGGTGGCGAACAGCCACTTGTGCGGGCTCGAGGTATACATGTCACAGCCCAGTTCCGACAGATTAAGGCGCATCATCCCCACCACGTGAGCCCCGTCGACAGCGGACAGAATGCCTTTAGTCCGCGCCAATGCCGCCAGTTCCTTCGCCGGAAGCACGACACCGGAAAACGTAGTGATGTGGCTGAAGAACAACACTCGCGTGTGCGGAGTGATGGCGTCGTTGAACAGGTTGAGAACCTGCGCCGCGTCTTTCACGGGGCGGGGAAGCGTGATCTTTTTCACCACAATTCCATAGCGCTTGGCTTTCAAATTCCACGGATGCTCCCCGCCAGGGTGCTCCTGGTCTGTCATCAACACTTCGTCGCCGGCCTGCATGTCCACGCCGTTGGCAATGTAGCTGTTGGCTTCGGTGGCGTTGCGTAACAACGCAATCTCGTCGCGTTTGCAGCCCACAAATGCCGCCAGCGGATCGCGGAACTCGTTCCAGGCCGCGTATCCCCAGATGGGGTAGTCCTCCGGATCCTGGGGGTCCATTTTTTCCGTGGTCGTATATCCTTCGAAGATGGCCCCCAGCACCGGCGCGGGACTCGATCCCACGGTGCCGTTGTTGAGATAAATCTCGTCCTCAGGAATCAGGAATTGCTTCCGCATTTCAGCCCAGAAGGCGTCTTCGTTCTGGTCGAGCAGGGACCGATCGGGAAGCGGCGGAGCTTTCTCCAACTGCGCCAACAAGTTGCCGCGCAAGGCGAGCGACGCAGCCAGTCCGGTTGCAGCGGTAGTCAAAAAATGACGCCGGTCGAACATAGAGCCTCCAATGGAGCGACGGCGCCATGGTACGACGCGAGCGCCCAATCCTCAAGCGGGATGATAGAAGCCGCCCGGCGCCGCCCCTCCCGTCATTGTCATTCCGACCAAAAGGAGGAATCTGCTTTGGTCGCGGTCCTCTAAATCAGGTTGCCGACGCCGAACCATGACTCGTCCCTTCAGTGGCGCTCCTGTGTTTCCTGCGATAGACTTTTCGTCCGTTGAGGAGGCGTCTATGCAAACTCGAACTGGCATCGTCCGGAAGGCTTCGACATTGTCCACCGTTTGGGGCATTGCCCTCATTGTCTTGGGCATGCTCGCGGTGGGATCGCCTTTTCTCGCAGCCGTCGCGGTCAACGCGTTTATCGCTTGGCTCATCGTTTTGGCCGGCGTGGTCCATTTGACTGTCGCTTTTCACACACGCGAAGCGGGCAGTCTGATCTGGAGACTGCTTGTAGGTCTCGCCTATGTGTGCCTCGGTGCGTACCTTCTCGCCCGTCCAGCGCTAGGTGTGGCGTCGCTCACCTTGGTGCTGGCATCGCTCTTTCTGGTTGAGGGCATCTTGAACATCGTCCACTTTTTCAGAGTGCGCTCCGTGCAAGCGTCCAGTTGGCTCCTGATCGACGGAATCGTCACGCTGTTCTTAGGGCTGTTGATCTACGCGCAATGGCCGTCGAGTTCTGCCTGGGCGATCGGGACGCTGGTCGGTGTGAGCATGATCATCAGCGGCGTTACCCGGGTGATGCTGTCGTTGGCGGTACGCAAGGCCACCGACACGATCTCGACGAAGTTGGCTGCCTAGCAGGTCCGGCAACATCTGTAGAACTGCCTCGCCGTGAGGAAGGATGCCACACCTTCGGGGTAGGTGTGGCCGGTGAAACCTCATAATTGACCGCGTGAACGAAGGAAGACGGCAATGGCAAGCGTGATTCCGTTAGGTGATGCGTCTCGACAGCCTGCGCGCATCCCTGTCATCACCGCTGGCATCATTCTGGTGAATGTGTTCGTTTTTGTGCTTGAGCTGATGCGTGGCGAATCGTTCGTAACCCAGTGGTCAGTGTTTCCCGCCGAAATCGTTTCCGGCCATCACTGGATCACGATTCTGACCGCCATGTTCATGCACGGCAGTTGGTCGCACATTATCGGCAACATGGTCTTCCTCTGGGCCTTCAGTCCCGAGATCGAAGATGCCATGGGCCGGGGCCGGTATCTGGTTTTCTACCTGGTTGGCGGGCTGGTTGCCATGTTGGCCCAGGTTCTCGCAGATCCTCATTCGACAGTGCCCAACCTCGGCGCGAGTGGGGCAATCGCGGCCGTGATGGGAGCGTTTCTGGTTACCTATCCCCGCGATCGAATTCGCACCCTTCTATTTATATTCGTGTTCGCGCGGATTCGATTCATCCCGGCGGCACTCTTAATCGGCCTTTGGTTTCTCATTCAGCTCTTCCACGCAGGAGCTGTGGCGCAGGTGCAGACAGGCGGAGTGGCATACTTGGCGCACGTCGGCGGCTTTATCTTTGGAGCCGCACTGCGCGCTGGTTCGAGGGCCAGCCCAAAATCGCGTGAGCCTGTTATCAAACGGGCTTGCGGGAAGTTTGTCAGGCATCCAAACCCAAACACCTCAACTTAGCGCCTATGCTGAGGTGCCCCGGTTGTAAGGGCCTCGTTCGCATCCGGATAACCCCAACCGGGCTAGCCAGCGTCTGGTCTAGAACCCAATATTGGGTCTTGGTGTCCCTGGACCGAGCGTATAATCACTGCAAGGAGTACCCTATGAAGCTCAGATGGCTGGCAAGCGCGGTGGCATTGGCGGCGTTCAGCGCAGGGCCCTGGACGTTGGCGCAGGTTCAAGATCAGGATAAAGATCAGCCGAAATCCGGCGACGTACAGAATGCGCCCCAGCAGAAGCCTGCGGCTCTGCCCTCGCAGGATGACAGCCAGATCAAACACGACGGCAGCAAGACCGACGTCGATGCCGTGGGTAACCGCAACGTAGGCTGCGGGCGCGGGGTGGGGAACTGGTATTCGGTTGAAGGCCAAGTGGCTCGCGGCCGGGTGTATGCCCAGCAGATCGAGTCCCAAATCAAGCTGGTCAACGATCCCGTGGTCACCGAATACGTGAACCGGATCGGACAGAACCTGGTGCGCAATTCTGATGCCCAGGTGCCGTTCACGATCAAGGTGATTGACTCTGACGTGGTCAACGCGATGGCGTTGCCCGGCGGATTCTTCTACGTCAACTCCGGCCTGATCCTTGCGGCGGACGAAGAGGCGGAGATGGCGGGCGTGATGGCGCACGAGATCGCGCACGTGGCCGCCTGCCACTACGGCCGGGAAATGACCCGCGCCAACCTCCTGCAGATGACGTCGATTCCCTTCATCTTCATGGGCGGGGCGATTGGTTATGCGGGATATGAAGCCGCGGGGCTGGCGATTCCCATGACCTTCTTGCAGTTCTCGCGGGGATTCGAGGCCGAAGCGGACTATCTCGGCATGGAATACATGTACCGCTCCGGCTATGATCCGTCGGCGTTCGTATCGTTCTTCGAAAAGATTCAGGCCATGGAGAAGAAGAAGCCGGGTACGCTGTCGAAAGCCTTTGATACGCACCCGCAGACTCCAGACCGGATCGAGAAAACACAGGCAGAAATTCGCAAGATTCTTCCCGCCAAACAGCAGTACGTCGTGACCACTTCGGAGTTTGACGAGGTGAAGGCGCGACTGGCGGCGATCGAGAACAGACACAAGATGCTCGACGAAAAGGATTCCGGCAAACCGGCCGAGCCTGCGTCGTACTTCGAACCCGACCGACAAGTCGGGCGACCAGAAGCCCGACGATGATCGTCCGACCCTGAAGCGGCGCGACGACTCGAACTAAGAGCGGCGGGAAAGCGGATTCGGCCGCATCCGCTCTGGAGATTGATAGACCCGACTAAAATGACCGGCGGCTGCGGCCGCCGGTTTTGTTTTTGTGGGGACCAAGGCTGATGGGTTTGACATTTGGGTCACAAGAACCTGTGATCCTAGTCACAGCTTCGGTCTGGGTTCAGACATAGGCTCGGCTAGGTTGGAATCATCGCGCATCTGAGGGAGATCAGTCCCATGCCAGAGAACACTCTCACCATTACGGATAATCGCACCAACAAGACCTACACGGTTCCGGTGACAGCGGCACGATCCGGGCGATGGATTTGCGTCAAATCAAAACGGCCCGGACGATTTCGGGCTGATGACCTACGACCCGGCGTTTATGAACACTGCGTCGTGCAGGAGCGCTATTACTTTTATTGACGGCGACAAGGGAATCCTGCGCTATCGCGGCTATCCCATCGAGGTTCTGGCCGAGCGCTGTACCTTCCTCGAAGTGGCCTACCTTCTGCTGTTCGGCGAACTGCCAACCGAAAAGGAATTGAAGACCTGGGTGCATGACATTACCCATCACACCATGCTGCACGAGACGACGAAAAAGTTC
The DNA here is from genome assembly GCA_963768265.1 of uncultured Acidobacteriaceae bacterium. Classification (GTDB taxonomy): domain Bacteria; phylum Acidobacteriota; class Terriglobia; order Terriglobales; family Acidobacteriaceae; genus Sulfotelmatobacter. The sequence continues at coordinate 25,448 of CAVYHM010000062.1, forward strand.
ATGGAGGGCTTCCGCTATTCGGCCCATCCCATGTCGATGTTCGTGAGCACGATCGCGGCACTGTCGAGCGTGTATCCCGACGCCAAGCTGGTTCACAGTCCGACCGATCGCATGCATCAGATCGTTCGTCTCATCGGCAAGGTTCCCTCTATCGCCGCCATGTCGTATCGCCACAACGTGGGCTTCCCTTACGTGTATCCGGACAACGATCTGAGCTATACCGAAAATTTCATGAACATGTTATGGAAGATGGTCGAGCCCAAATACGTGGCGCATCCGGCGATTGCGCGGGCGCTCGACATTCTGTTTATCCTGCATGCTGACCATGAGCAGAACTGCAGTGCGAATGCTATGCGGGCGGTGGGTAGTTCCGAGACCGATCCTTACCTGGCGGTTGCCTCGGCGGCGTCGGCTTTGGCCGGGCCTCTGCACGGCGGCGCCAACGAAGAAGTTCTGAAGATGCTCGACGAGATCGGTTCCAAGGACAACGTCCCCGCTTACATAAAGAAGGTCAAAGATGGCCATCTGAAGTTGATGGGCTTCGGCCATCGTATCTACAAGAATTATGATCCGCGGGCGAAGATTATCCGCTGGAGCGCCGAGCAGGTCTTCGAAGTGACCGGCCGCAGTGCCAAGCTCGACATTGCTCTCGAACTGGAGCGCATCGCGCTGGAAGACGACTATTTCGTGAAGCGCAAACTGTATCCCAACGTCGATTTCTATTCGGGGATTATGTACCAGGCCATGGGCTTCCGCCCCGAGATGTTCACCGTGCTGTTCGCCATTCCGCGGACGGCGGGGTGGCTGGCGCAGTGGCAGGAGCTCATCACCGATCCCGAGCAGAAGATCGCGCGTCCGCGGCAGATCTACACTGGCCATGAGGAGCGGGAGTTTATACCCCTGGATAAGCGCGTTCCGGTGCCGATCCCGGCCGAATACCCTACGCGCTGAGTTGTAACGAGCGGCTTGCAACGTTGAGTCGCTTGTCGACTTGAACGAAGCGAAGGGACCCATGCATTCTACTGGCAGCGGAGAAATGCATGGATCCCTTCCTTCGCTTATTTTTTCGGCCAGAGCAGGTGGCTACGCGGTACTCCTCATCTTGCTTCGGGGTGGTATCTTTCGGGAAAAATTCGGCTATCCCTCAGATAGTTTTGACTCGGCTCGTCAGCAGGGTCACGAACGCAAGACTTAACCCAGTTTCGCGCTGCGACTCACTGACCGCACGCACCGTAGTCTCGGGACACGTGGTCTACCCGAAAAACAAGCCCGGACGTTGCTTTGCTTTTATGGCCGCGCAGCGACAAACGCTTACGAGCCTTCACTTCACTCGGCGCGTTCTCCAACGCATAGTCGTTGCCATCCTTTGCAGTCAAACTGAGACCATTGTCGGTCTGCTGGACACAGCCGGTGAGGGAGGTGTGGCTGCGATGTATCAGGTAAATGCCGATGCCGACTCCTGCTCCAATGCCAACTCCCACTCCGATGATGGCAGCTTTACAGCCGGGGCAATAAGACTGCTCCGTTGCAGAGCGGAAGAACGACAGGTAGAACCAGCGTAATGGCGCCCAGAACACCGAGACGGAAGCTGAATCCCTTCATTGTCGCCCCTTTGAGTTCAGGAACCTTCCCAAACAGTTTTGTTCGAGATTTCCTCCTTGCCTTACGGCTGCGCGTGGTAGTTACCGCGGTGGCGACGGTTGCGGAACACTCGGCTTCGGTAGTTGAGGAACGCTGAGTCGTGGTGGCACGGGCCGAATCGCTGGCAGCGAACCAGTCCGCCCAGCCGTAACGACCCCTGCCTTTTTCAGATTGCCGGAGTTTACCAACTGAGCGAGATGCTGGCGCGACGAATCGACCGTCCTGGCGTCGCCATGCACTTCGGCCATGCGAATCGTTTCATAGCCCCGCCGCCTTACGACGATCCGATAATCAAACGACACGTTGGAGCGGCTGCTCCCATGCTCTCTCACTTCAAAACCAGTAGGAGTCTTTCGCGCCACGTACAGTCCATTGGAATCCCCATTCGGAGTCAGAAATACGTGGTAGGTGATCGCTGCGTTTGTCGTCTCAGCAAACGAAGAATCGAGCGACACCCAACCAACTCCGCCCTTCAGCTCAGCACTCCCAAAATCTTCGAACCAGTTTTCCGGGCTTTCAACGGCATACAGCGCTACCTCCCGTCCGCTTGGGAGCTTCGCGGTGGATGACTTGGTGCCATCGACCGTCAGGTTGCCCGTAATGTGCAGGTTCCCGTTTCCATCCAAACTGAGGACTTGGTTGAAATTAGGCCCGGAGAGGCCTTGCAGAATGAGACCTGCTCCCGTATGCGCTACGAACTGACCGGCAACGCCGCCGTCATTGCTGTCGAGGAATCCGACCACGCCAGCGGGAAAACCCGAGGTCGAGGCGGCGTGTCCAAATACTGCAGGTCCGTTCGGGCTATTGGTCTGACCAAAGACGCCGAAGGCCGTGCCGCTAGTCGCGAGTGCACTACCGACCACGCCAGCGCCAAACCCGCTGGTAGCTGTTGTGCCTGCTACTCCATAAGCGTTGCCGGAAGCGGCGTTATTGATGCCCAAAACACCGTTGTTAAAATCTCCAGAATTGGAATTATTTACTCCAATCACGCCGTTGCCATTTGGGCTGACACTTTGTCCCAACACACCATTCGTGATGCCGGAAGTAGCATCCTCAAATCCGGCCACACCAACGCCGCTCGTGCTGACGCTGTCGCCCCAAACGCCGTATGCGGGGCTCCCGGAAGTGGCAAGAGCCTGGCCACCCACTCCGACCCAATTGACGGTCTGCCCATACACGCCTGTTGCTTGACCATTCGTCGGAGTGGCGTTTCCGAACACCCCAGCTCCAAATGGGCTGGCAGTCTGCCCGAAAACACCGTTCGCGGAGCCGGAAGCGGTGTCCCCAATACCGAGCACGCCGTTACCGCCACTGCTGGATGTGTGTCCATAGACTCCGTTTACGAAGCCGGAAGTCGCCGCTGTTTGTCCGTAAACCCCATTGGCGAACCCGGAAGTGGCGACAGCGTTACCGAACACCCCCGCGAAGTTTTGGCTTTGACCATACAAACCGACGCCAGAGGAGGCGTTGGTGGCGATTCCAGCCACACCAGAACCTGCTCCTGCAGTCTGGCCATACACGCCGTTCTGGAAGCTGGAAGTGGAAGTGGAAGTAGCGATACCAACCACGCCGCTTCCACCAGTGCTACTGCGCGTCTGCGCTACCAAACCCTGCCCACTGCCGTTCTGCTGAACGAGCACGATCTGGTTACTGGTAGTGCCACTGAACGTGCTGGGCGGAAACTTAGGCCCTGGCGAAAACACCTGAGAGCTCACTGTGCTGCTCGTGCCGACTTGTCTCTGCTGTGGCGTGCTTGTCACCATTGATTGGGCTCCGACTTGACCCTGGGCCTGAATCACTTGGCGCACCTGTTCCCCCAAATTCTCCGACAGCACGAAATCGGAGACGGACTTTCCCGCCAACTTTTCTGCCTCAACTGCCTTTAAAGCGTATGGAACACTCACCAGCAGCGAGCGAGGTCGTGGGGGCTGGCCCTCAACTTCGACACCCAGCCAACGCGCGTCGTCGGACCCAAATAGTTCCACAGGGACGCCACCGGTTTGAGTTGCACCGAGCAAAGCGGTGTAACGGCCTCGAGTGTCGATCCCCAGCTTCTGCGTCTCCGTCCACAGAGGCTCTTCATCCGTTTCCTCTTTGTAGAGGGTAAATTTCACTTGTACTTCGCCGCTCAAGGGTTTGCCCGCAAGATCGGTCAATACTCCGCTGACCTTGACAAGGCGCTGATTGTCTCGCGCAGGTACAACGGCCTTGGGATCATTTCCGTTTTGTTGTGCCTTCTGTTCCTGTGCGGCTAGACGAACGGATATCGCCAGCGCAGCGAATAGCGCCATTACGCTACAACACATCAATGTTCTGGATTTCATGTTGCCTCCTCTGCATGCGGGCTGGGAGCTGAGGGGCCGGTTCAGTCGAACCACCACGAATGGAAGGGTGGGTACAGCTGAGCGGCATAAGTCTATGCCTAAAAAAGTGGGTGTCAAGGAAAATTGCTGCTGGCGGAGACGCTGAATGCCTTGTCAGACGATGCTTTCGCGGCCAACCGTGCATCACTGCTGTGCGATCACCATGGCGCTGAATTTTTCCCGATAGATACTACCTCGACTTGCTTTCCAGCCAATACGTGACTAAGCTCATCCCCCATGACCGAGCGTCTAGCTCCCGGCGTGTACATCGAAGAGGTGCAATTCGCGTCCTCGCCGATTCAGGGAGTATCGACGAGCACGGCGGGATTCGTTGCTGTCACCGGTCGAGGTCCACTCCTCGGTCCACTTTTCAGCTTTTTGGATTTCGAACGGGTCGCGACTCCCAATCTCGGCGTAAATTTCCCGCTGGCGGTGCGCGGGTTTTTCGAGAACGGCGGACAGCAATGTTTCATTTCGCAAATCGCTGCCACTGATCCCCTTGAAACAGGTCTGGTGGCTTTGGACGCGCAGGCAATTTCAATCATCTGCTGCCCCGACGACCCAACAATTCAGAATTCGGCCGCAGTCATGGCCGCCCATTGCGAGCAGCGCCAGGATCGCATCTGCATTCTTCAATCGCCCCAGCCCATCGTTCCCGTTGCTACGCACCAACCGCCGGTGCGCTCTACCTATGCAGCATATTACTACCCTTGGATCACCGTCACGTCTCTCGACGGATCTTCTACAGTCACGATTCCCCCCTCCGGGCACGTCGCCGGGATCTACGCTCAAACGGACTCCACCCGCGGAGTCTGGGCCGCACCCGCCAACGTGCAACTCGCCGGAGTCGCCGCCCTTTCTCAAGACCTCACTCAGGCGGAGTCCGACACGCTGAACTCTCGTGGCGTTGATGTGATTCGTACTTTTCCCGCCCAGGGAATCAGGGTTTGGGGTTCCCTTACCACCAGCAACCAGGACTCGGACTACAAGTACGTTCCGGTTCGCCGCTTCATGATTTTCCTGGAACAATCGATCGTGAAAGGCTTGCAGTGGGTCGTCTTTGAGCCCAATGGCCCTGCGTTGTGGGCCGTTGTTCGCTCGTCCATCGAGAATTTCCTGAGAAATGTTTGGAAGCAGGGTGCGCTTCAGGGTTCAACCCAGCAGCAAGCTTTCTTTGTCCGCTGTGATCTGACGACCATGACTCAAAACGACCTCGATAACGGGCGTCTCGTGTGCATCGTGGGAGTGGCTCCTGTCGCCCCGGCGGAATTCGTTATCATCCAGATCGGTGTTTGGACACAATGCCCGCCCAAGCTATCAGCCCACTAGAAATTCTTCTTCGGAGTCGCCGCTGCGGCCGCACAAGAGCTAAGTCACGATGAGACTCGTGACTTTTGGGGAAGGGGGGACGATTTCACGAAGGGCTTTCGCCTTCTTTGCGATGAAGCCCGCTACCAGCAGCCAAAACTTACGCTGCGTGTTTCGCCAGTTCGGCCAAATGCGCGCGATGCTGCTCCGGCGACGTGATCACTTTCATTTCTTGCCAGTCGTAAGGCAGTTCTTTACCGCAATCCAAACAAGCAACGTAGGTGCCAGTCAAAGCCGCGGCCTGGGGGCGGCGCGTGAGACGGCGAACAGTTACCGGAAAGCTGTACCGGGAATGCCTGCAGCCAAACAACGCGTCATACAGTTTCTCAAACATGGTCCCACCTTCCACATGCGGGATCTGCCCGCCAACCTGTCAAATTAAATTGTAAGCGCCCCCTCCTACCACGCTTACTGTACTACTTAGATTCATTTGCGAGCTAAAGGGTTTCGCTTTTGAGCACGCAACCGTGCCCCAAATCGGGAGAACGCGAGAAATCCTTCTATTGGTGATGGTTACAGGAGGAGGAAAAACGTTTCACACACTCTGGGGCCCGCGTTTTTTCTGTTGCTGGCACTTGGTCATGATGGCGGAACGGAGGCGGCTGCGAAGGTCTTCGGGGAGTTCGTAGAGCTGGGAATCGCGGTAAATCTCGATGGTCTTCTTGGTTGTGTCGCACACCACGTAGCAGTTGTGGCACCAGGAAAGGTGGTTCTCCAACTCAACCTTAGTCTTCTCGTCGAGGACGCCGTCCAAATAGTTGGTCAGCTCGTGTAAAAATTCAGCGCATTTCACTGGTTGCCATCTCCACTCTCGCGTTTCTGGAAGTACTTGCCCAACCGTTCTCGTAGCTGCAGGCGTGCGCGTAATAACCGCGATTTTACTGCGGGTACGCTCAACTCTAACGCGGCTGCCGTTTCTTCGGTCGACAGTCCCTCCACGTCCCTCAACACGAACACCGTTCGAAAGCCCGGGGGAAGGCCCTGAATGGTCTTACTCAAAATTTCGCGCAACTCGGCTTGCGTGTACTGCTGCTCGGGATTGGGGCTCCAATCCGCAATTTCACGGGGAACGGAATCATCTTCCGTTTTGATTTCTTCGTCGAGCGAAACCGTACGCTCAGGCCGCCGGCGCCGCAACTTCATCAGCGCTTCATTTACGGCAATGCGCACCAGCCAGGTATAAAACTTTGACTGCTCCTGAAACTGCGCCAGATTGCCGTAAGCTTTCAGGAATGCTTCCTGCACCACATCTTCCGCATCTTCCCGGTTCTGCGTGATGTGTTGCGCGATCCTGAAAACGTTGCGGTCGTAGCGCCGAACCAGCTCTTCAAAGGCTGAGTCGTCGCCCCGTTTGGCCGCTTGCACCAGCGCTAGCTCTTCGCTAACAGGTGCTCCCAGTTTGTTTTGGATGGCTCCCATTGTTCAGGCGATGCAGTATTTTGCAAGTGCTCCAGATATCATCCGGGTGCAATGTCGAAACTGTTATTCTACTTGGTAACCCGGCTTTTTGCCCAACTGCTTTGCCATAGTCGCGTGGAAAAGTTTGGGGTACAGTTCAAACGGCAGAGATGGAGCAAATGATTCCGCAGGCAGCCGACACCGGACGAGCAGGTACTATAGTACCCTGCCGCGTTCCTACAAGTGCCGTATAATCAGCAGTTAGGACGGTGTAGTTTCTTGGTATGTGCGCACCTGGTGAGGTTGGGTAACACGATGATGCAGGGCGGGGAAATGGTTCTCTGAGAATGGCGGAAAGCAACGAACTTCGGCAAGTTGTCGAGCGCGCTGTAGCGCAGGTTCTTGACCTCCAACTCCCAAAGTTGCAGGCGGAACTGGTCGAGCGCGTACTGGCGGCACTTCCCGCAGCCACAGCAACTCCTGCCGCTCCCACCTCGATAACTTCGGTCCCGGGAAATCTAGTTCAGTCGGTCGGCAGCATACATGCCGGGACCACGCAAAAAGAGATTCTTCGAGCTTTGCTCGACGCCGGCAGTTCCTATGCAGCACGCCTCGCCCTCTTCGTGGTCAAGGCAGGAGCAGCCAACGGATGGCAATGTCGGGGTCTTGGAAATGACGACGCCATTAAGGATTTCGCCCTCGACTTGAACGCCGGACCAGTCGCTCATTCCTATCAGAACCGCATCGTTACTCCCGGGAACATCGCCGAAATGGACGGTCGCTTCGTCGACCGCTTTGGCGGCCCCGCGAATGAACAGATCCTGGTGCTGCCCCTGGTCCTGAAAGATAAGGTCGCGGCCTTGCTCTATGCCGACGGTGGCTCCGAGGGCCTGCTGGATGCTTCGTCTTTGGAATTGCTTGTGATGGCCACCAGTTCCTGGCTGGAAGTGACGTCATTGCGCAAGCAGGCGCAGAAAGAAATCAGTGACGCCGCACCCAGCATCGACCGCGCCCCTGCGGCACCTGTCCAGACCGTGAGTTCGTTTGCCGATCCTTTTGCGGCTCACGTTCCTAAACACATTGCACCCAAGGTTTCCGAGCCGGAACCTGCGGCCGCGGAGGTGGTCGAAGTTGCCGCACATACCGGCGCGAGTGCTGCTGCTTCGGCTCCGGCCGCCGCCGCGGACCCCTTCGCCGGGATGTCGGCCGAAGACGCCGATACCCACCGCAAAGCCCAGCGCTTCGCGCGCCTGCTGGTGGACGAGATTAAGTTGTACAACCAGGCCAAAGTGGCAGAAGGCCGTCGCCACAAAGATCTGTACGATCGCCTGAAGGAAGATATCGAGAAGAGCCGCTCTACCTATCAGAAACGTTACGGCAGCACGGTAGCCGCAAGCGGCGATTACTTTCAGAAGGAAGTCGTACGCAGCTTGGCGGAAGAGGACGTGGCAGTCATGGGCGGTAACTTCCGCCACTAGGTTCATTTTGGACAGGTTCTGGCATTCGCGTCTCGTTCCCGCAAAAAAACGAAGACGCTAAAAGAAAACGTGGTTCGATTCGGTCTCAAGTGGTGGTGGCTACTCGCCGCGGCAGTGCTATGCGGATCGCTGATCAGCGTATCTTCGGCTGCCCGAGCTATCGCGCCGCAATCCTCAGCTCCAGCGACTTCCTCTGAAACTTCCGACAAAACAGCAGCTCCAGCAGCCAAGTCAAAGAAGCCGTCCACCGCAGCCACGCAGTCAAGCAAAACTGCCGCCCGCAAGACTTCTCCCAAGAAGGCCGCCGCCCCGGGCAAGGTTCATGCTGCCAGTGCGAAGCGGCGCAAGCGTCCCGTCTCTCCGCGCATCCGCCGCATGCGGAATGCTTTCGTCGCTTCTACCACTCTGCGTCCTATGGCTCAGCAGTTGCTCGAGGATCGCAGTCCCGCTGCCTACGCCGGAGTTGAGGCCTACGCCCGGGCTCACGCCAAGGAAGATGCCGGCGCGCTGGCCTGGCTAGCTGTCGGATATGCGCGCGTACAGGATCACGATTACGCCAAGGCCATTGATCCGCTGAACCGCGCCAAGCCGCTCGCGGGTGATCTCGGCGATTATGTTGCCTACTATCTCGGAACCTGCTACCTGCAGACCGGACGCCAGGCGGAAGCCCTGGCCGCACTGGCGAACTTTGCCACATCGTATCCGGACTCCCTGCTGGTACGCGATGCCGACGTCACCTACGCCGGGGCTCTGCTGACCGAAGGCAGGGCCTCGGAGGCTGCTCCTCTCCTCGAACACGACCGACTGCCCGCTCACTCGGACCTGGAACTTACCCTGGGCCGAGCATACGCAGCCCTGGGTCAACCAGAGAAGGCGGCAGCGGCGCTGCAAAATGTTTACTACAACATGCCGACCTCTCCCGATGCTGACTCCGCCTATGAGGAATTGAGGAAGCTGCCGCAGGTGCCGGCCGCCACTCCGGCTCAACACCGCTCACGCGGTGACTTGCTGTTGAAGGCACGCCGCTACAACGATGCCGCCGACGAGTACCGCGATCTCGCCACTCTAGCCGGAGCCGAAGGGCGCCCGGCGGCGGGATTGGCGCTGGCCGACGCTTTGCATCGTGCTGGACGCAACCGCGAGGCCAAGGCTGAACTAACGACCCTGCCCGGCGTTACCGCCGAACAGAACGCGCAACGCCTTTACATTCTCGGCGAAGTGGCGTGGTCGTCGGACGAGAACGAAACGTTTTACCACACCGTCGACGAATTGCGTTCGCTTGCTCCCACCAGCCAGTGGCTCGAAGCCGCCCTGCTCTCGGTGGGAAATCTCCATCTGGTCCATCACGAATACGACCAGGCCCTTGACGCATACCGTGAGTTGCAGCAGCGCTTTCCCAATGGAAATCGGTCCTCCTACGCTCACTGGAAGGCCGCGTGGCTGACCCTGCGCCAGGGACGCAACGAAGAAGCGAAAAAAGAATTCGAAGAACAGATTGCTCTGTACCCAGCCGGCAACGAAACCTCGGCTGCCCTCTACTGGCGTGCGCGGCTTGCCGAGGAAGACAACCAGCCGGAGATGGCGCGGGCTTACTATCAGAAACTTTCCGATCGTTATCGCAACTACTACTACGCCGAACTGGGACGGCAGCGCCTGGCTAAACTGCCCGAGGGAACCACGCCTTTGGGTCAGTATCCACTGCTGGATCGCGTTCCGCCGCTCGAGCACGGCGATAAGGTAACGCTGGCTGAGCCGCCTGCCGAAGACCTCCACCTCCAAAAGGCGGAACTGCTGGGCAACGGTGGTTTGGTGGACCTGGCCGTTCGCGAACTGCAGGCCGCCGCGAGCGCCGACGGCGGCAACTGGGGTCCGGCCGAGACCGCTCGCCTCTACACCGAGACCGGACATTACGATCGCGCCATCGAGGTCATGAAGCATTCCGTGCCCAGCTACTTCGCCGTCGATATCCCGACTCTGCCGCGCGAGTTCTGGGAGGCGTTGTTTCCGCGGCCGTACTGGACCGACCTGAAAAAATTCTCCGTGGCCAACGGTCTCGATCCCTACCTGGTTGCTTCGCTCATTCGCCAGGAATCGGAGTTCAATCCCGTCGCGGTGTCGCGCGCCAATGCCGTGGGCCTGATGCAGTTGCTGCCCAAGACCGGGAAGCTCGTCGCGCACCAGGCAAAACTCAATCGCTATAACGCCAGCCAGTTATATACGGCGCCGGTGAACCTGCAACTCGGAACCCGCTACTTCCGGGGCATGGTTGACCAGTTCGGCGGATCGTTCGAATACGCCCTCGCCGCCTACAACGCGGGCTCCGATCGCGTCGTGGAATGGCTGGGTCAGGGCAAATACCGCGACGCACCGGAATTTGTCGAGTCCATCCCGTTCACCGAAACCCGGGAATACGTGCAGGCCATCATGCGGAACGCCAGCGTTTATAAACAGCTCTACGGCGCGCCGTAAACTGGACCAGTCTCGGGAACTTTGCTCCCACCACATGCGTAACTCTTTCAGGGTCGTGCTGCACCGGAGGTCTGCCCATGAAAGCCATCCTGTTCGCCATGTTGTGTCTGACCCCCGCTTTGCTCTTTGCCCAGGACACCAGAATCGACGAAATCGGCAGGAGCCCAATTGAGGCAAAGTTCGCTCCCAATGGTCAGGTTCGAACGCATCTTTGTCCGAGTGGAGTCTCGCTCATCGGCCGGGAAGACAGTGTGCTAAGAGTTTCCTACCATCCCACCAACGAAAATGTGAGGGTCCGCCTTCAAACCTCTGGGAGCGAAGCCGAGTTGCGCGTGACGGAGTGCCCGCACAATAACTTCCAGCTCACAGTCGAGGTGCCCAAATCCTCCGGGCTTCACGTCCGCATGTTTGCCGGACAACTGGATGTCCGGGGCGTGACCGGCGACAAGGATGTGGAACTGAGCTTCGGCCAGCTCACCGTCGAGGTCGGGGAGCCAGACGACTATTCTCATGTGGATGCGTCCGTCAGCTCCGGTGAACTGGATGCGGCCGCCTTCAGTGTAAACAAGGGCGGGCTCTTCCGTTCCTTCGACCACACTGGACCGGGAAAATATCGCCTGCACGCTCACGTGGGGGCAGGCCAGTTGGATCTCCGCTAACGTGGGTGACGAACGTAAGTGGTTCGACGCTGGTGGTTTGGGAAGGGCACGACTTCAAGTCGTGCCGTTAAGACTTGCAAATGATTGTGCGCTTTAGCGACTGAGGGTCGCCGTAGGTCTTTGTGCGCGTTTTTCCGCTAGTTGTTCAGGCGCGCTGCAGGTGCTCTATATCGACACGCCTTCAGCCGCTGCGCCTCGGCACTCGAGCCTCACCACGGAGTGTCAGGACTCATGCTCAACGCCCTTGGGCGAGCTGAACAGGATCTCCACGACCAGAAGTCCCGCACCCACAACAATGGCGCTATCCGCCATATTGAAAACGGGCCACTGGTACCGCCCGACATAGAAGAGCAAGAAATCGACGACGCGCCCGCTCAACACACGGTCCCAGAGATTTCCCGCAGCCCCGCCCAGAATCAGCGAGAGCGCGATTCCCGTCATGGTCAGCGCCTGCCGTTGCTTCCACAGCAGTACCGAGACAATCACCATCGCCACCACTGAAAACCCGATCAGCAGCGCCGTCTTCCAGTGTGCTGGCGAATCCGCGAACAAACTGAAAGCCGCGCCCGTATTCTCGGTGTGGGTGAGCCGAAAGAATCCCGGGATAATCTGAATGTGTGTGTACAGCGCGATGCGCGTGGCCACGAGCCGCTTGGTCCAGCGGTCGATGAGAATTACAAGTAGTGCAATGAAGAAGTGAGCAGCGCGAGCGCGGTTGGCAGCCATTCAGTTTTTGTTGTAGCCGTTTTTCTTAGCCCTCGAGTTCCTTCAGTACCGCGCTGCAGCGCTCGCAAACCGTCGGATACGTCTTGTCTTCCCCAACGTGCGTCGAATAGTTCCAGCACCGATCGCACTTGGCGCCGTCGGCCTTCTTCACCTCAACGTGCACGCCGCCCGTACCGTTGCCAGAGCCTTGCGCCAGCGTGACCGTCGAAACAATGAACAGATAACGAAGCTGATCCGCGTAGCGCTTCAAAACGGAATAGGCTGGCTCAGCAGCCGTGATAACGAGCTGCGCCTCCAGACTCTTGCCGATCCGTTTGGTATTTCTTTCTTCCTCGAGAGCCTTCATCGCCAGTTCCCGCACAGCGAGCAAGGTAGTCCAGTCGCTCGGGCCCTGCGGGTCATCTTCCGGGGCTGCAGTGCTTCCCAGCACCTCTCCGGCATCGGGAAACTGCGCCAGATGCACACTCTCGGGTCGTCCTGAGGTCTTGGGCAAGTGCCCCCAAACCTCTTCGCAGGTGAAGCTCAGAATCGGGGCCAGCAGGCGCGTCATCGCCTCGCAGATCCTCCATACCGCAGTCTGCGCCGAGCGCCGCCCCGGAGAATTGGGAGCGTAGGTGTAAAGCCGGTCCTTGATGACATCGAAATAGAACGCGCTCAGATCTACCACGCAGAAATGATTCACCCGGTGGTAGATCTTATGGAACGCAAATTCGTCATACCACTTCCGCACGTCGCGGGTCAGAGCCCAGGTCTGGCGCAACATGTACTGGTCGAGCGCTTCCAGCCTCTCATACGGTACCGCATGGGCCTGCGGATCGAAATCGTACAGATTTCCCAGCGCATTCTTAAACAGTTTGTTGCGAATCTCCCGATAGTTCTCCGCCACGCGCTGCATCAGCTTTTCCGACCCAACTACGTCTTCGCGGAAGTCGACCGAGGCGACCCACAACCGCACCACCTCGCCTCCCAGCCGCCCCGAGATGTCGACGGGATCGACGTCATTGCCGCGTGACTTCGACATGGCTTGGCCCTTTTCGTCGAGCGTCCACCCTGGAGTCACGACGCCCTTATACGGAGGCGTCGCATGCGTTCCCATGGCGCAGAGCAGGGAAGACTGAAACCACCCGCGGTACTGATCTCCTCCCTCGAGGTAAAGATCCGAAGGCCACGGATAGCTCGGCTCGTCATCCAACAGCGCGAGATAACTCGCTCCCGATTCGAGCCACACATCGAAGATATCGGTTTCTTTATCGAACTTCGGCCCGCCACAATGCGGACACTGCGTTCCCGACGGAAGGATCCCATCCGACTCCGCCGTAAACCAGGCATCGGCGCCCGACTTCCGAAACAGCTCAACTACTCTCCGGTTGATGGCGCGATCGTTCAGCGGCTTGCCGCACGCTTCACAAAGAAACACGGCGATCGGCACTCCCCACACCCGCTGGCGCGAAATGCACCAGTCGGGGCGAGTCTGGATCATGTTCGACAGCCGCTCCTCGCCCCACGCTGGATCCCATTTCACCTTCTTGATTTCTTCCAGCGTGCGCGTGCGCAGCGTGTCGTTCTTCCCATTCCCGCCCGGCATTGGCGTTTCCATCGAGATGAACCACTGCTCGGTCGCCCGGAAAATCACCGGATTATGGCAGCGCCAGCAGTGCGGATACGAATGCTCCATCTTGTCGGAGTGCAACAGCGCCCCGCGCTCGCGCAGCAGATCGATGATGATCGGATTCGCCTTGAACACGTACTGGCCGTTGTATTCCGGCAGTCCGTTGCGCAGGATCCCCTTTTCATCGACATTGCTGGTGGCGTCAAGACCATATTTCACCCCGGTCGCGAAGTCTTCCGCGCCATGGGATGGCGCAGTGTGGACGACGCCCGTCCCGGTGTCCATGGTGACGTAGTCCGCCAGCACGCCAAGAATTTTGCGATCCAGAAATGGATGCTGAAAATTCAGCCGCTCCAGCTTCCGCCCGGGGAAGTGTGCGAGCTCTCGCGGATCCGCCAGTTGGCATTTCGCGGCTACATCCTGCGCCAGTTTCGAGGCGACGACATAGACTTCCCCGCCCGACTCCAGCGCCACATATTCCTCGTCCGGGTGGAATGCCACCGCCATCGAAGCCGGCAACGTCCACGGAGTCGTGGTCCAGATGATGGTCGAGACTTTCTTTCCCGCCAGCGCCGCATCGATCTGAGCCGGATCATCCAGCAGCCTGTACTTCACCCAGATCGTTGGGCTGGTGTGGTTCTCGTATTCGACTTCAGCCTCGGCCAGCGCCGTCTCGTCATGCATGCACCAATAAACCGCGCGAAGCCCCTTATAGACAAAATCGTTTTCGTAGAACGAAAAAAAAGTCGACAGCACCACCGCTTCATACTGCGGCGTCATGGTCGCGTAAGGACGCTCGAACCGCCCGAACACCCCGATCCGCTTGAACTGCGTCCGCTGCAGATCGAGAAACTTCTGAGCGTACGCGCGGCACGCAGCCCGCACATCCGTCGGCTTCATCTGCAGCTTCTTGCCACCCAGTTCCTTGTCGACCTTGATTTCAATGGGCAGCCCGTGGCAGTCCCACCCCGGTACGTAGGGCGCGTCAAATCCCGCCATGGTCTTCGACTTAACGATGAAATCCTTGAGGCACTTATTCAGCGCCGTCCCCATGTGAATCGGGCCGCTCGTATACGGAGGGCCATCATGCAGGATGTACCGCTTTGCCCCCTTGCGCGCCTCGCGAATGCGCTCGTAAATGCCCATCTGCTCCCAGCGCTCCAGCATCCTTGGCTCGTTCTGGGGCAGGTTGGCCTTCATAGGGAAGGCAGTGTTGGGCAAATTGATGGTCATTTTCAGGTCGAACGGCACTCGGTATTGTCTCCCAAATGATTGAATCTCTTCATTATAGGGAGCGCTGCCGGGAACGTCCACGACCCCTGGGAGGACATGTCTTTCGGAGGGTTACCAGCGCGCGGAAATGGACTGTCGAAAATCACTGAGTAGAGTTACAATCTGAAAACAGAGAGGTTGACTATAGTTGCCCGATTTGCCCGTGGGGTTCCGATGGGCCCATTTTGACAAATCGCGCGTAAACCGAAGCAACTTGGAGCCGATGCGGCTCATCTGTGTAAGCAGGGGATTACACGGACGTTAAACTGAGTCTTCCCAAAACTAGCGAGGGCAATCTAGACCGGAAGTATGGGATCAGCACAAACGAATCCGAACGTCCCTGGCCAAGAGCCGGAACTCCACCTGCTACTGGCCAATGAGAGTTTTGAAGAGCCTCTTTGGAAATCTCTGTTCCAGCAACTGGACGATTTTTTCTTTCCCAAGAAGCTTCCGCCTCTCAAGCTGGAATCCAAGCCCGAACCCGTCAAGCCCATCTGGGGCTTTTACAACAATCGGAAGAACGGTGCGCTGGGCTCGACCGGCGTGCATGTTCTCATCGCGGGTGTCATCGTGGCCGGCACCTTGCTAGGTCGCCACGTTGTGACTGCGGCCCCTGCACAGCGAGTAACTGTCACGCTCGTGGATCCCGATACTCTCCCGGCCCTGAAGCCCGCCAAGACGCTTGCCGGCGGTGGTGGCGGCGGCGGCGATCGCGATGTGTTACAGGCAAGCAAGGGTCGTCTGCCAAAATTCTCGATGCAACAGATCACACCTCCGATGGTGATCGTACGCAACCCGAATCCCAAACTGGCAGTTGAGCCAACAATTGTCATTCCACCCCAGGTACAGTTAGCTTCGAACAACATGCCGAACCTGGGCGACCCCATGGCTCACGCGACGCTGCCTTCGAACGGCACAGGTTCTGGCGGCGGTATCGGTTCCGGCAGTGGTGGTGGCGTCGGATCGGGCAAGGGGCCCGGATTTGGCCCCGGTGAGGGTGGCGGCTATGGTGGCGGCATTTTCCACGTAGGCGGTGGAGTCTCTCCGCCACGGGTCATCTATCAAGTCGATCCTGAATTCTCCGAGGAAGCGCGCAAGGCGAAGTACCAGGGAACCTGCACCCTGATGCTGGTGGTGGATAAGGCCGGTCGTCCGACGAACATCCGCGTGGCCAGTTCGCTCGGCATGGGCCTTGACGAAAAAGCGATCGAAGCCGTCAAGAACTGGCGCTTTGAGCCTTCCGTGAAAGACGGCCACCCGGTGAACGTTGAAATCGCCGTCGAAGTGGAATTCCACCTCTACTAAACAAGGCCCAGCCGCGCAGCGGCGACAGGATAAAGCCCACGGCGTAAGCCGTGGGTGATAGTTTTCAGGAGATGATCCAGCCCCAGCGGGGCTAAAGAATAATGCGCGCGTTACCCCTTCTTCGTAACTAGGAACCGCGCCAGCTAGTCCCTTCTCAACAGCACAAAGTGCAGTAGTACCCGCACCCGAAATCCCAATTTCTCGTAAATCTGGACGGCGCGCATGTTGTCCTCCCGGACGTGCAGGAATGGTGTTTCCCCTCGGCTCCGGATGCGCCGCATCAGTTCCAACATCAGAAGCTGCGCATATCCCTGACCCGTGTGCTCGGGATGAGTGCACACCGCGCTCACTTCCGTATAGCCGGGAACTCTTAAACGCTCACCCGCCATCGCCACCAGTTTTCCGTCGCTCCGAATGCCCAGATACGTGCCCAGCTCATGGGTACGGCTGCCGAACGGCCCAGGCTTGGTCAGAGCAGCCAGTTTCACCATGTCAGGCGAGTCTTGCGGTCCGAGTTCTCCGATCTGGGGCAGGGAACTTGCGCGCGCTGCTCCACCGTTGTCGCAAACCATTTCCAGCAGTGGAGCCCCTCCGACCGCTTTCCACCCCTCACGCTCGCGATATGGCTCCTCGAGAAACACTGCAGCCATTCCGCCCGAACCCACCAAGCTAGCCAACGACGCGTAGCCCTCGGCATTGGGTTGCGAAAAACCAGTCAACGATGTTACTTCCGGCACAAACCGTCGCGCGTTTCCAACCACCTCGGCAAATTCCGCCTGCCGCGTGGTAAGCGCCTGCCAGATCACGTTGTCGAGTCCGTGCATATTTCCTCGAGCGTGCCCTCAATTTGATTGGGATCGACGCCTGAAGGCAACACTAATTCTCACAGCCGAGCACGCGCTATCCGAATCTTGCGCGGAAACTAGAGAAGCTCATATGGAGAAGAAGATCATGTGGAGACAGCCGCCGTAGCCTGCCCGGAGCGAAGTCCAAGGGGCTGTCCGGCCAGCGCGAAGCGCGGCCGATCTTGGCGGAACCCTCAAAAATCTCGAATCTACTCACTCTTTCAAATCCACATGCTGGACATCCTCAATGACGTGTCCCAGGAATCTCTCTCCCAACCGACGAAATTTCTCCACTGAATCCGTCGCGAAGAACTTCATCCGCACGGCTGCCCGGCGTTCATCCTCCTCGACCGCAGGCACCAGTTGCTGCAGTCGAGAAGCCACGGCTCGCGCGGTCGATTCTGCCGAGTCCACGATGCTCACATGACCTGGCGCCACCCGCCTCAACAGCGGCTTGAGCAGGGGATAGTGCGTGCATCCCAACACCAGCGCGTCCGCATCCCGAAAACCGTCAGCGAAGGCTTCGCCCAGGTAAATGCGCGCCACTTGCTCGGTGACCGGATGCTCCACCCATCCTTCTTCGACCAACGGCACCAGCAGTGGACATGCCTTTTCCCGCGCCTCGAAACCGCGAACTTCAAGAGCTTTCCGATAAGCATGGCTGCTCACCGTGGCCTCGGTTCCGATCACCACGATTTTCCGATTCCTAGTAGCGGCGGACGCCGCCTCCGCCCCCGGTTCAACCACGCCAACCACCGGAACGTGGGCCGCGCTCGTGATGCGGTCCAGAGCCAACGCGGTCGCAGTGTTGCAGGCGATGACCAACATCTGCGCGCCATGCGATTCGAGGAAATGCGCCGCCTCGACCGCATATCGGGCGACAGTCTCAACGGATTTCGATCCGTATGGCAGGCGCGCCGTATCGCCGAAATAGGCGTAATCGGCCCCTGGAATGACCTCAAGTAAAGCTTTAAGAACGGTAAGACCGCCAAAACCGGAATCGAACACGCCGATGGTAGGGCGACGAGTGGTCATTTTGGTGGAATGAACTTAGATGATAGCAGTGTGGGTGGTTCGAGTCTGCAGGCTTGTTCTGCTGGCGAGGCCCTACGCGGGACGATGAGCCTTCGCGCCCTCTGTTACAACTAGGGAAAACTCCGCAGACCTCCCGCAACACGGGCCCGGCGGAATCAGCGCTCCGTGTGGGCAGGTTCGCGGGTGTCCCAGGAACGTGCAGATCTTATCCGTCGCTTCGGGAGAAAGAATATGCTCGAACTTGCAGGCTTGCTGTTCAATTTCCGACTCGCTGTCCATTGCCAGACTGTCGGTGAACAAGCGCTCTGCCAGGCGGTGCCGCCGGATAATGCTCCCCGCGCGCTCGCGCCCCCGTGGGGTGAATTCGACGATCAGCGTCCCATCACCGGACGACGATGCCACCGGCTTAAGCGCCTCATGGCATGGATTCACGAACGGCTTGTGATTGTGCGCCTGAGCCGGGTGCGGTGCCGAAACCACCAGCCCTAGCTCGATCATCTTTTCAATCGCCAGGCTGACCGGCAACGCGCCGTGTACTTCCATGCGCTCGACTTCGGCGATCTCGCCGTGTTCCTCCAGTACCCAAAGTTCTTCGAGCACCTCATCCAATTGCTCTTCATCCGCGAGGGAAAAGATTTCCTGCGACGCGATCTTGCCGTGATGCAACTCGATGCGCCGGTCGGCCAGCCGCGCCACCACCGGATCATGCGTCACCATCACAATCGTGCGCCCCTGCTGATGGAACTCGCGCAGCAGCCGCAACACAATCTCTTCATTCTGCGCATCCAGGTTCCCCGTGGGCTCGTCGGCCAGAATGATGCGCGGATCATTAATCAAGGCCCGCGCAATGCACACCCGCTGCTGCTCGCCGCCCGAAAGCTGTGACGGAAGATGATGCGCGCGATCGCCCAGTCCAACCCGGGTCAGCGCCTCGATCGCTTCCTTCTCATCGGTCATACTGTGAAAATACTGCGCCAGCATGACGTTCTCGACAGCCGTCAGGAAGGGAATTAAGTGAAACTGCTGGAAGATGAACCCGATTTTTTCCGCCCGCACGCGGTTCAATTCGCCGGCAGAAATCCCGGCCACGTTCTGTCCATCGAGCCAGATCTCGCCTGACGACGGCCGGTCCAGACATCCGATCAGATTCACCAGCGTCGATTTACCGGACCCCGACGGCCCCATAATTGACAGCCATTCGCCCTTTGCAACGTGCAGCGAGATGTGGTCGAGCGCATGAATCGCCCCGTTGTCTGAACCCGATCCGCCCGCGCCGTTTCCCGCTTCCTTGGCGGGATAGAGCTTGATCACGTCTTTGATCTGAATCATTTCACTCGCCCCTCAGAATCACCGCCGGCTGCACCCGCCGCAGCAGCGAGATCGGGAGAATCGCCGACAAGAGCGTCACCCCTATGCTACCAGCCAGAACCACAGGCAGCACGCTGAAACGCGGCATCACCGGAGCATGGAAGTTCACCCGCCCGATCCAGGCTGCGATGCCCATCCCGACCACGAACCCGATCAGCGCTCCCGATGCGCCCAGAACGGCAGCCTCGGCGGCGAAGAATCCGTTGAGCACCCGCCCGGAGGCGCCCAGAGCCTTCATGATGGCAAAATCGCGCCGCCGGTCGTAGACCCAGCCCATCAGCGTCGATAACACGCACAGGGCCGCTGTGAGAATAATCAGAGCAGCCGCCGCCAACAGAGTCGCTCGCGTCTTGCCCAGTACCCGCGCCTCGCCCTCCATGATCTGCCGCACCGGCCGCACCTCGGCTCCTGGAATCGTCTGCTCCATCTGATTCATGATCGCCGCCACTTCTTCCGGAGACCCATTGGCCGCCACTTCAATCGTCGACGGCTGCACTCCCGTCCACGCTACGAAGTCCGCGAGCGAAACGTAGATGCGGCTATCTTCCGCCGCCCCGGTCTGCACAGTGCCCACCGGCTCAACGTGCAGAGTGTGCCCCTGAAAACTCAAATCAAACGCCTGATTCTTCGGAGCAACAATCGCCAGAGCGCGCACACCAACCAGCGCCGGGTGACCAAGCTCTGGCGACTCTGGTGCGCCAGAAGGGGCGATATCTGGGTGTGTGCTGGCAGTGAGGGTATCTGGGTGCCCCATCCTACCCGCACTTTTTTCGGGTAGGGTGGGGACTTCCGACGGCCAGTTACTCACCGACCACCACCGATCCAGCTGCCGCACCCGACCAAAATCCGTGCCCGCCACGACAATCGGCTGCCCATCCGCGGTGCGGGCCACGATCAGTCCAAACGGCGCCGCAATCCCACGCCCCGCAAGAACAGAGTCCACCTGCGAAAGCGAGCCGACGGGAAGGGAAGCGCTGTCTTTGCCAACCAGGATGATATTCGCGCCATAGTTGCGGAACTCGCGACGCAACTTTGCTTGCACATCGACATACAGATTCAGCATGGCAGTCGCCACCGCTGCGGCCACCACCATGGCAAACAGCGCCGAAGCCGCGCGCCCTCTGCGCAAGATTGCCGCCCGCACCAGCATGCGCAACAGCATCGACGAATGCGGAGCCCTCGCCCGCCTGGCCGCTAGATCGACTGCAGCATGCGACATCGGCGCGTTCACAGTTCACCTCGCAACGCAAACACCGGATCAAGCCCAACCGCCCGCCGGATCGCCATAGCGCTACCGGCGAACGTCACGATGACTGCAATCGCCAGGATCACCGGCAACAGCACGGGCTGAATGGAAATCTGCGAATTGAAGATCGATCGCCCAATCTGGCGAGCCAGCAGGGCACCCGCACCAAAGCCCACGACTCCGCCGATCAGCGCCATCAGCGCCGCCTCGGCGAAGAACACCGACGCCACCGCCAGTCTTCCCGCGCCCAGCGCCTTCATCAACCCGACTTCGCCGCGTCGCTCGAAAATCGCCGTAGCCATCGCCGCCGAAACGGCCAAAGCCGACGCAAACAGCGCCGCCAGCGTAATCAGAAAAATTAGCCCCTCGATGCGCGTCAGCACCGCGCCTTCATTCTGGGCGACCTGCCGAATCTGCTCCGCATGCGAATGCGGAATTGCCTCCGCCAGTTGGAACGCGATCGACTGCGGATACGGCGAGCAATACCAGCGGTCGTAAATTGGCCCTGACATGCTCTTCGGATCACGCCGGGCCAGCGCATCCTCCGGCTTGGTCAGCGCGCTCACGTAGACCCGCCGAACGGCGCCCGGTTTACCCAGGATCTCCTGCGCTAGACTAAGCGGACCTACGATCTGATTGTCTTCCGCTCCACCTGTAGAGAGAATCCCGCTCACCCGCAGCTGGCGGCCTGCAAGCGTGACCTGGTCACCTGACTTCTCGCCCAAGCGCGAAGCCAGCCGTTCTCCCAGCAAAACGTCGTGAGAATTGTCATCCGGCCATGCCCCCGCAACTTTCCACCACGGATGCGTGGTCCGTACCCCGGTGGTGAACTCTTCCTTGCCGAAGGCAAGCGGCTTGGCGAAATACGTTCCCTCGAGCGTCGTCTCCTGCCGTTTCCCGTCCTGCTCGATCGCAACGTTCACCGGCAGCATGGGCGCAAAGCCGGTAATGTTGTTGTGCCAGAAAGTGCCTTTGATTTTGGGCAGGTCAGCTTCGTCGAGGAACGCCCCATCGCTCGGCGGCTTCAGATTCACACCGCCAATTTCGACGTCGAGCGTATCTTCCTGCGGAGTGACGATCAGGTTAGCGCCGATGGTCCGCAGTTCACGGTTGATCTTGTCACCGATGTCGGTGGCCACCCCGATCATCGCCGTCGCGACGGTCACGCCCAGCGTGATGGCCGCGCCAGCCAGCAGTTTGCGTCGCTTCTGCCGCCGGAACGATTCGTAAACCAGGCGCACGAACATCGGCTATTGTGCCCCGAACATGCGGCTTCCGCTCGCGATGTCCGCCTCCTGAATCACGACCGCATCGGCGGTCTGCGTGGCCTTGAGCGGAACCGGATTGCAGCCTCCCGCCGTTCCCACCGACTGCGGATTGATCGGCGCCGCGCAGTTCTTGCACACGACGCCGTTTCCGCTCTTGTAAAAGCCGACCGCGCCGCAAATCTCGCACGCGTCGAACACCGTCGCGATCTTGCCGTCCGGCTTCTGATACAGCCAGAAGCGAACTGTCGTGCCGTTCTCCTTCGCCTGGAAGCGGTGCAGGTCGCCATCAGAAATCTGGGCCAGAGGAATCGTCACCTGCCCGTTGGAAAAAGTCACTTCGGTCGCCGGTGACAATGCGCTCTGGCTCTTGGCGTATACAAACTCCGCAGTCACCATCGCGATGAAGACAAACGAAAACGTGTAGACCGAAACCATCCACATTCGCTCGCGCCTCGCGCTCCAGGCCGCTTTGCGCCTCTCGGCCGGAGACGCTGACTCAGGCACCGGTTCGCGCCGCTTGGCCTCGAACAACACCATCAGCGCCGCCAGCGCGAAAATCGTCACAAAGAAGAACCAGTCATTGCTCACGATCGGCCCGATAAGCGCCATCTCCCGCTTCGAAGACGCGATCACGCCGCTCTCGGAAAGCTCGTGGAGCCCGGAGATGACCAACTGCGCCGCCACAAGGAACATGATGGCCGTGGTCACACGGAAGAATTTCTGCAGGTTGATGCGCACGCTTCCCTTAACGAACATCACCCCGAAAGCAATCGCGGCAATTACGCCCACCAGAGTGCCCAGAAAGCTCATTAGCGCAGACGAGTTGAGCGACACACCGGCCAGCATCAGCACGGTCTCGGCACCCTCGCGAAGCACCATCAGAAAGATGAAAACAAACAGCCCGAACCACGCGTCGTTGCCCGCCAGCAGCCCGACCTTGCCCTCGATTTCGCCCTTCATCTTCCGCCCCGTCTTCATCATGAAAATAACCATGGTGACAACAAAGAAGGCGGCCACCAGCATGATCCAGCCTTCGAACACGTCTTCGTTCAGATGGGTGCGGGAAATGGCGATGGCTACGCCAATGCTGCCCAGAAACGCCGCCACCAACGCGGCATAGACGGTCTTGCGCAGCTCGGCCCGCCCGATTTTGGTCAGGTAGGCCAGAGTAATCCCCACGATCAGAGCCGCCTCGACCCCTTCCCGGAGAGTAATGATGAATGCCTGAAGCATTTAGGAACGCCTTTTGATTTTGAAAATGAATTTCAATTTCAACTTCAAGGATATGCCCGCCCCGTCGGACCCGTCAATCCGCAACCTCACAACCGCGTGTGATTGGGATCACAAAGGCAATTTTCTGCGCTGAACGGTTCTGGGATGCAGCGGAGCCGTATCGGTTCATGTGACCGCTGATCTGAGCGACAGGTTGGTAGTCCTGGGAGACCCGAAGGGAATGCAACCCTAACGCTGCCAGACGTTTTCATGTCCAAACCGTTCAACGAACTGGTAACATCCCCTCCAATGTTCAAACGACTGGTAATGGTGCTCGCCCTTTTCGCCATAACTTCATGGGCATCTTCTCCGGACGCCCCGCAATTACCGACCAAGAAATACCTGAACCTCGCCGCCATTAAGACCATGGTGGCGGGCGCCGAAGCCGAAGCCAAGCGCCAGAACGTGTCGGTCACGATCTGCATTGTGGACGAGAACGGCACCTTGCTCTTTCTGGAGAAAGGGGATGGCGTCTCCATCAACACGGAGGAGTGGGCGCAGAAAAAAGCGCGCCACGCCGCTTTGTACGGCAGCCCGTCGAAAGACGCTGCCGATCAAGTGAAATCCGGAAACACTGCCGCACTCTCGTATCCGAATTTCTTCCCGGGGCAGGGCGGGTTGCCCATCAAGGTCGACGGCCAGGCGATCGGAGCGATTGCCTGCAGCGGCGCCAAGTCGGAAATCGACGAGCAGATTGCGCAGGCGGGCATCGATGCTCTGTTCAAGAAGTAACGTTCCGCTGATTTAAGGAGGCTGATGCGTCTGCGTCTTGAGAGCCGCGCCGTGGGCGATGTCCTGATCGTCCAGTGCGTCGGACGCATCGTGACCGGAAACGAGGTCCTGACCCTGCATGCCCAGGTTGCCGACTCCTTGAACAAATATGGCGACGTCGTACTGCAACTTGACCAACTGGAGTTCATCGATAGCAGCGGCTTGGGAGCCCTGATGCGCCTGATGCAAGCCGCCCGCTCGAAGGGAGGAGACCTCAAACTTAGCGGAGTGCCGCCCAACATCCGCAAGACCCTTGAGATGACCCACCTGCTCCCGCAATTTGAAACCTATGACTCGGTAGAAGAAGCAATCACGGCCGCGTATCTGGGCTCGCGCTACTCACGAGGAAAAGCGGGAGACGCCAGGCCGCGTATCCTTTGCGTCTACGAATCGTCCGACGTCTGCACCTTCCTGCGCGAAATCCTTTGCGGCGCCGGCTACAATGCACTGACCACGGCCAGCATCGACGACGCCAAGATCCTGCTCCGTGCAACCAAGGCGAAATTGGTGCTGGTTTCCGCGCGTATGCAATCTGTCTATGGCAAACCAACGCGCAAGGCCTTGGAGGAGATTGATCCCTCCGTCTCGCTCCACGTCCTGGATGAGAGCTTCGCCAGGCAAGACCCCGGAGAAGCCGC